>NZ_JAVDXL010000001.1:0-1304389 GCF_031457935.1 Agrococcus sp. BE272 | reverse complement strand
GCTGGTCGCCGTCGGCGAGAACTTCGCCCGCATCCGCTCCGAGTCGGCGCTGGCGCGCCTGACCGGCACCGCGCCGATCCCGGTCTCCAGCGGCAAGACCCACCGGCATCGCCTCCACCGCGGCGGCAACCGGCAAGCGAACCGCGCCATCCACACGATCGCACTCACCCGACTCGCGCACGACCCCCGCACCCGCGCCTACCGTGATCGACGGCTTGCCGAGGGCCTCTCCAAGCGCGACATCATGCGATCGCTGAAGCGAGCGATCGTCCGAGAGATCTTCCGCAACCTCAGAACCGATCTTGCGCATCCCGAGACATAGAACTATCCAGCGGGGTGGCGGCGGGGATCTCGATACGCCCGACTGCGTCGGGCTACTCGATCAGCGGGGTGGAGCGTCGGGCTGCTCGATCGACGGGGTGGAGCGTCGGGCTGCTCGATCAGCGGGCGGGCGCTCAGACCTCGGGCGCGTTCCAGGTGTCGCAGGCGCCGACGCCCTCGTTGAAGCCGCGCGCCAGCCAGTTCATGCGCTGCTCGCTCGAGCCGTGCGTCCAGCTCTCGGGGTTCACGCCGCCGCCGCCCATCTCCTGCAGCGCGTCGTCGCCGATCGTGTGCGCCGCGTTCAGGGCGTCGTTCATCTCCTGCTGGGTCGGCTCGACGAGCACCGGCGCGCCGCCGTCGTCGTCGGTCGTCTGCGAGGCGCCCGCGATCCAGGCGCCCGCGTAGCAGTCGGCCTGCAGCTCGCTGCGCACGGCCGACGACTGCGGGCCGGAGTCGCCCTGCTGCACGCGCTCGAGCTGGCCGGTGATGTTCTGCACGTGGTGGCCCCACTCGTGCGCGAGCACGTAGAGCTGCGCGAGCGAGCCGCCCGAGGCGCCGAACTGCTCGCGCATCTGCTGGAAGAACGTGGTGTCGATGTAGATCGCCTGGTCGGGCGGGCAGTAGAACGGGCCCACCGCGCTCGTCGCGGCACCGCATCCGGTCTCGACCTGGCGGTCGAAGAGCATCACGCGCGGGTCGGCGTACTCGATGCCGTTGGCGCTCGCCGTCTCGGTCCAGAAGCGCGACATGGAGTCGGCCCCGCCCTCCATACGGCACGTGACGTTGGCGGGGTCGTTGGCGTCCTCGCCGGTGCAGCCCGTGACCTCCTCGCCCTGCGACTGGCCCTGCGAGGGCGGGCTCGCGTCCTGCGGCGCGAGGCCCGTGAGGTCGACGCCGAAGAACATCGACGCGAGCACGAGGATGAGCGTGAGGATGCCGCCGCCGCCGACGGCGATCGCGCCGCCGCCGCCTCGACCGCCGCCGCCGCGGCTGACCGTAGAGGTGTCGAAGTTGGCATCGCCCCTGAACGTCATAGCGCACACAGTAGCCCGGGATCCCGCTCGTCGGCCGGGAACGTGCTGCGACCCCCGGCGACGCGCGGCGCATCCGTAGAATGGGAGGGCACCCCCACCCGACTGCTACCGCAGGGAGCGACCCATGGCCCTCATCGTCGTCGACGTCATGCCGAAGGCAGAGATCCTCGATCCGCAGGGCAAGGCGGTCACCCGCGCGCTCGCGCGGCTCGGCCACGAGGCGGTCGGCGAGGTGCGCGTCGGCAAGCGCTTCGAGCTCACGGTCGACGGCGAGGTGACGGATGCGCTGCTCGAGCAGGTGCGCACGGTCGCCGACGAGGTGCTCGCGAACACCGTGATCGAGGACGTCGTGGGCGTGCACGTCGTCGAGCAGGCCGCCCAGCCCGGAGCGGCGCAGTGAGGGTCGGCGTCATCACCTTCCCCGGCACGCTCGACGACCGGGACGCCCAGCGCGCTGTGCGGCTCGCCGGCCACGAGCCGGTCGCGCTGTGGCACGGGGAGCACGACCTGCACGGCGTCGACGCGCTCGTGCTGCCGGGCGGCTTCTCGTACGGCGACTACCTGCGCTGCGGCGCCATCGCCGCGCGCTCGCCGATCATGACCGAGGTCGTCGAGGCGGCGGAGCGCGGCATGCCCGTGCTCGGCATCTGCAACGGCTTCCAGATGCTGGCGGAGGCGCGGCTGCTGCCGGGCGGGCTCGTGCGGAACGAGACGGGCCTGTTCGTGCGCCGCGACCAGCGGCTGCGCGTCGAGCGCACCTCCACCGCGTGGACGAACCGCTTCGAGCAGGGCCAGGAGATCGTCATCCCGCTGAAGAACGGCGAGGGGCGCTTCGTCGCGACTCCCGACGAGGTCAAGCGCATCGAGGACGAGGGCCTCGTCGCGTTCCGCTACCTGGGCGAGAACCCGAACGGCTCGGTCGACGACATCGCCGGCCTCACGAACGCCGCGGGCAACGTCGTGGGCCTCATGCCGCACCCCGAGCACGCGGTCGAGCTCGGCTTCGGCCCCACGACCACGCGCATGAAGGCCGGCCTCGACGGGCTCGACATCTTCAAGTCGGCGCTGGAGTCGGTCGCGGCCTGACCGCGCGGACGCTCGGGTGTAGCCTGTCTACATGACGCTCGCCACCGCATCCGCCACCGGCCTGACGCCCAAGCGCACCTACCGCTTCCTCGCGATCGCCGAGGCGGTCACCTGGACGCTGCTGATCGTCGCGATGGTGGCGAAGTACGCCTTCCAGGTGGATGCGCTGGTGCCGATCGCCGGGCCCATCCACGGGTTCGTCTTCCTCGCGTACGGCGCCATGCAGCTCGTCGTCGGGCGCAACCAGCGCTGGGCGGCCGGCACCGTGCTGCTCGGCATCGCCACCGCGGTCGTGCCCTACGCGACCATCCCGTGGGAGCGCCGGCTCGAGCGCCGCGGCGCGCTCGAGGGCGCCTGGCGCACCGAGGCCACCGACGACCCGCGCGACGCGAGCCCGCTCGACCGGGCGTTCCGGTGGGGCATCGCGCATCCCGTGCTGCTCGTCGCGATCGCCCTCGTGCTCGTCGCCGCCGCCTTCGCGGCGCTGCTGACCGCCGGGCCGCCCGACGAGTGGTTCGCCTGACGTCGCCGCCGGCCCGCGCGGCCCGGCGCATCCGCCCGCTCGGTAGGATCGAGGGACCGCCGAGCTGACCTCCTGAGGAGCGCTGTGACCACCACTCGTCCGCCCCGCGACACCGTCGAGGTCGCCGCCAGCACCCCGGAGCGCGAGCAGCCGTTCGCCGCGCTCGGCCTGAAGCCCGACGAGTACGAGCAGATCCGCGGGATCCTCGGCCGTCGGCCCACGAGCGCCGAGCTCGCGATGTACTCGGTGATGTGGAGCGAGCACTGCTCCTACAAGTCGTCGAAGAAGCACCTGCGCACCTTCGGGCAGAAGGTCACGCCCGAGATGCGCGAGCGGCTGATGGTCGGCATGGGCCAGAACGCGGGCGTCATCGACGCCGGCGAGGGCTGGGCCGTCACCTTCAAGATCGAGTCGCACAACCACCCGTCGTTCGTCGAGCCCTTCCAGGGCGCCGCGACGGGCGTCGGCGGCATCGTGCGCGACATCATCTCGATGGGCGCGCGCCCCGTGGCCGTCATGGACGCGCTCCGCTTCGGCGCCATCGACCACTCCGACACCGCCCGCGTCGTGCACGGCGTCACGAGCGGCATCTCCTTCTACGGCAACTGCCTGGGCCTGCCGAACATCGGCGGCGAGACCGTCTTCGACGCGGTCTACCAGGGCAACCCGCTCGTGAACGCGCTCGCCGTCGGCGTGCTGCGCCACGAGGACCTGCACCTCGCCAACGCCACGGGCGTCGGCAACAAGGTCGTGCTCTTCGGCGCCCGCACGGGCGGCGACGGCATCGGCGGCGCGTCGATCCTCGCCTCCGAGTCGTTCGACGACGAGGGCCCCGCCAAGCGGCCCGCCGTGCAGGTCGGCGACCCGTTCGCCGAGAAGGTGCTCATCGAGTGCTGCCTCGAGCTCTACGCCGCGGGCGTCGTCGAGGGCATCCAGGACCTCGGCGCGGCCGGCATCTCGTGCGCCACGAGCGAGCTCGCCGCCAACGGCGACTCGGGCATGCGGGTCGAGCTCGACCACGTGCTGCTGCGCGACCCCACGCTCACGGCCGAGGAGATCCTCATGTCGGAGTCGCAGGAGCGCATGATGGCGATCGTCGCGCCCGAGAAGCTCGAGTCGTTCCTGGCGATCACCGGCAAGTGGGATGTCGAGACGAGCGTGCTCGGCGAGGTCACCGGCGACGGCCGGCTCGTCATCACGCACTCGGGCGAGGTGATCGTCGACGTCGACCCCAAGACCGTCGCGATCGACTCCCCCGTCTACGACCGCCCGATGGAGCGGCCCGAGTGGCAGGACGCGCTGCAGGCCGACAGCGCCGCGGCGCTGCCGCGGGTGTCGGGCAGCGCGCTCGGCGACCAGCTGCTCGCCCTCACTGGCTCGCCCAACCTGGCCGACGCATCCTGGATCACCGAGCAGTACGACGACTACGTCCTCGGCAACACCGCGCTCTCGATGCCCGACGACGCGGGCATGGTGCGCATCGACGAGGAGTCGGGGCTCGGCTTCGCCGTCGCCGTCGACGCGAACGGCCGCTACTGCCAGCTCGACCCGCGCGAGGGCGCGAAGCTCGCGCTCGCGGAGGCCTACCGCAACGTCGCCGTCTCGGGCGCGACGCCCGTGGGCGTCAGCGACTGCCTGAACTTCGGCAATCCCGAGATCCCGGCCGTCATGTGGCAGTTCGCCGAGGCGGTCGACGGGCTCGCCGACGGCTGCGTCGAGCTCGGGATCCCGGTCACGGGCGGCAACGTGTCGTTCTACAACCAGACCGGCGAGACGCAGATCCACCCGACGCCCGTCGTCGGCGTGCTCGGCATCATCGACGACGTCGACCGCCGCCTGCCCTCCGGCTGGCAGGACGACGGCCAGGCGCTGTTCCTGCTCGGCACCACCCGCGACGAGCTCGACGGCTCGGCGTGGGCGGGCGCGGTGCACGACCACCTGGGCGGCCTGCCGCCTCGGGTCGACCTCGGCGCGGAGAAGGCGCTCGCCGGCCTCATGCAGGGCATCGCCTTCGAGGGCCTCGCGACCGCGGCGCACGACCTCTCCGAGGGCGGCCTCGGCATGGCCGTCGTCGAGGGCGCGCTGCGCTTCGGCATCGGCGCCCGCATCTGGCTGTCGGGCATCACCGAGCGCGACGGCATCGACGAGACGGCGGCGCTGTTCTCGGAGTCGGGTGCGCGCGCGCTCGTCGCAGTCGCCCGCGAGGACGAGGTGAAGTTCACCGGCATGTGCGAGGCGCGCGGTGTGCCCGTGCTGCGGATCGGCGTCACCGACGCGACCTCGGGGGCGATCGAGATCCAGGATGTGGCGACGCTGTCGCTCGCCGAGCTGGGGGCCACGAGCCGCGCGACCATCCGGGGGCGCTTCGCCTGACGGGCCTCGCGGGCGCGCGTCGTCCCGCTTGACGGCGCCGACGCATCCGTTCGTCAACCCGCTCTGTGCAGCGCCGGCCGGATAGTCCGGCCCGACGCGCACGGAGCCGGTTGAGCGACGGTGCTCGCTGACCGACGGGCTCGGACGGCTCGGCTGCCCGGGCGCGCGGCCGCGCCCTCTCGACTCTGTCGCGGCGGAGCCTATGCTTCGGGCATGGACCTCACCGTGCCGGCGATCAACGTCTTCGCCGTCGTGCTCGCCGCCGTCGCCGCCATGGTCGTCGGCGCGATCTACTACCACCCGAAGGTGCTCGGCACCCGCTGGATGCGCGCGATCGGCCACACGAGCGAGAGCGTCGCCGCGGGGCCCCGGCCCTGGGTCTACCCGCTGATCATCGTCTGCGCGCTCGTCACCGCGTGGGTGCTCGCGGGTGCGACCTGGATCTCGTTCGAGTTCTACGGCGGCAGCTTCCTCTGGAACGCGCTCATCACCGCCTGGATCCTCTTCATCGGCTTCACGCTGGCCCGCGTCGTGGTGCACGACGCGTTCGACCCGCGCGGCTTCCGCGTCACCGGCCACACGGCGCTCAACGAGGTGCTCGTGCTCACCGCGATGGCGCTCGTCATCGGTGTCTGGCCGCCCGCATGAGCGACGTGGTGCTGACCCTGGAGCGGTCGATCGACGCGCCGACGGATGCGGTGTGGCAGGTCCTCACGGATCTCGACGCCGCGCCGACGGTGCTGTCGGGCGTGACGAAGGTCGAGCGGCTCGCGGGCTCCGGCTACACGATCGGCACGCGCTGGCGCGAGACGCGCACGATGATGGGCCGCGAGGCGACCGAGGAGATGGAGGTCGTCGGCATCGACCCCGGACGATCGACGATGCTCGCCGCCGAGGCGCACGGCATGCGCTACCGCACCGAGTTCACGCTCGAACCGGTCGGCGCGGGCACGCTGCTGCGGATGCGCTTCAGCGGCACCTCCGAGACGCCGTCGTGGGCGCAGCGCCTGGCGGCGAAGCTGACCGCCCGGCTCGGGCTGGCCGTGACGCGCAAGGCGATGCAGCAGGACCTCGACGACATCGCGGCGGCCGCGGAGGCGCGCTCCCGCGCCTAGCGCCGCCCGGTCGGCTGCCTACTCGGCGCCCGCGATCCGCTCGTGGTGGTGGATGACCTCGGCGATCACGAAGGTGATGAACTTCTGCGCGAACTCGGGGTCGAGCTCGGCGTCCTCGGCGAGCCGGCGCAGGCGCGCGATCTGCGTCGCCTCCCGCGAGGGGTCGGACGGCGGCATGCCGTGCTCCGCCTTCAGCTCGCCGACCGCCTGCGTCAGCTTGAAGCGCTCGGCCAGCGTGTGGATGAGCACCGCGTCGACGTTGTCGATGGAGCGTCGCAGGCGCTGCAGCTGGTCGTCGGGAGAGCTCATGCCTCCAGCCTAATTCGCGCGCCAGCGCAGCCGCGCCTCGAGCCCGCGCCGCACGCCGGGCCACTCGGGCTCGATGATCGAGTAGACGACCACGTCGCGCAGCGTGCCCTTGTACACCTCATGGCTGCGCAGCACGCCGTCGCGCTTCGCGCCCAGCCGCTCGATCGCATCGCGCGACTGGCGGTTGTGCCACGACGTGCGGAACTCGACCGCGACGCATCCGAGCACGTCGAAGGCGCGCTCGAGCAGCAGCAGCTTGCTCGCGGGGTTGACGCCCGTGCCCTGCACCGACGGCGCCATCCACGTGGAGCCGATCTCGACGCGCGGCGTCGCGGCGTCGATGTGCATGTAGGTCGTCATGCCGACCGCCCGGCCGTCGACGACGATCGCCCACGGCGCCATCGAACCTGCCGCGAGCAGCCCGAGGCGCCGGTCGATCTCGGCCGCGACGCCCTCCGGCTCGGGCACCGACGTGTACCAGGCCCGCTGCCACAGATCCCCCTCGGCGGCCGCCTCGGCGAGCGCCGGGGCGTGGTCGTGCGACAGGGGCTCGAGCGAGACGAGCGGATGCGTCAGGACGGGTCGTTCGAGGATGCTCACGTGCCCATTCTGGCGGGAGGGCCGTTGCCCGGCCCGCCGCCGCGTGCGAGCATGCGCGCATGGCCGTCGACTTCCCGCTCGCCGCGTCGGAGCTCGCGGCGCTCGTCGCCCGCGTGCCCGCCGACCGCCTCGACGGGCCGGGCCTCGGCGAGTGGACGCTGCGCGAGCTGATCGGCCACGCGTCGCGCGCGATCTCGACGGTCGGCGCCTACCTCGCGCTCCTCGCGCCGGCCGAGGCGACCGTCGGGTCGGCGGTGGAGTACCTCGAGGTCGTGCTGCGGCAGCGCGGCGACGACGAGGCGATCCTGCTGCGCGGACGAGCGGCGGGCGTCGAGCTCGGGGACGACCCAGCAGCTGCGATCGAGGCGCTCTCGGCCGCGGCGGCGGACGCGGTCGCCGCCGCGGGACCCGCGCGCATCGTCGCGGTCGGTGCTGCGGGCGATGCCGCGATGCAGCTCGACGAGTACCTCCGCACGCGCGTGTTCGAGCTGACCGTGCACGGCATCGACATCGCCGATGCGGCCGGCATCGCCTGGGCGCCGCCGCCGGCCCATGTGCTCGACGCCCTGCACCTGGCCGCAGCCAACGCATCCGCACGTGGCGCCGGCGTCGAGGCGCTGCGGCTGCTCACCGGGCGGCGGCCGAGCACGGGGCTCGAGGGGGTGATGGCCGCCGGTCGGTAGGATCGTCGGGTTGTCTGATTCCGATGGAGGAACGCCCGTGACGCAGCTCCACCCGCACCTCGCGCCCGTGTACGACGAGGTGCTGCAGCGCAATCCTGGCGAGTCCGAGTTCCATCAGGCTGTCTTCGAGGTGCTCGAGAGCCTCGGCCCGGTGGTCACGAAGCGGCCCGACTACGTCGACGCGAACATCCTGCGCCGCATCGTCGAGCCCGAGCGGCAGATCATCTTCCGCGTGCCGTGGATCGACGACGCCGGCACGGTGCAGATCAACCGCGGCTTCCGGGTGCAGTTCAACTCGGCCCTCGGCCCGTACAAGGGCGGCCTGCGCTTCCACCCGAGCGTCTACCTCGGCATCATCAAGTTCCTCGGCTTCGAGCAGATCTTCAAGAACTCCCTCACCGGCCTCCCCATCGGCGGCGGCAAGGGCGGCAGCGACTTCGACCCCAAGGGCAAGTCGGATGTCGAGATCATGCGGTTCTGCCAGTCGTTCATGACCGAGCTGTCGAGCCACATCGGCCAGTACACCGACGTGCCCGCGGGCGACATCGGCGTGGGCGGCCGCGAGCTGGGCTTCATGTTCGGCCAGTACAAGCGCCTCACGAACGCCTACGAGTCGGGCGTTCTGACGGGCAAGGGCCTCACCTGGGGCGGCTCGCAGGTGCGCAAGGAGGCCACGGGCTACGGCACGATCTACTTCCTCGACGAGGTGCTGCACGCCCGCGGCGAGGGCTTCGACGGCAAGCGGGTCGTGGTCTCGGGCTCCGGGAACGTCGCGATCTACGCGATCGAGAAGGTGCACCAGCTCGGCGGCACGGTGATCGCGTGCAGCGACTCCTCCGGCTACGTGGTCGACGAGGCCGGCATCGACCTGGCGCTGCTCCAGGACGTCAAGGAGGTGCGGCGCGGCCGCATCGCCGAGTACGCCGAGCGGCGGCCGGGCGCCTCGTTCCGCGAGGGCGGGTCGATCTGGTCGGTGCCGTGCGACATCGCCGTGCCCTGCGCGACCCAGAACGAGCTCGACGAGGACGACGCGGTCGCGCTCGTGCGCAACGGGTGCACCGTCGTCGGCGAGGGCGCCAACATGCCGACGACCCAGGCGGCGGCCCGGGTGCTCGTCTCGGCCGGCGTGGCGTTCGCGCCGGGCAAGGCGGTGAACGCCGGCGGCGTCGCGACGAGCGCGCTCGAGATGCAGCAGAACGCGTCGCGCGACTCGTGGACGTTCGAGCACACCGATGAGCGCCTGCACGAGATCATGAAGGGCATCCACGACCGGTGCGCCGAGACCGCCGAGGAGTACGGCCGCCCGGGCGACTACGTGGCCGGGGCGAACATCGCCGGCTTCAACCGCGTCGCCGACGCGATGCTCGCGCTCGGCGTGATCTAGCCGCTCCTCGTGGCGAGCGGGGCGGATGCGCCCGAGCGGGCACGGCGCGCCGGCCCCGGTCGGGCGCAGTCGCCCCAGTGGGGTTCCGTTCGGATGTGAACAGCGTTAACATCGCGCGCATGGTCACCATCGATGCCGACACGCCCGCCCCCGAGATCGTCGACCGCGAGCGCTGGCGCGCCGCGCGGCTCGCGCTGCTCGACCGCGAGAAGGCGCACACTCGCGAGGGCGACGCCATCGCCGCCGCGAGGCGCCGCCTGCCGATGACGGAGGTGCCGGGCGTCGAGCTCGTAGGCGAGCGCGGGACGGCCTCGCTCCTCGACGCCTTCGACGGCCGGCCGCAGCTGATCGTCTACAAGCACATGTGGCACCCGGGCCAGCCATTCGAGGGGCAGTGCGAGGGGTGCACCGCATCGATCTGGGACTTCCACGACGCGTCGTACCTCAACGCCCGGGGCGTCTCGTTCGCCGTGCTGAGCAAGGGGCCGTGGGACGAGCTCGCGCCCTTCCGCGCCTTCATGGGCTACACCCATCCGTGGTTCTCGAACGCCGACGTCGACGACGCGATCCTCGGGCCGGAGGCCGAGGGCGAGTTCGTCGCGCTGCTGCGGCGGGGCGACCGCGTGTATGCCACGAACTGGATCACCGATCGCGGCTGCGAGCTCGCGATGAGCTCGCTGCGACTGCTCGACATGACCGCCTACGGCAGGCAGGAGGCGTGGGAGGACTCCCCCGCCGGCTGGCCGCAGGATCCGACCTTCAACGGCTGGCGCAAGGACGGACGCCCCGTGCCGCAGTGGAGCCGTCCGGGCGCGACGCCGGTGGAGGCATCCGCGCACGAGCACTGAGCAGCACCCGCGCCCGCCCCGGCCCGACCGGGGCCGCTGCGCCCGAGCGGGGCCGGCACGCCCGCCCCGCTCGGGCGCAGGCGCCCCAGCCGGCACGCCCGCCCATCCCAACCGAAAGGCACTCCATGACCGCGATGTCGCTCTACATCTGGTTCCCCGGCACGGCCCGCGAAGCCCTGCAGCACTACCAGCAGGTGTTCGGCGGCGAGCTCGTGCTGCACACGCTCGCCGACATGGGGCGCACCGACGGCCCGCCCGAGGCGATCGGCCACGGCATGCTGTCGGGGCCCGTCTCGCTCTTCGGCACCGATGCGGTCGGCGACGACGAGCCGGTCAGCGTGCGCGGCATGAGCGTCGCCCTGCTCGGCACGGCCGATCCTGCGACGCTGACCCGATGGTTCGACGCGCTCGCCGAGGGCGGCACGGTGCTCGACGCCCTGCAGGAGCGCCCGTGGGGCGCGAGCGACGGGCAGGTCGTCGACCGCTTCGGCATCCGCTGGCTGATCGGCTTCGAGCCCGAGGCGGCCTGAGCGGCCCGCGGCCTCGTCAGTCGATGAGGTCGTGCACCTGGATGATCGCGTCGCGGTCGGCGCCGACGCCGATCGCCGAGATGCGCGAGCCCGAGCGCTCCTCGAGGAAGCGCACGTACGCCTGGGCGTTCGCGGGCAGCTCGGAGAACTCGCGCGCGCCCGAGATGTCCTCGCTCCAGCCGGGCAGCGACTCGTAGATCGGCTTCGCGTGGTGGAAGTCGGACTGCGAGACGGGCATCTCGTCGACGCGCTGGCCGTCGACCTCGTAGGCGACGCAGACCGGGATCGACTCGATGCCGGTGAGCACGTCGAGCTTGGTCAGCACGATGTCGGTGAGCCCGTTGATGCGCGAGGCGTAGCGGGTGATGACGGTGTCGTTCCAGCCGCAGCGGCGCGGGCGGCCGGTGGTGGTGCCGAACTCGAAGCCGTTCTTGCGCAGCAGCTCGCCCCACTCGTCGAACAGCTCGGTGGGGAACGGGCCGGCGCCGACGCGCGTCGTGTACGCCTTCACGATGCCGATGACGCGGTCGAGGCGATTCGGCGCCACGCCAGAGCCCGCGGCGGCGCCCGCGGACGTCGCGGTCGACGACGTGACGAACGGGTACGTGCCGTGGTCGATGTCGAGCATCGTCGCCTGGCCGGCCTCGAAGACGACGGTCCGGCCGGCGTCGAGCGCCTCGGCGAGCTCGAGGCCCGTGTCGCCGACCATCGGGCGCAGGCGCTCGACGTAGGAGGTGAGGTCGTCGAAGATCTCGTCGGAGGAGACGGAGCGGCGGTTGTAGACCTTGGCGAGCAGGTGGTTCTTGGTGTCGAGGGCGCCGTCGATCTTCTGGCGGAGGATCGACTCGTCGAAGAGGTCCTGCACGCGGATGCCGACGCGGTTGATCTTGTCGGCGTAGGCCGGGCCGATGCCGCGGCCGGTGGTGCCGATGGAGCGCTTGCCGAGGAAGCGCTCGGTGACCTTGTCGAGGGTGCGGTGGTAGTCGGTGATGATGTGCGCGTTCGCCGAGATGCGCAGCTTCGACACGTCGACGCCGCGGGCTGAGAGCGCCTCGAGCTCGTGGAAGAGCACCTCGAGGTCGATGACCACGCCGTTGCCGATCACGGGCGTGACGCCCTCGGTGAGGATGCCCGACGGCAGCAGGTGCAGCGCGTACTTCTCGTCGCCGACGACGACGGTGTGTCCGGCGTTGTTGCCGCCGTTGAACTTCACGACGTAGTCGGTGCGGCTGCCGAGCAGGTCGGTGGCCTTGCCCTTGCCCTCGTCGCCCCACTGGGCGCCGACGATGACGATTCCTGGCATGGGGCATCCCTTCGACGGGTTCGCGTACACCCCACCCTATCGAGCGGGACGAGCGGGGCCGGTGCGCGCGTGCGACCGGCCCGTCAGCGCTGGACGGGGTCGCCCCCGCGCAGCAGCCGGTCGATCGCGGCACGGTCGGGCGCGGCCTCCCAGTCGCCCGGCGCGGTGCACGCGAGTGCGCCGCACGCAGCGGCGGTGCGCAGCCGCTCGGCGAGCGGGGCGCCGGCGACGAGCTCGGCCAGGTAGCCGGCGACGAACGCGTCGCCCGCGCCGACCGTGTCGACCGCGTGCACCGGGAACGCCGCCTGCGCGAGGAGCGCGCCGTCCGCGAGCGCGAGCGCGCCCTCGACGCCCCGCTTCACCACGACCTGCGCCGGCCCGAGCGCCGCGAGCGCCGCGGCCTGCGCCTCGGCGCCGCGCTCGCCCGTGAGCAGCTCGGCCTCGTCCTCGCCGGCGAAGAGCAGGTCTGCGCGCGCGGCGAGGTCGCGGTAGGCCGCCCGTGCCTCGGCGTCGCCCCACAGGCGCGAGCGGTGGTTCACGTCGAACGACACCGTCGCGCCCGCGTCGCGGGCCGCCTCGATCGCGGCATCGATCGCCGCGCGCGGGGCAGCGCCGATCGCCGCGGTGATGCCGGTCACGTGCAGCACGTCGGCGGCGCGCACGACGGCGAGGTCCAGATCCTCCGGCGACAGCCGGGCGCCGGCGCTGCCGGCGCGGTAGTAGCTGACCGCGCTCGCGCCCGCGGCGGGGCGCTCCTTGAGCATGAGCGCGGTCGGCGCCTCGGGGTCGCGCACCACGACGGGGGTCACGCGCTCGGCCCGCAGCCCGCGCTCGACGAGCCGGCCGAGCGCGTCGTCGCCGAGCCGGCCCATCCAGGTCGCGTCGACGCCGAGGCGCGCGAGGCCAATCGCGACGTTGCTCTCGGCGCCGCCGAAGCCGAGGTCCATGGCGGGCGAGAGCTCGAGCCGCCCGACGCGCGACGCGACGAGCAGGCCGAGCGACTCGCCGATCGTGACGACGCTCATCCGGCCGCCTCCTGGATGGCGACAGCCTCGCGCGCCGCCTCGGCGACCGCCTCCGGGCCCGCCGCGATGCGGTCCGCCGAGGCGATCCACGAGCCGCTCGCGGCGAAGACGGCCGGATGCGCGAGGTAGTCGGCGAGGTTGGCCGGGCTCACGCCGCCGGACGGCATGAACCGCACCTGCGGGAACACCGGCGCGAGCGCGCCGAGCAGCTGCAGCCCGCCGGCGACGCCCGCCGGGAAGAGCTTGAGGCGGCGGAGCCCGAGGCGCAGGCCGCGCTGGATGTCGCTGGGCGTCATGACGCCCGGCAGCACCGGCACTCCGGCCGCGAGCGCCGCCTCGACGACCTCCTCGTCGAGCCCGGGCGCCACCACGAACGCAGCGCCCGCGTCGAGCGCGCGACGCAGCTGCTCGGGGTCGAGCACCGTGCCGGCGCCGACGAGCACGTCGCCGCGCGCCGCGATGCGGGCGATCGCGTCGAGCCCCCAGTCGTTGCGCAGCGCCACCTCGAGCACCGGCAGCCCGCCGGCCACCAGCCCGTCCGCCAGCGCGTCGGCGCTCCGCTCGTCCTCGACGGTCGCGAGCGGGACGACCCCGCGCAGCGCCGACTGGACCCCGTCATCCTGCATGTCGCTCACCGTCCCATCCAACCGCCGTCGACGGGCAGCGTCACGCCGGTGACGTACGCGGCCGCGGGGCTCGCGAGGAAGACGGTGGCCCCCTGCAGGTCCTCGGCGCTCCCCCAGCGGCCGGCGGGGATGCGCTCGAGGATCGCCTGCGAGCGGTCGTCGTCGGCGCGGAGGGCCGCGGTGTTGTCGGTGGCGATGTAGCCGGGCGCGATCGCGTTGACCGTCACGCCGCGCGCCGCCCACTCGTTGCTCAGCGCCTTCACGAGGCCGGCGATGCCCGACTTCGCGGCGGTGTAGCCGGGCACGGTGATGCCGCCCTGGAAGCTCAGCAGGCTCGCGGTGAAGATGATGCGGCCGCGGCCGCGCTCGAGCATGGCCGCGCCGACCGCCTGGGTGAGCACGAACTGGTTGCGCAGGTTGACGTCGAGCACCTCGTCCCACCACTCGAGCGGATGCTCGGCGGCGGGCGAGCGGCGGATGGTGCCGGCGTTGTTGACGAGGATGTCGGCGCGCCCGGCCACCGCCTCGGCGAAGGCGAGCACGGCGTCGCGGTCGCGGAAGTCGACGGCGTGGCCCTCGAACGCGCGGCCGAGCTCGCGCACGCGCGCGCCGATGGCGCCGCCGTCGGCCTCCTGGCTCGAGGAGGCCGCGATGATGTCGGCGCCGGCCGCCGCGAGCGCCTCGGCCATGGCGAAGCCGATGCCGCGCCGGGCGCCGGTGACGACGGCGGTGGAGCCGGTCAGGTCGAACGAGACGCTCATGCGGACACCGCCTGCACGTCGACGAGGATCTTCATGGCGGCGGCCGACAGCAGCGACTCGAAGGCCGTCATGGTCTCGTCGAGCGGCACGACGCGGCTGATGAGCGCGTCGGCAGGCACCTCGCCGGCGGCGAGCAGCGCGATGGCGCGCTCGAAGTCCTCGCGCTCGTAGACGCGGGCGCCGAGCACCTCGAGCTCGCGCCAGAACAGGCGGTGCAGGTCTATCGGCACGGGCTCCGGGTGGATCGCGACGAAGACGACGCGGCCGCGGGTGCGGGCGTGGCGAGTGGCCTCGAGGGCGGTGCCGCGCGTGCCCGCGACCTCGAACACGACGTCGGCACCCGCGCCGCCGGTGCGCTCGTCGACGAGCGCCGCGAGGTCGCCGGCGATCGGGTCGACGACGGTCGCGCACTGCGCCGCGGCGAAGGCGCGCCGGTCGGCGTCGGGCTCGGCGAGGATGACGTGCGCGCCGGTGGCGCGCGCGACGACCGCGATCAGCTGGCCGATGGGGCCGCCGCCGATGACGACCGCCGTCTCGCCCGCGACGAGCCGCGAGCGCCGCACGTCGTGCACGGCGACCGCGAGCGGCTCGACGAGCGCGGCGTGCTGCAGCGAGAGCCCCTCGGGCAGCGGCACCACGAGCGAGGCCGGCACGGTCCACAGCTGCTGCAGCGCTCCGGGCGAGTCGATGCCGACGAAGTCGAGCCGCTGGCAGATGTGCTGGTGACCGGCCGCGCACGCGGCGCACTCGCCGCACCAGCGCAGCGGCATGACGGTGACGGGCGCGCCGACGGCGAGGTCGACGCCCTCGCCGGTCGACTCGACGGTGCCGCTCATCTCGTGCCCGATGGGCGCGGGCGTCGCCACGCGCTGATCCATGTGGCCCTGGACGATGTGCAGGTCGGTGCCGCAGATGCCGTTGTAGGCGACGCGGATGCGCACCTCGCCCGTGCCGGGCAGGCGGGGCTCGGCGTCGCCGACCTCGATCCGCCCGTCACCCATGTAGTTCGCTGCTCGCAACGCCGTCTCCTCCTCGAGCCTGGTGAGCTGCAGGACGAAGCCCGGTTCTGTTTCGTGTTCCATGTGGCGCAACTCGGTTCTATCTGGTTAGAGTAGCCCCCGACCCGCCCATCGGCGCAAGTGCGACCGGACGGCGACTCAACGAGGAGGAACCCCCATGCAGGGACGACGGATGCTCGGCGCGATCGGCGCCGCAGCGGTCATGACGCTGGCGCTCGCTTCGTGCTCCAGCGCGGCGGAGGGCGGCGGCGACCAGCCGCAGACGGTCTTCCGCGTGGCCTTCAACCAGGACGTGGACCACCCGCAGGCGGAGGCGCTCACCGAGCTCTCCGAGGCGCTCGAGGAGCGCACGGACGGCGCGTACGCGCTCGAGCTCTACACCGACGAGACGCTCGGCGACCAGGCCGCCACCATCGAGCAGGTGCAGTCGGGCACCATCGACTTCGCGATCGTCGCGGGCAGCCTGCTCGAGAACTTCGAGAGCGACTTCTCGGTCGTGAACCTCCCCTACCTGTACGAGTCGCCCGAGCACCAGATGAGCGTGCTCAACGACCGCGAGATCGTCGGCGACCTCTACGACGCGGTGCTCGAGGACAGCATCCAGGTGCTGACGGCGTACCACGGCGGCGTGCGCAACGTGTACTCGGGCGTGGGTCCGGTCGAGACGCCGGCCGACCTGTCTGGCCAGAAGATCCGCGTGATCGGCTCGGACACGAACGTGCGCATGATGGAGCTCATGGGCGGCGTCGGCACGCCGATGGCGCAGGGCGAGGTCTACACCGCCATCCAGTCGGGCGTGCTCGACGGCGCCGAGAACAACGAGCTCATCTTCTCGACGCTCTCGCACGATGAGATCGCGCCGTACTACTCGCGCACCGAGCACCTGATGATGCCCGACTACCTCATCGCGAGCCCGGCCGTCTGGGACGCGCTCGACGAGGAGACGAAGGGCATCTTCGAGGAGCTGCTGGCCGAGTCGGTCGACACCGAGCTCGAGCTGTTCTCCGCCGCCGTCGAGGAGGCCGTCGCGGCCGCCGAGGAGGCGGGCGCGCAGTTCAGCGACGCCGACGTGGACGCGTTCCGCGAGGCGGTGCTGCCGCTGCACGAGGAGCGCGTCACCACCGAGCGCACGCAGGCGATCTACGACGCCATCGAGGCGGCGCGCGGCTGATGGCGGGGATGTCCATGACGACGGCGCGGCGCTGGCTCGACGCGTCGCTGCGCGCGATCTGCGTCGCGCTGTTCGCGCTGCTGGTGCTGCTCGTGGCCTGGCAGGTCTTCACCCGCCTCGTGCTCGGCCAGCCGAGCGCCTGGAGCGAGGAGGCCGCGCGCCACACGTTCGTGTGGGTGAGCCTCATCGGCATCGCGATCGCGGTCGGCGAGAAGGCCGACGTCGTCATGGACTTCCTCGTCGAGCGCCTCCCGCGCTCCCTCCAGCGGGTCGCCGACATCGTCGCGTACCTGGCGACGCTCGCGTTCGTCCTGTACGTGATGGTGTTCGGCGGCCTGCAGCAGTCGATGCTCGCGTGGACGCAGGAGAACCCGCTGCTGCCGCTCACGCAGGGCCAGCTGTACCTCGCGCTGCCCATCTCGGGCGCGCTGCTCACCGTGTACCTGCTCATCCACATCGCCGGCACGCTCTCGAGCCGCTACGTCGGCCACGTGGGCGACCCCGACGAGGACCTCGAGGCGGCAGCGCTGTGATCGACCCCGGACTCATCAGCGCCATCCTGATCGGCGGCCTCGTGCTGCTGCTCGCCGTCGGCGCCCCCGTCTCCATCGCGATCGCGCTGCCGAGCGCGCTGTGCATGCTGCTCATCGTCGACTTCGACCGCGGCGCGGTCACGTCGGCGCAGCAGATGCTCGGCGGCGCCGACTCCTTCGCGCTGCTCGCGATCCCCTTCTTCATCCTCGCCGGGGTGATCATGAACAACGGCGGCATCGCCGAGCGGCTCATCGACCTCGCCCGCGTGCTCGTGGGCCGCACGCCGGCGCCGCTCGTGCAGACCAACGTGATCGCGAACGCCATCTTCGGCACGGTCTCGGGCTCCGCCGTCGCGACCGCGGCCGCCGTCGGCTCGACCATGGCGCCGATGCAGCGGCGCGCCGGCTACGACAAGGCCTTCAGCGCCGCGGCCAACGTCGCCTCGGCGCCGGCCGGCATGCTCATTCCGCCGAGCAACACCCTCATCGTCTACTCGCTCGCCGCGGGCGGCACGTCGGTGGGCGCGCTCTTCATCGCCGGCTACGTGCCCGGCGTGCTCTGGGCGCTCGCGTGCGCCGCCGTCGTCTTCGTCTACGCGCGCCGCCATCCCGACCTCAAGGGCGAGCCGTGGCCCGCGTTCCCGGTCTTCCTGCGCACGCTGTGGCGGGCCGTGCCGTCGCTCGGCCTCATCGTGGTCGCGATCGGCGGCATCGTGGCGGGCTTCTTCACGCCGACGGAGGGCTCGGCGATCGCCGTGCTCTACGCCCTCGGCCTGTCGTTCGCCTACCGGACGATCGGCGTGAGGGACCTGCCGCGCATCCTCTACGACGCCTGCCGCACGAGCGCGATCGTGATCTTCCTGATCGCGGTGTCGACGATCATGTCGTACGTCATGACCTACGCGCGGCTGCCGCAGCTCATCGCCGACACGCTGTTCGGGTGGACCGACTCGAAGGTCGTCGTGCTGCTGATCATGATGGCCGTGCTGCTGCTGATCGGCATCCCGCTCGACCCGACCCCGGCCATCCTCATCTTCACGCCGATCTTCCTGCCGATCGCCGTCTCGTACGGCATCGACCCGGTGCACTTCGGCATCATGATGGTCTTCAACCTCTCGATCGCCGTGATCTCGCCGCCGTCCGCGCCGGTGCTGTTCGTCGGCGTGCAGGTCGCCAAGGCCCGCCTCGAGCCCGTCATCCGGCAGCTGTGGCCGTTCCTGCTCGTGCTCGTCGTGATGCTCTTCATCATCGTCTTCGTCCCCCAGCTCTCCCTGTGGCTCCCGGGCCTCATGGGACTGCTGTGACCCCGCAACCGGAAGGAAGCCCCATGCCCGTCTTCGGCCCGACCTCCCCCGAGCAGGTGCCCGGCTCGACGCAGCAGCAGCTGCGCGACCGCTACCTCGTCGAGGACCTCTTCACGCCCGGCGCGGTGCGCACCGTCGTCACCCACTACGACCGCGTCGTCGCCGTCGGCGCCGTGCCGACCGACGGGCCGCTGCAGCTCGAGGCCGTCCCCGAGATCCGCAGCGAGCAGTTCCTCGACCACCGCGAGATGGGGATCGTGAACATCGGCGAGGCCGGCACGGTCACCGCCGACGGGGAGCGGCACGCGATGGCGAAGGGCGCGTGCCTCTACCTCGGCCGCGGCGTGCGCGACGTGGCCTTCGAGAGCGACGATGCCGCGCATCCGGCGCGCTTCTACGGCTTCTCGGCGCCCGCGCACACCACCTACCCGACCGTGCTCGTCGAGCCGAGCGCGGGCACGGTGCGCGAGCTCGGCGACCCGCTCACGTCGAACCGCCGCACGCTCAACCAGTACATCCACGAGCAGGGCGTGCGCAGCTGCCAGGTCGTCATGGGCGTGACCCAGCTGCACCCCGGCAGCATGTGGAACACGATGCCGTCGCACACCCACGACCGGCGCACCGAGTTCTACGTCTACTTCGACCTGCCCGAGGACGCGCGCGTCGTGCACCTCATGGGCCAGCCGCAGGAGACCCGCCACCTGCTCGCCGCCGACGGCGCGCTGGTGCTGTCGCCGTCGTGGTCGATCCACTCGGGCGTGGGAACATCGAGCTACTCGTTCGTGTGGGCGATGGCCGGTGAGAACCAGTCGTTCGACGACATGGACGGCGTCGCGATCGTCGACATGAGATGAGGCCGGCCATGACGGTGGAAGCCCAGGCGCTCGACACGAGCCCCGCGCCCTCGGTGGGCGCGAGCGAGAAGACCCTCCGGGTGCTCGAGGCGGCGATCATGCACGACCGCTTCACCGACATCGTCGAGGAGACGGGGCTCGCGAAGGCGACCGTGCACCGCATCCTCGCGACGCTCGTCGAGCAGGAGTTCATCACCGGCGACGCCGACCACGGCTACCACCCGGGCGCGCGGTTCCTCGGCATCGCCGGCCGCGCCATCTCGCGCCTCGACATCTCGGCGATCGCCGAGCCGATCGTCGAGGCGCTCGTGCGCGACGTCGACTGCACGATCCACGTCGGGGTCGTCAACGGCTTCGAGATGGTCTACGTGATCCGCAAGGACTCCTCGAAGCCGTACCGGATGGCGTCGCGCGTGGGCCTGTCGATGCCGATGCACTGCTCGGGCATGGGCAAGGTCGTGCTCGCGAGCTGGGAGCCCGAGCAGGTCGACCGGCTGGTCGCGGCGGTCGGGCTGCCGGCCCGCACCGAGCAGACGATCACCGACCCCGAGCGGCTGCACGAGGAGCTCGCCCGCGTGCGCGCCCGCGGCTACGCGCTCGACCTCGGCGAGAACGAGCGCGGCACGGTCTGCGTCTCGGCGCCCATCCGCGACCACCTGGGCCGCGTGCAGTACGGGCTCTCGATCTCGTCGATCGCGCTCGAGCACCCCGGCTCGAGCATCGAGGAGCTCGCGCCGCAGGCGATCGCCGCCGCCGACGCGATCTCGCGCGCGCTCGGCTCGACCGCGGTCGGCACCCGCTAGGAGCGCCGCGCTACCTGCCGGCCTCGCGCATGCGCCCGAGCTGGTGGCGCAGCGACTGCTCGAGCTGCGGCCGGCGGAAGCGGTGCCCGAGCTCCTGCAGCCGCTCGGGCACCACGCGCTGGTCGGCGAGCGCGAGCTCGCGCATGCCCTGCTCGCCGAGCACCACGCGCGGCCCGAGGGCCGGCGTCGGCAGCAGCGCCGGCCGGTGCAGCACGCGCGCGAGCGTGCGGGCGTACTCGCCCTGCTGCACGGGCTCGGGCGCGACGGCGTTGACCGGCCCCGAGAGCCGCTCGTCGACGAGCGCTCGGTGGTAGACGTCGACGAGGTCGTCGAGGTCGATCCACGACTGCCAGTGCTCGCCGCCCGCGAGCGGGCCGCCGAGCCCCGCCTCGTAGAGCGGCCGCAGCACCATGAGCACGCCGCCGCGCGGCGTCTGCACGAGCCCGGTGCGCACCTGCACCGTGCGCACGCCCGCCTCGGCGGCCGGCTGCGTCTCGGCCTCCCAGTCGACGACGACGCGCGCGAGGAAGTCGTCGCCCGCGCTGCTGCCCTCGGTCAGCGGCTCGTCGCCGCGGTCGACGCCGTAGCGGCCGATCCCCGACGCGCTCACGAAGACCCGCACGCCCGCGGCGGCCGCGAGCTCGGCGAGCCTGCGCGTCGGCCCGATGCGGCTGTCGCGGATGCGCTGCCGGTGCTCGTCGCCGAAGCGGCCGAAGATCGAGGCGCCCGCGAGGTGCACGACCGCGTCGACGCCCTCGAGCAGGTCGGGCGCCGGCGCATCCGGATCCCACCGCCGCTCCCCCGCGCCCGGCTCGTGGCGCACGAGCCGCACGACCTCGTGGCCGCCGGTCGTGAGGAACGCGGTCAGCTGGGTGCCGATGAGGCCGGATGCGCCGGTGACGGCGACCGTCATGGGCGCGGCCGAGGCGGCGGCGTGGGCCGCGAGGTCGTCGGCGAGCTGGCGGTGGCGGTAGACGAACATCGGGCGCAGCGCGCGCGAGCCGATCTGGGTGTCGACGGCGTCGATCACGCGCGTGCCGGTGCCGGAGGCGGTCTCGACCGGCTCGAAGCGGTGCTCGTGGCGCCAGCGGATGGGCCCGAGCGGCATCGAGGCGAGCCCATCGGGCACGCGCTCGTCGACGAACGCGCGGCCGGGCACGAAGCCGGCAGGGTCGTGCTGCGCGACCCAGACCAGCCCGCCCGGGAGCGCGAGCTCGGCGCGCCCGTCGGCGAGCGACTCCGCCTCGCGCTGCACGCGGCCGGGCATCCACGGCGGCAGCATCCGCGGGAAGGCCCCGGGGCGCTCGTGCCAGGCGAAGACCTCGTCGACGCCCGCGTCGACCGTGCTGGAGTGCTCGATGCCCATGGCCGCACGGTACGCGTCGAGCCTGTGCATCCGCGCGGCGGAGCACAGGCTCGACGAGGTGGGCGCCGGGCGCCTGTGGGGCTAGAGGCCCGAGCTGTCGGCGGGGCGCTCGATGTCGCCCTCCCAGCCCTTCTCCGCGGCGTGACGGGCCGGGGCGGCCTCGGCGAGCTCCTTGAAGCGCTTGAGGTCGTGGCCGATCTGGATGTCGTCGACCTGGAGCAGCGCGCCGGCCTGCTCGACGATGCCCTGCGGCTTCCAGTCGATCTGCACGTTGACGCGCGTGGTGTCGTCGTCGATGCGGTGGAAGGTGACGACGCCCGCGTGCGTCTCGCCGTCGAGGCTGCGCCAAGCGACGCGCTCGTCCATGTGCTGCTCGGTGATCTCGGCGTCGAACTCGCGCTCGACCCCCGCGATCGACACGACCCAGTGGAGGCGGTCGTCGGTCTGCTGCGTGATGGACTCGACCCCGCTCATGAACTTCGGGAAGTCCTCGAACTGGGTCCAGAGGGCGTACACGGCGCTGATCGGCGCCTTGACGTCGATGCTGTCGGTGACCTGGGGCATGGTGATGCTCCTCTCGTTGGGTGGTGGAGGCAGGCTAGGCCGCCTTCTCGAACGCTTCCTGCACGAGCGTGCGGAAGCGCAGCAGATCGCAGCGGATGGTGCGCTCGTCGAGCGGCTTCGCATCCGCCGGCGCGCGGTCGTCGCCGCGCGGGGCCCAGACGACGCGCACCATCATGCAGGTGCGGCCGTCGTCGAGGTCGGTGAGGTCGACCCACCACCCCATCGTGGCGAGGTCGACGCTGACCCACGCGATGCGGCGGTCGGGCACCTGCTCGGTGATGAGCGCGTAGAAGCTCGGCTCGACGCCCTCGATCGAGACGCGCCAGCGCAGCCGCTCCTTCGTCTCGGCGAAGACCGAGTCGACGCCGGTCATGAAGCTCGGGAAGCGCTCGAAGTCCGTCCACATGCGGAAGACCTCGTGGCGCGGGGCGTCGATCTCCAGTCGTTCGTCGACCTGCAGCATCGCTTCCTCCAACCAGCCGCCCGTGGCGCTCGGCCCGGGAACGTCCGTTGTCCCCCAAGGCCCCACCATGGCACCGGATCCTGAACGTCACCAGAGGGCGCGTCCCGGCGTGTCCGTGAGCATCGCTCGACCGGGACGGGCATGTGGAGACCGGCGGCACCGCGCGCATCCGCCCCGAACGTAGGATTGAGGCATGTCCAAGGTCCTCTCCTCCCTGCCCGTCGGCGAGCGCGTCGGCATCGCCTTCTCGGGCGGCCTCGACACGTCGTGCGCCGTCGCGTGGATGCGCCACAACGGCGCCGTGCCCTTCACGTACACCGCCGACATCGGGCAGTACGACGAGCCCGACATCGACGCGGTGCCCGGCCGGGCCGGCGAGTACGGCGCCGAGGCCGCGCGCCTCGTCGACGCGAAGGCCGCGCTCGTCGAGGAGGGCCTCGTCGCGCTCGCGACCGGCGCGTTCCACATCCGCTCGGGCGGGCGCACCTACTTCAACACCACGCCGCTCGGCCGCGCCGTGACCGGCATGCTGCTCGTGCGCGCGATGAAGGAGGACGACGTCGAGATCTGGGGCGACGGCTCCACCTACAAGGGCAACGACATCGAGCGCTTCTACCGCTACGGACTGATGGCCAACCCGGCGCTGCGCATCTACAAGCCGTGGCTGGACGCGCGGTTCGTGCGCGAGCTCGGCGGCCGCAAGGAGATGTCGGAGTGGCTCGTCGCGCACGGCTACCCCTACCGCGACGCGACCGAGAAGGCCTACTCGACGGACGCGAACATCTGGGGCGCGACGCACGAGGCGAAGACGCTCGAGCACCTCGACACGTCGATGGAGATCGTCGAGCCCATCATGGGCGTGCGCTTCTGGGACGACGCGGTCGAGATCCCGACCGAGGACGTCGCGATCCGCTTCGAGGCCGGACGCCCCGTCGCGATCGACGGCCAGGAGTTCCCGGATGCGGTGGCGCTCGTGCAGGAGGCCAACGAGATCGGCGGTCGCCATGGCCTCGGCATGAGCGACCAGATCGAGAACCGCATCATCGAGGCGAAGAGCCGCGGCATCTACGAGGCGCCGGGCATGGCGCTGCTGCACATCGCCTACGAGCGCCTGCTGAACGCCATCCACAACGAGGACACCGTCGCCACGTACCACGAGCAGGGCCGCCGGCTCGGGCGCCTCATGTACGAGGGCCGCTGGCTCGACCCGCAGTCGCTCATGCTGCGCGAGTCGATCCAGCGCTGGGTCGGTTCGTCGGTGTCGGGCGAGGTCGTGCTGCGGCTGCGCCGCGGCGAGGACTACACGATCCTGGACACGCGCGGCGAGGGCTTCTCGTACCACCCGGACAAGCTGTCGATGGAGCGCGTCGGCGACGCGGCCTTCGGCCCGGAGGACCGCATCGGGCAGCTGACGATGCGCAACCTCGACATCGCCGACTCGCGCTCGCGGCTCGAGGGCTACGCCGCCGCGGGCCTCATCGAGGGCGAGACGAAGGCGCTGCTCGGCGCGCTCGAGGCGGGTCGTGCCGAGGAGATCATGGTCTCCCCCGACGCCGACCCCGAGGCGCTCGAGCAGTGGAACGACCGCGCCGCGATGGACCTCGGCACGGACTGAACCGACCGGGGCGAGCGGGCGGGGCGCGGGCATGAGGCTCCTGCTGGTCACCGCCGGCTCGCGGGGCGACGTCGAGCCGTTCGTCGCCCTCGGCCGGCGGGCCGTCGCGCGCGGGCACGAGGTGCTGCTCGTCGGCCCCCGGGGCACGGCGGCGCTCGCGTCGGAGGCGACCGGCGTCGAGGTGCGCGAGCTCGACGTCGACTACCGGCGCATGATCGAGGAGCAGGGTGGCTCGCCCGTGCGCGCCATGCGCGCCTTCCGTCGCGTGGTGCGTCCTGCGATGCGCGCGGTGATCGTCGACAGCGCCCGCATCGCCCTCGAGCACGCCCCGGATGCGATCGTGCACCACCCCAAGGTGCTGTCGGCGCCGCTCGCCGCCGCCCGCGTCGGAGCGGCGAGCGTGCTCGCCGAGCTCGTCCCGTCGGTCACCCCGACGTCGGCGTTCCCGGCCGCCGGCACGCTGCCGGCGGGCCCGGCCGCGCTCAACCGCGCGAGCTACCGGTTGACGGCCGCCGCGGGCGCGATGTTCCGCGGCGAGATGCGCGAAGCCTCCGCGCTGCTCGGCGACCCCGTCGCACCGCCGCGCACCGGCGCGACGCTCGTGCCCGTGAGCCCCACGCTGCTGCAGCGCCCCGCCGACTGGCCGCCGTCGGTGCACCTGACCGGGGCGTGGGCGGAGCTCGGCGGCAGCGCCCCGCTCGATCCGGAGCTCGAGCGCTTCCTCGAGGGCGGCGACGTGCTGTCGGTCGGCTTCGGCTCGATGGCGTCCGGCGACCCGCTCCGCCGCGGTGCCGCGTTCGTCGAGGCGGCGCGGGCGCTGGGCCTCCGCACGCTCGTCATGCGCGGCTGGGGCGGCGCCGACGTGCCGGCGCATCTGCTCGGCGCCGACGTGCTCGCGGTCGACGCCGCGCCGCACGAGCACGTGCTGCCGCAGGTGCTCGTCGCCGCGCACCACGGCGGCGCCGGCACCGCGCACGCGACCGTGCGGGCAGGCGCGCCCTCGGTCGTGATGCCGTTCCTCGCCGACCAGCCGTTCTGGGCCGCCGCGCTGCACCGCCGCGGCCTCGCCGCGGCGCCGGTGCGGCGCGGCGCCGACGCCCGTCGGCTCGACGCCGCGATCGAGGACGCCCTCCGCTGCCGCGACCGGGCCGCGGAGGCCGCGCGGCGGATGGCACGCGAGGACGGCACGGGCGCGGCGGTCGACGTGCTCGAGGCGCTCTCGCGCTGAGCGCGGCGAGCGACGCAGCCGCGCGCCGCAGGGCCGGTCAGGCGCAGGCCGGTCAGGCGCAGTCGGGCAGCGCGGCGAGGTAGCTCGCGAAGCCGCCCCGCACCCGGCTGCGGGTGCGGCCCGAGGTCACGACCGCGGCGCGCTCGACCGCGTCGGCGACGGCACCGGCCCCGCGGAGGCGCGCGACGAGGTCGACGTCCTCGTGCAGCCGGACCGGGGCGAACCCGCCGACGCGCGCCAGCGCATCCGCCCGCACCCCGAGGTTCGCCCCGTGCACCGACGCGCCCACCGGGAGGTGGTCATGCGCCGCGCGCCAGGCGGCGAGCGCACCGGGCGGCAGGTGCGCGGCGTCAGGCTCGACGCGACCGACGAGCAGGTCGGCGCCGGCATCGGCGGCGCCGGCGTGGTCGAGCAGCCACGAGCGCGGCACGACGCTGTCGGCGTCGGTCGTCGCGATCCAGTTGCGGCCGTCGGCGGGATCGGCGCCGAGGCCGTGCTCGACGCCGCGCTGCCGGGCGACGCCGACGGCGGCGGCGTCGATCTCGAGCACGTCGGCGCCCGCGGCGCGCGCCACGGCGGCCGTGGCGTCGGCGCACGCGTCGGCGACGACGACGAGGCGCACCTCGATCTCGGGCCGCGCCTCGGCGAGCGCCGCCGCGGCGGCGTGCACGCTCGCGACGCACGCGGCGACCGTCCCGGCCTCGTCGCGCGCCGGCACGACGACGAGCAGGCGGCGGATGCGCGGGGCGCTCACGCGGGCACCAGCACGTCGACGAGGAAGCGCTCGTCGCGGTGCTCGACGATGCGGCGGAGGCCCGGCACGCCGACGGCGAGCGCGTGCACCTCGTCGGCCGAGGCGAGGAGGTCGTCGCCCTCGCCGCGCCAGTGGCACAGCACCATGTGCGCGCCGCGGTCGCGCGCCTGCTCGACGAGCCCGCGGAGCACCCGCGGCTCGACGTAGGAGCCGATCTCGCTGAGCACGACGAGGTCGACGGCGGCCGCTGGGAGGCCGTGCTCGACCGCGCGGTGCTCGATCCAGGCGTTCGCCGCGCCGGCGATCGTGCGGCGCGCCTCGGCGAGCGCGGGGATCGAGGCGTCGACGCCGAGCGCGCCGTCGCAGCGGCCGGCGAGCTCGGCGGTGAGCGTCGCGGTGCCGCAGCCGACCTCGAGCGCCAGGCGGTAGCGCTCCTCGGGCAGCGCAGCGAGCACGACCTGCCGCTTGCGCCGCTCGTACCAGGAGTCGCGGGTCGACCAGGGGTCGCCCTCGCCCGCGTAGCGGTCGTCGAAGGCCGTCGCGGCGGCGGGCGGCGCGAGCAGCAGCCACTCGTCGCCCGCGAACCGCTCGAGCATCGTCGGCGTGAGCACGGCGCGGTCTGCCGGGTGCGGCGAGAGCGGCGCCACCTGCGAGCGGTGCGCGGCGATCGCCGTCGCCTTCGCCGCGCGCGCGGCGTCGTCGAGCGGCACGCGCCGCAGCGCAGCGCCGTCGAACAGCCCCGGCTCGCCCCACAGCCACGACCAGATGGGAGCCCAGGCGCACACGCGGCCGAGCTCGCGCGCGACCGCGGCCGACGCATCCCCCACCGCCTCGTGATCGGGATGCCCGTCGTGCGCCCAGGGCGCGATGACCAGGCCGTCCTCGGGCAGCGCCGCGACGAGCGGCGCGATCGCCGTCACGAGCTCGCGCCGCCGCTCCTGCAGCGCGCCGTCGGGCAGCCCGAGCCGCACGATGCGGGCGCCGAGCCCCGCGAGCGACGCCTCGTGCTCGGCGCGCCGGAGCCGCGCGAGCGCGGTCGGGTCGACGGTCGGCGAGCCCGGGTGCGAGCCCTCGCCGTCGGTCGCGACCACGACGGTGACGGCGGCGCCGCGGCGCGCGGCGGCGAGCATCGAGCCGTAGGCGCCGAGCACCTCGTCGTCGGGGTGCGCGGCGACGACGAGCAGCGCGCTCGGCTCGGCCTCGAGCACCGGCGCCTCGCGGAGCGCCGCGCTCGCGAGCCAGTCGGCGTGGGCGGTGCCGGCGTCGGCGCCGTCGAAGCGCGGCGGCCCGCCGGCGGGCCCGGTCGCGCTCACCACGGTCGCCCCGCGCGGTCGGCGACGAGCGCGGCGCCGAGCGACGCCTGGTCGCGCTCGGCGTGGTGCTGCCGCACGTAGAGCTGCAGGTCGGCCACGCGGCGGGCGTGCTCGGCGTCGAGCGCGAGCGGCCCGGGGCCGAGCGCCCTGCCGACGCGCGCGAGCACCTCCTCGACCGCGCGCGCGACGATCCCGCGGGCGCGGAGCGCGAGCATGCCTGGGTCGTCGACGTCGCCCGCGTCGATCCGGCGGGCGGCGTCGGCGAGCGCCAGGCGGGAGGCGGTGAGCGCCTCGTCGACCGCGCCCAGGTGCGCGAGCCGCAGCGGCGCATCCCCCGCGCCGTCGAGCAGCCGCCTCGCCACGGCCACCGCGCCGCCGTGCCAGCAGGCGGCGACGCCGATGCCGCCCCACGCGAAGCCGGGGCGGCGCAGGTACCAGCCGGGCTCGCCCACCGGCGTCGCCGCGGCGCCGTCGAAGCGCACGGGCCCGGAGGGGATGCCGGTGAGCCCGCGCGCGTGCCAGGCGCCGGCGACGGCCTCGACGCCGGGCTGCTGCAGGTCGACGTCGACGAGCACGCGCTCGTCGCCCTGCCACGCCGAGACGAGCGCGCGGTCGAGCCGGTCGGCGAGCGAGCACCACGGCTTCTCGCCCGTCAGCCGGCCGCCCTCGAGCTCGAGGCGCATGCCGGGGCCCTCGGCGGCGAAGACGCCGTAGGCGCCGGGTCGCGGCTCGACGCCCGCCTCCGCGAGGATCGCGATCGCGTCGAGGTGCGGCTCGACCGCCCGCGCGACCTCGAGGTCGTGGGCGCCGAGCGTCGCGAGCGCCTCGAGCCGCTCGGCGGTCGCGCCGGCCGCGGGCAGCGGCACGGCGGCGGCGAGCGCCGGCCCGGCCGCGAGCGCCGCCGCCACGTCGCTCGGGAGGGCACCCGACGCATCCGCCGCGAGCGCCGCGCCGGTGCCGCGATCGATCGTCACCGCCGCCGTGGGCGAGGGGTCGGCGCCGGCCGCCTCGACGGCGGCGGAGCGCGGGATCGGGGCCGGGTCGGCATGCGCGTGCATCCCCCCATCCTCCCCCGGTCGTCCCCCAAGGCGGCTGTGCTGTACTGAGCCGGTGGGCGACGCGCTCGAGCTGTTCTCCCCCGCGACCAGGGCGTGGTTCACGGGGGCCTTCGCCGCTCCCACCCCCGCGCAGCAGGAGGCGTGGACCTCGATCGCGCGCGGCGACCACACGCTCGTCGTCGCCCCGACCGGCTCCGGCAAGACGCTCGCCGCCTTCCTCTGGTCGATCGACCGGCTGCACCGCGAGGACGCCGAGCCGCACGCCGAGCGGGAGCCCGGCGTGCGGGTGCTCTACGTCTCGCCGCTCAAGGCGCTCGCCGTCGACGTCGACCGCAACCTTCGCGCGCCCCTCGCGGGCATCGCCGCGCAGGGCCGCGCCGACGGCGCCGAGCCGCCGCCCATCCGCATCGGCCTGCGCACCGGCGACACCCCGCAGGAGGAGCGCCGCGCCCAGGCGAAGCACCCGCCGGACATCCTCATCACGACCCCCGAGTCGCTGTTCCTGCTGCTCACGAGCCGCGCCCGCGAGACGCTGCGCACCGTCGAGACGGTGATCGTCGACGAGATCCACGCGGTCGTGCCGACGAAGCGCGGCTCGCACCTCGCGCTCAGCCTCGAGCGGCTCGACGCGCAGCTCGCGCGGCCGGCGCAGCGCATCGGGCTGTCGGCGACCGTGCGGCCCGTCGAGGAGGTCGCCGCGTTCCTCGGCGGGCCGGCGCCGGTGACCGTCGTCGCGCCCCCGAGCGACAAGCGCATCGAGCTCACGATCACCGTGCCCGTCGACGACATGACCGACCTGCGCGCGCCGCAGCAGCGCGAGCGCGCCGGCTCGCCGCCGACCGGCAGCGCCTTCGGGGCCGTCGACCAGCCCGAGCAGCAGTCGATCTGGCCGCACATCGAGCGCGAGGTGCTCGAGCTCGTCGACCGGCACCGCTCGACGATCGTCTTCGTCAACGCGCGCCGCGCGGCCGAGCGGCTCACCGCCAAGCTCAACGAGCTCGACGCCGAGCGCCTCGACGCGCTCGAGGCGGAGGCGGCGGATGCGCCGGAGGGCGCCGGGGACGGCGTCGTCCTGCGCGACGTGGCCGAGCACATCCGCCTCCGCCTCGCCGAGCGCGCCGCGGCGCGCGAGCACGGCGAGAGCGCCGAGGCGGAGGCGCCGCCGCTCGCGCGCGCCCACCACGGCTCGGTGTCGAAGGAGCAGCGGGCCGAGATCGAGGACCAGCTGAAGTCGGGGCGGCTGCGCTGCGTCGTCGCCACCTCGAGCCTCGAGCTCGGCATCGACATGGGCGAGGTCGACCTCGTCGTGCAGGTCGAGTCGCCGCCGAGCACCGCGAGCGGCCTGCAGCGCGTCGGGCGCGCCGGCCACTCGGTGGGCGACGCCTCGCGCGGCGTGATCATCCCGAAGCACCGCGCCGACCTGCTGCACGCGACGGTCGTCGCCGACCGGATGGCGCGCGGCGAGCTCGAGCCGATCCGCATGCCGCGGCACCCGCTCGACGTGCTCGCGCAGCAGACGGTCGCGGCGGCCGCCATGGACGAGCTCGACGTCGACGCGTGGTTCCAGACCGTTCGCCGGGCGGCGCCCTTCGCGCAGCTGCCGCGCGGCGCGTTCGACGCGACGCTCGACCTCGTCTCGGGCGTCTACCCGAGCGACGAGTTCGCCGAGCTGCGGCCGCGCGTCGTGTGGGATCGCGAGGCGGGCACCCTCACGGGGCGGCCGAGCGCGCAGCGGGTCGCCGTCTCCTCCGGCGGCACGATCCCCGACCGCGGCCTGTTCGGCGTGTTCCTCGCGGGCCAGGAGGGCAAGCCCGGCGCGCGCGTCGGCGAGCTCGACGAGGAGATGGTCTACGAGTCGCGCACCGGCGACGTCTTCGCGCTCGGCGCGACGAGCTGGCGGGTGGTCGACATCACCCACGACCGCGTGCTCGTCGTGCCCGCGTTCGGCGAGGTGGGCAAGCTGCCCTTCTGGCACGGCGACGCCGAGGGCAGGCCCGCCGACCTCGGCGCATCCATCGGCCGCGCCACCGCGGCGCTCGCCGCCGGCACGGGCATCGACCTGCCGCACTCCGACGAGCGGGCGATCCGCAACCTCGACGCCTACGTGCGCGACCAGCTGACCGCGACCGGCGCGGTGCCGACCGACGCGCAGCTCGTCGTCGAGCGCTCCCGCGACGAGCTCGGCGACTGGCGGCTCATCGTGCACTCCCCCTGGGGCCGCCGCGTGCACGCGCCGTGGGCGCTCGCCATCGACCGGCGGCTGCGCGAGGACCGCGACCTCGGCGCGGCCGCGATGGCCTCCGACGACGGCATCGTGATCCGCATCCCCGACTCCGACGCCGAGCCGCCCGGCGCCGACCTCATCCGCTTCGAGCCCGACGAGCTCGAGCGCATCGTCGAGACGGAGGCGGGCGGCACGGCGCTGTTCGCGAGCCGCTTCCGCGAGTGCGCGGCGCGGGCGCTGCTGCTGCCGAAGCGCGACCCCGCCCGGCGCGCGCCGCTGTGGCAGCAGCGGCAGCGGGCCGCGCAGCTGCTCGACGTCGCGAAGCGCTACCCCGACTTCCCCATCGTGCTCGAGGCGCTCCGCGAGGTGCTGCAGGACGCCTACGACCTGCCGGCGCTGCGGTCGATCGCCGAGCGGCTGCAGCACGGCGACATCCGCGTCATCGAGGTCGAGACGCCGAGCCCCTCCCCCTTCGCGCACCACCTGCTCTTCGGCTACGTCGGCGCGTTCCTCTACGAGGGCGACGCGCCGCTCGCCGAGCGCCGGGCCGCCGCGCTCACGCTCGACCCGGCGCTGCTCGCCGAGGTGCTCGGGCAGTCGGCGCTGCGCGAGCTGCTCGACCCCGCGATCGTCGAGCGCACCGAGCTCGAGCTGCAGCGCCTCGCGCCCGACCGGCGCGCGAAGGGCGCCGAGGGCGCGGCCGACCTGCTGCGGCTGCTCGGCCCGCTCACCGCCGCCGAGCTCGCCGAGCGCCTCGAGGGCGACGACGGGCCGCTCGACGAGGCCGCCGCGACGGCGCTCGCCGACGGACTCGTCGCCGCCCGCCGCGTCGTGCGCGTGCGCATCGGCGACCGCGAGCCGTACGCCGCGATCGAGGATGTCGCCAGGCTCCGGGACGCGCTCGGCGTGCCGCCGCCGCAAGGCGTGCCCTCGGCGCTGCTCGACACCGTCGCCGACCCGATCGGCGACGTCGTCGCCCGGCACGCACGCACGCACGGGCCGTTCACGGTGGAGGAGGCATCCGCCCGCCTGACGCTCGCGCCCGCCGTCGTGCGGTCGGCCCTGCGGGCGCTCGAGGTGCAGGGGCGCGTCGTGCCCGGCGCCTACCGCGCGCACGGCACCGGCGAGGAGTGGATCGACGCGCAGGTGCTCTCGCGCCTCAAGCGCCGCAGCCTGCAGGCACTGCGCAGCGACGTCGAGCCCGTCGACCACGCCGTCTTCGCCGACCACCTGCTCGCCCACCAGCGCGTCACGCGCCCGCTCACCGGCACCGACGGGGTGCTCGAGGCGATCGACCGGCTCGACGGGGTGCCGCTGCCGCTCAGCGCGCTCGAGACGCTCATCCTGCCCTCGCGCGTGAAGGACTACCGGCCGTCGATGCTCGACGAGCTCACGGCCGCCGGCCTCGTGACCTGGGCGGGCGCGGGGGCGCTCACGGGCCGCGACGGCCGCGTCGTGCTGCGCCCCGCCGACACCGTCGAGCAGCGCCTCGACACCGCGCACGACGACCCCGACGCATCCGCCCTGCTCGAGGCGCTCGGCGGCGGCGGCGCGCTCTTCGCCAAGCAGCTGAGCGACATCCTCGCCTTCGACCTCGCGAAGCTCGGCGAGGTGCTGTGGCCGCTCGTCTGGGCCGGGCGCATCACCAACGACACGATCGCGCCGCTGCGCGCGCACCTGCTCGGCGCCCGCGCGCGCACCGCGCCCGCGCCGAGCCGCCGTGCCGCGCCGGTGAGCCGCCGGCGGCTCGCGACTGCGCGGCCCATGCGCACCGAGGCGCTGCCGACGCTCGCGGGCCGCTGGCTGCTCGCCTCGGCGCCCGCCGGGTCGGCGACCGAGCGCGCCGCGCAGACGGCGGATGCGCTGCTCGCGCGCTACGGGGTCGTCACGCGCGGGAGCGTGGTCGCCGAGGACGTGCCGGGCGGGTTCCACGGCGTCTACCAGGTGCTCAAGGCGTTCGAGGAGGCCGGCCACACCCGCCGCGGCTACTTCGTCGACGGGCTCGGCGCCGCGCAGTTCGCCGACTCGCCGGTCGTCGACGCGCTGCGGGCGCGGCAGTCGAGCGGCCCGTCGGATGCGGTGGCGACCGTGCCGGCCGTCGACCCGGCCAACCCGTTCGGGGCGTCGCTCCCCTGGCCCGAGCCGCGCGGCGACCAGCGGCCCGCCCGGCGCGTCGGCGCGCTCACCACCATCGTCGGCGGTCGCGCCGTGCTGCACCTCGAGCGCGGCGGCCGCTCGCTCGTGACGTTCACCGACGACGAGGCGACGCTCGTGCGCGCGCTCGAGAGCCTCGTCGACGCCGTCGTGCGCGTGAGCCGCAAGCGGCGCGTGATCGAGGAGGTCGACGGCCGCTCGTCGCTCGACCACGACGTCGCCGCGCTGCTCGAGCGCGCGGGGCTGCGGCGCACGCCGCGCGGCTTCAGGATCGGGCCGTGAGCGCCGCTGCCGCTGCGGCCGGCGGGGGCCGCTGATGCCCGAGGGCGACACGATCCACCGCGCCGCCGTGCGGCTCGGCGCGGTGATGGCCGGCCGCGAGCTGACCAGCAGCGACTTCCGCGTGCCGGCGCTCGCGACCGCCGACCTCGCCGGCGAGCGCATCGAGGAGGTGCGCAGCGTCGGCAAGCACCTGCTCATGCGCGGCGAGCGGTGGACGATCCACTCGCACGCCGGCATGGACGGCCTCTGGCACGTGCTCGAGCCCGGACGCCGCGCGCCCGTCGCGACCCACACCATCCGCGTCGTGCTCGCGACCGCCGAGCACGAGATCGTCGGGTCGAGCCTGCCGGTGCTGGAGCTGCTGCCGAGGGAGCGGGACTGGGATGCGGTGGCGCACCTCGGGCCCGACCTGCTCGACCCCGCGTGGGACGACGCGATGGCCGCCGAGGCCGCACGCCGCCTGCGGGCCACGGGCGCGCCCGTCGGGGTGGCGCTGCTCGACCAGCGCGCGGTCGCCGGGCTCGGCAACGTCTACCGGGGCGAGCTGTGCTTCCTGCGCGGGCTGCACCCGACGACGCCCATCGCCGAGGTCGCGGTCGAGCCGCTCGTCGCGCTCGCGCGGCGGCTCATGGTCGCGAACCGCGACCGGGTCGAGCGCACCTTCACGGGCGACACGCGGAACGGCCGGCGCACGTGGGTGTACGGCCGCGGCGGGCGGCCGTGCCTGCGGTGCGGCACGCGCATCCGCGACGCGATGCTCGGCATGGAGGACGGCATGCTGCGGCAGGTGCAGTGGTGCCCGAGGTGCCAGCCGGAGGCGTAGCCGCACCTCGCCGGCCTCTCCGCCGCACCCTCCGCCGGTCGAGCCGTGCTGTCGCCGCACCCTCCGCTGGTCGAGCCGTGCCGTCGCCGCACCCCCTCCGCCGGTCGAGCCGTGCTGTCGCCGGAGGCGACTGCACGAGTCGAGACCACACCGTGGCCGGCCCCTCCGCCGGTCGAGCCGTGCTGTCGCCGGAGGCGACGGCACGAGTCGAGACCACACCGCCGCCGGACGCGGTGGTCTCGACTCGCTCAGCGCCCTGCGGGCGCCGAGCGGCTCGACCAGCGGGTGGGCGCCGAGCGGCTCGACCAGCGGGCTGGGAGGCCCCTACTCGGCCACCGGCGCGTGCACGCGGACCCACTCGTGCATCACGATCGCCGCCGCCGCGGCCGCGTTGATCGAGCGCGTCGAGCCGAACTGCCGGATCGCGACGTGCGCATCCGCCGCCGCGATCGCCGCCTCCGTCAGCCCCGGCCCCTCCTGCCCGAAGAGCAGCGCGCAGCGCTCCGGCAGCGGCGCCGCATCCACGGGCACGCTGCCGGGCGTGTTGTCGACGGCCACGACGACCAGGCCCTCCCCGTGCGCCCACGCCGCGAACGCATCCGCGCTCTCGTGGTGCTCGACGCGCTGGTAGCGGTCGGTGACCATCGCGCCGCGCCGGTTCCAGCGGCGCTTGCCGATGATGTGCACGGCGGATGCGGTGAAGGCGTTGGCGGTGCGCACGATCGACCCGATGTTGAGGTCGTGCTGCCAGTTCTCGATCGCCACGTGGAAGGGGTGCCGCCGGGTGTCGAGGTCGGCGACGATCGCCTCGAGCCGCCAGTAGCGGTAGGCGTCGACGACGTTGCGGCGGTCGCCTTGCTCGAGCAGCTCGGGGTCGTAGCGGTCGTCGGCCGGCCAGGGGCCGGCCCAGGGCCCGACGCCGACCTCGAGCTGGGGCTCGTCGAGGGGGTCCACGCTCCCAGGCTAGGCGTCAGACGATGATGTGGTCGTCGCGGTGGGAGCGGCGCGGCAGGCCCGGCAGCAGGCGGCGCGCGACCGACCCCGGCACGGGCCGCGCGGCGTGCGACCGGTACGCGGCGGCGACGCCCCACCCGCACGCGAGCGCGACCGCCCACCACGGCGGCGCGAGCGGGGCGACCGCCGCGGTCGCCGCGTCGGCCGGGGTGGGGATGCGCTCGCCGGTGACGATGATGCGGTGGCTGTTGACGCCCAGCGGCGTGCAGGTGACGAGGCTCACGAGGTCGCGGCCGCTCTCGGGCAGCAGCAGGTCGGTGTCGCCGGGCTCGATGACCTGCACCTCGCGCACCGCGTAGGAGAGCACCTCGCCGTAGACGTCGACCTCGAAGACGTCGCCGACGACGACCTCGTCGAGGTCGGTGAACAGCACCGACTCGGGCAGCCCGCGGTGCCCGGTGAGCACGCTGTGCGTGCCGGCGCCGCCGACCGGCAGCGCCGAGCCCAGCAGGTGGCCGATGCCGCGGCGCAGGGTCGCCTCGTCGGTGCCGTGGTGGATGGGCAGGTCGACACCGATCGAGGGCACGCGGATGCGCGCCATCACCTCGCCCGGGCCGAGGTCGAGCTGCTCCTCGTAGGCGGCGACGATCGCGCGCTGATCGGCGAGCGGCGTGCGGCCGTAGGGGTCGATGAGCGCGCCGCCGCGGAGCGACGCGTTGTAGTCGCGCGCGGCGGCGAGCTCCTCGAGGCGCCCCTCGGGCCCGAGCTGCTCCATGACGTCGGCGTAGGCGTCGACGCGGCCGCGCTGCTCGAGCTGCGAGAACCAGCTGGCCGCCGTGGGGTAGAGCAGCACCGCGACGCCCACCATCGCCATGACGGCGACGGCGAGCGTCGACCGCGGCGCCCGGCGACGCCCTCGGGCCCCTGACACGGGCACGGGATGCGCCGCGAGCGGGGAGGCGAGGGTCGTCACGGTGCTCCTGCGGTCGGGGCGGGATCCGCGCCGGGGTCCGGGCGCGGATGCGGTGCAGCCCCGCGGCGGAGGGGTGCCTCTGCCGCGGGGCCGCGAGAGGATCAGGCCTGCTGGTCGGCCGTGCGGCGGCGGCGCACGAGGGCGACGCCGAGGGCGAGCAGGAGCAGGCCCGCGCCGCCGATCAGGAACATCGTCTGGCCGTCGCCACCGGTGACGGGGAGCGCGTAGGCGGGCGCCTGCTCGTTCTCGACCGTGACCTCGATGGCGTCGGAGCTGCCCGTCGCGACCTGGAACGCGTGCACGCGGTCGGCCTCGGCGGCCGGCAGCAGGTAGCCGGCGGGCGCCTCGATCTCGACGAGCTGGTACTCGAGGGCGGTCGTGCCGTCGGTGCGGAGGCCGGGGATGCGGATGAAGCCGTGGGCGTCGGTCGTGTACCGGATCGGCTCGGTCGTGCCCTGCTGGAGCAGCGGCACGCCGTCGGCGTCACGCAGCTCGAAGACCGCGCCGGCGAGGCCGCGGCCCGGGAGCGCGCCGTCGGGGGTGGTGCCGTCGTGCTTGAAGAGCTCGACCGCGCCCCAGGCGTCGGTGCCGGCGGCGGCCGGGACCGTCGCGCCGTTCACGGAGACGGCGGCGTCGCCGACGAGGCGGCCGTCGCCGAGCGCCTGCACGGTCGTCTCGTAGGCGACGTCGACTGCGGCGCCCGGGCTGGCGATGAGGGCCTGGAGGCCGGGGGCGAGGAAGGTGACGGTCAGCGTGCCGCCGGCCTCGCCGGCCGCGGGGGCGGCGATCGTGTAGTCGACGCCCTCGACGAGGGTCGTGCTGCCGAGCGCGACGACGAGCGAGCCGTCGACGAGCGCGACGCGCGGGTCGAGCTCGGTCGTCACGGCGTAGGCGTCGAGGCCCGTGCCCTGCGTCGCCTTCGGCGCGCGCGTGGCGATGGTCCAGCCGATGCGGGTGCCGACGACCTGGTGATCGGCGTCACTCGCAGCGATGGTCGCGAGCGCCGTGGTGCTCTTGGGGTAGACGTGCACGTCGTAGAGCCAGTCGCTCGTCGCCTCGACCGCCTGCGGCAGGACGACGAGGAACGGCTCGGCGGGGATGACGACGGCGGGGGCGCCGGGCGTCGCGGCCGGGGCACCCGACTGCTGCACGACGTACAGCCCGAGGGGCAGGCCGGTGAAGGCGGTCTCGCCGGTCGCGCCGGTGGTCTGGGGCGGCAGCGCGTCGAGCGCGTAGGGCGACGCCGGGTCGGTGAGCCCGCTCGCGGTCAGCGTCGGCACGAGCTCCCAGAAGCCGTCGTCGCGCGGGTCGAGGCCCGCGACGCGGCTCACGGTGTACTCGACGCCGGCGATCGCCTCGAGGCCGTCGACGGCGGCGGCGTCGAGCGGCTCGCCGGTGCCGATCGAGCCGTCGGCTGCGGGCTGCTCGAAGGCGTGGACGACGATCGAGCCGGTCGCGGCCGGGTCGGCGTCGATGGTCGAGGCGGCCGACGCGGGTGCCGCGGCGCCGAGGACGGCGACGGTCGCGATCGCGACGGCGCCGACGCCGGCGGCGAGGCGCGCCGCTCGGCGGGTGGAGATGGTTGCCATGGTGGCGGTTCCTTCCTGGGGTGATGCAGAGGTCTGGGGTGATGCGGAGGTCTGGGGCTCGGGCCGGGCCTGGGGGTCGCGGATGCGCCAGCCGCGTCGCGCGCGGACGGCGAGGACGCCGGTGGCGAGCAGCAGCAGCGCGAGGCCGCCGATCCGGTAGGCGTCGGCGCCCAGACCGCCGGTGAGCGGCAGCACGAGCGGCAGGGGCGCGGCAGCGACGAAGCGGTAGATCGCGGTGCTGCGCGCGTCGACGACCGCCGTCGGCGAGGCGACCGCCTCCCACGCGCGCTCGTCGAGCTCGCCGGCGGCGCCGACGGCGCCCGTGTAGCGCTCGAGGCGCAGCGGCACGTGGAGCGCGTCGGAGGCGGCGGTGAGCTCGTAGGCCCGGCCGGGCCGCACCTCGATGGCGCTCGCCTCGGCGAGCGCGTCGGTGCCGGCGCGGGTCGCGGCCGGCAGCGACGGCGTGCCCGCGGCGGGGGTCGCCGTCAGCTGGAAGTCGGCCGGCTGCAGCGAGCCGCCGCCCTCGACGCGCTGCAGGAGCACGAGCTGCGCCGTGGAGTGCACGATCGTGCAGGTGACGCTCGCGCCCTCGGGCACGACGACGCTCGAGCCGGTCGCGGCGACGGCACTGCCGGCGGCGTCGGCGCAGCGCCATGCCTCGCCGTCGACGAGCTCCGGGGCGTAGGTCGCGGGGCCTCCGGTCGCGCTCAGCGCGTAGGCGATGCCCGGGGTGACGGCGGCCGACGCGCCCGTGGTCCCCGACGGGCCGGCGAGCGATCCTGCGGGGCCGGCGGCCCCGAGGGTCCAGCTCGAGGCCGCGGCGCCGCCGATCGCCTCGGTCACGAGCGTCAGCGTCGTCGGCATCGCCCGGTTCACGAACCGGCAGTCGACGGTCGAGCCGGCCGCGACGCCCGGGACGCTGCCGCCGGTCGCGCTCGCGAAGGCCACGGTCGAGGTCGCGCCGCCCGGCGCGGTCACCGTGCACGAGGCGCTCACGAGCGCGAAGCCCGGCTGCTGCACCTCGCCGACCGCGATCGAGGCGACCGAGGCGGCGGTGCTGTGGCGCACCGTCCAGCGGGCGGCGCCGTCGGTGCCGGTCAGCTGGCCGCTCGGGGAGGCGGCGGGGGCCTGCGCCACGGCGCCGGCGGTGGCCGAGGCGGAGGCGGTCACCGCCCAGCCGGCACGCGCCTGCCGCGCCCCGCCCGACGCATCCACCACGTCCTTCCGCACGATCACGGTCGTGACGAGCGGGGTGTTCGTGAAGGTGCAGACCACCTGCGCGCCCGTCGCCCCGGTGGTCGCGGGGATCGTGACGGCCTGCGATGCGCCGGAGCCCGAGGGGGCGGCTCCGGTGCACGCGAGCGAGGCGCCGTAGGCGGCGGCGTCGATGGCGGCGCCCGAGCCCATGAGCTCGCGCACGGTGTAGGTCTGGCCGGCGCGCACGGGCGCGGTCGCGATCGTCGCGGCCTGCACGCCGAGGGCGTCGCCCGCGGTCGTGGCGGTGCGGCGCACAGCGCCGTCGGCGGTGCGCAGCTCGAGGCGGAACTGGTCACCGGCCTGCGCCCGGCCCACGACGTCCTTGCGGATCGTGAGGCTCGGCGGCGTGCCGCAGCTGGCGAGGTCGGTGCTCGAGCCGCCGATGCTGAGGGGGGCCACGTCGAGCTGCGCGAACGTGAGCGGGTCGAACCGGGCCGCGGATGCGTCGTCCCCGAGCACGACCGAGCCGTCGGGCGTGAAGGCGACGCCGTTGACGCCCGTGAGCGCGCCGAGCGTGTGCGGGCCGCTCGCGGTCGCGGGCAGCGCGCCGCCGGTCGCGGCCGCGACGGATGCGGCGGGCACCGCATAGGTGGTCACGCTCGAGCCCGAGGCGGAGACGAGCACGAGGTTGCCCGCGGCGTCGAACGCCAGGTCGCCGTTGCTGCCGGAGGAGCTCACGACGCCGGTGTCGATCGTGCCGACCGTCGAGAACGCGGAGGTCGCGGGGTCGAAGCGGTGGATGGCGAAGGCGACCGTGCCGGTGGCCGCACCCGTGACGCCGAAGTAGTAGCGGCCGTCGTGGCCGACGGCGCCGGCGACGATCGTGCCCGTGCCCGGCGGGTCCCACGCGGTGCCCGGCAGCCGCTGGAAGCCGTCGGTCGTGCGGTAGCGCAGGATCTGCACGACCTGGTCGCCGCTGCGCTGGAGCGCGAACATCGCCTCGCCGTCGGCGCCGATGCCGAGCGCGTTGACGTCGCCCGCCAGCCCGCTCCAGCCGCCGAAGCCCGCGCTGGTGCCCGTGCTCGAGACGGAACGCACGTCACCGGTGCGCGAGACGGCGTAGGCGGTGCCGGCCGCGCAGGTGGCCGCGGGCCACGAGACGGGGCCGGTGCGGCGCACGACGACGTCGCCGAGGTCGCGGGTGCCGTCCCAGCTGTTGCTCGGCTGCGTCACGAGCGGCGTGGCCGAGACGAACTCGTACCCGGCGGGCGCCGAGACGGGGGTCACCCGGAACGAGCGGTTGCCGGTGCCGAAGGCGACGACCTGCAGCTCGCCGCCGTCGGGATCGCGGTCGCCCGAGCTGCATGAGGCGGCGCAGTCGGCGATCGTCGTCAGCCCGTCGGTCCAGGAGCTCGGGTTGCCGCCGTTCTCGGAGCCGACGGTGAAGGCGGCGCCGGGCACGCGCGCGCCCGCGGCGTCGACGACCTCCCAGTAGAGCGTGCCGCCGAGGCCCGACTCCGGCCCGGGCACGGCGCTCGCGGCCGTCGGCGCGAGCACGACCGCCAGCAGCACGGCGACGCAGGACGCCGCGAGCGCCGCGAGCGCGCGGCGGACGGCGGACATCCGTGCGGGCATGGCGAGGAGACCTTCGTGACAGGTTGGGTGCATCGGGATCGCGGCGTGCGCATGCGAGCGCGCTGCCTCGCGGACCCCGGCGCTGGGGTGCCATCAACGTATTGAGCAACCCTCAGCGCGAACGGGAGTTGGCTGGAGGATTCCTCAAGATCAGCCGATGCAACCTCAGGCTTCGCCCAGGATGATTCAAAACCGAACGAATTCGGATGTTCACGCCGCCGACACACGCCGCCGCGTAGCCTGATGCCATGCGCACCCGTGCCGACATCGAATGCTGGCTCACCGACATGGACGGCGTGCTCGTCCACGAGGAGCGGCCCCTCCCCGGCGCCAAGGAGCTCCTGCAGCAGTGGCAGGACCGCGGCGTCGAGTTCCTGGTGCTCACCAACAACTCGATCTTCACGCCCCGCGACCTCGCGGCGCGCCTCAAGGCATCCGGCCTCCACGTGCCCGAGGAGCGGCTGTGGACGAGCGCGCTCGCCACCGCCGACTTCCTGCACGACCAGATGCCGGGCGGCTCGGCCTTCGTGATCGGCGAGGCGGGCCTCATCACCGCGCTGCACGAGATCGGCTTCACGATGCGCGAGACCGACCCCGACTTCGTGGTGATCGGCGAGACGCGCTCGTACTCGTTCGAGGCGATCACGAAGGCGATCCGGCTCATCGCCGGCGGCGCGCGGTTCATCTCGACCAACCCCGACGCGACCGGCCCGAGCGCCAACGGCATCCTGCCCGCGACCGGCGCGATCAACGCGCTCATCACCAAGGCGACCGGCCGCGTGCCCTACATCGTCGGCAAGCCCAACCCGATGATGTTCCGCTCGGCGCTCAACAAGATCGGCGCCCACTCGGAGGTCACCGGCATGATCGGCGACCGCATGGACACCGACATCATCGCGGGCATGGAGGCGGGCCTGCACACGGTGCTCGTGATGACCGGCATCTCGGACCCGTCGCTCGTCGAGACCTACCCGTTCCGCCCCGACGAGATGCTCGAGGGCGTCTTCGAGCTCGTCGAGCCCGACGTGCCCGAGTCGGAGCTCGACGAGCCGCGCGCCGACGTCTGAGGCGCGATCCCCGTTCGCCGACCGGCCCTGTTCGCCGACCGGCCCGGTTCGCCGACCGGCTCTGTGCGCGGCCGGCCGGATAGTCCGGTCGGCGCCGCACAGAGCCGGTTGACGGACGACGAGTGGGCGGATGCGCGGGGGCGCGCGGGTGCTCAGGCCTCCGAGAGCAGGCGGATGACGAGCGCCCCGAAGGCACCGGCCGCCACGGCGACCGCGAGCGCCGCGGGCGCGACCAGCTGGTCGACGGGGCGGTGCGGCACCTCCCGCGCGTCGAGGCCGTCGAGGCGGATCCAGCCGAACAGCGCCGCGCGGCCGCGCCGCACGACCATGCCGCCGAGCGCGAGCGCGAGCAGCGCGGCGACGCCCGCGACGAGCAGCCACGCCCACGCGATCGTCGCACCCGGAGCCGCCTGGAACGGCGCGAGCGCGAGCGCGCCGAGCATCACCGGCAGCACCCACCACATGGTGGGCGGGCCGAAGCCGCGCGCGACGACGATGCCGAGCAGCGCGCCGACGGCGAGCACGACGACGCCCATGAGCAGCCCGCCCCAGCCGGCCACCTGGCATACGGTCTCGGAGTGCACGCCGCACGCGCCGTCGTCGAACGAGATGAGCAGCCCGCCGGCCTTGGCGGCCGCGGCCGCGCCGAAGCCGACCGCCGCCCACGACGTCACGAGCCCGAGCCATCCGGTGCCGGGCTCGCCCGCGACGATCCGCGGGGGCGGCTTGAGGAGGCGCTCGGCGAAGCTCACGCCTCCACGCTACGCCGCCTGCCGCGGCGCGGCCTCGCCCGAGGCGGCCCCCGCGTTCCGGTACCGATCCGCGGGTGCCGGGCTCGCGCATCCGCAGATCGGTACCGGAGACGGTCGGCCAGCGCCTAGGGTCGGGGGCGTGATCCCCAGCGACTGGATGCCGCACCGCCGCGCCGACGGCGAGGTGGTCGGCTACGTGCGCGAGGCCGGCGACGGCTTCCAGCCGATCGACCTGCTCGGCAGGCCGCTCGCCGAGCCGGGCGACTGGCTCGCCGCTGAGGAGCTGCTCGACGCGCACAGCCTCGCGTGGCTGACGGATGCCTTCCTGCTGTCGGTCGACGGAGCCGACGTGCGGGTGCGGGTCACCGAGCTCACCCCCGAGCTCGTGCGCGTGAAGCTCGACGACTTCGGCGCAGTCGGGCCGGGCGAGCCGCAGCGCTGGGAGCTGCCGGTGCCGACCGACGCGCTGCGCACCGCGCCGCCGCTCGCCGAGTGGCCGGGTGCCTAGGCGGGCTTCAGCAGCCAGGCGATGAGCAGCATCACCGGCAGCGACAGCAGCGTCGTCATGAGCACGATGTCGCGGGTGATGACGGTGCCGCGGTCGTAGCGCAGCGCGTACTGGTACATGTTCTGCGCGGTCGGCAGCGCCGCCATCACGGTGCACGCGTAGACGAGCTGCTCGTCGAGGCCGAACGCGAAGCGCGCGAGCAGGTAGGCGATCACCGGCATCGCGGCCGACTTCAGCGCGACGGCGAGCCACACCTCGCGGCGGCCCGTGCCCGGCTGCAGCGGCCGGTCGCCGCCGAGCGAGATGCCGAAGGCGAGCAGCATGAGCGGCACCGCGGCGCCGCCGAGGATCTCGAGCGGGGCGAGCACCGGCTCCGGCAGCTCGATGCCGAGCGCCGAGACGGCGGCGCCGAGCGCGGCGGCGATGAGCATCGGGTTGCGCAGCGGCTGCGTGACGATCGACATGAACGACGCGCGCCCGGCGGTGAGGATGTCGAGCGTCGCGAGCAGCAGCGGCGCGAGCACGAGCAGCTGCAGCAGCAGCATCGGCCCGACGAACCCGGCGTCGCCGATGACGTAGATCGCCACAGGCAGGCCGATGTTGTTGACGTTGGAGTACCCGGATGCGGTGGCGGCGAGTGCGATGCGGCTCGGGTCCTTCGTGAGCCACAGGCGCGCGACGAGCGTGTAGACGAGGGCGACGGCGACGAAGGCGAGCAGCGCCACGGCGAGCACGCTCGAGAAGAGCAGGCCGACGTCGGCCTCGCTCAGCACCATGAACAGCAGCGCGGGGCTCGCGGCGAAGAAGGAGGTGCGGTTGAGCACCAGCCGGCCCTCCTGGTCGACGACCTTCAGGCGCGCGAGCAGCCAGCCGACGAAGATGACGAAGCCGATGGTGGCGAAGCCGATGAGCACTCCGCCCACGTGACCTCCCGCATCCGCCTGTCAGACATCAAGTGTGGCACGGCGGATGCGCCCGCCGATCACTGCGGAGAGAGTCCGAGGTCGTCGAGCGCGATGGCCGCGCGGTACTCGACGCCCGCCGCCTCGATCGCCGCCTGCGCGCCGGTGGCGCGGTCGACGATCACCGCGACGGCGACCACCTCGGCGCCGACCTTCCGCAGCGCCTCGATCGCCTTCAGCGGGCTGCCGCCGGTGGTGGAGGTGTCCTCGAGCACGACCACGCGCTTGCCGGCGAGGTCGGGGCCCTCGATCTGGCGGCCGCGGCCGTGGTCCTTCGGCTCCTTGCGCACGACGAAGGCGTCGACCTCGAGCCCGCGGGCGAGGCCGCGGTGCAGCACGGCGTTCGCGAGCGGGTCGGCGCCCATCGTGAGCCCGCCGACCGCGGCGACGTCGGGGATGTCGGCGATGAGGTCGAGCAGCACGTCGCCGATGAGGGGCGCGGCGCGGTGGTCGAGCGAGAGCTTGCGCAGGTCGATGTAGTAGTTCGCCCGCTTGCCGCTCGTGAGGGTGAAGTCGCCGTGGAAGACGGCTTCGTCACGGATGAGCTGGATGAGCTGGTCGCGCGCGGTCACGTCCCTAGGCTACGGCCGCCCGCGTGCGGCGGCGGTCAGGAGGCGCGGGTGGGCGCCGGCATGAGGTCGCGGCGCGGCTCGCAGCCCGTGCGGGGCTCGCGGCCCGTCCAGGCGGCGAAGCGCTCGGAGCGCGTGGCGTCGGCGGGCGGCTCGATGGCCGGCTCGAAGATGCCCGGGCCGCGGATGGCGTCCTCGTCGGCGCCGTCGCGGTACGCCTCCATCCACTCGAGGAGCTCGGCCGGGAACTCGAGGTTGTGCGCGAGGCCGACCCGCGCCGCGCCCCAGCGGATGTCCCACGCGTGGAGGGCCATGTCGAGCGTCGGCATCGGCAGCGCCGCGAAGCGCTCCTCGTCGGCGTCGTGCGCGGCGGAACGGAGCCGCATCGCGAGCTCCTCCCACTGCTCGACCGCCTCGAAGTCGCTGCCGCCCGCCATCACCGCGTCGTGCGGCGTCTCCGGGCTGTGCTCGCCGCGGGCTGCGCCGAGCAGCGCGGAGCCCGCGTGCTCGGCCTGCACGCCGGTCACGTGGCGGATGACGTCGGCGATCGACCAGGCGCTGCAGGCCGACGGGAGGCCCAAGCGGTCGGCGCCGGCTCTGGCCTCTGCCGAGAACAGATCGAGAGCCTGCAGGTAGCGGTCGCGCGCGATGCCCATCCCTCCATGATGCCCTGTCCCCCGCGCTGCGCCCCGATCCGCGCCCCGGCCCGCGCGATCCCGGGCGACCGGAGCGCCCGCGCGTGACGACGCATCCGCCGCGCCCGTAGGCTCGATCCCATGCGCATCGCCACCTGGAACGTGAACTCCGTGCGCGCCCGCACGGCCCGCATCGTCGACTGGCTCGAGCGCAGCGACGTCGACGTGCTCGCCATGCAGGAGATCAAGTGCAAGACGGAGCAGTTCCCCTACGAGGCGTTCGAGGCGGCCGGCTACGAGGTGCAGGCGCACGGCTTCAGCCAGTGGAACGGCGTGGCGATCGCCTCGCGGCTGCCGATGAGCGACGTCGAGCGCGACTTCCCCGGCCAGCCCGGCTACGCGAACACGGGCGACCCGGTGGTCGAGGCGCGCGCCATGGCCGCGACGGTCGAGGGCGTGCGGCTGTGGAGCCTCTACGTGCCGAACGGCCGTGAGCTCACCCACGCGCACTACGGCTACAAGCTCGAGTGGCTGCGGGTGCTCACGGGCCTGCTCGACGAGTGGCGCGGCCAGCCGCTCGCGCTCATGGGCGACTTCAACATCGCCCCGCTCGACACCGACGTGTGGGACATCGGCGTCTTCGACGGCGCGACGCACGTGTCGGAGCCCGAGCGCGCGGCGTTCGGGGCGCTGCTCGAGGCGGGCCTCGTCGACGTGGTGCGCGACCGTGCCCCCGGCTACACCTACTGGGACTACAAGGCGGGCCGTTGGAACAAGGACGAGGGCATGCGCATCGACTTCGTGCTCGGCAGCCCCGAGCTCGCCGAGCTCGTCTCGCGCGCCCGCATCGACCGCGACGAGCGCTCCGGCGACGCGCCGAGCGACCACGTGCCGGTGGTCGTCGACCTCGACCTCGAGACCGAGCTCGACGACGACCGGCCGATGATCTTCTGATGGCGGATGCGTCGGGGGTCGCCGCGTCGTCGGCGATGGCGGGTGCCGCGTGAGCGCCGAGGAGTGGGACGAGCTCGAGCCGGAGCGCGAGTGGACGCCCGCCGACCGGCTGCGGCTCGCGGCGTGGGTGCTGATCTTCGCGAACCTGCTGGGCGTGCTGCTGCTGTCGCCGGTCGGCGACAGCGCGATCGTGCAGGCCGCGGAGGCGGCCGGCACGGATGACGGCCCCGGGCGGCTGACGTTCTGGGTGTCGGTGCTGGGCGTGACGCTCGTCGGCAACGCGATCGGCGCCGCGGCCGCCGCGACCCGGCAGCGCTGGGCGCTCGTGCCGCCGCTGCTCGCGGCAGCCGGGTGCTGGGTGGGCTTCGCCGCCGCATCCGCCCTGGTCTGAGCGCGGCGCTCCTCGCGGGAGGCCATGCGTCGAGCGACCTCTGCGTCGGCGCAGGGTCTGCTGATGATTGCCTCAAGCGGCCGGTGCCGGGCCGTGTGGGCCGCCGACGGAATGGGAGAGTGGACCCAGTTCGAGTTCCGCTCACAGGACAAGAGCTGGGCGAACGCCCCGACCGTGATGCAGCACGCCGGTCGGGGCGTCTTCGTGTCGGGGTGGTGCTGCGCTACGCGACGCTCGGCGGCTGCGGCTGCTGGGCCGGCCGGCCGTCCTCGGCGAGCGACGCCTCGAGCTCGGCGAGGCTGTCGCCCGAGATGCGCGCGAACCGGCTCGCCACGGCGACCACGAAGGCGCACACGAGCAGGATCCACGACGAGACCATCGCGCCCGTGCCGATGCCGGACAGGTCGATGCCCGAGACGCGCGTGGTGAACGTCATCAGGAACATGAGCATCCCCACGAGCGTCGCGGCGCCGGGGAGCCAGAAGGCCGAGACCACGCGCCAGTGGGCAGATCTGGCGATGACGAGCGCCGCCCACACGAGCGACGGCAGCCACGTGACCGCGCCCCACAGCAGCGTGGCCGATCCGAGGCGATCCGAGGGCAGGACGGCGTTCCACACGAGTGCGGCCGTCGCGGAGGCGTGCAGCACCAGCGTCACGGCGACCAGCGCACCGGTGACCGCGACCGGCCTCGTGGCGCGCGTCGTCTGCATGGGCCTCCCCTCCCTGGCAGCGACAGTAGGCGGGGCCGCCCACTCGGCGCCACCTTCCGATGCCGCAATCTTCCGAATTCGAACGAATCCGGCGCGTGAGGGATGCTCACGCAAAGGAATTGCGGCCGACGGCTGGCATCCGCGCCGCGCTCGAAACGGGCAGGAAAGCCGGGGCTGGCCACAAGATACGTGCGCGAAGGCGCCCATACGCTGGATTCACGCACCGATCCCGCGCCCCCAGCGCTCCGATCGCACCGCCGGATCACCGGCGCCGACACCGCCCAGGAGGCTCCCATGACGATGACCCAGGCCACCGCCGCCGACCTCCGCCAGCACCCCGCCTGGCTCCGCATCAAGGCGGCCGCGACGGCGCTGCAGCCGCTGCAGTCGAAGAACGGCTCCATCGAGGACGCCGCCCACCACGACGCCGCCCGCGCCCACGTCGCCGAGCTGGCCCAGGGCATCCGCGACATCGCCCCCGAGTTCCCGCACGACGCCGACTACCTCGCGCAGGCAGCGCTCGACTTCGAGCGCTGGGCGGCCGAGGGCTTCAGCGAGCCCGACTTCTTCGACGCCCTCGTGCGCTTCCAGCCGCAGCAGCACCGCGTCGACGGGCTGCAGCACCTCGTCATCTTCCCCATGTATACGCAGAACGGCTCGAGCGACCGGCTCGTCGAGGCCGTGCTCGTCGAGGTGATCTGGCCCGAGTTCATCGCCGAGCTCGAGGCCGGCGACTACGGCAACGCGCTCTTCGTGCCGCTGCGCTTCATCGACTTCACCGCCGGCTACGACACCAACTCGGCCGTGCTCTTCCCCGAGACGGTCGCGATGCGCGAGATCCCCGCCTTCACGTGGGGCGCGATCTTCCAGGACCGCGAGGCCGCCCGCTTCCGCCGCGTCGTCGAGGCCGCGTGCGAGGTCACGAAGCTCGAGCTGCCGGCCGACGCCGCCGAGATGCTCGCCGACCAGCGCCTCGCCGAGGAGACGTTCGTCATGTGGGACCTCATCCACGACCGCACCCACATGCGCGGCGACCTCCCGTTCGACCCGTTCATGATCAAGCAGCGCATGCCCTTCTTCCTCTACTCGCTCGAGGAGCTGCGCTGCGACCTCACGGCCTTCCGCGAGTCGGTCGCGATCGAGCGGCGCATCGCCGCCGACGAGCAGGCCACCGACGCCGACCGCGACCTCGCCAAGCACGCGAAGCTCGTGCAGTACGCCGTCATCTTCGACCGCATCTTCCGCTTCGCGATCACCGGCAGCCGCACCCGCAACTACGACGGCCTCGGCGGCCAGCTGCTCTTCGCGTGGCTGCACCAGCACCGCGTGCTGCACTGGACCGACACGCAGCTCGCCTTCGACTGGGACGAGGTGCCCGACGTCGTCAACAAGCTGGGCGAGGCGATCGAGCACCTCTACTGGCGCTCGATCGACCGGCCGAAGGTCGCGCACTGGCTCGCCGCCTACGAGCTCGTCTCCTCCGTCGTGGAGCCGCACCCCGCATCCGCCTGGAAGGCCGGCGAGCTGCCGCTCGACGGCACGCCCCGGCAGCTGACCGACCTCGTGATGGACGACGAGTTCCCGCTGTCGATGTTCTACGAGGCGTTCGAGAAGAAGATGCGCGACGTCATCACCTCGACGAAGGGCATCACGGCCGAGACGGTCTGAGCCGAGCCCGCCGATGCGGCCCGTCCCCGAACGCGAGGACGGCCCGCATCCGCTGTACCCCGACTGCCCCTTCCGCGCGTGGGCGCCGCGTCGTACGCTCAGCACGATCGCACAGGGCGACGCGAGGAGTCACGGGATGGCGACGATCGCCGCCTACACGAGCCCTGCGATCGGGCACCTGTTCCCGATCGCAGGCATGCTGCTGGAGCTGCAGCGACGCGGGCACCGCATCCGCCTCCGCACGCTCTCGAGCCAGGTGCGCGCCATGCGGCAGCTCGGCTTCGACGCCGACGCGATCGATCCGGCCATCGAGCAGATCGAGTTCGACGACTGGCACGCGCGCACCCTGCTCGAGGGCCTGAAGCGCACCGCCGAGATCTTCTGCAGCCGCGGCGAGCTCGACGGGCCCGACGTGCAGCAGCTGCTCGACGAGGCGCAGCCCGATCTCGTCATCACCGACATCAACACGTGGGGCGCCGCCGCCGTCGCCGAGCGCGCACGCCTGCCCTGGGTGGCGTTCTCGCCCTACACGCCGGCGATCGTCTCACGTGGCTGCCCGCCGTACGGCGCGGGCCTGCGCCCCGCGGTCGACACGGCCGGGCGCCTGCGCGACGCGCTGCTCGAGCGCACCGTCACGGGTGTCGCCGTGCGGCTCGTCATGCCGCGCATCAACGGCATGCGCGCGAAGGTCGCGGGGCTGCCGCACGTGCGCTCGGTCGACGAGATGCAGCGGCTGCCGCCGCTCACCCTCGTGACGACGGCCGAGCCGCTCGAGTACCCGCACGACGACTGGGAGCCGCGGCTGCGCATGGTCGGCCCGACCTCCTGGGAGCCGCCCACCGCGCCGCCCGGGTGGCTCGCGGGCGTCGAGGGTCCGCTCGTGCTCGTGACCACCTCGAGCGAGTACCAGGGCGACACCGAGATCGTGAGGGCGGCCGTGCACGGGCTGCGCGACGAGCCCGTGACGGTCGTCGTGACGATGCCCGCGCGCGTGCGGCTCGGCATCGACCTGCCCAGCAACGCGCGCATCGTCGACTTCGTGCCGCACTCGGCGGTGCTCGAGCGGGCCGTCTGCGCCGTCACGCACGGCGGGATGGGCGTGACGCAGAAGGCGCTCGGGCTCGGCGTGCCGGTCGTGGTCGTGCCGTGGGGGCGCGACCAGCACGAGGTCGCCGCCCGCGTCGAGCACGCCGGCTGCGGCGTGCGCGTCAACCGCGGGCAGCTGACCCCGGAGCGGGTGCGGGATGCGGTGCGCCGCGCCACGCGGATGCGCGCGGGCGCCGAGGCGGTCGCCGCGGGCTTCGAGGCGGCCGGCGGCGCCGCCCGCGCCGCCGAGCTGGTCGAGGAGCAGCTGGCGCTGCAGCGGCGATGAGGCAGGCGCGCTCGCGGATGCCGCCGGCGCCCCATGCCCCGGCTGTCAGCGCCTGCGGCTAGCGTGGAGCGCACGCGGAGGCCACCGGCGCCGCCGCGATCCCCGATGTCGGGCTCCCGCGCTGGCGCGGCGAGGCCCCCGGTGCGCCAGGAGGTGCTGCGTGGCGCTGATCGCCGCCTACACGAGCCCCGCCATCGCGCACGCGTTCCCGTTCGCCGGCATCCTGCTCGAGCTGCAGGGGCGCGGGCACCGGATCCGGATGCGCACGCTCGCCTCCGAGGTCGACCGCATGCGCATGCTCGGCTTCGACGCCGACGAGATCGACCCCGCGATCGACCGCATCGAGTTCGACGACTGGCGGGCGCGCAGCCCCCTCGACGCCCTGCTCCGCCTGAGCGAGCTCTACTGCGCCCGCGGCGCGCTCGACGGCCCCGACCTGCAGCGCCTCATCGACGACTCGTGCCCCGACATCGTGCTCACCGACGTGAACACGTGGGGCGCCGCCGCGGTCGCCGAGCGGTCGGGGCTGCCGTGGATCGCGATCTCGCCCTACACGCCGGTGCTGCGCTCCCGCGGCCTGCCGGCGTTCGGCCCGGGCCTGCGGCCCGCGCGCGGCCTGTTCGAGCGCATGCGGAACGCCGCCATCGGGCGCGCGGTGCTCGACGTCGCGACCGCCCGGGCGATGCCGGCGATCAACGCGCTGCGCGCGAAGGTGGCCGGCCTGCCGCCGCGCGCCGACTTCGACGAGGTGCTGCGCCGGGCGCCGCAGATGCTCGTGACGACCGCCGAGCCGCTCGAGTACGCGCACGTCGACTGGGAGCCGCGCATCCGCATGGTCGGGCCCACGAGCTGGGAGCCGCAGGCGCCCACGCCGGCGTGGCTCGACGAGCTCGAGGGGCCGATCGTGCTCGTCACGACCTCGGGCGACTACCAGGGCGACACCGACATCGCGCGCGTCGCGCTCATGGCGCTCGCCGACGAGCCCGTCTCCGTCGTCGCGACCATCCCCGGCGACGCCCCGCTCGGCTTCGAGCCGCCCGCGAACGCGCGCATCACCCGGTTCCTGCCGCACTCCGCGGTGCTCGAGCGCGCGGTCTGCGCGGTCACGCACGGCGGGATGGGCGTGACGCAGAAGGCGCTCGGCCTCGGCGTGCCCGTCGTCGTCGTGCCGTGGGGGCGCGACCAGCACGAGGTCGCCGCCCGGGTGGAGCACGCCGGCTGCGGCGTGCGGGTCAACCGCGGGCAGCTGACGCCGGAGCGGGTGCGGGATGCGGTGCGCCGCGCCCGGGAGATGGGTGCCGGCGCGGCGGCGGTCGCGCGCGGCTTCGCGGCGGCAGGCGGCCCAGCCCGCGCCGCCGACCTCGTCGAGGAGCAGCTGGGGCTGCAGGCGCGGCGCTGACGCCGGAATGCCCGGGCCCCGGAATGCCCTGGCCGCCCGCCGGGTTGCCCCAAGCATCCGCTGCTCGACCTCCGAGAGGAACCCCATGGCGCAGATCACCGTCCTCGGCGCGACCGGCTTCGCCGGCGGCCACATCGCCCGCGAGGCCGCCGCGCGCGGCCACGAGCTGACCCTCGTCTCGCGCTCGACCCCGCAGGACGCCCCCGAGGGCGCCCGCGTCGTGCGCGGCTCGGTGCTCGACGGCGACGTGCTCGCGCAGGCGCTCGACGGCGCCGAGGTGGTCGTCGGAGCCCTCTCGCCCCGCGGCGACATGGAGGGCAGGGTGGCGGATGCGTACGCCGACGTGGCCGCGCGGCTCGCGGGCACCGGTGCGCGGTTCCTCATCGTCGGCGGCTACGGCTCGCTGCGCGACGCCTCGGGCCGCCGCATCGTCGAGACCGACGCGTTCGCGCCCGAGTACCGCCCGGAGTCGCTCGAGCTCCTCGACGCGTACGAGCGGGTCGCCGCGACCGCCGTCGACTGGACGTACATCTCCCCCGCCGGCACCTTCGGCGCGTTCGTGCCCGACCAGTCGCGGCGCGGCGAGTACCGCACGGGCGGCGACACGGCGATCGTCGACGCCGACGGCGTCTCGGCGATCTCGGGCCCCGACTTCGCGCTCGCGGTCGTCGACGAGATCGAGTCGGGCGCGCACCGGCGCGAGCACATCTCCTTCGCGTACTGAGTCGCGCGAGGGCCACGCATCGCGCACCTGGGCGAGCGCGGCCGCGGCGCGTATCGTCGGGGCATGAGCCTCATGGCGCGGGTGCCGAAGCGCACCCGGGTGCGCGAGGCGGCGCTCGGCCTCGCCACGCTCGCCCTGCTGCCGCTGCTGCTCGACCTGCCGCGCTGGATGCTCGCGGGCGTCGGCCCGATCACGACGCAGAGCGCGTGCCCGGCCGTGCCCGGGCCGGGCGGCTGCACGCCGGTCTACGCCGCGCGGGTCTCGGCCGTGATCGACGCGCTCGCGATCGCCGCGCCCGTGCTCGCGCTCGCGACGGCGGTGACGGTGCTCGTGCTCGTCGTGCAGGGGCGGCGCGCGTGGATGCTGGGGCTCATCGGGGCGGCGCTCACCGCCGCCGCGGTGCTCGTGCGAGTCGACCTCGCGACGGTCAACGCCGGCTCGGCGTGACGGGGCAGACTGTCTGCATGCGCATCCTCATCGCCGGCGCCACGAGCGCGCTCGGGCACGCCACCGCATCCGCCCTCATCGAGGCGGGGCACCACGTGATCGCGGTCGGCTCCGACGCGGGGCGCCTCGGCATGGTCGACGCGAGCGAGCGCTTCGCGTGCGACCTGACCGACCTCGAGGCGGTGCGGTCGCTCGCCGAGGAGGTGGGCGAGCTCGACGGGCTCGTGCACCTCGTGGGCGGCTGGCGAGGCGGCGGCGGGCTCGCCGGCCAGTCCGACGAGGACTGGGCGTGGCTCGAGGCGCGGGTCGTGGGCACGCTGCGCAACACGACGCGGGCGTTCGCCGACGCGATCGGGCGGTCGGATGCGGGGGTCGTCGCGATCGTGTCGTCGACGGGCGTCGAGCACCCCACAGCCGGGAACGCGAACTACGCGGCGCTCAAGGCCGCCGCCGAGGCGTGGGTCGCGGCGGTCGGGCACGCGCTGCGCGCGACGCCGGCGCGCGTCGTCGTCAAGCGCGTGAAGGCGCTCGTGTCGGATGCCGACCGGGCGGCGCAGCCCGACCGCGACTTCGCGGGCTCGACCGACGTCGCCGACCTCGCGGCCGAGCTGGTCGCGGAGTTCGGGCCGCAGCCCTCGTTCGACTGACGCCCGCCGCGCGCGCCGCGCATCCGCGCTCCCCGTTCGTCGACCGGCCAGGTGCGCGCCCGACCGGATAGTCCGGCCGGCAGCGCACGGAGCCGGTCGACGAACGGCGGCGCCGCGGCTCAGGCGTCGGTGCGCGTGAGCACGAAGACCGGGATGAGGCGCTCGGTCTTCTGCTGGTAGTCGGCGTACGGCGGCCACGCCTCGCACGCGCGCGCCCACCAGGCGTCGCGCTCGGCGCCCGGCTCGAGCTCGCGCGCGAGGTAGTCGTGCTTCTCGGCGCCGTCCTGCAGCTCGACGTGCGGGTGCTTCGTGAGGTTCCAGTACCAGACGGGATGCGTCGGGGCACCGCCCTGCGACGCGACGACCGCGTACTCGCCGTCGTGCTCGACGCGCATGAGCGCCGTCTTGCGCAGCTTGCCGGTCTTCGCGCCGACGCTCGTCAGCACGATGATCGGCCGGTCGCGCAGGAGGTTGCCCTCGGTGCCTCCCGAGGCCTCGTACGTCTCGGCCTGCGTGCGCGCCCACTCGGAGGTGCTCGGTGCGTACTCGCCCTGCAGCGGCATGGTGCTCCTTCGCTCGATGTCCGTCGGGAGAACGCGACTGCGCCGGCCGCCATTCCCGGCGACCGGCGCAGCGTGCAGTGCACGGCTCAGGCGGAGTGCACCAGCTCCTTGTCCTTCACCCGCAGGCGCTCGCCGAAGAAGCCGCCCGCTGCGGTGATGAGCGCGACGATCGCGAGGATCACGACGGCCGGCCACGACACGGCGTCCTCGCTGAGGCTGATCATCCAGGTCGCGATGAAGGGCAGGAAGCCCGAGAGCGCACCGGCGATGTTGTAGCCGAGCGAGACGCCGCTGTAGCGCAGCTCCGGCGGGAAGAGCTCGGTCAGCAGCGCGCCGGTGACGGCGTAGGTGATCGTGAGCAGCGAGATGCCGGCGGTCACGGCGAGCGTGATCGCGAGCGGCGAGCCGGTGTCGATGAGCCAGAACAGCGGCGCGGCGGCTGCCGCGGTCGCGAGGCCGCCCCAGAAGGTGACGCGGCCGGGGCCGACGCGCTCGGCGAGCCGGCCGCAGAGCAGGATGACGACGATCTGGGCGACGGCGGCGATGAGCGTCGCGTTGACCGCGATCTGCCGGTCGATGCCGAGCGTGTTCGCGGCGTAGCTGACGACGAACGTGTTCATCACGTAGAAGCCGCCGACGCCGAGGAACGCGGCCGCCACGGCGACGATGAGGCGTCCCCAGGCCTTGGTGAAGACCTGCAGCGCCGGCACCTTGGCGCGCTGGTCGAGGCGCACGAGGTCCTCGAAGATCGGCGACTCCTCGACCTTCAGGCGGATCCAGAGCGCGACGGCGAGCAGCGGGAAGGCCGCGAGGAACGGCAGGCGCCACGCCCAGGCGTCGAACTCGCTCGGCGGGAAGAGCAGCACGAGTGCGATCGCGCCCGAGGAGAGCAGCGTGCCGACCGGCGAGCCGACCTGCACGAGCGCCGCGTAGCGGGCGCGCTGCTTGACGGGTGCGTGCTCGATGGCGATGGTCGTCGCGCCGCCCCACTCGCCGCCGACGGCGAGGCCCTGCAGCAGGCGCAGCACGACGAGCAGCACCGGGGCCATGATGCCGATGTCGGCGTAGGTGGGCAGCACGCCGATCACGCCGGTGGCGACGCCGATGAGCACGATCGTGAGGATGAGCGTCGGGCGGCGGCCCACGCGGTCGCCGAGCACGCCGAAGAAGAAGGCGCCGATGGGGCGCGCGGCGAAGCCGACGCCGAAGGTGGCGAGCGACGCGAGCACGGCGGCGGTCGGGTCGAGCTCGGTGAAGAAGAGCCGGTTGAACACCAGCGCGGCCGCGGTGCCGAACAGGAAGTAGTCGTACCACTCGAGCGCGGTGCCGACGAACGCGGCGGTCGCGATGCGGCGGACGTCTCTGGGCTTGACGACGATCTCGTCGCCCGGGGGCGTGGCGTCGTGCGCTGCCTGGTTCATGCTGCTCTCCTCCTCGAGACCGGGGGCGGGAGCCTCACCGGGTGCCGGGTGCTGGGACGGCGGTGCCCGCAGGGTGCGTCCTGCGGCCGTCGACACTCGTGCGGGACGCGCGCGGCGACGTCCTGCCATCGTGTCGGAGCGGTTTGCACATCCTCAATGGCGGTGCGACGCGGATTCCCGCGGACCGATTGTGCGGATGCCCAGTCGAGCGGAAGGGCGACTCCTCATCGCGGAGCGCCGTCCGCCGCGAGCAGCACGTGCGCGAGGGCCGAGTCGACGGGCACCTGCACATCGAGCCCCGTGCGGTCGCGGAACGCGGCGAGCCGGTTGAGCACGGTGTTGCGGTGGCAGAAGACGCGCTTGGAGGTGGCGTGCACCGAGCCGGTCTCGAGGAAGGCGCGCACGGTCTCGACGATCGCGTCGCGCTGGTAGTCGGTCAGCTCCAGCAGCGGCGCGAGCCGCAGCTCGACGAAGCCGGGCACGAGCTCGGTGAGCCGGCCGGCCGCGACGACGGGCCACAGCTCGTCGACGCCGACGAGCCGCTGGGGGGCGGGCGTCGTCGTCAGCAGCGCGAGCGCGGTGCGCGCACCGCCGGCCACCGCGGAGAGCCCCGCGAGGCGCTGCAGGTGCACGCCGGGCAGCGCGGCGAGCTCGTCGGTCAGCCGCTCCTCGCCGCGCACCCAGAACAGGCAGTAGGCGTCGCCGTGGCTGTGGCCGAAGACGGCGCCGGCCGCGAGCGCCGCGGCTGCCGCGCGCTGCGCGAGCTCGATGCGGTCGACGGGCACGGCGATGAGGTCGAACTCGGCGTCGGCCGCGACGCCGAGGCCCTGCGCGATGCCCTCGACCGCGGTCGCGCTCGGCGCGTCGCCGCTCAGCAGCCGCGCGAGGTGCCGCTCGGTCGCGAGCCTCGCGTCGCGCTGCATCGCGGCCGTCTCGCGCAGGAACGACTGCTGCACCTCGCCGACGTACTGCTCGACGACGGTGAGCACCCACTCGACCTGGTCGACGAGCGCCGCCCGCTGCGCGTCGCCCGCGAGGCGCTGCAGCCAGCGCCACAGCACCCGGAAGTCGAGCCGCACCGCCTCGAGCAGCGCGTCGAGCGGCACGCCCTGCCGCGCCCGGCGCACGCCGAGCGTGGTCGCGAGCGCCGCCTCGTCCTCGGTGGGCGTGCGGCCGGCCATGCGTGCGACGAGCATGCGCAAGGTCGCGTCGGCGGTGTCGCGCAGGTCCTGCGCCGGCACGGCGTCCCGGTCGTAGAGCGAGCGCTCGCCGAACGCCTGCACGAAGTCGTCGACGATCCCGTCCATCTCGTCGTCGAGCCGGTCGACCAGCGCCACCCACTCCGGCGAGCGCGCCGCCCCTGCGTCCTCCACGATGCCTCCCCGATCCGGCCGTCCTCGCGGCGCTGTGCGCTTGCACACTCCAGGCGGCCGTTCCCGTGCCGCGCTCCCATTGTCGCTGTAGCGATGCCCAGATTGAATGGAGATTCCGAGCAGCAGCAGGAGGCAGCGCGTGCGCATCGACGCGATCATCGACAACGCCCGAGTGCTCACCGGCGACGACGCGCGGCCGACGGCGAGCCGCGTCGGCATCTGGGCGGGCCGCATCGTGGGCCTCGACGAGCAGCTCGACGGCGTGCACGCCGACCGGCGCCTCGACGCCGACGGCGCCGTGCTCCTGCCCGGCTTCAACGACGCCCACGCGCACAGCGTCTGGTTCGGCCAGACGCTCGCCGAGCTCGACCTCGCCGGGGCGACGACGCCCGACGAGGTCTACCGGCGCATCGAGCAGCGCGTCGCGACCGACCCGCACGACTGGGTCGTCGCATCCGGCTTCAACCCCCTCGGCCTCGCCGGCGGCCTCGACCGCGACGCGCTCGACCGCGCCTCGGGCGGGCGGCCCGTGTGGATCAAGCACGCCTCGGGGCACGCGGCGACGATGAGCGGCGAGGGGCTGCGGCGCATCGGCATCGACGACGGCCCGCGCGCCGACCCCGACGGCGGCGTCATCGGGCGCGACGAGCGCGGGCGCCCGACCGGGCTGCTCGAGGAGAACGCGATGCGGATCGTGCAGGACGTCCTGCTGCCCGACCCGCTCACCGCGATCGAGGATGCGCTGGGCCGGGCGAGCGCGCAGTACGCGCGGGAGGGCATCACGTCGGTCACCGACGCGGGCATCGCCGGCGGCTGGATCGGCCACAGCCCGCGCGAGTTCGCCGCCTACCAGCGGGCGCGCGAGCGCGGGCTGCTGCGCACCCGCACGCAGGCGATGGTGACGCTCGACGCGCTCGTCGAGCTCGCCGGCCACGACGACGACCCGCGCGCGATCGGGCTCACCGCCGGCATCCGCAGCGGCGCCGGCGACGACCGGCTGCAGCTCGGCCCCGTCAAGGTCTTCACCGACGGCTCGCTGCTCGGCTCGACCGCGGCGATGAGCGAGGACTACGCGCACGACCACGGCAACCACGGCTACCTGCAGGGCGATCCCGAGGCGATGCGCGCTCAGGTGCTCGCGGCCGCCGCCGGCGACTGGGCGCTGGCGCTGCACGCCATCGGCGACGCGGCGGTCGACTTCGCGCTCGACCTCATCGACGAGGCGCAGCGGCTGCACGGCCCGCGCCCGCTGCCGAGCCGCATCGAGCACGGCGGCGTCGTGCGCCCCGACCAGATCGCCCGCATGGCGCAGCTCGGCGTCGCGCTCGTGCCGCAGCCGCGCTTCATCGCCGAGTACGGCGACGGCATGGCCGAGCGGCTGGGCCCCGAGCGCACGCTCCGCTCCTATCCGGCCGCGAGCGTGCTGCGCGCGGGCGGCATGCTCGCGGGCAGCTCCGACCGGCCAGTCGCGCCCGGCGAGCCGCTGCGCATCGTGCAGGCCTTCGTCGAGCGCCGCACCGAGAGCGGCGCGCCCTACGGCCCCGACGAGCGGCTGACCGTCGACGAGGCGCTGCGCGCCTGCACCGCGGGCTCCGCCGCCGCGACCGGCTGGGGCGACCGCAAGGGCGTGCTCGCGCCGGGCATGCTCGCCGACGTCGTCGTGCTCGCCGACGACCCGCACGACGTGCCGACCGAGCGCATCGGCGCGATCGACGTCGTCGCGACCCTCGTCGGCGGCGAGGTCGTGCACGGCACGCTCGCCGAGCGCTGATCGCGACCCGGCGCATCCGACCCACCACGAGCGCCGACGACGGCGCGCAGCAAGGAGCACCCATGCAGCAGCACGAGCAGGCCGAGGACTTCCTCGAGGACTTCGCGACCATGTCGGGCTTCGGCGCGACCCCCGGCGGCGGCGTCGAGCGGCAGGCCGGCAGCGCCGCCGACCACGAGACGCGCGCGTGGTTCGCCGGATGGCTCGAGCGCGCCGGCTTCGAGGTGCGGCACGACGCGATCTCGAACCAGTTCGGGCTGCTCGAGCTCGTGCCGGGCGCACCCTACGTGCTCGTCGGCTCGCACCTCGACTCGCAGCCGCTCGCCGGCCGCTTCGACGGCGCCTACGGCGTGCTGGCGGCGGCCCACGCCGCCCGCGAGGTCGCGCGGCGCGTGCGGGGGGGATCGCTGCAGCCCGCGTGCAACCTCGCGGTCGTCAACTGGTTCAACGAGGAGGGCAGCCGCTTCACGCCGAGCATGATGGGCAGCTCGGTGCTCACCGGCAAGCTGCCGCTCGAGACCGCGCTCGCGGCGACCGACCGCGCGGGCGTCTCGGTCGCGCAGGCGATCGCCGAGCCGGGCGACGCGCTTGACCTCACGCCGCCGCCCGTCGCGGCCTACGCCGAGATCCACATCGAGCAGGGCCGCGGGCTCGAGGAGTCGGGCACGACCATCGGGCTCGTCGACCGCACGTGGGCGGCGAGCAAGTACCGCATCGTCGTGCACGGCGAGCAGAGCCACACGGGCTCGACGGTGATGGCCGACCGGCGCGACGCGCTCTACGGCGCGGCGCTCGTCATCGTCGCCGCGCGCGAGCTCACCGACGAGCTGCCGGAGGGGATGCTGCACTCGTCGGTCTCCGAGCTCGAGCTCGCACCCAACTCCCCCGTCACGGTCGCGCGGCTCGTCGAGATCAACCTCGACCTACGCTCCCCCGACGAGGCCGTGCTCGAGCGCGCCAACGCGCTGCTCGAGGAGCGGCTCGCCGCCATCGAGGAGCGCGCCCGCGTCACGATCGAGCGCCGGCTCACGCACCAGTGGGGCCTGCTCGCCTACCAGCCGGAGGGCGTCGAGCTCGCGCGCTCGGCCGCGGCCGCGCTCGGCCTCACGCACGCGCCGACGATGACGGTCGCCGGCCACGACTCGACCAACATGAAGGATGTCGCGCCGACCGTCATGCTCTTCGTGCCGAGCATCGAGGGCATCTCGCACAACGAGGGCGAGCGCACGAGCGACGAGGACAGCGTCGCGGGCGTCGCGCTGCTGACCGAGGTGACCGCGCGCCTCGTGGCGGGCGAGCTGGGCTCGACGGCCGCGTTCACGCCCGGCGGCTGACGCAGCGTCGCCCGCGCGCCCTGTGCGCGCCGCGCCGCCCGCGCCCCGCACGCCCCGCGCATCCGTCGTTCGTCGACCGGCCCAGTGCGTTGCCGACCGGACTATCCGGTCGGACGCGCACGGAGCCGGTTGACGAACGGTGCCTGCAGTCGTGCGAGGCGGGCTGCTGCGACGAGGCGAGCGCTGGCGAGCGAGGAGGTGGGCTGGCGAGCGAGCGGCCGGCGCCTACAGCCGCCCGACGCGCGTCACGCGCACGACCGCGGCGCCCGCATCCGCCGACGCCTGCAGGTCGATCGTCGCCCAGATGCGCCAGTCGTGGTCGCCCGCCGGGTCGGCGAGGATCTGCTGCGCCTGCCACTCGTGCGGCCCCTCGTCGATGACGAGCATGCGCGAGCTGCGCGCGTCGGCGCCGGTGCCGATCGCGCCGTGCTCGTCGAAGTAGGCGTCGAGCGCGTCGGCCCACGCGTCGGCGTCGAAGCCGGAGGCCGCGTCGAGCTCGCCGAGCTCGTCGACCTTGTCGAGCGCCGCGAGCTGCACGCGCCGGAACAGCTCGTTGCGCACGAGCACCCGGAACGCGCGCGGGTTCGCCACGACCGACGGCGGTGGAGGCGGCGCGATGGGCGCCTCGCCCGGCTCGGTCGGGTGCATGAGCTGCTCCCACTCGTCGAGCAGGCTCGAGTCGACCTGCCGCACGACCTCGCCGAGCCACTCGATGAGGTCGAGCAGCTCGTCGGTCTTCGCCTCGTCGGGCACCGTCTGGCGAATGGCCCGGTAGGCGTCCGACAGGTAGCGCAGGACGAGCCCCTCGCTGCGCGCGAGCCCGTAGTGCTGCACGTAGTCGGCGAAGGTCATCGCCCGCTCCCACATGTCGCGCACGACCGACTTCGGCGAGAGCGCGAAGTCCGACACCCACGGCTGCGACGACGCGAACACCGCGAGCGCCTCGGTGAGCAGCTCCTCGAGCGGCTTCGGGTGCGTGACCGCCTCGAGCAGCTCCATGCGCTGCTCGTACTCGATCCCCTCGGCCTTCATCGCCGCGACGGCCTCGCCGCGGGCGAGGAACTGCTGCTGCGACAGGATCGGCCGCGGGTCGTCGAGCGTCGACTCGATGACCGAGATGACGTCGAGCGGATGCGTCGGGTCGGCGGGGTCGAGCATGTCGATGACCGCGAGCGCGAACGGCGACAGCGGCTGGTTGAGCGCGAAGTTCGGCTGCAGGTCGACGGTGAGGCGGATGCGCGGGGGCGCGTCGGGGTCGTCGGGATCTGCGTGCTGCTCCACGACGCCGGCGGTGCGGAGGGTGCGGTAGATCGCGAGCGCGCGACGCTGCAGCGCGAGCTGCGAGGCGCGTGGCTCGTGGGTGGCCTCGATGAGCTCGCGCACCTCGGTGAAGGCGTCGCCGCCGCGGCCGATGATGTTGAGCAGCATCGAGTGGCTGATCTGCATGTGCGACACGAGCGGCTCGGGGTCGGCGTCGATGAGCTTCTCGAACGACGGCTGTCCCCAGGAGACGAAGCCCTCGGGCGCCTTCTTGCGCACGAGCTTGCGGCGCTTCTTCGCGTCGTCGCCAAGCTTGGCGAGCTGCTTCGCGTTCTCGGCCTCGTGCTCGGGCGCCTGCGCCACCACCGTGCCGGCGGTGTCGTAGCCGGCCCTGCCGGCACGACCCGCGATCTGGTGGAACTCCCGCGCCGTGAGCTGACGCATCCGCTGCCCGTCGAACTTCGTGAGCCCCGTGAGGAGCACGGTGCGGATGGGCACGTTGATGCCGACGCCGAGGGTGTCGGTGCCGCAGATGACGCGCAGCAGGCCCTGCTGCGCGAGCTGCTCGACGAGGCGGCGGTACTTCGGCAGCATGCCGGCGTGGTGCACGCCGATGCCGCTGCGCACGAGGCGCGAGAGCGTCTGCCCGAAGCGCGTGGTGAAGCGGAACTCGCCGATCGCCTCGGCGATGCGGTCGCGCTGCTCGCGGTCGATGATCTTCACCGACGTGAGCGCCTGCGCCCGCTCGAGCGCCGCGGCCTGCGCGAAGTGCACGATGTAGACGGGGGCGCGCTGGGTGGCGAGCAGCTCCTCGATGGTCTCGTGCACGGGCGTCATCGCGTACTCGAAGCTGAGCGGCACGGGCCGCTCGACGCCGGTGACGAGGGCGGTCTCGCGGCCGGTGCGCTCGGTCAGGTCGCGGGCGATGCGCGTGACGTCGCCGAGCGTGGCCGACATGAGGATGAACTGCACGTGCGGCAGCGTGAGCAGCGGCACCTGCCATGCCCAGCCGCGCTGCGGGTCGCCGTAGAAGTGGAACTCGTCCATCACGACCTGGTCGACCTCGGTGCGGTCGCCGTTGCGGAGCGCCAGGTTGGCGAGGATCTCGGCGGTGCAGCAGATGATCGGGGCGTCGGCGTTGACGGATGAGTCACCCGTCACCATCCCGACGTTCTCGGCGCCGAACACCTCGACGAGGGCGAAGAACTTCTCGCTCACGAGCGCCTTGATCGGCGCGGTGTAGAAGGTGCGCTTCCCCTGCGCGAGCGCGGCGAAGTGCGCGCCGGTGGCGACGAGCGACTTGCCGGTGCCGGTGGGGGTCGAGAGGATGACGTTCGCGCCGCTGACGACCTCCATGAGCGCCTCCTCCTGCGCCGGGTAGAGCGGCAGGCCGCGCTCGGCCGACCAGGCGGCGAACGCCTCGAACGCGGCGTCGGGATCCCAGGTCGCTGGGGCGTGGTCGAGGAGGGGCATCGCCTCGAGTCTGTCGCACTTCGGCGCGGTGCCCTCGGTGCGGATGCTGATCCGGCCCTGAGCCGCCGCTGTCGGCGGCGGGAGTACCGTTCGGCCATGGTCACCGCCGAGCAGCAGCATGCCGCGCTCGTGCCCGCCTGGATCGCGGCCGTCGGCGCCGCGCTGGCCGCGGTGCTGCTGCCGCTCGCGTCGCTCGCGATGCAGGCGCCGGAGGGTGCCGCAGAGCTGCTGTGGGTGCTGGGCTGGACGTGCGCCACCGGCGCCGCGGTCGCAGCGGTCAGTGCGGTCGTGGTGCTGGGACGCGAGCGCGCCGAGCCGACCCGACGCCCCGCAGGACGGAGCGCCCTGCTCGTCGCTCTGGCAGTCGCCCTGCTCATGGGCACGGCATGGCTGTATCCGTTCGCCGGCTCCGGTGGCGGCTCCGGCTAGTGCCTGGATACCCGGGCTCGGAGGAGCGGGGCCTACGAACGCCACATCTCCTCCGGCTTGCAGTGTCCGTACTCGACTTCGGTGTGGGTGGATCTCAATACGCTGAGCCCGGCATCGAGGAGGTGCGACATTGACGTCATCGTGAGCACATTCAACGCGCTGGTAGGCGCCTGGACTGAGAATGTCCTGGCCGGCTCTCGACAACGACGGCGCGAGCGGAGAACTGAAACACGTCGGGCAATCGCAGGCCTTCGCGAGGGATTGACGCCTCTTCGGGATCTACTTCACGAGGCGCGGAGAGACCCGGGCACCGTCTCGGCCGAAGGCGTCCTCTATGCCGCCACTCAATGGGGACGTGCGTACGAACGCTGGGAAGTATGGCTTCCTCACGAGTGTCGACACGTGCACCGCAGCGTTTGCGCCGCAGTAGGTGAGTATGCAGGCGCGCGAGCGCAGGGTTACCGCGTGCCCGAGTTCGCCTCGCATCCGCTCGCCCTTGGCTGCCCCGAAGGCGCCGCAGAGTGGCGCGAAAAGGCGGCCGAATACGTCGGCTACGTAGCAGCTTGGCTGGACCGCTCCGATCGGGATGGCCGGTGGGAGCGCAAGGTTGATCACTTCGATGCATGGCTGAGGCTGCGTGCGAAGAGACAAGAGCAGCTCGAACGCGGCGAGTTCAGCCGATGGGATCGAGTACTCGGACGCCTGCTTCCGGGCTAGCGATCCAGGCGGTGCGCTCCGGTCAAGCCGGTTAACCTCCGGATCGAGGAAGGAGCCAGTTTCCTACCTGTGAGGGAACATGCGCGCGACCGGCAGAGCGTCGCGGACCCCGGGGCCGCCGGCCGGCGTGAGGGATGGAGAATCTGCGGCGCATCATCCGTCGGCGGTAGAATCGCCTGTGCTCCCCCACCACTCGGCCCCCTCCGGCGCGCCCGAAGACGCCGCCGCAGACGCGCCCGCGACGCTCTCGCCCGACGACGTCGCCACGACACTGCGCGTGCTCGAGACGCTCCACCGCATGGATCGCGACGACCCCGCCTACGTGGCCGTGCGGCAGGCGACGGCCAACATGTTCAAGGAGGTCAAGCTCGCGAGCCGCAAGGCGAAGCACGCGCGCATCCAGGCCGCCGACCGCGCCGTCGTCGCCGCGACCGCCACCGGAGCGCCCGATCGCATCGACGACGAGACGCGGGGCATCCCCCTCGCCACGCGGGCCGCCGCGCCCACCGCCGGCACGCTCATCCGCTCGCGCGGCTGCTACATCTGCAAGCAGCAGTACACGCTCGTCGACGCGTTCTACCACCAGCTCTGCCCGACGTGCGCGGCCATGAGCCACGCCAAGCGCGACGCCCGCACCGACCTCACCGGCAAGCGCGCGCTGCTCACGGGCGGCCGGGCGAAGATCGGCATGCACATCGCGCTGCGGCTGCTGCGCGACGGCGCCCACACGACCATCACCACGCGGTTCCCGAGGGATGCGGTGCGGCGGTTCTCGTCGCTGCCCGACTCGGGCGAGTGGCTCGACCGGCTCAAGGTGGTCGGCATCGACCTGCGCGACCCGGCGCAGGTGGTCGGGCTCGCCGAGGAGGTCGCCGCGGCCGGGCCGCTCGACATCCTCATCAACAACGCGGCGCAGACCGTGCGGCGCTCCCCCGGCGCCTACGCGCCGCTCGTCGAGGCGGAGCTCGCGCCGCTGCCCGACGACGGCCCGCTCCCCGAGCTCGTGACCTTCGGGCACACGAACGACGCGCATCCGCTCGCCCTCGCCGCCTCGGTCGCGGCGCACCCGATCCTCGCGAGCGCCGCCCGCACGGCCGACGAGCTCACGCAGCAGGCGATGGCCGCGGGCTCGTCGTCGCTCGAGCGGCTGGCCGCCGGCACGGCGATCGACGCGGGCGGGCTCGTGCCCGACGAGGAGCACATCAACAGCTGGACGCAGCACGTCGACCAGGTCGAGCCGCTCGAGATGCTCGAGGTGCAGCTGGCCAACATGACGGCGCCGTTCCTGCTGGTGTCGAAGCTGCGGCCGGCGCTCGCCGCCTCGACCGCGCGCCGCACCTACATCGTGAACGTCTCGGCGATGGAGGGCGTCTTCGGCCGCGGCTACAAGGGCCCCGGCCACCCGCACACGAACATGGCGAAGGCGGCGCTCAACATGCTCACGCGCACGAGCGCGCGCGAGATGTTCGAGCGCGACGGCATCCTCATGACCGCCGTCGACACCGGCTGGATCACCGACGAGCGGCCGCACTTCACGAAGGTGCGGCTCGCGGAGGAGGGCTTCCACGCGCCCCTCGACCTCGTCGACGGCGCCGCCCGCGTCTACGACCCGATCGTGCGCGGCGAGGCCGGCGAGGACCTCTTCGGTGTCTTCCTGAAGGACTACGCGCCGGGGTCGTGGTGACCGCTCCCTCCAGCCCCCGCTGGTCGAGGAGCGGCCGCAGGCCGCGTCTCGAGACCACCCCGTGACGAGCGCCGCCGACTCCCTCGCCGCCCTCCCCCTCGGCACCCGCATCGTCGTGCGCTACCGCCTCCACGGCGACACGCACCGGGCGACGGATGCGCTCGGCGACCTGGTCGCGCTCGACGCGGTGACGTGCACGGTCGCCACCCGTCGCGGCGAGGTCGAGATCGCCCTGGCCGACGTGCTGCTGGCGAAGCCGGTGCCGCCGCCGCCCGCACCGCGCCCGCGATAGCCGTCGGGGGCGCTGCCCGCTGGCGTCCAGCGTGCAGGCGTACGCTCCGAGCAGAGAGACCCGCAGCACCGCCGCGACTTGAGGAGAGCAGCCGCATGGACGCCACGTCCGACGCCGACGACCGAGACATCCGCCGCACCGACGGCACCCGCTCGCCCGCCGAGCCGACCCGCACGACGGCCGCGATGCCCGCCTCCGGTGCCACGACGGGCACGACCGCCGACACCACGGCGAGCACGACCCCGGTGCACGACGACCGGCCGCGCGTGGTGCTCGACTCCTCGCTCGACGGGCACCAGAAGCAGGGCGTGAGCGGCGGCACGTGGATCGCGCTCATCCTCGGCGCGCTCATCCTCGTCCTGCTGCTCATCTTCATCCTGCAGAACAACGTGCCGGCCGACTTCGCGTACCTCGGCTTCGAATTCAGCCTGCCGCTGGGCGTGGCGATGCTCTTCGCGGCGATCGCGGGCGTGCTCGTCGCGGCACTGCTGGGCTCGATCCGGCTCATCAAGCTGAGCCGCCGCGTGCGCAAGCTCGAGGCGGAGCGAGAGTCGATCAAGCGCGCGCTGCGCTGACCCTCAGCGCAGGGTCGCCGGCAGATGTGTGAGCATCGGCTGTCATCCGCCGAGGTTGCGAGCCCTTGCCCGCACATCTGTCTGCCGTGGGGCATGGGAGCACGCGGATAGCGTGGGGGCGTGGCGATCGACAAGACCGAGACCGGGGTGACCGTGCGCCCGGCGGTGATCGCCCTGCTCACCGACGCCGCGCTCGTCACCCTCTTCGCCGGGGTCGGCTTCGCGACGCACAGCCCCGACGCGATCAGCGCCTGGGGCATCGCGATGACGGCGTGGCCGTTCCTCGTCGCGCTCGCCGTCGGCTGGGTCGTGAGCGTCGCGTGGCGGGCACCGCTCGCTCCGTTGCGCACCGGCGTGCCGGTGTGGCTCGTCACCGTCGGCGGCGGCATGCTGCTGCGCGTGCTGCTCGGCCAGGGCACGGCGCCGCCGTTCGTGATCGTCGCGACCGTCACGCTGCTGGCGCTGCTCGTCGGCTGGCGGCTGATCGCGGCGGCCGTGCGGCGCGCACGCGCCCGCGCGCGCTGACCCGGCCGAGCCGGCCACCGCATCCGCCCGGCTCTCCCTTCGTCCGTCAACCGGCCTGGTGCGCGCCCGGCCGGATAATCCGGTCAGACACCCAGGGAGCCGGTTGAACAACGGCGGGCGGCAGCGGCACCGAGCCGCGCGCCCGTCACGCGCCAACGCGAGCTCCGTTCGTCAACCGGTCAGATGCGAGCCCAGCCGGATAATCCGGTCGGCGGCGCACTGAGCCGGTCGACGAACGGCGCGGCTAGGCTCGGAAGCCCCGTCACCCTGGAGGACACCGCCGTGCCCGCAGCGCCCACGCCCGAGACCGCCCGCACCCACGCCGAGGATCTCGCCGACTTCGTCGCCGCATCCCCCTCGAGCTTCCACGCCGCGGCCGAGGTCGCGCGCCGCCTCGAGGGCGCCGGCTTCGCCGCGCTGCACGAGACGGATGCGTGGCCGGAGCAGGCGGGCAAGTACCTGGTGGTGCGCGACGGCGCCGTGATCGCGTGGGTCGTGCCGCAGGGCGCGACGGCCACCACGCCCGTGCGCGTCTTCGGCGCCCACAGCGACTCCCCCGGCTTCAAGCTGAAGCCCAAGCCCACGACCGGCCGCCTCGGCTGGCTGCAGGCGGGCGTCGAGGTCTACGGCGGCCCGCTGCTCAACTCGTGGCTTGACCGCGAGCTGCGGCTCGCAGGCCGGCTCGTGCTCGACGACGGCTCCGAGGTGCTCGCGGCGACCGGCCCGCTGCTGCGCCTGCCTCAGCTGGCGATCCACCTCGACCGCACCGCCAACGAGGGCTTCGCGCTCGACAAGCAGGTGCACACGCAGCCCGTCTGGGGCCTCGGCGCGCCCGACTCGGCCGACCTGCTCGCCGAGCTCGCCGCATCCGTCGACGGCGCGAAGGTCGATGCGGCGCGCATCCGCGGCTTCGACGTGGTCGTCGCCGACGCGGCGCGCGGGGCGGTCTTCGGGCACGACGACGCGTTCCTCGCGGCCGGCCGGCTCGACGACCTCGCGAGCGTGCACGCCGGCGTCGTGGGGTTGACGGCCGCAGCTGACGGCTTCGACGGCGACCACATCCCGATGCTCGCGGTCTTCGACCACGAGGAGATCGGCTCGGCGACCCGCTCGGGCGCGGCCGGCCCGTTCCTCGAGGACGTGCTCGAGCGCATCGGCCTCGCGCTGGGCGCCGACCGGGCAGAGCGGATGCGCGCGGTCGCGTCGTCGTGGTGCGTCTCGAGCGACGTCGGGCACTCGGTGCACCCGAACTACGCCGAGAAGCACGACCCGGCCGTGCGACCCGTGCTCGGCTCTGGACCGATCCTGAAGATCAACGCCAACCAGCGCTACGCGACCGACGGCGCGGGCGCCGCTGCCTGGCACGGCTGGTGCGACGCGGCGGGCGTGACGAGCCAGGAGTTCGTCTCGAACAACCAGGTGCCGTGCGGCTCGACGATCGGCCCGATCACGGCGACGCGGCTCGGGATCCGCACGGTCGACGTGGGCATCCCGATCCTGTCGATGCACTCGGCGCGCGAGCTCGCGGGCGTGAGCGACCTGCATGACCTGACGCGGGTGGCGGGGGCGTTCTTCGGGGGCTGACCGCCACCGCGGCTCCGCTGGTCGAGCCGCGCGCGAAGCGCGCGAGTCGAGACCATTGCCGCGGTGCAGCGGAGTGGTCTCGACTCGGACGGCCGCCTTCGGCGGTCGTCCGGCTCGACCACCGAAGGGGCGGCGGCGGTCGTCCGGCTCGACCAGCGAGAAGCGCCTACCCCTCCTGCCGCCGCACGATCTCGGCGATCCAGATCGGCGCGAAGGGCGAGGTGCAGTTCGGCGGCGTCGGGTAGTCCTTCAGCACCTCGAGCCGCTCGCCGATCGCGATCGCGCGGGCCCGCAGCGCCGGGTGCGCGATGCCGATGTGCGCGAGGCACTCGTTCATCGCCCACTGCAGCCGCGCCGGCGCATCCCGCATCTCGGCCTCGATCGTGTCGAGCAGCCCGGGCAGGTCGAGCCCGTCGGGGGCCTTGCGGACCCGCTCGGAGGTCAGGGCCCATCCAGCGCTCGCGACCACCGCATCCGCGTCGTCGAACCACCGCTGCCGCAGCGCCTCGGCGTGCGGCGACTTCTTGACGACGTAGTTGACGAGCCAGTCGTGCACCTTGGGCGCGCGCGCCTCGCGCAGCATCGCGTCGAGCTCGTCGGCGGTGAACGCCTTCGGCCGGCAGACGAGCAGCGCGAGCAGCCGCGCCGGGGTGTCGCCCGTCGCCCAGAGCTCGACCGCGAGCTCGTGCTGCGCCCGCAGCCGCTTGGCGATCGCGCGCAGCTTCGACAGGTTGACGCCGTGGTCGTCGCCGTGCCGCTCGTTGACCTCGCGCATGCGCGGATCCTCGAGCGCCGCGAGCTCTGCCCGCAGGTCTTCGACCGACTCCTCAGCCACCGCATCCCCCGTTCCCGTGTGGGGCTCAGCGTAGCCAGGCCGGCAGGCAGCAACACGTCAAGCCCGCTTGACAGTCAAAGAGACTTGACTGTACGGTCTCCTTGACACCCCGAGGAGAGAGACGCCATGACCGACGCCCCCGCCACCCGCACCACCAGCCGCTTCGGCCGCGCCCGCTTCGGCGGCGGCACGCCGGCGCTCGTCGCCGCGACCCTGCTCGGCGGCGCCGCGATCGCGAGCGCCCTCGGCGCGCTCTACGCCGCGCTCGGCGGCCAGGGCGACCAGGGCGACGCGTGGCTGCGCTTCATCGTGATGGCCGTCGTCACGCTCCCGGTCGCGGCCGCGCTCGTCTGGGCGGCGTCGGTCGATCGCTCGAGCCTGACGGATGCGACGGAGCGCCCCGAGGACTCGGTCGAGTCGGCGTGGTTCGACCGGGCCGCCCGCGGCGCCTTCGGCGACACGTTCATGACGGTCGGGCTCGCGGCCGCCGCCTTCTCGATCACCGGCCTGCAGGTCGACACCGGGCTCCTGCTGCTCGGCCTCGCCACGCTCATCGGCATCGACGTGGCCGTGCGCTACCTGCTCGCGAAGCGGGCGGACGCCTGATGCGCAACTCGCTGCCCGAGCGGCGGCAGGAGCGCGGCTGGTCGCAGCAGCGGCTCGCCGACGAGCTGGGCGTCTCGCGCCAGACGGTCATCTCGATCGAGAAGGGCCGCTTCGACCCGTCACTGCCGGTCGCCTTCCGGCTCGCGGCCGTCTTCGAGTGCCCCATCGAGGAGCTCTTCTCGCCCGAGTGACGCCCGGGCAGCGGCGCTACTTCAGCTGCCCGCGGATCTCGCCCGGAGGATTCGTCGGGGTGTGCACGTTGACGTAGTAGCCGCGCGGGTTCGCCTCGATGGCCGCGAGCAGCATCGGGTCTGCCGTCGTGCACGCCTCCACCGCGAAGCTCGTCGCAGACTCCACGGAGAGCGGCACGACCACGGGCCCGGGGGCGTTGCGCGGTGCGACGTGGATGTGCGCCGCGGCCGCGGGAGCCGACAGGCCGTCGACCTGGAGCGAGTAGCAGAGCTGGTCGCCGTCGATCTCGTAGCTGAACCATCCGTGGGCGCCGAAGGCGTTCGGCGCGGGAACCTCCTGCCCGCCGTTCAGCGGGATCGCGGGGGCGGCGTTCGCGGCGGCGGTGCCGGCGAAAGTGAAGGCGGCGACCGCCGCGATGGCGACGGCGGCGGTGCGGGTGTGTCGGGTCGTGCGCATGATCGTGCTCGCTTCTGTGGAGCCGGAGGTGGATGTGCTCGGGACGCTACGCCCGGCCGCCGACCCCCACAAGGCCCCGAAAACCCGAGCCGCGCAGCCCGCGTCCGCCGGGCATCCAGCGGCCGACCCGACCCGCGCCGGGCCTCAGCCCTCCCCGCCCAGCTGCCGCGTCATTCGCCCGTGCATCTGCACCGACGAGGCGTTGAGCCCGTGCAGCTCGACGCGCTTGCCGAGCCGCTCGTACTTCGTCTCGATCGCGTCGAGGGCGGCGACGGTGGATGCGTCCCAGATGTGGGAGCGCGAGAGGTCGATGACGACGTGGTCGGGGTCGTCGGTGTACTCGAACTGCGTCGTGAGGTCGTTGGAGGAGGCGAAGAACAGCTCGCCCTCGACCGTGTAGTGCGCGGCGGCACCGCCGTCGGACTCGCGCACCTCCCGCGTCACCGACTGGAAGTGCGCAACCCGGCGGGCGAAGAGCACCATCGCGGCGACGACGCCGACGATGACGCCGATCGCGAGGTTGTGGGTCAGCACGACGACCACGACGGTGATCACCATCACGAGCGTCTCCGACAGCGGCAGGCGCCGCAGCGTCGCCGGCTGGATCGAGTGCCAGTCGAAGGTGCCGACCGAGACCATGATCATCACGGCCACGAGCGCCGCCATCGGCACGAGCCCGACGATGTCGCCGAGCGCGACGATCAGCACGAGCAGGAAGACGCCGGCGAGGAAGGTCGACACGCGCGAGCGGGCGCCGGAGGCCTTCACGTTGATCATCGTCTGACCGATCATGGCGCAGCCGCCCATGCCGCCGAAGAGGCCTGAGAGCACGTTGGCGACGCCCTGGCCCCACGACTCGCGCGTCTTGTCGGAGTGCGTGTCGGTCACGTCGTCGACGAGCTTCGCCGTCATGAGCGACTCCATGAGGCCGACGAGCGCCATCGCGATGGCGGTCGGGCCGATGATCCCGAGCGTCTCGAGCGTGAGCGGCACGTCGGGGAGGAAGAGCGACGGCAGGCTGCGCGGCAGCTCGCCCTGGCTGCCGACGTTGGGCACCTGCCAGCCGAAGAGCAGCACGGCGCCGGTGAGCAGGATGATCGCGAACAGCGGCGCCGGCACGACCTTCGTCAGCCGCGGCATGACGACGAGGATCACGAGCCCGACGGCGACGAGCGGGTAGACGAGCCACGGCACATCCACCAGCTGCGGGATCTGCGCCATGAAGATGAGGATCGCGAGCGCGTTGACGAAGCCGACCATGACGCTGCGCGGGATGAAGCGCATGAGCTTCGCGACGCCGACGAGCCCGAGCACGATCTGCAGGATGCCGGCGAGCAGCACGGTGGCGATGAAGTAGTCGAAGCCGTGGTCGCGCATGATCGGCGCGATGACGAGCGCGATGGCGCCGGTGGCCGCGGTGATCATGGCGGGCCGCCCGCCGAGGAAGGCGATCGAGATCGCCATCACGGCCGACGAGAAGAGGCCGACGGCCGGGTCGACGCCGGCGATGATCGAGAACGAGATGGCCTCGGGGATGAGCGCGAGCGCCACGACGAGGCCGGCGAGGGCCTCGCGGGTGAGCATGCGCGGGTTGCGCAGCACGGTCGTGACGGATGGGTTGTCGCGGTAGCGGGCGCGGTCGCGCGTCGCGGTGGTGGTCATGGGGCTCCTTCGAGAGCGAGTGGATGCGCGGGCATGCCGCAGCGAGGTCAGAGTCTGTGAGCGCGTCGTCGCGCGGGGCCGATCCAGCCGACAGGCGAGAATGGATGGCGTGGTCGAAGAGCTCGACCAGGAATGACTCTACCCTAACGTGAGGGGAGAGTTGCCGAAGGAATGGTGCGATGACCGACGAGACGATGCACATCGGTGAGCTCGCGGAGCGCACCGGCCTCTCGCTGCGCTCGCTCCGCCACTGGGACGAGGTGGGGCTCGTGCGCGCCTCGGGGCGCACCGAGGGCGGCTTCCGCCTCTACACGGCCGCAGACGAGGAGCGCGTGCGGCTCATCATGCGCATGAAGCCGTTCGGCTTGACGCTCGACGAGATCGGCGAGCTCGCCGACGCCATCGACGCCTCCCCCGCCGATCCGCTGGCGGCGCTGCCCGCCGAGCGCGCCGACTTCTTCCGCACCGAGATGCGCGCGCGGCGCGACAAGCTCGCCCGGCAGCTGGCCGACGCCGACGAGCTGCTGCGCCGCGTCGAGCGGTAGGCAGTAAAGACGCTGTCGCTCGGCAGGCTTTCTATGGGCAAGCTGCGGTAGCGCCAGTGCACCTCCCGCCATGGCTACGGCACCTCCGTAGCGATCGAGACAAGGCCAGTAGGTTCTCTTGCCCGTTGGAGCGCATGACCAGCATCCGGGCTTTGAGGACGTTGCGTTCGATCAATGCGGCGGGAGCGGATGTCCGCGAAGCGCGCGAGTCGGCACCTTCCTCGCGGCTACTATCGACATAAGTAGGGTCGCCCGCGGGGACTACGGATCGCCCGGCGCCTCCTGAGAGGACAGCATGTACGTGAACCGCGTCAGCCTGCGCAACATCAAGGGATTCATAGAAGCAGACCTGGACTTCGCAACCTCAGATGATGTGCATGAAGGTTGGGCCGTAATTACGGGAGACAACGGCTCGGGTAAGACCGCTCTTCTCCGTGCCATAGCCCTTGCGATTCTCGGACCCGAACAGTCGCGGGGCCTGGTACAAGATTTGCGCGGATGGGTGACCGAGGGCCACGACGAGGGAACAATCTCTGTCGAGGTCACACCGGACCACCTTATCGACCGGACGGCTAAGGGCGGCCAGCCCGTTCAGTCGACCTTCTGGGCAGAAGTCGCTATTTCACGGACAGAGGTCACGGGTGGCCGACCGGATCAAGCTTGGGTAATTTCTGCGACGGACGTGTTCCGAAACAAGAGGAAGAGCGCAACCAACGGCCCTTGGGCGCCGAGTACTAACGGATGGTTCACCCTCGGATACGGTCCTTTCCGCAGGATGTACGGCAGTTCGCCGGACGCCCAGCGCCTGATGGTGATACCTGGCCGAATCCCCCACTTTGCGACTCTGTTCAAAGAGGACGCAACACTAAGCGAAGGTGAAGAGTGGGCGAAGCAGCTTAACTATCAGCGCCTCGAGCACAATGCCGAATCGGCTGAGGCCCTCGATGGGCTGATCAGGCTAGTTGCTCACGACTTCCTACGTGAGGGTGTGCACATTCGGGGAGTCACATCGGACGGAATCTCACTTGAGGACTCGGCTGGCCGAGTAGTCCCGCTGTCCGACATGAGTGACGGCTACAGATCGGCCCTCGCGATGCTTATGGACATCTATCGACACATGCTCACTGCTTACGGGGCTAAGGGCCTGGTCGAACAGACCTCGAACGGACCAGTGGTAGCACGGCCGGGAGTAGTGCTTATCGATGAGATCGATGCGCACCTACACCCGGCATGGCAGCGCGAGATCGGCTTCTGGCTTAAGTCGCACTTCCCGAACATTCAGTTTATTGTGACCACTCACAGCCCCATAGTGTGCCAAGCCGCGGACGGGGGAAGAATTTACAACATTCCTTCCGCTTCGGCCCAACGGGGGCCTTTCCAACTATCGAAGAGCGATTTCGACGCAGTCATTGCAGGCAAGCCGGATGAGATCTTGCTTTCCCCTGCCTTCGCACTCGAGCACACGCGCTCGCCGAGAGCCGTTCGAGCACGCAACCGCCGCGCATCTCTTAAAGCGAAGAGAGCCGCAGGCGGCGAGTGGACCACGACGGAGAGGGCGGAGTTTGAAGAGCTGGCTCTCTTTTCCGCCGACTTCGATGCCCAAGCAGATTTTGGTCCGGGCGATTGAGGCAAATCCCGCGCGGGCAACTGCCGCTCGCGTCGCGCGTGGCACTCCGCGCGCTGCAAACTCAAGTCGACAGTTCGGACTCCGCTCGCTTGGCCTGGCGGAGCTTTCGAACGTCGGCCGCTAGCCGCCCCTTGATTACTGAACTGCGGCGCATGGCCGGACCGAGAGAGCGATGTGCCTATTGCTCAGATTCCCTTGGCTCCGCGATCGACCACCTAATACCCATATCACCGCACTTTGAGCACACTTTTGACTGGCGTAATCTTTATTGGATCTGCGACAACTGCAATCGACGCAAGGGGTCTAAGTTTGTGCGAGATCCAGAGACAGGCGACGCACTCGTGCTCAGGCCCGATCGCGATCGCCCCTGGACTTATTTGTTCTTGGACACTGAGACGGGTGTCATCACACCACGTCTGCATGCTCCAACTTACGAACCCGACGAACGCGGCTTGGAGACCCTCCGAGTCCTGCCTGTTTTGGCTCTTGAGCCGGTGGTTGAGGGCAGGCGACGAGCGATTCGGGCACTCGAGAGCGCTGCGCGACGACTACTGAAGCAGCAGGGCCACCACGAACTTCGCGTGCTAGTCCAGACGTTTAAGGACGAGCATTACGGGGTGAAATCTTGGATTGTTCAGTACGAAGGGCGCGAGGCGAATCCTTGGACCGATCTTCGCGCTCAGCACCCCCAGCACTGGAAGCGCCTGATCGGCACGTCAATGCCTGCATGACGAGGAGGCCACTTTGCGCGGGGCGAGCATGGTGTGGGAACCATCATCTTCCACAGGTTCTGACTCAGCTGTTGCCAGGGCTATGCGGCTCTTGCGCGTGTGGCCTGCAGGTGGCGACAGGAGCGGGCCGCCCCCGCGCGGTTCGCACAAGTCCGCCCCAGACGGATCACCCCCTGCGCCGTAAGCCCCGGCTCAAGCTCGGTTGAACCTGCTGCCGCTCGCTCGAGTCCTGCGCCCGCCGCTCCGTGCTGCGATGCTCAGGCGGCGAGAGGGAGCACTGCTCGCTACACACTGCTCCCGGACGAGCGCCTCAGCCCACCGCCACCGACGCATCCTCGAGCTCGCCGGCCGCCCGGGCCCGCTGCAGCTTCTTCCGCACGATCGGCCAGAAGAGCGCGAGCGCCCCGGCCGCGATGAGGCTCGTGAGCACCTGCGCGCGCCCGCCCTCGGAGCCGAGCATGATGACGACGATGCCGATGGCCGCCGCGATGAGCACGATGTTGAGCACCGGGAACAGCCAGACCTTGAGCTTCAGCTGCGCCTGCTCCTCCGGCGTCATGCGCGCGCGCAGGCGCCACTGGGTGACGGCGATGAAGACGAAGACGAAGAGCGCCACGAGACCGGTGGAGTTCATGATGAACTCGTAGATGCCCGAGCTCGGCGCGATGAAGTTGACGAGCGTCGCGACGAGGCCGCCGGCGGTCGACGCGATCACGGCCGCGACCGGCACGCCGCGCTTCGAGCGCTTCGACATGATCGCCGGCGCCAGCTTCTGCTCCGACAGGGCCGCGAACATCCGCGAGGCCGAGTACGTGCCGGAGTTCAGCACCGAGATGACCGCGGTGAAGATGACGAGCGTCATGATCTCCTCGGCGAACGGGATGCCGAGCAGGCTGAAGACGTAGGCGAAGGGCGGGATCTCGTCGGGCGAGGGCAGCTGGTTCCACGGCACGACCATGACGATCACGAGCACGGCGCCGACGTAGAAGAGCATCACGCGCCAGATGACGGTGTTGGCGGCCTGGCGGATGCCCTTGGCAGGGTCCTCAGACTCGGCCGCCGCCATGACGGCGATCTCGGCGCCGAAGTAGGCGAAGAGCACGAGCGCGATCGACGAGACGACGACGCCGAAGCCGTTGGGCATGAAGCCGCCGTGCTGCCAGAGGTTGGCGACCGACAGGGTCGAGTCGGGCCAGAGGCCGAACGCGAACAGCAGACCGGCGCCGAGGAAGACGACGATCGCGACGACCTTGATGCTGGCGAGCCAGAACTCCGTCTCACCGAACGCGCGCAGCGAGATGAGGTTGGTGGTGACGAAGATCGCGAGGAGGATCAGCGAGCCGGCCCACGCGGGCAGCGCCGGGAACCAGGCGTTCAGCATGCCGCCTCCGACGACGGCCTCGTAGGCGATGACGCCCACCCAGAAGTACCAGTACAGCCAGCCCACGATGTAGGCGGCCCAGTCGCCGAGGCCGACGCGGGCGTACTCCATGAAGGAGCCGACGGCCGGGCGCACCGCGGCCATCTCGCCGAGCATGCGCATGGCGAGGAAGACGATGAGGCCGCCTCCGAGGTACGACAGGATCGCGGCGGGACCGGCCGAGAGGATCACGTTGGCCGAGCCAACGAAGAGGCTCGCGCCGATGATGCCGCCGAGGGCGATCATCGTCACGTGCCGCGACTTCAGCTTCCTGCTGGGCATCGGCGCGACGGCGTCGGATGCGACGGCCTCGATCTGCTCGGAGTGCGGGTTGGGTGCCACGAGGGACGCCTTCCTGTCAGGTCGCGCCGAGGCGGACGACCCGCGGCACCCGCCCATCGTAGTTATCAGACAGCGCGCCGCGAGCATGCGGCACCCGCTCCCCCGTCTCCGCTGCCCGCTCCCCCGGCCCCACTCGCTGGTCGAGTAGCCGACGGGCTCAGCCCGTCGGCGTATCGAGACCACGCGACCCGCTGGTCGAGCCGGTCGCCGCGCGCAGCGCGCCGACCGAGTCGAGACCACCTACTCCTTCGAGAAGTGCTTCCGAATCCGGTCAGCCTGCTCACGCGTCAGGTACCAGTCGGTCCCGATCTCATGCCCCTCGAACGGCCCGCCCCCATCCGTAGGGTTCCGCAGGAACCCACGGATCTGCCGTCCCTTGCGGTCCATGCCGAGCTCGCGCGAGAGCTCCACCGGCGTGATCGTCTGCTCGTCCATGGTGCGAGGCTATCCGCCATCGCCGGCGCGGGCGGCGGCAGCAGTCGACATCCGCTCACTTCCGACTACCGTGATCGCATGGCGACGATGATCCCTCCGGAGCCGCGACGAGGCGCTCCAACGGGCGAGCTGCAGGTCTTCGAGGCGCTGCGCGAGCACCCCGACACCGACGACTGGGTCGTCTGGCACGGGCTACCCATCCGTCACCACCAGACGCAGGTCGAGGGCGAGGCCGACTTCGTCGTGATGGTGCCGGGCGAGGGGATGCTCGTCATCGAGGTGAAGTCGCACGAGCGCATCGAGGTGGGCGACGACGGACTGTGGCGCCTCGCCAGCCAGCCGCCGACAGACCGCTCGCCGTACGACCAGGCGGCCGAGAACCGGCACAGCATCCTCGAGTGGTTCCGCCGCAAGGCGTTCGAGCCCAACTATCCCGTGTGGCACTCGGCTTGGTTCCCAAACCGGGGCGGTGAGCTCGTGCGGCAGCTCGAGGCGCGCATCGACGTGCCGAAGAATGCGACGCTGACGCGAGCTGACCTCGATCCCTCGAGGATCACGAAGAGCATCGAGCGCGTGCTGCGACACGGCGAGCACACGGTGCGGTCGAACCACCGGCGCTTCCAGGAGGGCCGCCCCGACGAGCAGGACATCGCGGATGCGCGGGCGATCCTGACGCCGCCGGTGACGTGGGAGCGGGCGAACGGGGAGCTTCGCGCCGCACGGGCCGCCGACCTGGTGGCCGCGACCGAGCGCCAGGAGCAGGCGCTGCAGTACTTCAGCGCGCACCCCCGACTGCTCGTCGAAGGCCCGGCCGGGACCGGCAAGACGAACGTCGCCGTGCGCGCCGCGCAGCAGCTGGCGAACCGCGACGAGCGCGTGCTGCTCACCTGCTTCAACACCCTGCTCGAGGCCGACCTGCAGCGCCGCTTGCGCGGTCGCGACGAGGTGACCGTGGCCCGCGTGCACCAGCTGATGCTCGCCTACAGCCAGCTGCCCGTTCCTGACGATGCCGACGATGCCTGGTGGAACGAGACGCTGCCCTCCGCCACGCTCTCCGTCACGCGCGCGCCCGGCTTCACTCCCCCGTTCACGAGCCTCGTGGCAGACGAGGCGCAGGATCTGGCTCGGGACTCGACCCTCGACGTGCTCGACAGCCTGCTCGTCAACGGGCTTGCCGGAGCCCGCGTCGTCCTTACGGGCGACTTCACGCGACAGGACATCTATCGCCCACGCGATCGCTCATCGGCCGCCGGGACGGCCCCCGCTCCGCTGGTCGAGGAGGCCGCGGACGAAGGCGGCACCCGACTCACGGCGATCCGAAGGCGCCTTCCCGACGCCGCCACCATGACCCTCGAGATCAACGTGCGCCAGACGCCGCCCCTCGCGCGCTTCGTCGAGTCGCTGCTCGAGGCCGACGTCTACACCGACTTCGGCCGCGAGGATGACGAGGCGGAGTGCGCGGATGTTTTCGTCTACCGCTCGCACGAGGAGCAGGCAGAGCTGCTCCAGCAGACGCTGCAGACCCTGTGGGCCGAGGGGTGGGACGCCGCGGACATCCTCGTCCTCGCCCCGAGACGCGACTCCGCGTGTGCTCGAGCGACCGGGGCGGTCGCGGATGCGCTCGCGCAGGCGGGCGGGACGCCCGGCATCCGATGGGGCACCATCCACCGCTACAAGGGCCTCGAGGCGCCCGCCGTCGTCCTCACCGACGTCGATGGTTCGTCGCAGGGGTGGCAGGACCTCCTCTACGTCGGTGCGACACGCGCGACCGAGCGGCTAGTCGTGCTCACTTCACGAAGCGAGCTTCGGGAGGGGCACTGAAGGTCAACGCACCAGCAACCGTATGAGGGGGCGGCCACCGCCCGAGGGACTTGGTGGTTCGCCTCGCCACCGACACCTCAACCCGATACTGGCTAGGCAGCGGCAAACTCCGCGTACTTGAGCGCCAGGAGATCACGTGCGGGCCAGTCAGCCTTCTTGGCAGGAAGGAGCAGCGCACGGTCCTGCATCTCCTGGATCCCATGCTTCAGCATCGGCCCGTCTACCTCGGCGAGTAGCGCTGGCTGAATCTCGACTCGATAGTCCGGTGTGATACCCAGCATGTTGCGATCGAACGCGGAATGATGAATCTTGCATAGGGCCAGACCATTCGAGGTGCGTGGGGCACCGAGCTCGTGCTTGTCTCCCATGATGTGCGCCGCATCGAGGAGAGACGCGTGGCCTAGTGAGCACACAGCACAGCGCTCGACATACGCCGACATCACCAGACCCCGAAAGGCCGGTTGGTGCACGCGCTGCCACATTCGACGCTCTACGTACGAACGATCGGGGTATGCCGACGGCACGCTGTCTTCGCCGAATAGCTCGACGCGCTCCATGGACAAATGCACCCGCCGCGCCGCTGGGTCATCGGTGACGTAGACGGGGTACGACGAGGTGTACCAGTTCGGCGATACCTTCGTGAAATAGACGATCGGCAGCTGCAACTCCGCAGCGGCTCGCAGCTTCAGGTTTGGACCACCTTCGCCAACTTGATAGGAGTAAGAGACGGTCCCAGTGACGAGGTCGACCGTATCTTCGTACTCTTGAGTGCGCCGCGCGTCCAGGCTCGTCATCACCGACAAAGTGCCAATGAGAGCGGCCGGGTTCCAAATGCCGCGGCTCTGGTCAACGAGCGGGATACGCTGCCCATCCAGCTCAATGCCCTGCCGCAGAAAGTCTCGATGATGGCGAGATTCACCGGCGAGCTTTCGCCGCGTCAACGCGAGGAATACCGCTTCCCGCACGGCCGCGTCCGCCGCTAACTGCAAGTCCGTCGCCATTTGATCCTCCGCATCAGACGCTAACCCAGGCATCGAGGAAAGCCAAGAATTACTCGAGTAGCCCGTCGATGCGGTACGTCTCGTCACGCAGCGTCACATGCTCGCGCCGCCGTTGCACGTGCGGGACAATGTCTGATAGCTCGTCGTCGTGGCCGAGCCAACCAGACCATCCCTCAGGGCGCCGACCGCGCCCCCGCTTGGAGTTCCATGATCTCGATCGAGCACGTCAGCCGCCGCTTCGGCGACGGCCCCGACGCCGTCGTCGCGCTCGACGACGTGTCGATCGAAGTGCCGCGCGGCTCGATCTTCGGGGTCGTCGGGCAGTCGGGCGCCGGCAAGTCGACGCTGCTGCGCACCGTCAACGCGCTCGAGCGGCCCGACTCCGGCCGGGTCGTCGTCGACGGCGTCGAGGTGACCGCGCTCGAGGGCAAGGCGCTGCTGCAGGCGCGCCACCAGATCGGCATGGTCTTCCAGCACTTCAACCTCGTCGGCAACCGCACCGTCGCGCAGAACGTCGAGTTCGCGCTCGAAGCGACCGGCGCCCCGAAGAAGGATCGCCGGCCGAAGGCGCTCGAGATGCTCGACCTCGTCGGCCTCGCGCACCGCGCCGACGACCGCCCCGGCCAGCTCTCCGGCGGCCAGCGGCAGCGCGTGGGGATCGCCCGCGCGCTCGCCTCCGGGCCGGATGTGCTGCTCAGCGACGAAGCCACCAGCGCGCTCGACCCCGAGACGACCCGCTCGATCCTCGAGCTCATCCAGCGCCTCAGCCGCGAGCTCGGCCTCACCGTGCTGCTCATCACCCACGAGATGGACGTCGTGAAGCGCATCTGCGACGCCGCCGCGCTCATGGAGACCGGCCGCGTCGTCGAGCAGGGCTCGCTCGACGACCTCATCCGCACACCCGGCAGCCGCGTCGCCGCCGAGCTGTTCCCCGTGGGCGAGGCGCACTACATCCCCCACCACCGCATCATCGACGTCACCTACACCGGGCTGAGCGCCGACCGCCCCGTGATCGCGCAGCTCGCGCGCGACTTCGGGCTCGACGTGTCGATCCTCGGTGCGGCGCTCGAGACCATCGGCGGCCACCAGGCCGGCCGCACCCGCCTCGCCGTGCCCGGGGACGCATCCGTCGCCCTCAAGGTGATCGACTCGCTCACCGCGCAGGGCGTCACCGCCTGGGAGGTGCTCGCATGATCGACCCCGCCGCCCCCGCCTTCTGGCCGCAGCTCATGCAGGTGCTGCTCGAGGGCACGTGGGAGACCGTCTACATGACGGCGATCGCGATGGCGATCACGTTCGTCGTCGGCCTGCCGCTCGGCATCATCCTCGTCGGCACCGAGCAGGGGCGCTTCCTGGAGGCGCCGTTCGGCTCGCGCGTGCTCGGCCGGGTCGTCAACGGGCTGCTCGGCTTCATCGTCAACCTGGGCCGCTCGGTGCCGTTCATCGTGCTGATGATCGCGCTCATCCCCGTCACCCGCTGGCTGCTCGGCTCGTTCATCGGCACCGGCCCCGCCATCGTGCCGCTCACGCTCGTCGCCATCCCGTTCTTCGTGCGCGTCGTCGAGATCGCCGTGCGCGAGGTCGACCCGGGGCTGTTCGAGGCAGCCGAGTCGCTCGGCGCCAGCCGCTGGCTGCTCGTGCGCCGCGTGCTGCTGCCGCAGGCGACCCCCGCGATCCTGCTCGGCACCGCCACCACCATCACGTCGATCATCAACTTCTCGGCGATGGTCGGCGTCGTCGGCGGCGGCGGCCTCGGCAACGTCGCCCTCACCTACGGCATGCAGCGCTACAGCTGGATCCACATCGTGTTCGTCGTCATCATCCTGTTCGCCCTCGTGCAGCTGATCCAGTGGGCGCTGACCGCGCTCGCGAAGCGGCTCGGCGCGCAGCCCACCCGTCGCGGCCCCAAGAAGGACGCGACGGCCGATGCGCAGGCCCACCTCGACGCCGACCTCGCCCTCCCCTCCTCCCGCACCCCGACGCATCCGTCGGGCAGCACCCCGTAAGGAACCACCATGACCAGCACCCTCCGTCGCCGCGTGGCGACCACCGTCGTCGCCGGCGCCGCCGCGCTCGCCCTCGCCGCCTGCTCGTCGGGCGCCCCCGCCGAGACCGAGGCGCCCGAGGACGGCTCGCTCGGCACGATCCGCGTCGGCGCCCTGCCCGTGCCGGCCGGCGACATGCTCACCTGGGTCGACGAGAACCTGGCCGCCGAGGCCGGGCTCGACATCGAGTGGGTCGAGTTCACCGACTACAACACCCCCAACCCGGCGCTCACCGACGGCTCGACCGAGGCCAACCTCTTCCAGAACGCGACGTTCATGGAGACGTACAACTCGCAGGCCGGCGGCTCGCTCGTCTCGGTCGGCGAGGTCTACCTGCCCGCCGCCGCCTTCTACTCCGAGTCGCTCACGTCGCTCGACGAGCTGGGCGAGGGCGCCACCATCGCCATCCCCAACGACCCGACCAACGAGGCGCGCGCGCTCGAGATCCTCGCGGCCGAGGGCCTCATCGAGATCGCCGACGACGCGACGAACCTCGACGGCATCACCGAGAACCCCTCGAACTTCCAGTTCACCGAGGTCGAGAACGCCACCCTGCCGCTCGCGCTGCCCGACAACGACGCGGTCTTCGTCACCGCCTCGTTCGCGCTGCCGGCCGGCCTCACGCAGGAGCAGGCGATCCTCACCGAGGGCGACGACTCCGAGTACTTCAACATCCTCGCCACCACGCCCGAGCTCGAGGACGACCCCCGCGTCGAGGCGCTCTACGAGCTGCTGACGTCGGAGGAGACGCAGGCGTACATCCTCGAGACGTGGGGCGGGCTCATCGTGCCCGTCTCGGAGTGACGCCCGCGCCGCATCCCGCTGCGGCGGGTGAGCCGGCGGGGGCCGCGATGGGCGGTCCCCGTCAGCTCGCCGCATCCGTGCCGATCCGCGCCGCCTCGAGCGGCGCGCAGATCGCCATCCCGATCCTCGCCGTCGCCGTCACCGGCGACATCGCGCTCGGCGCGCTGCTCGTGGCGCTGTCGATGCTGCCCGGCATCGTCGCGGCGCCGCTCGTCGGCGCCCTGCTCGACGGCGCCCGGCACCCGCGTGCGCTGATGATGGCGGCCGCGGCCGGCACCGGGCTCGCCTTCGGCGTCGCCGCCGGGCTCGGACCCGTGCCCGTCTGGGCGGTCGCGGCGGCGCTCGTCGTGAGCGGCCTGCTGACGCCCTTCGGCTTCGGCGGGCTCTCGAGCTTCGTGGCCCCACCGGGGTCGGATGCGCGGCGCGCGTACGCGCTCGACGCACTGAGCTACAACGTGAGCGGCGTCGCCGGCCCGGCAGCCGTCGCGGTGCTCGCCCCCACGCTCGGGCCGCGCGCGGCCCTCATCGCGATGGCGGTCGTCGCGCTCGCCTCGGCCGCCGCGTTCGCGCTGCTGCCCGTGCAGCCGCGCGCGGCGGAGCGCGCCGGACTGCTGCGCTCCATGGCGGCCGGCATCGTGGCGCTCTCGACGCGACGCACGCTCGCGGTCGTCACCGCATCCGGCACCCTGGCCGAGCTCGGCCGCGGCATCATGCCGATCGCGGCGCTCGGCATCGCGCTCGCCGCCACCGGCGACGCGTCGCTCAGCGCCCTGATCGTCGCGGCTTTCGCCGTCGGCGCGCTGCTCGGCGCCGCGCTCGAGCCGCTGCGGCCGCCGGTGCTCTCGGCGCACGCGACGATGGGCATCGGCTACGCCCTCACCGGCCTCGCCACGATCGCCGCCGCGCTCGACCTGGGCCTCTGGTGGACGATCGCGCTCGTCGGCCTCTCCGGCCTCTGCACCGCGGCGCCGACGGCCGCGATGCTGCTGCTGCGCCGCACCGAGGCCCCGGAGTCGGTGGTCGCCCAGGTGTTCACCGTGGGCGCGGCGCTGCGCGGTGCCGCGGCCGCGCTCGGCACGGCGATCGCGGGTGCGCTCGCCGGCGTCGAGCCGCTGCTGCTGCTCGCCGGCTCGGGCGCCGTCTGGGTGCTGAGCGGTGCGGTGATGCTGGCGTTCCCGCGGCGCGGGCGCGGGCTGACCGGGGCGCATCCGATCGTCGGGTAGCGCCGCCCGGTGCTCGTCGCTCGCAGCTGCCCGTTGCTCGACCGGCTCCATGCGAGGCCGACCGGATAGTCCGGCCGGACGCACGCGGAGCCGGTTGACGAACGGGTGGGGCTGGGCTCAGCGCGTCCTGCGGCGGTAGACGACGAGCGCGAGTGCGTAGGCGCCCACGAGCAGCCCGACGAGCCACGCGAGCGCGACCCAGATCTCGCCGCCGACCGGCTGCTCGGCGAGCAGCGCGCGGATCGTGTCGACGATCGACGTCACCGGCTGGTGCTCGGCGAACCACGCGACGGGGCCCGGCATGGAGTCGGTCGGCACGAACGCCGAGCTGATGAACGGCAGGAAGATCAGCGGGTAGCTGAAGGCGCTCGCGCCGTCGACCGTCTTGGCCGAGAGGCCGGCGATCACGGCGATCCACGTGAGCGCGAGCGTGAAGACGATGAGGATGCCGGCGACCGCGAGCCACGCGAGCGGCGAGGCGCCGCTGCGGAAGCCGATGAGCAGCGCGACCCCCACGACCACCGCGACCGACACCATGTTGGCGACCAGCGACGTCAGCACGTGCGCCCACAGCACGCTCGAGCGCGCGATCGGCATCGACTGGAAGCGCTCGAAGATGCCGCCCTGCAGGTCGAGGAACAGCCGGTAGGCCGTGTAGGCGATGCCCGAGGCGATCGTGATGAGCAGGATGCCCGGGAGCATGTAGTCGACGTACGAGGTGCCGGCGCCGGTGTCGATCGCGCCGCCGAGCACGAAGACGAACAGCAGCATGAGCGCGATCGGCGTGACCACGGTGGTCACGATCGTGTCGGGGCTGCGCAGGATGTGGCGCAGCGACCGGCCGGTCAGCACGCGGGTGTCGCTGAGGGCGTGAGTGGTCATCGCGGTTCCTCCGATGCGGTCGCGGATGCGTCGTCGTCGCCGACGAGGGTGAGGAAGACGTCCTCGAGGGAGGGGCGGCGCTCGACGTACTCGACCGTCGCGGGCGGCAGCAGCCGCTGCAGCTCGGCGAGCGTGCCCTCCTGGATGATCGTGCCGCGGTGCAGGATCGCGATCCGGTCGGCGAGCTGCTCGGCCTCCTCGAGGTGCTGCGTCGTGAGCAGCACGGTGGTGCCGCCCGCGGCGAGCGCCCGGATGGTCTGCCACACCTCGATGCGCGCCTGCGGGTCGAGGCCGGTCGTCGGCTCGTCGAGGAAGACGATCGGCGGGCTGCCGATCAGGCTCATCGCGATGTCGAGCCGCCGGCGCATGCCGCCCGAGTAGGTCGCGGCCATGCGGCCGCCGGCGTCGCCGAGCGAGAAGCGGGCGAGCAGCTCGTCGGCCACCGCGCTCGGGTGCGGCACGTGCCGCAGGCGGGCGATCAGCTGCAGGTTCTCCCGGCCGCTGAGACGCTCGTCGACCGCCGCGAACTGCCCCGTGAGGCTGATCGACTCGCGCACGCGGGCCGACTCCTCGACCACGTCGAAGCCGGCGACGCTCGCGACCCCCGCATCCGATCGCAGCAGCGTCGACAGGATGCGCACGAGCGTGGTCTTGCCGGCGCCGTTCGAGCCGAGGAGCGCGACCACGCTGCCCGCGGCCACGTCGAGGTCGACGCCCCGCAGCACATCCAGGCTCCCGAACGACTTCTCGATGCCGCGCACCCGGATGGCCGGGGGCGCGAGCGCGATGCCGCTCATGACTGCTCCTCGTCGGCGCGGTCGATCGCCTCGGTCAAACGCGAGCGCTCCTTCTGGATCCACTGCCCGTCGGCGTAGTTGCGGATGAACGTGTCGGCGAACTCGACCGGGTCGTCGCCGACGATCGCGCGGACGGGCGTGCCGTCGGCCGCCGCCTGCTCGAACAGGTCGGCGAGGTCGTCGAGCATGCGCATGATCACGTCGCCCTTGACGATCGCGCCGGCGTAGGTGATGTAGCGCTCGATGCCGTCGATCGCGGTGCGGTAGGCGGTCGGCAGCTGCTGCTTGCGTGCCTTGTAGCGGCGCCAGCGCCGCTTGTCGTCGAACGATCCGGTGACCAGCTCGATCCATCGTGCTGCCATGGTCAGGCTCCTTCGTCCTGCGGTGCTGCGGTGCGGGTGGTGCGGAGGTGCTCGATGCGCTCGGCCAGGAAGCTCCACGTCGACCAGAACTCCGCGAGGGCCTCGCGGCCGTGCGCGTTCAGCGAGTACACCTTGCGGGGCGGGCCCTTCTCCGACGGCACCTTCTCGACGTCGACGAAGCCCCGCTGCTCGATGCGCACGAGCAGCGCGTAGACGGTGCCCTCGGCGATGTCGGCGAAGCCCTCGTCGCGCAGCCGCGCGGTGATCTCGTAGCCGTGCGCCGGGCGCACGGCCAGGATCGCGAGGATCATCCCCTCGAGCGTGCCCTTGAGCATCTCGGTCGCCTGGCGGCCCACGGCGCCCCTCCGTCACTACTCAGTTATGCTGACTACTACTAGATAGTAACACTGAGTACCGCGAGCGCAAGAGGCGGCTCGGTCGTCAACCGGCTGGGTGCGACTCCGACCGGATGATCCGGTCCGGCGCACGCGGAGCCGGTCGACGAACGGCCGGCGGTGCGGCGCAGCTCAGGGCATCGCGTACTGGTCGACCGGCATGAGGTCAATGGTGGCCATCACGTCAAGGATGCGCGCGACGTCGTCCGATGCGAGGTACTCCTCGGCCTCGGCCTGCGAGCGGAAGATCGGGCGGTCCTGCCCCTGCTGGAAGACCAACGAGTGCAGGCGGCCAACGCTGTCGAAGCCCACGTACGACTCGGGCGATGGCTCCTGGCCGCCCGGCATGAGGGCGGTGTGCGCCTCGAACCGGCCGTCGCTCATGGCTCTCCAGTACGCGGTCGCGACGAACCCGTCGACCGTCTCCCTCGTCGCGACCGTGCCGACCTCCGACACCGCCCCGGCATCGCCCTCATGCCCGTCGTAGTAGTGCAGCGCCCCACCGCTCGGCGGCAGGAAGGCCACCACGTTCGCCCACTGCTCCCGCCCGTCGTGGTTGACGCGCAGCTCGCTCGTGTCCTCGACCGACCAGTCGGCCGGGATGCTGATGCGCATGGTGCCGTTCTGCGTCTCGAACGTCACGACCTCCGGCTCCTGCGTCGGGGTCGGGGTCGGGGTCGGGGTCGGGGTCGGGGTCGGGGTCGCCGACTGGGTGGCCGCGGCGGTCGGCTCGGGCGTCGCGGTGACGCTCGGGCCCGTCGACGGGACAGGCGCTCCGGGTGCCGTCTGCGCGCAGCCCGCGAGTCCGACGGCGGCCGCAGCCAGCGCGGCGACGACGGCCATCGGCCTCCGTCGCGATCGGGTGTGCAGCATCAAGGCTCCTCGCTCGCTCACGGCATCGCGTCGCGCGGCACGTCGACCTGCTCGAGCGACGCGAGCACGTCGAGCAGCTCGGCGACCGCCGGGCTCTCGAGGCAGGCCAGCGCATCCGCCTCGTCGACGACGTCCTGGCACGGCTCGAGCACCGTGAGGTCGGCCATGAAGTGCGCCAGGCGCGTGTCGCCCGCCGGGAAGATGCCCCACGGCGCCTCGTCGCCGGGCATCACCGAGACCTGCGCGAACACCTGCATGCCCGCCTCGTCGACGATCCACCAGCTCGCGGCGGCAGTGGCCAACCCCTCGTCGTGCGGCAGCGCCGACGCGATCGCGCGCTCCTCGACGACCGCCCACTCGTCGGTGACCGCGCCGATCGCGTCGACCGCGCCGTCGGTGTAGAGCAGCACCTCGCGCCCCTCACCGTCGAGCACGTGCACGGTGTTCATCCACTGGTCGCGCCCGTCGTGGTCCATGCGCACCGCGCTCGCGTCGCGCACGCTCCAGCCGGCGGGCAGCGCGAAGCTCGCGTTGCCGATCTGCGTCGTGAAGGTCTCGCCGGCCTCGGCGGACGGGGTGGCGGATGCCGTGGGCTCGGCCGTGGGCGCCGCGGACGTCGGGGCGGGCGGTGCAGACGTGGCCTCCGGGGCGGCCGGCGCGCTGCACCCGGCGAGGACCGTCGCGGCGAGGAGCAGGGCGCCGAGTGCGGCGGCGCTCGGCTGGGGGCTGGTGCGCATGCGGACCTCCTCGCTGGGGCCGACGGATGCTCGGCGTACCCAGGCATGTCCGGCAGCGCCGCGCAGGTCACATCCTGCCGTTCTCCGCCCGGTCGCGCGGCCTCAGTCGGGCGGCATCCGCGCCGGGTCGTCGTGCAGCGCGTCGAGCGAGGCGACCGTCAGCAGCATGAGCTCCTCGAGCTCGCTGTCGAACCACGCGACCGCGTGCTCCGCGCCGACGTCGTCGCCGGTGAGCGGGGCGCTGCCGAACGCGCGGCAGAGCGTGGGCCTGCACACCGTGCCGTGCGGCCACTGGCCGCCGCCCGCATCCGTCAGCCCGATGCCGACGAACGGGCGGTCGCCCTCTTGCTCGACCGCCCACGACGCCGCCTCCCAATTGTCGGCGGTCGGGCGCACCTCGCCGATGCGCCACTGGGGCCCCGGCGGTGCGCCCGGCGACAGGTGCGCCTCGTCGGCGTAGACGAGCACGGCCGTGCCGTCGGGCAGCGCGAGCGTGACCCGGTTGCGCCACAGCTCGCCGCCGCCCGCGGCCGCGACGCGCTCGCCCGCCACGTCGATGCGCCACTCCATCGGCACGAGCATGCTCGAGGTGCCGTTCGCCGTCTCGAACGGCAGCAGCGTCGTGCCGCCGGCGACGACGCCGACGTCGGCCGGCAGCGCGAAGGGGTCGACGAGGTCGAGGCGCACCGTCGCCATCACGTCGAGCGCGCCCGCCACCGCCGGCTGCGCGAGGTAGGCCTCGACCTGCGCCTGCGTCGCGAAGCGCGGCGTCTCCTCTTCGATCCAGAAGGTGAGGGCATGCGCGCGCTCGACGCCGTGGAACGCGACCGTCCCCGCGCTCGACGGTTCGGCGTCGGCGCGCAGCAGCGCGACGCACGGCACGAACATGCCGTCGGGCGGCTGCTCCCAGAAGGCGACGGCGATCAGCCCGCCCGCGACCCCGCGGCGCGCGACGACACCTGCGCGCGCATCCGTGGTCTCCGGCGGCGCCCCGACATCGTGCCCGTCGGCGTAGACGAACCGCTCGCCGCTCGGCCCCGTCACGATGAGCCGGTTGGTCCACTGCTGCCTGCCTTCGGCGCCGACCTCGAGGCCGCTGCGGTCGTCCACCTGCCAGCCCTCGGGCACGCGGATGCGCATGGTGCCGTTGCGCGTGGCGACCTCGGTGCCGTCGGCGGCGGGGGTCGGCGTCGCGGTCGGGCTGCTGCCGGGCGCGGCCGACGGCTCCGCCGACCGGCTGCCCGAGGGCACCGGCTCGACCCCCGGGCTCGGCACGCCCTGCGACTCGCCGGGCGCCGGCGGCGGCCCGCCGACCTGCGCGCACGCCCCCAGCCCCGTCGCCAGGCCGAACGCGATCGCCGCGAGCGTGATCGTCGCCACCCGGCGACGCGGCGGGGTGCGCATGGCTGGATTGTCCGCCCGGATCGGCCAGAGCGCACTCCCCCAGTTTCGCTCGGGCGGTCCGTCGCGTCACACCGTCACGGCATCGCGTCCCAGGGCACGTCGTGCAGCTCGAGCGACGCCAGCACAGCCACCGCAGCCACCGCCGCGGGACTCGACAGGCACCCCTCGGCCGACGCCGCATCCGCCATCGCGTCGCAGCCCTCGATCGCGCCGAGGTTCGCCGAGAACACCCCCAACCGCCCCTCGGCCTCCCGGATGTACGTGTTGGGCGGGCCGCTGTCGCTCGCCCCGGTGATAGCCGCCATGACCTGCAGCTCGCCGCCCGGCAGCTCCATCCACCACGACCTGGCCGCGAGCTCGCCGGTGCCGGGCGACCGGGCGATCGCGCGCTCCTCGACGACCCCCCAGGGGATCTCGCCCCAGCCGACGTCGGAGAGGTAGCCGTCGCGGTAGTGGAGACGCTCCCGGCCCTCGTCGTCGACGAGCACCACCTGGTTGACCCACTGCTCCTCGTTCGCGTAGTTGGTGCCGACGGTGCTGGTGTCCACGGCGCTCCAGTTCACGGGCAGCGTGAACGTCGCCGTGCCGTTCTGCGTGGTGAAGGATGCACCGGTGAGCGCGGGCTCGTCGTCCCTCGGCACGAGGTCGGCCGCCGGCGATGCCGAGGGCGCGGCTGTCGGCTCGGTGGTCGCTCGGGGCGGCGCGGCGGTCGCGGTCGGGTCGGCCCCGTCCGCGCTCGCCGACGGCCGGGGCGGCGCCGACGTGCTGGTCGCCTCGACGCCGGGGAGCGTGCAGCTCGCCACCAGCGTCACCACGACGACGAGGGTGCCGATCGCGCCGGCGATCGCGGCGGCGGCGGGTGCGTTCGTGCGCATGAGGGCCTCTTCTCTGCGGCCCGGCGGCCTGGGCGGCTCCGGTCTTGCTGAGACATGTCCGGCAGGGCGCTGCGGTCACAGCACGCGCCCCGGCCGGGCCCCGCGCAGCGCGCCGACCGGGCGCTACTGCAGCTGCAGGATGACCCAGAGCCTCGCTCCGGGCGGGCCGGTCAGCTGGGTGAGCGCATCGGCCGCGAGCACGTCGTCGATGACCGCCGCCTCGTTGGGCATGCACTCGGCCGTCGCCTCGCCGATGGCGATCGGGCCTGTCGTCGTGCCACACCACGCGACGACATCGACGAGGAGGACGTCGGTGGCGCCCAGCGCGGCGATCTGCTCCGCGGTGAAGCTGCCGCCGTGCGGGCGGCGCTCCACGAGCGGCATCCGCTCGCGCGGGCCGATCCGGGCGTACACCTGGGCGTCGGCGCCGGGAACGGCGTAGTCGATGAACCCACCGGTGTCGACGCCGCAGATCATCTGCCGCCAGCTGGCCTCCGACGCATCCGTCGCCGTGCCGTCGTCGATCCAGATCTCCATCGGGTTCGTGCAGCTGATGGCGAGGTCGTACAGCTGCCCGTCCTCCGGTGCCGGCCCGCCCGTCTCGAGCTCGACCACCTGCGGCTCCGGCGCGGTCGGCTCGTGCGCCGCCGTGGGCTCCGGTGCCGCGGTTGGCGGCGTCACCGTGCCCGGCCCCGCTGACGCGGTCGGGCCAGGGTCGTGCGCGACGATCGGCGTCGGCGACGGCGTCGCGGTCGCCGAGCCCGACGCAGCGGGCGGCGGCGGCGCCTCCCCGACCGGCGCCGAGCTGCCGGTGACCGCGGTGCCGGTCAGGGCGCATCTGGTCATCGTCATCGCAGCCACGAGCAGCGTGCCCAGGGCAGCGCCGATCGTGGCGGCAGGCGATTCGGTGGTGCGCATGGCGGGCTCCTCGAGCGTCGGTCGGCGTCGCGGCATCCGCCGCACTCCGACATGTCCGGCACTGACACCGCGGTCACAGCGCATCGCGCTCACGGCTCTCCGAAGAAGAGCGCGTAGCCCGGGAAGCGCACCGACGGCCCGAGCGGTGGCGGCGTCGCCAGCCCCTCGGTGGCGAGCAGGCCGTTCACGACTACCGGGCCGGGGATCGCCTCGCACGCCAGATCGCGGCCCACGGCGTCCGAGGGCGGGGGCACGCAGAGGATCTCCGCGACGACCGGGCCCTCGATGCCGCGCCCGAGCTCCGTCGCGGTGGGCACCGCACCCGGGTCGACGACCACCACCGTCGCCCAGTGCTCCTCGGGGTCTCGCGGCGTGTAGTACTGCTGCTCGACCACCGGCAGCGCGCCGGGCTCGACGGGCACGCCGTAGAGCACGAGGATCGGCGGCTGCTCGTCGATGGTCGCGAGCCCCGGCGCGCAGAGCACCTCGAGCCCGGCGACGCGCACCGCCCAGCCCACGGTGCAGGCCGCGTAGACGTCGACGGTGTCGGTCTGCAGCGAGGCGCGGACGACCGGCTCGGATGCGCGCCACTCCGGTTCGGAGTGATACGGGTTCGGCGGCGCCGACAGCGGCATGCTGGGGATCTCCGGCGGGGCCGGCGCGGTCAGCGGCGCCGCGGTGCCGGCCGACGCCTCGGGCTCGGGCGAGGGGGTGGCGCTCGGCGCAGGGCTCGGCGTGGACGGCGGAGTCGCGCTCGGTGTCGGCGAGGCGGCCGAGGGCGTCGGTGCCGGTGCCAATGCGCCCGGCTGGCCGCACGCGCTGAGCAGCAGCGTCGCGCCGAGCATGGCGCCCATGAGCATCCGGCGCGCATGCCCGGGAGCGGATCGCATGCCGCTCATCATCGCTCGATCACGAAGGTGATGAAGCCGTTGCGTTCCGTGATCCGCGGCACGAGCTCGTCGGGCCCGAACGGCACGCCCCACGCCGCCACCGACCGTGCCTGCTCGTCGTCGTCGCTCCACGAGCACTCGAAGCTGACGCCGCCGACCACCGTCGGGGCGTCGCCGAAGCAGATGACGTGCACGGTGGCGGTGCCGCCCGTGCCGGTGCCGGCGGGCGCCTCACCCGCGGGCACCTCGCGCACGACGCCGTCGAAGTCGTCGGACACGACCAGCTCGTCGTCGTCCCAGTCGGAGAAGTACGGGCGGTCGAGCTCCACGGCGACGGTGCCGGGCTGCAGCGTGGTGCAGTCGATCCACGGCTCGTCGCCGAGCGAGACGGTGCCGGTGCCCTCGCACAGCACGTAGATGTCGGTGCGGCGCTCGACCTGGCCTGGGTCGTAGCCGCCTCCTGCCCCCGCGTCGCCGCTCTCGAGCGGGATGGTGCTCGTGACGAGCGGCTCGCCGGCTGCGACGCCGTCGAAGCCCGGCGGAGGGGTCGGCTCGGCCGGGGCGCTCTCGGTCGGAGCGCTCTCGGTCGGCTCGGGCGCCTCGGTCGGCCCGGGTGCGGGCGGGGCCGTCGGCTCGGCAGTGGTCGACGTCCCCGGCCCGGCCATGTCCTGCTGCGCGGCGCCTCCCGCCAGCGCCTGCACGCCCAGCACCGTGCCCGCCGCGATCACGACGGCCGCGAGCGCCCCGCCCGCGATGGCTCGGTTGCGGGCCCGCTCGCGCATCCGCTCGCGCACCGCCATCGTCGACAGGCCCTGACGCATCCGCGCCTTGAACGCATCGCTCATCGGCTGCTCGTCGCTCATGCCGTCACCTCCTCGACGGCCGTGCTGATACCTGCGGCCTCGAGGCGGCCGCGCAGGCGCTGCTTCGCGCGGTGGATGCGGGTCTTCGCCGCCCCGTAGCCGACGCCGATCGCCGCGGCGGCGTCGGCGAGCGGCAGCCCCTCGAGCATCACGAGCGCGATCAGCCGCGCATCCGCATCCGGCAGCTCGCGCAGCGCCTGCGCGACCGCCGACCCGGCGTCGAGCCGCTCGAGGCGGTCGGCTGCGACATCCGCGGTGTCGGGCGCGTCGGGGCCGAGCGGGATGTGCGCGATGAGCCGCTCGTTGCGGCGGATGCTGCGGCGCGCGTTGCGCGCGCAGTTGGTCGTCGTGACGAGCAGCCACGGGAGCACCGAGTCGTCGACGATCCGCACGCGCGCCCGGCGCCGCCACGCCTCCGCGAACGCGGCGGCCGTGACGTCCTCGGTGTCCTGCCGGTGCTGCATCAGTCTCCAGGCGTGCCGCCACACGCGATCGCCGTGCCTGTCGAAGATCGCCGCGAACGCGACCCCGTCCCCTCGCACGACGGCGCGCCACAGCTGCGCGTCGGTCTGCGAGAGGTCCACATCCCGGATTGTCCAGGTCGCACCGATCGGTTACACGCGGGCGCGCCGCCCCGTCGGCACCGCGGCCTCGAGGGCGCCGATCCCCCTCCAGCACAACGCAAGCCCGCGCGGCCCACCCGGCGGCGGAACGCCGCCGCCCGACCCATCCGCCGCGGAACGCGGCTGGCGGGCTTGCGTTGTGCGCTGGGGAGCGCGGCGGCCGAGCCCCCGGGCGCGCCCCCACCCCACCCCTCCCCCGCCCGGCGGAGGCGACCCTGCGCATCCGCCCGCCGACGGAGGCGCGCCCGCGACGCGCGCACCTAGGCTCGGAAGGTGCGCCGAGCCCCCGATGCCAGATCGCTGCGATCCGACGCGATCCTCGCGATCGCGCTCGCGGCGGCCGGCTGCGTCATGGTCGCCCTCAGCGCCACGACCGGGCTGCAGCTCACCGAGGTGCCGCTGTGGGCGCCGATGCTCGCAGCCGTGCTGCTCGCCGCGCCCCTCGTGCTGCGCCGCCGCCACCCGGTGCCGGTCGCTGCGGCGCAGATCGTCATCTACATCGTCGCCGGCGAGGCGGGCGCCCTCGAGCTGTACGTGTCGCAGGTGGCGCTCTTCATGGGCATCTACTCGATCGGCGCGTGGGAGGCGAACCGCCGCCTCGCGCACTGGTCGCGCGTCGTGATCGTCGTCGCCATGGCGGTGTGGCTGGCGGTCTCGGCGATCCGCGGCTTCTCGGAGCCCGAGACCGGCGAGCGCGGCGTGGCCGCCTACTTCGCGCTGCTCATGATCCAGGTGGTCATCAACGCCGCCTACTTCGGCGGCGGCTGGATCTTCGGCGATCGCGCCTGGCGCGCCGCCCTCGAGCAGGAGCAGCTCGACGCCGCCCACGCCGAGATCCAGGCGCAGCAGGCGCTGCTCGCCGACCAGGCGGTCTCGCTCGAGCGGCTGCGCATCGCCCGCGAGCTGCACGACGTCGTCGCGCACCACGTCTCGGCGATGGGCGTGCAGGCCGGTGCCGCGCGGCGGGTGCTCGCGGCCGATCCCGAGCGGGCGGCGGATGCGCTGCGGCACGTCGAGCAGTCGGCTCGCGACGCGATCGGCGAGCTGCGGTCGCTCGTGGTGACGCTGCGCTCGGAGGACGAGCCCACCGGCGCGCCCGACCTCGACGCGCTGCCCGAGCTCGTCGCCTCAGCCGGCGCGAGCGGCCAGCGGGTGGCGCTGCAGACGATCGGCGAGCCGCGCCCGGTGACGCCGATGGTGGGGCTCGGCGCCTACCGGGTGGTGCAGGAGGCGCTCACGAACGCGCGCAAGCACGCAGGCCCGATGGCGCAGGTCGACGTGCGCGTGCGCTTCCTCGACGACGAGCTCGAAGTCGAGGTCGCCGACGACGGGCACGGCGGCGGACCGGGCTGGCACGGCGCGGGCGCCGGGCTCGTCGGCATGCGCGAGCGCATCGCGGCGCTCGGCGGCGCGCTCGAGGTGGGGCCGCGCTCGCGCGGCGGCTGGCTCGTTCGGGCACGGGTGCCGTCGCGCTGACGCGGGTCGGGCTCGGGCGCCGGCCGCCTCAGCAGCTCGTGTACCGCGCGGAGGCCTCCGAGATCGTCGGGGTGCCGCCGAGCACGAGCACGTCGTCGGGCATGAACGTGATGAGGGCGCTGCGCGTCGTGGCCGGCATGCAGCTCGGCCCGGTCAGCAGCAGCGGCGCACCGGTCGCGCCCGCGGCCGCGGCGCCGGCGAGCGCGTCGGGGAAGCCCGTGCCGCTCGCGACGTACGCCGAGCCGACGTCGCGGAACAGGCGCGAGAGCTGCACGGCGGTCGCGTAGCGGTCGCTGCCGGCGTAGCGCTGCACCGTGCGGCCGCCCGCGGCGAGGCCCGAGGCGATCCCCTGCGAGACTGAGGATGCGTCGCCGACCACCCCGGCCCATCCGACCCCCAGGCCCTGCAGCGTCGCGAGCGTGGCGGCGTCGGCCTGCGCCGACCGCCCGTCGACGAGCAGCACGGGGCCGTCGCGGAGCGCCGCGGCCGGGCCGGCAGCGAGCGCGTCGGGGAAGCGGATGCCCGTGGCGACGAAGGCCGACGCGGCGGAGTCGAAGGCGTGCTCGGCGATGAGCCGACTGGTCTCGTAGCGGTTGACGCCGCCGAGCCGCACGACTTCGCGGTTCGGATCGAGCGCCTGCACCGCGGTCTGCACCGCGGCCGACACCGACGGCTCGGCGCCGACGATGACGACCTTCGCGGGCCGCAGTCGCCGGATCTCGTCGAGCACCGCCTGCGGGATGGAGCCCTGGGGCGTGAGCAGCACCGGGCCGCCTTCGTGCGCGGCGGCGGGGCCTGCGGCGAGCCCGTCGGGAAAGTCCTGGCCGCTGGCGAGGTAGACGACCGGGGCGGTGGTCGCGAATGTGCGGCGCGAGATCTGCACGGCGGTGGCGTAGCGGTCGGCGCCCGAGACGCGCGTCGCCGTCGGCAGGGTGATCGTAGGGTCGCCGAACCAGTCGGTCCAGATGCGCCAGGTGTTGCGGTTGCCGTAGGCGGAGCAGGTGTCGCCCGAGCCGTAGAGGTTCGCGAGCGCCGCGGCGTTGGGCTGGTAGGGCGTGTAGTTGTAGAGGCCCGCGGTCGCGAGGTTCTCGATGTAGACGGGGCTCGAGCCGCAGGCGGCGTTCGGGTGGAAGAGCACCTGGTTGGTCTCGCCCGCCTGGTGGCGGTAGTTGTCGGGCAGCGCCGCATAGCGGTTGAACTGCCGGGCGGCGAAGTAGACCTGGTAGTAGAAGCCGCCGTAGGTGGAGTTGCAGGGCGACGTGTCGGGGCACGCGAACCCGGTCGCTCGCTCGTAGCGGATGCTCGTCGGCTTCGTGTGCGAGACCAGCGACTGCTCCTTCTCGAGCAGCACGAGCAGGAACCGCTGCGAGATGTCGCACGCGGCGCCCACGCGCGCGATGATGCTCGCCGCCGACTCGTCGCTCGTCGCCGCCAGCGCACCGCAGTACGCGTCGGCCGGGATCGCGACCGTGCTCTGCCGGTAGCGGTTGAGGCACGTGTAGCCCGCTTCGCACCCGCGGTGCTTCGACTCGATGAACGCCTGCACCTGCGCCGCGCTCATCGCGCCGCCGTCGTAGAGCTGCTGGTCGGAGACGAGGAAGCCTGGGTCGAAGTCGGCGGCCTCGGCCGCGACAGCCCGGTCGGCGATGCCCGTGGGCGGCGCGACGGTGAGCAGCGCGCCCATGAGGGCCGCAACCACCGCGGTGACGATCAGACGAGGTTTCGTGCGCATCCTGCAACCATTCCGTGGGGGCAAAGCTCTGACCAGAGTACCGGCCGGGCTCCGCGGCGCAACGGCCGATACCGTGGGCGCGTGACGCGCATCCTGCTGGTGGACGATCAGGCGCTCGTGCGCGCGGGCTTCGAGACGATCCTCACGAGCGAGCCCGGCTTCGAGGTCGTCGGCCAGGCGCGGGACGGCGCGGAGGGCGTGCGGCTCGCCGCCGAGCTGCGGCCCGACGTGATCTGCATGGACGTGCAGATGCCCGGCATGGACGGCCTCGCGGCGACGCGCGCGATCACCGCGACCTCGGCGCATCCGGCCGTGCTCATGCTCACGACCTTCGACCGCGAGGACTTCCTCTTCGAGGCGCTCTCGGCGGGCGCGAGCGGCTTCCTGCTGAAGACCGCCGAGCCCGAGCACCTCATCGACGCGGTGCACGCGCTCGCCCGCGGCGACGCGCTGCTGAGCCCCGAGGTGACGCGCCGGGTGATCGAGCGGTTCGCGGCGACGCCCGCCGCGCCCCCGGCCGACGCGACCGACGGCGCCGGCGCCCGCGAGGCATCCGCCCCGCCCGCGCTCGCGCAACTCACCGAGCGCGAGCGCGAGACGCTGCTGCTGCTGGCGCGCGGACGCTCGAACGCCGAGATCGCGAAGGAGCTCTTCGTCGGCGAGGCCACGGTGAAGACGCACGTGTCGAACGTGCTGCTGAAGCTCGGCATCCGCGACCGCATCCACGCCGTCATCTGGGCGTACGAGCACGGGGTGGTGGCGCCGCGTGGCTGACGAGCCGCGCTCAGGCGGACCAGCCGACCGCCCGGCGGCGCCGCGAGGGCCAGGGGTCGCGATCGCGTGGTTCGTGCTCTCGGCGGTCGGGCTCGTCGGCACCTGGTGGTTCAACATCGCCTTCATCGCCGAGGCGGGCGGGCTCGGCTACCTCGAGGGCTGGTTCGCGAACGCGGCCGCCTCGTCGGCCTCGGTCGACCTGCTCGTCGTCGCGGTCGCGGCGTCGATCTTCATGCTCGTGGAGGGCGCGCGGCTCGGCTGGGCACGCTGGGTGTGGGCGCTCGTGCTGCTGAGCGGGCTGACCGCGATCGCGTGCACCTTCCCGCTGTTCCTCGGGCTGCGCGAGCTCGCGCTGCGGCGCCGCGAGCGCGCCGCAGCCTCGCCCGTCACGCCCGCCTGACGCCCCCGCCTGACGCCCGCGCCGCCCGTTCGTCGACCGGCTCCGCATCACTCCGGCCGGACTATCCGGTCGGAGCGGCACCTGGCCGGTCGACGGACGACAGCGAGTCGGACGACGGCCGCTCCCCCGCCCGGCGGAGCCGCAAGTCCAGCCTCGCGGGGGAGGCCCGCCGGCGCTCGCGACCGTAGCGTCGGAGCATGCTCTCCATCCGCTCGATCTCCCGCTCGTTCCACGGGCACCAGGCGCTGCGCGACGTCTCCTTCGACGTGCACGACGGCCTCATGACCGGCTTCGTCGGCGCGAACGGCGCCGGCAAGACCACCGCGATGCGCATCATCCTCGGCGTGCTCGCGCCCGACAGCGGCTCGGTCGAGGTCGACGGCCGCCCGGTCACCGCCGACGACCGCGCGCAGTTCGGCTACATGCCCGAGGAGCGGGGGCTCTACCCCAAGATGCAGGTGCTCGAGCAGCTCGTCTACCTCGGCCGCCTGCACGGCATGAGCCGCATCGACGCCTCGCGCCGCGCCGACGCGCTGCTCGAGCAGCTCGGGCTCGCCGAGCGCCGCGCCGACACGCTCGAGTCGCTGAGCCTCGGCAACCAGCAGCGGGCGCAGATCGCCGCCGCGCTCGTGCACGAGCCCACCGCGCTCGTGCTCGACGAGCCCTTCTCCGGCCTCGACCCGATGGCCGTCGAGACGACGCTCGAGGTGCTGCGGGACGTCGCGCGCGCCGGGGCGCCCGTGCTGTTCTCGAGCCACCAGCTCGACGTCGTCGAGCGGCTCTGCGACTCGCTCGTCATCCTCGCCCACGGCGAGGTGCGCGCCGCCGGCACCCGCGAGCAGATCCGCGCGGCGCACGCCCGCCCCGAGTGGGTGCTGCAGACCGGCGACGCCGGCTTCGTGCGCGGCATCCCCGGCGTCGAGGTGCTCGAGTTCGACGGCGGCCACGTGCGCTTCACCGCCGCCACCGACGCCGACGCCGACCGCGTGCTGCGCGAGGCGATCGAGCGCGGCGCCGTGCGCAGCTTCTCCCCCGTCGCCCGCCCGCTCACCGAGATCTTCCAGGAGGTCGTCCGATGACCGCGCCCACCGCATCCGCCCCCCACCGCGGGCGCACGCCCTTCGCCCAGGCGGTCGGCATCGTCGCCGAGCGCGAGATCGTCACGAAGGTGCGGTCGAAGAGCTACCTCATCTCGACCGCGATCCTGCTCGCGCTCATCCTCGGCGCGGTGATCTTCTCGTCGGTCGGCCCCGAGCTGTTCGACCAGGACACCCGTGTCGCCACGACCGCCGAGCTCGCCTCGACCCTGCAGGGACTCGACGGGCTCGCCGTCGAGACGCTGCAGGGGGCGGATGCGGTGCGGCAGGCGGTGCTGGACGGCACGGCCGACGCCGGGGTCGTCCCCGGCGACGGGCCCTCCGGCCTCACGGTGCTCGCCGATCGCGAGGCGCCGAGCGACCTGTTGCAGCTGCTGAGCGTCGCACCCGCGCTCGAGCTGCTCGACCCCAACGCGCCCGACCCCATGCTCACCTACTTCATCGGGCTCGCCTTCGGCGTCGTCTTCTTCTCCTCCGCCATCACCTTCGGGCAGACGATCGCGCAGTCGGTCGTCGAGGAGAAGCAGTCGCGCATCGTCGAGATCATGCTCGCGACCGTGTCGGCGCGGGCGATCCTCGCGGGCAAGGTGCTCGGCAACTCGGTGCTCGCGTTCGCGCAGATCATCCTGATCGCCGCGGTCGTGCTGCTGGGCGGGGCGATCACCGGCTCGCAGCTGCTGCTCGACGGGCTTGGCATGCCGATCGTGTGGTTCGTGCTGCTCTTCACCGTCGGCTTCGTGATGCTCGCGGCGCTCTACGCGGCCGCCGCCGCGCTCGTCTCCCGCGCCGAGGACCTCGGCACCGCGACGAGCCCGATCATGATGCTCGTGATGATCCCGTACTTCCTCGTGATCATGTTCAACAACAACCCGCTGGCGCTGCAGATCATGTCGTACGTGCCGTTCTCGGCGCCCGTCGCGGTGCCGATGCGCGTCTACCTGCAGACGCAGCAGTGGTGGGAGCCGCTGCTGTCGCTCGCGGTGCTCGTCGCCTTCACCGTGCTGGTCATCGGCTTCGCGGCCCGCGTCTACGAGCGGTCGCTGCTGAAGACGGGCGCCGCGGTGAAGTGGAAGGACGCGCTGAGGGCGTAGCCGCGTCGCTCCGTCCGCAGCGCCCCTCCGCACAACGCAAGCCCGCCGGCTCCGCTCCGCGGCCTCCTCGCCCCTCGCGGCGCAGACGCCGCCGGATCGCGCCGGCGGGCTTGCGTTGTGCGCGCCCACGCCGCGCGCGGTGAGCCGGATCCAGCGACCCGCTTGACGACGCGCCGGTTCCATGGTTCATTAGTCGAGTAATGAACCAACGTGGTGAGCCGCGCAGCTCGCCCAGGATGTGCGCGCATCCGCCCCACCCACCCAAGGAGGCAGCCATGCTCGACGACAGCAAGCCGCTGTTCGTAGCCGTGGCGGAGCAGATCGAGGACGGCATCCTCGACGGCACCTACCCGGAGGACGGCCCCGTGCCCTCCACCAACGAGCTCGCCGCCTTCCTCCGCATCAACCCCGCGACCGCCGGCAAGGGCCTCGGCCTGCTCGTCGACGCGGAGGTGCTCATCAAGAGGAGAGGGATCGGCATGTTCGTCGCCCCCGGCGCCCGAGAGGCGCTCCGCCAACGACGCAGGCTCGCGTTCGAGGACCAGTACATCGCTCCCCTGCTGCGCGAGGCAGAGCAGCTCGGCATCAGCCCCGACGACCTCGCGCGCATGATCACGAAGGAGTTCGCGCGATGAGCGCCATCGTCACCACCGACCTCGCCAAGCACTACGACGACGTGCGCGCGCTCGACGGGGTCTCCGTCACCCTCGCCGAGCACCGCATCCACGGCCTGCTCGGGCGCAACGGGGCCGGCAAGACCACCCTCATGCAGCTGCTGACCGGCCAGGTGTTCGCCACCGCCGGCGAGATGCGGGTGCTCGGGCAGAGCCCGGTCGAGAACGCAGAGGTGCTCTCGCAGACGGCGTTCATCCAGGAGAGCCAGCGCTACCCCGACACGTTCCGTGCCGTCGACGTGCTGCGCATCGCGGCCGGCGCCTACCCGCACTGGGACCAGGCCTACGCCGACACCCTCGTCGCGCAGTTCCAGCTGCCCGAGCGGCGCATGATCAAGAAGCTCTCGCGCGGCCAGCTCTCGGCGATCGGCATCGTCATCGGGCTCGCCTCCCGGGCGCCGATCACGTTCTTCGACGAGCCCTACCTCGGCCTCGACGCAGTGGCCAGGCGGATGTTCTACGACCGCCTGCTCGCCGACTTCAGCGAGCACCCCCGCACCGTCGTGCTCTCCACGCACCACATCGACGAGGTCGCGAACCTCCTCGAGCACGTCGTCATCCTCGACCAGGGCCGCGTGCTGCTCGACGCCGACACCGACGAGCTGCACGACGCGGCTATCACCGTCTCGGGCCGCGCGGCCGACGTCGACGCGTTCCTCGCCGGGCGCGAGGCGCTCGACCGCACGCAGCTCGGCGGGCTCGCGACCGCCACGCTCTCCACGCGCGACGGCGACGAGCGCGCAGCCCGCGAGGCGGGGCTCGACGTCTCGCCCGTCTCCCTCCAGGAGCTCTTCGTGCACCTGACCACCGCATCCGCCACCGCTCCGGCCACCGCCGGCGCCGACCCCGCGACCGACGTCGCGACCGTCTGAGGAGCCGCCATGCGCATCCGCAACGTCGTGCAGCTGCACACCGTCAACCGCCTGCAGGCCTTCGGCTGGCCGCTCATCATCATGTCGCTCTCGCTCTCGCTCGTGCTCATCGTCGGCGCGCTCGTGGTCGGCGTCGGCGGCGCCGACGCGCGCACCGGCATGAACACCGGCATGCAGTGGAACGGCGCGATCTTCGCGCTGCTCGGGCCGCTCATCGGCTTCGGATTCACGGCGATGGGGCAGTACTTCCCGCTCGCGCTCGGCCTCGGCCTCACCCGCCGCGAGTTCGCCGCCGGCACCGCGCTCGTCTTCGTCGGCAACGCCGCCTTCTACGCCGTCGTCGTGACGATCGGCAAGGTCGTCGAGGTCGCGACCGGCGGCTTCGGGCTCGGCGTGCGCTTCTTCGACACCTTCTACACGGGCATCGGCGCGTGGTGGCAGACGCTCGTGCAGACCTTCCTGCTCATCCTCGCGGTGATGCTGGTCGGCGCGGCGATCACCACCGCGTTCCACCGCTGGGGGCAGTCGTTCCTCTGGGTGTTCTGGATCGGGCTCGCCGCGGTCGTGCTCGCGGTGGTCGCGGGGGCGCTGCTGTCGGATGCGTTCCGGGCGGCGGCGATGGATGTCCTCGGCATGGGCTGGGGCGGCTGGATGGTCGTGATCGCCGGCTTCGCTGCGCTCGGCGCGGCGGTCTGGCTGACGCTCGTGCGGCGGGCGCAGGCCCGCTAGTCGGGGCGGCCGCGGCGCCCGGCGCCGCGCACCCCGCGCACAACGCAAGCCCGCAGGCCGCGTTCCGCGGCGTCCCGGCCGCCCTCGGCCGGAGCGCCGCAGGATCGCCGCGGCGGGCTTGCGTTGTGCATCCCCTCGCGCAGCGCGGCGGGGCGCGGCGGGCGGCCGGCGGGCGCCCGGGTCAGCGCTTGACGGCGGCGAGGCGCGCGAGCGCCTCCTCCCGCTCGGCCTTGTGGTCGAGGATGCGCTCCGGGTAGCCGTGCGCGGAGCCGTCGGGCACCCTCCACGGCTCGTGCACCGCGGCGCCCGCGATGTGCCGCAGCTCGGGCACCCAGCGGCGCACGTAGTCGCCGTCCGGATCGAAGCGCTGGCCCTGCAGCACCGGGTTGAAGACGCGGAAGTAGGGAGCCGCGTCGGTGCCGGTGCCGGCCGTCCACTGCCAGCCGTGGTTGTTGGACGCGAGATCGCCGTCGGCGAGGTGCCGCAGGAAGTGGCGGGCGCCGTGCAGCCACCACACGTGGAGGTCCTTCGTGAGGAAGCTGGCCGTCACCATGCGCACGCGGTTGTGCATCCAGCCCTCGGCGAGCAGCTGGCGCATGCCGGCGTCGACGAACGGGAAGCCGGTGCGCCCCTCGCACCACGCCTCGAAGAGCTCGCCCGGCTCGTCGTAGGCGATGCCGCGCAGCTGGTCGCCGTAGTCGTGCCAGGCCGAGCGCGGGTGGTGCAGCAGCACGTCGGCGTAGAACTCCCGCCAGGCGAGCTCGGTCTGGTAGCGCTTCAGCGAGCGCTGCGCCGCCGCGCTGCGGCTCGGTGCAATGCGGTCGAGGTCGGCGAGCAGCGTGCGCGGATGCACGGCGCCGAGCTTGAGCGCGATCGACAGGCGGGAGGTGCCGTCGAGATCGGCGCGGTCGCGGGCGGTGTCGTAGTCGTCGATCGCGTCGTCGAGGAACTCGTGCCACCGCTCGAGCGCGCCCTCCTCGCTCGCCCAGCCGAGCTCGGCCGACGTCTCGGGCGGCTCGGGCAGCGGCTCGCCCTCGGCCCGGCGCACCCAGCGGGTGCCGGCCGGCAGCTCGGCGGGCGCCCGCCATCCGTGCTCGAGCCACGCCTTCGAGAAGGGCGTGAAGACGCGGAACGGCTCGCCGTCGCGCTTGCGCACGCGCCCCGGCGAGACGGCGTACGGGGTGCCGGTCGCCACGAGCGGCACGTCGAGCCCCGCCTCGACGCGGGCGTCGCGCCGACGGCCACCGGGCGTCGCCTCGCCCGAGACGTGCACCGCATCCGCCCCCACCTCGGCGGCGAGCGCGGGGATGACCTGCTCGGGCCGGCCGCTGCGCACGATGAGGGCGCCGTCGGTGGCGCGGTGCAGCGCGGCGAGCGCGGTGCGCAAGGCCGCGGTGCGCGGCACGCCCGCATCCTCGAACGCCGGATCGACGACGAAGACGGGCAGCACCTCGCCGGCCTCGGCGGCGGCGGTGAGCGCCGGGTGGTCGTGCACCCGCAGGTCACGGCGGAACCACACGATCTGCGCACCCATGCGGGCAGGCTACGCGGCCCGGCTCGACGTCAGCCGTTGGGCCCTGACGACCGGCGGCCGGGCGGACGCGGATGCGCGCGCCCGGCCACCGGGGCGTCGTCGCGTCAGCCGAGCGGGTCGGCCTGCTCCTGCTCGTCGGGCGCCGGCACGGGGTGCGGGTGCACGCCCGCGTCGAGGTGGCGCGTCGCGCCGGGCACGTCGGCGCCGTCGTGCGGCCTGAGGCCCTCGGCCTCGCTCGCGACGTCCTCCGCCCCGTGGTCGGCGACGGGCTGGTCCGGTCGCTGCTCGGCGAACTCGAACTCGCCCGGGTCGGTCGGGCGCTCGTCGGGCACGTGCTGGTCGGTCGGGTGCTGTCCTGCGTCCATGCGCTCGGGCATCCGGTCTCCCTTCCTCGCGGTCGGCGCCGGAGGGCGCCGCTGCTCCCGCGCCCGGCAGTGTGGTCGCTCGACCTGTGCCGACCCTGAGCGGGCGCGCCGCGCGGCGGGACCCGACCCCGTCGGGGCTGGGTCCCGCCTGTGGTCAGTGGCGCGGGTCGTGCCGCTCGGCCTCGTCGACGACGGCGGGACCGGTGCCGTGCTCGGGCGAGTCGGCGTCCTGCACGGGCGAGCCCTCGCCCGTGGGCGACGGGCCGAGGCCCTGCGCGGGCGAGGCGGCATCCTGTGTGGCGCCGTCCCCGGCGGATCCGCGTGCGCCCTCAGCCGGCGAGGCGGCGTCGCGCACCGGCGAGCCGGAGCCGTCGGACTGCGAGCCGAGCCCTTCGACCGGCGAGTCGGCGTCGTCGTCGAGGTGCGTGCCGGCCACGTGGTGGCCGTGCTCGTCGTGGTGGCCGTGCTCGCCGTGGTGCTCGTGCCCCTCGTGGCCGTGCTCGCCGTGCTCGTGCTCGTGCTCGTCGTGCCGGCCGTGCTCCCCGGGCTGCGATGCGTGGTTCATGCGCTCCTCCAATCGTCGCGCGGCTCCGGCGTCGTCGCCGGCCCGCGGGTCTCCCTGCTCCGCATTCTGTCGCGAAGCTCCTGCACGCGCACCCATCAGCTCGTCTGCGAGGATCGTCCCGTGCAGCAGCTCCACGACGCGGATCGCCGCGGGTTCGCCTCCGACAACTACTCCGGCGTGCACCCCGCCGTGCTCGCGGCCGTCGCCGCGGCCAACGGGGGCCACCAGACCGCCTACGGCGCCGACGACTACACGGCGCGGCTGCAGGAGGTCGTGCGCGGCCACTTCGGCGACGCCGCCGAGGCGTTCCCGGTCTTCAACGGCACCGGCGCGAACGTGCTCGCGCTGCAGTCGCTCCTGCCCCGGTGGGGCGCGGTGATCGCGGCGAAGAGCGCGCACATCAACGTCGACGAGGGCGGCGCTCCCGAGCGCGTCGGCGGCATGAAGCTGCTCACCGTGCCGACGCCCGACGGCAAGCTCACGCCTGCGCTCATCGACCTCGAGGCGTGGGGCTGGGGCGACGAGCACCGGGCCCAGCCGCTCGCGGTCTCGATCACGCAGTCGACCGAGCTCGGCACGCTCTACACCCCCGACGAGATCCGGGCGATCGCGGACCACGCGCACGAGCGCGGCATGCTGCTGCACGTCGACGGCGCGCGGCTGTCGAACGCGGCGGTCTCGCTCGGCACCGACCTGCGCGCGTTCACGACCGACGCGGGCGTCGACATCCTCTCCCTCGGCGGCACGAAGAACGGCGCGATGGGCGCCGAGGCGGTCGTCGTGCTCTCGGAGGGCGCTGGCGAGGGCCTCCTGTACCTCCGCAAGCTCAACATGCAGCTCGCGTCGAAGATGCGCTTCATCTCGGCGCAGCTCGTCGCGCTCTTCGAGGGCGACCTGTGGCGCGAGAGCGCCGCGCACGCCAACGCCATGGCGACGCGCCTGCGGACCGCGGTCGAGCAGGTGCCCGGCGTCGGGTTCGCCTACCCCACGCAGGCGAACGGCGTCTTCGCGCGGCTGCCCGAGGGCGTCGCCGACCGGGTGCGCGAGCGCTTCTTCTTCTACGACTGGGACGCCCCGGCCGGCGAGGTGCGCTGGATGTGCACGTGGGACACGACCGAGGACGACGTGGATGCGCTGGCGCAGGCCGTGCGGGAGGCCGTCGGCGCGTAGGCGCGCGCCCGTCCGGCGCGACGCGGCCGGCGCACGACGAGGCCCCGGCGGTCCTCCGCCGGGGCCTCGGGTCGTGCGGCGGAGCGGCTAGCGCTGCGCCTCGTCCTGCACGTGCTGACGGGCGCGCTGCGCGTCGTCCTGCACGTCCTTGGCGGCCGACTGCGCGTCGCCCTTGATGTGCTCGCCGGCCTGCTGCGCCGTGTCCTTCACGGACTGCGCCGCCTGCTGCGCGGGCTCCTTCAGGTGCTCGCCCATCTCCTGGGCGACATCCTTCGCGCCGTCGACGAGGGGCTGCGCGCCCTCCTTCACCTTGCTCGCGACCTCCTTCTCCTTGTCGCTCGCGGGGATGAGGGAGGCGACGAGCGCGCCGACGCCGAAGGCGATGAGTCCGACGGCGAGCGGGTTGCCCTTCGCCTTGCGGACGGCCCGGTCGGCGCCGTCACGGACGCTCTCGCCGGCGTGGCCGATCGCGCCCTGCACGTCGTCGCCCATCCGCCCGACGGCTCCGGGGTCGTGGTCGTCGACGCCGAACACGCGGTCCTTGACGTCGCCGAACCGGCCCTTGATGCGCTCGGTCTGGCGACCGACCATGCCGCTCGGCGACACCTTCTCGCCCAGTGCGTCGACGTCGCCGCTGACCTCGGCGCGGGTGCGCTCGATCCGCGCGCGGATCTCCTCAGGTGTCTCGTTCATCGGTTCTCCTCCTTCGTGTGCGTGATGTCGGGGATGTGCTTGACGGAGTCGACCGTCTCGGGCATGGGCTCGACCTTCGCGAGCTCCTTGCGGCCCTGCGTGTAGAGCACGGCGGCGACGATCGCCCAGAGCACGCCCACGATGAGCGCGCCCCAGCCGAGGTGCTCGAGCCAGTCGCCGAGCGCGAACATGAGCGCGAGCGACAGGAACAGGATGACGAGGCCGCCTGCGTAGCCGGCGCCGCCGAGCATCCCCGCGCCCTTGCCCGCACGGGTCGCCTGCTCCTTGGCCTCGGCCTTCGCCAGGGCGATCTCCTGGCGCATGAGGGTCGAGGTGTCGCGCATCAGGTCGCCGACGATGTCGCCGAGCGACTGCGAGGCCGCCCGCTCCTCCGCGGGCGTCTCGGCCGCCGCGACGGCGGGATCCTCATGCGCGGCGTGCGCTCCGCGCATGCCGGTGGTGGGGTCGGTCACAGTCCGCCCTCCCTCCGCGTGGTCGGGTCGCCCTGGCTGCCGGGGACACCGGTGCCCGTCGTCGGGACGCCGCTGGGCGTGGCCGTCGGCACGCCGGTGGCCGGCGGGATGCCCGTGCTGCCCGGCATGCCGGTGCTCGCGGGGATGCCGGTGCCGTGCGGCTGGTGGCCCGTCTGCGCCGGGACGTCCCAGTCGGTGACGACGCCCTGCGTCGAGCCGCCGGGCCGGGCCTCCGGCGAGCGGATGCCCGCGACCGAGGTGGAGTCGGCGTGGCGGGCGGTCGAGGTGCCCTTCGCCTGGTCCTGCGCGTCGCCGATCATGCCGCGCGTGAGCCGGCCGACGACGAGTCCGGCGACGCCCGCGATGGCGATGAAGGTGCCGGGGTGCTGGCGCGCGTAGCGCTTGACCTCGTCGAGCAGGTCGGCGGGCTCGCGCCCGTCGAGCCAGTTGGCCGCCGCGTCGACGCGGTCGCCGACCTCGCCGGCGAGCTGCGCTGCGAGGCCCTGCTGGCCGGACTCCGAGGCCATCTTGCGCAGGTCGCCGCCGAAGGTGTGCATGCCGTCGGCCGCGCGCTGCGTCTGCGCCTTCGCCTGGCCCCGCGCCTCGTGCATCGTCTGGTCCCACAGGTGGCGCGCCTGCTGCTTCGCCTCGCCGGCGACGTTGCGGGCCTCCTCCTTGGCGGTGCCGGCGACGTTGCGGCCCGCTTCCGCGGCGGTGTCGCGCACGTGCGCGGCCTCCTCCTTCGCCGTGTCCTTCGTGCTGTGCTCCGACTGACCGGGCGCTCGCGTCGGCGGCACGGTCGGGGTTCCGAAGACCGGCTCCGCCTCGGGCGGGATGCCGCCGGGTCGGTGGAGCTGGTCGTTGGGCTGGTATGCGTCGGTCATGATCCATCCATTCCGTCTGACGTGGAGGCGGTGCCTCCGATGGCACTGACTTGTCCCCCATAGTCGTCCCCCCTTCCTGGAAGTCAACTGGCTGTCTCCCAGGGTTCAACTCCAGGTCGCAGGTCGGTGCGATGCTGAGCGCATGGCCAGCGACGCATCCGCACGCATCGGCACACCGGGCGGCTCGGCCGAGCGCCCGGCGGTGTTCTTCCGCGACGCGGCCGAGTTCCGCGCGTGGCTCGAGGCGCATCACGAGACCGCCGCCGAGCTCTGGATGGGGCTCAACGCCAAGCACGTCGAGCCGCGCGGCCCCACGTGGGCCGAGGCGGTGCCGGAGGCCCTCTGCTTCGGCTGGATCGACTCGCTCTCGCAGCGCATCGACGGCGACGCGCGCCGCCAGCGCTGGACGCCCAGGAAGCGCTCGTCGACCTGGTCGGCGGTGAACGTCGCGCACGTCGAGCGGCTGCTGGCCGAGGGGCGGATGCGCCCGGTCGGCATCGCGGCGTTCGAGGCGAGGAGGGAGGAGGCGACGGGCGTCTACGCGTACGAGCGCGGCGAGCAGCGGCTGCCGCCCGAGCTGCAGCAGCACCTCGACGCGTCGGCGGCGGCGCGCGCGTTCCTCGCCGAGGCGCCGGCCGGCTACCGCCGCACGGCGGTCGCCTGGGTGCTCGGCGCCAAGCGCGAGGCGACGCGAGAGCAGCGCGCGCGGCAGCTCGCCGACGACTCCGCCGCGGGCCGGCTCATCCCGCCGCAGCGCTACGGCGAGACGCCGCGCTGGGTCGAGCGCGCCGCGGCCGCCGCCGGAGCAGCCAGCGCCGACTGAGCGCCGCTGCCGCGGCCGGCGGCCCCGCTAGTCGCCCCGCTGCCCCTCGAGGTACGCCGCGAGCTTCGCGAGCGACTGGCCGAGCCCCAGCTCGTGGTCCTCGGGCGAGATGCCCGGCGGCACGTCGGCCGCCGAGACCGTGACCCGCGTGCCCGCCGCGACCGGCTGCATCCGCCACGTCATGAGCATGTCGCCGCGGAAGCGCTCCTCGGCCGACTCGAAGGCGACCCGCTGCACCACGAGCTCGTGCGGCACGAGCTCGACGAACGTGACGCGCGACGCATCCGTCGCCTCGTCGGTCTTCGGGTCGACCGGGTCGTCGAAGCGCAGCACGGCGCGGAAGCCGCCGCCCTCGCGCGCGTCGAGCCCCTCGATCACGGCGGTCGCACCTTCGGGCGGCAGCCACGCGGTGAGCGCCTCGGCGTCGAGCAGCGCCGCGTAGACGCGGTCGGGCGCCGCCGCGATGACGGTGCCGGCGCGGTCGACGCGCGGCGCCTCGCGCGCGTGCTCGTGCGCCGCGCTGTCCCCGTGCGCGATCGAGCGCACGGCGGCCGCGAGCCCGAGCGCGAGGTCGTCGAAGGTGAGCCGCCTGCCCTCGTGGGTGATGGCGGATGCGTCGGCCGAGGCGCCGGGGTCGGTCTCGTCGCCGACGCCCGCGGTGCCCCTCGTGCGCACCGCCGGCACGTGCACGAAGCCGCCCGGCACGTCGAGCCCGGCGACGAGGTAGGCGACGTGGTTGCAGAGGAACCGGCCCGCGTCGTCGCTCGCGTCGGCGGGGAGGCCCACCGCGAGGATGGCCCCGACGAGCGCGTCGACGTCGAAGCCGGAGGGCCGCCCGGCCGGGCCCGCGGGGTCGATCGGGGTGCCGCGCGGCTGGTCGCCCGCGTTGTCGGGGATGCGCGCGTCGTCCTCGTTGACCGCCCACCGCTCGGGCGTGATCGCGCGGCGGCCGCCCGCCTCGCCCACCGCGAGCACGGCATCCGGCCGGTGCTCGTCGACGAGCGCCCGCAGCGCCGGGCCGGCGGCGCCGAAGGCGACCGGGAGCGTGCCGGTGACGAGCTCGGCGCCCGGCTGCGGGTCGGCCGCCCACGCGTCGGCGAGCCGCCGCACCGCCTCGAGGCTCGCGTTCTCCGGGTCGCCGCCGAACGGCTCGAACGCTGTCACCAGGATCCGCATGGCTCCAGTGTGCCCGGGCGGCGCGAGCCGCGCATCCCGTCGGGCGGGCCGGCGGGCGGCCCGCGGCCGCTAGAAGTCGACGACGACCGGCAGGTGGTCGGAGAACGCCGGGCGCGGCGCGCGCGCCTGCCGGGACGGCGGCAGCTGGTCGGCGCTCAGCACGTGGTCGAGCTGCACGAGCGGGCGGTGCGAGGGGTAGGTCGCGCCCCGGGCCAGCAGCCGCGCGCGCGCCACGCGACGTGCCATCCCGGGCGGCAGGTTCAGGTCGCCCATGAGCACGCGCGGTCCGGGCAGCGTGCGCAGCCACCGCATCCCGTGGCGCAGCTGCTGCGCGTTCGTGCCCTGCACGAAGGTCAGGTGCGCCGACGCGATCGTCCAGACGCCGTGCGGCGCGCGGATCGTCGCCGCGACGATCGCGCGCGGCTCGTCGCGCAGCCACACCACGCGGTGCGTCTCGGGGTCGACGACCGGGGCACGGAACATCGGCGCGGGCGGCAGCCGGTGCACGTGCCAGCGCAGCACCGGGTAGCGCGACAGCAGCGCGATGCCGTAGGCGTCGGCGGTCGCGTCGAGGTCGTCGTCGCCCGCAGGCCGCCAGGGCCGTGCGGGATCGCCGATGACGGTCGGCACGAAGCGCGACGCCGTGGCGCCCATGGCCTCCGCCGCGACCGCGGTGAGGTCGATGTGGCCCGAGCGCGACTGGCCGCGGTCGACCTCCTGCAGCGCGAGCACGTCGGCGTCGAGGTCGGCGATCGCGCGGCGGAACCGGTCCTCGTCGACGGCGGGGTCGGCGTGGGTCCTGCCGTGCAGGATGTTCCAGGTCGCCAGCCGCATGGGGCCATCCTGCCGCCTGCGGGCCCGGAGGCGAGGGATGCTCGGGCGCGGCGCGCGGATGCGTCGTCGGCGGATGCGACGCCCGGGCCGCGCGAGCGCTGCGGCACGGCAGGATGGGAGCGTGACGATCGCAGGCCTCGACGTGGGCGGGACGAAGATCGCGGGGGTGGCGCTCGCCGCGCGCCCCGGCGGCGGCGCCTCGGCGACCTCTGCCCGCGGGCTCGACGACGTGCTCGTGCGCACCCACCGGCCCCACCGCATCCACGGCCCCGAGGCGCTGCTCGACGCGCTCGAGGGCGCCGTCCGCGAGCTCGACGCGCAGCTCGCCGACCTCGGCCGCCCGCCCGTCGCCGCCGTCGGCCTCGCGATCGCCGCGTGGATGCCGCGCGACCGCGAGTCGATCATCTGGGCCGCGCACCTCGGCGTGCGCGACTTCGCGCTGCGCTCGGCGCTCGCCGAGCGGCTCGGCGTGCCGGTCACGATCGACAACGACGCCAACGGCTACCTCGTCGGCGAGGCGGCGATGGGCGCGGCGGCGGATGCGTCGTCGTCGATCCTCATCGCGCTCGGCACCGGGGTGGGCGGCGCGTTCGTCGCCCACGGGCGGCCGCTGCTCGGCGCGCACGGCCTCGCGGGCGAGCTCGGCCACGTGACGGTCGACGAGTCGGGGCCGGTGTGCTCGTGCACGGCGCGCGGCTGCATCGAGGCCTACGCGGGCGGCAACGCGCTCGCGCGCGACGCGGCGGCGGTGCCGGCGGCGGTGGCGCTCGCGCCGGGCGGCCGCCCGACGGCGCTGCACCTCGAGCGCGCGGCGCGGGCCGGGGATGCGACGGCGCTCGCCGTCATGGAGCGGGCCGGATGGGCCGTGGCGGCGGGGCTCCGCCGCCTGCTGCCCGCCTTCGACCCGGAGGTCGTCGTGCTCGGCGGCCGCGTCATGCTCGCCGCCGCCGACCTGCTGCTGCCGGTGATCGAGCGCGAGCTCGCCGCGCACGCGCCGCTGCAGGGCGTGCCGCAGCCGCGCCGGCTCGAGCTCGCGCGCCTCGGCGACCACGCGGCGGCGATCGGCGCGGCGGTGCTCGCGGCGCGCTGAGCCGGGAGGCGCGCCTCCCGCACCTCGCGCGGCTGCCGCCCTCCGCTGCGCCGCAACGCACCTCGCCTCCCCACAGATATAGGGCCAAGTGCTCGCATCACCCCGCGATGACAGCCACTGCCCCTACATCTGCGCCCGCGGACGCGGAACGGCCCCCGGCGGTGAGCCGAGGGCCGTTCCGTGCGCGGATGCGCGGGGTGCGGTGGGGCGTCAGCCCTGCGCGCGGCGCGGGGCGCGGCGGGCGCCGCCGCCGGCGCTGCCGCCGGACTGCAGCGAGCCGCCGCCGGTCGACGACCACGCCACGGACGAGCCGCCGCGGGGTGCGCCGCCCTGGCCGCCGGAGCGGCCGCCCTGGCGGGCCGGCTGACCGGAACGGGCGCCGCCCGAGCGGGCGCCGCCGCCCTGGCCGCCGCGGCCGCCGGCAGCGCCGGCGCCGCCCTTGGTCTCGGGACGACCCGAGCGGTCCTTGCGGGGGCGCTCGGAGCGGGCGGTGCCGGCGCCGGCGCCGTGCGCGCCGGAGCCCGCGACGCCGTCACGGCTGCCGCGACCGCGACCGCGGCCGCCGCCCGAGCGGCCGGCGCCCTGCGGCTGCTGGATCTCGTTGCCGGAGCCGGGGCCGCCCGGGACCGGCGCCACGTGCGGGGCGTACGGTCCGACGAGCTGGTCGACCGCATCCGACGACGCCGTGACGATCTGCGCGGGCACCGAGATCTCGGCCTTGCGCAGCAGCGTCATCGTGTCGCGGCGCTGCGCGGGCAGCATCACGGTCGCGACGTCGCCCTCCGAGCCCGCGCGCGCCGTGCGGCCCGAGCGGTGCAGGTAGGCCTTGTGCTCCATGGGCGGGTCGACGTGCACCACGAGCTCGACGTTGTCGACGTGCACGCCGCGGGCGGCGACATCCGTCGCCACGAGCACGCGCACGGTGCCGTCGGAGAACTGCGCGAGGTTGCGGTCGCGGGCGTTCTGCGACAGGTTGCCGTGCAGGTCGACGGCGGGGATGCCCGACGCGGTGAGGTGCTTCGCGAGCTTCTTCGCCTGGTGCTTCGTGCGGGTGAAGAGGATGCGGCGGCCCTCGCCCGAGGCGAGGCGGCGCACGAGCAGGTTCTTGTCGTCGGGCGCGACCTCGAACACGTGGTGCGTCATCGCGGCGACGGGCGAGTGCGCCTCGTCGACCGAGTGCATGACCTGGTTCTGCAGGAAGCGCTTGACGAGCTTGTCGACCCCGTTGTCGAGGGTCGCCGAGAACAGCATGCGCTGGCCGCCGGAGGGGGTCTTGTCGAGGATCTTCGTGACGACCGGCAGGAAGCCGAGGTCGGCCATGTGGTCGGCCTCGTCGATGACGGTCATCTCGATCGCCGAGAGCGATGCGACGCCCTGGTTGATGAGGTCCTCGAGGCGACCCGGGCAGGCGACGATGATGTCGACGCCGGCGCGGAGCGCCTGCTCCTGCGGGCGCTGCGAGACGCCGCCGAAGATGGTGGTGACGGTGAGGCCGGATGCCTTGGCGAGCGGTGCGATCGTCGCCGCGATCTGGGTGGCGAGCTCGCGGGTCGGCGCGAGCACCAGGCCGAGCGGCAGGCCCTTGCGGCGGCCGCCGCCGGCGAGCTCGCCCGAGAGGCGGGCGACCAGCGGGATGGCGAACGCGAGGGTCTTGCCGGAGCCGGTCTTGCCGCGGCCGAGCACGTCGCGGCCTGCGAGCGTGTCGGGCAGGGTGTCGGCCTGGATCGGGAACGGGTGCTCGCGGTCCATCGCCTTGAGGGCCGTGACGAGCTTGGCGGGCACGCCCAGCTCGGCGAAGGTCGGCGTGGGCGCGGTGGTGGTGATGTCGGTCAAGGTTGCTCTTTCTGTGAGCGTGCGCGCGCATCCGTGGTCGCTGCACACTCGTGCAGGCGGATTCTTGGGTGGATGCGTCGACGCAGATTCGGCGAGCGCGGCGGTGGCCGCGATCGTTCGCCGTGGAAGGTTCATCGACATCCGGGAGCCGGATGGAGAGAGGAGCGTTCAACGACGCAGGTGAGGGGCTTCGACGCCCGGCTCACGCAGTGCGACCAGCCTAGCAGGTGGGGTCTGACATCGGCCAGGGCCGACGCCGGAGGCCGCTCGGGGCGCGGTCAGGCGGCAGGGCTAGCGTCGGGCGGGACGGAAGGACGGACCCCATGGCGAACGCCCCCACCTCCGACGACACCCTCGCGTTCGTCGCGAAGGGCTACGACTTCGGCGCCCACATCTGGCGCCGCGCCCGCGGGGCGGCCGCCCGGGCGGTGCCCCTGCGGCTGCTCGGCCGGCCCTCGCTGCTCGTGCGCGGCGCCGAGGGCGTCGACCTGTTCTACGACGAGGAGCGGATGCGCCGGCACGGCGCGATGCCGGCGTTCGTGCAGGAGACGCTCTTCGGGCACGGCTCGGTGCACTCCCTCGATGGGGCGGCGCACCGCCACCGCAAGGCGACGTTCCTCGACGTCGCCTACGAGGACGCGCAGGTCGAGCGCCTGCTGCCCCACCTCGAGCGGGAGTGGCGGGCGGAGGTCGACGCGTGGGTCGCGGGCGGCGAGCGCTCCGCCTACGACGCCGCGGTCGGCGCGCTCGGCCGCGCGATCATGCGCTGGGCCGGCCTGCCCGGCACCGCCGAGGCGAAGACGCGCTGGGCGGCGCGCGAGGCGCAGATCGTCGACGGGTTCGGCGTGCCCTACTCGCCGGAGTTCCTGCTCGCCGCGCTCAACCGGCGGTGGTGCGACCGGCACGCGGAGGAGCTGATCGAGGCGGCGCGCGCCGGCACGATCGAGGCCGCCGAGGGCACCGCGCTCCACGAGTGGGCGTGGCACCGCGGGCCCGACGGCGAGCTGCTCGCGGCGCGGCTCGCGGGCGTCGAGCTGCAGAACGTGCTGCGGCCGACGATCGCGGTCGCGCGGTTCGTCGCGTTCGCCGCGAAGGAGCTGCACGACCGGCCGGCCTGGCGCGAGCGCATCGCCGCCGAGACCGCCGAGCGCGGCCGCCTGACCGAGGGCCCGCTCGCGACCGCCTTCGCGCAGGAGGTGCGCCGCACCGCCCCGTTCGTGCCGATGCTGCCGGCCGAGGCGATCGTCGACGTCGAGCTCGACGGCGAGCGGCTCGAGGCGGGCGGGCGCGTCTTCATCGACATCCTCGGCACCGACACCGACGAGCGCTCGTGGGAGCGGGCCGACGAGTTCGACCCCGAGCGCTTCGTCGGCGTCGACGACTTCGAGGCGATCGCCGCCTTCATCCCGCACGGCGGCGGGCACCCGTCGACCGGCCACCGCTGCCCGGGCGAGAAGATCGCCATCGCGGGACTCGCCGCCGCGATCGCCGCGCTCAGCGACCCGCGGCTGTCGATCCTCGGCGAGCGGCTGCACGTGAGCCGGCGCCGCCTGCCCACGAAGCCCGCCTCCGGCGGCGTCGTGCGCGCCGCATCCGCCGCCCGGTCGGGCTCGCGCTGCCCGTTCCACTGACGCGCGGTCAGCGGCGGCGCGCGAGCGGCCTGCCGGCGGCGAGCTCGTGCTCGAGCCGCTCGAGCGAGCGGCCGCGCGTCTCGGGCACCTGCGTGGCGATGAACGCGAGCGCGACCGCGCCGACGGCCGCGAAGAGGAAGAACGTGCCGGTGATCCCGACCGCCCCGATGAGCGACGGGAAGCCGAGCGCGATCGCGCCGTTCGCGAGCCAGTGCGCGAAGACGGCGATGCCGATGCCGAGCCCGCGCATGCGCTGCGGGAAGACCTCCGAGAGGTAGACCCAGGTCGCGACGTTGAGGAACGTCTGCATCGCGCCGACGAAGGCCACCACGAGCGCGAGGATCACGAAGGGGCGGATGGGGTGCCCCGGCTCGAGCGCGACCGAGGCGACCCCGATGAGCACGTGGCACAGCGTGGTGAGCGAGAAGCCGATGAGCAGCGTCGTGCGGCGGTCGAGGCGATCCATCATCGCGAGCGCCACGAGGCCGCCGACCACCGCGATGACGCCCGGGGCGACGTTGGCGATGAGCGCCGCCTGGGCCGAGAAGCCCGACTCCACGAGCACCGTCTGGCCGTAGTACATGATCGAGTTGATGCCGGTGAGCTGCTGCGCGACGCCCACCCCGATGCCGATGAGCAGGATGCGGCGGAGCCACGGGATGCGCAGCACCTCGGCGAGGCGGAGCCGGTCGCGGCGGCTCCCGTCGGGCAGCGCGCCCGCACGCTCGATCTGGGCGAGCTCGGCGACCGCGCGGTCGTCGGCGCGCACCGTGCGCAGCACCGCGAGCGCCTCGTCGTGCCGGCCGCGGGCCGCGAGCCAGCGGGGCGACTCGGGCATGCGCAGCATGCCGACGAAGAGCGCGATCGCGGGCAGCGCGCAGACGGCGAACATGATGCGCCAGACGCCGTCGAGGTGGCCGAGCGCGCTCCCGAGGATCGCGTTCACGACGAAGGCCGCGAGCTGGCCGACGACGATCGCGACCTCGTTGCGGCCCGAGATCGAGCCGCGGATCTCGAAGGGCGCGAGCTCGGCGAGGTACACCGGCACGACGGTCGACGCGCCGCCGACCGCGAGGCCGAGCAGCACCCGGCCGGCCACGACCGCCTCGAAGCCGGGCGCGAGCACGAGCACGACCGTGCCGACGAAGAACACGACCGCGAGGGCGACGAGCATCCGGCGCCGGCCGAGCGCATCCGAGAGCCGTCCGCCGACGAGCGCGCCGACGGCAGCGGCGAAGACGAGCGAGCTCGTGACGACGCCCTCGGTGAGCGCGTCGAGGCCGAGCGCCGCGCTCATCGGCCGCAGCGCACCGTTGATGACGCCCGTGTCGTAGCCGAACAGCAGCCCGCCGAAGCACGCGACGATCGAGATGACGCCCAGCCGGGCGCGGTGCGGGCCGGGTGTGAGCGGCGGCAGGGCGACCTCGGCATCGAGGTGCGAGGCGACGGCCACGATCGTTCCTCCGGTTCCCGTGCGCTGGCGCACCCGAACGATCATGCCGTGTCGTGGGCGGTGCCGCGTCCCGGCGCCTCCCACCCGCGGCGCACAACGCAAGCCCGCGGTGCCCGATCAGCGGCGCGCAAGCCCGCCCGCCGGATCCTGCCGCAGGATCCGGCGGGCGGGCTTGCGTTGTGCTGAGGCGCGGCGGCGCCGCGCGTCAGCGGTCGTCGTCGAGCGGCTCGCCCTCCACCACGTCGATGTCGTCGACGTCGTCGACCGTGTCGGCGTCGAACGACCATTGCGCGGGGCGCTCGGCGCCGGCCGGGCCCACCCACAGGCCCGAGCCGCCCGGCGCGACGTCGACCACGACCGTGTCGCCGTCGCGCACGACGCCGCCGAGCAGCGCCCGCGCCAGCCGGTCGTCGATCTCGCGCTGCATGAGCCTGCGCAGCGGCCGCGCGCCGTACATCGGGTCGTAGCCGCGCTCCCCCAGCCACTGCCTCGCCGCATCCGTCACCTCCACGGTGAGCCTGCGCTCGCGCAGGCGCCGGTCGAGGCCGTGCACCTGGATGTCGACGATCGCGCCGAGCTCGTCGGGCGAGAGCGCGTCGAAGATCACGATGTCGTCGAGGCGGTTGACGAACTCCGGCTTGAACGCGGCGCGCACCGCGCCCATCACCTGCTCGCGGCCCTGCGCCTTCGGCACCGTCGGGTCGGTGAGGAACGCCGAGCCGAGGTTGGACGTGAGGATGAGGATGGTGTTGCGGAAGTCGACCGTGCGGCCCTGGCCATCGGTGAGCCGGCCGTCGTCGAGCACCTGCAGCAGCAGGTCGAAGACCTCGGGGTGGGCCTTCTCGACCTCGTCCATGAGGATCACCGAGTAGGGGCGGCGACGCACCGCCTCGGTGAGCTGCCCGCCCTGCTCGTAGCCGATGTAGCCGGGAGGGGCGCCGACGAGGCGCGCGACCGAGTGCTTCTCGCCGTACTCCGACATGTCGATGCGCACGAGCGCCTTCTCGTCGTCGAAGAGCAGCTCGGCGAGCGCCTTCGCGAGCTCGGTCTTGCCGACGCCGGTGGGACCGAGGAAGAGGAACGAGCCGGTGGGCTTGTCGGGGTCGGAGACGCCCGCGCGGGTGCGGCGCACCGCATCCGCGACCGCCGAGACCGCCTCGCGCTGGCCGACGACGCGCTCGGCCAGCTCGTCCTCCAGCCGCAGCAGCTTCTCGGTCTCGCCCTGCAGCAGGCGCCCGACGGGGATGCCCGTCCACGCCGCGACCACGGAGGCGATGTCGTCGGCGCTCACCTGGTCGCCGACCATGCGCGCACCGGCCTCGGCCGCGCTCGTCTCGGCGGCCTTCAGCTGCGCCTCGACCTGCGGGATCTCGCCGTACAGCAGCCGAGAGGCGCGCTCGAGGTCGCCCTCGCGCTGCGCCCGCTCGGCGCGGCTGCGCAGCTCGTCGAGCTGCTCGCGCAGCCCGCCGATGCGGTTGAGGCTCGAGCGCTCGGCCTGCCAGCGCTGGTCGAGCTCGGCGAGCTCGGCGCGCAGGCCCGCGAGGGTCTCCTCGAGCTGCGCGAGGCGCTCCTTCGAGGCGTCGTCCTTCTCGCGCTTGAGCGCGAGCCGCTCGATCTCCATGCGGTCGACGGTGCGGCGCAGCTGGTCGATCTCGGTCGGCGCCGAGTCGATCTCCATGCGCAGCCGGCTCGCCGCCTCGTCGATGAGGTCGATCGCCTTGTCGGGCAGCTGCCGGGCGGTGATGTAGCGGTTCGAGAGGGATGCGGCGGCGACGAGGGCGCTGTCGGCGATCGTCACCTTGTGGTGGGCCTCGTAGCGCTCCTTGAGCCCGCGCAGGATCGCGACGGTGTCCTCGACACTCGGCTCGCCCACGTACACCTGCTGGAAGCGCCGCTCCATCGCGGCGTCCTTCTCGATGAACTCGCGGTACTCGTCGAGCGTGGTCGCGCCGATCATGCGCAGCTCACCGCGCGCGAGCATCGGCTTGAGCATGTTGCTCGCGCCCTGGCTGCCCTCGGCGGCGCCGGCGCCCATGATGATGTGCAGCTCGTCGATGAACGTGATGATGCGGCCCTCGGCCTTCGCGATCTCGGCGAGCACGTTCTTCATGCGCTCCTCGAAGTCGCCGCGGTACTTGCTGCCGGCGATCATCGCGTTGACGTCGAGCGAGACGAGCGACTTGCCCTTGAGGCTCTCGGGCACGTCGCCGGCGACGATGCGCTGCGCGAGGCCCTCGACGACGGCGGTCTTGCCGACGCCGGGCTCGCCGATGAGCACGGGGTTGTTCTTCGTGCGCCGCGACAGCACTTGGCTGATGCGCCGGATCTCGCTGTCGCGCCCGATCACCGGGTCGAGCCGGCCTGCGCGCGCGATCGCGGTCAGGTCGGTGCCGAACTGCTCCAGCGCCGACTGCTGGTCGTCCTGGCCGGGCATCATGCCGCCCATCCGTGCCATGTGGTTCCCCCTTCGTGCGCTGCCCGCCTCCCCCGGCGACCCTCGCATCCAAACTTGAGTGGTGTTGACTCAAGTTTACTCCGGATGGGGTGCGTTGCCTAGAGGGATGTCTGGCGCGCGAGCGCGGGGCGTCGCCCGAGCCTGGACGCCGTCTGGGAAAACGGGGCGGGAGCCGCCCCGCGCCCGATACTGGGGGACACGACGCCGTCCACGACGGCCGATCGAGCACGCAGACGTGCACGAGGCGAGGAGAGCGACATGACCACCACCGGCCCTGAGGACCCCGCCCGTCGGGGCGAGCCCTACCCCTCCGATGCAGACCGGCGCGCCGCCGGCCACCCAACCGACCGGCCGCTCGACCCGACCGACGACCGCGACCGCCGCATCGCGGCCGAGCACGACGAGCGCACGCGCGAGCTGCCGCGGCACGACCGCGACCTCGACCGCGACGGCGTCCCCGACGAGCGCGAGCGCAGGCACGGGCTGGCCGACCGCGACGGCGACGGCGTCGCCGACGTGCGCGAGCGACGGCACGACCTCGCCGACCGCGACGGCGACGGCGTCGCCGACGTGCGCGAGCGACGGGTCGTCGACGAGCCGCTGGGCGTCGACCCGCGGCACGACCGCGAGGTCGTCGTCGCGCGCGAGCGCGAGCGGTTCGGCGGCGTCAAGGTCGGCTCGGCCTTCTTCGGCTGGCTCACCGCCACCGGCGCGGTCGTGCTGCTCACCGCGCTCGCCGCGGCGATCGTGGCGCTCGTCGCATCGCTGTCGGGCGGCGTCGACGACGTCGTCGAGGACGCGCAGCAGAACCTCGACACGACCGGCATCTGGGGCATCGTCATCCTGCTGGCGATCTGGTTCGTCGGCTACTACTGCGGCGGGTACGTGGCCGGGCGGATGGCCCGGTTCGACGGCGCGAAGCAGGGCGTCGCCGTGTGGGTGTGGGCCGTGGTCATCGCGATCCTCGCCGCGATCGTCGGCCTCGTCGCGGGCCAGAACTTCGCGGTTCCGCCGGGCTCGATGCCGACGCTGCCGCTGCCCGAGGACCAGGCGACGACCGCCACGATCATCTCGGCGCTCGTCGTCGCCGTCGTGGCGCTCATCGGCGCCGTGCTCGGCGGCCTCGCCGGCATGCGCTTCCACCGCCGGGTCGACCGCGCGGGCTTCGAGGTGGGCTCCACCGCGCGCAGGTAGCGGCCACGCACCCGGATGCCGGTCGGCGAGGGCTTCGCCGACCGGCATCCGCACGCTGTGGACGGCATCCGCATCCGCGCGCGGTCGCTCCTCAAGATCGCCTCAAGCCGACCTCAACGCGGCGGACACCGGCTCGGAGCCGCGCGGCGCCCCTCCTAGGGTGAGGTGGATGACTGTCAAGGAAGACGTCCGCGTCACGAGCGACCTCCGCAGCCGCACGCTCCTCACGGCGCGCCTCGGCATGGCGGCCCTGATCGCAGCCGCGCTCCTCGGGCAGCTGCTGACGAGCCTGCAGTTCTGGGGCGAGCGCGGGGCGACCGACCTCGCCGTGAACCTCGTCGCGTACGGCTCACTCTTCACCGTGCTGTCGAACACGGCGTCGATGGCCCTGCTCGTCGCCCTCGCCCTCGCGCAGGCCCGGCCCGTCCGGCTCGGTCGCCGCTTCGACGTCGTGCTGCTGGCGACGACCACCTGCATGGTCGTCACGGGCGTCGTCTACAACGCGCTCATGCGCCCGATCGAGCTGCCGGACGGCGCGACCCTCGTGTGGGCGAACGAGGTGCTGCACGTCATCGCGCCGGCGTGGATGCTCGTCGACTGGGCCGTGACCGCGGGTGCGCGCGCCGTGCACCGGCGCGATCTCGCGGCCGTCGTGGTGTTCCCGGCGACGTGGCTCGGCTACACGCTGCTGCGCGCCCCGAGCACGCCCGAGGAGGCGGCGAGCAACCCGTACTGGTATCCGCACCTGGATCCCGCGACCTACGACAACGGCGCCTTCGGGGTCGCCACGACGTGCCTCGCGATCACGGCCGCGCTGCTGCTCGTCGCCGGCGGCCTCATCGGCATCGCGCGCCGGCGGTCGCTCCACCGCGGCTGACCCGGCCACGGCGACGCGGGCTAGGCTCGCGGGAGACGTGCCAGGGCGCCCGCCCTCGACGCCGTGCCGAGCCCAGGAGCGCGCATGACGACCTCGCAGACGCAGGCGACCACGCCCGTCCGGGCCTCGCGCATCCGCCGCCTCCTGCTCGTCGGCCGCGCCGTCATGGCGCTCGCGATCCTCGCGGCCATCGTCGGACAGCTCATGACGAGCATCGCCTTCTGGACCGCGCGCGGCGACGCGTCGATCCCGCTCGACCTGCTCAACTTCTTCAGCTTCTTCACGATCGAGTCGAACGTGCTGGCCATGGTCGTGCTCGCGGTGCTCGTCGCCGCGCAGCTCGGGCGCCCGCGCATCGGTCGGCGCTTCGACGTGCTGGTGCTGTGCGCGACGACGTACATGGTCGTGACCGGCATCGTCTACAACACGCTGCTGCGCGGCATCGAGCTGCCGCAGGGCGCGACGCTCGGCTGGTCGAACGAGGTGCTGCACCTCGTGGCGCCGGTGTGGATGCTCGTCGACTGGCTCGCGAGCCGCCCGCGCCAGGTGCGCTTCGCCGACCTGGCGATCGTCGCGGTCTTCCCCGTCGTGTGGCTCGCCTACACCCTGCTGCGGGGGCCCGCCACGCTCGACCAGGCGACCGGCAACCCGTACTGGTACCCGTACCCGTTCCTCGATCCGGCCGGCTACGACACCGGCTACGGCGGGGTCGCGATCATGAGCGCCGTCATCGCGGCGACCGTGCTGCTCGGCGGCGCCGCCCTCGTCGCGATCGCGCGCGCCCGGGCGCGGCGCTCCCGCGCCGCGTGAGCGGATCCTCCGGAGGAGACCCCTCGCCCCGCGGCCCGGCGCGGCGTAGGATCACCGCCGACGGCCGCCGATGCGGCCTCGAGGTCACGATCGAGCCGGCCAGCGGCCGCCATGGAAGTGCATCCGATCCGATGAAGGAGCAGCCATGATCCGCAAGGTCCTCGCGACGACCGCCCTGGCGGCCGCGCTCGTGCTGGGCGGCCCGCTCGCCGCCGACGCGCACAGCCAGGTGGTTGACCCTCCGGGCGACGTCGGCCCCACGGTCACCGGCCCGATCAGCCAGGCATGGGCCCAGGCGCACTGCAGCGCCGCCTCGCCGGGCGTCGTCTGGGAGGCGTCCAACGGCGTCGTCACGTTCCTGCCGATGGACAACATCCCGTGCCCTGCGGTGCCGAACCCTGGGGGCCAGGTCACACCCTGACGGCTACCGTGGAGCCATGACGACGGGCGACCTCCACACGACCCGCCTGGGCGAGCAGGGGTCGCCCGTGCTCTTCTGCCACGGCCTCTTCGGCCAGGGCCGCAACTGGATGCAGATCGGCAAGGCGCTCGCCGACCGGCACCGCGTGACGCTCGTCGACATGCCGAACCACGGCCGCTCGCCGTGGACGGAGCGGGTCGACTACGCCGAGATGGCCGACGCGGTCGCCGCGACCATCGACGAGCCGGCCGCGCTCGTCGGCCACTCGATGGGCGGCAAGGCGGCGATGCTCGCCGCGCTCCGCCACCCCGAGCGGGTCGAGCGGCTCTGCGTCGTCGACGTCTCGCCCGTCTCCTACCGATCGAGCGACGAGTTCCGCGGCTTCATGGACGCCATGCTCGGCATGGACCTCGCCGCGATCGCCTCCCGCGCCGACGCCGACGCCGCCCTCGCGCCCGCCGTGCCCGACCCGGGCATCCGCGCCTTCCTGCTGCAGAACCTGCAGCGCGACGGCGACGGCTGGCGCTGGCTGCCGAACCTCGAGGTGCTGCGGCGCGACCTCGATGCGCTGCGCGGCTTCCCCGAGACCGACGCGGTCTACGAGGGGCCGGTGCTGTGGATCGCGGGCGCCGACTCCGGCTACGTGCGCGACGAGTTCCGCGACGAGATGGAGGCGCGGTTCCCGCGCGTGCGCCGGGTGACGGTCAAGGGCGCGGGGCACTGGGTGCACTCCGAGCAGCCCGCCGTGATGACGGGCCTCCTCGAGCGCTTCCTCGACGACGCGGACTGAGCCGGCCGCCGCGCGGCGGGCCGCGCACAACGCAAGCCCGATCCGGCGATTCCGCGGAGGGTGCGGGGCGGTCGCCCCGATCGCCGCCGACACGGCCCCGCGGGCTTGCGTTGTGCGCGGCGGCGGCAGGGCGCGCGGGCGCGCGGCGGCGGCGGGCGGGGCGGCCACGGCGGCGGCAGCGCCCGCCCCGCCGTGGGAAGATGGAGCCCATGCCCTCCGACGCCGAGCCCCTCGCGCGCGTCGTGCTCATCGGCGGGGCCTCCGGCTCCGGCAAGTCGCGCATCGCCGAGCGCTCGGGGCTGCCGCTGCTGCGGCTCGACGACTACTACCGCGAGGGCGACGACCCCGAGCTCCCCCGGCTCGAGACCGGTGAGGTCGACTGGGACCACCCGGGCTCGTGGCACCGCGACCGCGCGCTCGCCGCGCTCGAGGAGCTCGCCCGCACCGGCCGCACTGCCGCGCCCGTCTACGACATCTCCCGCAGCGCATCGGCCGGCGTGCACGAGGTGGCGCTCGAGGGCGCCTCGCTCTTCGTGGCCGAGGGCATCTTCGTCGCCGAGGTCGTGGCCGAGGCCGAGCGGCGCGGCATCCTCGCGGATGCGATCTGCGTGCGCCGCTCGCGCTGGGTGACGATGGGCCTGCGCTTCGCGCGCGACCTCCGCGAGCGCCGCAAGAGCCCCGCGTTCCTCGTGAAGCGCGGGCTCATCCTCGCGAGCCGCGAGCCGGCGATCGTCAAGGGGCTGACGGATGCGGGCTGCCGACCCGTGCGCGTGCGCTCGGCCGGGCGCCTGCTCGCGCGGGCCGCGCGCGGCGACTGACGCGGGCGGCACCGACCCGGACGGCCGACGCCGGCTACTCCTCGACCATGACCTCCTTGCCGTCGACCACCTCGTAGGTCGCGGTGCGGAACGGCGCCGGCGTGAGCGTCATCGCCACCGCGCCGCTCGGCGCGACCCGTGCATCCGCCACCTCGAAGCCCGACGGGCGCTGCACGTCGTCGAAGAGCCGCTTGCCGCGCCCGACGACCACAGGGAAGACGATGAGGCGCAGCTCGTCGAGCAGCGCCTCGTCGAGCAGCGTCTGCAGCAGCTGCCACGAGCCGTGCACCTGCAGCTCGCCGTCGCCGAGCGCCTTGAGATCGCGGATGCGCTGCGGCACGTCGGCGGCGATGACCGACGCCGTGCGCTCCCACGGGGCGTCCTCGAGGCGCAGCGTCGTCGAGACGACGTGCTTCGGCGCGGTGTTGAGCCGCTGCGCGACCGGGTCGGCGAGGTCGGTCACGAGCGGCCAGTAGGCGGCCATCATGTCGTAGGTCGTGCGGCCGAACAGCAGCTCGTCGGTGCGCTCGAACCAGCCGGTGACGACCGAGCTGACGGTCTCGTCGAACGCCGGTGCGACCCATCCGCCCCACCGGAAGCCGCCCGCGGTGTCCTCCTCGGCGCCGCCTGGGCCCTGCATGACGCCGTCGAGCGTCATGAACTCGTGCGCGACCAGTCGCATGCTCGGCCCCCTCGCCTCGGTGCCGCGCCCGTGCCCGAGCGCGGCGACGGTATCGAGCATGGGCGGCGAGGCGCCCGCGCGCAAGGGTGGGAGCAGACTGCGAGACCTGGCACTCTCCCACCGAGAGTGCTAAAATCGAGGCGCTCCGCGGGGCACGCTCCGAGGGGCTGCCACAGACACCGGGGACCGTCGCATGGGGGCGACGGCCCGAAGCTGAGGAGGTGGTTGTCATGGCACTGACCTTCGATCCCTTCCGCGAGATGGACCGCATGGCCGCCCGCCTGCTGACGAGCGGAGGCACCGAGCGCTCGTCGAGCTGGATGCCGATGGATCTCTACCGCGCAGGAGACCACTACATCGTCAACGTCGACCTGCCGGGCGTCGACCCGGGCTCGATCGACCTCGACGTCGATGCGAACACGCTGACGATCCAGGCCGAGCGCACGATCGGCTCCGCCGACGGCGCGCAGTGGCTCGCGCAGGAGCGGCCCGCCGGCCGCTACATGCGGCAGCTGGGCCTCGGCAGCGACGTCGACCTCGAGAGGATCGAGGCGTCGTACGAGCACGGCGTGCTCATGCTCACGATCCCGGTCGCCGAGCGCGCGAAGCCGCGCAAGATCACGGTGGAGCAGCGCGACCGCCAGTCGCAGCTCAGCGCGGGCGGCTCGGGCGAGAACCAGGCACCGTCGAGCCAGACGCCGGCGGCCGCGGGCTCCAGCACCGAGTCCTGACTCGGCCGTGACGCGGTCCTGACGCGGCGGATGCGGCGCCCTCGTCTGCGGACGGGGGCGCCGCGTCATGTCCGGAGCATCCCCGCCGCTGCGGGATCCCGTTCGGATTACCCCGGCGGCAGCACGCTCGGCCGGGATCCCTCGGGCGCCGCCGCCGCCGCGGTCGCGGCCGCCCGCCGCGCCTCGCGCCGCGCGATCGCGAGCCACGTGCGCGGCCCGGCGAGCCAGCCGATGAGCGCCGACAGCGCAGCCCCGGCCACCACCCAGAGCGCCGCGACGATCCAGGCGCCGACCACGCCGGTGAGCAGCACGAGCAGCCCGAGCAGCCAGCTCGACAGCGTCGACAGCACCGCCTGCAGGCCGGTGCCGAGGGCCGCGCCCCGCAGCGTGACCGCGGCCGCGCCGACGACGCCGGCCCGGCGCATCCGCCGCGTGCTCCACCAGCAGCCGAGCGCGATGAGGCCCACCGCGAGCAGCACGAGCGCGAGCACGATCGGCACGAGCCACGACGCGTCGAGCCCCTCGATCCAGCGCACGACCGCCATGCCCCACTCGCGGTCGTCGAACAGGTCGATGACCGCCGCGCGCAGCACCGCGAGCGCGATAGCGACGACGAGCAGCCCCCACGCGAGGCCCGCTCCCGTGGCGACGAGCGCGAGGCCCGTCGCGCCGGCCGCGCGCACCGCGGCGCGCTGCTCGGGGCGCAGCGGATCCGGCCGCGCCGCCGTGCGCGGGCGTGGGCTCACGCGGGCTCCCCGCGCAGCCGCACGGCCGTGAGCTCGGCCTCGTCGGCGGCCCGCTGCCGCGCCTCCTCCTCGGCCATGAGGCCCACGAGGTCGACCCGCGGCCTCGCGGTCGAGAGGAACAGCCAGCCGAACAGCAGCCCGACGAGCCCCGTCAGCACCACCGCGAGCGCCATCGCCCAGAACAGCATCGACCACATCGACCCGATCGTGAGCGACGACGACGAGCTCGCGATCACCGAGATCATGCCGCCGAACAGCACGAGCGGCCACAGCATGATGCCGACGAAGCCGGTCGCCGCAGTCGTGCACAGCCACGCGAGCCACGCGGAGCGGTGCGGCTTCGCGAGCCCCGCCGAGCGCGCCCAGAGGGCGCTCAGCAGCCAGCCGAGCGCGAGCCCGACGCCGCCGAGCAGCAGGCCGATGAGCGCGGTCGCCCACACCCGGTCGGGCATCGACCAGCGCGAGACGATCGCCGTCCACGAGTCGGCCTCGAACTCGTCGACCGGCTCGCCCGAGATGTGCAGCAGGAACGCGAACCCGACGATGAGCACGAACGCGGTGAGGAAGTGCGTCGCGAGCGCCATGACCGTCTGGCCCGCCCACGAGCCGAGGATCGCGGCGCGGCGCTGCGGGGTCGTCCAGCGGATGCGCGGGGGCACGATGAAGACCGGCGCGGGCGGGTAAAGCCCGGCGCCGTAGGGCCCGGGCGAGGAGGGGCCGGTCGGGTAGGGCGCCGCGCCGTAGGGCCCGGGCTGACCCGGCTGGCGCGCGTACGCGGCGGATGCCACGGCGAAGGTGCCCTGCTGCGGCCCGGTGGGAGGCGCGCCGTACGGCGCTCCGCCGTAGACCATCCCGTACGGCCCGGGCTGCGGCCCCCACTGCTGCGGCACGAGCCGCGGCGGCATCGAGTCGGCGACCGCCGGCACGAGGCCGGGCGGCATCACCCGCGCTCCCCCGGCCATGCCGGCCGCGGGGTTGGGCACGGGCGGCGCCGCGCCGGGCACGAAGGCGCCGGAGACGACCGAGCCGTGCACGACGGAGCCGGCCCCGACCATCCCCGGCATGCTGAGGCGCTCGCGCCGCAGCCGTGCGCGCTCGGCGGCGCGGCTCTCGAGCGCGGTCGCGGGCACGAGCCGATCACGGCCCGGCGCCGACGCCGCCGACACCTGCCGAGCGCGACCCGCGGCGGCCGCGCGCGCCGCGGCGTCCGTCGGCACCGGGGTGTCGGTGCCCGGCGGCGGCGGGGCTGCGGGGTCGGTCACGGTCAGCATCATGGCATCCGGCCCGCATCTCCGGCCCAGGATCCGCTCGCCTCGCGGGCAGGGAACGCGCGGGTTTCCGGTACCGATCCGCGGGTGCCCGTCCGGGAGACCCGCAGATCGGTACCGGAAGTCCGGATGCGCCGGCCGAGTGACCGGGACCCGGCAGGGCCGGCTACCCGCGCCCGCCGCGCCAGAGCACGATCGAGCCGGGCTTCGACGGGCGCGCGCCCGCGCGGATCGTGGTGATGCCGGTCGCGCCGGCGGCGAAGACGCGGCGTCCCTGCTGCTGCATCACCGCATCCGCGAGCGCCGACTCGAGCTCGCGCACGCGCGCGCGCAGCTCGCGGTTCTCGTCGCTCATCGCGAGGATGCGCCGGATGCCCTCGAGCGAGACGCCCTCGGCCGACAGCAGCTGCACCTGCCGCAGCCGGCCGACGTCGCGCATCGAGTAGCGGCGCGTGTTGCCGGCGGTGCGTGCGGGCTCGACGAGCCCGAGCCGGTCGTACTGCCGCAGCGTCTGCGCGTGCAGGCCGGCGAGCTCGGCGGCCGCCGCGATCGAGAAGATCGGCGACGTCTCGTCGAGGCCCTCCGGCACGCCGCGCATCAGTCGGTCCGTGCCTTCGCGAGCAGGTCGGCGCGCGGCGACTCGCTCGGCCCCGCGGCCACGAACGCCTCGAGGTGCTCGACCTGCTCCTTGGTGAGGTGCGTCGGCACCGCCACCTGGATGGTGGCGAGCAGGTCGCCCGTGCCCTTCTTGCCGGCCACGCCGCGACCCTTGACGCGCAGCACGCGGCCCGAGGGGGTGCCCGGCGCGACCTTGAGCCGCACCGGGTTGCCGCCGAGCGTGGGCACCTCGATCGTCGCCCCGAGCGCCGCCTCGGCGAACGTCACGGGCACGTCGAGGCGCAGGTTGAGGCCGTCCATGGTGAAGACCGGATGCGGCCGCACCTGCACCGTGAGGATGAGGTCGCCGGGCTCGCCGCCGGTGGGCGACGGGTCGCCCTTGCCGGCCAGCTTGATCTTCTGCCCGTCGTGCACGCCCGCGGGCACCTTCACCGTCATGGTGCGGCCGCCGACCGTGAGCTTGAGGGTGTCGCCCTGCACCGCCGACGTGAAGTCGAGCGCGGCCCGCGCGGTGACGTCGCGGCCCTTGGCCGGCCGGCGCGCGCCGAAGCCGCCCGCGCCGCCGAAGCCGCCGGCCCCGCCGAACATGCCGCCGAGCAGATCCTCGAAGTCGCCCTGCGAGTACTGCACGCGCGGGCCGCCGCCGAAGCCGCCGAAGACGTCCTCGAAGCCGCCCGCGCCGCCCGGCGCGAACCGAGGACGACCACCGGCCATCGCGCGGATCGCGTCGTACTCCTGCCGCTGCTTCGGGTCGGAGAGCACGGCGTGCGCCTCGGAGATCTCCTTGAAGCGCGCCTCCGCGGCCGCGTCGCCCGGGTTGGAGTCGGGGTGGAACTGGCGGGCGAGCTTGCGGTACTGCTTCTTGAGGTCGGCGGCGCTGACGTCCTTGGCGACGCCGAGCACCGCGTAGAAGTCCTTGTCGAACCAGTCGTTGCTAGCCATGCCTCACCTCCCTCGGCTCCGGGCCCTGCTCGGGTGCGTGCCTCACTCTGCCGGGACGAACACCGCGACCTTGGCGGCGCGCAGCATCCGGTCGCCGATGCGGTAGCCCGCCTGCACGACGTCGGCGACGACCATCTCGGTCACCTCCGGGTTCGGCAGCTGGGCGACGGCCTCGTGCTTGTCGATGTCGAACGCCTCGCCGACCTCGCCCAGCCGCACGACGCCGAGCTGGTCGAACGACGCGCGCAGCTTCTGCGCGACGATCGCCAGCGGCCCCTCGGCCAGGTCGCCGTGCTTCTCGGCGAGGTCGAGGTCGTCGAGCGCCGGCAGCATCGTCCTGATGACGGATGCCGTGGTCGCGTCGCGGTCGCCCGCGCGGTCGCGCTCGGTGCGGTTGCGGTAGTTGACGAACTCGGCGCGCAGGCGCTGCAGCTCGTCGAGCTGCTGCGCCGACTTCGCCTCGAACGCGGCCCGCTCCGCCTCGATCGCCGCGGCCTCGCCCTCGAGCAGGGCGCGGTCCTCGTCGCTCAAGTCGTCGGATGCGGCGCCCGCGTCGGGCGCGCCCGCGGCGGCGGGGACGGGCTCGCCGCCCTCCGCCGCCGGGGCATCGCCCGAGGCCGCCTCGCGGGGCTCGCCCGTCTCCGGGTCGATCTTCCGCGACGGGTCGCCAGACCCGTCGGCCTGCCCTGAGCCTGTCGAAGGGTCGGTGACCTTCGGCTCGTCCTGGCCCTCGGGCGATGCCGCGTCGCGGCCCTCGTCGTCGGCGCCGGGCACCGGGAACTCCTCGTGCTCGGCCACGGCTACTTCTTCTCGTCCTCGTCGTCGACGACCTCGGCGTCGACCACGTCGTCGTCCTCCGACGACGCACCGGCCTGCGGCTCCTCAGCACCCGCGCCGGGCTGCTCGCCCTGCGCCTGCTGCTGGTAGATCGCCTCGCCGAGCTTCGACTGCGACTGCTGCAGCTTCTCGACCGACGTCTTGACCGCCTCGTCGTCGTCGCCCGCGAGGGCCGACTTCACCGCATCCACATCGGCCTGCACCTCGGTCTTCACGTCGTCGGGCAGCTGCTCGCCGTTGTCGGTCAGCACCTTCTCGACCGAGTAGACGAGGGTCTCGCCGGTGTTGCGCATCTCGGCGGCCTCGCGACGGGCGTGGTCGGCCGCCGCGTGCTCCTCGGCGTCCTTCACCATGCGCTCGATGTCCTCCTTCGAGAGGCTCGAGCCGCCGGTGATCGTCATCGACTGCTCCTTGCCGGTGCCCTTGTCCTTGGCGGACACGTGCACGATGCCGTTCGCGTCGATGTCGAAGGTCACCTCGACCTGCGGCACGCCGCGGGGCGCCGGCGCGATGCCGGTGAGCTCGAACGTGCCGAGCGGCTTGTTGTCGCGGGTGAAGTCGCGCTCGCCCTGGAAGACCTGGATGGCGACCGAGGGCTGGTTGTCCTCGGCGGTCGTGAACGTCTCGGAGCGCTTCGTCGGGATGGCGGTGTTGCGCTCGATGAGCTTCGTCATCATGCCGCCCTTGGTCTCGATGCCGAGCGAGAGCGGGGTGACGTCGATGAGCAGCACGTCCTTGCGCTCGCCCTTCAGCACGCCGGCCTGGAGGGCAGCGCCCACGGCGACGACCTCATCCGGGTTGACGCCCTTGTTGGGCTCCTTGCCGCCGGTGAGCTGCTTGACGAGCTCCGTGACGGCGGGCATGCGGGTCGAGCCGCCGACGAGCACGACGTGCGCGATGTCGTCGACCTTGATGCCGGCCTCGCGGATGACGTCCTCGAAGGGCTTGCGGGTGCGCTCGAGCAGGTCCTTCGTCATGTTCTCGAACTGGGCGCGCGTCAGCGACTCCTCGAGGTTGGCGGGGCCGTTCTCGGTGAGCGAGAAGTACGGGAGCTGGATGCTCGTGTTCGACGACGAGGAGAGCTCCTTCTTGGCCTGCTCGGCGGCCTCCTTGAGGCGGCGCATGGCGATCTTGTCGTTCGAGACGTCGACGCCGGTCTGGTCCTTGAAGCGCTGCTTGAGCCACTCGACGATCCGGTCGTCCCAGTCGTCGCCGCCGAGGCGGTTGTCGCCCGCGGTCGAGCGCACCTGGATGGTGGAGAAGTCGTCGTCCTTGCCCACCTCGAGGAGGGAGACGTCGAAGGTGCCGCCGCCGAGGTCGAAGACGAGGATGAGCTCGTCCTCCTTGCCCTTGTCGAGGCCGTAGGCGAGCGCGGCCGCGGTGGGCTCGTTGATGATGCGCAGCACGTTGAGGCCGGAGATCTCGCCGGCCTCCTTCGTGGCCTGGCGCTCGGCGTCGTTGAAGTACGCGGGGACGGTGATGACCGCGTCGGTCACCTTCTCGCCGAGGTACGTCTCGGCGTCGCGCTTGAGCTTGCCGAGGATGCGGGCCGAGATCTCCTGCGGCGTGTACTGCTTGCCGTCGATCTCCTGCTTCCAGTCGGTGCCCATGTGGCGCTTGACCGACGAGATGGTGCGGTCGACGTTCGTGACGGCCTGGCGCTTGGCCGGCTCGCCGACGAGCGTCTCGCCCTCCTTGACGAACGCGACGACCGAGGGGGTCGTGCGGAAGCCCTCGGCGTTCGCGATGACCGTGGGCTCGCCGCCGTCGAGGAACGCGACGACGGAGTTGGTGGTGCCGAGGTCGATGCCGACTGCTCGTGCCATGGTGTCTGCCTCCTGTTCGCAGCTCGCGCTGCGCTCGTGCCTGATTCCGGCAGACCGGCCCACCGTCATCCCCCCATGACCTGGCGGTGGGCTCGTCTCCCGGAATCCCGGCTGCGACCGCGCCCGGGCGGGCGCTGACTTGAGTCGCGATGGCTCAACTTTTCCACCTTGAGTCGGGTCGTGTCAAGTTTCTGGGCGCATTCCCAGGGAGGGTCGACGGATGCGGCTATGCGAGCGCCGCGCGGGGCGACGGCACGATCCAGCGCGCGAGCAGCGGCCCGCCGATCGCCGTGAGCAGCACGTAGCAGGCGGCGAGCGCACCCACCTCCGGGTAGCCCGCGCCCACGGCGAGCGCCGCGATCACGATCGAGAACTCGCCGCGCGGCACGAGCGCCGCGCCCGCGCGCAGCCGGCCGCGCCGCTGCACGCCGTCGCGGGCCGCCGCGAGCCAGCCGGTGCCGAGCTTCGTGGACGTCGTGACGACCGCGAGCAGCAGCGCCGCCGGCAGCACCGGCAGCAGCTCGGCGGGCACGATCGGCAGGCCGAAGGAGAAGAAGAAGATCGCCGCGAACAGGTCGCGCAGCGGCCCCAGGATGCTCCGCGCCCGCACGGCGAGCGACGGCGGCACCGCGATGCCGACGAGGAACGCGCCCACCGCGGCGGAGGCGCCGAGCAGCTGCGTGAGGCCGGCGACGAGCAGCGTGATGCCGAGCAGCCGCAGCAGCACCTGCTCGTCGCTCGGGTGGCTCAGCAGCCGGCCGAGCGGCACCGACGCGCGGCGCGAGGCGAAGAGGATGGTCGTGACCGCGCCCACCGCGAGCGCCACCGCGCCGAGCGCCTGCCACCACTCGGCGCCCGTGAGCACCGCGATGAGCACCGGCAGGAAGATCGCCATCGCGATGTCCTCGATCACGAGGATCGACAGCACCGCCGGCGTCTCGCGGTTGCCGAGGCGGCCGAGGTCGGCGAGCAGCCGCGCCACGATGCCCGACGACGAGACCCACGTGATGCCGGCGAGCGCGAGGCACGCCGGCAGCGGCATCCCGATCGCCAGGCCGATGAGGAAGCCCGCGCCCGCGTTGAGCGCGAAGTCCGCCAGCCCCGAGCGCCCGTGCCGGGCGAGCGACTGCGCGAGCTCCTCCGCGGTGAACTCGAGCCCCAGCATGAGCAGCAGCAGCAGCACGCCGATCTCCGCCGCCGGGCCGATGAACGGCTCCGCGTGCGTGATGTCGACGAGCCCGCCCGAGCCGAGCCCGACGCCCGCGACGAGCATGAGCGGCACGGGCGAGATGCCGATGCGGTGCGCCACGAGCCCCAGCAGCGACACCCCGAGCACGACGGCGCCCAGCTCGAGCAGGAGGGCGGCGACGTCGTGCATGGTCAGACCGGCTGCAGCCTGACCCGCAGCTGATCGATGCCCGTCGCCGAGCCGACCACCACGAGCGTGTCGCCGGCGGCGAGCGGCTCCTCAGGGCCGGGCGCCGCGAGCACGTCGTCGCCGCGCACGATCGCGACGATCGAGCAGCCCGTGAGGGTGCGCGCCTTCGTGCTGCCGAGCGGGTGCCCCGCGAAGGGCGAGCCGGGCTCGATCGCGAGCCGCGCCGACTCGAGGCCGGGGATCTCGCGCGTCACGTCGAGCATGCCCTCCGCGATCCGGGCCGCGCCCAGGAGCTCGGCGAGCGCATCCACCTCGTCCTCGTTGAGCGACAGCTCGAGGCGCACGTCGTCCGGGTCCTCGCGGCTCAGCACGCACAGGTCGGCCTGCCCCTCGCGGTGCACGACGATCGAGAGCGGCACGCCCTTCGTCGTCCTCATGTCGTAGCGCATCCCGACCCCGGGCAGCAGCGTCTGCGTGATCTCCACGACCGCATTCTGGCACCGCGCGGGCGCCGCGACACCCGCGCGCCACCGCGGCTGCGGCCGGCGCGCGCCCCGCGGCCCTACGCTCATGCCATGAGCGTCCCTCACGAGCCGCCCGCCGCATCCGCCCCCGTCTCCGGCGGCGCCGCGAAGGGATCGCCCGACGACGTCGTGCAGCCGTCGCAGATCGGGGTCGCGCCCGTCACGCGGCGCGAGCTCGGGCGCCGCGCCACCGCGTGGGCGCTGTGGGACTGGGGCTCGGCGTCGTTCAACGCCGTCGTGACGACCTTCGTCTTCAGCCGGTACATCGCATCCGACCTCTTCGTCGACCCGGCGATCGTCGAGGCCGCCGGCGAGGGCGGCTCGCCCGAGCTGACCCGCGCGCTCGCCGACAACGCCTCGGTCGTCGCGTGGGCGGTCGCGATCGCGGGCCTGCTCGTCGCGCTCCTGGCGCCCGTCATCGGCCAGCGGTCGGATGGCGGCGGTCGCCGCAAGCTGTGGGTGGCGGTCAACACCGGCGTGACGATCCTCGCCATGGTGGGGATGTTCTTCGTGACCCCCGTGCCCGAGTACCTGTGGCTCGGCGCGGCGCTGCTCGCGGCCGGCAACCTCTTCTTCGAGTTCGCGTCGGTCAACTACAACGCGATGCTGCACCAGGTGTCGACGAAGGCGGCGCTCGGGCGCACCTCGGGCTACGGCTGGGGCATGGGCTACGTGGGCGGCATCGTGCTGCTGGGGCTCCTGCTCGTGCTGTTCATCTTCCCGCTCGCCTCGCCCGACGCGGGCGGCGTGCTCGCGGTGCCGAACGGCCGCGAGGGCGGCGCGCTCGACGTGCGCCTCGCGGTGCTGACGAGCGCCGTGTGGTTCCTCGTCTTCGCGCTGCCGCTGCTGCTCAAGGTGCCCGAGCTGCCCCCGACCGGCGCCGCGCCCCCCAAGGTCGGCATCGTCGAGTCGTACCGCATCCTCTTCCGCACGATCCGCCGCATCGCGCGCACCGCGCCCAAGACGCTGCTGTTCCTCGCCGCCTCGGCCGTCTTCCGCGACGGGCTCTCGGGCGTGTTCACCTTCGGCGCCATCATCGCGTCGTCGGTGTTCGGCTTCAGCGCGACCGAGGTCATCCTCTTCGCCATCGCCGCCAACGTCACCGCCGGCGCCGGCACCTTCGTGGGCGGCTGGGCCGACGACCGCTTCGGCCCCAAGATCGTGATCGTCGTCTCGCTCGTCGTGCTGTCGCTCTCGGGCCTCGCGGTGCTCTTCGTCGAGGGCAAGGCGATGTTCTGGGTGTTCGGGCTCGCGCTGTCGACCTTCGTGGGGCCCGTGCAGTCGGCGTCGCGCTCGTTCATGGCCCGCATCACGCCCGAGGGGCGCGAGGGCGAGATGTTCGGCCTCTACGCGACGACCGGGCGCGCGGTGTCGTTCCTCGCGCCGACGCTGTTCGCGGTGTTCGTCTCGCTCACGGGCGACACGCGCTTCGGCATCCTCGGCATCGTGCTCGTGCTCATCGCGGGACTGCTGCTCGTGCTGCCCGTGCACCCGCGCCCGACGGTGCTCGAGGGCGCGGAGCGCGAGGCGTCCTCGAAGCCGGCCGCCTGACGCGCTGACCACGCGCGCGCATCCGTCGTGGGCGATCTGCGGCACCGATCGGCCCTCCGGACCCGCGGCTGGGGGGCCAGGTGGTGGCGCAGATCGCTCGAGCCGGATCTGGGGCACCGCTCGCCGCTCTCCACAGGCGTGGAACGGATGCGCGCCGGGGCCGAGCGGGGAGGCGCAGGATGCGCGCATGGTCGCCCCCGAGCCCCTGCCCGAGCCGCTCGGCAGCACCTTCACGACGGCGGAGGCACTGCGACTCGGCGTCTCGCGCAAGCGCCTGCGCGCGGGCGACCTCGTCGCGCCGCGCCACGGCGTGCGCATGCGGGAGCAGCCGGCCGACGTGCGCGCACTCGCCACGGCGTTCGCGTCGCGCATGGCGCCGACCCATGCCTTCGCAGGCGTCACGGCCGCACGGCTGTGGGGTCTGCCGGTCGCCCACCCGTGGCGCGCCGACGAGCCGCTCGTCGTCGGCGTCCCCGTCGGGGCGACAGCGACGCGCGCCAAGGGCACGCGGGTGCGCAGGTTCGATCCGAGACGGCTCGTGCCCGGCGAGCTCGAGGGTCTGCGCACGCTCTGGCCGGCGGCGGCCGTCATGTCGATGGCTCGAGAGACCCCGCACGCCGACCTCGTCGTGCTGCTCGACGCGCTCATCACGCCGTCGGAGCACTACCCCGGGCTCCGCGTGCCGCAGCGCCCCTTCGCGTCGGTGGAGCAGCTCGCCGCGTTCGCTGATCGCTGCCGCGGCGTGCACGGCCGAGGGGCGTTCCGCGTCGCGCTCGCCGACGTGCGGGCAGGCGTCGACTCGCCGCCCGAGACGCGGTCCCGGCTGGCGATCGTCGCCGCCGGGCTGCCGGAGCCGACCGTGCAGCACGAGGTCCGGGTCGACGGCGAGCTGCGAGCGGTGATCGACCTCGCCTACCCCGAGTGGCTCATCGCCGTCGAGTACGAGGGCGAGCACCACCTGACGGATCCCGCCCAGTGGGCCAAGGACATCCGTCGCCAGGAGCTGCTCGAGTCGCTCGGCTGGATCGTGATCCGCGCGACGAAGGCCGACCTGCGGCACGGCGGCGCGGGCCTGGTCGCGCGGGTGCGCTCGGCCCTCGCGCGGCGGGGCGTCGCCGCCTGAGGGACCTGCGTCGTGCGGCAGGTCGTCGCGGTTCCGGTACGGAATCGCGGATGCGCGGAGCCGGGACCCGCGATTCGGTACCGGAAGCGCGCACGCGGCCAGGCCGCCGGACTCAGGAGGTCGACAGCGGCCCCCGAGGATCTGCTTCACCGGGGCGGAGCGGTGGGACGCTGGACCATGCTGTCGCCGGCGACGAGCGCGACCGCGGTCGGACGCGGCCGCGAGCTGGCGGCGCTCCGGCAGGCGATGGCGGCGAGCCTCGATGGCACACCCCACGGGGTCGTGATCGCGGGCGAGGCGGGCATCGGCAAGTCGCGGCTGCTCGCCGACTTCGCGGCCGGGCTCGACGACGTCGTGATCGCCCGCGGCCAGTGCGTCGCGCTCGGCTCGCTGCCGGCGCCCTTCGCGCCGCTGCGGGGCGTGCTGCGCGACCTCGTCGTGACGTTCGGCGCCGACGCGCTGCTCGCCGCTGACGGCCCGATCGGCCGGCTGCTGCCGGCGGTGCTGCCCGAGCTCGCCGAGGGGGCCGCGCCCGAGATCAGCCAGGAGCAGCTGCACGACGCGGTGAGCCTGCTGCTCGAGCACCTCTCGGCGACCGCTCCGCTCGCAGTCGTCGTCGAGGACGTGCACTGGGCCGACCTGCCGACCCTCGACCTGCTGCGCAACCTGCTGCACACGCTCCGCCGCGGCCGCGTGCTCGTCGTGCTCAGCTACCGCACCGACGACATCGATCGCGCCGGGCCGCTGCCGGCGTTCCTCGTCGAGGTCGACCGCGCGCGCCGGGTCGCCCGCATCGAGCTCTCGCGCCTCACCCCGGCCGAGATCGCCGAGCAGGCCCGGCTCATCCGCGGCGAAGCCCTCGACCCCGACGCGCTCGCGGCGCTCGTCGAGCGCAGCGACGGCATCCCCTTCTACGTCGAGGAGCTGCTCGGCCTCGGCCCCGACCGCGGACCTCCCATGCCCGCGACGCTCCGCGACGTCGTGCTCGCCCGCTACGCGCGGCTGCGCGCGGCGACGCAGGGGCTGCTGCGCACGCTCGCCGCGGGCGGCATGCGCGTCGAGCACGACCTGCTCGAGCAGGTGCACCGCGGCGACCCTGAGCGGCTCGACGCGGCGATGCGCGAGGCGATCGCGGCGCACGTGCTCACCGCCGACGGCACCGCCTACCGCTTCCGGCACGCGCTCGCCCACGAGGCGGTGCACGACGAGCTGCTGCCGGGCGAGCGCCGCCGCATCCACGCCCGCTACGCCGAGGCGCTCGAGCACACCGGCGGCGCCGGCCGCGCCGCCGAGGTCGCGCACCACTGGCTCGAGGCGCACGAGCCGCGCCGCGCGCTCGCCCCGCTCATCGCCGCGTCGCGCGAGGCGCAGGCGGCGGGCGCGCCCATGAGCGCCGCGACCCTCGGCGAGCGCGCCCTCGCGCTGTGGCCGGCGGTGCCCGATGCGGCCGAGCGCGCCGGCTGCGCCCGCTGGCAGCTGTTCCTCGCGGTGGGCTCCGCCTACGACGAGGCCGGCGACGCGAGGGCCGTGACGATGCTCGACGAGGCGCTCGCCGAGGTGCCCGCCGACGACCGCCACGGACGCGCCCTGCTGCTGCACGAGTCGATGATCGTGCGCCACTCGAGCGGGCTCCCCGGCGGGCTCGACCTCTGCCGGCAGGCACTCGCGCTGCTGCCGGAGGACGACGACGAGGAGGGCCGCGCGATCCGGGTGCGGGTGCTCTGCGGGCTCGGCATCACCGAGGCGCTGCACCGCGAGCCCGGCGCACGGGCGACGCTCGAGCGCGCGGCGGCCGACGCCCGAGCGTTGCTCGCCACCACCCGCGACCCGGCGATCGCCGCGAAGGCTCGCTTCGAGCTCGCGCGCGCACTCACCAACCTCAGCAGCGTGCGCGCGCTCACCGGCGAGGTCGAGGAGAGCCTCGCCGGCATGGCCGAGGCGCTCGCCCTCTCGGGCGCCGATCCGAGCGCGCGATTGCGCCACGACGAGCAGCTCGCCATGCTGCTGCACCAGCTGGGCCGCTACGACGAGGCGCACGACCTCGCGATCGGCGGCCACGAGTTCTCGCGCACCGTCGGCATGGAGCGGGGGTGGGGATGCGCCGTGGCGCTCATCGGTGCCGGCGCCGCCGTCGCGGTCGGCGCGCTGGGCGAGGCCGAGGCGATCCTCGGCCGCGTGCGGGCCGCGCGGCCCGAGCCCGCGATCGAGGCGTTCAGCGCGGCAATCGACGTCGAGCTGCGACTGCTGCGCGACGACCTCGCCGGCGCGGCCGCCGCGCACCGGCAGGCGCAGGACGCGATCGACGACGCGCGCGCGAACGACGCCGACGACGACCTCGCCTTCGCGCGGCTCGCGGCGGAGCTCGCGCTCGCCGACGGCGACGCGGCCGCGGCGTGGGCCGAGGTCGAGCACCTCTGGACGGGCCCGCCGCTGCGGCCTGGCCCCGCCTTCGCGCTCATCGCGACGGGCGGCGTCGTGCTCGACGAGCTGCGCCGCACTGCCGCTCCCCCGCCGGGCGGCATCCACGAGTCGGCGGCAGCACGCCTGCGCGCCGCGCTCGAAGCGGTCGCGGTGTGGCCGATCGCCGACGACTGGCGCGCGATCCTCGAGGCCGCGCTCGCCGGCGACGACGCCGAGGCCTGGCGCGACGCCGCGCATCGCGCCGCCCTGCCCGTGCGGCTGCGCACGCATGCGCTGCACCGGCTCGCCGACGCGCACCTCGCGGCCGGCGACCGCGCTGCCGCATCCGCGGCGCTCGTCGAGCTCGCGGCGCTCGCCGAGCGCTGCGACCTGCGCCGCGCGGCGCGCCTCGCCGACGACCTCGCCACCCGGGCCGGCCTCGAGCGCCGGCGCAGCGCATCCGCCCCCGACGCCGCGCTCGACCCGCAGCACGGCCTCACGCGCCGCGAGCTGCAGGTGCTCGAGCTCGTCGCGCACGGCCTCACGAACCGGCAGATCGGCGAGCGGCTGTTCATCAGCGTCAAGACCGCGAGCGTGCACGTGTCGGCGATCCTGCGCAAGCTCGGCGCCCGCACCCGCAGCGAGGCCGCGGCGCGCGCCGCGCAGCTGCTGGGGGCGGCTCCGCGCGCGGGCGCCTCGGGCTCGGCCGCCGCCGCGGCCTCGGCCGCGCGCCGAAGATAGGGCATCTGCACGATCCGGTCGGACCGCCTTAGCGAGCAGTGTCGTGCTCGAGCCCGTCGCAGCCGCACGGGCCCGACGCAGGAGCGACGACCATGGGACAGCTCGACATCCACCTCGCACAATCGGTCGCGGCCGAGCGCACGCTGCAGGCGCGGCGCCTCGCCGAGCACCGCATGGAGATGCAGGAGCGCGCCGAGCTCGCGCCCAAGCACCGCGAGATCGTCATGACGCGCATCGCCGCGCGCACGCACACGACCGGGCTCGCCCTGCGCCTGCACCTCATCCACGCGCCGACGATGCGCTGATCCCCGCGCCCCACCGACGCGAGGCGCACCGGGAGCATCGACCGCCCCGGTGCGCCTCGCCATGCGCCGGGTCCGCGCCGCGCACAGCGCGGCTCGGGCAGGCTGTCGGCATGGAGGCGCGGATGTCGAGCGTCGAGCTGCTGCTCGACGAGGCTGCCGAGGCGCGCGTGCGCGACGAGTGGCACGCGCTCGCGGACGCGGGCCTGTCGAGCCTCGCCCGGCACGACGCGCCGAGCAACCGCCCGCACATCACCCTGCTCGCGCGGCCCGGCCTGCCCGCGCGCCTGCCGCTCGCGCGCCTGCCGCTGCCGCTGCCGCTCGTGCTGGGCGAGCCGATGCTGCTCGGCGTCGGCGAGCGCCGGGTGCTCGCCCGCGCGATCGTGCCGAGCGCCGCCCTGCTCGCGCTGCAGTCGGCGGTCGTCGAGGCGGCGGGTCCTGCGGACGACGTCGCGCACTTCCGCGCCGGCCGCTGGGCGCCGCACGTGACGCTCGCGCGCCGGCTGCGGCTCGCCGACGTGCCGACGGCCCTCGCGCTGCTCGGCGAGCCGATCGACGCGCGCGCCGTCGGCATGCGTCACTGGGATCCCGCGAGCGGGACCCTCACGCCGCTCGGCGGCTGAACCGCCGCCGGCGACGGCGCGGCAGCCTGAGCGCCCGCGACGCGAGCGTCAGACGAGCGGATCCTCGGGGCGCGTCCGCTCGGCCTCGAGCGGCGGATGCGCGAGCACGCGCCCGACGAGGTGCGCACTGCCGCCGACGAAGGTCACGTCGAGGTCGAGGTCGGTGGCGACCATCCATGCCGGCGCGCCGTGCGGCTCGGCCGGCCAGACAGCGTTCGGCGTGCGGCCGCGGTCGACCCAGTCGCCCTCCCTCCAGCCGAGCCCCGCCGTCTCGACCCACGCCGGGTCGGCGAAGGCGGCGAGCCGGCCGCGCAGCAGCACGTGCCCGCGGCCCTGCCGCTCGCGCGGCAGGCCGAGCAGGCGCTGCTGCTCCATCGCGGCGCGCACGGCGGGGTCGATCGCCGCCCAGGCCAGCTCGCGATGCGCCGCCTCCGCCTCGCGGTGGCGGCGCAAGCGCTCGGAGGACGCGAGCGACGGGTCGATGGGCCAGAAGGTGCTGGTGCTCGAGGGGTCGAGCCCGCTCCCCTCCCAGACGGCGACGAGCACCTCGGCGTCGCCGTGCTCGTCGAGCAGCAGCTCGGTCAGCGTCGTGAGGGTCGGCAGCGGGATGTCGCCGAGCTCCGGCGAGCCGACCCAGGAGCCGCCGCCGAGATCGATCTGGTCCTCGCCGAAGCGAGCGAGCCACGACGTCCAGGGCTGCGGCGCGGCGAGGCGATCGTTGATCAGCGACCGAGCCTCGCGCCAGGTGATCTCGCGCGTCTCATGCACCTGGCACCCATGCGCATCCGTCCGGTCGGTCGCCACGGACAGCATCGCCGGGTGCAGGACGCGCGCGTACGCCTCGAACACCGGCGGCATGGTGCCGGCGACGGTGCTGTCGAGCGGGTGCAGCGCCGCCTGCAGCCACCGCCCGACCTCGATGTCGTGCTCGACGCGCAGCGGCCCGGCCACCGGCGCCGCCTCAGTCGCCGGTGGGCGCGTCGATCACCGTGCGGTGGAACGACTGGAACGAGCGCGACGCCGTCGGCCCGCGCTGCCCCTGGTAGCGGTTGAGGTTGCCGCCCTGCCCGTAGGGCGTCTCGGAGGGCGAGCTGAGCTGGAAGTAGCAGACCTGCCCGATCTTCATGCCCGGCCAGAGCTTGATCGGCAGCGTCGAGACGTTCGACAGCTCGAGCGTCACGTGCCCCGAGAAGCCCGGGTCGATGAAGCCGGCGGTCGAGTGCGTCAGCAGCCCGAGGCGCCCGAGCGACGACTTGCCCTCGAGCCGCGCCGCGACGTCGGCCGGCAGCGTGACCCGCTCGTAGGTGGCGCCGAGCACGAACTCGCCCGGGTGCAGGATGAACGCCTCGTCGGCGCCCACCTCGACGAGCCGCGTGAGGTCGGGCTGATCCTCGGCCGGATCGATGAACGGGTACTTGTGGTTGTCGAACAGCCGGAAGCCGCGGTCGAGCCGCACGTCGACGCTCGACGGCTGCACCATCGCCAGGTCGAGCGGCTCGAGGCCGAGGTCGCCCGACGCGAGCCGGGCGCGGATGTCGCGATCGCTGAGCAGCACGACGCCGAGGGTATCGCTCGCGCGTTCCTGAGCGGATGCGCGGGTGCGGTTCACAGCAGACAGGAGGACGATGGAAGCCAGGAGGTCGCCATGGCCGTGCACCGCAATCGCAGGCTCGAGGACTGGGTCGAGCTCGCGGCCGCCGCCGTCGAGCGCGCGCGGCGCTCGCTCGGCGACGAGGAGGTCGCCCGCCGCGTCGAGGCGGGCGTCTCGGACGAGGACTACGAGACGACCGTGCGCGTGCTGCGCACGATGGGCCGCGACCTGCAGGCGAGCGGCACCGACCTCACCGCGCTCGACGCGCGGCTGCGCGGGCACGGCGAGCACTCCCCCCACGTGCCCGAGGCGCCGGAGGACGCCGGCGAGGGCTCCGAGTGGGGGCTCGAGCGCGGGCCGCAGCCGACGCTCGACGAGCTGCCGCCCCACGAGCGCGGGTCGATGCCGCCGATGGAGGTCGCGAAGCGGCTCGCGCGGCTGCGCAACCCGATCCTGCCCCACCCGCGTCGCGGTCGCGCCAAGTAGCGGTCCCGGGCCCGCAGCGCACGGCCGACGCCTGCCGTCAGCGCGCCCAGATGCCGCGGCCGAACAGGTAGACGCCGTAGACGATGAGGCCCACCGCGATCGCGACGAGCGCGATCACGCCTCCCGGCACGGTCGTCAGCGACTGCAGGGCGCCGTCGAGGCCGCCCGCCTCCTGCGGGTCGTCGCGCACCGCGGCGAAGACGAAGAGCACGCCGACGATGAGCACCGCGATGCCCTTCGCGACGAAGCCCGGGGCTCCGAGCACCTCGACGACGCGGCGGAAGCGGCGCGGCGGGGCGACGTCCTCGAAGAACTTCCGGCGCACGCCGCGCACCACGAAGGCGACGCCGACGCCCGCGATCACGAGCCCGGCGGCGCCGATCAGCCAGGGCCCGACTGGGCCGGCGAGCACCGCGGCCGAGAAGTCCTCGGTGGTCTGCTCGCCGTCGATCCTGCCGCCGAGCGCGAACACGAGCGCCGTGGCCCCCACCACGGCGTGGCCGATGCCGCGGCCGGCGGCCCGGAACGCGTCGCGGCGGTTGCGGCGCGACTCGGCCACCGCCACGACGAAGGCGTGCAGCGCGAGCCCGACGAGCGCGAGGCCGACGACCCACAGCGCGAGCCCGCCGATCACTGTCTGCTGGAGCGCGGCCATCGCCCCCGACTGGTCGGCCGCGCCGCCGGCGCCGGCGGCGACGCCGAGCGCGATGCCGCCGATGATCATGTGCACGATGCCGTTGGCCGACTGGCCGACCGCCTCCACCCAGGAGGTGGCGCGGTGCTCCTCGGCCTGCGCGGCCGCCCGCTGGGCCTTGCGCGCGGCACGGCCCGCCGCATCCGCCGCCTCCGAGAGCGCCGCGCGGGAGCGCTCCCCGTCAGCCACGGGCGCTCAGCGCGACCAGGCGCCGCGGGCGAAGCAGTAGATGCCGTAGAGCATCAGGCCCACGGCGATGCCGACGAGCGCGACGACGCCGCCGGGCACCGTGGTGAGCGACTGCAGCGCCCCGTCGAGGCCGCCGGTCTCCTCGGGATCGTCCTGCAGCGCGGCGACGACGAACAGCGCGCCCACGACCACGACGGCGACGCCCTTCGCGACGTAGCCGGCCGTGCCGAGGCGCTCGACGAGCCGTCGCCAGCGGGCCGGGGGCGCGACGTCCTCGAGGAACTTCTTGCGCACGCCCTTGACGACGAAGTAGGCGCCGACGCCGACGATCGCGAGCCCGATCGCTCCGACGAGCACGAGCCCGAACGGGTTCGCCATGAGGTCGGCCGAGAGCGACTCGGTGCTCTCCTCGCTGTCGGAGCTGCCGCCCATCGCGTAGACGAGGGCGGTGGCGCCGATGGCGGCGTACGCGACGGCGCGGCCCGCCGACTTCGCGGCGTCCTTCCAGTCGCGGCGCGATGCGGCGAGCGCGCTCACCGCGGAGTGCAGCGCGAGGCCCATGAGGGCGATGCCGACAGCCCACAGCCCCACGGCGCCGAGCGGCGTCTGCTCGATCGCCTGCATCGCACCCGACTGGTCGGCCGAGCCGGCGTCGCCGAACGCGACGCCGAGCGCGATCGCGCCGATGATGAAGTGCACGATGCCGTTGGCGACCTGTCCGGCGCCCTCGACCCATCCCGCCGCGCGGTGGTCCTCGGCCTTCGCCGCGACGCCCTTCGCCTTGCCGGCGGCGCGGGCAGCCGCATCCACCGCATCCGACGCGATCTCGCGCGCCCCTGCACCATCGACCATGGTGCAACGGTAGAGCACCGCAGCCCATGCTCAGCGCCCGAGCATGATTCGGCAACACTGTTGCCGTGCGGGACGCCGCACGCGAGGATGTGGCCATGACCGGCCGCCCCCGGCCCGTGATCCGCACGCCCGATCAGCGGATCCGGGTGTTCGTCAGCTCGACCCTGCGCGAGCTCGCCGACGAGCGCCGTGCGGTGCGCGCCGCGATCGAGCGCATGCGCCTGGCCCCCGTCATGTTCGAGCTCGGCGCCCGCCCGCACCCGCCGCGCGCGCTCTACCGCTCCTACCTCGCGCAGAGCGACGTCTTCGTCGGCATCTACGGCGACAGCTACGGCTGGGTGGCGCCCGAGGAGTCGATCTCGGGGCTCGAGGACGAGTACCGGCTCGCGCCGCCCGAGATGCCGAAGCTCATCTACGTGCGCGCGGCCGGGCAGCGCGACCCGCGGCTCGCCGAGCTCATCGCGCGCATCCAGGCCGACGACACCGCCGCGTACCTGCCGTTCGAGACGGCCGAGCAGCTCGAGGAGCAGGTCTCGAGCGACCTCGCCACGCTGCTGGCCGAGCGCTTCGACGAGTCGCGCATGCCCGCCGACGACGGCGGGCCGGAGGAGATCCCGCCCACGCCCGCCTCGCGCATCCCCGTGCCGTACACGACCACCATCGGGCGGGAGCGGGAGATCGCCGAGGTGCGGGCGCTGCTCGAGCGCCGCGGCGATCGGCTCATCAGCCTCGTCGGCCCCGGCGGCATCGGCAAGAGCCGGCTCGCGATCGAGATCGCGCAGGCGAGCGCCGACCTCTTCCCGGACGGCCGCTACTTCCTGCCGCTCGAGGGCGTCTTCGAGCCCGGGCTGCTGCTGCCGACGATCGCGTACGTGCTCGGCATCCGCGACAACGGCGAGGCGGCGCTCGAGGAGCGCATCGCGCGCGCCCTCGCGGGCCGGCGCACGCTGCTCGTGCTCGACAACTTCGAGCAGATCGTCGAGGCCGCGCCGCTGCTCGTGCGCCTGTTCGACGTCGCCCCCGACGCCGCGTTCCTCGTCACCAGCCGCACGGTGCTGCGCATCCGCGGCGAGCGCGTCTACGAGGTGGGCGCGCTGCCGGTGCCCGACGAGGCCGCGCGGGGCGGGGAGCGGGCGATGCGCTCGGCCGCCGTCGCGCTCTTCGTCGACCGCGCGCAGGCGGTGAAGCCCGGCTTCGCGCTGACCGACGAGAACGCCGCGGCCGTCGCCGACATCTGCCGCGCGCTCGACGGCATGCCGCTCGCGATCGAGCTCGCCGCGGCCAAGATGCGCGTGCTCACGCCGCAGGCGATCGCGCAGCGGCTCGAGCAGAGCCTGCCGCTGCTGACCGCCGCCGCCCGCGACGTGCCCGAGCGCCACCGCACGATGCGCGCGGCGATCGAGTGGAGCGTGAGCCTGCTGCCCGACGAGCAGCGGGCGCTGCTCGAGGACCTCGGCGTCTTCGCCCGCCAGTTCTCGCTCGAGGCGGTCGAGGCGCTCGGCGCCGGCCGCGCGTGGGATGGGCAGGCGCTCGACGGCATCGCCGCCCTCGTCGACGGCTCGCTCGTGAAGCAGACGGAGATCGGCGGGCGCCCGGTGCTGTCGCTGCTCGCGGTCGTGCGCGAGTACGCGCTCGGGCGGCTGCGGGAGCACGGCGAGGCCGGCCGGATGCGCGCGGCCCACGCCGACCACTACAGCGCCCTCGTCGCGCGCGTCGCGCCGGGCCTGCGCGGCGCGGGGCAGGGCGACGCGGTCGTCGAGCTCGGGATGGAGCTACCCAACCTGCGCGCGGCCGTGCGGCACCTCGTGCACATCGGGCGGCTCGACGACGCCGGCGACTTCGCCTGGCGGCTGCTCGTCTACTGGTGGATCGCCGGCTTCTTCGGCGAGGTGCGGGTGTGGATGCTCGAGCTGCTCGGCAAGGACCAGCCGATCACGCCGCACACGCGTGCCGTCGCCTGGTTCTTCGCCCTCTGGAGCGAGCTGTGGCAGCGGCCGACGGAGGAGGTCGTCGCCGGCCTCGGCGAGTGCGTGCGGCTCTTCGGCGAGAGCGGCGACCGCGACGCCGCCGCGATGGCGACCGCCGCGCGCGCGACCGCGCGGCTGCAGCTGCCGCTGCCCGACCTCGCCACCGCCGAGCGCGAGCTCGCCGAGGCGGTCGAGGAGCTGCACGAGCTGGGCAACGCATGGGCCGAGGCCATCACCGAGGTCTCGCGCGGCAGGCTCGCGTGGCTGCACGGCCGCACCGACGACGCGCAGGCGCGCTTCGACCGCGCCACCGAGGTCGCCGAGGCGAGCGGCGACCTCTTCACCCTCTCGGTCGCCGGCAACCACCAGGCACGGCTGCAGCTCGTGCGCGGCGAGGTCGACGCCGCCGAGGCCGGCTGCGTGCGCACGCTGCTCGTCTCCATCCGCCTGCACTTCGAGGAGGGCATCGCCTACGGGCTCGAGGGGCTCTGCGCCGTCGCGGCCGCGCGCGGCGACGGCGAGCGGGCGGGGATGCTCGCGGCGGCGGCCGATGCGATCCGGCAGCGCATCGGCGTGTTCGACGCGGAGGCGTTCACCGTGCACACGCCGCAGCTCGACGCCATGCGGGAGGCCGACCCGGCTGCGGTCGCGGCGGGCGAGCGGCGCGGCGCCGAGCTGACGGTGGCCGAGGCGATCGCGATCGCCCTGCCCGACGAGGAGCGCGACCGCATCGCGCCGGCCCTGGCGCAGTGGTGACCGGCGCGCCCGGCCGCGGCAGCGGCATCCGCACCCCCGACCAGCGGCTGCGCGTCTTCGTCTCGTCGACGCTGCGCGAGCTCGAGCCCGAGCGCCGCGCCGTCCGCGCCGCGATCGAGCGGCTGCAGCTCGCGCCGGTGATGTTCGAGCTCGGCGCCCGCCCCCACCCGCCGCGCGACCTCTACCGCGCCTACCTCGAGCAGAGCGACGTCTTCGTCGGCATCTACGGCGAGCGCTACGGCTGGGTCGCGCCCGGCGAGGAGGTCTCTGGCCTCGAGGACGAGTACCGCCTCGCACCGCCGGCGATGCCGCGGCTCATCTACCTGCGCGACGACCCCGAGCGGGAGCCGCGGCTCGCCGCGCTCATCGCCCGCATCGAGCGCGACGACACCGCCTCCTACAAGGCCTTCTCGACCCCCGACGACCTCGCGTCGCTCGTCGCCGCCGACCTCGCGACGCTGCTGGCGGAGCGGTTCGACGCGTCGCGCGCCGGCCCGGCGCCCGCGGCGACCTCCGTCGACCTGCTCGCCGCGCGCATCCCCTCCCCCTACACGCGGCTCATCGGCCGCGAGCGCGAACTCGCCGACGTGCTCGCGCTGCTCGACGACCGCAGCAACCGGCTCGTGACGCTGCTCGGCCCCGGCGGCATCGGCAAGAGCCGGCTCGCGATCGCGGTCGCGCAGGCCGCCGGCGACCGCTTCCCCGACGGCATGGCGTTCGTGGCGCTCGAGAACGTGCTGGAGCCCGAGCTGCTGCTGCCGACGATCGGCGCCGCGATCGGCGTGCGCGACACCGGCGAGCAGCCGCTCGAGCAGCGCCTCGCGATCGCGCTCGAGGGCAGGCGGATGCTCATCGTGCTCGACAACTTCGAGCAGCTGCTCGCGGCCGCACCGATCCTCGTGCGCCTCTTCACCGTCGCGCCCGACGCATCCTTCCTCGTCACGAGCCGCGCGCTGCTGCGGGTGCGCGGCGAGCGCGCGTTCGAGGTGCCGCCGCTCGCGACCCACGACCCGGCCTCCCCCGACTCGATCGTGCGCGCGAGCACGTCGCCCGCCGTCGAGCTGCTCATCGAGCGCGCCCACGCCGTCAAGCCCGACTTCGAGGCGACGCCCGCCACGATCGGCGCGATCGTCGGCATCTGCCGGGTGCTCGAGGGCCTGCCGCTCGCGATCGAGCTCGCGGCAGCCCGCATCCGCGTGCTCACGCCGGCGGCGATGCTGCAGCGGCTCGACCGGCAGCTGCCGCTGCTCGTCGACGCGTCGCGCGACCTGCCGCCGCGGCAGCGCACGCTGCGCTCGACGATCGAGTGGTCGACGGGGCTGCTCGCCGAGCCGGAGCGGCGCATGCTGCGCGACCTGTCGGTCTGCTCGCCCGGCTTCTCGCTCGAGTCGATCGAGGCGCTCGCCGAGGCGCGCGGCTGGGACGTCGACGTCTACGCCGCGCTCGAGACGCTCGTCGACAGCTCGCTGCTCGAGCAGGACGACGTCGACGGCCAGGCGGTCTTCTCGATGCTCGCGACGGTGCGCGAGCACGGCGTCGAGCAGCTGCAGGCGGCGGGCGAGGAGGACGCCGCGCGCGACGCGCACGCAGCCGTCTACGCGGCGCTCGCCCGGCGCGAGGGCCGCGGCCTGGGGTTCAGCGACCAGATGGATGCGGTGGGCAGGCTCAACCTGGAGCGCGGCAACCTGCGCACGGCCGTGCGCCACCTGACGCGGGCGGGCGATGCCGAGACCGCCGCCGACGTCGCGTGGCGGCTCTTCCTCTACTGGTGGATGGGCGCGCACCTGACCGAGGTGGCGCACTGGATGGAGGAGGCGGTGGCGAGCGCGGCCCGGCCGCTGCCGCCGCGCACCCGGGCGATCGCGGCCTTCTTCGTCGGCTGGCGCGACATGTGGGCGGCACCCTCCCACGACATCCCGACCTCCCTGCTCGCCGCCGCCGACGCGTTCGAGGGCGAGGGGGATGCGCTGGGAGCAGCCATGTGCATCGCCACCGCCGGCTTCGCCGAGATCACCACCGCCGACCACGACCTGCCGCGCGCGAGCGTCTGGCTCGAGGAGGGCGCGCGGCGCTTCCGCGCCCTGGGCGCCGGCTGGGGCGAGAGCCTCGCGCTCGTCGCGCTCGCCCGCATCGACGCGCTCGCGGGCGACCTGGCGTCGGCCACCGAGCGCTCGAGCCGCGCGATCGCGGCGGCGGCCGGCAGCGGCGACCGGTTCGCGGCGACGGTGGCGATGCACCACCTCGCGCGCATGCACCTGTTCGGCGGCCGCATCGAGGAGGCCGAGCAGCTGCTGCTCACGGCCACCGCCGACTCGGTGGCGCTGCGGCACGAGGAGGGCATCGCGTACGGGCTCGAGGGGCTCGCCGCGATCGCGGCGCTCCGCGACGACGAGGAGCGCGCCGGGGTGCTGGCGGGGGCGGCGGCGGCGATCCGGCGGCGCACCGCCGTCTTCGACGCGCCCGAGTTCGTCTTCCACACCCGCTACCTCGACGAGCTGGCCGAGCGGGGCGACGCCGCGCGCCTGCGCGCCGGGGAGGAGCGCGGCCGCGACTACGGCGCGATCGAGGCCGCCGAGTACGCGCTCACCGGGCGGCTGCGCCCGGTCGACGCGGCCTGAGGGGCGCTCGGCCGCGTCGGCTAGCGTGGCCCGCGAGCGAAGGAGCACCATGGCGATCGAGACGACCGACGACACCGCGACCCGCTGGCACGGCGCGGAGGGCGACCCCGTGGTCGCGCTCGCGCACGACTGGAACGGACGCCTGCCCTGGATCGACGACTTCGGCGCGCGGCTGGCCGACGAGGGCTTCCGCGTCGCGGTGCTCGACCTCTACGACGGATGGTCGACCACCGACGACGACGAGGCCGACGCGCTGCTGCGCGAGCGGCGCGCCGACCTGCCCGGCGCCCTGCACATCGTCAGCGAGGCGATCGGCGAGGCGAGGGCGCTGGGCAGCGAGCGGGCCGCGATCGTGGGCTTCTCGATGGGCGCGGGCATCGCGCTCGCCTACGCCGCGCAGGGCTCGATCGACGCGGTCGTCGCCTACTACGGCGCCGCCGCGCACAGCACGGCGACGGGTCCCCGCGTGCCGGCGCTCTTCCAGCTCGCCGAGCACGACGACTGGAGCGGCCGCGAGGCGCCCGAGGCGTACCGCGAGCGGCTCGAGGCGGAGGGCTTCGACGACGTCGAGATCCGCCACTACGCGGGCGCGGTGCACGGGTTCCAGAACGCGCAGGTGCCGGAGCGCTACGACGCGGATGCGTCGGCCGCGGCCTGGACGTCGACGGTCGCGTTCCTGCGCGAGCACCTGCGGCCCGCGGGGTGACGCGGCCCCTCGGCGCGCTGCGCGCCGGTCATGCCGCCGCTCGCGCGACCGACGGGCGCGCCGCCCGCACGATGCGCACGGCGTAGACCACGCCGCCCGCGATCGCGACGAGCACCGCCGCGCGGTACACCCACACCCCCGCGGCCGCGCCACCGCCGAGCGGGTTGCCGACCGAGCCGTCGACCTCGGCGGGCGGCGGCACGAGGGCCAGTGCCGCGAGGAGCAGCACGCCGAGCGCGAGCGCCACGACGATCGGGATCCACAGCAGCCGCGGCACCGGCTCGCCCGAGAGCACGCGGGCGAGCGCGAGCAGCGCGACGGCGGCGAGCAGCGCGAGGCCGCCCTCGAGCGGGTCGATGAGGCCGAGCACGAGCAGCGGCAGCGCGAGCACGCCGAGCACCACCGCGACGATCCGCCGAGTCCGCATGCCGGCCTCCCTCCGCCCGTCCGCGCCGGACGGCCCTCGGGTGCAGGATGGCACCGCCTCGCGGCCCGCGGAAGCCCTCAGCCGGCGAAGCTCGTCCGCAGCAGCCGCTCGAGCGCCGGCAGCCCCTCCGCGAGCGCCGCGCGCTGCCGCGCGGCGCCGTTGCCGGCGGCTCGCGTGCGCTCCAGCAACGACTCGACCCGGCCCCGGTCCCCGGCCGCGTCGAGCGCGGGCGAGGCGGCCTCGAGCATCCGCTCGATCACGTCCCAGGCGGGGGCGACGGATGCGGTGGTCGGGTCGACGAGGCCCGCGTCGAGGCCGTGCCGGGCCGCGTGCCACACCGCGGCGTCGAGGTGCTCGGCGTGGGCGGCGGCCGGGTCGTGCGGCAGCGCCCCGGCGGCGGCCGTCTCGACGAGCGCGCGCGCGAGCAGCGCCGCCGCGATCGTGTCGTCGGCGCTCAGCTGCGCGTCGAACACGCGCAGCTCGACCGTCGGGTAGCGCTCGGCGAGCCGCATCATCCAGGCGATCGCGCCGCTGTCGAGGGTCGTGCCGAGCCCGACGAGCGCCGCGATCCGGCGCTCGTAGTCGGCGGCGTCGGCGAAGTCGGGCGGCACCGATGCGGTCGTGAAGCGGCGGCCGACGAGCGTGCGCCAGCTCGCGAAGCCGGTGTCGCGGCCGGCGAAGCACGGCGAGTTGGCGGTGAGGGCGATGAGCGGCGCGAGCCACGGCCGCAGCGCGCGCATGATCAGCACGCCCTCCTCGCGGGAGGCGATGCCCACGTGCACGTGCAGCCCTTGGATGCTGTGGTCGGGGCGCACGGCGCCGAGCTCCGCCACGAAGCGCTCGTACCGCTCCCCCTCGGCGACGCTCGAGACGCCCGGACCGTGCGGGGTGCCGATGCTCGCGGCGATGAGGCCGCGCCGCCCGGCGGCGCCGGCCAGCACGCGCCGCCACTCGCGCACCACCCGGTCGGCCGCCGCCGCGTCGTCGAGCACCGGCGACGAGAACTCGAGCTGTGCGCGCAGGAACTCGTGCCCGACCCAGCCGTACGACGCATCCAGGTCGGCGATCTCCTCGATCACCGCATCGGCCACGTCGACCGGCGCGAGCGTGCCCGGCTCGAGCAGCACGACCTCCTCCTCGACGCCGAAGGTGCGGGGCGTGCGCCGGTGCGGCAGCAGGACCGTCATGCCCCGGATCATGCCGCACGCGCCTGCGCGCCGCCAGGACGACCGCCGCCGGCGCCGCGAACCTGGGAAACGGGCCCCTGGCGCCTCCCAGCCCCGTGGGCGACAGTGTCTGCATGCGCGCGATCTGGAAGGGCTCCATCACCTTCGGCCTGGTGAACGTGCCCGTGAAGCTGTACTCGGCGACCGAGGAGCACGACCTGCAGCTCCATCAGGTGCACGACGCCGACGGCGGCCGCATCCGGTACGAGCGCAAGTGCGAGGTGTGCGGCAAGAAGGTCGCCTACGAGCACATCGACAAGGCCTACGACGACGGCGAGCAGACCGTCGTGCTCACCGACGACGACTTCGCCGCGCTGCCCGCGGAGCGCAGCCGCGAGATCGAGGTGCTCGAGTTCGTGCCCAACGAGCAGATCGACCCGATCCTGCTCGACCGCAGCTACTACCTCGAGCCCGACTCGAAGAGCCCGAAGGCCTACGTGCTGCTGCGGCAGGTGCTCGAGGACACCGAGCGCACCGCGATCGTGCGCATGGCGCTGCGGCAGCGCACGCGCCTCGCCACGATGCGGGTGCGCGACGACGTGCTGCTCGTGCAGACGATGCGCTGGGCCGACGAGGTGCGGGCGGCCGAGTTCGCGAGCCTCGACGCCGACGTCACGGTCGGCAAGCGCGAGCTCGACCTCGCGAAGTCGATCGTGCGCGAGCTCGAGGCCGACTTCGACCTCGACAGCCACGTCGACGAGTACCAGGAGCAGCTGCGCACGCTCGTCGAGGCCAAGCTCGAGCAGGGCGACGCGCTCGACACGGCCGCGACCTTCGGCGAGACCGACGACGAGGAGGGCGGCGAGGTCATCGACCTGCTCGAGGCGCTGCAGCGCTCGGTCGAGAAGAAGAAGGCGGGCTCGGATGCCTCGGGCGGCGCCGCGTCGTCGTCGGAGGCGGATGCGGGGTCGGGCTCCTCCGCGCGGAAGCCGGCCGCGAAGGCGCCGGCGAAGCGCGCCGCGGCGAAGTCGGGCTCGTCGTCGACAGCGACGAAGGAGCCCGCGGCGAAGGCACCGGCCGCGAAGAAGCCCGCGGCGAAGGCGGGTGCGGCCAAGACGGCGGCGGCGAAGAAGCCGGCCGCGAGCAAGCGGAAGTCCGCCTGACGTGGCGGCGGCCGACCGGATCGTCGTCGGCGGCCGGAGCCTGCGCTTCTCGAGCCCCGACAAGGTCATGTACCCGGCCACGGGGACGACCAAGCGCGACGTGCTCGAGTACGTGCTGCGCGCATCCGACGTGCTCATCGCGCACGCGGGCGGGCGCCCCGTCACGCGCAAGCGCTGGACGGAGGGCGTCGGCACCGAGCGCAAGCCCGGGCAGGTCTTCTTCCAGAAGACGCTCGAGCGGGGCGCGCCCGACTGGGTGCAGACCGTCGAGCTGCAGCACTCGACCGGGCCGAAGCAGTACCCGGTGCTGTCCGAGCCGGCCGTGCTCGCGTGGATGGCGCAGATGGGCGCGCTCGAGCTGCACGTGCCGCAGTGGCGCATGCTCGACGGCGAGCGGCACGGTGATGATCCCCCTCGGCCCGACCGGCTCGTGCTCGACCTCGACCCGGGGCCGGGCGCCGACCTCGACGACTGCGCGCAGGTGGCGCTGTGGGTGCGCGAGCTGCTCGAGGACGTCGGCCTCCACCCGATGCCCCTCACGAGCGGCTCGAAGGGCATCCACCTCTACGCCCGGCTCGACGGCACCGTCACGAGCGAGCAGGCGAGCGAGGTGGCGCACACGCTCGCGCGATCGCTCGAGGCGATGCACCCCGAGCTCATCGTGAGCGACATGAAGAAGTCGCTGCGCGAGGGCAAGGTGCTGCTCGACTGGAGCCAGAACTCCGGCTCGAAGACCACCGTCGCGCCCTACTCGCTGCGCGGGCGGCTGCGGCCCACCGTCGCCGCGCCCCGCACGTGGGCCGAGGTCGAGGCGGGCGGGCTCGAGCAGCTCGAGTACGACGAGGTGCTCGCCCGGCTCGAGCGCGACGGCGACCTCATCGCCGCCCTCGACCCACCGCCCGACCGGCTCGCGAAGTACCGCGGCATGCGCTCGGCGCACCGCACGCCGGAGCCCGTGCCCGCCGAGCCGCCCGCGCCGACCGACGGGCGCTCGTTCGTCATCCAGAAGCACCGCGCGAGCCGGCTGCACTACGACTTCCGGCTCGAGCAGGACGGCGTGCTCGTGTCGTGGGCGGTCCCGAAGGGGCTGCCGTCGACGCCGAAGCAGAACCGCCTCGGCGTGCAGACCGAGGACCACCCCCTCGAGTACGGCTCGTTCGAGGGCACGATCCCGAAGGGCGAGTACGGCGCCGGCGTCGTCGAGATCTGGGACGCGGGCACGTACGATCTCGAGAAGTGGCGCGACGACGAGGTCATCGCGACCCTCCACGGGCGGCCCGACGGCGGCCTCGGCGGCGACCCGTACCGGTTCGCGCTCATCCGCGCCGACGCCGACAAGCGGCAGTGGCTCGTGCACCGCATGAAGGAGCAGGACGCCGAGCGCGACGCACGGCTGAAGGGCTACGCGCCGTCGAAGGCGTCGGCGGCGCGGGCGGCGCGGGGCGGCGAGGACGACGATTCGCCGGCGGCCCCCGCTGCCGCGCCGAAGCGGCGGCTCGGCGCGAAGGCCGACCGCTCGCGAGGCAGGGCCGACCGGCCGACCGACCTGCGGCCGATGCTCGCGACGCAGTCGGAGCCATCCGCGATCGACGACGAGCGCGAGTGGTCGTTCGAGGTGAAGTGGGACGGCTGGCGGGTGCTCGTCGACCGGCGGGGCTCCACGGTGCGACTGCTGAGCCGCAACGGTCGCGACCTGTCTGGCGCGTTCCCCGAGCTCGTCGAGGCGGTGCCGGCCTCGATCGAGGCGGATGCGGTGCTCGACGGCGAGGTGGTGATGCTGAAGCGCGGCGCGGCCGACTTCGCGGCGCTGCAGGAGCGCGGCGGGCTCTCGGGGCGGCAGGCCGCGCGCGCCGCGAAGGCGACGCCGGCCACGCTCATCCTGTTCGACCTGCTCGAGGTCGACGGCGAGCGGCTCGTCGACGAGCGGCTCGACGAGCGCCAGTCGCGGCTCGACGGGCTCGTGCACGAGAGCCGCCGCGTCAAGATCTCGAAGCCGCTGCGCGGCCGGCTCGAGCGCATCCTCGAGGCGACCGCCGAGCGCGGGCTCGAGGGCATCATGGCCAAGCGCCACGACAGCCGCTACAAGCCGGGGCGGCGCAGCGACGACTGGCGCAAGCTCAAGCACCAGCAGTCGCAGGAGGTCGTCGTCGTCGGCTGGCTCGAGGGCAACGGCTCGCTCGCCGGCACGGTCGGCTCGCTCGTGCTCGCGCTGCCCGGCGAGGGCGGGCGGATGCGCTACGCCGGCCGGGTGGGCACGGGCTTCTCAGGCAAGGATCGCGACCGGCTGCGCGACGAGCTGCGGCCGCGACGCACGGTCCCCGCGATCGACGGGGTGCCGAGCGACGTCGCGCGCAAGGCGAACTGGGTGCGCGCGGCCGTCGGCGAGGTCGAGCACACCGAGCAGACAGCGTCCGGCGCGCTCCGGCACCCCGTCTGGCGCGGCCTCCGCCCCGACAAGGCCCTCGCCGACCTGAACCCGTAGCCCCGCCCTCTCCGCCGGTCGAGCCGAGGGCCCTCCGGCCGTCGAGTCGAGACCACCCGCGCCCCCCGCGCCCTCCGCCGGTCGAGCCGACGGCCCTCCGGGCCGTCGAGTCGAGACCACCCGCGCCCCGGCGCACAACGCAAGCCCGCCCGCCCGATCTCCCCGCGCATCCGCCGCCGCCCCCGCACGCGCCGCGGAAGCCGCCTCCCCGGCTTGCGTTGTGCGCGCACGCCCGCGGCGCGGCAGACTGCCGCCATGACGACCGACCTCCTCGACCTCGAGTCGCTGCTCACCGACGAGGAGCGCGCCGTGCGCGCCCGGGTGCGCGCGCTCGTCGACCGCGAGATCCGCCCCCACATCGCCGACTGGTTCGAGCGCGCCGTGTTCCCGCGCGAGCTCGTGCCGGCGCTCGCCGCCGAGGGGCTGCTCGGCATGCACCTCACCGGCTACGGCTGCGCGGGCCGCAGCGCCGTCGAGTACGGCATCGCGATGCAGGAGCTCGAGGCCGGCGACAGCGGCATCCGCACGTTCGTCTCGGCGCAGGGCTCGCTCGCGATGACCGCGATCGCGAAGCACGGCTCCGAGGAGCAGCGCCAGGAGTGGCTCCCTCGCATGGCCGCGGGCGAGGCGATCGGCTGCTTCGCGCTCACCGAGCCGGATGCCGGCAGCGACCCCGCCTCGATGCGCACCGTCGCGCGCCGCGACGGCGACGACTGGGTGCTCGACGGCGCGAAGCGGTGGATCGGGCTCGCCTCCATCGCCGACCTCGCGGTCGTGTGGGCGCAGACCGACGAGGGGGTGCGCGGGTTCCTCGTCGAGACGTCGTCGCCGGGCTTCACCGCGATGCCGATCGAGCCGAAGCTCTCGATGCGCGCCTCGATCCAGTGCGACATCGCCCTCGACGGGGTGCGGGTGCCCGAGTCGATGCGGCTGCCGGATGCGCGCGGCTTGCGGGCGCCGTTCGAGTGCCTGGGCGAGGCGCGGTTCGGGATCGCCTGGGGAGCGCTCGGCGCGGGACGGGACGCGCTCGAGGGCGCGCTCGCCTACGCCGGCGCGCGCGAGGTCTTCGGGCGCCCGCTCGCCGGCATGCAGCTGACGCAGGCGCGCCTGGCCGAGATGGCGCTCGCGCTCCAGCAGGCGCAGCTGCTCGCGCTGCACCTCGGGCGGCGGAAGGACGCGGGCCTGCTGCGCCCGCACGAGATCTCGATGGGGAAGCTCGCCTCGGTGCGGGCCGCGATCGACGTGTGCCGCGAGGCGCGGGCGCTGCTCGGCGGCAACGGCGTGACGCTCGAGCACTCTGCGATGCGGCATGCGGCGAACCTCGAGAGCGTGCGCACGTACGAGGGCACCGACGAGGTGCACACGCTCGTCATCGGGCAGGCGCTGACGGGGCTGAGCGCGTTCCGGGGCTGAGGTCACGCAGCAGCAGCGCTCGTCCTCGACGGCGGCCGCACGATCCACTGACCGCGAGCGTGCCGCGAGGGCCATACTCAGGCCATGGGACTCCGTGGATCGATCATGCGCGGAGCCGCCGACTTCCATGCGGCGCTCTTCCGCCGATTCACCTCGCCGAGGATCCACCGCATCGCAGGCCTGCCCATCATGCTGCTGACGGTCGCGGGGCGGCGCAGCGGCAGGGCCCTGACGACGCCCCTCGTCTACCTCGAGCACGAGGGCGGCTACGCCGTCGTCGCCAGCGCCGGTGGGCAGACCGAGGCGCCGCAGTGGTTCAAGAACCTGCGGGCCGCGACCCAGGCGACGATCGATCTGGGCGACGGGCCGCGCGAGGTCGACGTGCGCATCGCGCCCGAGCCCGAGCGGCAGGGGTTGTGGGCGCGGTTCCTCGCCGAGGGGACGACGTTCGCCTCCTACGAGAGACGGACGGATCGGGTGTTCGGCATCGCGGTGCTGACGCCGCGGTGACGCTGCCGGCCGCCTCGTGACGGCAGCGGCCTGAGGCCGCGGCCTCCTCGGCCTACGGCTGCACGTCGAAGGCGTGGTGCTCGAGGTCGTGGAGCGCGTAGACGAGCAGCGTCTCGACGGTGAAGACCGAGCCGTTGGAGCGCCTGCCCGGACGGCCCCACGCGTCTGACGGCACCGCATCCGCCGCGTTCGCCAGGCTCGTGGCGGCGACGTCGACCTCGGCGGCCACGTGCTCGGGCTCCTGGCCCGCGTAGCCGCCGTCGATCGCCGCCTGATCCTGATCCCAGTTCGCGAACTCCGGGTCGTCCTCGTGCAGCAGCTGCTCGAGTCGGCCCTGCATCACGCGGCAGACGTCGCGCACGTGCGCGGCGTACTCGAGCGGCGACCACGTCGCCTCGTCGGGGCGCTCGGTGACGCCCTCGCCGTGCATCCGCTGGTGCATCGCCGCCGCGGCATGGCGGATGCGCCTGCCGAGGTCGTCGCGGTCGACGTCGAGCGGGTCGAACCCGCACTCGGGGCAGCGCTCGTGGAGCACCCAGGTCCAGTCCTTGGTGTCGGGCTCGATCGGCATGCGGCCAGCCTGGCACGGCTGCGCGGATCATCCCAGCGGATGAGGCGGTCGCGCCGGTCGGCGGACGCGGCGACCGGGCCCCGATTCCTAGCGTCGGAGCATGGCACTCACCACGATCCTCTCCGTCGCCCTCTCCGTCCTGGCGCTCGCCGCCATCACCGTCGCCGTGATCGGCGCGGTCATCATCGGCCTCGCGCAGCTCGGACGCGCGCGGGCGGGCCGCGCGGCGCAGCGCTGACCCGCGGAGCTCGGGCCCAGCCGCTGCCCACCGTTCGTCGACCGGCTCCGCGTCGCGCCGACCGGATAGTCCGGTCGGCATCGCACCTGGCCGGTCGACGAACGGCGCCTGGCGGCACAGGGGTCGACGGGACGCAGCCGCAGCGGTCGGCGAGGCCCGGTGCGCCGCGGCCCGCCGCCTCCATGTTGCGGGCGGCATCGTCGGCGGCCTACTGTATTCCTGAACGATCGGTCACTAATTCGCGACCGGTCGCATCACCTGCAGTGACGACGGAGTCAGGAGTCCCATGCCCGAGGCCTTCCTCGTCGGTGGCGCGCGCACCCCGGTCGGCCGCTACGGCGGCGCCCTCGCCGGCGTCCGCCCCGACGACCTCGCAGCCCTGGTCGTCGGCGAGGCCGTCGACCGCGCCGGCATCGATCCCGCCCTCATCGACGAGGTGATCCTCGGCGGCGCCAACCAGGCCGGCGAGGACAACCGCAACGTCGCGCGCATGGCCGTCCTGCTCGCGGGCCTGCCCGACGCGGTGCCGGGCATCACCGTCAACCGCCTGTGCGCATCCGGCATGTCGGCGATCATCATGGCGTCGCAGATGATCCGCGCCGGCGACGCCGACGTGGTCGTCGCGGGCGGCGTCGAGTCGATGACGCGCGCGCCCTGGGTGCAGGCCAAGCCCGAGAAGGCGTGGGCGAAGCCGGGCGAGGCGTTCGACACGTCGATCGGCTGGCGCTTCGCCAACCCGCGGCTGCTCGCCCGCGACAAGGCGACCTTCTCGATGCCCGAGACCGCCGAGGAGGTCGCGCGCGTCGACGGCATCACCCGCGACGACGCCGACGCCTTCGCGCTGCGCTCGCACGACCGCGCCATCGCCGCGATCGACGCCGGCCGCTTCGCCGACGAGATCGTCGCGGTGCCGACGCGGGCCGGCGACGTGACCGTCGACGAGGGCCCGCGCCGCGAGACGACGATGGATGCGCTCGCGCGCCTGCGGCCCGTCGTGGCCGGCGGGTCGGTGGTCACCGCGGGCAACGCGTCGAGCCTCAACGACGGCGCATCGGCGATCGTGGTCGCGAGCGACGCGGCCGTCGCGCGGCTCGGCCTCGCGCCGCGCGCCCGCATCGTCGGCGGCGCGAGCGCCGGCATCGCGCCGGAGATCATGGGGCTCGGCCCGGTGCCGGCGACCGAGAAGCTGCTCGCCCGCACGGGCGTCGCGATCGACGAGATCGGCGCCGTCGAGCTCAACGAGGCCTTCGCGACGCAGTCGCTCGCGACCATGCGCCGGCTCGGCCTCGACGACGCCATCGTCAACGCCGACGGCGGGGCGATCGCGCTCGGCCACCCGCTCGGCTCGTCCGGCTCGCGACTCGTCGTCACGCTGCTCGGCCGCATGGAGCGCGAGGGCGCCGACCGCGGCCTCGCGACGATGTGCGTCGGCGTCGGCCAGGGCACCGCGATCCTGCTGGAGCGCCCGTGACTCCCGTCCGCCCCTTCGCTGGTCGAGTAGGGCGGAGCCGCCCGTATCGAGACCTGAACCGGGTCTCGTCTCGATACGCGCCCTTCGGGTGCTCCTCGACGACCGGTGCATGGGCGGGGCGCGCATGAGCGGCTCGCTGCGCATCGAGGAGCGCGACAGCCACGTGCTGGCCGTGCTCGACCGGCCCGAGAAGCGCAACGCGATCGACCAGGAGCTCGTCGACGCGCTGCACCGGCTCTGCGCGCGGCTCGAGGTCGAGCGGCGCGCCCTCGTGCTCGCCGGGTCCGGCGGCACCTTCGCGGCCGGCGCCGACATCGCGCAGCTGCGCGAGCGGCGCGCGACCGACGCCCTGGCCGGCATCAACACCCGCTGCTTCCAGCGCATCCGCGCCCTGCCGATGCCGGTGATCGCGGTGCTCGACGGCTACGCGCTCGGCGGCGGCGCCGAGCTCGCCTACGCCGCCGACATCCGCATCGGTACGCCGACGCTCACGATCGGCAACCCCGAGACCGGGCTCGGCATCATCGCCGCGGCCGGCGCCACCTGGCGCCTCAAGGAGATCGTGGGCGACGCCCTCGCGAGCGAGATGCTGCTCACCGGGCGCCTGCTGAGCGCTGACGAGGCGCTCGCCGCAGGGCTCGTCAGCGCGGTGCTCGAGCCCGAGGCAGCGCTCGCCCGCGCGGTCGAGCTCGCCGACCGCATCGCCGCGCTCGACCCGGCCGCGACGCAGGCGACGAAGCGCTCGCTGCTCGCCCCCGCGAGCGCACACCCCGAGATCGACCTCGCCGAGCAGGCGGTGCTCTTCGAGAGCCCCGAGAAGCACCGGCGCATGACGGCGTTCCTCGAGCGCCGGTCGGCCAAGCGCACCCAGGAGACCCGATGACCGATGTGACGGATGCGGTGGCCCCCGACGGCGGGCACGGCACGGCCCGCACGAGCCCGGCCGCCGACGACACCGACGCGCAGGTCGGCGCAGGCGCCCCCGAGCGCGTCGGCGTGCTCGGCGGCGGCCGCATGGGCGCGGGCATCGCGCACGCGTTCGTGCTCGCCGGCAGCCAGGTGGTCGTCGTCGAGCGCGACGAGGCGGCGGCCGACGCCGCCCGCGAGCGCGTCGCCGCGAGCCTCGCGAGAAGCGTCGAGCGCGGCTGGGCCGAGCCGCTCGACGAGCTCGAGGGGCGCCTGAGCGTCGCCGTCGACGTCGCCGCGTTCGGCGGCTGCGGCCTCGTCGTGGAGGCGGTGCCCGAGGACGAGGGGCTGAAGGCGGATGCGCTCGCCCGCGTCGAGGCGGTGCTCGACGACCGCGCTGCGCTCGCGAGCAACACGTCGTCGATCTCGATCGACCGGCTCGCGCGCGGCCTCGCCCGCCCCGAGCGCTTCCTGGGGCTCCACTTCTTCAACCCGGTGCCCGCATCCGCGCTCGTCGAGATCGTGCTCGGCGACGCCACCGAGCCGCGGCTCGCGAACGACGCGCGCGCCTGGGTGGAGGCGATCGGCAAGGCGCCGGTGACGGTGCACGACGCGCCCGGCTTCGCCAGCAGCCGCCTCGGCGTCGCGCTCGGGCTCGAGGCGATCCGCATGGTCGAGGAGGGGGTCGCGAGCCCCGGCGACATCGACACCGCGATGGAGCTCGGCTACAAGCACCCGGTCGGGCCCCTGCGCACGACCGACATCGTCGGGCTCGACGTGCGGCTCGGCATCGCCGAGCAGCTGCACCGCGAGCTCGGCCCGCGCTTCGAGCCGCCGGCGCTGCTGCGCCAGATGGTCGCCGAGGGCCGCCTCGGCAAGAAGAGCGGGCGCGGCTTCTACGACTGGACCGCCGAGTGACCGGCCCCGCTCCGCACAACGCAAGCCCAAGCGCCCCGATCCGCGGCCTATCGGGCCGACACCTCGCATCCGCCCCGCGCCGCGGCCCACGGGCTTGCGTTGTGCACGGCCACTGACCGAACGATGGAGACGACGATGACCCGACTGCTGCCCAGCTACATCCAGGACGCCTGGTGGGAGCCGACCGAGGCCGACGCCGCCGACGCGACCGTCGTGCGCGACGCCTCGACCGGCGAGGAGGTCGTGCGCGTCTCGACCGCCGGCCTCGACACCGCCGCCGCGCTCGAGCACGCCCGCACCGTCGGTCAGCACAGCCTCGCGCCGCTCACGTTCCACCAGCGCGCGATCCTGCTGAAGCAGATGGCGCTCGCGCTCACCGAGCGCAAGAGCGAGCTGTACGAGCTCTCGAGCCGCACCGGCGCGACGAAGAGCGACTCGTGGGTCGACATCGACGGCGGCATCGGCGTGCTCTTCACCTACTCGTCGAAGGGGCGGCGCGAGATGCCGCAGTCGACGATCTACCTCGACGGGCCCGTCGAGCCGCTGTCGAAGGACGGCTCGTTCCTCGCCCGCCACATCTGCACGACCCTGCCGGGCGTCGCGGTGCAGATCAACGCCTTCAACTTCCCCGTCTGGGGCTCGCTCGAGAAGCTCGCACCGGCGTTCCTCGCCGGCATGCCGACGCTCATCAAGCCCGCCACGCCGACCGGCTACGTCGCCGAGCACATGGTGCGCATCCTCGCCGAGTCGGGCCTGCTGCCCGCGGGCGCGATCCAGCTCGTCTCGGGCTCCGCGCGCGACCTCATGGACCACCTGCGGCTCGGCGACACCGTCGGCTTCACCGGCTCCGCATCCACCGCCGACTCGCTGCGCCGCCACGAGGCCGTGCAGGCCCGCGGCGTGCGATTCACGGCCGAGACCGACTCGATCAACGCCTCGGTGCTCGGCCCCGACGCGGTGCCCGGCACGCCCGAGTTCGACGCCTACGTGCGCGGCCTCGTCGCCGAGATGACGGCGAAGGCGGGCCAGAAGTGCACCGCCATCCGCCGCGCGATCGTGCCGACGGGCATGACGGATGCGGTGGCCGACGCCGTGCGCGAGCGGATCGCCGCGAAGGTGGTCGTCGGTGACCCGCGCGCCGAGGGGGTCACGATGGGGCCGCTCGCCTCCACCGAGCAGCGCGACGAGGTGCTACGGCAGGTGATGAAGCTGCGCGAGGGCGGCGGGCAGATCGTGGTCGGTGGCGACGCCGGGCACGTCACGCTCGCCGACGGCTCGCTCGGCGAGGCGGCGGGCGGCGCGTTCGTGGCGCCGACGCTGCTCGCCTTCGACGACCCGGCCGCGGCTGCGCTGCACGAGGTCGAGGCGTTCGGCCCGGTCTCGTCGCTCGTCGAGTACGGCTCGCCCGAGCAGGCCGCCGAGATCGTCGCCCGCGGCGGCGGGTCGCTCGTGACCTCGGTCGCCTCGCACGACCCAGTGTTCGTCAGCGAGCTGACGCGCCGCATCGCGCCGCACAACGGCCGCATCCTGCTCCTCGACCGCGACGACGCGCGCGCCTCGACCGGGCACGGCTCGCCGCTGCCGATGCTCGTGCACGGCGGGCCGGGCCGCGCCGGCGGCGGCGAGGAGCTCGGCGGCATCCGCTCGGTGCTCCACCACATGCAGCGCACGGCCATCCAGGGCTCGCCGACCATGCTGACGGCCCTCACCGGCGTGTGGCACCCGGGGGCGACGGCGTCGACCGAGGCGCCGCATCCGTTCCGCAAGTCGCTCGCCGAGCTGCGCATCGGCGACCAGGTCGTCTCGGAGCGGCGCGAGATCACGCTCGACGACATCGAGCACTTCGCCGAGTTCACGGGCGACCGGTTCTACGCGCACATGGATCAGGAGGCGGCCGAGGCGAACCCGTTCTTCCCGGGCCGCGTGGCGCACGGCTACCTGCTGCTGTCGTTCGCGGCCGGCCTCTTCGTCGAGCCGGCGCCCGGCCCCGTGCTCGCGAACACCGGCCTCGACAACCTGCGCTTCATGACGCCCGTCTGCCCCGGCGACACCCTGCGGGTGACGCTCACGGCGAAGCAGATCACGCCGCGCGAGACCGACCCCTACGGCGAGGTGCGGTGGGATGCGGTGCTCACGAACCAGGACGACGAGACCGTCGCGCAGTACGACCTGCTGACGTACGTCGCGAAGGAGCAGCCGGCGGCCTGAGCACCCCGCCCGACCGCTCGTTCTCGGTACCGATTCGCGGCTGAGAGCCCGCACGACCCGCGAGTCGGTACCGGAGAGCATCCCGCCCCCAAGTCGCCCCTGGCGCCCGCCCGACCGCGGGTCGACAATGCGGCTACAGCGTGGCGAGGGGGTGCACCGTGGACGGTGCCGACAGGAACGCGCAGCACGAGGCCGTCGTCGAGCGGCTGATCGCCTGCATCAACGAGCGCCGCATCGAGGTGATGGACGAGCTGTTCCACGAGGATGCGGTGATGGACTGGCCGCAGTCGGGCGAGCGGGTGGTGGGCGGCGAGAACCGCCGCGGCATCTACCGCGCGTTCCCCCAGCTGCCGACGATCACGCCGCGCCGGATCGTGAGCGCCGGCGACCTCGTCGTGGCCGAGGCGACGCTCGACTACGGGGGCCCTGTCTACAAGACGGTCTTCGTCTTCGAGTTCCGGGGCGACCGCATCGCCCGCGAGACGGCCTACTGGAGCGAGCCGTTCGACCCGCCCGACTGGCGCTCGCGCTGGGTCGAGGTGGCCTGACAGCACGAAGGGCGGAGACCCGACCGGATCTCCGCCCCCGTGCGACCGATCACTCGGCGGGCAGCACGAGCTCCTGGCCGACCTCGATGTGGTCGGGGTTCTCGACGATGTCCTGGTTCACGGCGAAGAGGCCGAGCCAGCCGGTCTCGATGTCGTTCGACTTGGCGATCGCGAACAGCGAGTCGCCGGCCTCGACCGTGACGCGCTCATCCGACGGCTCGACGTCCGGCAGGTCGTAGCTGGCGGGCGCGGCCGGTGCGGCCTGCGCAGCCGGAGCGGCCTCGGCGGCCGCCGGCGCCTCGGCGGGCGCGGCCTGCTGCGTGGCGGTGTCGACGGGCGTCGAGCTCGGCTCGGCGGCGCCCGAGGCGCCGATCTGCACCGAGCAGGAGGGCCATGCGCCCCAGCCCTGGCCGGCGAGCGTGTTCTCGGCCACGCGGATCTGCTCCTCGCGCGACGCGTCGGCCGGGTTGCCCGAGCCGCCGTAGGCCTGCCACGTCGACAGCGAGAACTGCAGGCCGCCGTAGTAGCCGTTGCCGGTGTCGATCGACCAGTTGCCGCCCGACTCGCACTGGGCGAGCGCGTCCCAGGTGGCGTCGCTCGCGGCGTTCGCCGCGGTCGGCACGAGCATCGCGCCCGCGAAGACGGCCACGCCGGCGGCCGTCACGGCGCCGCCGCGCAGGAATCGCTTCGATCGGCGGGCGTCGTCGGTGGTGTGCTTCTGCATGAGCTGAACTCCACGGCCCCGTCTCGGCGCGCGATCCCGCGCATCCGACCGCCCGACCGGAATGACTCGATTCGATGGCGCGGAGGACTCCAGGGGCGGATGCGACGGCCGTCCTTCGCGGTTCAAGCCGGCTACGCTACCAAAGATCACGATTCGATAACAATCGTGCGCATCCGGCACGTCCCGCGCTCAGCCCTCGAGCCGCCGCAGCAGCGCGACGTCGTGCACGTCGACCTCCCGCGGCTCGTAGCCCTCGCGCAGCTGCAGGAGCCGCGCGGCCGACGCGACCACGACGGCGCGCCCGCCGATCGATCCCGTGGTGCGGTCGGCGGCGCGATGCACCAGCTCGCCCCCGTCGAGCAGCGCCTGCACGCCGTCGCCGCCAGGCAGGATCTGCATCGGGTGCAGGTCGATCCGCCGGTCGCCCGCGGCGAGCTCGATCCGCACCGGCAGCCAGTCGTCGACCACCGCGTACCCGCGCTCGCGCAGCACCGCGAGTGCGTCGTCGAGCGCGACCTCGTCGAGGAAGACGTCGAGGTCGCGGTGGGGCCTGGTCTCGCGGCCGACCAGCGCATCCACCGCCCAGCCGCCGTTGCACTGATAGACCACCGACCGGCGCTCGAGCCAGTCGACGAACCAGACGACCTCCTCCGGCGGCACGGCTACAGCGACGACGGCTCGCGCAGGCCCGTGCGCACGAGCTCGAGCACCGAATCGGCGAGCTGGTGCGGGGTGATCGGGCCGTCGGGGCGGTACCACTCGACGATCGAGTTGACCATGCCGAAGGTGAGCCGCTCGGCCACCCGCGGGTCGATGTCGGGCCGCAGCGTGCCCTCGGCTCGCGACTGCTCGAACATGGCGCGCAGCTTGCGGTCGATCTCGCGCCGTCGCCGAAGCGCCTCGAGCTCGATCGGGGTGTTGCCGCGCAGCCGCAGCAGCAGGGTGACGAACGCCCGGTGCTCGCACAGCACGAGCACCGCGCCGCGGATGACGTGGCGGATGCGGTCGACGACCGGGCCGCTCGTCGCCTCCGGAGCGTCGAAGACGGCCTCGAGCGCGTCGAGCGCCTTGCCGAGGGCCACCTCGAGCATCTGCTCCTTCGAGGCGAAGTGGTGGTAGATCGCCGACTTCGACAGGCCGAGCCGCTCGGCGAGCACCCCGAGGGAGGTCGCGTCGTAGCCGCGCTCGTTGAACGCCTCGACGACGACCTCGAGCATCGAGTCGCGGTCGTAGCCGGGGCGGCCGCGGCGGGCGGGCTCGGTGGCGGTGGTCATCGGGACATCATCTCAGCGGCGCTCGACCGCTGGCGGGTCAGCGAGGGTCTCGCGACGCGTGCGGGCTGCGCCCGCGCGCTCCTCGACCTTGCGCGATCCGGGCTCACGGCCGTGAGCCCTCCTCGCGCAAGTCATACACACGCTTGTACTTGCCCTCCGAGCGCGGCAGCGAGCCCGTCGGCACGATCTCCACGTCGACGGTCGTGCCGATGCGCTCCTTCACGCGCAGCTTCAGGATCTCGGCGGCGGCCGTCGACACGACCGGCTTCACGCCCGGCGTGCTCTCGATCTTCACGACGAGCCCGTCCATCCGCCCGCGCTTGACGAGCTCGAGGATGAAGTGCGGGGTGAGGTGCTCGATCTCGAGCACGATCTCCTCGATCTGCGTCGGGAAGATGTTGACGCCGCGCACGATGAGCATGTCGTCGTTGCGGCCGGTGATCTTCTCGATGCGGCGCATCGTCGACTGCGCCGAGCCCGGCAGCAGCCGGGTGAGGTCGCGGGTGCGGTAGCGGATCACGGGGAACGCCTGCTTCGTGAGCGAGGTGAAGACGAGCTCGCCCATCTCGCCGTCGGGCAGCTGCTCGCCGGTCTCGCCGTCGATCACCTCGGGCAGGAAGTGGTCCTCCCAGATGGTCGGGCCGTCCTTCGTCGACGCGAACTCGCTGCCGACGCCCGGCCCCATGACCTCCGACAGCCCGTAGATGTCGACCGCGTCGAGGCCCATCCGCCGCTCGAGCTCGGCCCGCATCTCGTTGGTCCACGGCTCGGCGCCGCAGATCGCCACCTTGAGCGACGTCGCGCGCGGGTCGAGCCCGGCCTCCTCGAACGCATCCGCGATCGTCAGCAGGTACGAGGGCGTGCACATGATCGCGTCGGGCTCGAAGTCGCGGATGAGCTGCACCTGCCGCGCCGTCTGGCCGCCGGAGACGGGGATGACGGTCGCGCCGAGCCGCTCGATGCCGGCGTGGGCGCCCTGGCCGCCGGTGAAGAGGCCGTAGCCGTAGGCGTTGTGCACCTTCATGCCGGGCCGCACGCCGGCGGCGCGCAGCGAGCGGGCGACCACGTCGGCCCACACGTCGAGGTCGTCCTTCGTGTAGCCGACGACCGTCGGCCGGCCGGTCGTGCCGGAGGAGGCGTGGATGCGCGCCACCTGCTCCATCGGCACCGCGAACATGCCGAACGGGTAGGAGGCGCGGAGGTCCTCCTTGCTCGTGAACGGCAGCCGCCGCAGGTCGTCGAGCGCGCGGATGTCGTCGGGGTGCACGCCCGCCTCGTCGAGCTTCCGCGTGTACGTCGGCACGTTCGCGTAGGCGTGGCGCACGGTCTGCTGCAGCCGCTCGAGCTGCAGCGCGCGCAGCTCGTCGAGCGTGAGCCGCTCGCCGGCGTCGCGGAGGTCGGCGGATGCGGTGGGCTGGTCGAGCATCGTTGCTCCTGTCTCTGCGGTCATCGAGGAGGCCAGAAGGGCCGCATCGAGATGGCGATCGGTCGTGGTCTCGACACGCCGCCTGCGGCGGCTGCTCGACCGACGGGGGATGGGTGGGTCAGGCGGGGCCGCCGGTGCCCTCGGGCGCGGCGGGGGCGGTGCGGTTGGTGGAGAAGGAGCGGCCGCGGAACTCCGCGACCGTCTCGCCGGTCTCGTCGACGATCGTGACGTCGTAGAGCCCGTTGCGGCCCGATCGCCAGCGCCGCTCGGCGGTGGCCGTGAGCGTCTGCCCGGCGTGGGTGGCCTTGGCGAAGGTGATGTCGGCGCCGGATGCGACCGTGACGGTGGCGTCCTCGTTGCACGCGTAGGCGAAGGCGGTGTCGGCGAGCGTGAAGACCAGGCCGCCGTGCGTGATGCCGAAGCCGTTCACCATGCGGTCGGTGACCGGCATGGTGAGCACGGCGCGGCCGCGCGCGAGCTCGGCGATCTCGATCCCGAACGCCTCCTTGGCGCGGTCGGTCTCGGCCATGACCGTGGCGAGCCACGTGTCGTCCCGGGTCGTCTGCAGTGCCATGCGCGCTCCGTTGCGTCCGCTCTCCGGGCCCCGTTGCAGGCCCGCATGCGGCCAGTCTATACTTACTGAACGTTCGGTCACTAATTCCGGACCGTGATGGAGACGGAGTCGACGATGACGCTCACCGCACCCGACGCATCCGCCCGCATCGACGCGGAGCAGGAGGCCGAGCTGCAGGCGCGCTTCGACGCGCTGATCGACGCAGACCAGCGCATCGAGCCGCGCGACTGGATGCCCGACGCCTACCGGAAGACGCTCATCCGGCAGATCTCGCAGCACGCGCACTCCGAGATCATCGGCATGCAGCCCGAGGGCAACTGGATCTCGCGCGCGCCGAGCCTGAAGCGCAAGGCGATCCTCATGGCCAAGGTGCAGGACGAGGCCGGCCACGGGCTCTACCTCTACTCGGCCGCGCAGACGCTCGGCATCAGCCGCGACGAGATGACCGAGCAGCTCATCACCTCGCGCGCCCGCTACTCGTCGATCTTCAACTACCCGACGCCCACGTGGGCCGACATGGGGGCGATCGGCTGGCTCGTCGACGGCGCCGCGATCTGCAACCAGGTGCCGCTGTGCCGCGCCTCCTACGGTCCCTACGGCCGCGCGATGGTGCGCATCTGCAAGGAGGAGTCGTTCCACCAGCGGCAGGGCTTCGAGATCCTGCTCGAGCTGAGCCAGGGCACCCCCGAGCAGCACGCGATGGCGCAGGAGTCGGTCGACCGCTGGTACTGGCCGGCGCTCATGATGTTCGGCCCGCCCGACGACGAGTCGCCCAACTCGGCGCAGTCGATGGCGTGGAAGATCAAGCGCTTCTCGAACGACGAGCTGCGCCAGCGCTTCGTCGGCATGCTCGTGCCGCAGGCCGAGGTGCTCGGGCTCACGCTGCCCGACCCGAACCTGCGCTGGAACGAGGAGCGCCAGGCCTGGGACATGTCCGAGATCGACTGGACCGAGTTCAACGAGGTGCTCGCCGGCCGCGGCCCCGCCAACGCCCAGCGCATCCAGCACCGCCGCGACGCCCACGAGGAGGGCGCGTGGGTGCGCGAGGCCGCCGCGGCCTACGCCGAGAAGCAGGCCGCCCGCGACCGCGCGGCCGCCTGACGCCACCGAGATCACCGAGCTTCCCCGAACCGCGGGTCTCGACCCCGAGACCCCGCGCTCGAGGGGAGTTCGACGAAGAGACGAACGAACGAGGAGACGAGGATGTCGACACCCGGAGACGTCGCCGGCGAGGGCTGGCCGCTGTACGAGGTGTTCGTGCGCGCCAACCGCGGCCTGAGCCACGTGCACGTCGGCTCGCTGCACGCGCCCGACGACGACATGGCGCTGCGCAACGCGCGCGACCTCTACACCCGCCGCAACGAGGGCGTCTCGGTGTGGGTGGTGCGCTCGAGCGCCATCACCACGAGCGACCCCGACCAGAAGGGCGCCTTCTTCGAGAGCCCCGCGGGCAAGAACTACCGCCACGCGAAGTACTACGAGAAGAGCGCGGAGGTGCCGCACCTGTGAGCGACATCAAGCCCAGGGACGCCGCCGCCGTAGCGGCCGCCTACGAGGCCGAGGCCGCCGATGTGCACGGCGACGTCTCGGTCGACGAGCTCGCGCTCTCGGCAGAGCTGACGGGGGCGGATGCGTCGGCGACGGCGAGCGACGACGTCGCGGAGTACGCGCTGCGGCTCGGCGACGACGCGCTCATCCTCTCGCAGCGCCTCGGCTGGTGGATCTCGCGCGCCCCCGAGCTCGAGGAGGACATGGCGCTCGGCAACATCGCGCTCGACCTGCTCGGGCACGCCCGCAGCCTCCTGCACTACGCCGGCACCGCATCCGGCCGCTCCGAGGACGACCTCGCCTACTGGCGCGACGAGCACGAGTTCCGCTGCGCGTGGCTGTTCGAGCAGCCGAACGGCGACTTCGCGCACACGATCGCGCGCGGCCTGATCGCGTCGATCTGGATGCAGGAGCTCTACACGGCGCTGTCGCAGTCGACGGATGCGACGCTCGCGGCCATCGCGGCGAAGGCCGTGAAGGAGGTCGCCTACCACCGCGACCACGCCGTGCAGTGGACGCTGCGGCTCGCGGGCGGCACCGACGAGTCGCGCCGGCGCATGCTCGTCGCGCTCGCCGACCTGTGGCCGTACACCGACGAGCTCTTCCGCGACGACGCGCTGCACGACCGCCTCGAGGGCGTCGCGCCGCGGCCGTCGAGCCTGCGGGCAGGCTTCGACGAGGTGTGGGATGCGGTGCTCGCCGAGGCCGGGATCGTCGAGTCCGACTTCGTGCACCCGCGCATCGGGCAGTCGTCGGGCGGCGGCAGGCACGGGAACCACTCGACGCACCTCGGCCCGATGCTCGCCGAGATGCAGGTGCTGGCTCGCCGGCACCCGGGAGCGACGTGGTGACGATGGCTCCCTCCCCCGCCGCCGCCTCCCCCGCTCGTCGAGTCGGCCCGCAGGCATCCCCCGCTCGTCGAGTAGGCCCGCAGGGCCGTATCGAGACGCCGCGCGCCAGTGGTCTCGATACGCCGGTCTCCGACCGGCTACTCGACCAGCGGATGCAGCGCGCTCGAGAGGTCGCCGCCGCCGTCGTCGACCCCGAGGTGCCCGTGCTGACGATCGAGGACCTCGGCGTGCTGCGCGACGTGCGGCTCGACGGCGAGACGGTGGTCGTCACGCTCACGCCGACCTACTCCGGCTGCCCGGCGATCGACCAGATGCGCGACGACGTGCTGCTCGCGCTCACGGCGGAGGGCTTCCGCCACGTGCGCGTCGACTTCACGCTCAGCCCCGCCTGGACGACCGACTGGATGAGCGACGCCGGCAAGGCGAAGCTCGAGGAGTACGGCATCGCACCGCCCACGCACCGCGCGGGCGAGCGCAGCGGCCCGATCCCGCTGTCGCTCGGCGTGAAGTGCCCGCGCTGCGGGTCGCTCCGCACGCGCGAGGTGTCGCGCTTCGGCTCGACCGCCTGCAAGAGCCACTTCGAGTGCCTCGCGTGCCTCGAGCCCTTCGACCACTTCAAGGTGCACTGAGATGGCCGCGATCAACCTCGGCAGCAGCACCTCGCGGCGCCGCGCCCGCTTCCACGAGCTCGAGGTCGCCGACGTGCGCCCGCTCACCGCCGACGCCGTCGAGGTCACCTTCGCGGTGCCGGGCGAGCTGCACGACGACTTCGGCTACGTGGCCGGCCAGCACCTGGCGCTGCGCGCCACGATCGACGGGCAGGAGGTGCGGCGCTCGTACTCCATCTGCCGCCCGCCGACCCCGGGATCCATCTCGGTCGCGATCAAGCGCGACCTCGGCGGCCGCTTCTCGACCTGGGCCAACAGCGAGCTGCAGCCGGGCGCCCGCATCGACGTCATGGTGCCGCAGGGCACCTTCACGTCGGCGCTCGAGCAGGTCGACGGCGCGCACGTCGTCGGCATCGCGGCCGGCAGCGGCATCACGCCGATGATGGCGCTCGCGCACGAGGTGCTCTCGCGCTCCGAGACCTCGACCTTCTCGCTCGTGTTCTCCAACCGCTCGACCCTCGACGTGATGTTCATCGAGGAGCTCGCCGACCTCAAGGACCGCTACCCGGCCCGGCTCGCCCTGCACCACGTGCTCTCGCGCGAGCAGCGGGCGGCGCCGCTCATGTCCGGCCGCATCGACGAAGAGCGCCTCGAGCGCATCCTGTCGGAGCTCATCCGCCCCGAGAGCGTCGACGAGTGGTTCCTGTGCGGCCCGTTCGAGCTCGTGCAGCTGTGCCGCGACGTGCTCGCGGCGAAGGGCGTCGACGAGGCCCACGTGCGGTTCGAGCTCTTCACGACGGGCAAGCCGGATGCGGCGGGCGGCGACCGCGGACGGCCCGTGCAGGTGGAGGCGGGCGAGGAGACCTGGACGCTCGACTTCACGCTCGACGGGCAGTCGTCGCAGGTGCAGAGCCCGGTCGCGGCGCGCGAGTCGATCCTCAACGCGGCGCTGCGGGTGCGGCCCGACGTGCCCTTCGCGTGCGCGGGCGGCGTGTGCGGCACGTGCCGCGCGAAGGTCGTCTCCGGCAGCGTGCAGATGACCGAGAACTACGCCCTCGAGCCGGACGAGCTCGAGCGCGGCTACGTGCTCACGTGCCAGTCGCACCCCAAGGGCGACACGGCGAAGGTGGTCGTCGACTACGACGTGTGACGCGCCGGGCGCGCCCCGGCGCGCTCAGTCGAGCTGCAGGAACGCGCGCAGCTCGGCGACGCCCTCGGCGTCGTTGAGCGGCGCGCTCCAGTCGGCGAGCTGCTGCTCGTCGACGTCGGCGTCGAGCGGCATGAAGACGTGCGCTGCGGTCGGCCAGCGGTCGAAGAAGCCCTCGGCCGCCGACGCCGCCATCGCGGCGGCGATCGCGCCCCACACTGCGTGCCGGAACTCCTGCATGCCCGGCACCGCGAACCCGGCGGTCCCCGTCGACGCGTCCGCGCTCGGCTTCGCCTGCTCGAGCTCTGCGCGCAGGGGCTCGAGCTGATCGGGCGCGCCGCTGCCGGTCACGTCGAGGTCCCACTCGCCGATGTGCCACTTCGAGTCGAGGGCGAACTCGGGCTCGTCGGCGACCATCGCGTCGAGGTTCTGCCGGGAGTTGGCGAAGGCGACGACCGAGGTCGCGTCCGCGTCGGTCGAGATGCCGATGCCCGCGATCTCGCCGTCGGGCCGCGACCCGGCGGCGGCGAGCATCGCCGCCTCGAGCATCGGCTGGATCCGGTCGGCGAGCTCCGCCTGCCAGGCGGCGAGGTCTGCGGTCATGGCGTCACCCTACCGACGGCCACCGAGCGGGGCCCGGTCACGGGCGGCCGCCGAAGACGTCGCGCCCTGCGCCGCGGAGCGCGTCGATGACCGCCTCGCGGCCCGCGCCGTCGGCGGCCTGCAGCCGCTGCAGCACCTCGCGCACGTTCGCGATGTTGTGCTGCCCGGCCACGTTCGGCGCCCACGTGAGGTTGTGCGGCCCGGTGTACCAGTCGACGCCGTTGCGCTCGAGGATCTCCTTCGCCTGCGCGATGAGCGCCTGCTGGCGCGCACCCACGCCCTTCTTGAAGACGATGTGGTGGCCGTGCGGGGCCTCCATGTCGGGCGGGCGGGGACCGTGGAACGTGGTCGTCAGCTCGCCGAAGTCGGGCGCGGTGAGGTCGCCGGCCTCCACCGCCGCCTGCCGGGCGGCCGCGGTCGCGGCGTTCGCCGCCTCGGTGTCGGCGTCCGGCCAGGTCGACGGCGGCGCATCCGGATCCGGTGCGGCGTCGGGATCGCGGAGGCCCGGGGCGCTCGGGGTCGTGCGCTCGGGCGCGTCGTGGTCGGGCGCCCGGTCGGGCGTGCGCTGGGAGCGCGAGAGCTCGACGTCCTTCGCCTCGATCTGCTGGCGGATCTGCCGGGTCTTCGCGCTGAGCCTCGTCGACTTCTTCGCGACCGCGCGGGCCGCCTCCGGCACGAGCTCCTCGATGACGTCGAGGGCCTCCTTGATGACGATCTTGATGGTCGACATCCCGCATCACCCCGTGAAGATCTGGCAGGAGGACAGCTGCATGATGAAGTCGTCGGCGAGCCGCTCCTGGTCGGCGGCGTTCGACTCGAGGTCGCCGGCGGCCTGGTCGAGCGCGTCGAGATCGGCCTGGAACTCGGAGACGTCGCCGATCGCGCCCTCGACGAGCTCGGCCTCGAGCATGGCGGTGATGCCGTCCATCATCGGCCCCTGCAGCGGCTCGATGATCAGCGGCAGCAGCTGCTGCGCGAGCTGGTCGACCGCGATGTTCGTGAGCACGTCGAGCGCCTTCTTGCGCAGCGCGATGATGGCTGCGCTCGCGGCGGCGGAGGCGCCGAGCGTGATGATCGCGCTCGCCGCCGCGGCGGCGATCTGCGCGGCGGTGATGACGAGCTCGGCGATGACCTTGACCTTGAGCGCGACGACGGCGTCGGCGCCCACCTCGATGCCGCCCGCGACCGGGTCGAGCGCGTCGACGAGCTGCTGGATGTTCGTCGACCGGTCGGTGTCCCACGCGTTGGAAAACGACGTCGACGCCTGGCCGGTGAGCGCGGTCGCCACGCCGGTCTTCACGCGCGTCTCGGCCACCTCGACGGTGCCCTCGACGTCGTCCTTGAACTGGCGCATGATGCTCGCCGCGCGCCGCATCTCGTCCTCGTCGAGCGGCGGCCAGTCGTAGCCGAGCATGTCGAGCACCCAGACGAGCTCGCCCGGCAGGTTCATCGCCACGCTGCATCACCCCCCGGTCGACCGAACGGCTCCACGGTAGGCGGCGACGCGCCCCGTCGGCGATGGGGAGAACTGCCCGCCCGTGCCCGGCCGTGCCGCCCGCGCTCGGCCATGATGGTCTCGACGCGCGACGACGCCGGCGCCCCGGCTCCGCGCCCCACGGAGGGAGCCCCATGATCGAGCTGCAGCTCGCCGACGGCATCGCCGAGATCGTGCTGAACGCACCCGAGCGGCGCAACGCCGTCGACGCATCCGCCCTGCAGGCGATGTCGGATGCGCTGACCGAGGCCGAGCGGGCGGGCGTGCGCGCGCTCGTGCTGCGCGGGGAGGGCAAGGCGTTCTGCGCCGGCCGCGACATCTCGCAGGTCGATCCGCGCACCGACGACACGATCGGGTTCCTGCAGGACCGCGTGCAGCCGCTGCTGCAGCAGCTCGCCGCGTTCCCGGCGCCCACCTTCGCCGTCGCCCACGGCGCGTGCCTGGGCGTGGGGCTCGGGCTCCTCATCGCGGCCGACGTGGTCTACGTCGCCGAGACCGCGAAGCTCGGCAGCCCGTTCGCCGCGCTCGGCGCCACGCTCGACTCCGGCGGCCACGCGCTCTTCTTCGAGCGGCTCGGCGCGCACCGCACGCTCGACCTCATCTACTCCGGCCGGCTGCTGACGGGCGCCGAGGCGGTCGCCGCCGGGCTCTTCTCGCAGGTCTTCCCCGACGACGAGGTGCTCGCCGCCACCCGTGCCGCGGCCGCGCATGCCGCGCAGGGGCCGACGCTCGCGTTCATCGCCTCGAAGGAGCTCATCCGGGGCCTCCGCGACGAGCGGCTGGGCCTGTGGCAGTCGATGGGCGGCGAGAGCGCCGCGCAGGCCGCGCTCGCCGAGACCGCCGACTACCGCGAGGGCTTCGCGGCGTTCCAGCAGAAGCGCACGCCCACGTTCACCGGCCGGGGCTGAGGCGCCGATGGCGACCGACGGCATCCGGCCCCCCGACCACCTGGCGGCGCTCGCCGACTGGCAGGCGCAGTTCCTCGAGACGCTGCGGAGGGCCGACCCCGCGACGCCGATCCCGTGGCTCGCGCCGTGGACGGTCGAGAAGCTCGTCGTGCACCTCGCCCGCGTGCACCACTGGGCGGCAGGCCAGGCGCGCCGCGTGCAGGAGGAGCCGCTCGGCCGTGGACCGTTCGACCTGCCCGAGCTCTACGCCGCGTGCGCGCTCGAGGTGCGCGAGGCGCTCGCCGAGCTCGACCCCGACGCGCGGGCGTGGGCGCTCGTCGACGACGGCGTGCCGCGCGGCGAGCACACCGGCACCGTGCGGTTCTGGCACCGGCGGCAGGCGCTCGAGACGCTCGTGCACCTGTGGGATCTGCGCACGGCGATCGGCGAGCCGCTCGACGTCGACGCGGGCGCGTGGCTCGACTGCCTCGACGAGCTCGTCACCGTCATGCACCCCCGGCAGCTGCGGCTCGGCCGGGTCGAGGCGCCGGCAGCGCGGCTGGTCTTCGCCCCGACCGAGACGGATGCGCGGCTCGCGCTCACCGGGTCGGCACCGGGTGCGCCGGAGGTGGTGCTCACAGGGCCCGCCCGCTCGCTCGCGCTGCTGGCGTGGGGCCGGGTGCCGCTCGCCGAGGCGGCCGACGCCGACGGCGGCATCGAGGTGCGCGGCGACCGCGCGCTCGCGGCGGCGGTGCTGGGCGCGGGCCTGGCGCCGTAGTCGCAGGATCCGCCCGCGCGCGGCGCGGCGCGCCGCGCCGCAGATGGGCGATGATGTCCCCCGTGAGCACCTCTGCAGTCCCCGTCGGCCAGCCGCTGCCCGGCGCGTCCTTCGGCCAGTCCGTCCGGCGCTTCTTCCAGGGCTTCCTCGTCTTCTCGGGACGCGCGAGCCGCAGCGAGTTCTGGTGGGCGATGCTGTTCACCTTCCTCGTCTCGCTCCTGTCGCAGGTGCCGTTCTGGATCGCGTGGATCGGCTTCATGATGCAGGCGGTGTCGGTCGAGGCCGCGGGCGTCGGCGCCGACCAGGAGGCGCTGCTGGCGCCCCTCGGCGCGATGTTCGGATGGCTCGCGCTGCTCGTCGTGGTCTCGCTCGCGCTCGCGGTGCCCACCTACGCGGTGATGTGGCGGCGCGTGCAGGATGCCGGCTTCCACGGCGCGTTCGCCCTGCTGTCGCTCGTCGGCCTCGGCATCGTGCCGCTCGTCATGTGCTTCTTCCCCTCGAACCCGCTCGGCGCGCGCTTCGACCGCAGCGCGACGGCGCAGGCCTGGGACGCCGGCCAGCCGTCGCTCGCGCAGCCGTACGCGGCAAGCGGGTACGGGGCGCCTGCCGCCTACGGGCAGGGCGCCGGCTACGGCCAGGGCGCCGCGTCCGGCCAGTCGTCGCCGTACGACGCACCGCAGGCGGACCCGCACAGCAGCCCGGCCTACGGCGGGCAGTCGTACGGCGGCCAGTCGTACGGCGGCCAGAGCTACGGCGGGCAGTCGTACGGCGCCGCGCCCTACGGCTCGGCGCCCGGCGCGTCGCCCGGCGACGCGGGGCCCGCCCACGGCCGCCACTCCGACGATCGCTAGCGACCGCCCGCGACCCTGACGTCGGTCGCCTCGCGCGGCCGGAACCGCCGCTCGAACGCCCGCTCCGTCGGCGCCCACACCTCGCGCCACAGCGCGTCGTGATCGTTCCCCGCCTGCCGGTCGCGGCGCATCCCGCGCTCCACCGCCACCTCGAGCGGCACGTCGACCCAGACGGCCAGGTCGAGCAGCGGCAGGAGCCGCGGGTGCAGCAGCCCGACCGCGTCGACGAGCTGCACGGGCGCCGCGGGCGCGAGCCGCTCGGGCTGCCGGCCGCCCGTCGCCCAGTCGACCGGCCGGAACCGCGCGGGCTCCCCCGCCCGCAGCGCCGCGAGCACCGCCGCGAGCTCGTCGCGGTGCAGCGCCGCCCAGTCCTCGCTCGCCGAGCGGCTGCCGATCGGGTCGAGGAAGTCGTCGCCGCGCACGCGCGCCGCCGGCAGCCGCTCGGCCAGGGCGCGCGCGAGCGTCGTCTTGCCGGCACCGCCGTAGCCGGCGATGCCCACGACCACGACGGCGCGCTCCGCCATCAGGCGGCGGATGCGCGCGGCCAGCTCGTCGACGCTCGCCGGCTCGGTCATGGGGCCGCCAGCATCGCCGCCACCCGCGCCGCCGTGCCCCACGACAGCGTCATGCCGCTCCCGCCGTGGCCGTAGGCGGCGATCACCCGCAGCGCCCGGCCCGGCACCTCCTCGATGCGCAGCCGGGCGCGCCCGGGCCGCAGCCCCACCGCGCGCGACAGGATCGGCATCCCGGCCACCGCCGGCACGAGCGCGGCGCACCGAGCGAGGATGCCCGCCTCGATCGCCGGGTCGGGCTCGAGCGAGGTCGCGCCGGCCTCGTGCGTGCCGCCGAGCACGAGGCAGTCGCGGCGCGGCAGCACGTAGGTGAGCCCGGCCGGATCCTCGTCGTCGATCACGAACGTCGTGACGCCCGGGTTCTCGACCCGCACGACCTGGCCGCGGATGGGCACCACCGTCGCGTCGTCGCCGAGCAGCGCGCCCCCGCGCGCCCCGGCGGCCACGACCGCGACGTCGAAGGCGCCCGCGAGCGCATCCGGATCGTCCACCCGCCGGTGCTCGAAGCGCACGCCCAGCGCCTCGCACTCCGCCTGCAGCCACGGCAGGTACTGCGACATGGTCGCGAGCGGGGCCCTCGTGCGCATGCCCGTCGTGCCGGCGGGGAGGTCGGCGGCGGCGGCCGGGGCGGCTGGCAGCAGAGCCGTCCACGAGCGGTCGGGCGCCGCTGCGCGCTCGACGACGATCCCGTCGCGCAGGTCGACGCCCGCCTCGGGGCGCTCGGCGATCGCGACGAAGCGGCGCAGCGAGAGCGCGAGCATCGCGTCGACCTCGGCCGAGCGCTCGGCCGCGTAGGGGAACCACACGGCGCCTGCGACGGCCGACGTCGTCTCGAGCGGCGCGAGGTCGGCGATCACCGTCACGTCGCGGCGGCCCGCCGCCGCGAGCTCGTGCGCGATCGAGAGGCCGATGACGCCCGCGCCGATGACCGCGATCCGCTCGCCCATCCGCGCTCCCCCGTTCCCCGACCGGCTCCGTGCTCGTCCGACCGCATCATCCTTCCCGACCCGCGCGGAGCCGGTCGACGGACGGCGGATGCGCCGAGTCAGTGGAGCGGGACCGCCTCGAGCGGGTCGCCGCGGTCGATGTAGAGGGCCGCGCCGGGCACGGTCGCCGCCGCGAGCTGCGCCATCGCGGCGGCCTCGAGCTCGGGGTGGCGGCCGTCGAGCGCGCCCACGCGGATCGCGACGACGAGGTCGAACGGCTGCTCGCGGCCCTTCAGCCGGAACTGCTCGGCGGTCGAGACGCGGAAGTCGAGGCTGCCGTGGGAGGAGACGCGCTCCGCGGCCTGGATGGCCGTCGGCGAGCGGTCGACGCCGAGCACGTAGCCGTCGGGCCCGACCTGCTCGGCCATGGCCCGGGCGAGCGCGCCGGGGCCGCAGCCCACCTCCAGCACGCGCATCCCGGGGCGCAGGGGCAGCGCCTCCAGCACCGCGGCGAGCCGCGGGGAGAGCTCGGCCATGTCGCCTCCTCGTCAGGAGAGCATGACGGCGCGGTGGAGCTCAGGCAAGAGGCCCTTTCGGGCCTCTTGCGCGACCCCAGCGCCGGCGCCCGTCTCGGGCGCCGGGAACCGTCGATGCCGGCGAGCGGTCCGAGACGCGTCGCGGGTGGTCTCGAGACGCCGCCTCCGGCGGCTCCTCGACCAGCGGAGGAGGCGGCTCCTCGACCAGCGGAGAGCGCGGCTCCTCGACCAGCGAGGGCGGGAGGGCGGGGGCTACATCGCGGGCGTCGGGCGCTCGGCCGGCGCGGTGGTCACCGCGATGGCGTCGCCCTCGACATCCACCCGCACGACGCCCGACTCCAGCCCGCCGACGATGAGGTCGGCGACCCGGTCCTCGACCTCGCGCTGGATGAGCCTGCGCAGCGGCCGCGCGCCGTACTCGGGCTCGTAGCCGTGCTCCGCGAGCCACGCGAGCGCCGCATCCGTCACCTCGAGCTCGACGTCCTGCGCCCGCAGCCGGTCGCCGACGCGGTCGAGCAGCAGCGTCACGATCTGCCGCAGCTGCGCCGGCTCGAGCTTGTGGAACAGCACGATCTCGTCGATGCGGTTGATGAGCTCGGGCCGCATCTGCTCGCGCAGCCTGCCCATGACCTTCGCCCGCAGCTCGTCGGGCGAGCCGCTGCCGTCGCCGGCCTGGAACCCGATCGGGCCCGACTTCGACGCGAGGAACTCGCCGCCGAGGTTCGAGGTCATGATCACGACCGTGTTGCGGAAGTCGACGGTGCGGCCCTGGCCGTCGGTGAGCCGGCCGTCCTCGAGCACCTGCAGCAGCAGGTTGAAGACATCCGGGTGCGCCTTCTCGATCTCGTCGAGCAGCACCACCGAGTACGGCTGCCGCCGCACGCGCTCGGTGAGCTGGCCCGCCTCGTCGTAGCCGACGTACCCGGGAGGCGCGCCGATGAGGCGGGCGACCGTGTGGCGCTCGCCGAACTCCGACATGTCGAAGCGCACGAGCGCGTGCTCCGAGCCGAACAGGCTCGACGCGAGCGCCTTGGCCAGCTCGGTCTTGCCGACGCCGGTGGGGCCCAGGAACAGGAACGAGCCGATCGGGCGGCCGGTGTCGCCGAGCCCCGACCGCGAGCGCCGCACGGCCTTCGCCACCGCGCCCACCGCATCCTCCTGCCCGATGACGCGCTCGTGCAGCTCCTCCTCGAGGCGGCCCAGCCGCTGCCGGTCGCCCTCGGTGAGCCGCGAGGCGGGGATGCCGGTCGCGCGCGAGACGACGCCCGCGATCTCCTCCTCGTCGACGACGCCGTCCTCGCCGGAGCCCGACTCGATCGATGCCTGGATGGCGGCGATGCGGTCGCGGATGCGGGTCGCCTCCTCGAACTCCTCGGCCTCGACCGCCTGCCGCTTCTGCTCCTCGAGGTGCTCGCGCTCCTTCGTCAGCGCATCCACGTCGACCTTCGCGCCCAGGCTCAGCCGCAGCCGCGCGCCGGCCTGGTCGATGAGGTCGATGGCCTTGTCGGGCAGGAACCGGTCGCTGATGTAGCGGTGGGAGAGCTCGACCGCGGCGCGGATCGCATCGGGCGTGTAGGTGACGCGGTGGTGCTCGGCGTAGGCGCTCTGCAGCCCCTCGAGGATGCGCACGGCGTCCTCGACGCTCGGCTCGGCCACCAGCACGGGCTGGAAGCGGCGCGTGAGCGCGGCGTCCTTCTCGATGCGGCGGAACTCCGCGAGCGTCGTCGCGCCGATCATGTGCAGGTCGCCGCGGGCCAGGCGCGGCTTCAGGATGTTGGCCGCATCCATGCCGCCCTCGCCGCCGCCCCCGGCGCCCAGGATCGTGTGCAGCTCGTCGATGAAGACGATCAGCTCGTCGCGGTGCTCGGTGATCTCGTCCATCGCCTTCGTGATGCGCTCCTCGAAGTCGCCGCGGTAGCGCGTGCCGGCGACCATCGCGGTGAGGTCGAGCGCGACGACGCGCTTGCCCTTCAGCGACTTCGGCACGCCGCCCTCCACGATCGCGCGGGCGAGCCCCTCGACGATGGCGGTCTTGCCGACGCCGGCCTCGCCGATGAGCACGGGGTTGTTCTTCGTGCGGCGCGACAGGATCTCGATCGTCTGCTCGATCTCCTCGGTGCGGCCGATCACCGGGTCGAGCTCGCCGTCGCGCGCGCGAGCGGTGAGGTCGATGCCGAACTCGTCGAGCGTCGGCGTCGTCGAGTCGGGGTCGACGTGCTTCGCGGGGGTGCGCGCCTGCTGCGCCTCGATGGCCGCGCGCTGCGCCTCGGCGGCGCCGCGCTGCAGCGCCTCGGGCGTGATGCCCGCCTCGTGCAGGAGGGAGCCGACGGCGCTGTCGCCGGCGAGCAGGAACGCGAAGAAGAGGTGCTCGGGGTCGATGTAGCTCGAGCCGTTGGCCCGGGCGATCTGGTACGCGTCGCGCAGGGCGCGCTGGGCCGAGGGCGTCAGCGACGGCGGCCCCTGCGTCTCGCGCTCGCCGTCGGCCGGCATGCGGTCCTCGATCGTGCCGCGCAGCGCCTCCTCGTCGGCGCCTGCGGCGCGCACGGCGGCCGACACCTGCGGCAGCTCGAGCAGCGCGCGCAGCAGGTGCAGCGCGTCGACCTCGGCGTGCCGGTGGGCGCGCGCGTACTCGACGGCGCTCGCCATGACCGAGCTCGTGCGCCGCGAGACGAGGCGCGAGAGGTCGATCGATCGCTGCGCGGGCGCGCGCTGGCCCTGCAGGATCCGGGCGATGAAGTCGTCGAACGATCCGTCGCCGCCGATCCCGAAGGACGGTCCGTAGATGGCTGCCATGCGCATCCCCCTCGAAGGTCTTCGTCGAACTTGAGTCTGCTCGACTCAAGTTGGAACATGCTGGGAGGCGGCGCGCATTCCCGACCCGCGCATCCGCCTCAGCTGATGGCCTGCCGCACGAGCGCGGCGATGCGCTCGCGCACCTCTGGGGTGTCGGAGACGAGGGCGTACGACGTCGGCCACATGGCGCCCTCGTCGAGGTTGGCGTTCGTCTGGAACCCGAGCGTCGAGTAGCGCTCGTCGAACTTCGACGCCTGCTGGAAGAAGACGAGCACCTTGCCGTCGCGCGCATAGGAGGGGAACCCGTACCAGGTCTTCGGGTCGAGGTCGGGCGCGACCTCCGACACCACCTCGTGCACCATCTGCGCGAGGCCCTTGTCGGGCTCGGGCAGGCCCTCGATCACGTCGAGCACGTCCTGCCGGTCCTTCTCCTTCTTGCCGGCGCCCTTGCGCGACGACTGGGCGCGCAGCTCGGCCGCGCGCTGCTTCACCGCCTCGCGCTCGACGTCCGACAGCGTGTCGTCCTGCTGCTGCTTCGCCACGACTTCCTCCGCATGCTCGGTGCGGCGCCCCACCGGCGCCGCCTCCATCATGGACCTCGGATGCGCGCGGCGGCAGGGCCCGTCCGCGCGGCTGTGGAGGGTGATGAGAGGCCTCTCACCGACCCCTCCTCCTCGCCTCACCGGCACCGGCGACAGTGGTCATCACCAGGCAGCACCCCCGATCACCAGGAGGAACAGCATGAACACCAAGTGGATCGCCCTCGGCACCGTCGGAGCGCTCGGGCTCGGCGCCATGGCCGCGAGCGCGGCCGGCATCGCCAACGCCGTCGAGCTGCGGGATGCGCAGGGCCGCGTCGTCGACAGCGGGCAGGTGCGCGGCGACATCCTCGACCGCGAGTCGCTGAACGTGAAGATCACCGGCGACCACGCCTCCGTGGTCTCGGCGACCTCGGCCCCCACCGCCACCGACGCCCCGTCGGCGACGCAGTCGGCGCCCTCGCCCACCTCGACGGCGTCGGCTCCCACGGCCGCCTCGCCGGCCTCCGTGGTCTCCCCCGCATCGGTGCCGAGCCCCGCGTCGGCCCAGTCCGCGGCTCCCGCACCGGCACCGGCACCCGCGCCCGCTCCCGCGCCGGCGCCCGCCCCCGAGTCGGCCCCGACGCCGGACTCGGCACCGAGCCCGGTCTCGGCCCAGTCGCCGATCTCGGCCCAGTCGCCCGTGTCGGTCCCCTCGGCCGGCAGCGCGGAGTCGCCCGAGTCGAACGACTGACGAGCGCAGCACCGCTCCACAGCAGGCAGCGCCCCGCCGACCGCGGCGGGGCGCTGCCGTGCGCCGGGCCGGCCCCGCGCGCGTGGAATGCCGGCGCATCCGGCCCGGTTCTCCCCGACGTGCGCAAGCAGCTCGGATTCCTCTCCTTCGGCCACTACCGCGACATCCCCGGCTCGCGGGTGCCGACCGCGGGCGACTCGCTGCGGATGCACGTCGACCTCGCCGTCGCCGCCGAGGAGGCGGGCCTCGACGGCGCCTGGGTGCGCGTGCACCACTTCGACCAGTCGCTCGCGAGCCCCTACCCGCTGCTCGCCGCCATGGGCGCGCGCACGAGCAGGCTCGAGCTCGGCACCGGCGTGATCGACCTGCGGTACGAGCAGCCGCTCGCGATGGCCGAGCTCGCGAGCGCCGCCGACCTGCTCGCGGGCGAGCGGCTGCAGCTCGGCATCTCGCGCGGCTCGCCCGAGCGGGCCGTCGACGGGCAGGAGCGCTTCGGCCTGCCGCTGCCCGAGGGCGCGTCGTGGTCGGATGTCGCGCGCGAGCGCGCCGCCCACCTGCGCCGGGCGCTCCGCGGCGAGCCGATGGCGCGCTCCGCGCGCGCCGCGGAGACCGGCGGCGACCCCGACCTGCCGATCGAGCCGCGCTCCCCCGGCCTCGCCGACCGCCTCTGGTGGGGCGCCGGCAACCACGCCTCGGGGCTCTGGGCCGCCGAGCACGGCTACCACCTGCTCTCGTCGACGCTGCTGCTGCAGGACGACGGCCGGCCGTTCCACGTGCAGCAGGCCGACCAGGTGCGCGCCTACCGCGACGCGCACGCGCGGGCCGGCCACCGCATCCGTCCCCGCACCGCCGTGACGCGGAGCGCGTTCCCGATCGCGACCGACGACGACCGCCGCTACTTCGGCCTCGCCGACGAGCGGCGCGACGGGGTCGGCCGGCTCGACGGCAGCGCGGCGCGCAGCGGTCCGACCTACGCCGGCGACCCCGAGCACGTCGCGGCGCGGCTGCTCGCCGACGAGGCGGTGCAGGAGGCCGGCACCGTGCTCTTCGCGCTGCCGAGCCAGCTCGGCTACGCCACGAACGCCCGCCTGCTCGCGTCCCTCGCCGCCGTCGGGCGCGAGCTCGGGTGGCTCGAGGCCTGAGCGCCCGCGGCTGGCCGATCCACACCGCCGCCGCACGACGGAGCCCGGCACGACCTGCGTGCCGGGCTCGGTCGTGCGTGCGCCAGGGTCAGCGCGGGTGCACGCCCTCGGCGATCTCCTCGAGGACCTTCGCGTTGAACGCGGGCAGGTCGTCGGGCGTGCGGCTCGAGACGAGGCCCTTGTCGGTCGCGACCTCCTGGTCGACCCACTCGGCGCCGGCGTTCCGCAGGTCGGTCCTCAGGCTCGGGTAGCTCGTGATCGTGCGGCCCTCGACCCCGCCGGCCTCGATGAGGATCCAGGCGCCGTGGCAGATGACGCCGATCGGCTTGCCCGACTCGACGAAGCCGCGCACGAGCGCGACCGCGTCCTCGTCCATCCGCAGGTGGTCGGCGTTCACGACGCCGCCCGGGAGCACGAGGGCGTCGTAGTCGGATGCGTCGGCGCCCGACACGGGCCCGTCGACCGCCTGCGTGTGGCCCTTCTTGCCCTCGACCTGGCCGTCCTTCGGAGCGAGGAGCGTCGGCTGCCCACCGGCGCCCTGCACGGCCTCCCAGGGGCTCGTGAGCTCGGAGTCCTCGTAGCCGTCCGTCAGGACGAACGCGACCTTCTTGCCGGTGATGTCGGCCATGGTGCTGCCTCCTTGTCGCTGTCTGGTTGGGGTACGGCGGCGACGGTACCCGCCGCGCCTGGATGCGAGCGGAGCGAGCGCTTCAGGCTCGCGGCAGCTGCTTGGCGAGCAGGCGCTCCTCGCCCGCCGCCTCCCAGACCTCCCATGCGGCGTGCAGGGCGATGGCGACGATGACGACGCCGAGCACGACGTCGGGCCAGCCCGAGCGCGTGAGCCACGTGACGAGGCCCATCGCGATGATGGCCACGTTCACGAGCACGTCGTTGCGCGCCGAGAGGAAGGCCGCGCGCCCGATCGACCCCGCCGTCGTGCGGTGGCGCGCCAGCAGCAGCGCGCTCACGAGGTTCACGACGGCGGCGCCGCCCGCGGTCACGACGAGCGCGATCACGTCGGGGGGCGCGGGCTCGAGCGCCTTCTGCACGACCTGCCAGGCGGCCACCGCCGCGGGGATCAGGATGAGCAGGGCCATCGCGCGCCCCGCGAGGGCGCGGGTGGCGAGCGGGAGTGCCGCGGCGAGCACGATCAGCACGTTGATCGCCGCGTCCTCGAGGAAGTCGACCGCGTCCGCCATGAGCGAGGCCGAGCCGATCGTGGCGGCGACCGAGAACTCCACGAAGAAGTAGGCGAGGTTGAGGCCCGCCACGATGAGCGCGGCGCGCTGCAGCCGTCGGATGCGCGGATCGCCGGGCGCGGACGCCTGCCGGCCCGCCGGGGTCCCTTCCATGCGGGCAGGCTACCCCGCTCCGATGTGGGTGGCCGGACGTAGCGTCGAGGGTGCGACAGAGCATCCGGAGGCACCCGTGCAGCACGCGAACCACACCGCTGTAAGTCTCCGTCGGCGTGTCGCGGGGACGACTTCGGCAGTCGTGCACAGCTGTCAGCAGCCGCTCTCCACAGCCTTTTCCGCGTCGTTCCGCGCCGGGAATCACAGCCTGGGGATTCTTGTTGATAGAGGTGTGGAGAAACACACCATCTTGTGTCGTCGCTCCCCGCCAGGCCCCACATATAGTGGGAGCCCGGCCCCGGCCGACCGCTTCCCAGCACCAGAGCATCCACACGAGGAGAGCCGCTCATGACCGTCACCGTCTACTCCAAGCCGGCCTGCGTCCAGTGCACGATGACCACCCGCGCGCTCGACGCGCAGGGCATCGAGTACCAGATCTTCGACGTCACCGCCGACGACAAGGCGCTGCAGACCGTCAAGGACCTCGGCTACATGCAGGCCCCCGTCGTCATCGCCGACGAGGAGCACTGGTCGGGCTTCCAGCCCGACCGCATCAAGGCGATCCTCGCGGCCTGAGCCGCACCGCCGTGATCGGGGCAGCCGTGGGCGACGTCGTCTACTTCTCGAGCGTGTCGGGCAACACCGCCCGCTTCGTGGAGAAGCTCGGACGACCGGCCTCGCGCATCCCCCTCCACGCCTCCGAGCCGCCGCTGCAGCAGCGTGAGCCCTACGTGCTCATCGTGCCCACGTACGGCGGCGGCGACGGCAAGGGCGCCGTCCCCAAGCAGGTGATCAAGTTCCTCAACGACGAGGAGAACCGCAAGCACCTGCGCGGCGTGATCAGCGCCGGCAACACCAACTTCGGATCCGGCTACGGGCTCGCGGGCGACATCATCGCCCAGAAGTGCAACGTGCCGCACCTCTACCGCTTCGAACTCTTCGGAACCCCCGACGACGTGCGCGTCGTCAACGACGGATTGGATGCACTATGGCGACAGTGACGCCCGAGATGACCACGGGCAAGACGTCGGCGATGGACTACCACTCGCTCAACGCGATGCTCAACCTCTACGGCCCGAACGGCGAGATCCAGTTCGACAAGGACCGCGAGGCTGCGAACCAGTACTTCCTGCAGCACGTCAACCAGAACACGGTCTTCTTCCACTCGCTCAAGGAGAAGCTCGACTACCTGGTCGAGAACGAGTACTACGAGGCCGAGGTGCTCGACCGGTACTCCTTCGAGTTCATCAAGTCGCTCATGAAGCGCGCCTACGGCTACAAGTTCCGCTTCCCGACGTTCCTCGGCGCGTTCAAGTACTACACGTCGTACACGCTGAAGACGTTCGACGGGAAGCGCTACCTCGAGCGCTACGAGGACCGCGTCGTCAACGTCGCGCTCGCGCTCGCCGAGGGCGACGAGCGGCTCGCCGAGGCGTACGTCGACGAGATGGTCAACGGCCGCTTCCAGCCGGCCACCCCCACCTTCCTCAACGCCGGCAAGAAGCAGCGCGGCGAGCTCGTCTCCTGCTTCCTCCTGCGCATCGAGGACAACATGGAGTCGATCGGCCGCTCGATCAACTCGGCGCTGCAGCTCTCGAAGCGCGGCGGCGGCGTGGCGTTCAGCCTCACGAACATCCGCGAGTACGGCGCCCCGATCAAGCAGATCCAGAACCAGTCCTCCGGCGTCATCCCCGTGATGAAGCTGTTCGAAGACAGCTTCTCGTACGCGAACCAGCTGGGTGCCCGTCAGGGCGCGGGCGCGGTGTACCTGCAGGCGCACCACCCCGACATCATGCGGTTCCTCGACACGAAGCGCGAGAACGCCGACGAGAAGATCCGCATCAAGACCCTCTCGCTGGGCGTCGTCGTGCCCGACATCACGTTCGAGCTGGCGAAGAAGGGCGAGGACATGTACCTCTTCTCGCCCTACGACGTCGAGCGCGTCTACGGCGTCCCCTTCAGCGACATCTCGGTGACCGAGAAGTACCACGAGATGGTCGACGACTCGCGCATCACGAAGACGAAGATCAACGCCCGCGAGTTCTTCCAGACGCTGGCCGAGATCCAGTTCGAGTCGGGCTACCCGTACATCATGTTCGAGGACACGGTGAACCGGGCCAACCCGATCGACGGTCGCATCAACATGTCCAACCTGTGCAGCGAGATCCTGCAGGTCAACACCCCGTCGACCTACGACGACGACCTCGACTACGTCTCGGTCGGCAAGGACATCTCCTGCAACCTCGGCTCGATGAACATCGCGCTGTCGATGGACTCGCCCGACTTCGGCAAGACGGTCGAGACGGCCATCCGCGCCCTGACGGCGGTCTCGGACCAGTCGCACATCGGCTCGGTGCCCTCGATCGCGCGCGGCAACGACATGAGCCACGCGATCGGCCTCGGCCAGATGAACCTGCACGGCTACCTCGGCCGGGAGCGCATCCACTACGGCTCCGAGGAGGGCCTCGACTTCACGAACATCTACTTCTACACGGTGCTGTTCCACGCGCTGCGCGCGTCGAACCTCATCGCGCGGGAGAAGGGCGAGACGTTCGACGGCTTCGAGCGCTCCCAGTACGCGTCGGGCGAGTTCTTCGACAAGTACACCGAGCAGGAGTGGAAGCCGGCCACGGCCCGCGTGCAGGAGCTCTTCGACGCGTCGGAGATCCGCATCCCCACGCAGGACGACTGGCGCGAGCTCAAGTCGCTCGTGCAGGAGCACGGCATCTACAACCAGAACCTGCAGGCGGTGCCGCCGACCGGCTCGATCTCGTACATCAACAACTCGACGTCGTCGATCCACCCGATCGCGTCGAAGATCGAGATCCGCAAGGAGGGCAAGCTCGGCCGCGTCTACTACCCGGCGCCGTTCATGACGAACGACAACCTGGAGTACTTCCAGGACGCGTACGAGATCGGCCCCGAGAAGATCATCGACACCTACGCCGCGGCCACGCAGCACGTCGACCAGGGCCTGTCACTGACGCTCTTCTTCAAGGACACGGCCACCACGCGCGACATCAACAAGGCGCAGATCTACGCCTGGCGCAAGGGCATCAAGACGATCTACTACGTGCGTCTGCGCCAGCTGGCGCTCGAGGGCACCGAAGTGGACGGCTGCGTCAGCTGCATGCTGTGACGCGCGGCGACGAGACGGAGAAGGAACAGGACATGGACACCCAGCACACCCAGGCGGGCTCGGCCTTCGACGAGATCGCCGAGTCGCCCGTCGACGCCGAGCAGGCGCGCGAGGCCATCGAGGCCGAGCGCGACGAGGTCGAGGCGGCGCTCGGCGCCGGCAAGCCGCAGACCGAGGCCCAGCAGCGCCAGCACCGCCACAACCACCTGGTGCAGGCGATCAACTGGAACCGCATCGAGGACGACAAGGACCTCGAGGTCTGGAACCGGCTCGTCAACAACTTCTGGCTGCCCGAGAAGGTGCCGCTGTCGAACGACGTGCAGTCGTGGGGCACGCTGACGCCCGAGGAGAAGACGCTCACCATGCGCGTCTTCACCGGGCTGACGCTGCTCGACACCATCCAGGGCACGGTCGGCGCCGTCTCGCTCATCCCCGACGCGATCACGCCGCACGAGGAGGCCGTCTACACGAACATCGCGTTCATGGAGTCGGTGCACGCGAAGTCGTACTCGTCGATCTTCTCGACCCTGTCGTCGACGAAGGAGATCGACGAGGCCTTCCGCTGGTCGACGGAGAACCCGTACCTGCAGCGCAAGGCCGAGATCATCATCGACTACTACGAGGGCGACGACCCGCTGAAGCGCAAGATCGCCTCGACGCTGCTCGAGTCGTTCCTGTTCTACTCGGGCTTCTACCTGCCGATGCACTGGTCGAGCCGCGCGAAGCTCACGAACACCGCCGACCTCATCCGCCTCATCATCCGCGACGAGGCCGTGCACGGGTACTACATCGGCTACAAGTTCCAGAAGGGCTTCGAGCAGCTGACGCCCGAGCGCCAGGCCGAGATCAAGGACTACACGTACTCGCTGCTCTACGAGCTCTACGAGAACGAGTCGAAGTACACGGCCGACCTCTACGACTCGGTGGGCCTGACGGAGGACGTCAAGAAGTTCCTCCACTACAACGCGAACAAGGCGCTCATGAACCTCGGGTTCGAGCCGCTGTTCCCGTCGACCGTCACCGACGTCAGCCCGGCGATCCTGTCGGCCCTGTCGCCGAACGCCGACGAGAACCACGACTTCTTCTCGGGCTCAGGCTCCTCGTACGTGATCGGCAAGGCCGAGGCCACGGCCGACGAGGACTGGGACTTCTAGCCAGGCGATCGATGGGGCGGTGCTGCGCGAGCGGCACCGCCCCATCGCCGTTCCCGCCTGATCCCGCGTCAGCCCTCAGCGGCGAGCTGCCCTGCCAGCGACTCGAGGTCTGACGCCTGCAGCTCCGGAGGCTCGAAGTAGCCCGGATACGTCGCGTGGTCGCGGTTGATCCATGCGGTGCGCAGCCCCGCACGCGCGGCGCCGTGGATGTCCCACGGGTGCACTGCCACCAGCAGCATCTCGCGCGGGTCGCGGGCGAGCGCATCTGCGGCGTACGCGTAGGCGGTGGGCGAGGGCTTCCACGCCGGGGCGTCGTCGACGCTCAGCAGCGCAGCGAAGCGGTCGCGCACGCCTGCACGACGCAGCAGTCCCTCGGCCACCGATGCGGCGCCGTTGGAGAGCGTCGCGAGCTGCGTCATAGACGCGAGCGCCTCGACGGCATGCGGGACGTCTGCGTGCACGTCGAGGCGCTGCATGACAGCCAGGATCCGGCGTGCCGACGCCGACGCGTCCGCCGCACCTCCGGCGTCGAGCAGCCGCTCGAGGCCCTCGCGCGCGACTTCGGCGAACACCGCCGTGCCGCCCGCGGCGGCCGCGGCGAAGCCGTCGCGCAGCACGGCCGCGAACCACGTCGGGACCTGGTGGGGAGCGAGTCCCTCAGCCGCGAACGCGGCGCCCATCGGCGACATGTCCGACAGCGTCTCGTTCACGTCGAACAGGATGAGCTCGGGCACCATCATGACCGCCTCCTGGATTCGTCGAGCAGCCCGTCGGGGTCGGCGACCCGCACCTCACGGCCGTCCTCGCGCATCCGCTCGACGCCCTCGTGCAGCAGGCGGCGGCCGACCTCGGTCGCCGACGCCGCGCGAGAGAGGTCGAGCACGATCGGGGCGCCGTCGTCGGGCAGCTCCTCCAGCTCGCGCAGGGCCACCTCGACGGCGGCGAAGTGCATCGTGCCCTGCAGCTGCACCTCCCGCACACCGTCGCCGTCGGCGTCTGGCTCGACCACGCCGTAGAGCACGTGCGAGGCGACCTCGGGGGCGTGCATCAAGTGCAGGCCGAGCTCGGCCGACAGCCGCTCGAACGCCCGCACACCGCGCACGCTGTTGCCGATCTCGTCGAGCCGCGGCGAGAAGGTGCCGATGCCGACCTGCCCGGGCAGCGACCCGAGCACACCGCCCGCGACGCCGCTCTTCGCCGGGATCCCGACCGTGCTCATCCAGTCGCCCGCGGCGTCGTACATGCCGCACGTCGCCATGACGCTCAGCACCTGCGTGCACACCCACGTCGGCACCACCTGCTCGCCGGTGACGGGGTTGCGGCCGCCCGCCGCGAGCGTCATCGCCATCACCGCGAGGTCGCGCACGTCGACGAGCAGGGCGCACTGCCGGATGTAGCCCTCCACGGCGTCGTGCGGCTCGCCGTCGAGCTTGTCCTGCGCGTGCACGAGGTAGGCGAGCGCCAGGTTGCGGCTCGACTCCGATCGCTCCGAGTCGAAGACCGCCTCGTCGACCTCGAGGTCGCGCCCGGCGAACGCCGAGAGCCCCTCCCGCACCCGCACGTCGCGACGCTCGCGGCTCATGCCGGCCTCGCCGACGAGCGCGTGCGTCGCGATCGCGCCGATGTTGATCATCGGGTTGCGCGGCCGCCCGTTCTGCTCGAGCGAGATCTCGTTGAACGCGTCGCCCGAGGGCTCGACGCCGACGTGCTCGAGCACCGTGTCGCGGCCGCGGTCGGCGAGCGCGAGGGCGTACGCGAAGGGCTTCGAGATCGACTGGATCGTGAAGCGGTGCTCATCGTCGCCCGTGCCGTAGACGGTGCCGTCGATCGTGCACAGCGCGATCGCGAAGCGGTCGGGATCGGCGTCCGCGAGCTCGGGGATCGTGTCGAGCAGCTCGCCCTCGTCGCCGTCGACGCACGCGCGCCGCACCTCGTCGAGCAGGTCGGGCACGGGGTTGCGCATGCGCCGAGGCTAGCGGTGCGCTCCTGTGGCCGACCGGGCCGCGGGCGCTACGCGCCCTGCTGCGCCGCGCGCACCGCGGAGCGCGCACGGAGGATCGCCTCGACCTCGGCGCAGAGGGCCAGCTGGCGGTCGGCCTGGGGATCGGAGCGGGGCGCGGGCGCGGCGTCCTCGAGCTCGGCGAGCAGGTCGCGGAGCCGTGCTGCGGTGTCGCGCGGACCGCGATCCGCGAGGTCTGGGCTCGTCATGCCGCGACGATACGCGGCGCGGGCCCTGCCGCCCCGCTCAGACGCGCGCGCGACAGCACCTGCTGAGCCACAACGATGTTCGGATTGAGGTTCCGATGGATCGGCGCGGGAGCGTTGACCGACGCGCGACCCACTTGGTACCGTGCTCGCGGAGGGGAGTAGTCCCCCAGGATGCGTCGTCACTTCGTGCCCGCCATCGGGCTCCGGCGCATCCGGGATCGCGGTTCGCGGTCCCGGGCGAGACCTCCGGTTGCATCGACAACTGGAGGACACGATGGACGTACCCGTCTACGCCTGGCTCGCCGTGCTGGCAGCCATCATCGCCATGCTCGCGATCGACCTCTTCGCGCACCGAAGGGCGCACGTCATCGGCGTGCGCGAGGCGCTCGGCTGGTCGATCGTCTGGGTGCTCTCGGGCATCAGCTTCGGCATCGTCGTCTGGAGCACCTGGGGCGCCGAGTACGGCCAGCAGTACTTCGCCGGCTACCTCATCGAGAAGTCGCTCGCCGTCGACAACGTGTTCGTCTGGGCGATCATCTTCGCCGCCTTCGCGGTGCCGCGCGAGTATCAGCACCGCATGCTCTTCCTCGGCGTGCTCGGCGCGCTCGTCTTCCGCGGCATCTTCATCGCCGCGGGCGCCGCGCTCATCGAGAACTTCGCGTGGATCCTCTACGTCTTCGCGGCCTTCCTGATCCTGACGGGCATCCAGATGCTGCGCACCCGGAACGAGCACGCGCACCCGGAGCGCTCGCGCGTGCTGCGGCTGTTCCGCCGCGTCGTGCCGATGACGGATGCGTACTACGGACAGCGCTTCCTCGTGCGGCGGGCGGGGGTCGTCGTGGCCACGCCGCTGCTCGCGGTGCTCGTGCTGGTGGAGGTCACCGACATCGTGTTCGCGGTCGACTCGATCCCCGCGATCTTCGCCGTCACCTCCGAGCCGTTCCTCGTCTTCACCGCCAACGCCTTCGCGATCCTGGGCCTGCGCGCGATGTACTTCCTGCTCGCCGACCTCATCCACCGCTTCATCTACCTCAAGGTCGGGCTCGCGCTCGTGCTCGTCTGGGTGGGCGCCAAGATGGCGCTGCTCGACGTGCTCTACATCCCCACCACCGTGTCGCTCCTCGTCGTCGCGACGATCATCACGGCCTCCATCGCGGCCTCGCTCGTCGCAACTCGAGGCCAGGAGCGCCGGGCCGTGCAGGCCGACCCCGCGGGCGCCTACCGGAGCGCGACCGCGGAGGAGCTCGCCGAGGCCGAGCCGCTGCTCCCCCGTCGTCGCGCGGCGACGCGCGCGGGGGCGGCGCACGAGGAGGCCTCCAGCGACCGGATCCCGGGATGACCGCGGCCGGCGCTCATCCCCGGGGGCCGTCGTGGCCGGCGGCCGCGTCGTCCTCGTCGTCGACCCACTCGAGCAGGTCGCCGGGCTGGCACTCGAGCACCCGGCACATCGCGTCGAGCGTCGAGAAGCGCACCGCCTTCGCGCGGCCGTTCTTCAGCACCGCGACGTTCGCCGGCGTCAGCCCGACGCGCTCGGCGAACTCGCCCACGCTCAGCTTGCGCTTCGCGAGCTCGACATCGATGCGCACCACGATGGCCATCAGATGACCTCGTCGAGCTCGGCGCGGTAGCCGGTCGCCTGCCGCAGCAGCCCGCGCATCACGATCATGAGCAGCATCGGCAGCGACGAGAGCACGACGACCCCGAACAGCGCCATCGGGATGCCGGGGTCGCGGATCTCGGGCGTGAGGAAGATGACCGTCGTGACCGTCAGCGCCCCGGCCGCGAGCAGGCTCCAGCCGATCGCGAGCGCCCACACGATCGCGTCGACCCAGCGGCGCGATGCGTCGCTGAAGAGCCGGTCGCGCTGCACGAGCGTCAGCAGCCGCCAGATGCAGACGATCACCACGAGCACGCTCGCGAGCACGAGCGTGAGCACGATCTGCGCCGGCACGCGGAAGGCGGGCGCCTCGTCGCGGAGCTCGCCGGGCAGCGACATCGCCATGAGCACGAGCAGCCAGAGCGCCGCGACCACGAGGGCGACGCGGAGCAGCAGGACGGACCAGCGGGAGCGGAGCATGCATCGAGTCTCGCTCGGAATCTATCGAAAGTCAATCGGTGAGCGTCGGGGCCTGGAGACCGCGCCCTGCGCCCCATCCGGGCCGGCCGTCAGCGCGGCATGGTTCGATCGGATGCGTGAAGGCAGCCCCGCAGTCCGAGGCGCGTCGGGAGTCGCGCGCGATCGCCGCCGCCTGGGCCTGCTTCGGGATCGGCACGGCCTTCGGCCTGCTGGCGCTCGCGGGCGAGCCGCGCCCGATCGCCGACGAGGGCGGCATCGCGCAGCCCGCCGCCGGCATCGCCGCGATCGTGACCGCCGCGGCCTTCGTGCTCAGCACGCTCCTGCACCGCCGGCGCGAGACCGCGCCGATGCCCGGCTGGCAGACGACCGTCTCGCACCTGTCGACCGCCGCGATCACGCTCGCCTTCGGCGCGGTCGCCTACGTGGCGGTGCTCACCGGCGGCGAGATCCTCGCGCTCGGCCTGCAGGGCCTCGAGGCACCCGCGATCGGCGGCGCGCTGCTCACGGGCATCGCCGCGTCGACGGGCGGCTGGCTCGCCTTCCAGGCGGGCGTCGAGCTGACGACCCGCGACCTCGCGACGCTGCTGTTCGCGTACCTGACGATCGGCACGCTCTTCGCGATGATCACGGCCGCCGACCCCGCCTGGTGGCAGCGCCACTTCTCCGACCTCGGCACGGGCGACGGCGCGGGCTCGTGGGCCTTCAACGGCACCGTCGTGATCGCGGGCCTGCTCGTCGGCTCGGTCGGCGCCTTCGTCGGCCGCGACCTGCACCGCTGGCTCGGCGACGCGGCGCTCCCCCGCATCGCCTGGGTCGTGGGGCTCTTCGCGCTCACCGGCGCCGCGCTCGCCGGCGTGGGCCTCTTCCCGCTGCACCTCGCGCCGCTGCCGCACAACATCGCCGCCTTCGGCGCGCTCGGGCTGTTCGCCCTCACCGCGGCCGTCGTCACCGTCGTCATGCCGGGGCCGCCGCGCGCGATGCTGCTCACGACGGTCGGCGCCGGCGTCGCGCTGCTCGTCGCGCTGCTGCTGTGGCGGCCGGGCGACGTCTACAGCGCTGCCGGGCTCGAGGCGATCGCCGTCGGCGTCGGCTTCGTCTGGATGACCACGCTCGTGCGCACCCTCGCCGCGTTCGTGCCCAACGCATCCCGCCCCTCCGAGCGCGCGCACCTGCTGGCCGGGCGGCTCGACTCGACATCGGTGCCCGCACGCGGCAAGGTGGGGTCATGAGCGAACACGATCCCGCAGAGGTGGAGACGCCGCAGGACACCCCCGAGGGCACGGAGACGCCCGAGGAGGCGCAGCGGCGCAAGTTCCGCGAGGCGCTCGACAAGAAGAAGCTCGGCCACCACGGCCAGGGCATGAGCGCCGGCTCGGGCGTGCAGTCGGCCCACACCGGCCCCGCCGTGCAGAAGCGCGTGCACCGCCGCAAGAGCGGCTGACGCGGGCCGGAGCTGACCCGGGCCGGCTCAGGCCTCGGTCTGCTCCAGGTAGGAGAGCTGGGCGGCGGCGGATGCCTCGGCGGCCTGGCGCACGGATGCGTCGGCGTCGGCGTACACGAGGTCGGTGACCTCGCCGACCGACGCCTCCGCCGCGGTCGTGCCGAGCTGCCGCAGCGCCGCCCGCACCTGGTCGAGCCGGTCGAGCCGGTGCGCGCGGTACTCCCGCGCCACCGCCGCCACCGACGGCAGCGGCTCGCCGTGGCCCGGCAGCACGTGCAGGTCGCCGAGCGCCTCGAGGCGGTCGAGCGTGGCGAGGTAGGGCGCGATCGCGCCGTCGGGATGCATGATGACGGTCGAGCCGCGGCCGAGGATCGTGTCGCCGGTGAGCACCGCGCGACCCGGGACGACGATCGAGATCGAGTCGTGCGTGTGGCCGGGGGTGGCGAGGATCTGCAGCTCGACGTCGCCGACCGGGATCCACTCGCCGTCGGTGAGCGGCTCGCCGCCGTAGCACTCGTCGGGGTCGAGGCCGCGCAGCACGGCGCCGGTCGAGCGCGCGAGCTCGGTCGCGGCCTCGGTGTGGTCGGTGTGCTTGTGCGTCACGAGGATGAGCCGCGGCTGCACCGCCACGAGCCGCTCGACGTGGTCGACGTCGGCGGGACCGGGGTCGACCACGATCTCGCCGCCGATGACGTAGGTGTTGGTGCCCTCGAGGGTCATGGGTCCGGGGTTGGGCGCCAGGATGCGCTCGATCTCCACCATGCCCCGACCCTATGCGCCGCGGGCTGGGTGCGGCATGGCCGTGTCGGCACCACGATGTCAGCGGCGTCTGGTGCCATGGGGGCATGGACCCGCTGACCGTCATCGTCGTCGCCGCGGCCGTGCTCCTCGCCTGCGCGCTGGGCGCGCTGCTCGGCGCACGCGTCGGCCGCGCGCGCGCCGCCGCCGAGCAGAGCGGCGCCGCGGGCGAGCTGCAGGCGGTGCGCGGCCGGCTCGAGGTCGTCGAGGGCGAGCGCGCCCGCGAGCGCGACCTCGCCGAGCGTCGCCACGCGGCGCAGCTCGACGACCTGCGCGCCGACGCGCAGCGGCAGCTCGACGAGGCGCGCGCCGAGGCGCACCGCCGGCTCGCCGAGGAGCGCGAGCGCGGCCGGGAGGCCATCGCCGAGCTCCAGCAGGATGCGCAGCGTCGCGCCGACGAGTTCGCGGCGCTCAGCCGCGCGGCCCTCGAGCGCAACTCGGCCGTCTTCCTCGAGCAGGCCGAGGAGCGGCTGCGCAGGTCGCAGACCGAGGGCGCCGCCGAGCTCGCCAAGCGCGAGGCCGCCGTGCAGCAGCTCGTCGAGCCGCTGTCGAAGACCCTCGACTCGGTGCGCACCGAGGTGTCGGCCGCCGAGAAGGCGCGCGCCGAGGCGGGCGCCGCGCTCGCCGAGCAGCTGCACGCGATGCGCACCTCCTCCGAGCAGCTCACGCTCGAGACGCGCCAGCTCGTCACGGCGCTGCGCGCGCCCCAGGTGCGCGGCCGGTGGGGCGAGCTGCAGCTGCGCCGCGTCGTCGAGGCGGCGGGCATGCTCGAGCACGTCGACTTCACCGAGCAGGCGCACCACGCGACCGACGAGGGGGCGCTGCGCCCCGACATGCTCGTGCACCTCGCGGGCGAGAAGCAGGTCATCGTCGACGCGAAGGTCGCCTTCAACGGCTACCTCGAGGCGATGGAGGCCCGCGACGACGCGACGCGCGACAAGCGGCTCGACGCCCACGCGCGCCACCTCCGCGACCACATCGACCAGCTCGGCTCGAAGGCCTACTGGGAGGCGGTGCCCGGCACGCCCGAGTTCGTCGTCATGTTCATCCCGGCCGAGCCGTTCCTGAACGCGGCGCTCGAGCGCGACCCGACCCTCTTCGAGCGCGCCTTCGAGCGCAACGTCGTGCTCGCGACGCCCGCGACGCTCGTCGCGCTGCTGCGCACCGTCGGCTACACCTGGCGGCAGGAGCAGCTCGCGGGCGAGGCGATGCGGGTGCTCGAGGTGGGCCGCGAGCTGCACAAGCGGCTCGGCACGATGGGCACGCACCTGGCCACGCTCGGCAAGCGCCTCAACAGCACCGTCGAGGCGTACAACGCCTTCAACTCGTCGCTCGACCGCAACGTCGTGACCCAGGCGCGCCGCTTCTCGGCCCTGCAGGGGCTCGAGCCGGCGATCGAGCACGCGCCGCCGCTCGAGGTGCTGGCCGTGCCCGCCCAGAAGCCCGACCTGCACGCCGCCGATCCGGCCGGGCCCGGCGGCAGCCGCGCCGACGACGCGATCCGCGAGATGACGCGTGGATCAGCGGCGGATGAGGGTCCTCAGCGGTAGCGTGAGCGTGTGACCGAGATCCCCGTCGCCGCCACCCTCGTGCTCGCGCGCGACGGCGCCGGCGCCATCGAGGTGCTCCTGCTGCAGCGGCCCGATCGCGGGGCGTTCGCCGGCGGCTGGGTGTTCCCCGGCGGCAGGGTCGAGCCGCACGACGAGGCCGACGACGAGGAGCGCACCGCCCGCAACGCCGCGGTGCGCGAGACGGCCGAGGAGACCGGCCTCATCGTCGACCCCGACGCGCTGCTGCCGCTGTCGCACTGGTCGCCGCCGCAGCAGCTCGCGACCAAGTTCCACACCTGGTTCTTCTTCGCCCACGGGCATGAGGGCGACGTCGTGCTGCAGGAGGCCGAGGCGGTCGCCTCCGAGTGGCTGCGCCCGGCGGATGCGCTGAAGCGGCACGGGGCGGGGAGCCTCAAGCTGTTCCCGCCCACGTGGGTGACGCTCGACACCCTCATGGCCTTCTCCACCGTCGACGCCGCGGTCCGCTCGCTCGGCGCGCGCGACATGCAGCGCTACGAGACGAAGCAGGACCACGAGCGCGGGCTCGCGCTGTGGCACGGCGACGAGGCGTACGACGGCGGCGAGGAGACCGAGGAGGGCCCGCGCCACCGCCTCCACGTCGGCTCGCTCCCGTGGCGGTTCGAGCACCGCTGACGCTGAGGGCCCGCTCGATCATGCCGAGCCGGCTCGGCCGCGCCCCGAGCCGAGGACCTATCCGAGCAGGACACCCGCCAGCACTGCCGCGATGCCGAGCCACTGCAGCATCGAGAGCAGCTCACCGCCGGCCAGCATGCCCAGCAGCACACCGGTCACCGGATTCAGCAGTCCGAGCAGCCCCACCTGTCCGGCGTGCAGGCGCCGCAGCGCGCCGAACCAGCACACGAACGCCAGCGCGGTCGCGATCACAGACACGTACGCATACGCGACCACAGCCTCAGCATCGACGAGCGATGGCGCCCCTTCGAACGCCAGCGCGATGGGAAGCAGCAGCAGTCCACCGGCGGTCAGCTGCCACGCTGATGCCGTCACTGCATCGACGTGCCCGCTCCAGCGCTTGGCGAGCACCGAGCCGAGGGCGTACATGCCCATCGCGGTCAGCGATGAGATGACGCCCCAGCCGTCGATCGGACCGATGGAGGAGGCGAGCATGAGCACCACTCCGAGCACGCCGAGCGCGCCGCCGGCGAGGCGCCGCACGGTCGGCCGCTCGTTGAGCAGCGCCCACGCGAGCAGCATCATGACGAGGGGGGACAGGCTCATCAGCATCGCCGCGACGGCCGTAGGCAGCAACTTGGAGGCGAGGTAGACGAGCACGAAGAACGCCCCGCAGTTCAGGACCCCGAGCACGCCGGCACGCCACCACCACGCACCTCTCGGCAGTCGCCGACGAACTGCCAGGAGGAGCAGCCCCGCCGGCAAGGCCCGAAGCAGAGCCGCGGTGAGCGGCTCCTCCGGCGGAATCCAGTGGAGCGTGACGAAGTAGACCGAGCCCCAGGTGACCGGAGCGACGGCACCGAGCAGTCCCCATCGCCAGCCGCCGCGCGAGCCATTAGTTTCCACAGCAACTAGTTTAGTTTCCGGGGCAACTAGCATGCAAGCATGCACACCGATCACGTCACCCGTGTCCTGCAGCAGTGGAGGGTGGAGCGGCCGGATCTCGACGCGTCCCCCATCGGGATCGTCGGCCGTCTCAGCCGCCTCGCCCTCCTGATACGTCACGACCTGGTGACGGTCTACGACAGCTACGGACTCTCCGAGGGAGAGTTCGACATCCTGGCAACCATCCGTCGACAAGGTGCGCCGTTCGAGTGCAGTCACGGCACGCTCATCCGCGAGACCATGGTCACGAAGAGCGCGGTCTCGAAGCGCCTGGCTGCGCTCGCAGCACGAGGACTAGTGGCTCGCGCGGCAGCGCAGCACGACGGGCGCAGCCAGGTCGTGCAGCTGACGCCGGCCGGTCGCCGCCTGCTCGACCGGGCCTTCGAGGAGCACCTGGAGAACGAACGCCGGCTCTTGTCCGTCCTATCCGCCTCCGATCGCGACGCGCTCCAGCGCATCCTGGCGACCTGGATGGCGTCCTATGAGGACGGTGTCGCCACCGGCGATGATGAGCCAAGGCAACTATGAGCCGCGCCGGTAGAATTGCCCCATGGGACAGCGGGCCGCGGACGCCGACGCACGGGCGCTCATCGACCCGAGGCAACTCGACGCATCCGCCCGCCTCGTCGGCGAGCGCGGCCTGAGCGACCGCGAGGTCGAGGAGATCGTCGACCTGTTCCAGGCGCTGCGGCGGTGGCACCGCACCTCGGAGGAGCACAGCGAGGCGAGCCGCCGCTACATGAGGCTCGGCGAGAACGACATGCGCGCGATCCGCTTCATGATGGCCGTCGCGCGCGAGGGCCGGCCGGTCACGTCGACGATGATCGCGCAGCACCTGGGCATCTCGGGGCCGTCGGTGACGAAGATGCTCGACCGGCTCGAGCGAGCCGGGCACGTGCGGCGCGAGCCGCACCCGACCGACCGGCGCGCGCTGTCGGTGCGGGTGACGGATGCCACGCGCGCGACGGCGACCGCGACGGTCGGGCGCGACCACACGCGCCGCTTCGAGATCGCCGCGACGATGGCGAGCGACGAGCGCCGGGCCGCGACGAGGTTCCTCAGCGCGCTCGCCGACCTGCCGGTGATGGAGCACCCGCCGCTCGAGGCCGACGCCGGGCTCGAGCCCTAGGGCCGCTCCCACTCGGCGACGGGGCCGCGCTCGACCTCGAAGAGCGGATGCGGCACCGGGTGCCGCGCGAGCCGCAGGCGCTCCGGGCTGCGGGCGGCCATCTTGGCGCGCAGGTGCCGCCACTCGAACGCGAGCTGGCCGTCGGAGACGGTCATGCGCTGCGCGGGGCCGGGTGCGTCGATGCGGGAGCGGTCGAAGCGGTAGCCGCGCACCTCGGCCACCGCGGCGATGCCCGAGAGGTACGCGCCGATGCTCGCGACGGGGTCGGGCTGCTCCTGGAAGCGCTGCAGCTGCGGGTGGCGCGTGTAGCCGCTCGTGCGGCCGGCGAGCACCGCCTGCGCGAGCAGCGCCTCGCGCCAGCACGCGATGAGGCCCTGCCGGTCGAGGAGCCCGGGATGCAGCGACCAGAGCCTCATCGGGCCTCCGCCTCCGCCGCCGCGACGATGCGGTTGGCCATCACCTCGAAGATCACGTGGTGGGCCGGCACGAGCGACCACCAGTAGAGCCGGCCACCGAGGCCGCTCGGCAGGAAGATGGCGCGCTGGCGGTAGCGCGCACCGCTCCCGCCCGACTCGAGCTGCGCGGGCTCGACGGTGAACTCGATCCAGGCGCGCCCCGGCACGCGCATCTCGGCCCGCAGGCGCAGCAGCCGGCCGTGGTCGATGCGCTCGACGCGCCAGAAGTCGACGACGTCGCCGGCGCGCAGGCGCACCGGGTCGCGGCGGCCGCGACGCAGCCCCACGCCGCCGACCAGCCGGTCGGCGAGCCCGCGGATGCTCCACAGGAGCGGCACCGAGTACCAGCCGCGGTCGCCGCCGATCGACTCGACCACCCGCCACACCGCCTCGGGCGAGGCGCTCGTGACCCGCTCGCGCGCATCCTCCATCACCGTCGATCCCGACCACTTCGGGTCGCTCGGCAGCGGGTCGGAGGGGGCACCCGCCGACGACGCCGAGCGCCAGCTCGACTCGATGTCGCCCGAGCGCTCGCGGGCGAGCGCGAGTCGCACCGCACCGCGGTAGCCGGTGAGGCCGCCCTCGGGCGGCGGGATGACGCGATCGATGCGGTGCTCCTCGACGACGCAGTCGTGCAGGAGCGAGCCGATGAGCGGCATCGCGATCGCCCGCGGCACCGGCGTCACGAGGTTGACCCACTGCGAGGCGAGCCACGGCGTCAGCACCGGCAGCGGCGCGATCGGCCGCTGCGGCAGGCCCGCTTCGACCGCGTAGCCGTTCATCACCTGGCCGTAGCGCAGCACGTCGGGCCCGCCGATGTCGAACGCGCCGTGCACGTCGCCGGGCACCTCGGCCGCGGCGACGAGGTAGTGCAGCACGTCGCGGATCGCGATGGGCTGCACGAAGTTGCGCACCCACCGGGGCGCCGGCATGTAGGGCAGCACCTCGGTGAGGTGCCGGATCATCTCGAACGAGGCGGAGCCCGAGCCGATGACGATGCCCGCCTCGAGCACGATCGTCGGCACGCCGGAGGCCAGCAGCACCTCCCCGACGGCTACCCGGGAGGCGAGGTGCTTCGAGAGCCGCTCGCCCTCCGGGTGCAGACCGGAGAGGTAGACGATGCGCTGCACGCCCGCCGCCTTCGCCGCCGCGGCGACGTGCTGCGCCTGCACGAGCTCGGCCTGCGCCCAGTCGCCGCCCGCGCTCATGGCGTGCACGAGGTGGAAGACCACGTCGACGCCCTCGACCGCCCGCCGCACGTCGGCGAGCACCTCGAGGTCGCCCTGCACGATCTCGACGTCGCCCGCCCACGAGGCATCCCGCAGGCGCCCGGGGTCGCGGGCCAGCGCACGCACGTGGTGCCCGGCCTCCACGAGGCGCGGGGCGAGCCGGCCGCCGACGTAGCCGGTGGCGCCCGTGACGAGGATGCGGCGGCTCATCGCACGCCCATCGCCCAGGCGATGCACACCATCGTCACGAGGAAGCCGCACGCGTAGTTGACCCAGAGGAAGCGGCGCCAGCCGCGGTTGGCGGCGGCGCTGCCCTCGTCGGTGATGCTCCAGAAGGGCGCGGCGAGCGCGATGTACGGCACGGCGACGAGCGCCGCAGCCGAGGCGGGCCAGGGCGCGAGCAGCATGAGCGCGCCGGCGGCGGCCCACAGGCCGATCGCGAGGCGCACGGTCGCGCGGGCGCCGAGCACCGTCGCGATCGACGCGATGCCGCCCTCGCGGTCGGGCGCGACGTCCTGCACGGCCCCGAAGGCGTGGCTCGCCATGCCCCAGCAGAAGAACGCCACGAGGATCGCCCACAGCTGCGGCGTCCAGTCGGCGCCCGCGAGCACGAGGCCGTAGACGGCGGGGCTCACGAAGTGGGTGCTCGAGGTGATCGAGTCGAGCACCGGCACCTCCTTGAAGCGCAGCCCGCGCGCGGAGTAGGCGACGACCGCGAACAGGCTCACGGCGAGCACGGCCCACGAGCCAGGGCCGCCGAGCGCGACGAGCGCGACGACGAACGGCACGAGCAGCCCCACCGACCACAGCAGCGTCGCGCGGTGCGTCGACGGCGGCAGGAGCGCGCCCTCGACGCCGCCCTTGCGCGGGTTCTGGGCGTCGGAGGCGTAGTCGAAGACGTCGTTGATGCCGTACATCGCGAGGTTGTACGGCACGAGGAAGAAGAGCGTGCCGATGACGAGGCGCGCGTCGACCTGGCCGGTCGTGAGCAGCATCGCCGCGGCGAACGGGAACGCCGTGTTGATCCAGCTGACCGGGCGCGACGCGAGGAGCAGCCGGCGGGCGAGGCTCGGCTCGCCGATCACGACCTCACGCATCCGCCGCCTCCGCGCTCGGGCTCGTGGCGACGCCGCGGCCGCGCGAGGGCAGCAGCCGCCACAGCGCCGCCACGAGCAGCAGCGCGATGAGCGCGTAGCCGAGGTCCTCGATCGGCGCGAGCCCCAGGCGCACCCCCAGCAGCAGCGCGTCGTCGAAGCGGAACAGGTCGGCGGCGATCATGAGCGAGTCGAACACGACGGTGAGCGCCATGACGACGACGGACGCGATCGCGAGCGCCGCCCAGCCGCGCCGGTCGCGGCGGAACGCGACGATCGCGGCGACGACCGCAGCGAGCAGCAGCGGCGTGAGGAGCATCGCGTAGCTCATGCCGCGGCCTCCGCACGGCGGTCGAGGATGCGCTCGGCGCCCGCGAGCGCGACGAGCGAGACGTAGGCGAGGAAGACGATGAAGCCGAGCTCCTCGATCGGCAGGTGCGGCAGCACCTCGAGGCCCGTCATCCACGGCGAGGCGCCGAGCCGGAAGTTGCCGGTGGCGATGCCCGCGAGGTCGATGATGAGCAGCACCGCGGCGGTCGCGCCGACGGCGCCGAGCGCGCGCAGCGGGTCGCGGAAGAGCGCCAGCCGCCACCGGGCGTCGATGGCGCCGACGCCCAGGGTGGCCAGCAGCAGCCCCGCGAGGTAGGCGAGGCTCATGCCGGCTCCGCCTCCGCCCGGGTCTGCGTGGCGGCGCCCAGCGGCCGCAGCGGCCCGGTGGAGCGGTCGCCGCGCACGTGCTTGACGACGAGCTCGGCCGAGATGAGGCACATCGGCACGCCGATGCCGGGCACCGTCGTCGCGCCGGCGAGCAGGAGCCGCTCGACGCTCGGGTGCTTCGTCGAGCCGCGGAAGAAGGCGCTCTGCCGCAGCGTGTGCGCCGGCCCCAGCGCGGTGCCCTGCCATGAGTCGAAGTCGCGCGAGAAGTCGGCCGGGCCGATGGTGCGGCGCGTGACGACGCGCTCGGCGAGCCGGTCGATGCCGGCCCACTCGGCGATCTGGGCGATCGCGCGGTCGGCGATCGCCTCGACCGCGGGGTCGCCCGCGCCGTCGACGCCGCCCGCGCCGAGGCGCGTGTCGGCCGGCACCGGCACGAGCACGAAGAGCGCCTCGTGCCCGGCGGGCGCCACCGACGGGTCGGTCGCGGAGGTGCGGCTGACGTAGAGCGATGCCGGGTCGGTGACGCCGTCGGCCGGGTCGGCCGCGGGAGCGCCGAAGATGCGGCCGAAGCCGTCCTCCCAGTCGCGCGTGAACAGGAGCGAGTGGTGCGCGAGCTCGGGCAGCTCGCCCTCGACGCCGAGCATGACGAGCACCGCCGAGGGGCCCGCGACGCGCTTCGCCCAGCGCCGGCGGGCCCGCTCGGCGATGCCGGGCACGTGCGCGAGCAGCAGGGTGTCGGTCGCGTGGCCGTCGGCGGCGGAGACGACGAGGTCGGCCTCGATGCGCTCGCCGCCGGCGAGCTCGACGCCGTGGGCCGCGCCCCCGTCGACGAGGATGCGCTCGACGCGGGTGCCGGTGCGCACCTCGACGCCGGCCTCGCGCGCGAGCCGCGCGAGCGCATCCACCACCGCCGTGAACCCGCCCTGCGGGTACCAGACGCCCTCGACGAGGTCGAAGTGGCTCATCAGGTGGTACATCGACGGCGCCGACCTGGGCTCGGTGCCGAGGAAGACGGCCGGGTAGCCGAGCGTCTGCTGCAGGCGGCGGTCGCGGAAGCCGCGCGCGATGCGCGACTCGAGCGACTCGATGAGCAGCCGCGTGAGCGTGGGCAGCCGGCGCGCGAGCCCGAGCCCCGCGAACGCGCCGGGCGAGTCGAAGCGGTTGGAGAGCAGGCCCGCGGTGGCGAGCTCTGCCGTCTCGGTCGCCGAGGCGAGGTGGCGCCGCAGCGCGTCGCCGGCACCGGGCTCGACCGCCTCGAAGCGCGCGATCGTCGTCTCGAGGTCGCCCGAGACCTCGAGCTGCTCGTCCTCGCCCTCGAAGAGCACCCGGTAGGCGGGGTCGAGGCGCACGAGGTCGAGCTCGGCCTCGAGGCTCGAGCCGAGCAGCCGGAACGCGTGCTCGTAGGGCTCGCGCATGAGCATCCACGAGGGCCCGGTGTCGAACAGGAAGCCCCTGGAGCGCCACGTGCCGGCGCGGCCGCCGAGGGCCGGCCCCTGCTCGACGAGCGTGACCGCGTGGCCGTCGCGCGCGAGCAGGCCCGCGCTCGCGATGCCGGCGATGCCACCGCCGATGACGACGATGCGGCTCATCGGGCCAGCTCCGGGCGGGCTGCGCGCTCGCGCGCGGGCATGCTGCGCGAGAGCCCGGCGCCGACGGCGGCGCGCGCGATGATCGCAGCCTTCTCGGCGCGCGGCACGCTGATGCGGCGCGAGCGCAGCTTGGCGGCGGGGGTGGCGCGGATGCGCCGCGCGAGGGCGGCGAAGAGGTCGTGCGCCGCGAGCACGGCCGGGCGCGCCTCGCGGGGCAGGCTCGGGATGGTGGCTCGGGCGAGGCGCAGCTCGCCCTCGAGCCGGTCGAGCACGCGCGCGACGGCCTCGTCGGTCGGATGCGCCGGGTCGAGCCCGGGCAGGTAGGCGCGGCCGAGCGCGTCGGCGTCCGCCCCGAGGTCGCGCAGGAAGTTGACGACCTGGAAGGCGCTGCCGAGCGCGCGGGCTCCGCGCGCCACGCGGCGCGCCTCGGCGTCGGGCAGGCGACGGCCGCCGAGGAAGCAGCGCACGCACATGATGCCGACGACCTCGGCGGAGCCGTAGACGTAGCTGCGCAGCTCGCGCTCGTCGGCGAAGGCGACGGGGTCGAGGTCGCGGCGCATGGCGGCGAAGAACGGCTGCGTCTGGTCGGCGCTGATGCCGACGCGGCGCGCGGTCTCGGCGAAGGCGTGCACGACGAGGTCGGCGCTGAAGCCGGTCTGCATCGCCCGCTCGACCTCGCGCTCGAGCGCGTCGAGCACGTCGCGGCACGCGGCGGTGTCGAGGCCCGACTCGGCGCCCGGCCCGTCGACGATCTCGTCGGCGACCCGCACGAGCGCGTACACGGTCTGGATGTCGCCGCGCATCTGCGGCGGCAGCAGCCGGCTCGCCATGCCGAACGACGTGGAGTACGCCTCGATCACGGTGGCGCTCGCCCGCCGCGCGGTGGCGGTGTAGAGGTCGAGCCCGGTCATCGGCGGCGCTCCGCGCAGCGCTCGACGATGAGCTGCAGGTCGTCGCGCAGCCGCTGCTCGATGGGCGCCTCGACGAGCATCGCGCGCACCTCGTCGGCGCCCTCGGCGATGCGGCGCTCGACCTCGCCGAGCGCGCCGCTGCCGCGCATCACGGAGCGGATGCGCGCGGCGGCGCCCTCGTCGGCGTCGGGGTCGCCGTAGTGGCGCGAGACCGACGCCCACTGGGGCTCGCGGCTCGCGAGCGCCGACAGCATCGTGGGCGTGCCGGCGCGGATGTCGCTCAGCACGCTCTTGCCGGTCGTCGCCTCGTCGCCGAAGACGCCCAGCACGTCGTCGCGCAGCTGGTAGACCACGCCCATCCGCAGCCCGATCTCGCCGAGCGCCTCGATCGCGGCCTCGTCGCGGCCGCCGAGCACCGCGCCGAGCTCGAGCGGCGCGCGGAACGAGTAGTCGGCGGTCTTGCCGCGCAGGATGCGATCGATCGTCTCGTCGTCGGGGGTCGAGCCGGCCAGCAGCACGTCGTCGTGCTCGCCCTCGGCCGCGCGGATCATCGCGCGCTCGACGATGTCGACGAGCCGCACCCGCACCGCGGTCGGCACGTCGAGGCGGGCGAGCGCGGCGAGGGCGCGCACGAGGAGGGCGTCGCCCGCGACGATGGCCGTGGTGAGGCCGAGCCGCTGCGCGGCGGCGGGCGACAGCCCGGCCTCTGCGGCGGTGACCGCGGCGCGGCGGGAGACCGACGGCTGGCCGCGGCGCTCGTCGTCGTCGTCGATCACGTCGTCGTGCACGAGGAGGGCCGCGTGCAGCAGCTCGATCGCCGCCGCCGTCGCGACGACGGCCTCGCGGTCTGCGCCCTCCCCCGCCGCCACCAGCACGAGGCGGGGGCGCAGCAGCTTGCCGCCGCCGACGGCGCCGGCCGCGGCGGCCTGCACGGGGTGCGGACCGGTCGGCGCGGCGAGCCGCGCGAGCCGCTGCTCGACCTCGGCGAGCAGCGTGGGCGCGTCGATGGCGGTCACGAGGCACCTGCCAGCGCAGGCAGCTGCTCGGCCTGCAGCACGAGCCAGGGGCTGAACGCCCACGGGGTGGCGCGGATGGCGGTCAGCAGCCGCTCGGGCTCGACCCACTGCCACTCGGCGACCTCGGAGGGGTCGGGCTGCAGCGGGCCGGCGATGCGGCCGACGAAGACGGGGCACAGCTCGTGCTCGACGATGCCGCTCGCATCGACGGCTCGGTAGGAGAAGTCGGGCAGCACGAGCTCGAGCCCCTCGGCGGTCGTGCCGAGCTCGTGCTGGAGGCGGCGCTGCACGGCGGCCTCGAGGGGCTCCCCCGGTGCGGGGTGGCCGCAGCAGCTGTTCGTCCACACGCCCGGCCACGCGATCTTGCCGAGCGCCCGGCGCGTGACGAGCATCCGCCCGTCGGCGTCGAGCAGGTGGCACGAGAAGGCGAGGTGGCGAGGCGTCGCGTCGGTGTGCACCTCGGACTTCGGCGCGGAGCCGATCGGCCTCCCGGCGTCGTCGAGGAGCACCACCAGCTCCTCAGGCTGCTGCGCGTGTGAGGTCATGGATCGAGCGTAGCAAATAGTGAGCCTGTGCAACTATGAGTTTTTGCAATAGAATCCCCCCATGCTGCAACCGCCGATCGACGGCCCCGACGGGCGCGCGCTGCTCGATCCGCGACGCTACGACGCCTCCGCAGCGCTCGTCGGCGAGTTCGGGCTGACCGATGCCGACGTCGACGAGATCGTCGAGCTCTTCCACGCCCTGCGCCGCTGGCACAGCGCGTCGGAAGAGCACACCGAGGCCAGCAGGCGCCACATGAAGCTCGGCGAGAACGACATGCGCGCCATCCGCTACATCATGGCCGTCACGCGCGACGGCACCGTCGTCACCTCGACGATGATCGCCGAGCACCTCGGCATCACGGGCCCGTCGGTGACCAAGATGCTCGACCGGCTCGAGCGCGCCGGCCACATCCGCCGCGAGCCCCACCCCACCGACCGGCGCGCGCTCTCGATCGTGGTCACCCCGGAGTCGAGCCGATCGGCGACCGCCTCGGTCGGGCGCGACCACGCCCGTCGCTTCGCGATCGCCGCCGAGATGTCGAGCGAGGAGCGCCAGGCCGCCACCCGCTTCCTGCGCGCGCTCGCCGACCTGCCCGTGCTCGAGCACGACCGCGCGGCAGCGGGCGGCGACGCCGGCGGCGGCGGTGCCAGCGCCGGCGATGCCGGCTCCGGCGGCCGCGGGCGGCCGCGCTCCGAGTCGGCCGCCGCGAGCGACGCCGACGCCGACTAGCGCGCTAGAAGGGCGTCGGCGCGTCCGGCGCGAAGAGCGCCTCGATGCGATCGCGCCGGTCCTCCTGCGCGGCCGTCTCGGCCGGCGGGGCACCCGCCGCGGGGGCGTCGCGCAGATCCGCGCCCGATGCGCGCGCGGCATCCCGCTCCCGCACCTCGTGGATGAAGCGGCGAACGCGCTGGTCGACGATGATGTCGCGCGGCTGCAGCGGCCGGGAGAGGTAGAGGCCGTCGAGCGAGGTGAGCCGCGAGAGCGCCACGTACGTCTGGCCCGGCGCGAACGCCCGCTGGCCGAGGTCGACGACCGCCCGCTCGAAGGTCTTGCCCTGCGACTTGTGGATCGTCACCGCCCACGCGAGCCGCAGCGGGAACTGCGTGAACTCGGCCACGACATCCCGCTTGATCTCCTTCGTCGTCGGCGAGTACGAGTAGCGGTACTGCTCCCACACGGCCGGCTCGACCTCGTGCTGCTCGCCGTCGACCTCGACCCAGACCGTGCCGCCGATGTCGACCACGCGGCCGAGCGAGCCGTTGACCCAGCGCTGCTCGGCGTCGTTGCGCAGGAACATCACCTGCGCGCCGAGCTTGAGCTCGAGCTCGGCGTCGGCCGGGTACTGCCGCCCGCCGAAGTCGCCGGTGATCTCGGCGGTCGCCGTCTTGGGGCGGCCCGGCAGGCGCGCGAGCTCGCGCGCGTTGATGCGGTTGACGGTGTCGTTGCGGGTCGCGAGCGTCAGCACGTCGTCGCCGGGCGGCGTGCGGGCGCCCGCGTCGTTCAGCAGCTGCGCGATCTCGGCCGTCACGGTGCCGTGGCGCACCGCGTTGAGCGCCTGCTTGAACTCGAGGTCGGTCTGGCGGTGGATGTGCACGAGCTCGACGACCTGCAGGTCACACTCCTCGCGCCAGACCCGCGCGTCGAAGAACCACATCGACTCGTAGTGGTCGGCGAAGTAGGCGCGCTCCTCGGCATCGCCCGGCACCGGCGCGAGCTGGTACGGGTCGCCGAACATCACCACCTGCACGCCGCCGAACGGCACGGAGCGCACGCCGCGCGCCTGCCGCAGCGAGCGGTCGATCGCATCCATGAGGTCGGCGTTGACCATCGAGATCTCGTCGATCACGAGCACGTCGAGCTTGCCGAGCAGCCGCTTCAGCTCGGCGCTCTGCCGCAGCGGCGCGTCGGCGATCACCCCGAGCGGCAGCTTCAGCAGCGAGTGGATCGTCTGGCCGCCGACGTTGAGCGCCGCCACGCCCGTCGGCGCGCACACCACGATCTGCTTCGACGAGTGCTCGATCAGGTGGCGCAGCAGCGTCGACTTGCCCGTGCCCGCGCGGCCCGTGATGAACAGGTGCCCGTCGCCCCGCTCGATGCGCTCATGGATCGCCAGCTGCTCCGGGGTCAGCTCGACGGTCATCCCACCATCCTCCCGCACCCGCGCGAGGCTAGCGGCGAGCCGCACCCGCGCGCCGCGCCCGCCGCGACGGGTGTGGAACAGCGGCGCGCGACGCGCTGTTACCGACTGTGACGACGCACCCGGCATCTGCGGCCCGGATGCGAGAGGATGGACGGAACGGAAAGGGGATGCTCACATGTGCCGACTGCTCGCACACGCCTCCCCCACCCCTGTCACGACGCGCGAGGTCATCGGCGACGCGAGCTGCCACGAGTGGCAGCGGCTCGGGCGCCTGCACACCGACGGGTGGGGCACGGCCTGGCTCGACGGCGACGAGGTGCGCCGCTACCGCGACGCCGCCCGCGGCCTCGACAACCCCGACCTCACCGACGCGCTCGGCGACACCCCGTCCCGCGCGCGCCTGACGCACCTGCGCCTCGCGACCGAGGGCTTCGCGACGCGCGTGCAGAACACGCACCCGTTCCGCGTCGGCGACATCGTGCTCGCCCACAACGGCTCGGTCACGCCCTACGCGCAGCTGCGCGAGAAGGTGACGGATGCCGAGCTCGCCCGGGTGGGCGGCGAGACCGACACCGCGGTCGTCTTCGCCCTCATCCTGCGCCGGCACGAGGCGGGTGAGTCGCTCTTCGACGCGGTGACCGCGACCGTCTCCGAGCTGCGCGGGGAGTTCCCGACCTCGGCGCTCAACCTGCTGGTGCTCTCGCCCGACGAGCTCATCGCCGTGCACGCCAACGAGGGCGCGCCCATCCCCCACGAGCTGTTCGAGGAGTCGGGGCTCGGCGACGACCTGCCGGCCGGGCACGTCGACCACTACTACCAGCTGTCGTGGCGGCGCTCGGAGGACGGCTCGATCGCCGTGACCTCGAGCGGCCTCACGGGCGACGGCTGGAACCGCATGGCGCCCGAGACCGCGGTGCGCGTCGACCTCAGCACGCTGCAGGTCGAGCGGCGCGAGCTGCTGGGCGCGTCGCTCGCGGCGTAGAGCCGGCCGCTACCTGCGGCCGAAGATCGCGAGCGCGATGCCGCCCACGACGAGCACGGCCACGCCGGCGGCGGCGGCCATCCACGGCGTCGGGTCGTCGTTGTAGGAGTCCTGTGCCTTGCCGATGAGCCGGTTGGCGACCTTCTTCGGGTTGAGGCGGCTCTCGAGCTCGTCGAGGTGGCGGCGCACCTCCTCGCGCTGGCGATCGATGTCGCGCTGCTCGGTCATCGCAGGTCTCCGTTCGCGGTCGGCAGGTCGTCGAGCGGGTCGGTGCCCTCGGCGGCGTGACCGACGCCCTTCACCATGTTGACGTCGTCCTTGATGCTGTCGACGGCCTCGAGGTTGTTGAAGTCCTTGTTCTTCTTGATGAGCGAGAGCCCGGCGAGCGCGAGGATCAGCACCACCACGAGCAGGAACGCCGAGACGATGAGCGCCGACAGCCACGGGTCGAGCGCCTCGTTGAGGCCCTCGAACGCGGCGATGAGCAGCCAGCCGAAGAGGAAGATCGCGAAGAAGCCGGCGCCCGCGAGCAGCCCGGCGCCCACGCCGAGGCCCTTCGTCTTCGCGCCGATCTCGGCCTTCAGGTGCGCGATCTCGGCCTTCGCGAGGTCGACGATCAGCTTCGGCGTCTCGGCGACGAGCTCGCCGAGCGACTTGCGGCTCGGCCCTCCGAACGCCATCAGACGTCCTTCGGGATGTCGAGGTCGCGCGAGTGGCGGCGCTTGCCGACCTTGCCGACCTTGTCCATCGCGTCGCTCGCGGACTCCTTCGCCGACTCGACGAGCTTGGGGCCCTTGGTCTCGACGAAGTGCTGCACCTCGTGCCGCTGCTTCGCGACCGACGGCGAGTTCCACACCTTGTCGGCCGCGCTGGCGATCTGCTCGTACCGCTGACGCCCGGCCTTCGCACCGAGCACGTAGCCCGCACCGAAGCCGATCACGAGAAGCATTCTGCCGCGCATGTTCACTCCTGCCCTTGGGTCGCCAGCGTCGCTGGCCTGGTCCGTGCCCAACGATACCCAGCGCGCGCCCGTGCGCGCTCCCAGGTTCCGCCCGGTCACCAGATGGTGACGCGGGCCTCCGGGTCGAGCCAGAGCGCGTCGCCGGGGCGCACGTCGAAGGCCTCGACGAAGGCGTCGAGGTTCTTCACGACCTGGTTGGTGCGGTGCTCGTTCGGCGAGTGCGGGTCGATCGAGACGAGCCGCACCGCTTCCTCGGGCCGGATCTTCAGCTGCCAGGCGTTCGACCACGAGAGGAAGAAGCGCTGCGCGCCCGTCAGCCCGTCGATGACCGGCGGCTCCTCGCCGCCGAGCGAGGCGATGTAGGCCTTCCAGGCGATGCCGAGCCCGCCGAGGTCGCCGATGTTCTCGCCGATCGTGAGCGCGCCGTTCACCTTGTGGCCCGGCGCCGCGGCCGGCTCGAGCGCGTCGTACTGCGCGATGAGCGAGCCGGTGCGCTCCTCGAACGCCGCCCGGTCGTCGTCGGTCCACCAGTCGACGAGGCGGCCGTCGCCGTCGTACTTCGAGCCCTGGTCGTCGAAGCCGTGCCCGATCTCGTGCCCGATGACCGCGCCGATCGCGCCGAAGTTGGCCGCCGCATCCCGACCCGCGTCGAAGAAGGGCGGCTGCAGGATGGCGGCCGGGAAGACGATCTCGTTGAAGCCGGGGTTGTAGTACGCGTTCACCGTCTGCGGGTTCATGAACCACTCGTCGCGGTCGATCGGCTTGCCGATCTTCGCCAGCTCGCGGTCGTGCTCGAAGCGGGTCGCCGCCTGCACGTTCGTCACGAGGTCGTCGCCGATCTCGAGCGTCGAGTAGTCGCGCCACTGCACCGGGTAGCCGATCTTGGGCGTGAACTTCTCGAGCTTCTCGAGGGCGCGGGCGCGGGTCTGCTCGCTCATCCACGGCAGCTCGGCCATCGACGCGCGGTAGGCGTCCACGAGGTGCGCGATGAGGTCGTCCATCGCCGCCTTGGCCTCCGCCGGGAAGTGGCGCTCGACGTAGATGCGGCCGACCGCGTCGCCCAGCATGCTCTCGACGAGCGAGACGCCGCGCTTCCAGCGCTCGCGCTGCACCGTGGCGCCGGTGAGCGCGGTGCCGTAGAAGGCGAACTGGTCGCGCGAGACCTCGGTGGTGAGGTAGCTCGCGAACGAGCGCAGCACGCCCATGCGCAGCCACGACTTCCACTCCTCGAGGCGCTCCTCGACGAGCATCTCGGCGAGCCCCTCGAGGAAGCTCGGCTGCCGCACGACCGCCTCGTCGAAGGCGCCCTCGGGCGCGTGGATCGCACGCAGGTACGGCTGCAGCCGCGGGTGGTCGACGGCGGGCCGCTGGAGGTTGTAGGTCTTCTCGTCGTCGCGGGAGGCGACGCGGTCCCAGTGGTGCCCGGCGAGCTCGGTCTCGAGCGCGAACACGCACGCGGCCTCGGCGTCGGGGTGCTCGGCGCCCAGGTGGCCGAACATCGTCGTCAGGTGCGCGAGGTACGCCTCGCGGACCTCGGCGAACGCGTCGTCGCGGTAGTACGACTCGTCGGGCATGCCGAGGCCGCCCTGGTTCATCTGCACCAGGTAGCGGCTCGGGTCGCCCGGGTCGGTGTCGACCCAGATGCCGACGAAGCCCGGGCCGCCGATCGACTCGAGGTCGCCCAGCAGCGCGAGCATGCCGTCGATCGAGTCGACCGCGTCGATGCGGTCGATCAGCGGGCGGATCGGCTCGAGCCCCTTGGCATCGGCTGCCTCCTCGTCGAGGAAGGATGCGTAGAGGTCGCCGACCTTGCGGGCGTCGGTGCCCGGCTCGGCCGCCTGCATCTCGATGACGATCTCCTTGACCGCCTCCTCCGCCGCCTCCGCGAGCACCGCGAACGAGCCCCAGCGGGCCTTGTCGTCGGGGATCTCGGTGCGCTCGAGCCATCGCTCGTGCACGTGCAGGAACAGGTCGTCCTGGGGGCGGATGCGGTCGCTGAACTCTTCGACAGGCAGGCCGGAGGGCAGGGTCGTCATGGTGTCAGCCTATGCCGGGGCGCACCGCTCGGATGCCCACGCCGGCGCGGGTTCCGCGCGCGTCGCGGGTCCCGCGGGCGGGAGTCGCGCGCCCGCGGACGCGCGGGGCGCCCACCGGTAGCGTTGGCGGGTGCGGATGCGGGCGGATGCGCTGGATCGGGAGATCCTGCGGCTCGCCGTCCCGGCGCTCGGGGCCCTCATGGCCGAGCCCGCCTTCCTGCTCGTCGACACCGCCCTCGTCGGGCACCTCGGTGCCGAGCAGCTCGCCGGCGTCGGCATCGGCGTGGCCGTGCTCTCGACCGCCGTCGGCCTGCTCGTCTTCCTCGCCTACGGCACCACGCCGGCGGTCGCGCGCCTGCTCGGCGCCGGCGACCGGCCCGCCGCGATCCGCGCGGGCGTCGACGGCATCTGGCTCGCGATCGTCGCAGGCGCGGCGCTCCTGCTCGCCACCCCGCTCGCGCACCCCGTCGTCGCCCTCTTCGGCGCCGCATCCGCCGTCACCGAGCACGCCGCGGTGTACCTGGGCATCTCGATCCTCGGGCTGCCGGCGATGCTCATCGTCCTCGCGGCGACAGGCCTCATGCGCGGGCTGCAGGACACCCGCACGCCGCTCGTCGTCGCGACCGCCGGCTTCGCCGCGAACGCCGCGCTGAACGCGCTCCTCATCTACGGCCTCGACCTCGGCGTGGCCGGCAGCGCCCTCGGCACGGTGCTCGCGCAGTGGGGCATGGCCGCGTTCCTCCTGCGGTTCGCGGTGCGCGAGGCGCGCCGCGAGGGCGTGCCGCTGCGCCTGCACTGGGGCGACCTCGGCCGCACCGCGACCACCGGCGGCTGGCTCTTCGTGCGCACGCTGTCGCTGCGCGCGGCGCTGCTCGCGACCACGGCGGTCGCGACGCAGGCGGGCACCACGACGCTCGCCGCGACGCAGATCGCCTTCGCGCTCTTCTCGACCCTCGCCTTCGCGCTCGACGCGCTCGCGATCGCGGGGCAGGCGCTCCTCGGCAAGGCGCTCGGCGCGGGCGACGTCGCGCAGGCGCGAGCGGTGACCCGGCGCCTGCAGCGGTGGGGCGTGGGGTTCGGATGCCTCGTGGGCGCCGCGCTCCTGGCCGCGGCCTGGGTGCTCGGCGGCGCCTTCACCTCGGACGCGGCGGTGCTCGAGGCGCTGCCGGTCGCGCTCGTGCTGCTCGCGCTCGCGCAGCCGATCGCGGGCTTCGTCTTCGTGCTCGACGGCGTGCTGATCGGCGCGGGCGACGTGCGCTACCTCGCGTGGACGGGCGTGCTCAACCTCGCCGTCTACCTGCCGCTGCTGCTGCTCGCGCTCGTGCCCGGCTGGAGCGCGCTCGCGGTGATCTGGGCGGCGTTCTCGTTCGGGTACCTGGGCGCCCGTGCCGTGACGCTGGGGCTGCGGGCCCGCTCGGACGCGTGGATGCGCACGGGGCGCGCCTGACGCATCCGCTACCGCGGTCGACGACGCCGCGGCTCAGGTCGCGACGGGCCTCGGCGCCGGCGCCCAGCGCATCGTCTCCGGCGAGATGCGGTGCGGCTCGAGCCACGACGGCACGTCGGCATCGGCGCGGGGCGCAGGCTGCGGCACGTTCATCGCGATCCCCAGCGTGAAGCGCCTCGCGAGGTCGGGGCGGAGCGGCGCCAGGGCGCCGGCGATGGCCCGCACGAGCGGCACGGGCAGGTGCCGCGGTGCGCCGTGCCAGCCGTTGGCCGCCTGCACGAGCTCGGCGAGCCGGGAGGGGCTCAGCGCATCCGGGCCGCACACCTCGAGGATGCGGCCGCGGAGCGTCTCGTCCACTGCGGCGCGCGCGACGACCTCGGCGACGTCGCGGACGTCGACGAAGCGATGGAGGGCCGAGCCGGCACCGATGAGCCCCGGGCGGCCCGAGCGGCCGGCGGACAGGGTCAGGATCATGGCCCAGGTCTGCGCGAACGCGGCGGCGCGCACGATCGTCCACGGCACGCCGCTGTCCCGGACGATCTGCTCCGCGGCCCACTTCGTGCGCGCGAGCGGCTGCGCGGCGTCGGGCGCCGCCCCGACCGCCGAGACGAGCACGATCGCGCACCCGTGCCGGATCGCGGCGGCGACGACGGCCTTCGCGCCCAGGACGTCGACCGACTCCAGCCCGTCGCGCTCCCGGCTCTCCACGCCGTGGGACGCGACCACGATGCATGCGGCGCCTGCGGCGGCCGCGGCCAGCGCCTCCGGGTCGCGGACGTCGCCGTCGACGAGACCGACGCGGCCGTCGAGCGGGGGCTCCGCGGTCGAGGCGTGCCGCGCGAGCACGCGCACCTCGTGCCGAGGGACGAGCGCGTCGACGACGAGGCGGCCGAGGCGGCCGGTGCCGCCCACCAGGAGGATCATCGCCCCGGCTCCGAGACGAGGTCGAGCACTGCCGCGTCCGCGTCGAGCCCGTCGCGGACGACCGGCGCCAGGTAGAAGGTGCCCGCTGCGATGAGCCCTCCCGCGACGCGGAAGATCATCACCCCGCGCAGCGCCTGCTCGCGCCCGTCGGCCAGGCGCCCGCGGATCGCGATCTCCGTCCACACCGTCGAGCCGTCGGCGACCAGCCGGCGCTCCTCGAGCGCGAGGCCGTCCATCGAGGCGAGGAGGTGCGACCAGTTGCGCCGCACCTGCTCGCGGCCGCGGAAGCTCCGGTCGGGCCGGACCGGATCCTCGAGCGCGTAGTCGGGCGCGAAGTGCGCCACGATGCCCTCCAGGTCGTGGGCGCCGACCGCGCGGTGCAGGCTCCGCACGACATCCGCCGCCGAGGCCGTCGAGCCCATCGGGCCCGGATCCTCCTGTGCCATCGCTCCACCCTCCGTCACGCACGCTCCGAAGATTCGGTACAGTGCTGTGTATCTGATTCGGAGGATCCTCGTGGTGGAGCAGCCTGTCAAGAGGCGCTACGACGCGGCGCGTCGGCGGGACCGCGCCGAGGAGCGGCGGCGCGAGGTCGTCGAGGCGGCGCGCCGGCTCTTCGCCGCGCAGGGCTTCGCGCGGACGACGGTCGGTGCCGTGGCCGACGCCGCCGGCGTCTCCCCCGAGACCGTCTACAAGTCGTTTGGCGGCAAGGGCGGCCTCGTGCGCTCGATCTGGGAGGGCGCGCTCGCGGGAGGCGGACCCGAGCACGCCGAGCACCGGGCAGACGCGATCGCGGCCTCCGCGCCCGACGGGGAGGCGATCGTCGAGGGGTGGCTGCGGCTCGCGCTCGAGGTCGCACCGCGGGCGAGCGCCGTCCTCGCGCTCGTGCGCTCGGCCGCCGAGGTCGACGAGGAGGCCCGGGCGCTGCTCGACGAGATCGAGCGGGGGCGCTCCGCGCGGATGCTGCACAACGCCCGCGCCCTGGCGGACGGCGGCCACCTGCGGCCCGACCTGAGCGTCGAGGCGGCCAGGGACCTGCTGCTCGTCTTCTCGGGCGACATCTACGACCGGCTCGTGCTGCGCGCCGGCTGGGACGCCGAGGCCTACGTCGCGACGATGACGCGCATGATGTCGGCCGCGCTCCTGCGCCGGGCGTAGCCGCCCGACGCGCTCAGACCAGGGCGTCGCGGGCGCGGAAGCGCGCGGCGGCCGCGGCGAGCAGCGCTGCCGCGATCGCGAGCAGCCACCAGGAGCCCGTCCAGTCGGGGTCGTCGGCGAGCGGGTTCGCGAGCCAGTGGAAGGGGCTGAGGTTCTCGAGCCACTCCCACGCCTCGCCGAGCAGCGGCGCGAAGTCGCCGACCAGCAGCAGCCCGATGAGCAGCACCCAGCCGAGCCAGGCGACCGTCGACGGCAGGAACGCCACGAGGGCCGCGCCGACCGCGAGGTAGACCGCGACGAGCGGCAGGTGCGTGAGCGCGATCCGCCACAGCTGCTCCCAGCGCTCCTCGCCCCCGGCGGCGAGGGATGCGCCGGTCACGATCGTGAAGGCCGCCAGCACCGCGAGGGACGCGAGCGCGCCGAGCAGCAGGTGGCTGCCGAGCCACCCGGTGCGGCGCACGGTCGTCGCGAGCATGAGCTCGCCGTGCGCCTGCTCCTCGTGCCGCAGCCGCAGCACCGCCTGCATGCCCGCCGCGCTCGCCACCACGCCGATGACGCCCGCGAGCGCCGTGAGGAACAGGCCCTCGGTGTCGCCGCCGCCCTCGGCGCCGAGCGTCTCGACGATGCGGCCGAGCGCCGGGTTCTCGGCGAGCGCCTCCGAGATCACCGGCGCGAGGCGCCCGGCGATCGCGCCGATCACCGCGCCGACGACGAGCCACGCGAGCGACGCGGCGCGCTGCAGCCGGCCGGTGAGGCCGAGCGGCGCACCGCCGGGGTGCCAGCCGAGCAGCGCGGTGCCGGCGCCGCGGCCGCGGCGCTCCGCCAGCAGCGAGCGGCCGAGCTCGCGCCGCGCCTCGAGCGCCACCACGAGCGCGCCGAGCAGGAGCACGGCGGGCACGAAGAGCAGCAGCGGCGTGCCGTCGGGCTCCCACGGCTCGTCGGCGAAGGGATGCGCCTGCGCGCCCCAGCCGATCGGCGAGAGCCAGATCGGCCACGCCGACTCGACCCGGGTGAGGTCGGCGCTCGGCTCGCCGAGCGCATCCCCGATGCCGCGCACGAAGAACCACAGCCCCACGACGATCGACGCGGCGCCGTTCGCGGCGCGCGAGGTGGGGAAGACCTGTCCGGCGAGCAGCCCGACGAGCATCGCGACGACGCCGACGCCCGCGAGCGCCGCCGCCATGAGCGCCGAGCCCAGCGGGTCGAGCCCGAGCGCGAGCGAGGCCGCGAGCGTGACGCCGCACACGACCGCGAGCTCGATGGCTCCGGCGAGCAGCGTCGACACGAGCGGCGCCCAGCGGCCGACCGCCGTGCCGCGCACCAGCTCGGCGCGGCCGGCGTCCTCGTCGCCGCGCGAGTGGCGCACCGCGAAGAAGGTCATCATGAACGCGACCATCACGGCGAGGTAGGCGAAGGTCGAGACGAACATCACCGCGCCGAGGCCCGTGCCGGCGGGCGCGCCGCGCAGCAGCATGAGGCCCGGCTGCGCCGCCAGCAGCGCGACGAGCCCTCGGCGCGACTCCTCGTCGAAGGCGGCGCCGAGTCCGCCGAGCACGGCCGACCACATGCCGGCGACCGCGAGCACCCACAGCACGACGTGCAGCCGGTCGCGACGCAGCGCCGCGACGAGCAGCAGGCCGGTGCCGGTCATCGCCGGCTCACCTCGCGTGCCGGCCGTGGACGTCGTCGACGTCGGCCGACGACGGCGCGACCGCCGGCGCATCCGCCGCCTCCGGTCCATCCGCCTCAGGCGCGTCCACCAGGCCCGTCTCGTCGGCGTGCCGCTGGCCCTTCGCGCGCTCTGCCCGCGCCGAGTCGACGCGCGCCTCGTCGCCGTAGTGGCGCAGGAACAGCTCCTCGAGGCTCGGCGGCGTCAGCGTGACGGCCTGCGCCCCGCGGTCGCCGAGCCAGCGCAGCACCGCGGGCATGTGCTCGGCGGCGACGGAGGCGCGCACGTGCTCGCCCTCGACCGAGACGTCGGCGAGCGGCAGTCCCTCCGGCGCCGGGCCGCGGTAGGCGACGACGGTGTGGTGCAGGTGGCGCAGCTGCTCGAGCGTGCCGGCCTCGACGATGCGCCCGTCGCGGATGATCGAGACGGTCGAGCAGAGCCGCTCGACCTCGCTGAGGATGTGGCTCGACAGCAGCACCGTAGCGCCGCGGTCGGCGACGCGGCGGATCTCGGCCTGGAAGACGCTCTCCATCAGCGGGTCGAGCCCGCTCGTCGGCTCGTCGAGGATGTAGAGGTCGGCCTCGCTCGCGAACGCGGCGATGAGCGCGACCTTCTGCCGGTTGCCCTTCGAGTAGGTCTTCGAGCGGCGGCGCGGGTCGAGGTCGAACGCCTCGATGAGGCGGGCCCGGTCGGATGCGGGGGCCCGGTGGCCGCGCAGGCGCGTGATCGTGTCGATCGCCTCGCCGCCGGTGAGGCCTGGCCAGAGGGTCACGTCGCCGGGCACGTACGCCGCGCGGCGGTGGATCGCGACGGCGTCGCGCCACGGATCCATGCCGAACACGCGCGCCTCGCCGCCGGAGGCCCGCAGCATCCCGAGCAGCACCCGGATGGTGGTCGACTTGCCGGCGCCGTTGGGGCCGAGGAAGCCGTGCACCGCACCCTGCTCGACCGCGAGGTCGAGCCCGTCGAGCGCCTGCACGCGCCCGAACCGCTTGTCGAGACCGCTCGTCTCGATGACCCGATCCGCCATGGCGCTGACGCTACTCCTGCGCGGGCGCCGCACAACGCAAGCCGTTCCGCCCGATCGTGCGGCGGATCGGGGGCGGGCCGCCGAAGCGGTGCGGAACCGGCGCGCGGGGCTTGCGTTGTGCGGGCGGCCCGGCGCGGCCCGGCTCCCCGGCACGGCAGAATGGATCGGTGCACTCCCTCACCGCCTGGCGCAACGCCGTGTTCGCGACGTTCTTCGCGATGGGCCTCGGCTACGCCAGCTGGATGGCGCGCGTGCCCCACGTGCGCGACGTGCTCGACATCTCGACCGGCGAGATGGGCATGATCCTGCTCGGCATCTCCGTCGGCTCGGTCACGGGTCTGCTGCTGGCGAGCCACATCATCCACGCCGTGGGCACGCGGCTCGTGGTGTCGTTCGGCATGATCGCGGTCTCGAGCGGCCTCGCGCTCGCCGGATGGGCCGCCGACGCCGGGCAGGCGTGGCTCGTGATCGCCGGGTTCATCGTGGGCGGCAGCCTCACCGGCGTCACCGACGTGGCGATGAACATCTCGGGCGCCGCCAACGAGCGGCGGCTGGGGAAGCCCATCATGCCGCTCTTCCACGCCTCCTTCTCGTTCGGCACCGTCGCCGGCGCGGGTCTCGGCGGCCTCTGCGAGCTCCTCGGCATCGGGCTCGGCTGGCAGGCGACCTCGATCGCCGTGCTGACGATCGCGCTCGGCTTCGTCGTCCACCGGCACCTGCCCGCCGACACGGTCGAGGAGCACGAGGAGCCGGTGACGCTGCGCGAGCGGCTCGCGGTCTGGAAGGATCCGCGCACGCTGCTGCTGGGCCTGCTCGTGCTCGGCATGTCGCTCACCGAGGGCAGCGCCAACGACTGGCTCGCGCTCGTGATGGTCGACGGCCACGGCTTCTCGAAGGAGGGCGGCGCGTTCATGCTCGCGCTGTTCCTCACCGCCATGACCGGCGGCCGCCTGCTGGGCGTCGGCATGCTCGCGCGCTTCGGCCGCGTGCCGGTGCTGCGCGCGACCGCCGCGTGCGCCGCCGCGGGTCTCCTGCTCGTGATCTTCGCCGACGCCTCCTGGCTCGTCGTCGCCGGCGTGCTGCTGTGGGGCTTCGGCGCGAGCCTCGGCTTCCCGGTCGGCATGAGCGCCGCCGCCGACGAGCCGCGCATGGCCGCCGCGCGCGTCGGCACCGTCTCGGCGATCGGCTACATCGCCTTCCTCGCCGGCCCGCCGCTGCTGGGCCTGCTCGGCGACCTCGTGGGGCTGCGGAACGCCCTGCTCGCCGTGCTCGTCTTCGTGGTGCTCTCGCTCGTCACCAGCCACGTCGCGCGCGAGCGCGTCTCGCCCGCCACGCCGCAGGAGGTCGCCTCATGAGGCTCGTCGTCGCCCACTGCTCCGTCGACTACGCCGGGCGCCTGTCGGCGCACCTGCCGCTCGCGCCGCGCGTGCTCATGCTCAAGGCCGACGGCTCGATCCTCGTGCACTCCGACGGCGGCTCGTACAAGCCGCTCAACTGGATGAGCCCGCCCGCCGTGTTCAGCGCATCCGAGCCCGACGACGACCAGCGGGCCGCGGGCGTCACCGAGGTGTGGACGGTCACGCACCGCAAGACGGGCGACTCGCTCATCGTCTCGGTGCACGAGGTGCTCGCCGACTCGAGCCACGAGCTCGGCGTCGACCCGGGGCTCGTGAAGGACGGCGTCGAGGCGCACCTGCAGGTGCTGCTCGCCGAGCAGATCGAGCGCCTCGGCGACGGCTGGGAGCTGTGGCGGCGCGAGTACATGACGCCCATCGGCCCGGTCGACATCCTGGCGAAGGATGCGACGGGCACGACCGTGGCGGTCGAGATCAAGCGGCGGGGCGAGATCGACGGCGTCGAGCAGCTCACCCGCTACCTGGAGCTGCTGAACCGCGACCCGCGCATCGCGCCCGTGACGGGCGTGTTCGCCGCGCAGGAGATCAAGCCGCAGGCGCGCACGCTCGCCGAGGACCGCGGCATCCGCTGCGTCGTGCTCGACTACGACGACATGCGCGGCATCGACTCCGGGCACGCGCGGCTGTTCTGAGGCCGGTCAGTCGCCCCGCGGCGGCCAGCCCTCCTCCTCGGCGTCGGTGAAGTCGCTCGTGTCGAGCGACCGCGGGTCGATGCGCACGTCGAGCGGCAGCGGCACCTCGTCGTCGGCCGCCTCGCCCGGCGCCTCGCCGCCCGGCACCGCCTCGCCCGGCGCCGCGTCGTCGGCCGCGCCGCCGCTGAACGGTGGGATGCGCTCCTGCCACGCTGCGCTCCGGTCGGGCAGCGCGTCCTCGCGCGACGCGTACGGCTCGACGTGGTCGGGAGCGGGGGCGGATGCGGCGGGCAGGTCGTGCGCGCGGGCCGCGTAGGGCTCGACGCGGTCGGGCATCGCCGCACCGCCGACCGGCAGCGCGTCCTCGCGGGAGGCGTACGGCTCGACGTGGTCGGGCGTCGGCGTCGACGGCGGCGGCAGCTCGTCCTCGTGCGACGAGTAGGGCTGCACTCGGTCGCGCCACGTGCCGGGCGCCGAGGGCACCGCGCCGAAGTCCTCGTCGACGAACGGCGATGCGGCGTCGGCGCTGCCCGGCTGCGGGCCGGCGGCTCCCTGGGTCGGTGCCGGATCGGACATCGTGACCTCCCATCTCCCGCGCGGCGGGCTGCTGAAGCTGACGGCGAAGGGGTGCTCGGCGGGCGCGGCGGGCTCGGGGCGCGCGAGCGCGACGCCCTCGGCGTCGGCGCGGGTGCCGCAGATCGGGCACTGGAGCGCGGCCACGCGACCGGCGTCGTCGACGTCGACGACGCATCCGCCGATCACCACGTCACCGGCTTCGAGCACGTCGGGGATGGTGCCGTACCCCCACACGATCTCGCGCATGGGGGTGCCGCACTCGGGGCACGCCAACGTCGTCGCCATGCCGCAACGGTAGTCCCGGCGGGCGCCGGAGGCTAGGTGCTTCGGGCCCTCAGGCGCCCTTGGCGGCTGCCGCCGCGCGGGCGGCCGCGGGCAGCGCCTCGACGATGCGGCCGAGCGGCTCGTCGCCGTGCGCCGCGGTCACGAACCACGCCTCGAAGACGCTCGGCGGCAGGCTCACGCCCGCGTCGAGCATCGCGTGGAAGAACGGCGGGTAGCGGAAGGCGTCCTGCGCGCGCACCTCGTCGAAGTCGCGCGGCGCGCCCTCGCGGAAGGCGACCGAGAAGAGGCTGCCGACGCGGGTGATCGCGTGGGCGACGCCCTCGGCCGTGAGCGCGTCGGCGAGCGCGCCCGTGATGACGTCGGCCGCCGCGTCGAGGCGGCGGTACACCTCGTCGGTCGCGAGCCGCAGCGTCGTGAGGCCCGCCGCGACCGCGACAGGGTTCCCCGACAGGGTGCCCGCCTGGTAGACGGGGCCGAGCGGCGCGAGCAGCTCCATGAGGTCGCGCCGGCCGCCGAGCGCCGCGAGCGGCATGCCGCCGCCGATCACCTTGCCGAAGGTGATGAGGTCGGGCGCCTCGTCGCCGACCCACTGCTCGAGGCCCCACATGCCTGCGCGGTGCACGCGGAAGCCGGTGAGCACCTCGTCGCTGATGAGCAGCGCGCCGTGCGCGTGCGCGGTGCGGGCGAGGAAGCCGTTGAAGTCGCCGTCGGGCGCGACGACGCCCATGTTGGCGGCGGCCGCCTCGACGATGATCGCGGCGATCTGGTCGCCGCGCTCGGCGAAGAGCCGCTCGATGGCCTCGCGGTCGTTGTACGGCACGACGACGGTCGTCGCGGCGACCGACGCGGGGATGCCGGCCGAGCCGGGCATGGCGAGCGTCGCGAGGCCGGAGCCGGCGGCCACGAGGAGGCCGTCGGAGTGGCCGTGGTAGTGGCCGTCGAACTTCACGAGCAGGTCGCGGCCGGTCGCGCCGCGGGCGAGGCGGATGGCCGTCATCGTCGCCTCGGTGCCGGTCGAGACGAGCCGCAGCCGCTCGACGGGGCCGACGCGGCGCTCGACCTCCTCGGCGAGCAGCGCCTCCGCGGGCGTCGAGGCGCCGAACGAGAGGCCGTGGGCGGCGGCGTCCTGCACGGCCTCCACCACCTCGGGGTGGGCGTGGCCGAGGATGGCCGGGCCCCAGCTCGCGACCAGGTCGACGAGGTCGCGACCCTCGGCATCCGTCACGTGGGCGCCGTGCGCCCGCACGAGGAAGGCGGGCGTGCCGCCGACGGAGCCGAAGGCGCGCACGGGGCTGTTGACGCCGCCCGGGATCGCGAGCTTGGCGCGCTCGAAGAGCTCGGCGTTGGTGCTCATCGCATGGCCCCCAGCCACTCGGCCTGCTCGATCGCCCAGTAGGTGAGCACCACGTCGGCGCCTGCGCGCACGATGCTCGTGAGGCTCTCGGCGATGAGGCGGTCGCGGTCGATCCAGCCGTTCGCGGCGGCCGCCTCGACCATCGCGTACTCGCCCGACACCTGGTAGGCCCACACGGGCACGTCGGATGCGGCGGCCACGTCGGCGAGCACGTCGAGGTAGAGGGAGGCCGGCTTCACCATCACGATGTCGGCGCCCTCGGCGAGGTCGAGCAGCGCCTCGCGGAGCCCCTCGCGGCGGTTCGCCGGATCCTGCTGGTAGGTCTTGCGGTCGCCCTGCAGGCTCGAGTCGACGGCCTCGCGGAAGGGGCCGTAGAGGGCGGAGGCGTACTTCGCGCTGTAGGCGAGGACGGCCGTCTGCTGGTGGCCGGCCGCGTCGAGCGCCGCGCGCACCCGCTCGACCTGGCCGTCCATCATGCCGCTGAGGCCGAGGATCTGGGAGCCGGCGGCAGCCTGGGCGACCGCCATGTCGGCGTAGCGCTCGAGCGTCGCGTCGTTGTCGACCGCGCCGTCGGCGGCGAGCACGCCGCAGTGGCCGTGGTCGGTGAACTCGTCGAGGCAGAGGTCGGTCTGCACGACCGTCGCGTCGCCGAACCGCTCGGCGAGGAAGCGCGTCGCGGCGTTGAGGATGCCGTCGGGGTCGGTCGCGCCCGAGCCCTCGGCGTCCTTGTGCTCGGGCACACCGAAGAGCATGACGCCGCCGACGCCGGCGGCGATCGCGCGCTCGACCTCGCGCGCGGCGGAGTCGAGCGTGTGCTGCACCTGGCCGGGCATCGACGAGATGGGCCTCGGCTCGCTCAGCCCTTCGGCGACGAACATCGGCAGCACCAGCTGCGCGGGGTGGATGCGAGTCTCGGCCACGAGGCGGCGCATGGGAGCGCTCTGCCGCAGCCTGCGGGGGCGGAGGGTGGGAGCCATGTCCCCCCAGGATACTCGCGACCGCCCACACGACGGGGCCGGCCCATCCGGACCGGCCCCGTCGGTGCGGCGCGCGCCGCGGGTGCGGCTCAGGCCGCGGGTGCGACGAGCGCCATGATCGCCGGCACCGTGAGCGCCGCGACGTAGTAGCCCATGAACTGCACGCCCGTGTGCATGTGGAACATGCGGTTGAGCAGGCCGCCGACGAGGCCGACCGTGAGCGCGACGAGCAGCGCCACGAGCCCGCCCTCGTAGAGGCAGATGACGACGATCAGCGCGGCGAACGCGCCGATGATCGCCTCGTGCGAGACGGTGCGCATGACCCACTTCGCCGCCCGGTGCGCCTGCGTCATGGCGAACGGGTAGCTGATGAGCACCGCGATGATGACCGCGAGCAGCCCGAACACCAGGAACTGCCACGGCTCGAGCAGGTTGTGCAGGTTGTTCGACGTGCCCGCCTCGGCGTCGATCGTGTAGACCGGCGGCGCGTTGAACAGCGGGTTGGCGGGCCCCGCCGCCATCGGCGACAGCGGCAGCCCGATCGCGATGAGCGGGATGAGCGTCTCGGCGATGTAGGTCGACTCGGTCGTGCCGTTGCGGATCGACATCGTCGACGTGAGGCGGTGGTAGCCGTTCTTGAAGCGGCTGCCGAAGAGCTCGCCCATCAGCACCGTCATCGCGACGGGCGAGAACACGAAGGTCGCGCTCGACACGGTCGCGGCCGCGCTCGTGTAGGCGAGCTGCTGGCGGTCGAGCACCTTGAACGGGTTGGGCATCCGGCCCTTCCACGTGCGGGTGTCCTTCGCCAGCTCGAACGTGCGCTGCTCGTCGCGGCCGATCAGCTTGCGCCCGAGCGGGCTCGAGGCGAGGAAGAGGTCGGCGATGAGCGGGCCGGTGGCGATGCCGAGGAAGAACGAGATCGACAGCCCGTGGCCGATCGTGCTCGTCGCGAACGCCTGCAGGCCGACCACGAGCAGCACGAAGGGCACGAGCGCGAAGAGCGCCGCCCAGCGGCCCTTCGAGGTGACGGCGATGAGGATCGCGGCCGCCAGGAACAGCCACGGCGCGACCGAGCTGATCGCGTCGGCGAAGGGCGTCAGGATCAGGGCGAAGAGCACCGCGAGCGGCACCGCGATGAGCGCCGCGATGACGCCGCCCGAGATGGCCTTCCGCAGCGCGATGTGCGGCACGCCGAGCTCGCGGAGCATCTGGGCGTCGCGCAGCAGCGGCGCCGCCATGGTGTCGCCAGGGATGCCGAGCAGGGTCGTCGGGATGGCGTGCGTGATGTGCTTCGAGGCGATCGCCGCCATGAAGAACGCGAAGACGCCGGCCGGCGGCACGCCGAGCAGGATGACGAGGAGCGTGATCGGGGCGATCGTCGCCGTCTCGTCGGTGCCCGAGACCAGGCCGAGCAGGCCGAAGACGACGGCGCCGATGAGCGCCATGCCGAGCGCCCAGAGGGTCGCGTCGAGCATCTCCATCAGCGCACCTCGGCCTTCGCGCGGTGCTTCGCGTGCTGGGCGCGGAGGTCCTCGTAGATGCCGAGCTCCTGCACCTCGCGGAGCACGGGCGCGGGCAGCTCGTCCGGGTCGCCGAGCGGGCCGTACTCCGCCTCGATGGCGTCCATGGCCGCCTCGCGCGAGCCCGCCTCGTCGGTCTGCTCGGTGAGGATGCGCTTCGGCGGGAAGGCGCGCGCCGACACGACGCCGGTGACCACGCACGCGGCGAGGCCGACGAGCAGCGAGTACGACTTCGCGAGGCCCGGCTCGATCGACGACTGGCCGAACAGCCACGCCGCGAGCAGGTAGGCGGGGGTCGCGAGACCCACGCCGATGAGGATGGAGTACAGCAGGTGACGACCGTCGACGGTGTCGCCCCAGACCTCCAGGTACGTGCGCTTCATCGCGCTTCCTTTCCGCCCGCGAGCGCCCGTGCGACGCGGGATGTCGTGGCGCGGCCGAGCTCGGCGCTCAGCCAGTCGCCGGTGCCGGCGATCGCCGACAGGTCCATGCCGTGCTCGATGCCGAGCCCGTCGAGCATCCAGAGGAGGTCCTCGGTGGCCAGGTTGCCGGTCGCCGACCTCGCGAACGGGCAGCCGCCGGTGCCGGCGACCGCCGAGTCGAAGATGCGCACGCCCGCCTCGAGCCCCGCGTACACGTTCGCGAGCGCCTGGCCGTAGGTGTCGTGCATGTGGAGGGCGAGCCGGTCCACCGGCACGCCCCGCGCCGCGTGCGCGGCGATGACGTCGGCGACCGCGCCGGGTGTGGCGACGCCGATCGTGTCGCCGAGGGAGACCTCGGCGACCCCCCACGCGAGCATCCGCTCCGAGAGCCGCGCCGACGCATCCGGCTCGACCGCGCCCTCCCACGGGTCGCCGAACACCATCGACACGTAGCCCCGCACGCGCATGCCTCGGTCGACGGCGGTGCGGACGACCTCCTCGGCGGCGGCCTCCGCGTCGGCCATCGACGCGCCGAGGTTGGCGCGCGAGAAGGTCTCGGTGGCGCTCAGGAACACCGCGACCTCGCGCGCGCCGGCGTCGATCGCGTCCTGCAGCCCGCGCGGGTTGGGGGTCAGCACCGGCAGCCGCGCGTCGAGGTCGCCGAGCGCCGCGAGCACCTCCGCCGAGCGCGCCATCTGCGGCACCCGGTCGGCGCGCACGAAGCTGCCGGCCTCGATGACGGATGCGCCGGCGGCGGCCAGGCGGCGGATGAGCTCGGCGCGCACGGCCGGCTCGAGCGCCGTCGGCTCGGCCTGCAGGCCGTCGCGCGGCCCGACCTCCCACACCGTCACGCGCTCGGGGAGCCCGGCGCGCGGGCGGCGCATCGGGAGCCCCAGCTCGAGCGCGCCGGTCACGGGCGCTCCCGCAGCGACGCGAGCTCGCGCTCGGCGACGTCGGCGCGCACGGCGCGCTGCTCGACGAGGCGCGCGGCGACGAGGTCGATCTCGTCGCCCTCCGCGCCGGCGGCGACGGCGACGTTGCGCGCATGCAGCGCCATGTGCCCCTGCTGGATGCCCTCGGCCGCGAGCGCGCGGACGGCCGCGACGTTCTGCGCGAGCCCGACGGCGCAGATGAGCTGCGCGAGCTGCTGCGCGGTCTCGACCTCGGTGAGCGCGACCGCGGCGCGGGCGGCGGGATGCGTCTTGGTCGCGCCGCCGACGAGGCCGACGGCGAGGGGCAGCTCGAGCGTCGCGACGAGGTCGCCCTGCGCGTCGCGCTCGAAGTGCGAGAGGGAGCCGTAGTGGCCGTCGCGCACGGCGTGCGAGTGGGCGCCCGCCTCCACGGCGCGCGTGTCGTTGCCGGTCGCGAGCACGACGGCCGAGATGCCGTTCATGATGCCCTTGTTGTGCGTCGCGGCGCGGTACGGGTCGTCCTCGGCGAGCTGCGCGCCCAGGATCATGTTGTCGACGATCTCGGGTCCGCCGAGCATGTCGGCGGGGATCACGGCGCGCGCCCGGCTCAGCCGCAGGTCGGCCTTGTTCGTGAGGATGCGCAGCAGCGGGCGGCCGCCCGCGAGCTCGGCGACGCGGCCCGAGATCGCCTCGGCCATCGTGTTCACGGCGTTCGCGCCCATCGCGTCGCGCACGTCGACGAGCAGGTGCGCCACGAGGTGCCGGCGGCCCTCGCGCTCGACGATCCGCACGACGAGGTCGCGCACGCCGCCGCCGAGCTCGACGAGCCGGGGGTCCTGCTCATCGGCGAGCGCCATGAGCGCCTCGCGCTGCTCGAGGATGCGCAGCCGGGCCCCGTGCGGGTCGGCGACGTCGACGACGTGGATCTGGGCCTGCATGATCGGCGCCGTGCTGGAGGTCGTGAAGCCGCCGCGCTCGCGCGCCATGCGGGCGATGTTGCTCGCTGCCGCCACGACCGACGGCTCCTCCGTCGCCATGGGCACGAGCACCTCGCGCCCGTCGACGACGAAGTTGGTCGCGACGCCGACCGGGATGCCGATCTGGCCGATGACGTGCTCGATCATGCGATCGGCGCGGGCCTCGTCGAGGCCGCCGTCGACGAGCGGGGCGAGCGGGTCGTCCGAGCCGAGCGCATCCGCGACGAGCGCTCGGCGCTCCTCGACCGTGTGATTGCGCAGCCCGCTGAGCCTGCTCGTCCGTGCCATCGTCGCCACCCTCCTGCACCGCACCCGTTGCGGCGGTAGCAGTCAAGCGCGGCCGCCGCCGCGCGACCATGGCCGGATGGGCCACATTCAGTCGGTCGGACGTGTCCGATCGAGACCCTGCAGTGCCATGTGCAGGCGCGCCGCGACCTCCACGCGGAACCGCCGCTCGGACGCGTCCCAGTCGTCGCCGAGGAGCGCCCGCAGGCGCGCCGACCGCTGCTTCACCGTGCTCAGGTGCACCCCGAGCCGGCGGGCGGCCGCGGCCGCCGACCCCTGGGACTCGAGCAGCGCCGCGAGCGTCGCGACCAGCTCGGTGCCGCGCCGCGCATCCCACGCGAGCACCGCGCCGAGCGCGCCGTCGACGAAGGCCCGAGCTCGCGCCCCGTCGTCGTCGAACACGGCCGCGTAGGGCTCGAAGGCGATGGCGGTCGTCGCGGCGTCGTCGACGCCGAGTCCCCGCAGCAGCCTCGCCGCCCTGCCGGCCGCGCGCATCCCCCGCCCCGCGTCGGCGAGCGAGGCGACGCCCTCGGTGACCACGATCGCCGCGATCGGGCCGAGCAGCGCGCGCACGCCGCGCGCGGCCTCGGTGGCATCGGGCTCGGGCAGCAGCACCGCGCAGCCCTCCGGGGCGAGCGCGACGAGCGCGCCGCGCGACTGCCGCAGCCGCGCGGCGGCGCGCGACCGGTCGGCGTCCGCGACGCGCACGGCGACGGCGCACCACGCCTCGTCGACCGGGATGCCGCGCTGCCTGGCACGCCGCACCGCGGCATCCGTGTCGGGGCTCTCGAGCAGGTCGAGCACGAGCTCGCCCCGCACCCGCTCCTCGGCGTCGGCGACGGCGTTGCGCTGCATCGTGACGAGCGCGAGGATCTGCGCGGAGCGCTCGAGCGTGCGCCGCTGGAGGTCGCTGAGCGGCCCCGCGCCGCCGACGAGCACCGCGCCGATCCGCTCGCCCGCCGCGACCACCGCGATCACGGCGCGCACCGGCCCGCCGTCGACCGCGCTCGAGCGGCCCGTGGCGGCGCTCTCGACGGCGGCGCGCGCGAGCGCCGGACGCGCGGTGGCCGCGACGAGCGCATCCGAGCCCCACAGCGGCGCGCCCTGCACGTCCTCCGCCCAGACCGGTCGGTCGAGGGCGGCCGCGAGCGCCGCGAGCACGTCCTCCGGCCCGCGGCCCCGCACGATGAGCTCGGTCAGCTCACCGTGGAGTCGCGACGCCGAGAGCGTCTCGGCTGCGAGCCGCTCGGCCCGCTCGCGCGCCGCCTCGGCCTCCTGGCGGCTCGCGGTGAGCGCCTCGAGCACCCCCGCGATGCGCAGCACGATCGCCGCGTGATCGGCGAAGGCGGTGAGCAGCGCCGCGTCCTCGTCGTCGAACTCGCGCGCGGCGCGGTTGGCGGCGAACAGCACGCCGAGCACGTCGCCGCCGCCGAGGAGCGGGGCGCCGAGGATGGCGTGGATGCCCTCGGCCCGCACGATCTCGTCGATCTGCTCGTCGCGGGGCAGCGCGCCGAGCTCCTCGTAGTCGGCCACCGACTGGGCGGAGCGGGTGCGCACGACGAGGCTCGCGACGCCCACCCCCGCCGGCACGCGCATCCCCAGGAACCTGCCCGACCGCGAGCCGCGCACGGCGCGCACGAAGAGCTCGTCGATCGCCGGGTCGTAGACCGAGAGGTAGGTGACCTCGGCGCCCAGCAGCTCGTGCACGCGGTCGACGATGCGCTGGAGCATCGCGGTGGCGTCCTGCACCTCGAGCAGGTCGCGAGTGGTGCTCGCGATCGTGGCGAGCTGCGCCTCGAGGCGCAGCCGCACGCGCTCGGCCTCGCCGGTGCGCGGCTCGACGTCCACTGCGCCCCCTCCGCCTCGTGACCCGGAGCGCCAGGCTATCGAGGCCAGGGAAGCCGCCTGTCGCGCCGTCGCGGTGCGTGCCTAGGCTGGAGGGGCGAGGCATCGGCGGTCGCGCCGGCCTCCCGAACCAGAGGAGCGCACCATGCAGGCAGTCCAGTACACCGCGTTCGGCGAGCGGCCCCAGCTCGTCGAGGTCGAGAAGCCGACTCCCGGGCCGGGCGAGGTGCTGCTGCGCATCACGGCGTCGGGGCTGTGCCACTCCGACGAGGTCGTCATGTCGTTCCCCGAGGACGTCTACCCCTACCCGATGCCGATGACGCTCGGGCACGAGCCGGCCGGCGTCGTCGAGGCGCTCGGCGAGGGCGCGACCGGCGTCGAGGTCGGCGACAGCGTGATCGTCTACGGCTGCTGGGGCTGCGGCGTGTGCGCCATGTGCGCAGACGGGCGCGAGCAGCTGTGCCTGCGCGGCATGGTCTCCCCCGGCCTCGGCCGCGACGGCGCCATGGCCGAGTACATGCTCGTCGACACCGCCCGGCACCTCGTGCCGATCGGCGACCTCGACCCGGTGCGCGCGGCGTCGCTGACGGATGCGGCGCTCACGCCGTACGAGGCGATCAAGAAGGTGCTGCCCCACCTCACGGGCGGCTCGACCGCCGTCGTCATCGGCGCCGGCGGCCTCGGCCACGTCGCCATCCAGCTGCTGCGCACGCTCACCTCCGCGAAGGTGATCGCGCTCGACGTGGGCGAGGAGAAGCTCGCCTTCGCCCGCGAGATGGGCGCGCACGAGACGCTCGAGTCGAACGCGGAGGCGGCCGCGCGCATCAAGGAGCTCACGGGCGGCGTCGGTGCCGACGTGGTCTTCGACTTCGTCGGCATCGACGCGACGGGCGCGACCGCGGTCGGCGCGGTGAAGGTCGCGGGCGCGGTGGTCGTCGTCGGCGCCGGCGGCGGCACCGCGAAGGTCGGGCTGCTCGCCGCGCCCTACGACGTCGAGGTGCGCACGTCGCTCTGGGGCACGCGCACGTCGCTCCTCGAGCTCGTCGAGATGGCGCACCGCGGCGAGATCCAGATCGAGACGAGGTCGTACCCGCTCGCCGACGCGCTGCAGGCGTACGCCGACCTGCACGACGGCAAGGTGCGCGGCCGCGCTGTGGTCGTGCCCGGCAGCTGACCGAGCAGCGGCACCTGCGGGGCTCGGCCGAGCGCGCTCAGCCGAGCGCGACGACCTCCACCTCGGCGTCGCCGGTGCGGTACCGCACCGGCATGCCGGGGTGCGCGAGCGCGAACCAGAACGTGCTCGTGCCCGCGTCGCCGCGCACCTCGTAGCGCAGGCACTCGAGCTCGCCGACCGCGAGGCGGATGCGCTCGGTCGCGACCGACGTCGCGTCCTCCGGGAACGCGGCGTGGCCCTGCAGCTCGCGCCACGTCGCGCGGCGGCGCCGCACCTGCCCCGTCGGCCGGCCCGACGCATCCGTCGTCACCGTCGTGCACGTGCAGCCGTCGGCATCGCCCTCCTCGAAGCCCGACCGGTGGAAGGCGACCTCGCCGGCGCGCTCGGTGCGCGAGAGCACCCAGCGGCCGTCGGGGCAGCCGGCGCGGATCTCGGCGGCGGTGAACGGCGTCGGCGCGAGGCCGGGCCCGAGCACGTGCGGGTCGCTCATGCCCGCAGCTCGGCGTCGACGGCCTTCGCGAGCGCGCCGATCACCGGCCACGCGCCCTCGGAGCTGTTGCCGAGCACGCTGACCGTCGTGCGCGCCGCGATCAGGTGGGTCGAGCGGAACGAGGCGCCCGCGTCGTAGCCCTCGAGCACGAGGGCCGGATGCGTCGCGTGCAGCCAGAGGCCCATCCCGGAGCGCAGTCCCTCGTCGGGCACGTCGTGGCGCGGCCGCATCATCGCGTCGACCGTCGCGCGCGAGACGATGCGCCCGTCGAGCAGCGCGAGCCAGAAGCGGTGCAGGTCGGCGGCGGTCGTGAGCGCGCCGCCGTCGCCGTTGCCGAGCACCGGCAGGTGCAGCGTGTTGACGAGGTCGCCCTCGTCGTCGAGGTAGCCGAGCGCCGCGTCGGCGGGGAGCGCGTTGAGCGGCAGGAAGCCGGTCGAGGCGAGCCCGGCCGGCTCGAGCACGAGGCGGCGCACCGCCTGGTGGTAGGTCTCGCCGGTCGCCCGCTCGAGCAGCACGGCGAGCACCATGTAGCCGCCGTTGCAGTACGCGAACCGCTCCCCCGGCGCGAACGCCTGCGGGTGCCCGTCGAGCACCGGCAGGAACGCCTCCGCGGTCGTCAGCCGGTGCACGGGCACGCTCAGCACGAAATCCGAGACCTCCCACTCGGCCTCCTCGTCGAGGTAGTCGCCGATGCCGGAGGTGTGGGTGAGCAGGTGCTCGATCGTGACGGCGGCGTCGACGAGCGGCAGTTCGTCGCCGAGCAGCGCGCGCACCGGCTGGTCGAGCCGCAGCGCCCCCTGCTCGACGAGCCGCAGCACCGCGAGGGCGGTGAACGTCTTGCTGCCGCTCGCGATCGCGATGCGCGCCTCGGGGATCATCGGCACGCCGTGCGCCCGGTGCAGGAAGCCCTCGCAGCGCTCGAGCGTGCGCCGCTCGCCCTCGTCGATCGTCACGACGCCGGTGAACGCGCGCTTGGCGACGGCCTCGTCGAGCGCCTGCCGATCGACGTGCATGGCTGCCTCCGCGGGTGCTGGTCACCTGGATGCTACGCCGCGATCGTCGAGCCTGCGCCCCTCGATCCTCCACTCGCGCGCGATGCCGAGACGGTCGACGAACGCGGCGTCGTGGCTCACCACCACGAGCGCTCCCTCGTAGGCCGCGAGCGCCTCCACGAGCCGGTCGACGCTGTCGAGGTCGAGCGAGTTCGTCGGCTCGTCGAGCAGCAGCAGCTGCGGCGCCGGGTCGGCGAGCAGCAGCCGTGCGAGCGCGAGCCGGAACCGCTCCCCGCCCGAGAGCTCGCGCACCCGCTGCTCGCCGCGGTCGCCGCGGAACAGGAAGCGCGCGAGCTGCGCCCGCACCTCGAGCGGCGACCGGGTCGGCGCCGTCTCGCGCACGGCGTCGACGAGCGTCGCGTCCTCGTCCGGGAAGCGGATGCGCTGCGGCAGCATCGCGGTCTCGCGGATGCGGTGGGTCACCTCGGCGACGGGCGCGGGCCGGCCGTCGGCCCGGGAGGCCGCCGTGCCGGCGATCGCGTCGAGCAGCGTCGTCTTGCCCGCCCCGTTGGCGCCCGTGAGGGCGATGCGCTCGGGCCCGCGCACCGCGACCGCCTCGCCGCCGGGCAGCCGCAGCGCGAGCACGTCCCGCCCCGCGGGCACGCGCGTGCCGGGCAGCGCGATGCGGATGGTGCGGTCGTCGCGCACGCGCGCCTCGGCCGCCTCGAGCGCCGAGGCGGCGGTCGACTCGCGCCCCTCGTGCAGCGCCTTCGAGCGCGCGGTCGTGCGCTCGGCCTTCCGCTGCAGGCCGCCGGCGACGATCTTCGGCATGCCGCCGCCGAGGAACGCGCGCCGCCCCGCGGCCTGTGACCGCGAGCGCCGCTCGGCCGCATCGATGCGCTCGCGCCGCTCGCGGCGCAGCAGCTGCTCGGCGTCGCGCACGTCCTGCGCGGCCGCCGCCTGCTCCGCCTCGAGCGCCGCCCGGTAGGCCGAGTGCGGCCCGTCGAATGTGCGCAGCGACGAGCCGGCGCCGGGCCCGGGGGCGTGCAGCTCGGCGATGCGGTCGACCCGCTCGAGCAGCGCGACGTCGTGGCTGACGACCACGAGCGAGCCGCGCCACGCGCCGACCGCGTCGTGGAGCCGCGCGCGGGCATCGGCGTCGAGGTTGTTGGTCGGCTCGTCGAGCAGCGCGATGTCGGCGCGCTGCAGCCGGATCGCGGCGAGCCCGACGAGCACCGCCTCGCCGCCCGAGAGCGTCGCGATCGGGCGGCGCAGCAGGTCGGCGTCGCCGGCGAGGCCGAGGGCGGCGAGCTCCGCGAGCGCCTCCGCCTCGACGCCCCAGCGGTCGCCGACCTCGTCGAAGCGGTGCGGGGCGACGTCGCCCGACTCGATGGCCGCGATCGCGTCGAGCACGCCCGCGATGCCGAGCGCATCCGCCACCGTGCCGGCCCCGAGGGCCAGCTGCTGCGGCAGCGCGGCGACCGTGCCGTGCACGACGATGTCGCCTGCGGCGGGCGCGAGCGAGCCGGCGATGAGGCGCAGCAGCGTGGACTTGCCGGCGCCGTTCATGCCGACGAGGCCGGTGCGCCCGTGGCCGAGCGCGCCGGAGACGCCGTCGAGCACGGGCGTGCCGTCGGGCCACTGGAACGAGACGCGCGAGAGCGCGATGACAGGGTGTGCCAAGAGGGATCCTCCGAGAGCGGGGAGCGCTGACGGATGGGTCGACGATGCGTGGTCGTCGGGTCAGCGCCGGGTCGCGGCTCCGTGGATCTCGGTCATCGTGGCTCCTGGGGGTGCGGAGGGCGTCGGCGCTGACACCGCCGACGACTGCTCGAGCGACGGTACACGCCCGGCGCGGTGCGCGCCAGCGCCGTCGGCGACCCGTGCCCTCGCGGCTGCGGGCGGATGCGTCAGCGCGGCGCCTCGGGGTCGGTCACGTCGGCGACCTGCGCGCCCAGGTGCGCGACGAGCGCGTCGCCGTCGACCGTCGCCGCGACCCCGTGGTCGCCGCCGCCGATGGAGACGCGGTGGCCGAGCACGCGCTCGTCGGCGACGACGGGCAGCGGCCGCGGCGTGCCGAACGGGGTGATCGTGCCGCGGCGGAACCCCGTCACCGCGAACGCCGCGTCGGCGTCGGGCATCGACAGCCGGCTGACGCCGAGCAGCTCGCGCAGCTTCGGCCACGCGATCGTGCGGTCGCCGGGCACGAGCACGAGCAGGTGGTCGCCCTCGCCGCGGCGCACGACCATCGTCTTGATGACCTCGGCGGGGCTCACGCCGCGAGCCTCGGCGGCCTCGGCGAGCGATCCGACGCGCCCGTGCCGGGTGATCTCGTGCTCGAGGCCGGAGGCGGCGAGCGCCTCGAGGGCGGGGTTCGTGTCGCGGGCGTGCTCGCTCATGCGCCCACGCTACGCCGCGCGCGACCCGTTCCACCCTCGAGGACCCGTTCCACCCGGGAGGACCCGGTGCACCGGGTCCCGTTCGGTCGAAGGGGTCCCTCTACGGGGGGGATCGGAGCGCTTGCGGGGGGATCGGTGCGGGGCGGCGCCGAGCTCAGCGGCCCGCGGCCGCCACGAGCGCCGCGACGAGCTCCTGCGCGTTCGGCCGCTGCGCGATGCCCGCGACCCGCAGGCCGTGCTTGCGGCAGTCCTCGGCCGTCTGGTCGCCGATCGCGATGATGCGCGTGTCGCCCGCGAGCCCGAGCCGCGCGACCTGCTTCGCGACCGAGCCCGAGGTGACGAGCACCGCGTCGATCGGCGTCTCGGCCGGTTCGACGGCGGTCAGCACGGCATCGGCGCCGTCCTCCCCCGCCGCCTGCAGCTCCTCCTGCTGCCGCGTCGCATCCGCGCCGACGACCGGGATCGCGCCCGTCTGCGTCGAGACCGCCTCGGCGAGCGCGTCGCCCGACTCGAACACCGGCACCGTGCGGTACGCGACGACCTCGGTCACCTGCATGCCGTGGCGCCGCAGCCCGTCGGCGATCGTCGGCCGCGCGTCGAGCGCGTGCGGCCAGAGCACCCGGCCCTCGCGGATGGGCCACTCGTCGACGAGCCCGGCCGCCGACTGCTTCGTGGGGATGAACGCGACCGGCACGCCGCGCTCCCGCAGCGATGCGGCCGTCACCGCGCCGACCGCGGCGACGTGCACCGAGACCGGCACGCGCGGCAGCACCCGCACGGTCGACTGGCTCGTGACGACGAGCCAGTCGAAGCGGCCCTCGGCGAGCTGCGCGAGGATGCGCTGCAGGTGCTCCTGGTCCTCGGCCGGCTCGATCGTGACGAGCGGCAGGATCAGCGGCTCGAAGCCCGCTTCGGTGACGAGCCGGGCGACCTCGTCGCCCCAGCTGCCGCCACGGGGGATCAGGACGCGCATGGCTTCCTCCCTGGGTCGGTGCCGAGCAGTCTCGCAGAGGCGGCGGATGCGGCGCGCCCGACCACCCGCGCGCCGCCCGATCCGCCGGAGCCTCAGCCCTCGGTGCGCGCCTCGTGCACGAGGTCGGCGGCGCCGGCCTCGAGCAGCTCGGCGACCGCCCGCTCGGCCACGTCGCGCGCGCCCTCCGCGAGGTCGGCGGGCGACGTGGAGTCGAGCGTGAAGGCGTGGGATGCGCCGAGGCGGCGGGAGCCGTCGGTCGCGTACGCGATCGCGGTGAGGAAGAGCATCCCGTCGGCGACCTCGGCGTGCGCGGCCACCGGTGCCGCGCATCCGGCCTCGAGGCCCGCCAGCACGCGCCGCTCGGCGTCGGCCGCGGCCCGGGTGGGGCCGTGGTCGGTCTTCGCGACCGCGGCGCGGCTCGCGCCGTCGCCGTCGCGGATCTCGACGGCGAGCGCGCCCTGCGCGGGCGCGGTCGGGAAGTCGACGAGGTCGAGCAGCTCGGTCGCGCTGCCGTCGAGCCCGAGGCGCTTGAGGCCCGCGAGCGCGAGCACGACCGCGTCGAGGTCGGCATCGTCGCCCTGCGCCCGCGCGAGGCGCGTGGGCACGTTGCCGCGGATGTCGACGACCTCGATGTCCGGCCGCGCGAGGCGCAGCTGCGCCGCGCGCCGCGGCGACCCGGTGCCGACCTTCGCGCCCTCGGGGAGCCCGGCGAGCGTGAGCCCGTCGCGGGCGCACAGCGCGTCGCGGGGATCCTCGCGCTTCGCGACCGCGGCGAGCTCGATGCCGGCGGCGGGCGCCGTGGGGAGGTCCTTCATCGAGTGCACCGCGACGTCGACGCGGCCCTCGAGCAGGGCATCCCGCAGCGCCGAGACGAACACGCCCGTGCCGCCCAGCTGCGACAGCGAGGTGCGGTCGACGTCGCCCTTCGTCGTGATCTCGACGATCTCGACGTCGCCCGCGAAGCGCGCGGCGAGCGCCTTCGTCTGCGCCATCGCGAGCGCCGAGCCGCGCGTGCCGACGCGCAGCGTCACGGCTGCAGCCCGGCGATCGCGGGCCGGAAGCCGAGCCGCGGGTTCTCGCAGCAGCCCGGCCGGCACACGTCGTACCAGGTGTGGATCGAGGTGACCGCCTTGCGCTCGGCGACCGGCCGGCCCTCGAGCCGCTCCTGCACGAGGTCGACGAGCGCGCCCACGTACTGCGGGTCGACGCCCGGCGTCGGCGCGCGTCGCACCCACAGGCCCCGCTCGGTGGCCGTCTCGATGGCCTCCTCGTCGAGGTCCCACATGACCTCCATGTGGTCGCTCACGAAGCCGAGCGGCACGATCACGACCGCCTTGCGGCCGCCGTCGCCCACCGGGAGCTCGTCGATCGCGTCGTTGATGTCGGGCTCGAGCCACGGCTGCGAGGCGGGTCCGGAGCGCGACTGGTAGACGAGCTGCCAGGCGACGCCCGGCGCCGCCTCGCCCATGACCCACTCCGCGGCGGCGAGGTGCTGCGCTTCGTAGCCGCCGCCCGGACCCCACTCGTGCAGGTCGGGCGCGCCCGAGCGCTCCGCGTCGGCGGTGGGGATGCTGTGGGTCGCGAAGAGCACCTCGACGTCGCCGTCGGCGAAGCCCGCCTCGCGCGCCTCGGCGACCGTCGCGCGCACGCCGTCGACGAACGGCGCGAGGAAGCCCGGGTGGTTGAAGAACTGGCGCACCTTGTCGATCTGCATCGACGCCTGCAGCCCGGTCGCCTCAAGCGCGTCGGCCCAGTCCTCGCGGTACTGCCGGCACGACGAGTAGGAGGAGTAGGCCGAGGTGGGGATGGCCAGCAGCCGCGTCGCGCCCGCATCGGCGGCCTGCTGCAGCGCCTCGTCGAGGTACGGCGCCCAGTTGCGGTTGCCCCAGTAGACGGGCAGGTCGACGCCGGCCTCGGCGAGCGCGCCCTCGAGCGCGGCCTTCAGGTCGCGGTTCTGCTGGTTGATGGGGCTGACGCCGCCGAAGTGCCGGTAGTGGGTCGCCACCTCCTCGAGCCGCTCGTCGGGGATGCCGCGGCCGCGGGTGACGTTGCGCAGGAACGGCAGCACGTCGTCCTGCCCCTCCGGCCCGCCGAAGCCCGACAGCAGGATGCCGTCGTACGCGACCGGCTCCTCCACGTGCTCGGGGCCCAGCTGGGCGGCCGGCGTCGCGCTCGCGACGGCCGCGCCCTGCTCCAGGTGCACGGCCGTCGCCGCCGGCGCCTTGGTCTCGCGCCGGGCCGCCTGCTGCTCCGCCTGCTGCTGCTCGGGCTGCTGCTGCATCCCGCCGCAGCACCCGCCGCCGCAGCATCCGCCCTGGGGCGCATCCGTCATCTCGCTCATGCGAGCACCTCCTCGATCTCGTCGACCGCGATCCTGCGGCCCGTGAAGAACGGCACCTCGTCGCGCACGTGCAGCCGCGCCTCGACGGCGCGCAGCTCGCGCATCATGTCGACGAGCTCGACGAGCTCGTCGGACTCGAGCGGCAGGATCCACTCGTAGTCGCCCAGCGCGAACGCCGAGACGGTGTTCGCGAGCACGCCGCGGTAGGCGGCGCCCGCGCGGCCGTGCTCGGCGAGCATGCGGCTGCGGTCCTCGGCCGGCAGCAGGTACCAGTCGTAGGAGCGGTTGAACGGGTAGACGGTCACCCAGCGCTTGGGCGCGATCCCGCGCATGAACCCGGGCACGTGCTGCTTGTTGAACTCGGCGTCGCGGTGCACGCCCATGGCGCTCCACACCAGCGTCGTGCCGGCGAGCTCGCGCGAGCGGCGCACGCGGCGCATCGCCGCCTGCAGCGCCTCGGGGCGCGTGCCGGCGGTGCCGTGCAGCCAGACCATGATGTCGGCGTCGGCGCGCATGCCGGAGACGTCGTAGATGCCGCGAGCGATGATGCCCTCGGCCTCGAGCGCGGCGAGCTCCTTCTCGAGCGGCGCGCGGCCGCCGTTCGCGGCCGGGCCGCCGCGGCGGTGCACGCTCCAGATGGTGAAGCCGTCGTCCTGCGCCTCGGCCTGCCCGTGCTCGTCGGGCTGCTCGTGGTGGGCGTGCTCGTGCTCGCTCATGCCTCTCCTCGGTCGTGTGCGGTCGCGGTGTCGTCGGCCGCGGCGCCGGGGGCGCCCGCGGTGTCGTTCGGGGCGGATGCGCCGGCGGATGCCCGCGCGTCGTCGCCGTCGGGCGCGGGGCCGGCGGCCCCCTCCTCGGGGGCGACGTCGTCGGTCCAGGGCCTCCCCGGCTCGACGAAGCGCTCCCGCCGGATGCCGAGCGCGGCGGCGCGGGCGTCGGGCACGACCTGCGCGAGGCCCGTGCCGGCGACGGCGGCGCCGACGACGAGCAGCTGCTCGTGCGCGGCCGCGGCGGCGCGGATCGCCCGCTGGCGGGCGGCCGCACCGACGACGCTCGCCGGCTGGCCCTGCTGCCAGCGCACGCGCGCGGCGGCGACGGGCTCGGGCAGTTCGCGGCCGAGGATCGCGCGCGCGTCGGCGAGCGCGAGCGCGACGGCCGCCGCGTCGTCGAGGCCCTCGGTCGCGGGCGGGGTGCGGCCGGAGCCGTAGCTGAGGCGCACGACCTCGCGGCCGCCGGCGGCCTCGCGCAGCCACGGCCACTTGGCGCTCGAGTGGGTCATCGCCTTCGCCCGCACCGCGGGCGCGTCGCCGGCGACGAGCACGCCCGTGCCGCGCGGGTCGCCCTCGATCGCGCCGGCGGGCAGCACGAGCGTGACGAGCTCGACGGTCACGCCGCCCGCGTCGGCGGCGAGCCCGGCGAAGCCGTCGACGCCGGCGAGCACGCGCAGCGCCTCGGCCTCGGGGAGCGCGACGACCAGCGACGACGCGTCGAAGCCGCCCGCATCCGTCTGCACGGTCCAGCCGGTGCCGGTCGGCTCGGCGGCGAGCACGCGCACGCCCGTGCGCAGCTCGGCGCGGTGCTCGCGCGCCCGCTCGGCGAGCGCTGCGGTGAGGCGGTGGATGCCGCCGCGGATGCCCTGCATGGCGCTGCCCGGACGGCTCGCGTTGCTCGGGGCGGCGTCGCCGCGCGCGACCGCGGCGGCGCGCTCCTCGAGCACGACCGCCACGGCGCCCGAGAGCGATCCGGCCTGCGTGAGCGCGTTGTTGAGGCCCGGCGCCACCGTCGCGACGTCGAGCAGGTCGGGATCGGCCGAGTAGACGCCGCCGGCGAGCGGGCCGACCAGCCGGTCGAGGGCCTTCCTCCCCATGCGGCGGCGCACGAGCGGGCCGAGCGCGTCGTCCTTGCCGATGCGCAGCACCGGCATGAGGCGGTCGAGGTAGGCGCGCACGGCGCCGCCCCAGCCGAGCACGTCGATGACGTCGCGCGCGAGCGGCGACGAGGGGATGCCGAGCAGCGTGTGCTTCGGCAGCGGCACGGCGCGGTCGGCGAGCTGCAGCCAGGCGCCGGCCGGGTTGGGGCTCACGATGTCGTCGCCGAGGCCCAGCTCGCGCGCGAGCTCGGCGACCGCGCCGCCGCGGGTCGCGAACGACTCCGCGCCCGCGTCGAGCGCGAGGCCGTCGACCTCGATCGGGCTCGCGACGCCGCCGAGGCGGTCGGAGGCCTCGAGCACGAGCACCCGGTAGCCGCGGGCGGCCAGCTCGTGCGCGACCGTGAGGCCCGCGACGCCCGCGCCGGCCACGATCGTGTCCCAGCGCTCCGCGCCCGCGCCGCCGGGCGCATCCGCACCACCGGCGGGCGCGTCGCCGGCCTCGGGGCCGGGCTCAGCCCCGGTCACGTCGGTCACCGCGCATGCACCGCCTGCACGATGCGGGTCAGCACCGCGGGGTCGGCCGTCGGCGGCACGCCGTGGCCGAGGTTGAACACGTGCGCGCGGGCGACGGAGCCGGCGATGAGCACGTGGTCGATCGCGGCCTCGACGATCTCCCACGGAGCGCCGAGCACCGCCGGGTCGAGGTTGCCCTGCACGGTCACGTCGGCGTCGATGCGCTCGAGCGCCTGGTCGAGCGGCACGCGCCAGTCGACGCCGATGCAGTCGACGTCGAGGTCCATCGCGCCGTAGAGCTCGCCCGCCCCGACGCCGAAGTGCACGAGCGGCACACGGCGGCCGGATGCGTCGGTCACGTGGCGCACGGCGTCGAGCGCGAGGCGCGAGGCGGGTGCGACGTGCTCGCGGTACTGCTCGAGCGGCAGCGAGCCCGCCCAGGAGTCGAACAGCTGCGCGGCGCTCGCGCCCTCCTCGACCTGCGCGCGCAGGAAGCGGCCCGTGACGTCGGCCGCCCAGCGGGTCAGGGCGTCCCACGCGTCGGGGTGGGAGCGCATGAGGGTGCGCGCCTCGAGGTGGTCCTTCGACGGGCGGCCGGCGACGAGGTAGGCGGCGAGCGTGAAGGGCGCGCCCGCGAAGCCGATGAGCGGGGTCGTGCCGTCGCCGATCTCGGCGAGCCCCGCGATCGTCTGGCGCACGCCCTCGCGGATCGGCTCGAGCGCCTCGTCGAGGCGGGCCGGGTCGAGCGCGACGAGGCGCTCGACGTCGGCGGGGGTGCGCACGGGCTCGGCGACGACCGGACCGACGCCGGGCTCGATCGTCACGTCGACGCCGACGAGGCGCAGCGGCACCATGATGTCGCTGAAGAAGATGGCCGCGTCGACGCCGTGGCGGCGCACCGGCTGCAGCGTGATCTCGCTCGCGAGGACCGGGTCGAGGCACGTGTCGAGCATGTCGCGGCCCTGGCGCAGCGACCGGTACTCGGGCAGCGAGCGCCCCGCCTGCCGCATGAACCACACGGGCGTGACCTCCGGGCGGTCGCCGCGGTAGGCGCGCACCAGGCCGGAGGCTCCGGTGCGGGTGTTGAGCGGGTGGGTCTCGGGCAGCGCAGGCATCGCATCCATTGTCCCACCTCTGCGCTGGGGGCGCTCGCCCGCCGCCGACGGGGCGGGCTGGGGGACGCGGTAGGATGGTCGGGTGCTCATCTGCCTGACGGCGAGTCACAAGAACGCCGACTTCACAGCCCTCGAGGCCCTGTCGTCGGCAGACGCCGCGCAGCTGCCCACCTCCTTCGCCTCGCACCCGTCGATCGACGGCGCGATCGTCGTCTCCACCTGCAACCGCTTCGAGGTGTACCTCGACGTCGACGCCGACCGGGACGAGGCGCCGGGCATCGCGCAGACGGCCGCGACGGATGCGCTCGGGTTCCACCATCCCGAGACCCTCGAGCCGCTCGTCGAGGGCCGCGCCGCCGAGCACCTGTTCGCCGTCGCCGCCGGCCTCGAGTCGGTCGTCGTCGGCGAGGGCGAGATCGCCGGCCAGGTGCGCCGCGCGCTGCAGTCGGCGCAGGACGCCGGCACGACCTCCCCGAGCCTCGAGCGCCTCTTCCAGCGCGCGTCCGAGACGCAGCGCGGCATCAAGAACCGCACCGGCATCGGCGAGGCCGGTCGCTCGATCGTGCGCCTCGCCCTCGACCTCGCGAGCGCCCGCGTCGACTTCACCGGCGCGCGCGTGCTGCTCGTCGGCACCGGCCGCTTCGCGGGCGTCTCGCTCGCCGAGCTGCGCCGCCGCGGCGCCCAGCACATCGAGGTCTGGAGCCCCTCCGACCGCGGCGCCGGCTTCGCCCGCAGCCACGCGATCGGCTACGTCGACCCGCGCGACGCCCCGCTCGCCGCCGCGACGGCCGACGTCATCGTCACGTGCACGAGCGCCGACCACCACGTGGTCGACGCCGCGCTGCTCCGGGCCGGCCGCGAGCGGCTCGCCGCGACCCACGCCTTCCCCGGCTCCGCCGTGCAGCCGCACGACGCATCCACCTGCCCCGTCGCGCTCGACCCGACCGCAGAGGGCTGCCCGCTCCACGCAGGCCCCGGCGCCGAGTGCCCGGTCGACCACGGCCGCGCCTCGCAGCTCGTGATCGACATGGGCATGCCCCGCAACGTCGACCCCGACGTCGCGACCGTGCACGGCGTCGAGGTGCTCGACCTCGAGACGATCCGCCTGCACGCGCCGCTCGAGCACCTCACCGCCACCGAGGACGCCCGCCACCTCGTGCGGAAGGCCGCCGCGCGCTTCGAGCGCGGCACCGCCGAGCGGCAGCTCGGCCCCGCGATCGCGGCGCTGCGCGAGCACGTGCAGGGCGCGATGGACGCCGAGCTCGCCCGCATCGCCAAGCGCGGCACCGAGGAGGAGCGGCGCCTCGCCGAGCAGGCGCTGCGCCACTTCGCGGGCGTGCTGCTGCACAAGCCCACCGTGCGGGCTCGCGAGCTCGCCGCCGAGGGCAGGCACGACGACTTCCTCGCCGCGATCCAGGCGCTGTACGGCATCGACGACGTCGCGTGAGCGGTGGAGCTGGGAGGAGAGGCCCTTTCGGGCCTCTCCTGCGACCCCAGCTCCGGGCCCCGTCCCGGGGCCCGGTCACGCGTCACGGCCAGAGGTGACCGAACCCTTCGAGTCCGGCGGCGAGCCGGCCTCCGGCGCGCACGGCATCCTGCCCGCGACGCCCATCACCGGGCCCGTCGAGACCGTCGACAGCCCTGCACGACGCCGACGCTTCGTCGACCTCGCCCCGCTGCGCGCCTCGCCCGCGTTCGCCAGGCTCTGGATCGGCAACGCGATCAGCGGCATCGGCGCGCAGATGACGGTCGTCGCCGTCGGCCTGCAGATCTTCGACATGACCGCGAGCACGATGATGGTCGCCCTCGTCGGCGGCATCGCGCTGCTGCCCATGGTCGTCGCCGGCCTGTGGGGCGGCATGCTCGCCGACGCCTTCGACCGCCGCGCCCTGCTCATCGCCTCGAGCCTCACCGGCTGGGGCGCCGTGCTCGGCCTCGTCGCGCTCTCGACGTGGGATGCCGCGCTCGTCGCCGAGGGCGGCCGCGCACCGGTGTGGCCGTTCTACGTGCTCACGACGATCAACACCGTCGCCGCGACCATCTCGGGAGCGACGCGCAGCGCCGTCACCCCGCGCATCCTGCCCGCCCACCTCCTCTCGCGCGCGGCCGCGCTCAACGGCATCGCGATGGGCACCATGCTCACGCTCGGCCCCGCCGCGGCCGGCGTGCTCGTCGCGACCGTCGGCCTGCCGATCACCTTCGCGATCGACGCGGCGCTCTTCACCGCCGGCTTCCTCGGCGTGCTCGGCCTGCCCCGCCTGCCCCCGCTCGGCGCGGTCGCGAAGCCGGGCCTCGCGTCGCTGCGCGACGGCTACCGCTTCCTGCGCCAGGCGCCCAACATCCGCATGTCGTTCGTCGTCGACATCATCGCGATGACGTTCGGCCGGCCCTACGCGCTGCTGCCCGCGATCGGCGCCGTCGCCATCGGCGGCGGCCCCGTCACCGTCGGCGCCCTCACCGCCGCGGCTGCCATGGGCACGCTGCTCGCGAGCCTCTTCTCGGGCCCGGTCGCGCACATCCAGCGCCACGGCGTCGCGGTCGCGCGGGCCATCACCGTCTACGGCGCGTTCGTGCTGCTGCTCGGCACCGTCATCCTCGCCATGGCGCTCGGCTGGGGCGGGCCGGTCGCCGCCGAGTGGCCGCAGGTGTCGTGGCCGGCGCTCGCGGTCGCCGCGATCGCGATGGCCGGCATGGGCGCGAGCGACGAGATCAGCGCGATCTTCCGCTCGACCATGATGCTCACCGCCGCGCCCGACGACATGCGCGGCCGCACGCAGGGACTGTTCACCGTCGTCGTCACCGGCGGCCCGCGCATCGGCGACCTCTACGCGGGCCTCGCGACCACGCTCGTGGCGCTGTGGGCGCCGCCGCTGCTCGGCGGCATCCTGATCGTCGTGCTCATCGCCGTCGTCACGCGCGCGCAGCGCTCCTTCCTCGCCTACGACGCACGCCGGCCGACCCCCTAGCGCCTCGGCGGCGATGCCGCTCAGCAGACGCGCACGGCCTGCGGCACTCGTGCGCGAAGGCTGAGGGCGCCTTGCGGGACGCAGTTCTGTAACAGGACTAGTTTTGGGCCAGCCGCACCGCACAGCGATCGGAAGCCCATGTGTCACGAGCAGAGCAGGGGTGTCGGGAGACCGCCGCTCCTCCACACCGAGCTCGTGGCGCTCTCTGCTCCGACGCAGGTCTGGTCGCACCGCGACGGCACGATGGGCGGCAGCACCGCCCACGGCGTCTACCACGGCGACTGGCGCTACGTGCGGGGCGTCGAGCTGCTCGTCGACGGCGCGCCCGTCGAGCACATCACGACCGCCGACGAGGCCGACTGGGTCGTCTTCCACGCCGTCGCCCGCGACCTCGACGCGCGCGCCCCGGCGGCTCGCGTCATGGTCGAGCGGATGCGCGAGGTCGCGCCGGGCGCGGTCGTCGAGCGGGTGACGATCGTCAACGGCCGCGACGTGCCCGTCAACGCCGCGGTCGAGCTCGTCTGCGACGTCGAGCTCGCGCCGATGTGGACGGTGCGCGCCGGGGATCCGCGCCCGGTCGAGCTGCGCATCCGCATCGAGGACGGCGTCGCGATCGCCACCGACGGCACCCGGGTGCTGCGCTGCACGAGCCGCGGCGGCGAGCTGCGCGTCGAGGGCAGCCGCGTCATCGCCTCGCGCCACAGCGTGGTGCTGCCCGACGACTGGGCGGGCTTCGCGCTCGAGCTCGAGCTCGACGACCCGACGCTCGCGGTGACCGGCACGCCCTGCCCCGCGCCGTGCGCGGGCGTGCGACCGACCGGCCGGGCCGCCCTCGACCGGTGGGCCGAGCGCGCCGTGACCGACCTCGAGGACCTCCTGCTCGACGCCGGCCACGGCGCGTTCCCCGCCGCGGGCGCCCCCTGGCACGTGACGATGGTCGCGCGCGACGCGCTCATCGCCTCGCGGCTGCTGCTGCCGCTCGGCACCGACCTCGCCGAGGGCACGCTGCGCACGCTCGCCGCCCGGCAGGGCGTGCGCACCGACCCCGCCACCGGCGAGGAGCCCGGCCGCATCCTGCACGAGCTGCGGCAGGACTCCATCGAGCTGCCCTGGATGGGCGTCGAGCTGCCGCCGGTCTACTTCGGCTCCATCGACGCGACCCCGCTGTGGATCGTGCTGCTGCACGACGCCTGGCGGGCGGGGCTGCCGCTCCAGACGGTGCGCGAGCTGCGCCCCTCGCTGCACGCGGCGCTCTGGTGGCTCGAGAAGCGCACCGGCGACGGGTTCCTCAGCTACCCCGAGGAGTCGGGCACGGGCCTCGCGAACAAGGCATGGAAGGACTCCCCCGACGCGATGCGCTTCGCCGACGGCGGCATCGCGACCGGCTCGCTCGCGGTCGCCCAGGTGCAGGGGCTCGCGGTGCGTGCCGCGGTCGGCGCCGCCGAGCTGCTCGACGCGCTCGGCGACGGCGGCGAGCGGTGGCGCGGCTGGGCTCAGCGGCTGCGGGAGCGCTTCCGCGGGGCCTTCTGGGTCGAGCACGGCCACGAGCGCTTCCCGGCGCTCGCGCTCGAGGCCTCGGGCGCGCAGGTCGACGCCCTCACGAGCGACATCGGGCAGCTCATCGGCACGACGCTGCTGTCGGCCGAGGAGGAGCGCGAGGTGGCCCGCCTGCTGCTCGACCCGCGGCTCTCGTCGGGCTTCGGCCTGCGCACGATGGCGACCGACGCGGCCGGCTACTGGCCCATGTCCCAGCACTGCGGCGCGATCTGGCCGCACGACACGGCCGTCGCGATCGAGGGCCTGCTGCGCGCGGGGCTCGGCGCCGAGGCCGCGGCGCTCGCCGAGCAGCTCGAGCGGGCGGCGGATGCGTTCCAGGGCAGGATGCCGCAGCTGTACGCCGGCTACGGGATCGACGACACCGCCGCGCCGATCCCCGTCCCCGGCGCGTGCTCGCCCCAGGCGTGGAGCGCGGCCGCCGTCGTCCCGGTGCACCAGGCGCTCACCGCGCGCGCCGCGAGCGCCGTCGGGCCGATCGCGGTCGAGCGGCACCTGCACGCGCTCACGCCGCTCGCGCCGAGCGCGCCGGAGCCCGCGCGCCACGCCGAGCCGGCGCGTGCGCAGCGCGTCGCGGCCGGCGGCGCCGTGCGCCGCGAGCACGCGTACCTGCGGCTCGTGGAGCCGGATCGGTCGCGGCCTGAGCTCTAGGGTCCGGAAGCTCTAGGGTCCGGAGCGAGGTCTCGTGACGCGTGCGGCTTCGCCGCGCGCTCCTCGACCTTGACGCCTGCGGGCGCAACGGCGGCTCGGCCGCCATTGCGCCCTCCGGCGTCAACCCTTCTCGCCGCCCTCCGTCGTCGACATGATGCGCTTCTGGAAGATGAAGAACATCACCGCGACCGGGATGGTCATGAGCACCGCCGCCGCGAGCTTGAGCGGGAACTGCGTGCCCGAGCCCAGCTGCCCCGACACGAGCGAGCCGACACCGGTGGTGAGCGTGTGCAGCTCGGGGCTCTGGCGCGAGATCACGAAGTGCGAGAACTCGTTCCACGACCCCTGGAACGACAGGATCGTCAGCGTGATGAGCGCCGGCATCGCCATCGGCAGCGTCACCGACCAGAAGGTGCGGAAGATGCCCGCGCCGTCGATGCGGGCCGCCTCCTCGATCGACACCGGGATCGAGTCGAAGAACTGCTTCATGATGAAGATGCCGGCCGCCGTCGACAGCAGCGGCAGGATCATGCCGCCGTACGTGTCGTAGAGCCCGAGCTCCTTGATGACGAGGAACCGCGGGATCATCAGCACGACCGACGGCACCGCGAGCACCGCGATGAACAGCGCGAAGATCGTGTTCCTGCCCCGGAAGCGCAGCCGCGACAGCGCGTAGCCCGCGAGCGAGTCGAAGAACACCCGGAAGACGGTCACGACCACCGTGATGAAGGCCGAGTTCGCGGCCCACCGCGGCAGGTCGGTGCCCGTGAACAGGCGCTCGTAGGCGGCGAACGTGAACGTCTGCGGGATGAGCGCCATCGGGTCGGCGTTCGCCTCGGCATCCGTCTTGAACGATCCGCTCACGGCGATGATGAACGGGTAGATGTACAGCAGCGCCAGCACGACGAGGATGACGTAGCCGATGATCAGGCCGGCGGAGACGCGCTCCTTCACGTGAGACCACCTCCTCCCTGGGGACCGGCATCGAGCCGGATCGCGCCCTCGGCGAGCGGGCGGTCGCCCTCGGCGTCGTCGCCCTTGCGCCGCTTCCTCCCCATGCCGGTGGTGTCGCGGTCGGCGAGCACCCAGCGCTGGATGAGGGTCATCAGGATGATGATGAGGAACAGCACGAACGCGATCGCCGCGGCGATGCCGGGCTCGTTGTTCTCGAACGCCTGGTTGAAGGCGAGGTAGGCGGGGCTCGTCAGCGTCGGCGCCGCGGGCGTGCCGCGCGTCAGGTAGACCTGGTCGAACACCTGCCAGGTGCCGATGAGGCCGAGCGTCAGCACGGTGAAGAGCGTCGGCTTCAGCATCGGCAGCGTGACGGAGAAGAACGTGCGGATGGGTCCGGCGCCGTCCATCACCGCGGCCTCCCCGACCTCGGCGCCGATGTTCTGCAGCCCGGCGAGGAAGAGCAGCATGAAGGTGCCGGAGGTCGTGAACACGGCGAGCGTGATGAGCACGCACTGCGCGACCGACGGGCCCGCGATCCAGTCCCAGGCGGTCACGCCGAGGAACCCCGGATCGGACCAGCCGGGCGGCGGCCCCGTGAGGCCGACGCGGCCGAGCAGCAGGTGGATGACGCCCCGCGGGTCGGCGAACCAGTTGGGCCCGTTGATGGAGAACCAGGCGAGCACGCGGTTCACGACGCCGGTCGCGGCGAAGAGGAACAGGAACACGCCCGTGATCGCGATCGACGAGGTGACGGAGGGGAAGTAGAAGGCGGTGCGGAAGAAGCCCTTGGCCTTGAGCATCCGCCGGTTCACCTGCACGGCGAGGAACAGCGCGAGCGCGGTCTGCAGCGGCACGACGAGCAGCACGTAGAAGACGTTGTTGCGGATCGAGCGGCCGAAGAGCTCGCGCGTGAGGGTCTGGTCGGTCGTGATCGCGGCGTAGTTGTCGAGCCCGACGACCTCGACGTTCTCGTTGAACAGCGGCGAGTTGCGGCCGTTCCAGTCGGTGAACGACACCCACAGCGCGAGCGCGATCGGCGCGACGAGGAAGACCCCGACGATGATGATCGCGGGCAGCGTGAACAGCCAGCCGGCGGCGGTCTCGCCGCCGCGCGTGCTCCCGCGCCGCTTGCGCGGCGCGGGAGCGACGGCGGGGGCGCTCATCAGCCCTGCGACGCCTGGTAGGCCGCCTCCAGCTGCGACTGCACCTGGTCGAGCACCGCCTGCGCGTCAGCACCCTGCAGGGTGGTGATGGCGTTGTTGAACTCGCTCGTCACGTCCGCGGCGCCGGCGAAGGCCACCGGGCTCACCGCGTAGTCGGCGCCGGCCACGAAGGCCGCGTTCTCCGGGTAGGTCTCGGCGTAGGTCGCCGCGGCCGACTCGGTCGACGGGATCACGCCGAACGCCTCGGAGAACTCGAGCTGCTGCTCGTCGCTCGTGAGGAACGCGACGAGCTCCTGCGCGGTCTCGGCGGTCTCCTGGCCCTCGGGGATGCCCCAGCAGTTCGAGAACGTGAACGTCCCCGGCCCCGCCGGTCCCTCGGGCAGCTCGACGACCTCGAACTCGACGTCCGGGAAGTCGTTCTCGAGCGCGCCGCGGATCCACGGGCCCTCGATCACCATCGCGGCCGCGCCGGTGCCGAAGGCCTCGCCGCCCCAGCCGGCGTTGAGGTCTGCCGGCCACTTGAGCGAGCCGGCCTCGAGCAGGCCCTGCACGTACTCGAGCGCCTCGACGTTCTCGGGCGAGTTCGCCGTGATGGTGTCGCCGTCCATGAGGCCGCCGCCGGCCTGCTCCATGAAGACGCCGAGCCTGGCGTACTCCGGGCCCATCGACAGGCCGACCGTGTCACCGGTCGTCAGCGCCTCGGCAGCCGCCTGCAGCGACTCCCAGTCGGTCGGGATGTCGGCGTCGGTCAGGCCCGCATCCGCCCACAGCTGGGTGTTGATGACGAGGCCGAGCGTCGAGAAGTCCTTCGGCGCGCACACGAACTCCCCCTCGTAGGAGAAGGCCTCGACGAGCGCCGGGTAGAACTCGCCCGCGTTCTCGAGGTCCATCGCGTACGGCTCGAGGTAGTCGTCGCTCGCATAGGTCTGGAGCTGGTCCCAGCCCATGTAGAAGACGTCGGGGGCCGAGTCGCCCGCGAAGCCCTGCGCGAGCTCCTGGTTGAGGTCGGATGCGGCGATGACCTCGACGTCGGTGCCCGACTCCGCGGCCCACGCGTCGGCGGCGGCCTGCACGGCTGCCGTCTCGGCGTCGCCCGAGGAGCCGATGAGCATGGTGAGGCTCTCGGCGGCCGGCGCCTCCGCGCCGTCCGTGGCACCGGCGTCGCCGCCGCCTCCCGAGCAGGAGGCCAGGGCGAGGGCGAGCGCGCCGGCGAGGGCGACGCTGCCCAGCTTGCTGTGTCGCATGGTGGTTCCTTTCAGGTGGGGGACTGTCCCCGGTCAGCGGCGGAGGGGATCCCCCACCGGTCGTGGCTGCGCCGGATGAGGCGCGGCCGGACGATCGTGGTGACGGCGCCGGGCTCGGCGTCGAGGGCCGCGAGGGCCGCCGCGGCGACCTCGTCGAGGCTCTGGTCGATGCTCGGGAAGCCGATGCCGGCGGCGAGCGAGGTGTTGTCGAAGCCGATGATCGGCAGGCTGCGGCCGCGCTGCGCGGCGGCGCCGATGGCGCCGGTGGCGAGCGAGTCGGAGGCGCACACGAGCGCGTCGACGCCGCGCTCGAGGAGCGCGGCGGCGGCGCCGACGGCCTCGTCGAGCCGGTCGGCGCAGCGCGCGGTGAGCGCGTCGAGCTCGCCGTCGTCGAGCCCGAGGCCCGCGCGCATCGCCGCCGCCCAGCCGGACCGGCGGTCGTCGCCGGAGCCGCTGCCGGTCGGCCAGCCGATGAAGCCGATGCGGGTGAGCCCGGCGTCGAGGAGCGCCTCGGTGGCCGCGCGGGTGCCGGCGGCGCCGTCGACATCCACCCACGAGTGCTCGGGCGCCGGCCCCCACGGCCGGCCGAACGCGACGAAGCGCATCCCCGCCGTGAGCAGCGCGGGCACGCGGGCGTCGCCGGCGTGCGTGCCGGTGAGGAGGAAGCGGTCGGCGACCCGCTGGCCCGCGAGCCCGCGGATCTTCTCGACCTCCTCCTCGTCGGTCGCGGCGGTGAAGAGCACGACGTGCTGCCCCTCGGCGTCGGCGCGGAACGTGAGCTCGTGCAGGAAGCGGTCGAGCAGCGACGAGGCGATGTTGTCGGCGACGGGCTCGATCCGCAGGCCGATCGTGGCGACGGTGCGCTGCCGCAGGCGCCGGGCCTGCAGGTTGGGCGCGTAGCCGAGGGCCTGCACGGCCGCGAGCACGCGGTCGAGGGTGGCCTGCTTGAGGAGCGCGGGGTTGTTCAGCGCGTTGGAGACGGTCTGCACCGAGACCCCGGCGTGCGCGGCCACGTCGGCGAGCGTCGGTGCCATCCCCACTCCTTCGTGACGAACCGGAGATCCGGTATTGGATCGTTCCAACTGTGACGGTAGCGTATGCCCCGTCCGATGGGAACCCCGACCGGGAGGCGCACATGCGCGACGACACCGCTGCTCCGACGCACGGCAGGCAGCCGCTGCTCAACGACGCGCTGGTGGTGCTGACGGCGCCCACGCAGGCGTGGTCCGACCCCGCGGGCGACCTCGGCGGCGCCGCCATCCACGGCGTCTTCCACGGCGACTGGCGCTACGTGCGCGGCCTCGCGCTGCGCGTCGCGGGCGAGCCCGTCGAGGCGACCGGCACCGCCAGGTCGGCCGACCGTGCCTCGTTCCACGGCGTCGCGCGCGCGATCGACGACGACACCCCCGACCCGCGCGTGCTCGTCGAGCGGATGCGCGAGGTCGCCCCGGGCGCGCTCGTCGAGCGGGTGCGCATCGCCGACGGGCTCGCGCATCCGATCGAGGCCGAGGTCGAGCTCGCGCTCGACGCCTCCTTCGCCGAGCTCTCGTCGGTGAAGTCCGGCGCGCCCCGGCCCGTCGAGCTCACGTGGCGCGAGACGCCGACGGGCCTCGAGGCGACCGACGGCACGCGCACCCTCGCGATCGCAGCGCCCGGCGCCGAGCTCGCGCGCGACGGCGACCGGGTGGTCGCTAGGTGGCGGCTGCACGTGCCCGCGGCCGGCGCGGCCGAGGCGGTGCTCGAGCTGCGCCTGGCCGACCCGACGACGGTCGTCGGTGCCGCATCCACCGCCCCGCTCGGGCAGCTGCCGCCGAGCGGCGACGCCGCGCTCGACCGCTGGGCGGCGCGCGCGCTCGAGGATCTGCAGGCGCTGCTGCTCGACGCCGGCCAGGGGCCGTTCGCGGCCGCCGGCGCGCCGTGGTTCATGACCCTCTTCGGCCGCGACACGCTCATCACCGCGCGGATGCTGCTGCCCCTCTCGCTCGAGGTCGCCGAGGGCACGCTCCGCACGCTCGCCGCCCGGCAGGGCACGACGACCGACGCGACGACGGCCGAGCAGCCGGGCAAGATCCTGCACGAGATCCGGCAGTCGACCTTCACGATGCCGGGCGAGGGCATCTCGCTGCCACCGGTCTACTACGGCACCATCGACGCGACGCCGCTCTGGATCGTGCTGCTGCACGAGGCCTGGCAGGCCGGCCTGCCGCTCGACGTCGTGCAGGAGCTCCGGCCGGCGCTCGAGGCGGCCCTCGGCTGGCTGCGCGACCACGGCAGCCCCGACGACTCCGGCTTCCTGAAGTACATCGACGAGACCGGCACGGGCCTCGCGAACCAGGGCTGGAAGGACTCCGGCGACTCGATCCGCTTCGCCGACGGCCGCATCGCCGACGGTCCGATCGCGCTGTGCGAGGTGCAGGCGCAGGCGTGCCAGGCCGCTGAGGGCGGCGCGGCGCTGCTCGAGGCGCTCGGCGATGCCGCGGGCGCGGAGGAGTGGCGCGGCTGGGCAGAGCGGATGCGCGAGCGGTTCCGCGCGGCGTTCTGGGTCGAGCGGGGCGGCGAGCGGTTCCCCGCGATCGCCCTCGACGGCTCGGGCACCCCGGTCGACGCGAAGACGTCGAACATGGGGCAGCTGCTCGGCACGTCGCTCCTGTCGGCCGAGGAGGAGGCCGCGGTCGCGCGCCTGCTCGTCGACGAGCGCTTCGCGTCGGGCTGGGGCCTGCGCACCATGGCCTCCGACGAGGGCGGCTACTGGCCGCTGTCGTACCACTGCGGCTCGGTGTGGCCGCACGACACGGGCGTCGTCATCGAGGGGATGCTCCGGGCGGGCCTCACGGCCGAGGCCCGCACCCTCTCGGCGCAGCTCGTGCGCACGGCCGACGCCTTCGACGGCCGCCTGCCCGAGCTGTTCGCCGGGTTCGGCGCCGACGAGGCGGCGACCCCGGTCGCCTACCCGGCGTCCTGCCGCCCGCAGGCGTGGAGCGCGGCCGCGGTCGTGCCGGTGCACCGCGCGCTCGCGGCGCGGTAGCCCTGCTCAGCCGCCGATGCGCTCCTGGGGCGCGTCGGCGACGCCGTCCTCGTTCATGTCGGCGCTGCGCGCCTGCTTCGCATCCCAGCGCAGCAGCGGCGCCGCGAGCACCGCGGCGAGGCCGGAGCCGATGAGCACCGCGAGCTTCGCCGCGTCGGTGCGCGCCGCGTCGTCGAACGAGAGCTCGGTGATGAGCAGCGAGACGGTGAACCCGATGCCGGTGAGCAGCGCCACCGGCAGCAGGTCGCGCAGGCCGATGCCGTCGGGCAGCCGCAGCGGCGTGACGCGCGTGACGATCGCCGTGACGCCGAGCACCCCGATGAGCTTGCCGATCACGAGGCCCGCCGCGACCGCGAGCAGCACCGGCTGCGCGGCGAGCTCGGCGAAGCCGCCGCCGTCGGCGACCGAGACGCCGGCCGAGCAGAACGCGAAGATCGGCAGCGCGATCGCGGTCGACCACGGGCGCACCGCCGCCTCGAAGCGGTGCGTGCGGGTCTCCGACTCCCCCAGCACGGGCTTCGCGGGCACGACCGCGCCGAGCAGCACGCCGGCGATCGTCGCGTGCACGCCCGACTCGTGCATGAGCCACCACGCGACGAGCGCGATGGGGATGAGCAGCCACCAGCGCGCCCAGCGCGAGCGCACGACGAGCGCGAAGACGGCGACCGCGAGCAGCGCGCCGAGCAGCGCGAGCAGCTGCACGCCCGCCGTGTAGAAGATCGCGATCACGACGATCGCGAGCAGGTCGTCGACGACCGCGAGCGTGAGCAGGAAGGTGCGCAGGCCCGTCGGCAGGCCGCGCCCGAAGATCGCCAGCACCGCGAGCGCGAAGGCGATGTCGGTCGCCGCGGGGATCGCCCAGCCGGTCAGCGCCTCGGGGTCGCCGGCGGCGAGCACGATGCCGACGTAGACGAGCGTCGGCAGCGCCATGCCGCCGACCGCGGCGAGCACGGGCACCGCCGCCTGCCGGGGGTTGCGCAGGCTCCCGGCGACGATCTCGTGCTTCAGCTCGACGCCGACGACGAAGAAGAAGATCGCGAGCAGCCCGTCGGCCGCCCAGGTGGCGACGCTCAGGTCGAGGTGCAGCGCCGCCGGCCCCACGGTCGTCTCCATGAGCGCGGCGTACGAGTCGCGCCACGGGGAGTTCGCCCAGATGAGGGCGACCGCGGCGGCGACGAGCAGCAGCGCGCCGCTCGTGGTCTCGAGGCGCAGGCTCTGCGCGAGCCGCTCGCGGCGACCGGGTCGCGGGGCGGGCGTGGGCGGGGTGGGCTGCATGGCGCTCCTCTCGGCACCGCCGAGCCGGTTCGCTCAGCGGGACGCCGACCAGGCTTCCCGGCACACCGGGTCCAGGGTATCGCGGTATCGCGGGGGCGGCACCGCCCGCTGCGCAGCATCGTGCAGCGTGCAGCAGGTCTCGGTACGCCGGGCTGCGCCCGGCTACTCGACCTTGAGCGCGCAGGGCGCAACGCGGCGGTGCCGCGTTGCGCCCTGCGCGCTCAACCCTTCGCAGACCCCGCGAGCAGGCCCCTGACGAAGTACCGCTGGAGCCCGAAGAACACGAGCAGCGGCACGACGAGCGACACGAACGCGCCGGCGGTGAGCCGCTCCCAGTTCTCACCTCGGGAGCCCGCGAGCTCGGCCAATCGCTGCGTGAGCGGCGCGGTGTCCGGTGTGCCGGAGGAGAACACGAGCGCGACCAGCAGGTCGTTCCAGACCCACAGGAACTGGAAGATCGCGAACGACGCGATCGCCGGCGTCGCGAGCGGCAGGATGATGCGGAAGAAGATCTGCCCGTGCCCTGCGCCGTCGACGCGCGCGGCCTCGATGACGTCGGCGGGGATCGCCGAGATGAAGTTGTGCAGCAGGAAGATCGCCAGCGGCAGGCCGAAGATCGCGTGCGCGATCCAGACCGGCAGGAACTGGCGCTCGCTGATGAACGGCACCGCCTCGTGCAGCGCGTCCTGGAACGGCTGCAGGAAGGTCACGAACAGCTGCAGCAACGGGATGAGCGCCATCTGCAGCGGCACGATCTGCAGCGCGAAGACCACGACGAAGAGGGTCGACGAGCCCTTGAACTTCACCCACGCGAAGGCGTAGGCCGCGAGCGCCGCGAGCACGAGCGGGATGATCGTGCCCGGGATCGCGATCGCGAGCGAGTTGACGAAGTACTCGCCCAGCTGCGGCGACGACGCCGAGCCCGAGAAGAGCACCTCGCCGTAGTTCGCGAGCGTCAGCTGCGGGTCGCCGAAGAACGTCCACCAGCCGGTCGTCGCGATCTGCCCCGCGGGCCGGAACGACGACAGCAGCAGGCCGAACGTCGGGATGGTCCAGATGACGGCGATGATGAGCGCCGCGATGGTCGCGCCCGGGCTCGTGAGCCTGCGCTTGACGCGGTCGGACCGCGTCGTGCCGCCGAGCGACGCATCCGCCGACTTCGGGGTGATCTCGGGGTCGGGGGTCACGGCAACGGAGCTCATCGGATCGCCTTCTGCTGGTTCAGGACGCGGATGTTGTAGACGACCACCGGCAGCACCATGATGAACAGGATCAGCGCCAGTGCCGCGCCTCGGCCCGGCTCGCCGGATCGGAACGCCTGCGTGTACATCTCGTTCGCGACGACGGAGGTGTTGAAGTTGCCCGCGGTCATGGTGCGGACGATGTCGAACACCTTGAGCGTCGCGATCGAGATGGTCGTCACGACCACGACGAGCGACGTGCGGATGCCCGGCACCGTGACGTTCGCGAAGCGCTGCCACGGGTTGGCGCCGTCGATCTCGGCCGCCTCGAGCTGCTCGGTCGGCACGCCCTTGATGGCGGCCGAGAGCACGACCATGGCGAAGCCGGTCTGGATCCAGATCATCACGACGATGAGCGCGAGCGTGTTCCACGGGCTGTTCTGCAGGATCTGCTGCGGCTCGCCGCCGAACCACACGATGACCTGGTTGACGAGGCCGATCTGCTCCTGCTCCGGGCCGCGGTAGGCGTACATGAAGCGCCAGATGATGCTCGCGCCGACCATCGAGATGGCCATCGGCATGAACACGAGCATCTTGTAGACGCGCTCGCCGCGGCTCTTGTCGATGAACACCGCGTAGGCGAGGCCGATCGCGGTCGACAGCAGCGGCACGAGGATGACCCACACGACGGTGTTGCCGAGCGTCACGAGCGCCTCGGGCTGGGTGAACATCCAGACGAAGTTCTCGATGCCGTTGAACGTGCCGCTCGCGTCGGTGAACGCGAGGACGGTCGTGCGGATCGCCGGGTAGACGAGGCCGACCGTCAGCAGCAGCGCCGCCGGCATGAGGAACACGAGCATCGGCTTCGAGTCGTCGTGCTGGTCGGCGAGGTAGCCGAGCACGCCGACGATGCTGAGCGCCGCGGCGGCGGCCCACGGCCAGACGCCGATCGGCTGCTCGCGGCCCTGCTCGAGCACGAACGCGACGGCCACGACGGCGACCGCGGCGACGAGCCAGGCGATGAGCCGCACGTGGCGGCGGATGCGGTCGGGGAGGAACGCGATGGCCGCCGTCGCCAGCAGCGCGGCCGCGAGCGGCCAGCCGACGATGGGCGCCGCGAGCACGAGCGCGGGGGTGACCCAGTCGAGCGCGGGGATGCTCTCGGCCATCTGCGCGAGGATGACGAGCGCGATGACGAGCGCCGCGCCGAGCAGCCGCATGACGGCGCTGCGCACCTGCGGCGCCGCCGGCTGCAGCAGCCGATCGAGCAGCCACTGCAGGATGACGCCGGCGATGCCGGCGACCCCGACCAGGATGGCCGCGTTCGTCAGCTCCTGCGTCATCCACGGCACGGCGCCGTAGAGCACGCGGGCCAGGATCGCGATGAGCGCGAACGCCGCGATCAGGATCACGCGGGGCCGCAGCCCCTGCTTGATCGCCGCGCCCCAGCTGGCCATGCGCGGCTTGTCCTCCGGGCGATCGAGGAAGGCCAGCAGCAGCGCCATGACGACGCCGAACGCCGCCAGGCCCACGACCGCCTGCATCACCTTGCCGATGAGATCCATCGTGCTCATGCGTCACCTCCGGATGCGGGTGTGGGGGCCGCGAGCGCGGCCCCCACACCGGGCATCTGCTCTTCCGTTACGGCCAGCTGGACTCGATCTGGGCGAGCACGGACTCCGTGTCGGCGCCCGAGACCCAGTCGACCATGCCGGTCCAGAAGGTGCCGGCGCCCACGGCTCCGGGCATCAGGTCGGAGCCGTCGAACCGGAACGTGGTGTTCGGGTCCTGCAGCGTCTCGACCGCCGACTGCAGCAGCGGGCTGCCGGCGTTGGCCGGGTCGAGCCCGTTGTTGGCGGAGATGACGCCGCCCAGCGAGACGCGGTTGTTGGCCCACAGGTCGCTCGACAGGTAGGTCTGCACGGCCACGACCTCCTCGGCGTCGTTGAAGGCGCCCACGAACTCGCCGCCGCCCGTGACCGCGGCCGCGTCGGCCTCGGTGCCCGGGAGGATGAAGCCCCAGACGTCGCCGTCCTCGGCCACCGTCACGCCCTCGCCCCAGAAGCCCTCGTAGAACGAGGCCTGGTGGTGCATGGCGCACTCGCCGTCGAGCACCGGCAGGCCGGCCTCGCCGAAGTCGGTGGTCGCGATCGTCGAGACGTCGCCGATGCCGCCGTTGACGTAGTCGGGGTTCTTGATGAGGTCGCCGACGCGGTCCATCGCCTCGACGATCTCAGGCGAGTCGAACGGGATCTCGTGCGTGATCCACTGGTCGTAGACATCCGGTCCCGCGGTGCGGAGCACGTAGTCCTCGATCCAGTCGGTGCCCGGCCAGCCCGTGGCCTCGCCCGAGCCGAAGCCGACGCACCAGGGGGTGACCTCGGACTCGGCGATCGTGGCGGTCAGCTCGTCGAGCTCGTCGAGCGTCGTCGGCACCTCCCAGCCGTTCTCCTCCCAGACCGACGGCGAGTACCAGACGAAGCCCTTGACGCTCGCCATCAGCGGCGCGGCGTAGAACGTGCCGTCGACGGTGCCGTAGTTCTGCCAGTCCTCGGTCCAGAACTCCTGCGCGTTCGCGACCACGCTCTCCGGCGCGGGCAGCACGCTGCCGGTGCCGGCGACCGAGGCCAGCAGGCCCGGCTGCGGGAAGATCGCGAGGTCGGGCGGGTTGCCGCCCTGGACGCGCACGTTGATCTGCGCCTCGAACTCGGCGGAGCCCTCGTAGACGACCTCGATGCCGGTGCACTCCGAGAAGTCGGCCCACGACTCGTTGAGGCGGTTGGCCTCCTCGTCGAGGATCGTGCCGTAGATGTTGACCTCGGCACCCTCGAAGGTGCCGTAGTCGGCGTAGTCCTCGCAGCCCTCTGCGGGCGCTGCCGTGCCGCCGGGCTCCTCGGAGGCGCCGGGCTCTGCGTCGCCGACGCAGCCCGTGAGGGCGAGTGCGGCGACGCCGACGATGCCGAGCGGCAGCGCCATCCTGCGTGCGTGCTTCACGTGAACTCCTTCGTTCGGTTCAAGTGCCTGGGACACGAGCCGCGAACGGAGCACGGCGCCGTGCGGAACCGGAACCGGTTCCATTGCAAGTGACGCTAGCGCACGGCACCCCCGCCCGCCATGCCGAACAATGTTGCGATTCGGCAACGATCGACCTGGGGGACACGTGGACGCCCGCCCAGGTCGGCGCTACGCTCGGAACCGGTTCCGTTCGATGGAGGAGGCGGCCCGCCGCCCCGGCGCGAGGAGGCGCGATGCCCCGGCTCGACGACGTCGCCCGCGCCGCCGGGGTCTCGAAGGCCACCGCGTCCCGCGCCCTCTCCGGCGCCGACGGGGTCTCCCCCGCGACGCGCGAGAAGGTGCAGCGCACCGCCGCCGACCTCGGCTTCCGCGCGAGCGGCGCCGCCCGCCGCCTCGCGACGGGCGTGACCCGCACGATCGGCGTGCTCACGCCATCCGTCGACCGCTGGTACTTCGGCAGCGTGCTGCACGGCATCGCGCACGCCGCCGACCGGCACGAGCACGACGTGCTGCTCTACGACCTCGGCGCCTTCGGGCGCGGAGGGCACGAGAAGTTCGAGCGCTTCATGCTGCGCGGGGAGGTCGACGGGCTCGTCACCATCACCTGGAGCCTCGTCGGCGGCGACCTGACGCGCTTGGCCGAGCTCGGCATCCCCGTCGCGACGGTCGGCGAGCCCACGCCCCACTCCCGCTCCTTCAGCCTCGACGACGACGCGGCCGGCGAGCAGGCGGCCGAGCACCTCGTGCGGCTCGGCCACACCGACCTGCTGCACCTCGCGAGCGAGACCGAGGTGCAGCCGTTCGACGCCTCCTCCTCCGACCGCCGCAAGCGGGCGTTCGAGCTCGTCTCCGCCCGCCACGGGCTGCGGATGCGCCCGGTGCAGACCGTGCCGACGACGCTCGAGGCCGCCCACGCCGCCGCGCGCGGCATCCTCGCGCGCGCCGACCGCCCCACCGGGATCGTCGCCGGCACCGACGAGGTGGCGCTCGGCGTGCTGCTCGCCGCGCACCAGCTGGGGGTGCGCGTGCCGGAGGAGCTGAGCGTCATCGGCGTCGACGACGTGCCCGCCGCGACCGCCTTCGGGCTCACCACGATCCGGCAGGACCCGGCCCAGCACGGCGAGGACGTCGTCGCCTGGATCATCTCGGCGCTCGGCGAGCCGGAGGCCGAGCCCGACCGCAGCCACACCAACTACGCGCCCGTGCTGGTGGTGCGCGGATCCACGGCACCGCCTCCCTGATCGACCCACGGAGCGCGACCTCGGTAGCGTGGTCTCCGATCGCCCGCACGACCCACCGCATCCGCCGCACCCAAGGAGCGTCCGTGAGCTTCTCGAACACCTTCACGTCGCCGATGCCCATCATCGGCGGGAACGCCCCCGGCCTCGCGCTCGACCGCGACTGGCACCGCAAGAGCGTCTTCTACGAGGTGATGGTGCGCTCGTTCGTCGACTCGAACGGCGACGGCTTCGGCGACTTCCAGGGGCTGACGTCGAAGCTCGACTACCTGCAGTGGCTCGGCGTCGACGGCATCTGGGTGCCCCCGTTCTTCCAGTCGCCGCTCAAGGACGGCGGCTACGACGTGAGCGACTACAAGGCGGTGCTGCCCGAGTACGGCACGATCGACGACTTCGGCCACTTCGTCGCCGAGGCGCACGCCCGCAACATGCGCGTGATGATCGACCTGCCGATCAACCACACCTCGGACCAGCACCCGTGGTTCCTCGCCTCCCGCGAGGACCCCGAGGGCCCCTACGGCGACTTCTACGTGTGGCGCGACACCGACGAGGGCTACCCGAACGTGCGCATCATCTTCGTCGACACCGAGGAGTCGAACTGGGCGTTCGACTCGGTGCGCCGGCAGTTCTACTGGCACCGCTTCTTCTCGCACCAGCCCGACCTGAACTTCGAGAACCCGGCCGTGCACGAGGCGATCGAGGACACGCTGCGGTTCTGGCTCGACCTGGGCGTCGACGGCATCCGGCTCGACGCGATCCCCTACCTCTACGAGTCGGAGGAAGGCAACGGCGAGTCGGAGCCGGCGACCCACGAGTACGTCAAGAAGCTGCGCCGCATCGTCGACGACGAGTACCCCGGCCGCGTGCTCATCGCCGAGGCCAACCAGTGGCCGGCCGAGACCGCCGCGTACTTCGGCACCGCCGAGGAGCCCGAGTGCCACATGGCGTTCGACTTCCCGACCATGCCGCGCATCTTCTACTCGCTGCGCGCGCAGAACGCGGTCGAGCTCAAGCGCATCCTCGCCGAGCAGGTCGACGTGCCGCCGGGCTCCGCCTGGGGCGTCTTCCTGCGCAACCACGACGAGCTCACGCTCGAGATGGTGAGCGAGGAGTACCGCCAGGCGATGTACGGCTGGTACGCCTACGACCCGCGCATGCGCTCCAACGTCGGCGTGCGCCGCCGCCTCGCGTCGCTGCTCGACAACTCGCGCGCCGAGCTCGAGCTCGCCAACGCCCTGCTGCTGTCGCTGCCGGGCTCGCCGTTCCTCTACTACGGCGACGAGATCGGCATGGGCGACAACATCTGGCTCGACGACCGCGACGCATCCCGCACCCCCATGCAGTGGACGCCCGACCGCAATGCCGGCTTCTCGAACGCCGACCCGGGCAAGCTCTTCCTGCCGGTCGTGCAGTCGCTCGTCTACCACTACTCGTCGGTCAACGTCGAGGCGCAGATGGCGCAGGCGTCGAGCCTGCTGAACTGGATGCGCTCGGTGCTGCACGTGCGTCGCGCGCACCCCGTGTTCGGGCTGGGCGACATCACCGTGCTCGACACCGACAACGAGGCCGTGCTCGCGTTCGTGCGCAGCTACGAGGGCGACGGCACCTACGCGGGCGCGCGCGCCGAGCAGGTGCTGTGCGTGTTCTCGTTCAGCCACAACCCGGTGCACGTGACCGTCGACGCGCCGCAGTTCGCCGGCTCGCGCCTCAACGACCTGTTCGGCGGCGGCGCGTTCCCGACGATCGCCGAGGACGGCCGCTTCTCGCTCACGTTCGGCACGCAGTCGTTCTACTGGCTGGGGATGACCCGCCCGTAGCCCGCGGGCGCGCGCCGTCAGCGGGCGCGCACCACGATCGTGCGCGCGGCCTTGTCGTGCAGCGCCTGGCTGCGGCCGTCCCACAGCGGCCACAGGTGGTCGGCGATGCTGAACATGCCCGCGAGGAGGCCGAGCACCGGCACGCCGCTCAGCAGCTGCGGGCCGCCCTGCTGCACGACCCAGCGGAGGCTCGCCGCGCGGCCGTCCGGCAGCCGGTCCTGATCGGCCATGCGCACGCGGATGCCGACGAGCATCTTGCCGGGCGTCTGGCCCTTCCGCATGTGGAAGCCGACGTTGTAGAGGAAGTGCGCGATCGCGCCGACGACGAGGGTCGTGGTCGTGGCGGCGCTGAAGGGCGCCGTCATCGCCTCGAGGTCGGCCATCGCCGACTCGTCGCCGGCCGCGAGCCTGCCGATGATGTCGAAGTAGCCGAACATGCCGAGCAGCACGAAGGCGAGCACGACGAAGGGGATGCCGTCGATCACGTAGGCGGCGAGGCGCGCGCCCCACGTGGCGGCGACCGGCTCGGACTCGGCGGCCGGCTGCTGCGGCCACGGCGCGGGCGACCACGTGGGGGCCGGGGCGGGCTCGCGCGTCTGCGCGATCCACTGCGCGCCGTCCCACCAGCGCTCCACGCCGGGGGCGGCGGCGTAGGGGTCGGGGTACCACCCTGGCGGCTGCGTCGTCATGCCTCGATCGTAGGCGTCGGGGCCGCCCGGGATCGACGGATGCGCCGGGCCGGCCGGGCGGGGCGGCCCGGCCGCCGGCACGGCCGCGTTCGACATCGATCCGCGCGTGGTGGAGACTGGCGCGATGCAGGAAGTCGCGATCCTCGTGATCGTCATCGTCGTGGCCCTCGCGTTCGACTTCACGAACGGGTTCCACGACACGGCGAACGCGATGGCCCCCTCCGTCGCCACCGGCGCGCTGAAGCCGAAGGCGGCGGTGGCCCTCTCGGCGACGCTCAACCTCGTCGGCGCGTTCCTCTCGATCGAGGTGGCCCGCACCGTCGGCTCGGGCATCGTCGACCTGACCGGGGTCGACGGCGAAAGCCTCATGCTCATCGTGCTGTGCGGGCTGACCGGCGCGATCATCTGGAACGTGCTCACGTGGCTCTTCGGCCTGCCGTCGTCGTCGAGCCACGCGCTGTTCGGCGGACTCATCGGCGCGACGATCGCCGCGCTCGGCGTCTCGGGCGTGCTGTGGGGCGGCGTGGCGCAGAAGATCCTCATCCCCGCGCTGCTCGCGCCCGTCATCGCCGGCCTCGTCGCGTTCTGCGGCACCTGGCTCGTGCAGCGCGCGACCGCGTCGCTCAGCGAGCGCCGCGAGCGCAAGGACTTCCGCTGGGGCCAGATCGGCGCCGCCTCGCTCATGTCGCTCGCCCACGGCACGAACGATGCGCAGAAGACGATGGGCGTCATCTTCCTCGCGCTCGTCGCCCACGGCTCGCTCGACGCCGACGCCGACATGCCGCTGTGGGTGCGCGTCGTCTGCGCCGTCGCGATCGCGGCCGGCACCTACATGGGCGGCTGGCGCGTCATCCGCACCCTCGGCAAGGGCATCATCGACATCTCGCCGCGGCAGGGCATGTCGGCCGACTTCTCGAGCGCGTCGATCATCCTCACCTCGAGCCACCTGGGCCTGCCGCTGTCGACGACCCACGTCGCATCCGGCTCGGTGATCGGCTCGGGCCTCGCACGAACCGACGCGAAGGTGCGCTGGTCGGTCGCGCGGCGCATGCTCGTCGCGTGGCTCATCACGCTGCCGGCCGCGGGCGGCGTCGCCGCGCTCTGCTTCGGCATCGCCAGCGTCTTCGGCCACCTGTGGGGCGCGATCGTCGTGACGGCGCTGCTCGTCCTCGCGTGCGCCGCGATGTGGCTGCGGTCGCGCCTCAGCCACGTCGGCCACCACAACGTCGTCGACGAGTGGGAGCAGCCGAAGGCGGAGCGCAAGCGCGAGATCGACCGCGAGCTGAGCGCCGTGGCCTCGGGCATCGCCGCCGTGGCGCGGCCGCGCAAGCGGCGCAAGCGGCCGCGCGACGGGAAGGAGGCAGGCTGATGGGCTTCGACCTGGGGGCGCTCGCCGTCTCGATCGTGTCGGTGCTCGGGGTCGGCCTGCTGCTCGGCGCCGGCATCCCGCTGCTCTACGCGCTCGGCATCCGCTCGATCGAGAGCCACCGCCCCGGCTCGACCGCGGTCGCCGCGGCGCTCCTGTCGCTGTGCGTGCTGCTCGCGCTCGCCGGCATCGTCGTGATCGTCTTCGGCAAGCAGCTCTTCGGCATCTGACCCGGCGGCCCGCGCTCGCTAGCGTGGAGCCATGAGCAACGACGAGGCGCTGCTGGTCGACAACGCCGAGCAGTCCTGCATCGACGAGGCGCGCGAGGCGGGCGTCGAGCTGCTGCTGCCGCGCGAGGTGCCGCTCGGCGGCCCCCGCGCGCTGCCGGTGCTGCGCAGCCTGCCCAACAAGCACCGGCACATGATCGGCGCGTGGTGCTTCGCCGACTCCTTCGGCCCGGCCGACCTGACCGACGGACCGGGGATGGATGTGCCGCCGCACCCCCACACGGGGCTCCAGACGGTCTCGTGGCTCGTCTCCGGCGCCGTCGCGCACACCGACTCGACGGGCGCAGAGCACACGGTGCGGCCCGGCGGCGTGAACGTCATGACCGCGGGCCGCGGCATCGCGCACAGCGAGTACTCGACGCCCGACACGACGGTGCTGCACGGGGTGCAGCTGTGGACGGCGCTGCCGCTCGCCGACCAGGGCGTCGACCCGTCGTTCGCCGGTCTCGACGCCGTGCCGGAGGTGCCGCTCGAGGGCGGCGCCGTCGCGCGCGTCTTCGCGGGCCGCTACGCCGGCGCCGCGAGCGCCGCGCCCGTCTACTCGCCGCTGCTCGGCGCCGAGCTGCGCATCCCCGCCGGCGGCGAGGCGGCCCTCGCCCTCGAGGGCGCGTTCGAGCACGGGGTGCTCGCGCTCACGCCCGGGATCGCGCTCGACGACGTGCCCATCGGCGTGGGCGAGATCGGCGTGCTCGAGCCGGGCCGCGCATCCGCCGTCGTCTCGGCAGGCGACGGCGAGGGCATCGCGATCCTGCTCGGCGGCGTGCCGCACGAGGAGGAGTTCGTGATGTTCTGGAACTTCATCGGCCGCGACCACGCCGAGGTCGAGCGGGCGCGCGAGGCGTGGATGGCGGAGCGGGATGCGCCGGAGGGCGAGCGCCCGCGCTTCGGCCTCGTCGACGACGGCTCGGGCACGACGCTGCCGAGCCCCCGCCTGCCGACGGTCGAGCTGCTGCCGCGCGGGCGGGCGAAGCGGCGGCGCTGAGCGCGGCGCCGCGCGTCGCCGGCCGCGGCCCACGCGTCGACGGCCACCGCCCGCGAACGCGACCCGTTGCACCGAGCACGACCCGGTGCACCGGGTCGTGCTCGGTGGAACGGGTCGCCGGGGCGGAGACCCGCGGGCGTCAGCCCGGCGCGGCCTCGAGCGCGAGCCGCACGAGGGCGTCGGCCATGGGCGCCGGCTCCCAGTCGTGCATGGCGCCGGGCATCTCGCGGAAGGTCGCGCGCGGCAGCGCCTCGGCGAGGCGCTCGGCGGTCTCGCGCATGCCGGGGAAGGTCTGCGCGCCGACCATGACGAGCGCCGGCACCGCGATGCCCGCCAGGCGCTCCGCGAGCGGCAGCTCCTCGGCCCACGCGAGCGAGCGCGCGTCGGCGCGGTAGGTGCGGCTGCCTGCGGCGATCTGCGGCCACTCGGGCATGGCGCGCGCATGCTCGAGGAACTCCGGCGGCATGTCGCGCATGTACTCGACCTGCGCGGCCTCGAGGTCGCCGGCGTCGAGGTGCGCGAGGAAGTCGGCCTCGAACTGCGCCGCGCCCCCGCGGAACTGCCCGATGGGCGCCTCCCAGAGCGCGAGCGCGGTCACGGGCAGCCCCGCGTCGGCGGCGGCGAGGGCGATCGAGCAGCCGGAGGAATGGCCGACGAGCACGCCGGCGCCGCCCACCGCGTCGATCGCGGCGGCGATCGCGTCGAGCTCCCGCTCGAGGGTGAGGTCGCCCTCGGCAGCGCTCTCGCCGCGGCCGAGCCGGTCGAAGACGAGGGTCTGCACCCCCTGCCGGGCGGCGAGCTCGGCCGTACGCGTCGTCGTGGGGTCGGTCGCGCGGAACGGGCCGGCCCCCGCGACGAACACGACGCCGGGGCCCTCGCCGAGCCGGTCGAACGCGATCCGGTCGCCCGAGCGCGTCATCGCGATCGCGCTCATCGGGCGGCCTCGCGCTCGCGCCGCGCGATCCGCACCACGATCTCGTCGCCCGCGGCCTTGCCCAGCGCCGCGACGACGGCGCGCTTCAGCGGCAGCATGTGGGTGCCGCCGCCGAACGGCAGGAGCGTCGCCTCGATCGGCACCGCGTCGACCGTCCCCGCGACGCGCACGGCACCGCCGACGCCCATCGCCTCCTTCGAGCCGGGCAGCAGCACGTACGTCCACCCGCCCTCGTGCTCGTCGACCACGATGGTCGCCTCGGTCTCGATCGTCCCTGCGGGGGTGGTCATCGCGGCCTCCTCGCGTGGGAACTGGACTGACCAGTTCCGTTGTGATGCGAGACTAGACGGTACAGTTCTCGCATGTCAACGGTCGCCGAGCAGCCCCGCAGCGCGCGCATCCACGCGGCGATCCTCGCCGCAGCGGAGGACGTGTTCCTGCGCGACGGCTACGTCGGCGCGAGCATGGACGAGGTCGCCCGGCTCGCGGGCGCCTCCAAGCAGACCGTCTACCGGCACTTCGGCAGCAAGGAGCGCCTCTTCGTCGAGCTCGTCTCGTCGATGACGGATGCGGCGGGCGATGCGGCCGGGCACGAGGCGGATGCGTCGGGCGAGGTCGAGGCGGTGCTCGTGGACCTCGCGTCGGCGATGCTCGACGGCGTGCTGACCCCTCGCATCCTGCGGCTGCGCCGCCTCGTCATCGGCGAGGCCAACCGCTTCCCCGAGCTCGGCCGCGCGCTGCACGCGCACGGACCGGCCCGTGCGATCGCGGGCGTCGAGCGGCGCCTGCAGGCGTGGGTGGACGCCGGGCTGCTGCCCGAGCACGACACGGCGGCCGCCGCCCGGCACTGGAACTGGCTCGTGATGGGCGGGCCGCTGAACGACGCGATGCTGCTCGGCGACGACGCGATCCCGAGCGCCGCCGAGCGCCGCGCCCACGCCGAGGCCGCGGTCGCCGGGTTCCTGCGCTCGCTCGGCGCGCGGTAGCGCCGCCTCCGCCGCGAACGGGACCCCGTGCACCGAGCGGGACCCGGTGGACCGGGTCCGGTCCGGTCGAGCGGGTCCCCGGAGCGCAGCTCCGGGCGCGGTCGGGCGCGCTCAGCCCTTCGCGGCCCGCTTCGCCGCCTGCTTCGCGGCGCGCACCTCGGCGAGCGACGCGGCGTCGACGATGTCGGCGACCGAGCGCTTCGAGCCCTCCTCGCCGTACGGGGCCGACGCATCCACCCACCCCGCGCCGTCGAAGCCGGCGCGCTTGCCGAGCAGCGCGAGGAAGATCCTCGCCTTCTGCTCGCCGAAGCCGGGCAGCGCCTGCAGCCGGCGCAGCACCTCGGGGCCGTCGGGCTCGCCGCGACGCCAGATCGCGCCGGCGTCGCCGCCCCACTCCTCGACGACCGCGGCCGCGAGCTGCTGCACGCGCTTCGCCATCGAGCCAGGGAACCGGTGCACGGCGGGCTTCTCGGCGAACGCGGCCTGGAAGGCCTCGGGGTCCATCGAGGCGATCGCGGATGCGTCGAGGCGGCCGAGCCGGTCGCGCAGCTTCGCGGGCCCGGCGAAGGCGGTCTCCATCGTCACCTGCTGGTCGAGCAGCATGCCCGTGAGCAGCGCGAAGTCGTCGTCGGAGAGGAGGCGGTCGGCGGCGTCGTCGCCGGTGAGGTGCAGCTCGCGGGTCATGCTCCCAGCCTGGCACGGACGAGGCCCGCACAGGGTGGCGCCCCCCACCTGGTCACGACAGGCGAGGGGCGCCGCCACTCGAATTATTACACCGTTACGGCTTGTCGCGCCACTGCTCTGCGAGCTGCGCGAGGCCGTCACGGAGGACGCCCCTGGTGCAGCCCGGCGCGAGCGCCTAGCCTGGCGCCACGAGCCCGCGCCCCCGCCCGGTCACGACGAGCGGGGGCGCGGGTGCCTGTGTCAGGCCTCCTGCTCGTCGCGCCTCCGGCGCAGGAGCAGCAGGCCGCCGCCGACCAGCAGCGCGATCGCGACGGCGATCATGCCGGTCGGGATCTCTCCGCCCGTGCGGGGCAGGGCCGCCGGGCCGTCGCCCTGCGCCGCGCCGGGCGCCGGCGTCGGGGCGGGCGCGGTCGGCGTGGGAGCGGGCGTCGGCGTGGGCGCCGGCGTCTCGGCCGGCACGGGCTCGGTGCGGCTCGCCGCCACCGCCACCGCGTTCGACTCGTGCGCGTCGGTGCCCTCGGCGTAGACGGTCGCGACGTTGCGGAACTCGGCGTCGGCGGTGGCGCCGGGCTCGAGCGGCGGTGCCGCAGGGATCGCCGCGGGGATGGTGATCGTCACCGTCTCGCCGGGCTCGACGACGTCGAGCTCGACGGTGTGGGTGCCGGTCGCCGCGTCGAGCGTCGCGGTGCAGTCGGCCGAGCACGTCGCGGGACCGGCGGCGAGCAGCCCGTCCTGCAGCGCGTCGACCACGACCACGCCGGTGCTCGCGACCGTGCCGCTCGCCGTCACGTCGATGCGGTACTCGACCGCGTCGCCGAACGCGACCTCGCCGTCGGACGGCGCCCACGAGCCATCCGCCTGCTCCCACACCGACTTCGTCGCGGTGACGTGCCGGCCGTCGACGGCGGTCTCCTCGCAGTCGACGTTGTCGCTGTCGCTGCCGCAGTCGGGCGAGTCCGGCGCCGGGTCGTCGGCGGTCGATGCCCACGCGAGGTTCACGAGCGCCCCCGGGGCGCGGTCGTCGGCGATCGCGACGGTCAGCACGAGCTCGACCGAGCCGCCGGCGACGAGCGCCGCCGGGTCGACGTCGCACGTGACGCGCTGGCCGTCGGCGGCGCAGCCCGCGGGCGCGTCGACGAGCGCGAGCCCGTCGGGCAGCACGTCGACGACCGTCACGGGCTCGCCGGCGTCGGCGTCGCGGCCGCCCGCGTTCTCGACCGTGAGCGTGTACGCCACCTCGTCGCCGGGGAAGACGACCGGGTCGCCGTCCTCCTTCGTGAGGCGCAGGTCGACCGGCAGGTCGTCGTTGACGATCGTGCAGACCGCCTCGTCGCCCACCGCGAGCGTCAGCGAGGCGCCGTCGAGCGCGCCGCCGGTGCAGCTCCAGGCCGAGGCGGCGTAGCCGCCGGGCCCTGCCTCCGACAGGGCGTAGGCGCCCGCGTGCACCACCGCACCCGTCACCGCGGCGTCGCCGGTCGCACCCGAGACGGGGGTCGGCCCGTCGGCGGCGAGCGTCCAGTCGGTCGCGAGCGCGTCGCCGCCGTCGTCGGCGACGACCTCCTTCACGAGCGTCAGCCGCGGCGCGATGTCGTCGTTCACGATCGTGCACGTGACGTGCTCGGCGTTCGGCACGACGACCGTCGCCTCGCCGGGCATCGCGGCGCCGTCGCACATCCAGAGGTCGGCCGCGTAGCCGCCGGGACCGGTCTCGGCGAGCGCGTACTCGCCCGCGGGCACCTCCGCGGCCGTCACGGCCGGGTCGCCGGTCGCGCCGGCGATGGTGGCGGCACCCGTCGCCGTGAGCGTCCAGTCGGTGTCGACGGCGATGCCGCCCGCGTCGTTGACGACGAGCTTGCGCAGCGTCAGCTGCCCGGGCAGGTCGTCGAGCACGATCGTGCAGACGGCGTCGACGCCGGGCGGCAGCGCGAGGCTCGCACCGTCGAGCGCGCCGTCCGTGCAGCTCCAGGCACCGGCCGCGTAGCCGGCGGGCCCGCTCTGCGCGAGGACGTAGGTGCCGGCCGCGACCGTCGCGCCGGCGAGCTGCTGCGAGCCCGTGAGGCCGGCGATCGCGGTCGGGCCGTCGGCCGTCAGCGTCCAGTCGGTCGCGACGCGGGTGCCGCCGTCGTCGTTGACGACCTGCGCGACGAGGGTGAGCGTCGGGGCGACGTCGTCGTTGACGATGGTGCAGACGGCGTCGTCGCCCGGCAGCAGCGTGAGGCTCGCGCCCTCGAGCAGCCCGTCGGTGCAGGACCACGCGGATGCGTCGTAGCCGTCGGGCCCGTCGGCCTCGGCGAGCGCGTACACGCCCGCGTCGACCGCGGCGCCGGTGACCGCCGGGTCGGCGGTCACGCCTGCGAGCGGGGTCGGGCCGTCGGCGGTCAGCGTCCACGCCGTGGCCGGCTCGGTGCCGCCGTCGTCGTGGACGACCTCCTTGACGAGCGTCAGGCGCGGGGCGACGTCGTCGTTGACGATCGTGCACGTCGCGACCTCGCCGAGCGCGAGCGCGAGGGTCGCGCCGTCGAGCTCGCCGCCGTCGCAGGCCCAGCCGCCGGCCGCGTAGCCGGCGGCGCCGTCCGACTCCGACAGCGCGTACGCGCCGGCGTCGACCGGGGCATCCGTCACCGCGCCGTCGCCGACCGCGCCCGCGATGGGCGTCGGTCCGTCGGCGTGCAGCGTCCAGGCGCCGGCCGGCACGGTGCCGCCGTCGTCGTTCACGACCTGCTTCACGAGCGTGAGGCGCGGGGCGATGTCGTCCTGCACGATCGTGCAGGTGGCCGCCTCGTGGAGCGCGAGCGTGAGCGTCGAGCCGACGAGCGTGCCGCCGTCGCACGCCCAGGCGCCGGCCGCGTAGCCGTCGGGGCCGCCCGTGGCGCGCAGCTCGTAGACGCCGCTGCTGACCGGTGCCGTGGTCACCGCGAGCGCGCCGGACGTGCCGGCGATCGGGGTCGGGCCGTCGGCGCCGAGGCTCCAGTCGCCGGCGACCGCGGTGCCGCCGTCGTCGGTGATCACGTGCTGCTGCAGCGTGAGGGTCGCGCCGATGTCGTCGTTCACGATCGTGCAGACGGCGACGTCGCCGGCGTCGAGGTGCAGCGCGGCGCCGGCGATGTCGCCGTCGGTGCAGCGCCAGCCGTCGGTGCGGTAGCCCTCGGGACCGGCCTCGGCGAGCACGGTGTCTCCGGCGCGCACGGCGACGTCGGTGACGAGCGCCGAGCCGGTGGCGCCCGAGACGGTCACGTCGCCCGTGGCGCTCAGCCGCCAGTCGGTCGCGGCGCGCGTGCCGCCGTCGTCGTTGACGACCTCCTTCACGAGCGTGAGCCGTGGCGCGATGTCGTCGTTGACGACGGTGCAGACGACCTGCTGGCCCTCGGTGAGGGTGACCGTCGCGCCGCCGGAGCCCGCGCCCTGCAGCGACGCGCTCGGCGTGCCCCCGGTGCAGCTCCACCCGACCTGCTCGTAGCCGTCGACGCCCTCGGCCTCCGCGAGCGCGTACGTGCCCGCCGCGACCGGCGCCGCCGTCACGGCGTCGTCGCCCTCGTGGCCCGAGATCGGCGTGGGGCCGGTCGCCGACAGCAGCCAGGCGGTGTCGGGGGCGTCGCCGCCGTCATCGCGGACGACGTCCTTCGCGAGCGTCAGCGTCGGCGCGATGTCGTCGTTGACGATCGTGCACCGGGCCTCGTCGCCGACCTCGAGCGTCAGCGTCCAGCCCTCGAGGGCGCCGCCGTCGCAGTGCCAGCCGAGCGCCGCGTAGCCCGCCGGGCCGCCGAGCTCAGACAGGGCGTACTCGCCCGCCTCGACCGGGGCATCCGTCACCTCGTCATCGCCGACGGCGCCGCGGATGGGCGTGGGCCCGTCGGCGACGAGGGTCCAGTCGGTCGCGGCCGCGGTGCCGCCGTCGTCGAGCACGAGCTCCTTGACGAGGGTCAGCCGCGGGGCGATGTCGTCGTTGACGATCGTGCACCGGACGTCGTCGCCGACCTCGAGCGTGAGCGTCGCGCCGTCGAGCGCGCCGCCGTCGCAGCTCCAGTCGCCGGCCGCGTAGCCGCCGGGCCCGGTCTCCGAGAGCTCGTAGGTGCCGGCGAGCAGCACGGCGCCGGTGACCTCGGCGGCGCCGGTCGCGCCGGCGATGTCGGCGGGGCCGTCGGCGACGAGCGTCCAGGCGGTCGCGGGCTGCGTGCCGCCGTCGTCGGCGACGACCTCCTTCACGAGCGTCAGCAGGGGGGCGATGTCCTCGTTCACGATCGTGCAGGTGACGTCGGCGCCGTTGTCGATCGTGACGACGCCGTCGGCCGTGACGGCCGCCCCGTCGCAGACCCACTGGGAGGCGGCGTAGCCGCCGGGGCCCGCCTCGCTGAGCGCGTACTGCCCCGCCGGCACCGGCGCATCCGTCACCGCGGCGTCGTCGGTGGCGCCCGTCACGGTGACGGGGCCGTCGGCCGTGAGCGCGAAGTCGGCGACGGCCGCCGAGCCGTTGGCGTCGTTGTCGACCACCTTGCGCAGCGTGAGCGTCGCGGGGAGGTCGTCGTTGACGATGGTGCAGACGGCGTCGTCGCCGGGCAGCAGCGTGAGCGCGTCGCCGTCGACGGCGCCGACCGTGCACGACCAGGCGCTCGGCGCGTAGCCGGCGGGGCCGCCCGCCTCCGCGAGCGCGTAGGTGCCGGCGTCGACGATCTGCGCAGTGGCCTCGGGCGAGCCGGAGGTGCCCGCGACGTGGCCGCCCGTGCCGTCGGCCGTCAGCGTCCACTCGGTGCCGATGGCGGTGCCGCCGTCGTCGCGCACGACCTGCTTGACGAGCGTGATGGTGGGCGGGATGTCGTCGTTCACGATCTCGCAGACGACGTCCTCGGCGAGCGCGAGCTCGACCGTCGAGCCGACCGGCTCGCCGTCGCAGCTCCAGCCGCTCGACAGGTAGCCGCCGGGCCCCTGCTCCGAGAGGTCGTAGCTGCCGACGACGACCTCGGCGCCGGTCACGGCCGCGGTCGCGGTGGCGCCGCGGAGGTCGGCGCCGCCCGGGCCGTCGGCGACGAGCGTCCACTCGTCGGCCGCGAAGGGGCCGCCGTCGTCGTTCACGACGCGCTTCACGAGCGTGAGGGTGGGGGCGATGTCGTCGTGCACGGCGGTGCAGACGGCCGTCTCGCCGACAGCGAGCGCGAGCGTCGAGCCGTCGAGGCTGCCGCCGGTGCAGCGCCAGCCCTCGGACGCGTAGCCGGCCGGGCCGCCGAGCGCCGAGAGCTCGTACGCGCCGGCGCCGACGGGGGCCGCGGTCACCGAGGGGTCGCTCATGCGGCCCGAGATCGGGGTGGGGCCGTCGGCCCCGAGGGTCCAGTCGAAGCGGCTCGCGGTCCCGCCGGCGTCGTTGACGACCTCGTGCTCGAGCGTGAGCAGCGGCGCGACGTCGTCGTGCACGATCGTGCAGACGGCGCTCTGGCCGACGTCGAGGGTGACGGAGCCCGCGTCGCTCGCGGCGAAGTCGCCCGTGCAGCTCCAATCGCCCGCGGTGTAGCCCGACGGGCCGTCGATCGCGGCCAGGTCGTACGTGCCCGCGATGACGGGCGCGTCGGTGATCGAGGCGTCGCCGTGCAGGCCGGAGGCGGTCGCGGTGTCGCCGGTCGCGACGAGCGTCCAGTCGCGGGCGACGGCCGGGCCGAGGTCGTCGCCGATCACCTCGTTCTGCAGCGTCAGCCGCGGCGCGATGTCGTCGTTGACGATCGTGCAGCGCACGTCGGCGCCCGACGGCACGGTCACCGTGCCGGTCGCGGCGTCGACGGCGCCGCCGGTGCAGGCCCACGCCCCCGCCTCGTAGCCGCTCGGCCCGCTGTGCTCCGAGAGCTCGTACTGGCCGGCGTCGACCGTGATGGGGCCGAAGCCGCCGTCGCCCTCGATCGCGGCGCCGTCGCCGGGCACGCCGAGCGTCGGGCCGACGGCCCGCAGCGTCCAGTCCTCGGGCTGGGCGTCGCCGCCGTCGAGGCCGATGACCTCCTTGACGAGCGTGAGCGTGCCGGGAAGGTCGTCGTTCGTGATGACGCAGACGGCGCTGTCGCCGTGCCCGAGGGCGAGCGCGCCGCCCGGCATGGTCAGCGACGTCGAGCGGCTCGTGTCGGTGAAGCAGGCGATGCCCTCGATCTCGTAGCCGGAGTGCGCCTGCTCGCCGATCGTCCAGGTGCCCGCCGAGACGGCGGCGTCGGTCACGGCGGCGTCGCCCTCGGCGCCGGCGATCGCGGTCGCCGTGCCCGCGAGCGCCGCGGTGAGCGTGAAGTCGGTGTCGACCGCCGTGCCGCCGTCGTCGCGGATGACCTCCTTGACGAGCGTCAGGTGCGCGGGCACGTCGTCGTGCGTGATGGTGCAGACGACGTCGGCGCCGGTGGCGACGGTGAGCACGCCGTCGACGAGGTCGCCGCCGGTGCAGCTCCACGCGCTGGCCGCGTAGTCCGGATGCGTCGTGCTGGCCAGGGCGTACTGGCCCGCCTCCGCGGTGCCCACGAGCGTGCTCCCCGCGGCGGCCTGCTCGTCGATGCCGCTCACGGCGCCGCCGGCGCCGATGGGTGTCGCCGTGAGGGTGAAGTCGGCGCCGGTGGCCGCACCGCCGTGGTCGTTGACGACGACGCCGTCGAGCGTGATCGAGGTGACCTCGTTCGTGATCACGCACGTGGGGGCGGATGCGCCGATGCTGCTGGGGAAGATCGGGAACGTCTGGCCGGTGGCCGCGCCCTGCTCCCAGATGATGGCGGTCCGCGGCCGCCGGTCGGGCGAGGCCCAGTCCACGTAGGTGCAGACGATGGAGCGCAGGTCGACGCCGGTCGGCAGGTCGAGGTGCTCGGCGAGCCGGTAGTCGGGCGCGGCGAGCAGGCCCGTGACGACCTCGGAGCCGCCGGCGGCGATGGTGCCCGTGACGGCGGTGCCGCCGGTCGCGCCGGAGACCGCCTGGCCGTCGGCCTGGTCGACGGTGTAGCCGAACGACTGGCCGGGCAGCTGCGCGCCGTCGACGACCTTCTGCACGGTGACCGAGCCGCAGTTGCCGATCGCGAGCGACTCGGTGGAGCCGGGGATGATGTCGACGAGCTGGCTGTTGCCGCCCTGCGAGTTGCCCGTCTGGGTGACGATGTCGCCGGTGCGGTACGAGCGGCACTCGCTCGTGGGCAGCAGGCTCGACGCGGTCAGGTCGACGGCGAACTCGCCGAAGGTGTGGGGCTCGGCGCCGGCCTGCGAGGGACCGGTCGCCGCGGCGTAGACGATCCCGCCGCCGCCGTGCTCGAAGCCCCGCCCCGTCCAGACCCACTGGCGCACGGTGGGCACGCCGTTGCCGAGGTCGAACTCCAGCAGGCGGTCCCCGGCGCGGCCGTCCGGGCCGCCCTCGAGCTCGAAGTAGACCGAGAGGTCGCCGGTGCCGCCGGGCGAGCGGGTCCAGTAGTGGTACAGCACGACGTGCTGCTCGCCGCCGACCGTGACGAGCTCGTACGTCACGCCGGCGCTGCACAGGTCGGCCTTCGTCATCGCGGTCTTGGCGAGCTCGCCAGGCGCCCAGGCCCAGGAGGCCTGGTGGATGTTCTGGCTGCCGGTGATGAGGGACGGGTCGGCGGCGGTGCCGCCGTCGCCGATGCAGCGCTCGGTGCGGTCGCTGCGGTAGAGCAGCCCCGTGCTGGCGCCGCCGGGCCCGTAGCCGCCGCTCCAGTCGGCCGAGCCCGCCATGTCGCCGTCGATCTCGAACGCGGTCGAGATCGCGCCGAGCGATGCGGCGTCGGCGGAGGGCGCCGCGACCAGCGGCGCGAACAGGCCGAGCGCGAGCGCAGCGGCTGCCGCCGCGATCCGTCGGATCGTCGGCACCTGCTGCGATGCCGTCTGCTTGCCGTGACCCACCATCGGGAGCTCCTCGTGGTGCAAGCGCCGCGCGAGGCGGCTCGATGCGCCGCTCGGTGTCGGACCACCGCGCTGTGATGCGCATCGTGGGGCCAGCAAATGGCGTGCCGGGGGGGCGTTCAATGCCTCGACCGCAAAACTGCGACAACGTTCCAGAACGTGGTTCGATCCCCTGCGGGCATCCTGAGGGAATCTCAGGCAGACGGAGCATTCCTCAAGAAGAGCGCCGGTGCGCGCTCAACGGCGGCCGCCGGGCTCTCGGGCGGCTCCGAGCATCCCGATGGGACGATGGAGGCATGCAGACCAAGCGCTCCAACCCCTGGGCGTGGTGGGCGTTCTGGATCGGGCTGCTCGGCCTCGTCCTGATGCCGATCCCGCTCTTCATCGGCCTCATCCTCGGCGGCGGACTCGCGGCGATCGCGGCGATCCTCGCCGTCATCGCCCTCTTCAAGTCCCGGCACGCCGGCGGCCGCGGCATCGCGCCGGCGATCATCGCCGGCGTCTTCGTGCTCCTGACCTACGGCGGCATCTCGATCGGCGGCGGCGTCATCTGGTGACCGCCGCCACCTGACGCGAGGGGCGCCTCAGCTGCGGCTGGGGCGCCCTCCGCGCACCGGGGCGGGCGTGCCGAGCAGCGACCGCGCGGCCATGGCGAGCAGCGCGACGAGGCCCACGAGCAGCAGCCCGTCCGCGGCGATGTACGCCAGGTGCATGCCCGACCCGCCCTCGTCGGCGCCGGCGACCACCGCATCCGTCGTCGCCTGCATGAGCGGCCGCACGACGAGCGCCTTCAGCGCGAGCACGGCCGCCAGCGCGACCACCAGGATGCGCTCGGGTCGGGGCGCGGGCGAGCGCAGCACGGCGAGCAGCAGCAGGCCTGCCAGCACCGCCTCGACCGCGTTCATCGCAGCGAAGACGAGCCGGCCGATGCCGAGGCCCAGCGGGATGGTGATGCCCGGCGCCTGGAACTTCAGCGGCGCCTCGATGAGCGAGATGCCGACGATGAGGCCGAGCCACACGGCCGGCAGCACGAGGCGGGCGGTGCGGGCGAGCATGCCTCCACCGTACGCCCGCAGGCGCCGCGCACCTCGGGGGTGCGAGGATCGGGGGCATGGCACCTCAGCCGTCGACCACCTTGCTCATCCTCGGCGCCTCCGGCGACCTCACGGGCCGCCTGCTGCTGCCGGGCATCGCCACGCTGCTGCGCGCGCAGCCGTCCCGCCGCGTCGAGATCGTCGGCGCCGACCTGCGCGAGCTCACCGCCGACGACTGGCACGACCGCGTGCGCACCGCGCTCGAGGTGGGCGAGACGCAGGGCGCGGCGGCGAAGGCGCTCCTCGCGACGACGCGCTACGTGGCCTCGGACGCCACCGACCCCGTGGCGCTGCAGGCGCTGCTCGACTCGATCGCGTGCGACCGGCTCGTCATCTACTTCGCGCTGCCGCCGCACGTGACCGAGCGCGTCTGCGGCACGCTCGAGCGGATCGGCGTGCCCGAGGGCACGATCCTCGCGATCGAGAAGCCCTTCGGCGACAGCCTCGAGTCGGCGAGGCGACTCAACGCCCTCGTCACGCGCATCGTGCCCGAGGAGCGCATCTTCCGCATCGACCACTTCCTCGGGCTGCACACCGTGCTCAACCTGCTCGGGCTCCGGTTCACCAACCGGCTGCTCGAGCCGACGTGGGATCGCGACAGCATCGAGCGGGTCGAGATCCTCTACGACGAGACGGTCACGCTCGAGGGCAGGGCCGGCTACTACGACCGCAACGGGGCGCTCCGCGACATGATCCAGTCGCACCTGCTGCAGATCATGGCGCTCATCGCCATCGAGCCGCTCGCGAGCGTCGGCGAGCGCGACCTGCGCGACGCGATCGGCCAGGTGCTGCGCGCCGCGAGCGTCGTCGACCCGGTCGAGCACTCGCGCCGCGCGCGCTACACCGCGGGCGACATCGACGGGCGCGAGGTGCCCGACTACGTCGCCGAGGAGGGCGTCGACCCGGGGCTCGGCACCGAGACGCTCGCCGAGGTGCAGGTCGAGATCGCCAATCCGCGCTGGGCCGGGGTGCCGTTCGTGCTCCGCTCGGGAAAGTCGCTCGCGGGGGTGCGCAAGCGCGCCATCGTGCACTGGAAGGCGCCCGCGCACGTGCCGAAGGGCCTCGCGGGCCGCGACACCGCCGACCGCCTCGTGATCGACTTCAAGCCCGACGGCTTCGAGCTGCACCTCACCACGAACGGCAAGGGCGACCCCTTCACGCTCGAGCAGACGGTGCTGCGCGGCGAGCTCGGCGGCGGCGCCCTGCTGCCCTACGGCGAGGTGCTCGGCGCCATCCTCGACGCCGACCCGCGGCTCGCCGTGCGCGGCGACGCGGCCGAGGAGTGCTGGCGCATCATCGAGCCGGTGCTCGCGGCGTGGAAGGCGGATGCCGTGCCGATGCAGGAGTACCGGGCCGGCTCCGCGGGCCCGCGCGGGTGGCGCACGAACGAGCGCTGACCGCGACGGCCCGTCCTCCACAGACGCGCCGCGGATCGTTGCGCGCCGGCGGCGGGCAGGCGTACAGTCCTGGGCAAGTCAAGCGGTGCGGACCGACCAGGCGCCTTCACCAGAACTTGCGAGAGCGCAAGCGCCCGATGTGCCAGTCCGCACCGCTTCTTCCTGCCCGCAGCCGATGCCAGGGCGCTCGGCGAGGCCGGGCTCGCCGCCGGGACCGGGCCCTATGCTTGCTCGCATGCCGCCCAGCACCGAGGAGCTCGCCGACCGGCTCGCCCGCACCCGCGCGCGCATGCAGCGCTCGGGCCTCGACGGGCTCGTGGTCGTCGACCCCGCCAACCTGCACTACCTGACCGGCTACGACGCCTGGTCGTTCTACATGCCGCAGCTGCTGTTCGTGCCGCTCACCGGCGAGCCGCTGCTCATCATGCGCGCGATGGACGCCGGCGGCGCGCACCGCACGGCGCTCCTGCCGCGCGAGCGCATCCTCGGCTACCCCGAGTCGCTCGTGCACCAGCGCGACGCGCACCCCTTCGACTGGGCGGCCGAGCAGCTGCGCGAGCACGGCTTCGCGCACCGAGGACGCATCGGCTACGAGCCCGAGGCGCACTTCCTCACCGTGCGCTCCTTCCACGCCCTCGAGCGCGGCCTGCCCGAGTGGCAGCTCCTCGACAGCCACGACCTCGTCAACTGGGTGCGGCTCGTGAAGAGCCCCTACGAGCTGGACCTCATGCGGGGAGCCGGCCGCGTCGCCTCCGCCGCCATGCGCGCGGGCATCGACGCGATCGCCGACGGCGCGCGCCTCAACGACATCGCGGCCGCGATCCAGTTCGCGCAGGCCACCGGCGTCGAGGGCGTCGAGGGCGACTACCCGGCGATCGTGCCGATGCTGCCGACCGGCGAGTCGGCCGACACGCCCCACATGACCTTCAGCGCCCGCCGGCTCGACCGCGGCGAGGCGATCTCGATCGAGCTCGCGGGCGCCCACCGCCGCTACCACGCGCCGCTCGCGCGCACCGTGTCGCTCGGCCGCCCCGACGCGCGCCTCGCGGGCCTCGCCGAGATCACCGCCGAGGGCCTGCAGGCGGTGCTCGAGGGCATGCGACCGGGCGCCGTGGTGGCCGACGTGCACGGCATCTGGCGCGAGCACCTCGCGCAGCACTCGATCGAGAAGCCGTCGCGCCTCGGCTACTCGATCGGCATCGGCTACCCGCCCGACTGGGGCGAGCGCACCGTCTCGATCCGCGGCGACGACCTGACGGTCATCGAGCCCGGCATGTGCCTGCACATCATCGCCGGCATGTGGATGGAGGGCTACGGCTGCGAGCTCAGCGAGTCGATCGCGATCACCGCCGACGGCGTCGAGCTGCTCACCGACGCGCCGCGCGAGCTCATCGTGCGGGAGGGCGCATGACGGATGCGCGCGAGGCCGCCGACGTCGACGACGTCGCGCGGGCGCTCGCGCTCATCGACGAGGCGACCATCGTCGCCGACACCTCGTCGCTCATCCTCGCCGCGAGCGAGAACCCGGGCGGCACCGAGCTCGTCGCGGTGCGCGTGCTCGAGTCGATCGCGTCGCGCCTCGGCGGGCGCAGCCGGCGCTCGCTCGTCGCGCCCGACCGCCCCAACCTCTCGATCCGCTTCGGTCCCGACCCCTCCCCCGAGGCGCCGGGCGTGCTCATCCTCGGCCACTCCGACGTCGTGCCGGCGGGCGAGGGCTGGGCGGCCGACCCGTTCAACCCGCGCGTCGCCGACGGCTGGCTGACGGGCCGCGGCGCCACCGACATGAAGGGCGGCCTCGCCGCCGCGCTGCAGGCGATGGCGGCGGTGCACCGCGTGCGCCCCGAGCTGCCGCTCGAGCTGCTCGTGACGGTCGACGAGGAGGATCTCGCGACCGGCATCCAGGCGCACCTGCGCGCCGACGAGGGCCCGCGCGACGCCTACCGCGCGTGCATCGTCGCCGAGCCCACCGACCTCGCGGTCGTGATCGCGTGCCGCGGCGCCGCCAACCTGCAGGTCGAGGTGCGCGGGCGCGCCGCCCACGCCGGCCGCCCCGAGGACGGCGCGAGCGCCATCACGACCGCCGCGCGCATCGCCACGTGGATCGCCGACGACCACGAGCGGATGCGCGCGGGCGCGACGGGCCTGCTCGGCTCGGCGACGTGGAGCGTGGGCCGCATCGAGGGCGGCCACGGCACGTCGATCGTGCCCGACCGCTGCACCCTGCTCGTCGACCGCCGGCTGATGCCGGGCGAGACCGGCGCCGAGGCGCTCGCGCAGCTCGAGGCCGGGATCGCCGGCGTGCTCGGCGACGACGGCTGCGACGCCCACGCGTCGCTCCTCATGGAGATGCCGGGCTTCGAGACCGCCCCGACGCATCCGCTCGTCGCCGCCGCCGTCGAGGCGCTCCGCGCCGAGGGCGCGACGGCCCCGGTGGAGGCCTGGACGGCGGCGTGCGAGGGCGGCTTCATCGCCGAGCACCACGGCTGCCCGACGATCATCCTGGGCCCGGGCGACATCACCGGCCAGGCGCACCAGCCCGACGAGCGCGTGCGCATCGCCGACCTCTCGGCCGCCGCCCGCGCGTACACTCGCATGCTCATCCACCTGCACACCTGACAGCCCATCCGCACGACCCCGACGCACCACGACCGGCACCGGCAGCACGCGCGGCGCCGCCCAGGAGGGACACGGCCATGACCGAGCAGCACGCAGCACACCCCACCGAGCCGCCGCCCATCACGCGCGAGCTCGACCTCTCCCCGCTCCAGCGCAAGACCGTCAAGAAGTCGGTGATGGGCGCGATGGCGGGCAACGCCATCGAGTGGTTCGACTACGGCATCTACGGCTACCTCGCCGTGCACCTGTCGACGCAGATCTTCGGCGGCTCCGAGGACGCCATCCTCTGGACGCTGTTCGGCTTCGCCGTCTCGTTCCTGATCCGCCCCATCGGCGGCGCCGTACTCGGCCCGCTCGGCGACCGCATCGGCCGCCAGAAGGTGCTCGTCTTCACGATCATGATGATCTCGGTCGCCACCGCGGCGATCGGCATCCTCCCCACCTTCGAGCAGGTCGGCTGGCTCGCGCCCGCGCTGCTGTTCCTGCTGCGCATCGTGCAGGGCTTCTCGGCCGGCGGCGAGTACGCCGGCGCGGCGGTCTACATGGCCGAGCACGCGCCCGACGACCGGCGCGGCTTCTGGGGCTCCTTCCTCGAGTTCGGCACGCTGCTCGGCTTCTCGCTCGCCGCGATCCTCGTGACGGCGCTCGAGTTCGTCGTCGGCACCGACGGCATGGCCGAGGGCTGGTGGCGCCTGCCGTTCCTGCTCACGCTGCCGCTCGGCATCGTCGCGCTGCTCATGCGCGCGCGCCTGCACGACTCCGAGACGTTCATCGAGGCGAAGGAGCGCGACACGCGCACGAGCGCCTGGCAGACGCTGCGCGACGTCGTCGTGCAGCAGCCGAAGCAGCTGCTGAAGATCATGGGCATCACGATCCTCATCAACACCGCGTTCTACCTGGTGCTGACCTACATGCCCACGTTCCTCACCACCTCCCTCGACATGGACGCGACGCAGTCGGGCCTCATGCTCGTCGGCGTGCAGCTCGTGATGATGGCGGTGATCATCCCGCTCGGCGCGCTCACCGACCGCATCGGCAGGCGGCCCGTGCTGCTCACCGCCGCGATCGGCTTCACGCTCTTCTCGGTGCCGGCGATCCTGCTGCTCAACACCGGCAACGTCGTGCTCCAGGTGCTGGGACTGGCGATCTTCGGCCTGTTCCTCGTGATGCTGCTGTGCAACATCTCCGCGACGCTGCCGGCGCTCTTCCCGACGACGGTGCGCTACGCGGGCTTCGCGCTCGGCTACAACGTCGCCACCTCGCTGCTCGGCGGCCCCGCAGGCCTCATCAACGAGTGGCTGATCGGCGAGACCGGCTCGACGCTCGTGCCCGGCTTCTACATGACGGTCGCGGGCATCATCGGCCTCATCGCCATCTGGACGTTCAACGAGACCGCCGGGCGCAGCCTCCGCGGCGACGTCGTGCCGGGCGAGGACGACGTCGACCGCATCGCGATCGGCGAGGAGCTCATCGGCAAGGTGCACGACCCGAAGCACGAGCTCGTCGACGGCGAGCTGCGCCAGGGAGGCGCCGGCCGCGCCGGCTGAACCTGGGAGCCTCCCCCAGGCGATCTGTACCCCATCGGCGTACCGTCGAGGCCATGCGAGCACTCACCTGGCAGGGAAAGCGCAAGGTCTCGGTCGAGGAGGTGCCCGACCCGCGGCTGCAGGAGTCGACGGATGCGGTGATCCGCGTCACGTCGACGGCCATCTGCGGGTCGGACCTTCACCTCTACGAGCTGTTCGGGCCGTTCCTCGAGGAGGGGGATGTGCTGGGGCACGAGACGATGGGGATCGTCGAGGAGGTGGGGCCCGCGGTCACGACGCTCCGGCCGGGCGATCGCGTGGTGATCCCCTTCGTCATCGCGTGCGGCAGCTGCTTCATGTGCGCCCGCGGCCTCACCACCCAGTGCGAGACGACCCAGAACCGCGAGCAGGGCACGGGCGCGTCGCTGTACGGCTACACGTCGCTGTACGGCTCGGTGCCCGGCGGCCAGGCCGAGCGGCTGCGCGTGCCGCTCGCCGACTTCAACGCCACGAAGGTCGGGCACGAGCTGCCCGACGACCGCTACCTGTTCCTCAGCGACATCCTGCCCACCGCGTGGCAGGGCGTGCGGTACGCCGACGTGCCCGAGGGCGGCACGCTCGCCGTGCTCGGGCTCGGGCCGGTCGGGCAGTTCGCCGCCCGCATCGGCCGGCACCTCGGCCACCGCGTGATCGGCGTCGACCCGGTGCCGGAGCGCCGCGCGATGGCCGAGCGGCACGGCGTCGAGACGATCGACATGACCGACGCGGTCGAGGTGCTGCGGGCCGCGACCGACGGCCGCGGGCCCGACTCGATCGTCGACGCCGTCGGCATGGAGGCGCACGGCGCGCCCGGCACCGCCGCGGCGCAGGCGGTCGTCGGCGCGCTGCCCGACCTGCTGGCGAAGCCGATGCTGCGCAACGCCGGCCTCGACCGCCTGACCGCCCTCTACACGGCGTTCGACGCGGTGCGGCGGGGCGGCACGGTGTCGCTGAGCGGCGTGTACGTCGGCCAGGCCGACCCCATCCCGATGATGACGCTGTTCGACAAGCAGGTCGCGATCCGCATGGGCCAGTGCAACGTGCAGTCGTGGCGGGATGCGCTGCTGCCGCTCGTCGAGGACCCGGCCGACCCGCTCGGCGTCGAGGACCTCGTGACGCACCGCGTGCCGCTCGAGCGCGCGCCCGAGATGTACGAGCTCTTCCAGAAGAAGCAGGACGGCTGCATCAAGGTGGTCTTGACGCCGTAGGGCGCACTGCCGCACAGCGGCGTTGCGCCCGGAGGGGTCAAGGTCGAGCAGGCGGCCGGAGGCCGCCGTACCGAGACCCAGCCCCGCAAGCGAAAGGCCCCGGGGTGGAGCCCGGGGCCGTTCGTGCGCGAGGGGGGACTTGAACCCCCACGTCCTTGCGGACACTGGCACCTGAAGCCAGCGCGTCTGCCAATTCCGCCACTCGCGCGCACCCCGCAGAACCAGGGCAACCCCACGAGAATATCAGGTTCCTAGACTCGCCGGGTACGCTTGCGGCGGCATAGGGACGGTGATGACGGACATGGGATTCCTCGATTCGATCGAGCGCGGGCTCGAGAAGGCCGTCAACGGCGCCTTCGCGAAGACCTTCCGCGCCGGCGTCGAGCCGGTCGAGCTCGCGAGCGCGCTCAAGCGCGAGCTCGACACCAACGCCTCCGTCGTCTCGCGCGACCGCATCCTCGTGCCGAACCGCCTCACCGTGCGCCTCGCGCCCTCCGACTTCCAGCGGCTGCGGCGCCTCGGCGACGCGCTGCTCGACGAGCTGACCGGCACGCTCCAGACGCACGCGCGGCAGTCCGGCTACTCGTTCCCGGGCCCCATCGACCTGGGCCTCACGCCCGACGAGTCGATGACGACCGGCATGTTCGAGATCTCCTCCGACACCGAGGCCGGCGAGGTCGTCTGGACGGCGGTCGTCGACATCAAGGGCAAGCGGCACACCCTGCGCAAGGGCCGCACCGTCATCGGCCGCGGCTCGGACGCCGACATCACGGTCGACGACGCCGGCGCCTCGCGCAAGCACGCCGAGATCGTCTGGGACGGCACCCGCGCCCAGGTGAGCGACCTCGGCTCCACGAACGGCACGACCCTCAACGGGCGGGCGCTCAAGAGCGCGCTGCTCGAGCCCGACTCGATCATCGACATCGGAGCCACCCGCATCGTCTACCGCGTGCTGGCGCAGTCCAAGGAGCAGCGCCCGTGAGCGAGCTGACCCTCATCATCATCCGGATCGGCTTCCTCGCGCTGCTCTGGCTGTTCATCTTCATCGTGCTGTACTCGCTGCGCAGCGACCTGTTCGGGCCGCGCCTGACGCCGCTGCAGCGCGTGGCGGTGCAGAACCAGCGCTCCCGCGAGCAGGCGGCCACGACGGCGCCGGCCGCCGCGGCGGCCGCGGATGCGCCGACGACCGTCACCGAGCGCGCTGCGCCGGCCGCCGCATCCGCGCCGGGCGCCGCGACCCGCGTCGTCATCACGTCGGGCCCCCGGGCAGGCCTCGAGCTCGACCTGCCGGCGACGGGCCTGACGATCGGCCGCTCGAGCGGCGCGGGCCTCCAGATCAAGGACGACTACACCTCCAACAACCACGCGAAGGTCGTGCGCTGGCGCGACCAGTGGATGGTGCAGGACCTCGGCTCGACGAACGGCACCTACGTCGACGGCAAGCGCATCAGCGAGGCGACGCCCGTGCAGGTCGGCAGCGCCGTGCGGATCGGCACGACGACGTTCGAGCTGAGGCGCTGAGCTTGAGCACACCCCTCGCCGCCGCGATCAGCCACGTCGGCCGGATCCGCACGGAGAACCAGGACTCCGGCTACGCCGGGAACCACCTGTGCTTCGTCGCCGACGGCATGGGCGGTCACGCCGGCGGCGACGTCGCGAGCGCGATCGTGACCCGCAAGGCGCGCGAGGCCGACCGCGAGTACGGCAGCGCCGAGGAGGCCGCGCAGGCGCTCGCCGAGCGGCTGCGAGAGGGCAACGACGCGCTCCAGCAGGCGATGGTCGAGCACCCCGAGCTCAGCGGCATGGGCACGACCGCCTCCGGCATCATCCGGGTCGGCGACCGCGTCGCCATGGCCCACATCGGCGACAGCCGCATCTACCGCTACCGCGTGGGCGCGCTCGAGCAGCTCTCGACCGACCACACCTTCGTGCAGAAGCTCGTCGAGGCCGGCCGCATCACGCGCGAGGAGGCCGAGCACCACCCGCGCCGCAACGTCGTGATGCGCGTGCTCGGCAACGTCGAGACGCATCCCGAGATCGATACGGCCGTCGAGCAGGCGCTGCCCGGCGACCGCTGGCTCGTGTGCTCCGACGGCCTCTCGAGCTACGTCGACGAGGAGCGCATCCGCGCCATCCTCGAGCAGGGGCTCGACACCCCGTCGACCGTGCAGCGGCTCGTCAACGAGTCGCTCTCGCGCGGCGCGCCCGACAACGTGACCGTGGTGCTGTGCGACATCGACGAGCAGCGCTCGTCGTCGATCGAGCCGACCACCGTCGGCTCCGCCGCCGCCCCCATCAGCTACGAGGCGGTCGAGCCCGAGCGCACCTCGGTGAGCCTCGGCCAGCTGCTGCTGCACCCGCGCCAGTCGCGCCAGCAGCCCGCGTTCGAGCACTTCGAGCCCGAGAGCGAGGAGTTCCTGCAGGAGCTGCTCGCCGAGCAGCGGCGCATGCGGCGCAACCGGCGCATCAGCTGGGGCGTCGGCGCGGTGCTCACGGTGATCCTCGTCGCGATCGTGAGCGTGCTCTTCTACGGCTGGACCCAGGACCGCTACTTCGTCGGCGTCAACGAGGCCGGCAACGTCGCGATCTACCAGGGCATCCAGCAGCAGATCGGGCCGATCGTCCTCGCGACGGAGGTGCAGGAGACCGACATCGCGATCGACGACCTCACCCCCTTCAACCAGCGCAACGTCGAGCAGACGATCTCCGCCGACTCGCTCCAGGCCGCGCAGGCCGTGGTCGAGCGATTGGAGCCGACGCCATGACGGATCGCACCGCTCCCAGCGCCCTCCAGACGGGCATCGTGCAGCTGCGCGATGTGACCGAGGCGATCCGCGTGCGCATCCGCAACCCCGCGAAGCTGCGCAACCTCGAGCTGTTCCTGCTCGTGATCGCCTGGGTGATCGCGGGCGGCGCGATGGTGCTCGTGCAGCTCGGCGCCCTGCAGCGCGTCGACCTGTTCCCGCTGCAGCTCGCCGCCGGGCTCGGCATCCTGACGCTCGCCCTCCACATCGCGCTGCGCATCGTCGCGCGCGAGGCCGACGCGATCATCCTGCCGGTCGCGACGGTGCTCAACGGGCTCGGCATCGCGATGATCTACCGCATCGACATCGCCGAGGGCGTCACCGGCTGGGACGCCGCCTCCATGCGCCAGATCACGTGGACGGGCATCGCGCTCGTCGTGGCGATCGCGGCGATCGTCGTCGTGCGCAACCACCGCGTGCTCGCGCGCTACCGGTTCCTCGCCATGGCGGTCGCGATCATCCTGCTCGTGCTGCCCCTCGTGCCCGGCATCGGCCGCACGATCAACGGCGCGACCGTGTGGATCGGCATCGGCAGCATCGTCTCGCTGCAGCCGGGCGAGCTCGCCAAGATCGCCCTCGCGATCTTCTTCGCGGGCTACCTCATGACGGCGCGCGACTCGCTGTCGGTCGTGGGCAGGAAGGTGCTCGGCATCCGCTTCCCGCGGCTGCGCGACCTCGGGCCCATCCTCATCGTCTGGGGCATGTGCATGCTCGTGCTGGTGTTCCAGCGCGACCTCGGCACGTCGATGCTCTACTTCGGCCTGTTCCTCGTGATGATCTACGTCGCCACCGGCCGACGCTCGTGGATGTTCATCGGCGTCGGCCTCGTCGCGCTCGGCGGCATCGCGGCCTACTTCGTGCTCGGCTACGTGCAGCGCCGCATCGACGCCTGGATCCACGCCTTCGACCAGAGCGTGTACGAGGCGCAGGGCGGCTCGTTCCAGATCGTGCAGGGCGTGTTCGGCATGGCGCACGGCGGCCTGCTCGGCACCGGGCTCGGCCTCGGCCGGCCCGACATCACGCCGTACGCCAACAGCGACTACATCATCCCGTCGCTCGGCGAGGAGCTGGGCCTCGCAGGCATCTTCGCGATCCTCGGGCTCTACCTGATCCTGGTCTCGCGCGGCGTGCGCGTGGGCTTCCAGGGGCCGGACGACTTCACGAAGCTGCTCGCCGTGGGCCTCGCCTTCGCGATCGGCCTGCAGGTGTTCATCGTCGTGGGCGGCGTCACGAGGCTCATCCCGCTGACGGGCCTCACGACGCCGTTCCTGGCAGCCGGCGGCTCCTCGCTGCTGGCCAACTGGCTCATCGTCGCGCTGCTGCTGAGGCTGAGCGACTCGGTGCGCGGAAGGGGGATCGCATGACGGGCGTCGAACGGGAGCAGAGCATGCGCAGGCCCATCCGCCGCGTGAGCACGCTGCTGCTGGTGATGTTCCTCGGGCTCTTCGGCTCGTCGACGATGATCCAGGCCGTGCAGGCCGACTCGCTGCACGCCGATCCGCGCAACACGCGCACGCTGTACGACTCCTTCGCGGTCGAGCGCGGCTCGATCGTGGTCGACGGCGTGCAGGTGGCGCTGTCGACGCCGTCGAACGACGAGTTCGAGTGGCAGCGCGAGTACCCGATGGGGCCGCTCTACGCGCCCGTCACGGGCTACAACACGCTCGGGCAGGGCAACACGGGCATCGAGGGCGCGATGAACGCCGAGCTCACCGGCAGCGCCAACAGCCAGTTCCTCGACCAGATCCTCGCGACGCTCACCGGGCAGGACCCGGCGGGCTCGTCGGTCGAGCTGACGATCGACCACGACGCGCAGCAGGCGGCGGCGGATGCGCTGGGCGGCCGGGAGGGCGCGGTCGTCGCGCTCGACCCCGAGACGGGCGACGTGCTCGCGATGTACTCGAGCCCCACGTTCGACCCCAACGCCTTCGCGAGCCACAACACGGCGGCCGTCACCGAGACGTACAACCAGCTGCTCGCCGATCCCGAGCAGCCGCTGCAGAACCGCGCGATCGCGGGCGACCTCTACTACCCCGGCTCGGTCTTCAAGCTCGTGACCGTCGCCGCCGCGCTCGAGTCGGGCCGCTTCGACCTGCAGTCGGAGTTCGACAACCCCGAGACGCTCACGCTGCCGCAGTCGACGAGCGAGGTGCGCAACGCCTCCCGCGAGACGTGCGGCCCCGGCGAGCAGGCGACGCTCGAGACGTCGCTCGTGCTCTCGTGCAACATCCCCATCGCGCAGCTCGGGCAGGAGCTCGGCCAGGATGCGCTCGCCGAGCAGGCGGCGGCGTTCGGCTACGGCCAGCCGCTCGACATCCCGCTCGCCGTGACCCCCAGCTCCTACCCGACGGGCCTCGACGAGGCGCAGACGATGCTGACGGCCTTCGGCCAGTACGACGTGCGCGTGACGCCCCTGCAGGTGGCGATGACCACCGCGGCGATCGCGAACGACGGCACGATGATGCGGCCCAACATGGTCGACCGCGTGCTCGCGCCCAACCTCGACGTGCTCGACGACCCGGAGCCGACGATCCAGGGCAACCCCATCTCGGCCGAGACGGCGGCGGCGCTGCGCGGCGCGATGGAGCTCGGCGTGAGCGAGGGGCTCGCCTCCAACGCCGCGATCCCGGGCGTGACGGTGGGCGGCAAGACCGGCACCGCGGAGACGGGCGAGAACAACGAGCCGTTCAACCTGTGGTTCACGGGCTACGGCGAGACGGACGACCGGAGCGTGGCAGTCGCCGTCGTGGTCGTGCCGGATGAGAACATCGTCGGTGATACTTCAAACGTGATCGCCGCACCTATCGGGAGAGCAGTGATCGAGGCGGTGCTGAACTCATGAGACCATCCAGCGGACTCACCTTCGGTGGGCGATACCAGCTGACCAGCCGGATCGCCATCGGCGGCATGGGCGAGGTGTGGCAGGCGACCGATCAGGTGATCGGCCGCACGGTGGCGCTCAAGATCCTCAAGGACGAGTACATGGGCGACCCCGGGTTCCTCGAGCGCTTCCGCGCCGAGGCCCGCCACGCCGCGCTCGTCAACCACGAGGGCATCGCCAACGTCTTCGACTACGGCGAGGAGGAGGGCAGCGCCTTCCTCGTGATGGAGCTCGTGCCGGGCGAGCCGCTCAGCGCGATCCTCGACCGCGACCGCACGCTCTCGGCCGACAAGGTGCTCGACATCGTCGCGCAGACCTCCGCAGCGCTCCACGCCGCGCACCAGGCGGGGCTCGTGCACCGCGACATCAAGCCCGGCAACCTGCTCATCACGCCCGAGGGCCGCGTCAAGATCACCGACTTCGGCATCGCGCGCATCGCCGACCAGGTGCCGCTCACCGCGACCGGCCAGGTCATGGGCACGGTGCAGTACCTCTCGCCCGAGCAGGCCTCGGGGCAGCAGGCGGCGCCGTCGACCGACATCTACTCGCTCGGCATCGTCGCCTACGAGGCGCTCGCCGGCCGGCGGCCGTTCACGGGCGAGTCGCAGGTCGCGATCGCGATGGCGCACATCAACGACGCGCCGCCGGACCTGCCCGGCACCGTGCCGGAGCCGGTGCGCAACCTCGTGCTGTCGTGCATCGCGAAGACCCCCGCCGACCGCCCGACCTCGGCGGCGCACCTGTCGCGCGCCGCGACCATGCTGCGCCGTGGCGACATCGCGGGCGCCGCGGCGATCGTGCCGGGCATCGCCTCGACCGACTCGTTCGCGACGATCGACTCGCCGACCCAGGCCGCGACCCGGGTGATCACGACCCAGTCGAGCCCCGCGACGGCGGCGCTGCCGGTGACTCGCGCGACGACGCTGGACCGCGACCGCGACCGGCGCCGCAACCCCTGGATCTGGCCCGTCGTGATCCTCGCGGTGCTGCTCGTCGCGGCCGGCGTCGCGATCGCGATGATGCTCCTCAACCAGCAGCAGCAGCCGCCCGTCGACTCGGGCACGCCCGTGCCGAGCCAGACCCTCGAGACGGTCGACATCGACCTGAGCGACTTCGAGGGGATGGACGAGGCCGAGTTCCGCGCCGCGATCGAGGCGCTCGAGCTCGAGCCTGCCGTCGAGACCGGCAACCCGGCCACCGCCGAGGCCGACGCGGGCACCGTCTACGCCGTCGACCCGACCGGCCCGGTGCCGGTGGGCTCGACCGTGACGGGCACGATCTACGCCCCCGTGGCCGCGATCGCCGACCCCACGTCGGTGCCGCGCCTGCAGGACGGCGGCGACCCGGCGGCCCTCACGGTCGGCGACAGCCCCGTCGTCGTCTGGGACGAGGCGAGCTGCCCCGCCGGCTACAGCCTCGGCGGCTACACGGCCACGATCACCTGGCCCGACGGCCGGGAGCAGATCGAGGAGACCGGCATCGCGCAGATGAACTTCAGCTCGGTCCCCGCCGGCGACACGACGATCTCGTACACCTACACGTGCGACGTCGACGGCGGCGAGTCGCTCACGAGCGGCTCGTCCCCGGCGCTGACGATGACGGCGACGCCGGAGGAGACCCCGGAGCCCGAGCCGACGCCCACGCCGACGCCCACGGAGCCGACCGAGACCCTGCCGGTGGAGCCGCCGGTCGAGCCCTGATCGGCCGCACCACGGGGGTCGCCCGCGCCCGTGACGTAGAATCGACCGATCCCGCCGCGCGCCGGGACGACGTCCTGACGCATGCACGAGGGAAGGAGCCGCGATGACCGACAGCATCATCGCCTCCCTGCGGACCCTCGGCGACCGCTACGAGATCGGCGAGCTCATCGGCCAGGGCGGCATGGCGCAGGTGCACAAGGCCCGCGACACCCGGCTCGACCGGCAGGTGGCCGTCAAGCTGCTGAAGCCTGAGCTCTCGCTCGACCCGGAGTTCCGCACGCGCTTCCGTCAGGAGGCGCAGTCCGCGGCGCGGATGTCGCACCCCACCGTCGTGCGCGTCTTCGACGCCGGCGAGGAGCCGGCGGTCGACGCCCAGGGCGAGCCCGCCGCCGTGCCGTACATCGTGATGGAGTACGTCGACGGCCGGATGGTGAAGGACATCATCGCCGAGGGCCCGCTCACCGAGGCCGAGGCCGTGCGCATCACCAAGGGCATCCTCACCGCCCTCGAGTACTCGCACCGCGCCGGGATCGTCCACCGCGACATCAAGCCGGGCAACGTCATGGTGACGCCCGGCGGCCAGATCAAGGTGATGGACTTCGGCATCGCCCGTGCGGTGAGCGAGACGAGCGCCAACGTGGCGCAGACCGGCACCATCCTCGGCACCGCCCAGTACTTCTCCCCCGAGCAGGCGCGCGGCGAGTCGGTCGATGCCCGCACCGACCTGTACTCCACCGGCGTGATCCTCTTCGAGCTGCTGACCGGCCGCGCGCCGTTCGAGTCCGACACCGCGGTCGGCGTCGCCTACCAGCACGTCGCCGAGGAGCCGCCGACCACCTCGTCGATCACCCCGGGCATCACGCCCGAGATGGACTCCATCGTCGCGAAGGCGCTCGAGAAGCGCCGCGAGCACCGCTTCCAGACGGCCACCGAGTTCAAGCAGGCGCTCGACGACGCGCTCGCCGGCGTGCTCGTGCCCTTCGAGCGCACCGACACCGCGCCGGTCGAGATCGGGGCCGCGACGACGATGTTCGCCGCGCTCGCCGCCGACGACCCGCAGCCCGAGGCCGAGACGACCGCCGAGCTCGCGGCGGTGCGGCGCGACCGCCGTCCGCCCGTGGCCTGGCTCTGGGGCGCCGTCGCGCTCATCGCCGTGCTCGTCGTGGGCGCCGTCGCGTGGGCCGTTAGCCTGGGCGGCAGCATCCCGATCGCCGGGCTCTCCACCACCGTGCCCGCCGTCGCCGGCATGCAGGAGGCGGAGGCGGTCGCCGCCGTCGAGGGCGCTGACCTCGTGCCCGAGGTGCGGCGCGTGATCGACGACGCCGAGGCCGGCACGGTGCTGCGCACGGATCCCGACGCGGGCATCGTGCTCTCCCCCGGCGCCGCGATCACCGTCGTGGTCTCGAACGGCCCGCCGCCCTCGCCGCTGCTGAGCGTCGCGAACCTCACCGAGGCGCAGGCGCGGCAGGCGCTCGAGGCGGCCGGGTACACCGTCGGCACCGTGACGCGCGAGAACGCGCCGACCGTCGCCGCCGACCTCGTCGTGCGCACCGACCCGAGCGCCGGCACCGACGTCTCGCGCGGCGCGACCGTCAACATCGTCCTCGCGAGCGGGCTCGTGACCGTGCCCGACGTCACGGGGCAGGCGATCTCGAGCGCCGCCGACCAGATGAGCGCCCTCGGCCTCACGGTCGACCGCCGCTTCACGACGCGCTGCCTGGGCGGCGAGGTCGTCGAGCAGTCGCTCACGCCCGGCGACCACCCGCAGGGCAGCACCATCACGCTGCTCTACTGCAACGGCCAGCCGGCGCCCGATCCCGCTCCGGCCCCCGCACCGGAGCCGGAGCCCGAGCCGGAGCCAGAGCCCGAGCCGGAGCCCGAGCCGACCAACCCCGGCAACGGCGGTGGCGGCGGCGGTGGCGGCGGCGGCGGCGGCGACGAGGGCTGACGCTCTCGCGAGCCCGGGGGTCGACCCCGACTGCCCCCACTACGCCACGTGGTCGGGCGGCGGTGCGAGCGTCACGAGGGGCGCGCGGCCCTCGGCGAGCTGCGCCGCGCCGGTGAGCCCCGCGGCCTCGAGCCAGTTGCCCAGCATCCGGTAGCCGCCCTCGGTGAGCACCGACTCCGGGTGGAACTGCACGCCCCAGACGGGGGCACCGCGGTGCTCGACCGCCATGATCACGCCGGCCTGCGCATCCGGGACCGTCCGCGCGGTGACGCGCAGCGCATCCGGCACCGTGCCGTCGACGATCGCGAGCGAGTGGTAGCGGGTCGCGGTGAGCGGGCTCGGGAGGCCCTCGAAGACCGTCGTGCCGTCGTGCTCGACGAGGCTCGTCTTGCCGTGCATGAGCTGCGGCGCGTGCGTGACCACGCCGCCGAGCGCCTCGGCGATCGCCTGGTGGCCGAGGCAGACGCCCAGCAGCGGCGTGCCGGTCTCGATCGCGGCGTGCACCATCGGGATGGAGACGCCCGCGTCGGCCGGAGCGCCGGGGCCCGGCGAGAGCAGCACGGCATCCCAGTCGCGGATGGTCGACGCGTCGACCTCGTCGTTGCGCACGACCGAGACCTCCGCGCCGAGCTCCTGGAGGTAGCCGGCGAGGGTGTAGACGAAGCTGTCGAAGTTGTCGACGACGAGGATGCGAGTCATGTGATGGTGGGGTCCGGGGTCGGGAAGAAGGTCTGCATCACCCACGGGTAGCCGTGGAGGACGAGGAACCAGGCGACGGCCGCGAGCAGCGCGGCCACGAGCAGCAACCGCACGGGCCAGGGCCCGGGCAGCGCACGCCAGAGTGCTGCATACATCATGCCCTCCCGAGGCTGGCGGCGAGCTCGGCGGGCATGCCGGCCTCGGCCTCCTGCCACCCGAGCCAGGTGGCGTAGGCGATGAGCCGGCCCTCGGCCGACCACTCGGGGTTGCACGTCGTGAGCGTGAGGTAGCGCCCGTCGGCGGGCGTCTCGGGCTGCTGCGGCACCGGGGCGACGACCTCGACGGCGGTCGGCGGCACGTACTCGTGGTTGCGGAACTCGTAGACGTGCCACGCGCCGGCGGTCTGCACGTAGATGCGGTCGCCGACGCGCAGCTCGTCGAGGTGCGTGAACGGCCCGCCCTGGCCGTTGCGGTGCCCGGCGACCGCGAAGTTGCCCAGCTCCCCCGGCTGCGCCGAGTCGCTGTAGTGCGCGAGCCCCTGCTCGAGCGAGTCGAGCACCGCGCGGCTCGTGCCCTCGCCGATCACGCGCTCGAAGCCGCCGAGCCGAGGGATGTACATCACCGCGAACGACTCGCGGTCGGCGGCGGCAGGCTCGGCCGGCGGCTCGTCGGTGCGGAGCGCCGCATCGGGGGCGGATGCATCGGGCGATCCGGGCTGGACGGGCCCCAGCTGCGAGGCGAAGCTGCGCGCCGCCTCCTGCTGCTGCCCGCCGAGCACGGCGTCCGAGAGCCACAGCTGCCAGCCGGCGTAGCCGAGCGCGAGCACCCCCGCGGTCACGAGCAGCTCGCCCAGCACGCTCGCGGCCGAGGCGCGCCGCCGGGGGCGGCGACCCTCCGCGCGCTGCTGCCTGGCCACCGCTCAATCCTAGGCGGCGCCTGCATTACCATTGGGTGCCATGAGCAGCGACAAGTCCATCGAGAAGGCGTCGGCCGCCAAGAGCCGGTCCGCGAAGGGCAAGGAGCGCTCCCCGCACGACGACCAGCGGAACCCGGTCTGGTTCAAGCCGGTCATGTTCGGCTTCATGCTCGTCGGCTTCCTCTGGGTGATCGTGTACTACATCTCGGGCACGACGCTGCCGCTGCCGCAGCTGGGCTCCTGGAACATCGTGATCGGCTTCGGCGTGATGTTCATCGGCTTCATCATGACCACGCGCTGGAAGTAGCCGACCGAATCACACCGGTGTAGTTCTCCCCAGGTGTGGAGAAACCTGTGGAGAACGGGGCGTCCGGACTGCGCTCAGAACAGCACGGCGACGCGAGCCGCGAAGAGCGCCGCGAGCACGAGCGCGACACCGCCGATGACGAGCCAGGCCGCGCGCGTGGTGCGGTCGCCGCGCATCCGCGCATGCACCGCGCCGATGCCGAAGCCGAGCGCGAGCCCGATCGCGAGGCCGCCGACGTGCGCCGGCCACGAGATGCCGCCGAACGCGAAGGTGATCACGAGGTTGATGCCGACGAGCACGAGCAGCGCCGGCTGCACCCGCCCGAGCATCCGCTGCATGCCGATCGCCATGCCGAACAGCGCGTAGATCGCGCCCGAGGCGCCGACCACGGCGGAGGCCGGCGTGAACCACGCGACGGCCACCGCGGCCCCCGCCGCGCTCACGACGTACGCGGCGAGGTACGGCAGCCGTCCGATGCGCTCCTCGATCGCCGGCCCCACCATCCACAGGATCATCATGTTGAAGGCGAAGTGCAGCACCCCCGCGTGCACGAGCGCGTAGGTGAGGAAGCGCCACGGCTCGACGAGCGAGTAGGGCAGGAAGTACATCAGCTGCCCCGACAGGTTGCCGGGCAGGATCTGCAGCACGCCGACGAGCGCGGTGACCGCGACGATGGCGATCGTCACCGGCGCGGGCTGCGCGAGCCACTGCCGGGTGCGCTGCCCGATCGCGGTGCGCGGGCCGCCGTGGGCGACGCGCGTCTCGCGCAGGCGCGCGCGCTGCTCGTCGCGCAGCTCGCGCACGCACTCGGGGCAGTGCACGCCGACCGGCGCCTGCTGCTGGCACTCGCCGCAGATGGTGCGGCCGCAGCGCTGGCAGAGCACCCAGCTCTGCCGATCAGGATGCCGGTAGCAGCGATCGGCAGGCGGGGCGGCGGACACCTGGGGTCAGGCCTGCTGGATCTCGACGGACTCGATCACGACGTCCTCGAGCGGACGGTCGCGGCCGTCGGTGGGCACGGCCTGGATCGCGTCGACGACCTTGCGCGACGCCTCGTCCTCGACGAGGCCGAAGATCGTGTGCTTGCCCTTGAGCCACGGGGTCGCGACGGTCGTGATGAAGAACTGCGAGCCGTTCGTGCCGCGGCCGCCCTGGATGCCGGCGTTTGCCATGGCGAGCACGTACGGGGCGTTGAAGTCGAGCTCGGGGTGGATCTCGTCGTCGAACTGGTAGCCGGGGCCGCCGACGCCCTGACCGAGCGGGTCGCCGCCCTGGATCATGAAGTCGGGGATGATGCGGTGGAAGACGACGCCGTCGTAGAGCGGGTCGGTCGAGGTCTTGCCGGTGCCGGGGTGCGTCCACTCGCGAGCACCGGTGGCGAGCTCGACGAAGTTCTGCACCGTCTTGGGGGCGTGGTCGCCGAGGAGGTTGACCTTGATCTCGCCGAGGTTCGTGCGGATCGTCGCGACAGCAGTGTGGTGAGCCATGCCTCGATCCTCCCACAGCGAGGGCCTGCGGAGCCCGTCGGAGGGGGCAGGTTCGACGACAGCGAAACCGCTCGTCCGCTGGGTGACGCGTCCAGGAAAACCTGCAATGATCAGCCGCAGGCTCTCCCCACGGAAGGACGGATATGTCGCTCGAACTCTCGCGCAAGCGCGCGAAGCAGGTGAAGAAGCTCCGCAAGCAGGCCGACAAGCTCTGGGCCGAGCAGCGCGTGGTGAACCACCACGCCGCCGAGATCGCCCGCGAGGCCCGCGAGGCCGCTCGCGCCTACGGCAACGAGTCGCTGCGTCCGACCGCCGAGCGCTACGTGCACCGCGGCGTCGACGCGGGCCGCAACACGCTCTCCCGCGCCACGCGGGGCTGGAACTCGTCGGTCGTGCCGGCCATCGCATCGGGCCTCGGCTCGTTCGCGGCCATGGCGCAGATCGCGAAGGACGACCGCGTGAAGGACGCCATCGACAGCGTGCGCCGCTACACGACGGTGCCCGAGGTCTCGCCCGCGCACGCCGCCAAGAGCGGTCCCAACGCCTGGCAGTGGCTCCTCATCGGCGCCGGCGCCGTGGCGGTCGCGAGCGCGGCCTACGCCGCCTGGCAGACGCTCCGCGCCGACGACGACCTCTGGATCCCCGACGCCGACGACTCGGCGATCGACGCGCCGCCGCGCCCGGTCGACCAGCCCTCCGGCGGCCTCGCCGAGGGCCCGGAGGCCGGCTCGCCGCAGGCCTGATCCGACGCTCGACAGCAGGGGCTCCGCCGCGAGGCGGGGCCCCTGCTGCGTGCTGGCGCGAGCCCGGCGTGCTCCGCCGGCTCAGCCCAGGGTCGAGCCGACGACCACGAGGATGCCGCCGGCGATGAGCACGCCGGCCGCGAGCAGGAAGGCGCGCAGCCGCCGCTCTGGCTCCCGCCCGGAGCGCATCGTGCGCACGATGTCGATGCCGCTGATGACGACGCTCGCCGCCATGAGGGCGAGGCCGAGCACGACCAGCGGGGGCATGGCGGGCATCAGCGCAGCGGCGATCCGGCGTCGCCGAGGTGGCGCAGCGCCCAGTCGACGGCGTGCACGTGCCGCAGCTCCGGCACATCCGCGAGCGCGTGCCACGCGACGTCGTCGGTCGTGCCGCCCACCTCGACGGCGAGCTCGCCGCCGATGATCTCGGCGCGGTAGAGGATGCGCAGCGCCTGCAGCTCGTCGCCGCGCGCGGCGCTCGAGAGCACGGCGGAGTCGACGCCGAGCAGGCTCACGAGCCGCACGTCGTAGCCGGTCTCCTCCTTGACCTCCCGCACGGCGCCGTCGGCCGGGTGCTCCCCCGGCTCGACGCCGCCGCCCGGCAGCGTCCAGCCCGACATGCCGCCCTCGCGCCAGTGCGGCAGCAGGATCTGCGCGCCGTCGCCCTCGCCCCTCGTGATGAGGGCGTAGGCGGCCACTCGCATGCGCATTGCGCCATCCTACGGCCGGGGCGGCTCCTCGGGCCGGGCCGCCGCGTCGGCGCGACCGTCCGCCGGCTCGGCGACCGGCGCATCCGCCGCCTCGTCGTCCTCGGAGCGGGCGCTCGGCGCCTCGGTCGACGGGAGCGCGGCGGGGTCGACGGGCTGCGTGGGCACGAGCTCGCCGACGCCCTCGCCGGGCGCGGTCTGCTCGACGGTCAGCTGGAAGTCGTCGCCGTGCTCGGTGACGCCCGCGACGACCGCCTGCTCGACCGCCGCGACCGCGTAGGCGCGGCGCACGACGACCGGGTCCTGCGAGAGGTCGCGCGTGAGAGCGACGGCGAGGCCGACCATGATGACGACGAACGGCAGTGCCGCGATGATCGTCACCTGCTGCAGGCCGGCCAGCGCGTCCTCGCCGCCGAGCAGCAGCATGATGGCGGCGACGGCGCCGGTCGCGACGCCCCAGAAGACGACGGATGCGCGGCTCGGCCGCAGCGAGCCGCGATGCGAGAGGGTGCCCATCACGATCGAGGCCGCGTCGGCGCCCGACACGAAGAAGATCGCGACGAGCACCATGACGACGATCGCCGTGATCTGCGCGAGCGGCAGCTCGCCGAGCGCCATGAAGAGCGTCGCCTCGGGCGTGCCGGAGCTGCCGAGGTCGATGCCCGCGCGCTCGAGGTCGATGCCGAGCCCGCCGAAGATCGCGAACCACACGAGCGAGACGAGCGAGGGCACGACGAGCACGCCGGTGACGAACTGGCGGATGGTGCGGCCGCGCGAGATGCGCGCGATGAACATGCCGACGAACGGCGTCCAGCTCACCCACCAGGCCCAGTAGAAGATCGTCCAGCCCGACAGCCACGCGGCGACGGCCTCGCCGCCGGCGGCCTCGGTGCGCGCCGACATGACGGCGAGCTGCTCGAAGTAGGCGCCGATGGTCGTGGGCAGCAGGTTGAGGATGAAGACGGTGGGGCCGACGACGAGCACGAACAGCGCGAGCACGCCGGCGAGGACCATGTTGGTGTTCGACAGCCACTTGATGCCGCGCGAGATGCCCGACACGGCCGAGACGACGAAGAGGGCGGTGAGGATCGCGATGATGCCGATGATCACGCCGTTGCCGACCCCGCCGATGCCGGCGACGAGCTCGAGGCCCGAGCCGATCTGCAGCGCGCCGAGGCCGAGCGAGGTCGCCGAGCCGAAGAGGGTCGCGAAGATGGCGAAGATGTCGATCGCGCGGCCGACCGGTCCCTCGACGGTGCGCTTGCCGACGAGCGCGGTGAACGCCGACGAGATGAGCAGCGGCCGGCGCTTGCGGAAGCCGGTGTAGGCGAGCGCGAGGCCGACGACGGCGTAGATCGCCCACGGGTGCAGCGACCAGTGGAACATCGTCGTCGCCATGGCCGTGCGCACGGCCTCGGCGTCGTCGCCGCCGCCGGTGCCGGGCGGCGGCGTGACGAGGTGGCTCACCGGTTCGGTGACGCCGTAGAAGACGAGGCCGATGCCCATGCCCGCCGAGAACATCATCGCGATCCACGACATCGTCGAGAACTCCGGGTCCTCGCCGTCGTCGCCGAGCGGGATGCGGCCGAAGCGGCTCGCGGCGATCCAGACGATGAAGACGACGAAGCCCGATGCGGCGAGCGCGAAGAGCCAGCCCGTGTTGTGCACGACCCAGTCGACGCCCGCGCCGGCGGCCGTGCCGAGCGACGCGGTGCCGAGGGTTCCCCAGAGCACGAAGGCGAGCGCGACGGCGGCGGCGATCCCGAAGACGATCCGGTCGAGCGGCTTGCGCTCCGCGTCCTCGACCGGCAGCGGCGGGATGTCGAGCGCCGGGTGGTGGGTGAAGCCGTCGGCAGGAGGAGCGCTGGTGCTGGTGTCGGTGCCGGGTGTCGTCTGCTCGCTCATGTGCCTCGAATCGCTTCACGCATCGCTGTCAAATGCCCCCGGAACGTCGATGTCGACGCACGGAGGCCCCGACAACGGTACTCGGGATGCGAGCCGGATGCGAAACGGTGAACCCTAAGGGGCGTCCCCCGGCTGCGCCTGCGCGTCGCCCGCGTGCCGCGCTTCCTGCGTCCGCACCACCGCATCCGCCCGCCTCGCCCACCGCTCGAGCGCCGGTCGGTGCTCGGCGAGCGCGACCGCCCGGAGGTCGTCGACCATGGCCGCGATGCGTCGCGGCACCTGCAGCGACCCCTCGCCGTAGTGGAGCGGCTCGCCGATGGCGAGGTCGATGAGCTGCTCGACGCGCTGCGGCCGGTGCACCAGGCGCAGCCTGCCGTCGCGCGACACGAGGGCGGGCAGCTCTGCCCGCGTGACGGTGAGGCGGAGGATGCGGTGCAGCTCGTCGAGCACCTGCACCGCGGTCGTCGGATCGTTGATGCCGGGCGAGAGCGCGCGCTCGGCGATGTCGACGAGCTTGCGGATGCCGAGCGCCGGATCCTGGTTGAGCACGCGATCCTGCTCGACGGCCACGAGGCGGCGGATGGGCGCGAGGCGCTCGTCGTCGAGCGGCGGCGAGCCGACGGGTCGCCAGACGCGCAGCGCGGGCAGGCCCTCGGGCACCGCGTCGCCGACCTGCAGCAGCACCTCGAGCACGAGGTCGTGCTCCGCGGCGTGCGCCACGAGCCCGCGGTGGTCGAGCTCGACCACCGCGCCGTGCTCCTCGGCCGCGACGGTCTGCGGCTCGAGGCCCTCCTCGCCATCCCAGCGGACCGTGCCGAGCCGGGCGCCCGGCGCCGAGGGCTCCGGGAAGTACCGCCGCACGACGTCGAGCGTGTCGTCGCCCAGGCTCGACACGATCGAGGAGACCTGGATCGACCGCGTGATGTGGTGGATGAACGCGAGGAACATGCCGACGCTCGCGAGCACGAGGAGGAAGCCGAGCGTCACCGCCAGCTGGGGCACGAACGCGCCGCCCTCGCCCGACTCCCCGATCACCGAGCGCAGCACCGTGAGCGCGTACGTGAAGCTCGCGGCGAAGATGCCGAGCGTCACCTGCGTCGTGCGGCTCGCGAGGAAGTCGCCGAGGATGCGGGGGCTGTACTGGCTGCTCGCCAGCTGCACGACCACCATGGTGATCGAGAAGACGAGGCCGGTGACCGAGATCATGGCGCCGGCGATCGTGCCGAGCATGTCGCGCGCGCCGTTCGGTCCGCCCGGGAAGACGTAGGGCAGCTCGTCCGCCGCGAGCCGGTCGAGCTCGGGCACGAGGTAGCCGGCGAGCACCGCGGCGACCACGATCACCATCGGCAGCACCCAGAACGGGCGCCACAGCCGGTCCCAGCGGCTGATCGATCGGGTGCGGGGCAGCGCGCCGACCTCGTCGGTGCCGCCGTCGGGCTCGCGCTGCATCGTCACCTCCCCGCTGCGGCAGGCGCCGGCAGCAGCCGCTCCCACCGTAGCCGGGGGGCCTGCGCGCGCGCCCGGATCAGCGGGCGCGGCCCCTGCCGCGCATCACGCTCTCGACCGTGTCGCGGAAGGGCGCGCCGAGGAAGAGCCCGAGCGACGCGCCGGAGGCGAGGGCGATGCCGATCGCGCCGGCGCCGATGAGGGTCGCGAAGCCGATGATGAGGCTCGTGGGCGAGCCGTCGGTCTCGACGAGCTCGAGCAGGCCGCGGAAGACCGCGTACCCGGGCACGAGCGGCACGATCGCGGCGGTGGTGACGGCGATCGACGGCACGTGGAGGCGGTGGGCGATGAGGATGCCGACGAAGCTCGCGATGAGCGCGCCGAGGCCGCTCGCGACGGCGACGTCGAGCCCGCCCGCCGTGCCGGCCGAGTAGCCGAGCCAGGCGATCGTGCCGAGCACGGCGCTCACGAGCGTCGTGCGCAGGCCGGCGCCGTTCATGACCGCGACCGCGATCGCGATGATCACCGCGCCGCTGAACTGCAGCGGCAGGGTGCCGAGCGCGGGGGCGTCGCTCGTCAGCACGAAGCCCGCGCCGAGCGAGCTCGCGAGCGAGAGGCCGCCGAGGATGCCGAGCACGACGCCGAGCGTGGCCATGACGAGCTCGAGGATGCGCCCGCCGGCGGTGAGCGCGAAGCCGTCGATCGCGTCCTGGGCGGCGCCGACCACCGAGAGCCCGGCGAGCATGAGGACGATGCCGGCCGCGACGATGATCGACGGCCGCACGCCCTCGAGCATCGGCACGCCGAGCTCCGACAGCGCGCCGGTCGCGGCGGCCGCCGCCGTGACGACCAGCGCGCCGACCATCTGCGAGAAGAAGAACGGCACGCGGAGCCTCGCCATGCCGCGCTGGGCGACCGCGGCGGCGCACGACGCGAGGAAGGCGATCGCGGCGATGAGCCACGACGCCCCGAACAGCACGCACACGCCGACCGCGAGCATCCCCTGCGCGAGCACGACGAACGTGGGCCGGTACATGAAGGGCGTGCGACGGATCGCGTGGAAGCGGGAGCGGGCCTGCTCGAGCTCGAGGCCGTGCTCGATCTCGACGACGAGCGCCTGCAGGCGCTGCAGCTTGGCGTGGTCGGGCACCGGCGCGCGCACGACCCGCAGCAGCGTGATCGGCAGGTCGTCGTGGTTGCGGTGGTACGAGACGCCGATCGAGTTGTAGGTGACGTCGACGTGCACCGGCTTGATGCCGAGCGCCGCGGCGACGCGGGCGGTGGCGAGCGTGACGTCGTTGGCGGATGCGCCGACGGCCGTGAGCGCCTCGGCGATCCGCATCGCGAGGTCGATGACCTTCCGCGCGTGCACCTCGTCGATCGTGAGGAGCGCCTCGGTCATGGGTCGCGATGCCGGGTCGGTGCGGATCGCGCGCGCGATGCGCTGCCGCCAGTCCTTCCGCTCGTCCATCGCCTCCATCCTCGCATCCGCCCGCCGCCCCCTCCCACTTGGTCGAGGAGCGCGCCGCCGCAGGCGGCACGCGTCACGAGACCACCCGCCGTCCCCGCCTGGTCGAGGACCGCGTCGCGCCAACCCCCTTGGTCGAGGAGCGCGCCGCCGCAGGCGGCACGCGTCACGAGACCACCTGCACCTCCGCGACTGTCCACAAGCACTCGCTCTGCATCGACCGAAGCGGGGGAGAGGAAGAGGGCGGCGGGGGCGCGGGGCCGGAGACGACGAGAGCCCCGCCGGAGCGGGGCTGATCGTGGAGCCTGGGAGAATCGAACTCCCGACATCCTGCTTGCAAAGCAGGCGCTCTACCAACTGAGCTAAGGCCCCGTGGCCGTGACGGCCGTGGGAGTCGTGCGTGGTGGGGCTACATGGACTCGAACCATGGACCTCTTCGTTATCAGCGAAGCGCTCTAACCGCCTGAGCTATAGCCCCGAGCACAAGCATCGACTCTACCAGACCCGCAGGGCCCGCAGGACCCGGTCGGGTCGATGCCCGCGACGAGCCGGCCTACTGGTTGGCGAAGCCGACCTGCAGGCCGCCCGTGAGGCGCACCGACAGGTTGTAGAGCACGGCGATGACCGCGCCCAGCACCGTGATGACGACGAAGTTCAGCACCGCGACGAGCAGCGTGAACATCATCACCTGCGGCAGCGACAGCAGCGACGTGATCGCGAAGTCGGGGTCGGCGAGGATGTCGCGCATCACCTCGTCGACCTTGCCGAACAGGCCGACGATCTGCAGCAGCGTCCACACCACGAAGGTGACGACGAGCTGCACGATGCCGAGCACGAGGCCCAGCACGGCCGACACCTTCATCGCCGACCAGAAGTCGATGTGCACGAGCCGCAGGCGCACCTGCTTGCTCGATCCGCTGCGGCGAGGCGACTTGCTCTGCAGCTTCTCGGCGATGCTCATTCGTCGGTCTCCTCGGTGACGTCGTCCGTGCGGTCGGCGTCTGCCGGGTCCGTGGCGTCCACGATAGCGCCCTCCGCCTCCGCGGCCGCGGTCGACGCCTCGGCGGCGGATGCGTCGGCGGCGGCCGTCGGGGCGGCCTCGGCGACCTCCTCCTCGACGTCGCGCTCGACGTTGCGGGCGATCGAGATCACCAGGTCGGTGGCCGACTTCTCGGCGAACTGCACGCCCATCGTGGTGCGGCCCCGTGCCTCGACCTCGTCGACGCTCGAGCGGATGACCTTGCCGGAGGTGCGGATGAGCAGCAGCTCGTCGCCGTCGTGCACGATCGTCGCGCCGACGAGCGTGCCGCGGTCGTGGTCGCCGGAGGCGAAGGTGAGCACGCCCTGCGTGCCGCGGCCCTTCGTCGGGTAGTCGGCGACCTTCGTCTTCTTGCCGAAGCCCTGCTCGGTGACGACGAAGACGTAGCCCTCCTCGCCGATCACCATGGCGGCGAGCGCCTGGTCGTCGTCGCGCAGGCGGATGCCGCGCACGCCGCCGGTGGCGCGGCCCATGGGCCGCAGCGCCTCGTCGGTGGCGGCGAAGCGGGCCGCGCGGCCGAGCGTCGTCACCACGAGGATCTCGTCGTCGGAGTTCGCGAGCATCGCCGAGATGAGGCGGTCGTCGTCGGCGAGGTTGATCGCGATGATGCCGCCGGTGCGGTTCGTGTCGTACAGCTCGAGGCGCGTCTTCTTCACCTGCCCCTGCTGCGTCGCGAGCACGAGGTACTCGGCCTGCTGGTAGTCGCGCAGCGTGAGCACCGTCTGCACCTGCTCGTCGGGCTGGAACGCGAGCAGGTTGGCGACGTGCTGCCCCTTCGCGTCGCGGCCGGCCTCGGCGATCTCGTACGCCTTCATCCGGTAGACGCGTCCGCGGTTCGTGAAGAACAGCATCCAGTCGTGCGTCGAGTTGACGCTGAAGTGCTCGACGACGTCGTCGCTGCGCAGCTGCGCGCCGCGCACGCCCTTGCCGCCGCGGTGCTGCGCGCGGTACTGGTCGATGCGGGTGCGCTTGATGTAGCCGCCGGTCGTGAGGCTCACCACGACCTGCTCCTCGGGGATGAGGTCCTCCATCGACACGTCGCCGTCGTAGCCGTGCATGATCTCGGTGCGGCGGTCGTCGCCGAACTTCGCGACGATCTCGGTGAGCTCGTCGACGATGATCGAGCGCTGGCGCTCGGGCTTGGCGAGGATGTCGCGGAAGTCGGTGATCTGGCGCTCGAGCTCGTCGGCCTCGTCGTGGATCTTCTGGCGCTCGAGCGCGGCGAGCCGGCGCAGCTGCAGCTCGAGGATGGCGTCGGCCTGCCGCTTGTCGATCTCGAGCAGCTCCATGAGTCCCGTGCGCGCCTCGTCGGGCGTCGGCGAGCGGCGGATGAGCGCGATCACGTCGTCGAGCGCGTCGAGCGCCTTGAGGTAGCCGCGCAGGATGTGCATGCGGTCCTCGGCCTTGGCGAGGCGGAACTGCGTGCGACGCACGATGACCTCGACCTGGTGGTCGGCCCAGTGCGTGATGAAGCCGTCGATCGGCAGCGTGCGCGGCACGCCGTCGACGATCGCGAGCATGTTCGCGCCGAAGTTCTCCTGCAGCTGCGTGTGCTTGTAGAGGTTGTTGAGCACGACCTTCGCGACCGCGTCGCGCTTGAGCGTGATGACGAGGCGCTGGCCGGTGCGGCCCGAGGTCTGGTCCTCGAGGTTCGCGATGCCCTGCAGCTTGCCGTCCTTCACGAGGTCGGCGATGCGCACCGCGAGGCGGTCGGGGTTCACCTGGTACGGCAGCTCGGTGACGACGAGCGCGGTGCGGCCCTGGACCTCCTCGACCGTGACGACCGCGCGCATCGTGATCGAGCCGCGACCGGTGCGGTACGCCTCCTGGATGCCGCGGGTGCCGAGGATCTGCGCGCCCGTCGGGAAGTCGGGGCCGTGGATGCGCGCGACGAGCGCCGCTTGCAGCTCCTCCCTCGACGCATCCGGGTGCTCGAGGTGCCAGATCGCGCCGTCGGCGACCTCGCGGAGGTTGTGGGGCGGGATGTTCGTGGCCATGCCGACGGCGATGCCGACCGAACCGTTGACGAGCAGGTTGGGGAACCGGGCGGGCAGGACGGACGGCTCCTGCGTGCGGCCGTCGTAGTTGTCCTGGAAGTCGACGGTGTCCTCGTCGATGTCGCGCACCATCTCCATGGCGAGCTGCGACATCTTCGTCTCGGTGTACCGGGGGGCGGCCGCCTCGTCGTCGCCGGCGGAGCCGAAGTTGCCCTGGCCGAGCGCGAGCGGGTAGCGGAGGCTCCAGGGCTGCACGAGGCGCACGAGCGCGTCGTAGATGGCCGAGTCGCCGTGCGGGTGGAACTGCCCCATGACGTCGCCGACGACGCGCGAGCACTTCGAGAACGCCTTGTCGGGGCGGTAGCCGCCGTCGTACATCGCGTAGAGCACGCGGCGGTGCACCGGCTTCAGGCCGTCGCGCACCTCGGGCAGCGCGCGCCCGACGATGACGCTCATCGCGTAGTCGAGGTACGACCGCTGCATCTCGAGCTGCAGGTCGACCTGCTCGATCGCGCCGTGGTTGGGGGCGTCGCGGTCGAAGGGCTCGGCGGTGGGGGTCTCGTCAGTCATCGTCGGTCTCCGAGGCTCAGATGTCGAGGAAGCGCACGTCGCGCGCGTTCTTCTGGATGAAGGTGCGGCGGGCCTCGACGTCCTCGCCCATCAGGGTCGAGAAGATCGCGTCGGCCACGGCGGCGTCGTCGAGCGTCACCTGCTTGAGCGTGCGGGTGGCCGGGTCCATCGTGGTCTCCCACAGCTCGGAGTAGTTCATCTCGCCGAGGCCCTTGTAGCGCTGCACGCCGTTGTCCTTGGGGATGCGCTTGCCCGAGGCCGAGCCGGCGGCGAGCAGCTCGTCGCGCTCCCGGTCGGTGTAGGCGTACTCGTGCTCGGCGTTCGTCCACTTCAGCTTGTAGAGCGGCGGGGCGGCGAGGTACACGTAGCCCATGTCGATGAGCGGCCGCATGTAGCGGAACAGCAGCGTCAGCAGCAGCGTGGTGATGTGCTGGCCGTCGACGTCGGCATCGGCCATCAGCACGATCTTGTGGTACCTGGCCTTGCCGGGGTCGAAGTCCTCGCCGAGGCCCGCGCCGAAGGCGGTGATCATCGACTGGATCTCGGCGTTGCCGAGCGCGCGGTCGAGGCGCGCCTTCTCGACGTTGAGCACCTTGCCGCGCAGCGGCAGGATCGCCTGCGTGTAGGGGTCGCGGCCCTGCACGGCCGAGCCGCCGGCCGAGTTGCCCTCGACGAGGAAGATCTCCGAGATGATCGGGTCCTTCGACTGGCAGTCCTTCAGCTTGCCGGGCATGCCGCCCGACTCGAGCAGGCCCTTGCGGCGGGTCTGCTCGCGCGCCTTGCGCGCGGCGATGCGCGCGGTCGAGGCCTGGATGGCCTTCCGCACGATCTCCTTCGCCGACGCCGGGTTCGACTCGAACCAGTGGCCGAGCTCCTCGCCGGTGACGCGCTGCACGAACGACTTCGCCTCGGTGTTGCCGAGCTTCGTCTTCGTCTGGCCCTCGAACTGCGGCTCGCCGAGCTTCACCGAGACGATCGCGGTCAGGCCCTCGCGCACATCCTCGCCCGAGAGGTTCTCGTCCTTCTCCTTGAGCTGGTTCGTCTGCCGCGCGTAGCGGTTGACGAGCGTGGTGAGCGCCGCGCGGAAGCCCTCCTCGTGGGTGCCGCCCTCGTGCGTGTTGATCGTGTTCGCGTAGGTGTAGACCGCCTCCTGGTAGGAGCCCGTCCACTGCATGGCGATCTCGACGGAGATGCGCCGCTCGGTGTCCTCGGCCTCGAAGTCGATGATCTCCGGGTGCACCGGCTCCGACTTCTTCGACTCGTTGAGGTAGGCGACGTAGTCCTTGAGGCCCTGCTCGTAGAGGTACTCGTCCGAGCGCTGCACGGGCTCGGCGCTGTCGTCGCCGCCCGGCTGCTCGAGCGCCTCGGGGCGGAGGTCCTCGAGCGCGATGCGCAGGCCCTTGTTGAGGAACGCCATCTGCTGGAAGCGCTTCGCGAGCGTCTCGTAGTCGAACTCGACGGTCTCGAAGATGTCGGCGCTCGGCCAGAAGGTGACGGTCGTGCCGGTCTCGTCGGTCGCCTCGCCGGTCTGCAGCGGGCCCTCGGGCTCGCCGACCGCGAACGACTGCCGGTGCACGTGCCCCTGCCGCTTGATCTCGACCTCGAGCCGCGACGAGAGCGCGTTCACGACCGAGGAGCCGACGCCGTGCAGGCCGCCGGAGACCGCGTAGCCGCCGCCGCCGAACTTGCCGCCGGCGTGCAGCACGGTGAGCACGACCTCGACCGTCGACTTCGACGGGTCGGAGGAGTGCGGGTCGACGGGGATGCCGCGGCCGTTGTCGGCGACGCGCACGCCGCCGTCGGGGAGGATCGTCACGTCGATGCTGTCGCAGTGGCCGGCGAGCGCCTCGTCGACCGCGTTGTCGACGATCTCGTAGACCAGGTGGTGGAGGCCGCGCGGCCCGGTCGAGCCGATGTACATGCCGGGGCGCTTCCGCACCGCCTCGAGGCCCTCGAGGATCTGGATCTGGTCGGCGCCGTAGTCGCCCTGCTCACGCCCCTTGGACGTCAGGTCCTGCGCCGGTCCACCGTGCTCGTTCGCCATCGTTCTCCGCGTCCGCCTTCCGCGCAGCCACGGGGGCCGCGCAACCCTCCGATTCTACCCCGCGAGGCGGTGGAGCCGGTGCCGAACGCGCCTCTGAGCGCCGATCCGTCAGTCTGAGGACAGAACACACCGGCGTTCTCGCGTTCTGAGGCCCAGGATGCGTCCGCGGGCCTGCGCGGGCCGGTTCGGCACGGAGGTGGATACCCCGCCGGAACGACGACGGGCCCGGCGCCCTCCGGCACCGGACCCGAGCGACGCATCCGTCAGGCCGCGTCGCCGCGCCTCGTGGGCGCCACCACGCGGATGACCGCGGAGTCGTCGAGCTCGCCGAGGCCCTGCGCCTCGCCGAGCAGGAACAGCTGCTCGGCGGCGGCGGCGACGGGCGCCGCCAGGTGGTGCGCGCGGGCCGCCGCGCCCACGATCCCCATGTCCTTCACGAAGATGTCGAGGCGGCTCAGCACCTCGGCGCCGCCCTCGTCGTAGGCCTGCAGCGCCCGCGGGCCGCGGTTGCCGAGCATGAACGAGCCTGCCGCGCCGGCGGTGAGCGCCTCGAGGGTGCGCTCGCGGTCGAGGCCGAGCGCGTCGGCGAGCGCGAGCGCCTCGGCGGCGGCCGCGATGTGCACGCCGCACAGCAGCTGGTTGACGGTCTTGAGCGCCTGGCCGTCGCCGGGCCGGTCTCCCACGATCGACAGCGTCGACGACAGCTGCTCGAGCACCGGGCGCGCGGTCTCGAGTGCTGCCGGCTCGGCGCCGACGACGATGAGCAGGTCGCCGTCGCCGGCCCGCACGGGTCCGCCGGAGAGCGGCGCGTCCACGAGGTGCGCACCGGAGGACGCGAGCCGGTCGGCGATCTCGGCGATGCCGTCGGTGCCCACTGTGCTCGTGAGCACGACGGCCGCCCCCTCGGCGAGGTGGTCGGCGAGGCCCGAGTCGCCGAAGAGCAGCTCGCGCAGCTGCTCGCCCGTGCGCACCGCGACGAGCACGACCTGGGCGCCGGCGACCGCCTCCGCGGCGGACGATGCGGGTGCGACGCCCTGCTCGGCGGCGAGCTCGACGCGCTGCTCGGCGATGTCGAACCCTCGGACGTCGAAGCGCTGCGCGAGCCGCGCGGCCATGGGCAGGCCCATGGCGCCGAGGCCGATGACGGCGACGGTGCTGGTGCTGGTCATTGCTGTTCCGTTCTGCGATGCGTGCGGGAGGAGGAGTGCGGTCGGGCGTCGGTCAGTCGGCGAGCGTGCGGACCACGCGCGCGAGCGATGCGGTCTCGCCGACGTTGCCGGCGAAGACGACGTAGGGGATGCCGACGGCGGGGCCGACCTGCGGCTGCCAGAGCGAGACGATGCCGGGCAGCATCGGGCCGACGACCTGGGCCCGGCGGATCTGCAGCGCCTCGGATGCGACGTCGCTCGAGGTGATGCCGCCCTTCGCGATGACGAAGCGCGGCGGCGCGAGCTCGAGCACGCGGGCGACGAGCTCGACGAGGCCGGAGGAGACGCGGCGGGCGATCTCGAGGCTCTCCTCGCCGTCGCGGCCGGTGACGAGCTCGCGGCTCGTGTGCACGATGACCGAGCCCGACGCGATGGCGCGGGCCACCGCATCCGCCTGCTCCTCGAGGTGCTGCTCGCGCCGGTCGTCGATGAGCGCGCGCACGTCGAGCTCGACCGTGGCGGTGCCGGGCCGGTCGGCGAGCAGCGCGTCGAGCTGCGCGGTGGTGAGCGGCACATGGCTGCCGACCACTACGAGCCCGCCGCGCTCGTGGGCGAAGTCGATGCGGTCGGCGGTGACGGGCTCGGCGATCTCCTGGCCGATGTGCGCGCGGAGGTACGGCGGGCCGATGCGCAGCAGCGCCGTGACGCCCTCGCGGTCGAGCGCGTGGAGCGCGAGCGCGACCTGGCGCATGTCGTGCTCGTCGACCGCGTCGACGACGACGACCGCGCCGACGGGCAGGGCGCGGAGGAACGACACGACCGCGTCGGTGCCGGCGCGGATGATGCCGAGCGTGAGCGCGGCGACGTCGTCGCGGCGGATGCGGCCGTCGGTCTTCTCCTCCACCCAGTCGCGCAGGTCGGAGGAGCGGTAGCCGAAGGTGGCGTCGGCCGCGAACGGCGTCTCGCCCACCGGCGTCGCCTCGCCGTCGACGACCCAGTAGTGCACGGCGTCGACCGTGATGCGGCCGGAGTCGGGGAAGGCCGGCACGAGCACGGTCAGGTGCGGCGCCGCTCCCCCGTGCTCGGCGGCCGCGGCGCGCAGCACATCGGTCTCGAGCGGGAAGTGGCCGCGCAGGGTCGAGTCGCTGCGGCTCACGAACGAGACCCGCAGGCCCGCGCGCTCGGCGGCGGCGATCGCGACGGCGACGACCTCGCGGTTGCGGCGCGCGGCGTCGTCCTCGCTGAGCGAGCGCGTGTTCGTCAGCACGTAGACCGCCGGGGCGCCCTGCGCGAGCGCCCAGTCGAGGTCGTCGGCCTCCCAGCGCGTGAGCACCGGCAGCCCGGCGACCGACTGGGTGCCGGTGGGGTCGTCGTCGAGGACGACGAGCACGAGGTCGTCACTGCGGGCGGCGGCGACGTCGGCTGCCGGGATCGAGAGCGGGGCCGGCAGCTCAGCCAGCAGGTCGTCGATGTGCACGTGAACTCCCTCGTCCGCGGGATCGGCGCGACGGCATGCGCAGATCAGATATCAGACATGGTTGGGGACGACGGCGCGCCGTGTCAACTCCGGCCCGGAGTGTCGGAGGCCGGCCGTCGGTCAGTCGAGGACGAGCGAGAGCAGGTCGTCGCGCGTCTGCACCATGTGGCTCGCCATCGCCTCGCGCGCCGCCGACGGCACACCGGCGCGGATCGCTTCGAGCACCTTGCGGTGCTCGTCGATCGCGTGCTGCCGGATCTCGGGCACCTGGCTCGTCTCGGCACGCGTCTCGGTGAGCATCGAGGTGAGCGGCAGGAGCGCCGCGACGAGGATGCGGTTGTCGGCCGCGTGCAGCACGACGTCGTGGAACTCGAGGTCGGCGGCGACGAAGGCGTCGAGCTCGCCCGCCTCGTGGTGCTGCTCCATGCGCGCGAGCGCGTCCTCGAGCTCGGCCAGGTGCGCGCCCGTGCGGCGCTCGGCAGCGAGCTGCGCGGCGCCGCTCTCGATCATCATGCGCACCTCGAGCAGCTCGAGCGACGACGTGCGGCGCTGGCCGGCGCTGCGCGCGTGCCGCACCACCGCATCCATGCCGGTCCACTCCGACACCGGCGCGATGCGGTGCCGGCTGCCCGGCACCTGCACGATGACGCCCTGCGCCTGCAGCAGCCGCACGGCCTCGCGCATCGTGAGCCGCGAGACGCCGAACTCGGTCGCCAGCTGCCCCTCCGGCGGGAGCCGCTCGCCCGCGGTGAGCCGGCCGGCGATGATCGCGTCGAGCAGCTGGTCGACGGCGTCGTGGGTGCGCGATGGCCGTGGCATGCGAGTCCTTCCCCGGATCAGGTGTCAGACAGCGTATCCCGACGGCCCCGGGGATCCCGCGAGCGGGCTATCCCCAGGTGTCGCGCGGGCCGCGCCCTGGCACCGACCGGCGGCCGCGCGAGAAGCTCGGCAGGTCGGGCCCGATGAAGCGCACCGACTCGAGGCCGCACTCGGGGAAGCGGGCGAGGATGCGCGTGGTCGTCTCCGCGCGCAGGATCCGCATCTGCATGGTCCAGGCGGTCGACGCGCACCGCACCGTCAGCACGCCGTCCTCGAAGGAGACCGGCTCGGTGCGGCCGGCGTTCTCCTCCCCCACGAGCTCCGGCCAGTGGGCCATCACGTCGGCGCGCGCGAGCGTCGCCGTCCAGCCGCGGTCGGCGGCGAAGCCGCCCAGCACGTCGCCGAGCGCGTGCGGGTCGCGGCCCTTGCCGAACGGCACCGACGCATCGGGGTCCCGGCGCGAGCGGCGGCGGCCGTCGCGCGAGACGAGCTCGGGGTCGCCGAACTTGGCCTTGAGCCGCAGCCACACACGCTCCGGCTCGCTCTGCGCGAGCTCACGCATCCTCGACCACCGTGCCCCGGTCGATGCGGATGCGGTGGTGGCGGAGCGCCTCGGGCACGTCGTCCTCGACGGCGGCGGTGATGAGCACCTGCTCGAAGCCGCCGGCCGCCTCGGCGAGGCGCTGCCGCCGGCCCGCGTCGAGCTCGGCGAAGACGTCGTCGAGGATCATCACCGGGTCGCCGCCCGAGCCGTCGCGCAGCAGCTCGGCCGACGCGAGGCGCAGCGCGAGGGCGAACGACCACGACTCGCCGTGGCTCGCGTAGTGGCGGGCGAGCAGGTCGTTGAGCTGCAGCTCGAGGTCGTCGCGGTGCGGCCCCACGAGGCTCACGCCGCGGTCGAGCTCGTCGCGGCGCCGCTCGGCGAGCAGCGCGTGGAACGCGTCGGCCGAGTCGGGCACGTTGGTGACGAGCGCGATGCGCGCCTCGTGCTCGTCCCCGGCGACGAGCCGGTAGGCGGCGTCGACGTGCGGGGCGAGGTCGGCGACGAGCGCCTGCCGGGTGCGCAGCACCTCGAGGCCGAGCTCGACGAGCCGGCCGTCCCACACCTCGAGCGTCGAGAGGTCGTCGGGGCGCAGCCGTGCGGCGCGGGCGCTCTTCAGCAGGGAGTTGCGCTGCTTGAGCACCCGGTCGAGGTCGCTGTGCACGCCGGCGAGGCGCGGCGCGCGCATGACCGAGAGCTCGTCGAGGAAGCGCCGGCGCCCGGCGGGATCGGCGCGCACGAGCTGCAGGTCCTCGGGGCTGAAGAGCACCGCCTGCAGGTAGCGGGGCAGGTCGCGGATGCGCACCGACTGCCCGTTGGCCTGCGCGCGGTTGGCGCCTCGGGCGTTGAGCTCGACATCGAGCTGGAAGCTGCGCTCGTCGTTCGTCACCGTGCAGCGCACGATCGCGCGCTGCTCGCCCGCCCGGATGAGGGCCACGTCGGTCGGGACCCGGTGGCTCGAGCCGGTCGCGATCCACACGAGCGACTCCACCATGTTGGTCTTGCCCTGGCCGTTGCGGCCGACCAGCAGGTTGGCGCCGGGCTCGAAGGCGACATCCGCCGCCTCGTAGTTGCGGAAGTCGGTCAGCGCGAGACGGCTGACGCGCACCTAGGCCTTCTTGACCGAGTGGCCGCCGAACTGGTTGCGGAGCGCGGCGACCGCCTTCATGGCGGGGCTGTCGTCCTGGCGGGACTCGAAGCGCGCGAAGAGCGACGCGGCGATGGCGGGCATCGGCACCGCGTTCGCGATCGCCTCCTCCACCGTCCAGCGGCCCTCGCCCGAGTCGTCGACGTAGCCCTCGATCTCGGAGAGGTCGTCGTCCTCGTCGAGCGCGCGCACCATGAGGTCGAGCAGCCACGAGCGCACGACCGTGCCGCGCTGCCACGCCTTGAAGCTGCCGGCGACGTCGTGCACGAGCTCCTTGCGCTCGAGCAGCTCGAAGCCCTCGGCGTAGGCCTGCATGAGGCCGTACTCGATCCCGTTGTGCACCATCTTCACGTAGTGGCCCGCGCCCGTGGGGCCGGCGTGCACGAAGCCCTCCTCGCGCGGGCCCTCGGGCCGCAGCGCGTCGAAGACCGGCATGAGCTCCTCGACGTCGGCCCGCTCGCCGCCGACCATGAGGCCGTAGCCGTTCTCGAGCCCCCAGATGCCGCCCGAGACGCCGACGTCGACGAAGCGCACGCCGCGCTCGGCGAGCTGCGCGGCATGCCGCTCGTCCTCCGTGAAGCGGGAGTTGCCGCCATCGATGACGAGGTCGCCCGCGGACAGCTTCTCGCCCAGCTCGGTGACCACCGCATCCGTGATGTCGCCCGCGGGCACCATGGCCCACACGATGCGCGGCGTCGGGAGCGCCGCGATCAGCTCGTCGACGGTCGCGACGTCGGTGACCTCGGGGTTGCGGTCGTAGCCGGTCACCTCGATGCCGGCGGCGCGCAGGCGGGTGCGCATGTTGCCGCCCATCTTGCCGAGTCCGATCAGGCCGATGTGCATGATGACGCTCCCTCGTCCGGCGGTGCCGGTCAGCGCAGCAGCAGGTTGGGCTGCAGCAGGTACTTGAAGTCGGTCGCCTCGGCGTCGTCGCGCGACGTCTGGCCGCGGATGAGCATGGGGCCGGGCTTGTTCGTGTTCTCGGAGTGCGTGAACGAGACGCGCACGAACTCGGAGTGCGTCGCCTGGATGCCGTCGATCAGCAGCTGCGGCTTGATCGAGAGCACGATGTCGTCGCCCTCGAGCACCGCGTCGATCGTCTCGGTCGCCTGCGCCTGCTCGGAGCCGATCGCCTCGAGCTGCACCTGCCCCTCGCTGAACGTGTAGCGGATCGCCGCCTCGGCGTCGAGCACGAGCTGCACGCGGCGCGTGGCGTCGACGAGCTCGGAGGTGCTGACCACGGCGTGGTGGTCGGTCTGCTCGGGGAACAGTCGGCGCACCGGCGGATAGTTGCCCTTGATGAGCAGGCTCGTGACGGTGCGGTCGGCGGTCGAGAAGGCGATCTGCTGCCGCTCCCCCGCCTCGCTCATGGTGATCTCGATGCGCTCGGCGCCGCCGAACGTGCGGCCGACCTCGACGAGGGTGCGGGCGGGGACGAGCGACGTGATCGCCTCGGTCGCGTCGCCGGCGTCCCACTGGATCGAGCGCACCGAGACGCGGTAGCGGTCGGTCGCGATGAGCGTGAGCGTGTGGTCGGTCGCCTCGAGCTGCACACCCGTGATGACGGGCGTGACGTCCTCGCGAGATGCCGAGATGGCGACCTGCGAGATCGCCTCGGCGAAGGCCTTGCCCTCGACGACGCCCGTGCGGCCCTCGACCGTCGGCACGGTCGGGTACTCCTCGAGCGGCATCTTGGCGAGCGAGAACTGCGCGTTGCCGCAGCGCACCGTCACCTTGGTGCCGTCATCCTCGACGCGCACCTCGCGCTGCGGCAGCTTCGCGGCGATGTCGCTCAGCAGCCGGCCGGAGACGAGCACGACGCCCTCGCCCTCGACATCCGCCGACACCGTGGTGCGGGCGGAGGACTCGAAGTCGAAGGACGAGAAGACGACGCCCTCGGAGGTGGACTCGATGCGCACGCCGCTGAGGATCGGCATCGTGGGCCGCTGCGGGAGCAGCTTCACGGCGAACGACACGGCATCGCTGAAGACATCGCGATTGATGACGAACTTCACTGGGAGTCCTCCTTGGGCGCCGGCGGCGCTGCGAGACGGTCCGAGCTGCAGGGAGCGCACGGCGCTGTCGATTCTGGCACAGGCTCGAGATCGCGGTTCCTGTCGTCTGCAGGCACCGGCCGCTCATGGTTGGCGACTCGCCGGATCCTCTTCTCATGAACCCTGTCATTCATAACCGCTGTGCAACCTGTGGATCCTTCACGTCCTCGCGGCTCGATGGGCGGGAACTACAACCGTGCAAGATGTTGAGCCGCTGTGGGCGCCGATGTGCGATCGGTGGACGACGACGGATGCGCCCAGGGGCGCCGTCCACAGGACCGGGCCGATCTGTCCACAGGCGCGCCGAGCGCGTCCACACCCGCATCACATGAAGTGCACGTTGAGGGTTGCGGCCGCAGCGCACAAGGCCGAGGGCCTTGCGCGCGGAGGCCGCAAGGTCGAGGAGCGCGCGGCGAAGCCGCCCGCGTCACGAGACCTCACTGCTGCAACAGGCAGCAGTCTCATGAGCCCAGAGCAGAGTCTCAGACCCCGAAGAGCCCCCTACGCCCCAGCCCGCTGCCGGATCCGCGAGGTGAGCTCCGTCACCTGCGTGTAGACCGAGCGGCGCTCCTGCATGAGCTTCTCGATCTTCTTGTTCGCGTACATCACGGTGGTGTGGTCGCGGTTGCCGAACAGCTGCCCGATCTTCGGCAGCGACATGCTCGTCATCTCGCGGCACAGGTACATGGCGATCTGGCGCGCCAGCGCGATGGTCTGCGAGCGGGAGGAGCCGTGCAGGTCGTCGACGCTGAGCCGGAAGTACGCGGCGGTGTGGCTGATGATGTCGCTCGGGGACACCACCGCCTCCTCGTCGAAGGAGAAGAGGTCCTTCAGCACCGTCTGCGCGAGGTCCATCGTCACGGGCAGCCGGTTGAGGCTCGCGAACGCGGTGACGCGGATGAGGGTGCCCTCGAGCTCGCGGATGTTCGACTGCACCTTGTCGGCGATGACCGACAGCACCTCGGCGGGGATCTGGATCCGCTCCGCCTCCGCCTTCTTGCGCAGGATCGCGATCCTGGTCTCGACGTCGGGCACCGTCACGTCGGTGATGAGGCCCCACTCGAAGCGGCTCACCATGCGCTCCTCGAAGCCCTGGAGGTGCTTCGGCGCGACATCCGAGGTGATGACGACCTGCTTGTTGTGGTCGTGCAGCGTGTTGAAGGTGTGGAAGAACGCCTCCTGCGTCGACTCCTTGCCCTTCAGGAACTGGATGTCGTCGATGAGCAGCACGTCGACGTCGCGGTAGCGCTGCTGGAACGACTGGTTGAGATTGTTGGCGATCGAGTTGATGAAGTCGTTCGTGAACTCCTCGCTCGACACGTACCGGACGCGGATGCCCGGGTACATGCCCTCGGCGTAGTGGCCGATGGCGTGGAGCAGGTGCGTCTTGCCGAGGCCGGAGTCGCCGTAGATGAACAGCGGGTTGTAGGCCTTGGCCGGCGTCTCGGCGACGGCGAGGGCCGCGGCATGCGCGAAGCGGTTCGAGCCGCCGATGACGAAGTTGTCGAAGACGTACTTGGGGTTGAGGCGCGAGTCGCCGCGACGCGACGACATCTCGGACGGCTCCCGCTCGTAGTTCGCGACGGGAGCGACGACCGGCTCGGCGGCGGGGTCGTCGATGACGTCCGGGAGGGGCTCCTCGTGCTCGAGCTGCGGGTTCACGACGATCTTGAACGACGAGATCTCCACAGCGTTGTCCACAAGCGCCTCGGTGATCGGGAGGCGGAGGCGCTGCTCGAGCATGTCGCGCGTGAGATCGTTCGGCACCTCGAGGTAGAGGTCGCCGCCCATCACGCCCTGCGGCTCGACGAGGTCGAGGAATCCGCGCAACGACGGGGGAATCCGGGCATCGCCGACAAGGGTCGACAGAACGGAGGACCAGAGCTGTCCGGTGCGTTCGTCCGGGGCCATCGGGATGCGGTTCCTTCGCGTGGGATCGTTGGTGCGGATGCGATTCCACACCATTATCCACAGGTGCTGTGCACGAGTCGTCCGCGGGCTGCGGTGCTCCCCGGGCACCTGCCGCGGCGCGGATTCATAGAGTCTGCACGCATAGCGGACGCCGTGCAAGTCCCATCGCAGCGCGGGCGGCGTGGCGGGAAACGCGGGCCGGCGCCGTTGACCGGGAGCCGCTCCTCGCGTATGGTTGTCAGGTTGCCGCACGAGTCTGCGGCACATCGTCGAGCCCGACGGCTCGACCGCCACGACTTGCGGCGCGCACGCGCCGGACACCGGGAGATCCATCATGAGCAAGCGCACGTTCCAGCCGAACAACCGCCGCCGCGCCAAGAAGCACGGCTTCCGCCTCCGCATGCGCACCCGCGCGGGCCGCGCCATCCTGGCCGCCCGCCGCGCCAAGGGGCGCACCGAGCTCTCGGCGTAGCGCTCGAGGTGCTCGCGAAGGCGAACCGGATCGTGCGCGGCGACGACTTCCGTCGCATCGTGCGCTCTGGTCGCCGCGCGGGCTGCCAGGTCGCGGTGGTGCACCGTGCGAAGCCCGAAGCGGCAGTCAGCCGCTTCGGGTTCATCGTGTCCAAGCAGGTGGGCAACGCGGTGGTGCGCAACCGGGTGCGCCGACGGCTGAGCGAGATCGTGCGTGCCGAGCTGCCGGCGATCGAGCAGGCCGACATCGTCATCCGGGCCCTGCCTGCCGCCGCCGATGCCGACTTCGCTAGACTGAGGGCCGACATCGTGCCGCTGCTGGTGCGTCGGTCATGAGTCGGAGCCTCCAGAGGCTGAGGCTGCTGCCCCGCAACATCTGCGTCGCGATCCTCGTCGCCTACCGCGCGGTGATCTCACCGCTCTACGGCGACGTGTGCCGCTACTACCCCAGCTGCTCGAGCTACACCCTGCAGGCCATCCAGCAGCACGGGGTCGTGCGCGGCATCTGGTTGGGCGCTCGACGCATCCTCCGCTGCCACCCGTGGGCGGCCGGCGGGGTTGACGACATCCCAGAGCCGCACCCGCGGCTCGCAACGACTCGGGCGGGGTTCGTCCTCGCTCACAAGGAGCAGTGACAGCTTGGACATCTTCGCCCTGCTGATGTGGCCCATCAAGTGGGTCATCGAGGCGATCCTGGTCGGATTCCACACGCTCGTGACCGCGCTCGGCGGCGACCCGGGGTCCGGCCTCACGTGGGTGCTGTCGATCGTCGGGCTCGTGCTGGTCATCCGCAGCGCGATGATCCCGCTGACGGTGCGGCAGATCGTGTCGTCGCGCAAGTCGCTCGAGATCCAGCCCGAGATCCAGCGCATCCAGAAGAAGTACAAGGGCAAGAAGGATCAGTTCTCGCGCGAGGCGATGCAGCGCGAGACGATGGAGGCCTACCGCAAGGCGGGCACGAACCCGTTCGCCTCGTGCCTGCCCCTGCTCATCCAGATGCCGATCTTCCTCGGCCTGGTGCAGGTGCTCACCGACGCCAACAACCGCATGCCGGGCGTGGGGCTCCTGACCGAGGACCTCGCGACGCTCTTCAGCGAGTCGACGCTCTTCGGCGTCGTGCCGCTGCACGAGACGATGGCCGGGGGCTTCGCGACCGGCGACATCGCCGTGATCGTGACCGCCATCGTGCTGACGGCGATCATGTGCGCGACGCAGTTCTACACGCAGCTGCAGATCATGACGAAGAACCAGACTCCTGCGATGAAGGAGTCCCCGATGTACAAGCAGCAGCGGATCCTGCTGTACATCATCCCCGTCTTCCTGCTCGTGTCGGCCTGGCTCTTCCCGCTCGGCACGATGTTCTACTGGCTCGTCTCCAACATCTACACGCTCGTGCAGCAGCTCATCATCATCAACAAGCTGCCGACGCCCGGCTCCGAGGCCGCGCTCGCCCGCGAGGCGCGCCTCGCCCGCAAGCGCCAGCGGATGGGCCTGCCGCCGATCGACGAGGCGACCGCGGCTGAGGAGCCGTCGGTCGAGCTGAAGACCCAGCGGCAGCAGCCGCGCGCGAAGCGGCCGAAGTCGCGCCGAGAGGACTGACATGACGGAGCAGGGTGCGGCCGTGGAGGCCGACGACCAGGTCGACGAGGGCGAGATCGCCGCCGACTACATCGAGGGCCTCCTCGACATCGCCGATCTCGACGGCGACATCGAGATCGAGCAGAGCGAGACGCGCACGACGATCGTCGTCGGCGAGGCCGGCGACGACTTCGGCCAGCTGTCGCGCCCAGAGGTCGTCGCGGCGCTCCAGGAGCTCACCCGGCTCGCGGTGCAGCAGCAGACGGGCGAGTTCTCGAGGCTCGTGCTCGACGTCGCGGGCTCGCGGGATGCGCGCGCGGAGCAGCTGCAGCGCGTCGTGGATGCGGCCGCTGCGAAGATCTCGGATGGCGTCGACCGCGTCGCGCTCGAGCCGATGTCGTCGTACGAGCGGAAGCTGGTGCACGACCTGGTGCGCGAGCACGGGCTCACGAGCGAGTCCGAGGGCGAGGGCGCGGACCGGCACATCGTCGTGCTGCCGGCGTGACCGATGGCTGACGCCACTCCCCCGCTGCCGGAGGTCGAGCCCGCCGTCGCGGCGGCCGTCTTCGGCGATCGCATCGAGCTCGCCCGCTCGTACACCGACTCGCTCGCCCGGAACGGCGAGACGCTCGGCCTGATCGGCCCTCGCGAGCTGCCTCAGCTGTGGACTCGACATATCCTCAACTCTGCGCTGCTCGCTCCGCTGCTGCGCGGCCGCGTCGGCGACGTCGGCTCCGGCGCGGGCCTGCCCGGTCTTGTGCTGGCGATCGCGCGGCCCGATGTCGAGCTGACGCTCATCGAGCCGATGGAGCGGCGCACCGACTGGCTGCAGGCCGAGGTCGACCGCATGGGGCTCGGCAACGTCACCGTGCTCCGCGCCCGCGCCGAGGAGCTACCCGGGAGCGGGCGCCTCGCGCCGCTCGACCAGGTGACTGCGCGGGCGGTCTCGGCGCTGCGCACGCTGATCCCGCTCACCGCTCCCCTGGTGCGCAGCGGAGGGCAGCTGCTGCTGCTGAAGGGCAGCCGCGCGCAGGACGAGATCGCTGCGGCGCAGAAGGCGATCCGCAAGCACCGACTGCACGACGTCGAGGTGCTCGAGCTCGGCGCTGACGTCGGCGTCGACGTCACGCGCGTCATCCGTGCCACCGTCGACCCTTAGGACGGGACCCGCGGCTGAGGGATCGTGGTCCCGCTGTGGCGGACTGCAGCGTGCCGCTGCAGCGGTTCGCTGACTGTGCTCGAGGCCAATCCGGCGGGTGGTGAACCAGGTGGCGTACGCGTCCAACGACTGATGTGGCCGGATCGTGGAGATCGCGCGGCTAGTTCGACGGACGTACGCGCGGAAGCATCCTGCCGTGCTTGCCAGCCGGCTCTGCTCGCACATACCGCCGCTGACAGGTGTTTCACGTGGAACAGTGCAATCTCAGCGTCGAGCCCGAGCTGTCGTGTTTCACGTGAAACGTCGTCGATGAGCCACGCAACTGCGGTCCGCGGGCGGGCTCGCAGCTGCGTGGCGGTGGGCGACCTCGCTGCCCGAGGCGTAGGTCGCTCGACCTGACAGCGCGTGTTCCACGTGAAACACGCTGGCCCGTTGCGATCTCGGTCCCGAGAGTTGGCATTGCGTCTGTGGCTTCCCTTCAGCCTGCGCAGATCGCTCGTGGCCGTCCGGAGGGCTATACGACGACAGGCTGGGACGAGTGGTTCTGCTCCGCTACGCGGCCACCCGCCCGGGAAGCTGTACGTCGCAATGTTTCACGTGCAACATCGTTGCCGCGATGCTGGCGGGTTCGCTGTCAGGTGACGGAATGACGGCGACTACGTGCGCCGTGTCGAGGCGCGTCGATGTATGGCGTCGTGGAACGATGAACTGACAGCCCTCCGACGGTGCGTCTGCCATGTTCCACGTGAAACATCACCGGATGTGAGCTGTGCCGGACTGAATCGGACACGCAATTCGCATGGTGACATGCTTCCAGCAGACCGAAATCGCGCCGAGTCGAGGCAGTGTGGAGTCTCGATGGCTGTGGAGAACTGTGGAGAACCGTGAGCGGCACCAAGTCCTGCGTGGGTGCCCTCGGAGGGCAGGGCGCCCAGGATTCCGCGGAATCATGCGGGTTTTCAGCTCTCGACCTGCGGCTGAGGGTGAGCGCCCCTGCAGCGAACGGCAACAGTGTTTTCCACAGCCCTGTGGACAACTGCGAACCCGGAGCGGCCATGAACATCCATCAAGATCTGTCGAGACCGACTTGGCGAACGGCGCTGGACGCGCCAGACTGGGCTTCTTGCACACCTCTCACCCGGAGCCCGTCGCGCGCGCGGCGATGTTCCACGTGAAACATCGATCAGGAAGGCACGCGTGACCACGGGAAAGTTCGACACGACCCCGATCGCTCGCGAGCTCGCCGCGATGGCCCGGCGCCGTCAGGCGCTCTCGGCGCAGGAGCTGCCGCTGCCGAAGCGCACGCGCATCTTCACCGTCGTCAACCAGAAGGGCGGGGTCGGCAAGACGACCACCGCGGTCAACCTCGCCGCAGCCCTCGCGCAGGCCGGCGCTCGCGTGCTCGTGCTCGACCTCGATCCCCAGGGCAACGCCTCGACGGCGCTCGGCATCGACCACCATGCGGACGTCATGAGCACCTACGACGTGCTCATCGACGGCGAGCCGCTCGCGGCTGCGATCGCGATCAGCCCTCAGAGCGACCGCATCCAGGTGGTCCCGTCCACGATCCACCTCGCGGGGGCCGACCTGGAGCTCGCGGGCATGGAGCGGCGCGAGCACCGGCTCCGCGAGGCGCTGGATGCGCATCTGCGTGACCTGGGGGAGCCGCCTCACTACGTCTTCATCGATTGCCCGCCATCGCTCGGGCTCCTCACGATCAACGCCTTCACCGCCGCCACCGAGGTGCTCCTGCCGATCCAGTGCGAGTACTACGCGCTCGAGGGCGTCTCGCAGCTGCTCGACACCATCGGCCGCATCCAGGCGCACCTCAACCCGAAGCTCGACGTGTCGACCGTGCTGCTCACGATGTTCGACGGGCGCACGCTGCTCTCGCGGCAGGTCGTCGACGAGGTGCGCTCCCACTTCCCGGAGCAGACGCTCGAGGCGGTCATCCCGCGCTCGGTGCGCGTCTCCGAGGCGCCCGGTTACGGCCAGACCGTCATCGCCTACGACCCGAACTCCCCGGGCGCGCTGTCGTACCGGGAAGCGGCAGCAGAGATCGCACGCAGAGGAGCGGCATGAGCAAGAAGGCAGGGCTCGGGCGCGGCATCGGCGCCCTCATCCCCTCGGGACCGCCGGCCACGGCGACCGACACCGCGGAGCCGGAGGAGGCGAGCCAGCCGGCCCCTGCGCGACGGCCGCGCCGAGCGGCGAAGCCCGGCAGCCGCCCGGTCGACGTGTTCTTCTCGGGGGAGGAGGACGAGCACACGCTGCTCGAGATCCCCGGTGCCAGCTTCGCCGCCGTGGTGCCCTCGGACATCCGCCCGAACGCCAACCAGCCGCGCACGACCTTCGACGAGGACGACCTCGCAGAGCTCGAGCACTCCATCCGCGAGTTCGGCGTGCTGCAGCCCATCGTCGTGCGGCCCGTGCCCGTCGGCGACGACGGCACGCACTACGAGCTCATCATGGGCGAGCGCCGCTGGCGCGCGAGCCAGCGCGCGGGGCTCGAGACGATCCCGGCGGTCATCAAGGACACGCCCGATGACGCGATGCTGCGCGACGCGCTGCTCGAGAACCTGCACCGCGCGCAGCTCAACCCGCTCGAGGAGGCCTCGGCCTACCAGCAGCTGATGGAGGACTTCGCCATCACGCAGGAGGAGCTCTCGCGCCGCATCGGCCGGAGCCGCCCGCAGATCTCGAACACCATCCGGCTGCTGAAGCTGCCCGAGCCGATCCAGTCGCGGGTCGCGAGCGGTGTGCTCTCGGCCGGCCACGCGCGCGCGATCCTCTCGCTGCCGACGCCCGAGGCGATGGAGCAGCTCGCGGCGAAGATCATCAATGAAGATCTCTCAGTTCGTGCGGCGGAGGCAGCCGCGGGCCTGGTGCAGACGCGCAGCCCGCGCAAGGCGCCGACCCGGGGCGCCGTGCAGCACGGCCTCGATGAGATCGCCACGAGGCTCGAGGACCGGCTCGACACCCGCGTGCGCATCGCCCTCGGCCGCGCCAAGGGGCAGCTCACGATCGACTTCGCGACGGTCGCCGACCTCAACCGCATCCTGTCGGAGCTGGGGGAGCGGGGCTTCGGCGGAGGCCTCGATCCCGAGGCCGACTGACCGCACGCCTGCAGGCACCGACGACGAGGGCCCCGTGGAACGCATCCACGGGGCCCTCGTCTCGCTGCTCACAGGAAGGCTGCGAGCTCCTGCTCGATCGCCGGCTTCGGCCGGGCGCCGATGAGCTCCTTCACGACCTCGCCGTTCTGGAAGACCTTCATCGCGGGGATCGACGTGATGTTGTAGCGCATCGCCAGGTCGGGCTCCTGGTCGACGTTCACCTTCACGACGTCGAGCTTCTCGGTCTCGCCGTCGATCTGCTCCAGGATGGGGCTGACCGCGCGGCACGGGCCGCACCAGGCCGCCCAGAAGTCGACGAGCACGGGCTTGTCGGCGTTCAGGACATCCTGCTCGAACGATGCGGTGGTGACTTCCTTCACAGTGCTGCCTCCTCAGGGCTGGTGACGAGCGCCGGCACGGCGTGCGCGGCCAGGTAGTGCTCCGCGTCGAGCGCGGCGACGGTGCCGGACCCGGCGGCCGTGACGGCCTGGCGGTAGGTGGGGTCGATCACGTCGCCCGCGCCGAAGACGCCCTCGACCGAGGTGCGCGACGAGCGGCCCTCGACGGCGATCGTGCCCTCGGTCGTGAGGTCGAGCTTGCCGTGCACGAGGTGCGTGCGGGGGTCGGAGCCGATCGCGACGAAGACGCCGTCGATGGGCATGCTCCACGTGTGGCCCGACGTCGTGTCGCGCAGCGTGACCGACGACACCTGCTCGGTGCCGTTCGACTCGGTGCCCACGATCTCCTCGACGACCGCGTTCATGATGAAGTCGATCTTCTCGTTGGCGCGGGAGCGCTCGAGCATGACCTCGCTCGCGCGGAAGTGCTCGGAGCGGTGCACGATCGTGACCTTGTCGGCGAACTTCGTCAGGAAGTTGGCCTCCTCCATCGCCGAGTCGCCGCCGCCGACCACGATGAGCTGCTTCTGCTTGAAGAAGAAGCCGTCGCACGTCGCGCACCACGAGACGCCGTGGCCGGAGAGCCGCTCCTCGCCCTCGACGCCGAGCTTGCGGTAGGCGGAGCCCGTCGCGAAGATCAGCGCGCGCGTCTCGAGCACCTCGTCGCCGACGTGGACGCGCTTGACCTCGCCGTCGAGCTCGAGCTCGGTGGCGTCCTGCATGCGCACGTCGGCGCCGAAGCGCTCGGCCTGCTGCTGCATGGCGAACATGAGGTCGGGGCCCTGGATGCCCTCGGGGAAGCCGGGGAAGTTCTCGACCTCGGTCGTCGTCATGAGGTCGCCGCCCATCTCGACGCTCGAGGCGAGCACGATCGGCTTCAGGTTGGCGCGCGCCGCATAGATCGCGGCGGTGTATCCGGCGGGGCCGGAGCCGATGATGATGACGTCGTGCACTGCGTCTCCTGGGTCGTTGCGGGGGTGCTGCAGGGTCAACCGAGTCTAGATCGCGGGCATTCCCGCGTCGCCGCGAGCGCCGACGACCGTCAGCAGGTCGCCCGTCGCGGCGTCGACGACGAGCAGCCCCGCCGCCGGCCACTCGGGCGTGCGCCGCACGACCGGGTGCGCGACGCGGCTGCGGGTGCGGCGATCCCAGGAGTCGACGAGCTGCGCGGTGTCGGCATCGACGATGAGCACGGCCGGATGCGCGTGGGCGAGCGAGGAGGACGCGTCCGACGACCACCAGCCCTCGACGGCGAGCGGCCGCGCGGCCGGCTCGAGCTCGAGCCGCTGCCGCTCGCGGCTCAGCGTCGCGCCGACGATCGCGCCGACGGCGGCGATCGCGCCGACGGCGAGCGGCGCGCCGATGCGGATGAGCGGATGTGCCATGGCGTTCCCCCTCTGCCGCGCCCATGCTAGAGGCCGCGCCTCTGCGCGCGCCCAGCGTCGCGTCAGGCGGGCTGCGGGTCGTCGTCGCGGCCGCGGCCGCGCAGCTTGCCGACCACGATGTCGGCCGTGGCGCGGAAGTCGGGGTTGCGGGTCACGTAGAGCAGCCCGAAGTAGATGATCCCCATGACGGCGCCCGCGGCAGTGCAGGTGATCGCGCTGCCGAGCATGCCCGACGTGCCGAACCCGCCCGGCACGTAGCCGCCCAGCGCCCAGGTGACGCCCACGCCGGCCGCTGCGGCGACGAGTCCGTAGCCGAGGTACTGGAGGTGCCGGATGCCGATCAGCCGGAACCCGAAGGGGCCGATCTTGCGGCGCACGAGCACGAGCCAGATGGCGAACGACACGAGGTTGGCGATCGAGACGGCGAGCGCGGTGCCGGCGATCACCCACTCGCCCGGGAGCGTCGACGCCCACCACAGCAGGGCGAACGTGACGAACATGCCGAAGCACGCGTAGAGGAAGGCGGTGCGGGTGTCGCCGAGGGCGAAGAAGACGCGCTGGATGACGTACTCGGCGCTGAAGGCGACCAGGCAGAGCAGGAACGCCCAGATGACCCACGCCATCGCCAGCATGAGCTCGTACGTGGGCTCGAGCAGGCGGGCGAACGGGATGGCGATCACGGCGAGCACGAGGGCCGAGATGGTGGTGAGCATGCCGACGCCGCGGAGGGCGCTCGACAGGTCGGTGCGGATGCCTGCGATGTTGTGCTCGCTCGCGTGGTGCGACATGCGGGTGAAGTACGCGATCGCGATCGAGACGGCGATGATCGAGTGCGGCAGCGAGAAGAGGTACCACGCGTTCTGCATCGTGAGGATGTTGGCGCCCTCGCCGGTGCTCGCGACGCGCGACTGCACGAGGCCCTTGATCTGGCCGATGATGACGATGCCGAACAGCCACATCGCGCTGCGGCCGGTCGCGCGCAGGCCCACCCCGCGCCAGCCGAAGTCGGGCCGGAACCGCAGCCCGGTCCGGCGGAAGAACAGCACGAGCACGAGCGCCTGCACCGCCACGCCGCCGGTCGTGACGAGGCCCAGCACCATCACGCGGTCCCAGTCCCACACGCCCAGGTCGCGGTGCACCTCCTCGCCGCCGAACAGCAGCATGAAGGCGCCGAGCCCCGCGATCGAGACGAGGTTGTTGGCGACGGGCGCCCACGTGTAGGGGCCGAACTGGCCGCGCGCGTTGTAGATCTCGCCGAGCAGCGTGTAGATCGCGTAGAAGAGGATCTGCGGCATGCACCAGTACGCGATGCCCACCGCGAGCGCCATCTGGGCCGCGCTGAAGCCGCCGCCGTCGGCGCTCTCGCTCACCGCGTAGAGCTCGACCAGCAGCGGCGCGGCTGCCGTCGCCAGCACCGCGAGCAGCAGGAAGACCGAGCCGCCGAGGGTGAGGATCTTCGAGACGTACGCCTCGCCGCCGTCGGCGGCCTTCGACGCCTTCACGATCTGCGGCACGAGCACCGCGCTCATGACGCCGCCCGCGACGAGCGCGTAGATGTTGTTCGGCAGCTGGTTCGCGAGGCCGAACGCCTCACCGGCGAGCGAGGCCGACTGGCCGATGGCGACGACGAGCATCACCATCTTCACGAAGCCCAGCACGCGCGAGACCATCGTCCCGGCCGCGATGATCGCGCTCGCCCTGCCTGTGCTCACGCGGTCTCCTCCGGGGTCGGCTCGTCGAGGTCGCCGTGCGCCTGGCCGCGGCGGCGCTTGCGCACCGAGCGGACGATGCCGGAGGCGATGAGCAGCACGATCGCGACGCCCAGCACCCAGGCGAGCGCGGTCTCGATGGTCGGCTGCGAGTTCACCCGCAGGGTCTGCAGCTGGCCGAGCGGCACGCCGTCGGGGGTGTGCAGCTGGGCGATCATGAGCACGGTGCCGGTGCCGACGATCTCGATGGGCACCTGCACGCGCTCCTGGCTGCCGGCGGCGACGGTGACGTCGACGCGCGACTGCGGCACGGTGACGAGCGCGTTGGACGGCCGCACCGACAGCACGACCTGCACCGGCACATCCAGGCGGTTCTCGATCGCGATCGGCAGCGGCGCGCTCTGGCCGGTGGCGTTCAGCGTGCTGCCGGGGAGGATCTGCACCGCGCTGCGCACGTCGCTCATCGCGTCGCCGAGGCCGGCGATCGCGTCACGATCGGCCTGCGTCACCGCGCGGCCGGCGTCCGGGAGCGCCGCGAGCAGGCCGAGCCGCAGCCCGGCGAGGAGCGTGCGGGGCTCCTCGACGATGCTCGCGACGTGGGCGACCTCCGCCTCCTGGGACAGCGCATCCTGCACGAGCTCCGCCCCGACGGCCCGCTCGGGGTCGGTCGGGGCGATGAGCGTGGCGTCTCGCGGCTCGAGCTCGAGCGCGTCGTCGATGCCGACCGTCTGCACGAAGCGGGCGGAGGCGAGGTCGGCGAGCATCGCGGCCGACGACCCCTGCGAGCTCGCGGGGAGCATCGCGGCGAGCGTGCGGGCGTCGCTCGGCCGCTCGCGCGTGATGACGGCCAGCAGCGCCATCGCCTGGGCGCGCGCGTGCCCCGCCATCGCCTGGGCGCGCGCGTGCCCCGCCATCGCCTCGTCGTCGACCGACGCGGCGCGGATGAGCTCCTGGAGCTGCGCGTCGGCGGCGAGCGCCTCGACGCCGTCGAGGTCGACGAGCGCGCTCGGCGTGCTGCCGGTGAGCTCCTCGTCGAGGTTGGCGCCCGAGAGCACCACGGTGCCGATCGCGCTGAGCTCGGCCAGGTCGCTCGTCTGCAGGATGGCGGCGGTCGCGTCGATGACGGGCTCGCGCGTGCCGATGGAGCCGGCCGAGGCGGGCAGCGGGTCGGCGCCCTCGCGCGGGATGCCGAGCGGCTCGATCGGGTGGGCACCCGCGCGCACCTGCGCGATCGGGTCGGCGTTCGCGTACTCGAGCGCGTAGGTGTCGTCGCGGTCGGCGCGCTCGAGCCAGGCGAGCGCGGCCTCGGGGGCCTCGTCGCCGAGCGCCTCGGCGCTCGCCCCGATCGCGGGATCGACGCCGATCGTGGCGCCCGCGCCGAGCGCCGCATCGAGCGCGGCGCGGGTGTCGCCGCCGATCTCGGTGGCGCGCTCGAGCTCGTCGGCGTCGAGCAGGCCGCTCGAGCCGACGCCCGCGTCGATGGGCGCGGCGAGCGCGAGCCGCGTGGGGCTCGACTCGCCCGGCTCGTCGCGCACGACGACGCTCGTGGCGCCCGAGAGGGAGGGGGCGGATGCCGCGAGCCCGTACGCGCCCCACGTCGCGCCGTCGAGGCCCAGGGCCTCGGCATCGACGGTGACCGTCTCCGACGCGCGCCCGAGCGCCGCGACCGCGGGCAGCTCGACCGACGCGACCGCAGAGCTCGCGACGATCGCCTGCCCCTCGAACCAGCGGCTGAGCGTGTAGCGGGTCGAGATGGGGTCGGCGGAGAGCAGCACGTCGACGGTCGTCGCGGGCTGCACGGCCATCGACGGGTTGTCGAGCGAGACCGTGACCTCGAGGCTCTCGCCCTCGCTCAGCAGCGGGTCGACCGGCGCGATCATGAGCGTCGGCGCCTCCGGCGCGGCGGTCGCGCCGGCCTCGGGTGCGGCCGCGAGCGGGGCCGCGAGCAGCGCCGTCGCGACAGCCGCGGCGGCGCACGCTGTCGCGCGCCGTCGCGCCAGGCGACCTGCCGACAGCATGCGCCCAAGTGTAGGGAGTGCCGCCATGGGTCCCGCGCGACGCCGACGGCCGCACCCGCCGCCGCGCGGGTGGGGCAGAATGGGCGGTCGTGACCGACATGGCCGAGGCGACCGCGCGACTGCACGCGCTCGTCGCCGCCGCGCCCACGGCGCAGCTCGCCGAGGCGTTCGCGGCCGCGGGCCACGAGCTGTCGCTCGTCGGCGGCCCGGTGCGCGACGCCTTCCTCGACCGGCCGGTCACCGACCTCGACTTCGCCTCGAGCGCGACGCCCGACGAGATCCTCGCGCTCGTCGGGCCGCTCGCCGAGGCCACGTGGGACGTCGGGCGCGAGTTCGGCACCATCGCCGCGCGCATCGGCGGGGCCGATGTCGAGATCACCACCTACCGCGCCGACCAGTACGACGGCGTCTCGCGCAAGCCGCAGGTCGCCTTCGGCGACGCGCTCGAGGACGACCTCGTGCGGCGCGACTTCACCGTGAACGCCATGGCGCTGCGGGTGACGCCGCTGCGAGGCGGGGGAGCGGGGGCGGATGCGTCGCCGCAGCTCGTCGACGTCGGCGGGGGTCTCGAGCACCTCCTGCAGCGCGTGCTCGACACCCCGCAGGCGCCGGAGCGCTCCTTCGACGACGACCCGCTGCGCATGATGCGCGCCGCGCGCTTCGCCGCGCAGCTCGGCTTCGACGTCGCCCCCCGCGTGGTCGAGGCGATGACGGCGCTCGCCCCGCGCATCCGCGACATCTCCGCCGAGCGCGTGCGCGACGAGCTCACCAAGCTGCTGCTCACCGCCCGCCCCGTGCCGGGCATCCGCCTGCTGACCGACACGGGCATCCTCGACATCGTGCTGCCGGAGGTGCCGGCGCTGCGGCTCGAGGCCGACGAGCACGCGCACCACAAGGACGTCTACGAGCACTCGCTCACCGTGCTGCAGCAGGGGATCGACCTCGAGGGTTCGCGGAGCCCGGGAGCGGCACCCGACCTCGTCTCGCGGCTCGCGGGGCTGCTGCACGACATCGGCAAGCCGGCCACGCGCCGCATCGAGGGCCGCACCGTCACCTTCCACCAGCACGACCTCGTCGGCGCGCGCCTGGCGAAGCAGCGGCTGAAGGCCCTGCGCTTCGACAACGACACGGTGAAGGCGGTCGCGCGGCTCGTCGAGCTGCACCTGCGCTTCTACGGCTACGGCGAGCAGGCGTGGACCGACTCGGCGGTGCGGCGCTACGTGCGCGACGCGGGTCCGCTGCTCGAGCGCCTGCACATCCTCACGCGCTCCGACGTGACGACCCGCAACCGCCGCAAGGCCGAGCGGCTCGACTTCGCCTACGACGACCTCGAGCGGCGCATCGCCGAGCTCCGCGAGCAGGAGGAGATGGACGCGGTGCGCCCCGACCTCGACGGCGAGCGGATCATGGCCGTGCTCGGCATCCGCCCCGGCCGCGAGGTGGGGGAGGCCTACCGGATGCTGCTCGAGCAGCGCCTCGAGCACGGGCCGCTCGGCGAGGAGCGCGCCGAGGCGATCTTGCGCGAGTGGTGGGCGGCGCGCGCGGTGGAGCTCTAGAGCGGGGACCCTTCCGGGTCTCCGCTGCGACCCCAGCGCCGACGCTCGTCTCGGGCGTCGGATCCCGCTCTGGCGCACGGATGCGCGGGTGCGGTAGGATCGCCAGGTTGCGCGGGCTCCGCTCGTCCTCGAGCGCGAGGCCCCCGCACCATGCAACCCTCCTGCTGCAGACCGTCTGCAGCCGTTCTAGTCCGAAGGAGGTGGGTGAAGCATGCAGCAGTACGAGCTGATGGTGATTCTCGACCCGGAGGTGGACGAGCGCACTGTCGCCCCGTCGCTCGACAAGTTCCTGGGCGTGATCCGCAACGATGGCGGCACGATCGAGAGCGTCGACATCTGGGGCCGTCGCCGCCTGGCCTACGAGATCGACAAGAAGACCGAGGGCATCTACGCCGTCGTGAACTTCACGGCCGAGTCGGCCTCCACGAACGAGCTGGACCGACAGCTGAAGCTGTCCGAGGCCGTCATGCGCACGAAGGTCCTCCGCGCCGAGGAGGCCGTCACGCAGACCGGCGCCTCCAAGCGCCACGCCGAGGCCAAGGCCGCGAAGGCCGCCAAGGCCCCCGCTGCCGAGCCCGCTGCGCCCGCCGCAGAGGTCGAGGCCGAGTAGTCATGGCTGGCGAGACGATCATCACGGTCGTCGGCAACCTGACTGCCGACCCGGAGCTGCGCTACACGCAGAACGGTCTCGCGGTGGCGAACTTCACGATCGCGTCGACCCCCCGCACGTTCGACCGCCAGGCGAACGAGTGGAAGGACGGCGAGGCGCTGTTCCTCCGCGCGTCGGTGTGGCGCGAGTTCGCCGAGCACGTGTCGCAGAGCCTGTCGAAGGGCTCGCGCGTCATCGCGCAGGGTCGCCTGAAGCAGCGCTCGTTCGAGACGCAGCAGGGCGAGAAGCGCACCGTCATCGAGCTCGAGGTCGACGAGATCGGCCCCTCGCTCCGCTACGCGACCGCGCAGGTCACCCGCACGACGGGCGGCGGCGCTGGCCGCAGCTCCGGCGGCGGGCAGGGCCAGGTCGGCCAGGGCGGCGGCTTCGGCCAGCCCCAGCAGGCCGCCGACGAGCCGTGGGGCCAGCCGGCCGCGCAGCAGTCGGGCGGCGACGTCTGGGGAGCGCCCGGCACCTCCTACAACGACGAGACGCCCTTCTAAGGCCTCTCGCCCACCTATGCACTCCCGGGACGGCAGTCCCGAGCACGAAAGAAGGAACAATGGCTGGCAAGCCGCAGAACCGCAAGCCGCGGGGCCCGAAGGGCGGCAAGAACCTCGCCCCCGCGAAGGCGATCAGGGTCGGCGTCATCGACTGGAAGGACGTCGCGACGCTCAAGAAGTTCATCTCGGAGCGCGGCAAGATCCGCGCCCGTCGCATCACCGGCGTGTCGGTGCAGGAGCAGCGCCTGATCGCCAAGGCGATCAAGAACGCGCGCGAGATGGCGCTCCTGCCCTACTCGGGCGCCGGACGCTGAGGGGGCTGAACCATGGCAAAGCTGATTCTCACGAACGAGGTCTCCGGCCTCGGCTCCGCTGGTGATGTCGTCGAGGTGAAGAACGGGTTCGCCCGCAACTACCTCGTGCCCCAGGGCCTGGCTGTCGCGTGGTCGCGCGGCGGCGAGAAGCAGGTCGAGCAGATCAAGGCCGCCCGCGTCGCACGCGAGCACGCCACGATCGAGGAGGCGCAGGACCTCCGCGCCCGCCTCGAGGCGAACCCCGTCACGGTGAAGGTCAAGGCCGGCACCGAGGGCCGCCTGTTCGGCTCGATCCAGACGAAGGACATCGCCGACGCCGTCGAGGCAGCCGGTCACGGCTCCGTCGACAAGCGCGTCATCGAGATCCCGACGCCGATCCGCGCGGTGGGGGACCACCAGGCGACGGCTCGTCTGCGCGACGACATCGTCGCCCAGATCACGGTCCGCGTGGTCGCTGCCAAGTAGCGACCGCACGCTGCCGAGGGCCCGCATCCATCACGGATGCGGGCCCTCGGTCGTTCTGCGACGGGCCGGACGCGTGTCAAATCGAGCCCGCGACGCAAAGTCTCAACGTGTACTTAACACACGCTTCTCCCCACGGGGTGTGGAAACGGAAATGCCCGGTCAGAGGCGGTTTGGACGGCGATCCCGCGTTCGATTCCACAGATCTGTGCACAGGTGGGACCGGCGCGCGTCGGCGCGTCACCCGGCGTTGTCCCCAGCTCTCCACAAGCCTGTCCACAGAGCGATTCGCCCTCGCGCGGCAGCGCTCCTAGCCTGTGGAAGGCTCCCCTCCCGCGCGGTGTGGGTCGCCTGCGGCATCGTCGACAGCGAAGGGGGACGCGTGACGGATCTGGCGGAGATCGGGCTCGACGAGAGCCGCTACAGCGAGCGCACCCCGCCGCACGACATGCTCGCCGAGCAGTCGGCCATCGGCGGCATGCTGCTGTCGAAGGACGCCGTCGCCGACTGCCTCGAGACCGTGCGGGGCAACGACTTCTACCAGCCGAAGCACGAGATCGTCTACGAGGCGATCCTCTCCCTCTACTCGCGCGGCGAGCCCACCGACGTCATCACCGTCGCCGACGAGCTGACGAAGACCGCGATGCTCTCGCGCGCGGGCGGCGTGCAGTACCTGCACTCGCTCACCTCGATGGTGCCGACCGCTGCCAACGCCGGCTACTACGCCGAGATCGTCGCCGAGAAGGCCGTGCTGCGGCGGCTCGTCGAGGCCGGCACGCGCATCGTGCAGATGGGCTACGCGTCGGAGGGCGAGGTCACCGACCTCGTCAACCACGCGCAGGCCGAGATCTACTCGGTGATGGGCGAGGACCAGTCCGAGGACTACGTGCCGCTCAGCCTCGCCGTCGAGTCGGCGATCGAGGAGATCGAGGCCGCGAAGGGCCTCGACGGCGTCATGACCGGCGTGCCGACCGGCTTCCGCGAGCTCGACGAGCTCACGAACGGCCTCCACCCGGGCCAGCTCATCGTCGTCGCCGCCCGACCGGGCCTCGGCAAGTCGACGCTCGCGATGGACCTCGTGCGCTCGTGCTCGATCAAGAACGACCTGCCCTCGGTCTTCTTCTCGCTCGAGATGGGCCGCACCGAGATCGCGATGAAGCTGCTCTCGGCCGAGTCGAGCATCCTGCTGCAGAAGCTCCGCAAGGGCGCGATCGAGGGCCGCGACTGGACCACGCTCGCGCAGGTGCGCGGCCGCATCAACGACGCGCCGCTCTACATCGACGACAGCCCCAACCTGACGCTCGTCGAGATCCGGGCGAAGTGCCGCCGGCTCAAGCAGCAGGCGGGCCTCAAGATGGTGGTCGTCGACTACCTGCAGCTCATGACGAGCGGCAAGAAGGTCGAGTCGCGCCAGCAGGAGGTCTCGGAGTTCTCGCGCTCGCTCAAGCTGCTCGCGAAGGAGCTGCAGGTGCCGGTCATCGCGCTCTCGCAGCTCAACCGAGGCCCTGAGCAGCGCGGCGACAAGAAGCCCGCGATCAGCGACCTCCGCGAGTCGGGCTCGATCGAGCAGGACGCCGACATCGTGATGCTGCTGCACCGCGAGGACGCCTACGACCGCGACATCCGCCCCGGCGAGGCCGACATCATCGTCGCCAAGCACCGCGGCGGCCCCACCAAGACGATCCCGGTCGCCTTCCACGGCCACCTGGCCCGCTTCGTCGACATCGCGCCCGGCATGGGCGCGGGCGAGGGCGGCGCGCCGGCGATGCCGCCGGGCGGCACGCCGTTCGGCGGCAGCCCGTACGGCGCCCCGCAGGAGCCGCCGCCCGTCGAGGGCTGAGCACGGGGAAGGGCCCGACCGATCGGCCGGGCCCTTCCTCGTCTGGCTGCGGTCAGCCCTGCTGGCCGACCGCGAAGTCGACGCGGCCGTCGGGGGCCGCGGATGCGTCGAGCACCTTGTCGTCGAGCGTGACGGCAGCCGACGGGTCGAGGAAGACCTTCGCGCCGGCAGCCTCGACGACCTGGTCGTCGGCCTCGGGCGCGGGAGCGACGGTCACGTTGAGGCCGGCGCCCTCGAGGTCCTGCGAGATGCGGATGCCGCCGGTCGGGGCTGCCTCGGCGTTCGCGACGATGCCGTTGATGACGGCCTGGGCGTTGTCGGTCAGGGTGAGCATGGCTGCTCCTCTCCGTTGGCGAGTCGGCCACGATGCCGTGCCCGGGCCGGCCACGCAACCCGCGGGCAGGTCCCGGGCGTGTCGGCGGCGCGCATCCGCCGCCCGCCGACAGGGCAGACTCGGGGATCGTGACCACCGATGGAGCAGCCGGGCCGCGCCGGCTCGGCACCGGCTTCTGGCGCCTGTTCGCCTCGTCGACCGGCTCGAACCTCGCCGACGGCATGCTGCAGGCGGCGCTGCCGCTCGTGGCGGCGAGCCTCACCCGGGATCCGCTGCTCGTGTCGCTCGTGGCATCGCTCGCGTTCCTGCCCTGGCTGCTGTTCGCGATCCCCGCGGGCGCGCTCGTCGACCGCATCGACCGGCGCCGCGCGATGCAGGGGGCCAACCTCGCCCGCGCCGCGATCCTGCTGGGGCTCGCGGTCGCGCTCGCGACGGGCTGGGCGAGCATCGGCGTCCTCTACGTCGCCGCCTTCCTGCTCGGCGTGGCCGAGACGGTCTACGACAACGCGGCGCGAGCGCTGCTGCCGCGCGCGGTGCGCCGCGACCAGCTCGAGCGGGGCAACTCGCTGCTGTCGACCGCCGAGTCGGTGAGCAACCTGTTCCTCGGCGCTCCGCTCGGCGCGCTGCTGTTCGCTCTGGCGGCGGTGCTGCCGCTCGGCGCCGCCATCGCGATGTACGTCGTCGCCGCGACGCTCGTCGTGACGGTGCGCGGCTCGTTCGCGCCCGAGCGCGGCGCGCCGACGACCCTCGCCGCCGACATCCGCGAGGGACTCGGCTGGCTGCTGCACCACCGCATCCTGCGGCAGCTCGTGTGGGTGACGGGGCTCGGCGCCTTCGGCAACTCGGTCGCGAACGGCATCGCCGTGCTCTTCGCCCTCGACGTGCTCGGCATCGACGAGGCCGCCTTCGGCCTGCTGCTCGCCGCGATGGGCGTGGGCGCCGTGCTCGGCGCGCTGCTGTCGCCGGCGCTCACCCGCCTGCTCGGCCGCACGGCCGCGATGGGCGTGAGCGGCACGCTGTGCGGCGCGACGCTCGTGGGCATCGGGCTCTGGCCGACCCTCTGGGTGACGCTCGTCCTGTGGCCGCTCGGCGCGCTCGCGGTGAGCGCCTTCAACGTGCAGGTCATGTCGGTGCGGCAGGTGCTCATCCCGGATGCGCTCTTCGGGCGGGTGCAGGGCGCCTACCGCACCGTGCTCTGGGGCAGCATCCCGCTCGGCTCGGTGAGCGGCGGCGTGGTGGCGTCGCTCGTCGACCTGCCGAGCGCGATGGTGTTCGGCGGTGCGCTCGCCACGGTCGCGGGGCTCGGCACGTGGTGGGTGCTCGGCGTGCACCGGCGCGAGATCGCCGCGGCGTTCCTGCGGGAGGACGACCCGCTCAGGGCGTGATGATGCAGTGCGTGATGATTCAGGGCGTGATGAGCCGCCAGCTGCCCTCGGAGACGACCTCGACATCGCCGTCGACCACGGCGATGGCCGTCTCGTCGTCGATGGCGTAGGTCGGCTCCGGGATGCCCGCCGCCCAGCGCTCGATGCTGGCGAGCGCCGCGTCCTCCATGCCCGGGCGGTCGAGGTGCGGGTAGAGCGCGAAGTCGACGAGCCCGAGGGTCCGATCGGCCTCCGAGGCCATGTCGCTGCCGTCGGGCACGAACTCGAGGTCGAACTCGGCGTCGCAGTTGCGCGCGGTCACCGCGATGCTGCCCGCGCTCACGCCGACGTAGACGGCGTCGGTCAGCGACGGCAGCAGATCGGCGAGCCCCGACCTCCGCATCCAGTGGCAGAGGTAGAGCACGTCGCCGCCCCAGACGAGCAGCGCGTCGGCCTCGCGCACCGCGGGCACCCAGCTCTCGTCGCGGATCGTGGGGAGCGCGGTGAGCTCGAGGACCCCCACCGACTTCCACCCGAGGTTCGCGAGCGGGCTGTCGGCCTCGCCGCGGATCGCCTCCCACGCCATCGACCCGCCACCGGGGAACGGATGCACGGCGGTGGGGATGAGGAGCGCCGTCGACTCCGAGACGGGCTTGCCGAGCAGCGCCTCGAGCGCCGCCGCGATGCTCGGGTTGCTGATGCCCGAGGAGGTGAGGAGGAGCTTCACGAGGGCCTTCCGTCGTCGCCGTGCGCACGCGCGCATCCGCCGAGCCGCGCTGCGCGCCCGAGCGTACACCGGGGCCGCCAGCGGTGCTGCGGGCGGGCGCCTGCCAGACTGGGGCCATGCCCACCGACTCCGAGGCGCGTGTCGCCGTCTACATCGACTTCGACAACATCCTCATCTCCCGCTACGACCAGCTCCACGGCCGCGGCGCCTTCCACACCGATCGCGTGCGCACGCTGCCCGCCGACGGCCGCGAGTCGAAGGCGCGCACGCGCTTCTCGCAGGCCACCGTCGACCTCGGCGCCATCATCGACTACGCCTCCAGCTACGGATCGATCGTGCTGAGCCGCGCCTACGCCGACTGGTCGGTGCCCGCGCACGCCGCCTACCGCGACCAGCTGCTCGCGCGCGCGGTCGACCTCGTGCAGATGTTCCCGACCACCCGCTCGCTCAAGAACGGCGCCGACATCCGCCTCTCGATCGACGTGGTCGAGGATCTCTTCCGCCTCGACAACATCACCCACGTCGTCGTCGTCGCCGGCGACAGCGACTACATCGCGCTCGCGCAGCGCACGAAGCGGCTCGGTCGCTACATGGTCGGCATCGGCGTCGCCGGCAGCACCTCGAAGTCGCTCGCCGCCGCGTGCGACGAGTTCGCCGACTACGACGCGCTGCCCGGCATCGAGCCGGTCGTGCTCGACGAGCCCGAGGGCGAGCCGGATGCGCCGGAGCCCACGCCCGCCGAGGCGAAGCAGATCCAGGCCGAGGCGGAGGCCGTCGCCGCGCCCGAGCAGCCGCCGGCCCGTCGCCGCCGTCGCGCGACGAGCGAGTCGGTCGCCCAGGCGCAGGACGAGGTCGCGATGACGCCCGAGCAGCGCGGCGACGCCGCGACCGGCCTCCTCGAGCGCGCCCTGCGCATCCTGCACCAGAAGGGCGACGACGAGTGGCTGCACGCCAACGTCGTCAAGGAGCAGATGAAGCGCATGGACCCGGTCTTCAACGAGAAGTCGCTCGGCCACCGCTCCTTCTCGGACTTCATCGGCGCGCGCGGCGCGCTCGTCGAGGTGCGCGAGGAGGGGCAGGCTCGCCTGCTGAAGCTGAAGAGCCAGTAGTCGATCCGCTCGTCGCGCTGTCAGTCGTGGCGTGCAGGATGGATGCATGCCGGAGCTGCCGGAGGTCGAGGCCCTGGCGGCCGATCTGGGCGAGCGCCTGATCGGCCGCACGATCCGCCGCGTCGACGTGCCGTCGATCGCCGCGCTCAAGACCTTCGACCCGCCCGTCGACGCGCTGCACGGCACGGCCTTCACCGCCGTCGGCCGCCGGGGCAAGCACCTCGTGCTCTCGGTCGACAGCGGGCTGCACCTCGTCGTGCACCTCGCGCGGTCCGGATGGGTGCGGTGGCGCGACGCGGCGCCGAGCCCGACCGCGGGGCGCGGCCGGGGCCCGCTCGCCGCCCGCATCGTGCTCGAGCGGCGCGAGGGCGACGAGGGCGCGGGCGGCGACGGCGTCGACATCACCGAGCAGGCGACGCAGAAGCGGCTCGCCATCCACGTCGTCGCGCACCCCGACCAGGTGCTCTCGATCGCGACGCTCGGTCCCGAGCCGCTGGATCCGGCGTTCACCGAGGAGCGCTTCGCCGGCATCCTCGCGCATGCCGGCCGTGCCCAGATCAAGGGCGTCCTGCGCGACCAGCGCCGCATCGCCGGCATCGGCAACGCCTACTCCGACGAGATCCTGCACGCGGCGCGCATGTCGCCGTTCCACCCGGCGTCGATGCCGGCCGACGACGTGCACCGCCTCTACGAGGCGCTGCAGCAGGTGCTCGGCGAGGCGGTCGAGCGGGCGCGCGGCGTCACGGCCTCGTCGCTCAAGGCCGAGAAGCGGCAGGGCTTGCGCGTGCATGGCCGCAAGGGCGAGGCGTGCCCCGTGTGCGGCGACACCGTGCGGCAGGTCATCTATGCCGACAGCACCTTCGAGTACTGCGCGACCTGCCAGACGGGCGGCAAGCCGCTCGCCGATCGCGTGCTGTCGCGGCTGGGCGTGCGCCGCTGACGGCTGCCCTCTGCGGGCTGCGGCTCAGAGGCTGCCGGCGACCACGGTCCACGGCTGGATCGTCACGACCCGCACGCCCGGCGCCTCGTAGTACGGGTCCTCGGCGAGGGCCGCCTTGACCTCGTCGACGTCGTCCGAGTGGAAGAGCAGCAGCGCGCCCGACTGGTCCTCGAAGGGGCCGGCGGCGGCGAGCAGGCCGCGCTCGTGCAGGCCCTGCAGCAGCTCGCGGTGGCGGGGGCGCAGCTCGAGGCGCGCCGGGTCGTCCGAGAATGCGGTGATGACGGCGATCATGCACTCAGCCTAGGCAGTGGCGGCGGGCCCGCCCGCACATGACGGACGGGCGGATGTCAGGCCGCGGTGCGCTCCGCCTGCGCCGAGACCTCGACCAGCTGCGCGACGGCCGCGCGGAGCGGCTCGGCGGAGCGGGCGACGAACGCGCTCGCGTCGACCATGCGCATCGCGTCGTCGAAGTCGGTCGGCTGGAACGGCATCCGCACGCCCTCGCCCTGCAGGTCGAGGCCGATGTAGGAGAGCACGGCGGTGAGCTGCGCGGCGGCCGAGGCGCCGCCCGACCAGCCGTAGGAGACGACGACGGCGGGCAGGTCGACCCACTCGGCCTTCAGGTAGTCGATCGCGTTCTTGAGCGCCGCCGGGTAGCCGCTGTTGTAGTCGGGGGTGAGAAACACGACGCCGTCGAGCGCGTCGATGCGCTCGGCCCAGGCGACCGAGTGCGGCTGGCTGCGCACGCCGGAGGCCGGCGGCAGCGCCTCGTCAAGCAGCGGCAGCGCGATCTCGGCCAGGTCGAGCATGACGGCGTCGCCGCCCGCGGCCTCGATGAGCGTCGCGATCTCGTCGGCGACCGGGCGACCGACGCGGACGGGACGGGTGCTGCCGACGATGATGCCGACCTGGGGGCGCTGGGACATGGGTCTCCTCGGGACGTGGATCAGGGTGCGGCGCGATGCTGCGCCGTCTGGGCCAACGCCCCGTCGGATATCAGATATTCCCGGCGCCCCGGGCCCGGCTCAGCCGAGGAACGTGCGGGCTGCCGTGACCATCGCGCGGGTCGCCGTGTCGAGCGTCGGCTGCATCACGGGGATGAAGTTCGGCGAGTGGTTCGAGGGCACGTCGACGTCGAAGGTGCCGCGCTCCCGTGCCGAGGCGACCGTCTCGGGGTCGAAGCCGCCGTAGACCCAGTAGACGTAGGGCGCGCCCCACGTCGCGGGGAGGTCGCTGAAGTCCTCGGAGCCGAGCACGGGCTCCTGGGGCAGGTGCTGCTCGCCGAACTCCGCGTCGAACGCGGCGCCGAGCTTCGCCGCCGCCGCGTCGTCGTTGATGGTCAGGGGTGCCGCGGGGCCCGCCTCGATCGTCGCGGGCGGCGCGCCGGCGGCCTGCGCCTCGCCCTGCACGATGCGCTCGATCGCGGCGAGCACCTTGTCGCGCACGGGCTGCTCGAAGGTGCGGATGTTGATCTCGAAGCGCGCGTGCTCGGGGATGATGTTCTGCTTCGTGCCGGCGTGGAACGTGCCGACCGTGACGACCGCGCGGTCGGACGGCGCGACCTCGCGCGACACGATCGTCTGCAGGCGCACGACCATCGAGGCGGCGAGCACGATCGGGTCGATCGTCTTCTCCGGCTGCGATCCGTGGCCGCCGCGGCCGTGCACGGTGACGATGACGTGGTCGCTGCCGGCCATCACGGGGCCGGGCGCCGTGAAGACCTCGCCGGCGGCGCCCGGGAAGACGTGCTGGCCGAGCGCGATGTCGATGCCGTCGGGCAGCAGCTCGCGCAGCCCTTCCTGCATCGTGAGCGCGCCGGTGATGAGCTCCTCCGCGGGCTGGAAGACGGCGACGATCGTGCCCGACCAGTCGTCCTGCTCGGCGAGCACGCGCAGGGCCCCCTGCAGCGACGCCATGTGGGTGTCGTGGCCGCACGCGTGCATGACGCCCACCCGCTGGCCCTCCCAGTCGTCGGTCTCGGTCGAGCGGTAGGGCACCTGCTCGACCTCGGTCACCGGCAGGCCGTCCATGTCGGCGCGCAGCAGCACCGTCGGGCCCTCGCCGCGGCGGAGGATGCCGACGACGCCGGTCGACTCGCCGACCTGCTCGTGCGTCTCGTAGCCCGCCTCGCGCAGCAGCTCAGCCATGCGTGCCGCGGTGCGGTGCTCGCGCAGCGACAGCTCGGGGTGCGCGTGCAGCTCGCGGTAGAGGTCTTCGATGAAGGGGCGGTGGCGCTCGAGGGTCATGCGGCCAGGCTAGCCGCGGCGGCGCCCGCCCGGGGCGGTCCGGCCGCCGCGCTCCGGCGCCGGGCCGCGTGCCGCACCGGCGATAGGATCGGGGGGAACCGTGAGGAGAGCCGTGACCGCCCAATCGAGCACCTCGCAGAGGCTGCTTCCGTGGCACCTCCCTGCGATGCGCGCAGTGCCGGCCCTCGTCGTCGGCCTGCCGCTGCCCTTCATCCCGCTGCACTCGCCGCTCGTCGGGCTCCTGACGCTCGCCGTGCTGGCCGGCGGCACCGCCGCGGCGCTGTGGCTCGGCCGCGCGCTCGTGCCCGCGGGCGCGGCTCGCTGGCCGGTGCCGGCCGCCGCGTGGTCGGCGCTCGTCGCCGTCGTCGCGGTGGTGCTCGCGCTCGCCGCGCCCACCGAGACATCGCTCGGCCTGCTGGTCGCGGCGTGGGCGCTCGTCACCGGCGCGCTGGAGCTGCGCGGCTGGTGGCGGATGCGGGGCGAGACCGACCAGCGCACGCTGCGGCTCGTGCACGACTGGCGCGCCGTCGGCGTGCTCACGATCATCCTGGGGCTGGTGTTCGCCTTCGTGCGCGACGCCGTCACCCTCACCGGCATGCTCGGCGCCTACGCCGTCATCGTCGGCGTCTACCACGCGCTCGCGGCGCTCTCCGCACGCCCGGCGCGCACCACGAGCGAGCGGAGCGAGGCATGAGCGAGCAGCAGCAGCACGACGACGGACCCATCCAGCCCACGCGGCGGCAGCAGCTGAAGCCCTTCGAGTACCTGGCGTTCGCCGCCGTCGCGGGCGCGTTCGTGGGACTCGTCATCCTGCTGTCGGTGCGCGACGTCGTGCTCGCGCTCGTGTTCGGGGGCGTCGGCTTCATCGGCACGCTCCTCATCACGGCGACGCTGATGCTCGCGATCAAGCCGAAGGGCCGCTCGGCGGCCGACCTCGACAAGCGCGAGGGCTTCGAGCGGTGAGGCGCGCAGCGCCCGTCGGCGCGGGCGCCCTCGCGGCGCTCGCGCTCGCGCTCGCGGGCTGCTCGATGTCGGCCCTCGGGCCTGCGCCGCAGCCGACCGCGACCGGGAGCGGCACGCCCGGCGACGCATCCGCACCGGACGGCCCGCACCTGACGGCCGAGGGGCGGGTGTTCGACCCCGTCGCCGACGACGTCGACCCCGACGGCGAGTGCGAGGGCGAGTCGGGGCGCGAGACGCTCGAGCTGTTCGACCGGGCCGCTTGGCCCGAGCTCGACGTGCGCGCGGGCGAGGCGCGCATGACGTGCGGCAACGCCGACGGCGCGGGCTGGCGGCACATCGCCGACGGCCACACGGGCGACTTCGACGAGCTCGCGGCGCTCATCGGCGCCGAGTGGGAGGACGTCGCGTGGTTCGCGATCGACCGCGCGCTCGAGCAGCCGACGCGCGTCGAGGAGTACCGCGACGACATCGTCAACTACGACGTGCTCGTCGAGCACGTGGAGGGCGGCGAGGTGCAGCGCTCCTGGATGGTCACGGTCGGCGTCGGCCTCGGCTCCGGCCAGATCATCACGGCGTTCCCCGACGAGCAGCGCTGACGCGGCCTGGCAGGCTGGAGCGCATGCGCGATCTCGTGGACGTCGACTGGCTGGCCGAGCACCTGCGCGACGACGGCCTCGTCGTGGTCGACGCGAGCATGGCGCCGCCGGGGTCCGGCGACCCGCTGCCGACCGAGGGCATCCCGGGCGCCGTGCGCTTCGACCTCGAGGGCGCCTTCTCGCGCCACGACGAGTCGGATGGGCTCGGCCCGGTGGGCGTGCACGACATGCCCGCGCCGGCCGACTTCGAGCGCGCGCTCCGCGCGATCGGGGTGCGCGCGGGCGACCGGGTCGTCGCCTACGACGCGGCCGGGCTGTTCTCGAGCGCCCGCGCCTGGTGGATGCTGCGGGCCGCCGGCCTCGACGCGGCCGTGCTCGACGGGGGCCTGCCCGCCTGGGCCGAGGCGGGGCATCCGCTCGCCCCGGTCGCGGCGTCGACCGGCCGCGACGGCGACGTCGTCGTGCGGTGGGATGCGTCGGCGCTCGTCGACGCGGACGCCGTCGCGACCGCGCTCGCGTCGGGCGGGGCCGCGGTGCTCGACGCGCGCTCGCCGAGCCGGTTCTCGGGCGACGAGCCCGACCCGCGCGCGGGCGTGCGCGCCGGCCACATGCCGGGCGCCCGATCGCTGCACTACGCGACGCTCGCCCCGGGCGGCCGCATGCTGCCCCCGGAGCAGCTCGCCGAGCGGCTGCGGGCTGCGGCGGGGGAGCGGCCGATCGTCGCGAGCTGCGGCTCGGGCGTGACGGCCGCCGTCATCGCGCTCGCCGCGACGCTCGCCGGCCGAGCGGTGGCCGTCTACGACGGCTCGTGGTCGGCGTGGGGCCGCGCCGACTCGGGCCGCCCGGTCGCGACCGGCGCCTGACGCGACCGCTGCTGGCGGCCCAGCTGCCGCGACTGGGGCCGCTGCGCCCGACTGGGGCGGGCGCGCCGGCCCCGCTCGGGCGCAGCCGCCCCAGTCGGTGCTCGCGGCGCGCGGTACGCGGCCGCCGCGCGGAGGCGCGCCGCTGTTTTGAGCGGTTCACGATTGTGGCTAGGGTGGGGAGCGTGACCGAGACCGACGCCGAGCTGCTCCGCGAGCGGGGCCTCCGCGTCACGCAGGGGCGGCTCGCGGTGCTCGACGTGCTCGAGCGCATGCCGCACGCCGACGCCGAGAGCGTGCACCGCGCGCTCGAGGCCGCCGGCCACGACACCTCGGTGCAGTCGGTGCACAACGTGCTCGGCGACCTCACCGCCGCCGGGCTCCTGCGCCGCTTCGAGCCGGAGCGCTCGCCCGCCCGCTACGAGCGCCGCGTCGACGACAACCACCACCACGCGCTGTGCGCGCGCTGCGGCCGCGTCGAGGACGTCGACTGCGTCATCGGCGAGGCCCCCTGCCTGCACGCCGACGCCCCGCCCGGCTTCACCGTGCAGGCGGCGGAGGTGACGTTCGTCGGCGTCTGCGCCGACTGCAGCGGCCGGGAGGCGGACGCCGCCTGACCGGCCCCGTCGGGGCCGCACCCGACGACGCGGGCACCGTCGCCCATCCGCACCGCCGACGGCGCGACCGCGCCCGCACGCCCGCGCGCACCCAGACCAGACCACGACACGCAACGGAAGAGGAAGCATGACGACACCCACCACGAACAGCGTCGGCACCCCGATCGCGAGCGACGCGCACTCGCAGAGCGTCGGCGCCGACGGCGCGATCGCGCTCACCGACCACTACCTGGTCGAGAAGCTCGCCCACTTCAACCGGGAGCGCGTGCCGGAGCGCGTGGTGCACGCCAAGGGCGGCGGCGCCTACGGCCGGTTCGTCACCACCAACGACGTGAGCGCCTACACGCGCGCCGCGCTCTTCCAGCCCGGCGTGGAGACCGAGATGCTCGCCCGCTTCTCGACCGTCGCCGGCGAGCAGGGCAGCCCCGACACGTGGCGCGACCCCCGCGGCTTCGCGCTGAAGTTCTACACGACCGAGGGCAACTACGACCTCGTCGGCAACAACACCCCCGTCTTCTTCATCAAGGACGGCATCAAGTTCCCCGACTTCATCCACTCGCAGAAGCGCCTGCCGGGCTCGCACCTGCGCGACAACGACATGCAGTGGGACTTCTGGACCCTGAGCCCCGAGTCGGCGCACCAGGTGACGTGGCTCATGGGCGACCGCGGCCTGCCGAAGAGCTGGCGCCACATGGACGGCTTCGGCTCGCACACCTACCAGTGGATCAACGCCGACGGCGAGCGCTTCTGGGTCAAGTACCACTTCAAGACCGACCAGGGCAACGCGTTCCTGCCGCAGGCGGAGGCCGACGAGCTCGCCGGCAGCGACGCCGACCACCACATCCGCGACCTCTACTCGGCGATCGAGGAAGGCGACTTCCCGTCCTGGACGCTCTCGGTGCAGGTCATGCCGTACGCCGACGCCGCGAACTACCGCTTCAACCCCTTCGACCTGACGAAGGTGTGGCCGCACGGCGACTACCCGCTCATCGAGGTGGGCCGCATGACGCTCGACCGCAACCCCGAGAACTACTTCGCCGAGATCGAGCAGGCGGCGTTCAGCCCCGCCCACTTCGTGCCCGGCATCGCGGCGAGCCCCGACAAGATGCTGCAGGCGCGCATCTTCAGCTACGCCGACGCGCACCGCTACCGCATCGGCGTCAACCATGCCGAGCTGCCGGTGAACGCGGCGCGGGCGACCGAGGTGCACTCCTACGACAAGGAGGGCTCGATGCGCCACGGCTTCCGCCCGGCCTCGGCGCCCGTGTACGCGCCGAACTCGTTCGGCGGACCGGCGGCGGATGCGGCTGCGGCCGGTGACGACCGCGGGTGGCAGAGCGACGGGGAGCTGATCCGCGCCGCCGCCACCCTCCACCCGGAGGACGACGACTTCGGCCAGGCCGGCACGCTCGTGCGCGAGGTGCTCACCGACCCGGAGCGCGAGCGGCTCGTGGCGAACATCGTCGGCCACGTCGGCAAGACGCGCGTGCCCGAGATCCGCGCCCGCGCCATTCAGTACTGGAAGAGCGTCGACGCGGGCCTCGGCGCACGCGTCGAGGCGGGACTGACCCCCATCGACGAGCCCCGCACGTCGCTCGCGTCGGAGCCGGTGCGCACGCCCGCCGTGTTCTGATCCCTCGCATCAACGCCTGCGGCCCGCACCGGCACCTCGCCGGGGCGGGCCGCGTCGCGTCGGGCGTGTGGCGCGATGGCAGGCCTCAGGGGCGCAGCAGCACCTTGACCGCACGCCGCTCGTCCATCGCCCGGTAGGCCTCGGCGGCCTCGTCGAGCGGCAGCTCGAGGTCGAAGACGGCGGATGCGTCGAGGTCGCCCGCGAGCACGGCCGGCACGAGCTCGGGCAGGTAGCGCACGACCGGCGCCATGCCGCCGCGGAGCCCGATGTTGCCGCGGAACGCCGTCGGCCAGGGGATCTGCACGCCGTGCGGCACGCCGACGAAGCCGACCGTGGCGCCGGGGCGGGCGGCGCCGAACGCCGTGAGCATCGACTGCTCGGTGCCCACGCACTCGAGCACCGCATCCGCCCCCACCCCGTCGGTGAGCTCGCGCACCGCCTCGACGGCCTCGTCGCCGCGCTCGGCCACGAGGTCGGTCGCGCCGAATTCGGTGGCGATGCGCTGCCGCTCGGGGTTGCGCGAGAGGGCGATGATGCGCTCGGCGCCGAGGCGCTTCGCCGAGAGCACGCCGCACAGGCCGACGGCGCCGTCGCCGACGACGACCGCGGTCGAGCCGGGCACGACGCCGGCCGAGACGGCCGCGTGGTAGCCGGTCGGCAGCACGTCGCTGAGGGCGAGCACCGCCGCGTGCTGCTCGGGCGCGGGCGCCTCGTCGAGCACGAAGCACGTGGCGTCGGCGTTCGTCACGCGCGTCAGCTCGGCCTGGCCGCTGCCTGTCATCGCGAGCTCGACGCAGCCCTGCGTCTGGCCGGCGAGGCAGTGCACGCAGCGGCCGCAGCAGTGGTCGAAGGGCACGATGACGAAGTCGCCGACGCGCACGCGCGCGACGTCGGGGCCGATCGCCTCGACGACGCCGATCGCCTCGTGGCCGATCGTGCGGGGCTCGGGCACCTCATTCGCGCCGCGGTAGGGCCACAGGTCGGAGCCGCACACGCAGCCGGCGACGACGCGCACGATCGCGTCGGTCGGCCGCTCGAGCGCGGGGTCGGCCCACTCCTCGACGCGGATGTCTCCAGGGGCATGCAGGATGGTCGCTCGCATGCCTCCAGCCTGGCACGCGGCGCCCTCGCGCGCGGCCAGCGCGGGCGGCGCGGGCCTACGGCAGGCGGTCGACGAGGGCGCTCGCGACGCCCGTGTAGGCGTGGGGCGTGAGGCCCCGCAGCCGCTCCTTGGCGGCATCCGAGATGTCGAGCCCGTCGACGAACGCGATGAGCTCGGCCTGGCCGACGCGCTGCCCGCGGGTGAGCTCCTTGAGCTGCGCGTAGGGGTCGTCGATCGACGATCTGCCCGCGAGCACCTCGGCGCGGATGACCGTCTGGATCGCCTCGGCGAGCACCTCCCAGTTGCCCTCGAGCGCGGCGTCGAGCGCGGCGTCCGAGACGGCGATCTCGCCGAGGCCGCGGCGCAGGTTGTCGAGCGCGAGCAGCGAGTGCCCGAGCGCGACGCCGATGTTGCGCTGCGTCGACGAGTCGGTGAGGTCGCGCTGCAGGCGGCTCGTGACGAGCGTCGCCGAGAGCGACTCGAGCATGGCCGAGGCGATCTCGAGGTTGGCCTCGGCGTTCTCGAAGCGGATCGGGTTGATCTTGTGCGGCATCGTCGACGAGCCGGTGGCGCCGGCGACCGGGATCTGCGTGAACGCGCCGAGCATGATGTAGGTCCACACGTCGGTGGCGAGGTTGTGCAGGATGCGCCCGGCGTGCGAGATGGCGCCGAAGAGCTCGGCCTGCCAGTCGTGCGACTCGATCTGGGTCGTGAGCGGGTTCCAGGTGAGCCCGAGGTGCTCGACGAAGGCGGATGCGGTGGCCGGCCAGTCGGCGTCGGGCTCGGCCGCGACGTGGGCGGAGAAGGTGCCCGTGGCGCCGGCGAACTTGCCGAGCACCTCGACCTGCTCGATCCGCCTCGCCTGCCGCTCGAGGCGCCAGGCGACGACCGCGAGCTCCTTGCCGAGCGTCGTCGGCGTCGCGGGCTGGCCGTGCGTGAGCGACAGCATGGCGCGGTCGCGCTGCTCGACGGCGAGCTCGCGCAGCCGGTCGATGACGGCGCGCAGCGCCGGCATCCAGACGTCCTGCACGGCGGTGCGGATCGTGAGGGCGTAGGAGAGGTTGTTGATGTCCTCGCTCGTGCAGGCGATGTGCACCGCCTCCGAGAGCCGCTCGAGGCCCTGCTCCGAGAGCCGCTCGCGCACGAGGTACTCGACCGCCTTCACGTCGTGCCGCGTGACGGCCTCCTTGCCGGCGAGCCAGTCGACCTCGTCCTGGCCGAACGCGGCCGCCCACTGCCGCAGCGCATCCGCGTCCTCGGCGTCGACGGGGCTCGCACCGAAGAGCCGGTGCTCGGCGACCCAGAGCAGCCACTCGACCTCGACGTGCACGCGGGCGCGGTTGAGGCCCGCCTCCGACAGGTGCTCGGCGAGCGCCCCGACCTGCCGCTGGTAGCGGCCGTCGAGGGGGGAGAGGGGCTGGGCGGGCAGCGACATGGGGCTCCTTCAGGGGCGCATGGCGGGCTGGATCTGGCGGAACAGCCTGCCGACGGCGGTCTCGATCTGGCGCAGGACGGTGCCGAAGAACGCGTCCTCCGAGTAGTAGGGGTCGGGCACGTCGGGCCCGGTGGCGTCGGGGTCGAACGACAGCAGCAGCCGGATCTTGAAGTGCTGCTCGTCGGTGCGGGCGAGCGAGCGCAGCGCGCGCTCCTGGCCGCGGTCGAAGGCGATCACGAGGTCGAACGAGTCGAGCCACTTGGCCTTGAACTGCTTGGCGCGGTGCGCGACGGCGTCGTAGCCGGCGTCGCTGAGCGCCGCGAGCGTGCGCGGGTCGGCGGTCTCGCCCACGTGGTACTCGCTGATGCCGGCGCTCGCGACCAGCAGCCGCTCGGCGACGCCGCGGCGCTTTGCGAGCTGCTCGAAGACCGTCGCCGCCATCGGCGAGCGGCAGATGTTGCCGGTGCACACGAAGCAGACCCGGAAGCGGGTCGCATCGGCGAACTCCCGGTCGATGGTCACAGGCCCCATTGTGGCAAACCCGGGGCGCCGCGGGGGCGGACGCCGGCCGCGCTGTCCACAGGGGCGTCGACCGGAGCAGCGGGCGCGGGCCGGCGGATGCGACGGTGCGGCTCGGAGGTGGGCCCATGACGATGACGGATGCGGCTGCGGCGGCCATGCGCGCGAAGGCGGCCGGGGAGGCGCGGGCGGCGATCGCGGCGGTGCAGCGCGCCGGCCGGCTGCTCGACGACGCCGCGGCGCTCGTGGTGCTGCGCGGGCAGGAGGCGTGGCTCGGTCCCGCGCGCGAGGCGTTCGACGCGCGCGGGCTCGCGCTGCGCGACCGGCTCTCGGCGGAGGAGCACGAGCTGCGCGTGCTCGCGCTCGCGATCGAGGGGGCGATGTGAGCGGCGGCCGGGGCGAGCCGCGCGACGGCGGCGGTGGCGCCTTCGGCGGGCCGGTCGCGGGCGGCGGCGCCTTCGGCGGCCACGAGGGCGGGGGCGGATCGTTCGGCGGCCCGGGCTGGGGCGCCGCGCCCGCCGTCGCGCCGCTGCCGAAGGCCGGCATCGAGGTCGCGTGGGACCCGAGCGTCACGGGCGCCGCGTGCGCGCAGCTGCGCGACGCGGCCTGGCGCATGCGCGACGCGGTGCGCGCGCTGCACGCCGCGCCGCCCCTCGGGCACGTGTCGGCCCCCGGCATCAGGGTGGCGGCGCTCCGCGACTGCGCCGCCGCCATCGACGACCGGGCGGCGGCCGCGCAGGCGCTCGTCGTCGAGCTCGACCGCCTGCACGACGACACGATGCTCGCCGGCCGCGCCTACGAGCTCGCGTCGGATGCGGTGCTGCGGCTCGTCGAGGAGCTCGCGGGCGGGGTCGCGTGGGGCGGCGGCGTCGCCGTGCGGGGCCTCGTGGCCGGGGCGGTCGGCTCAGCGGCGGCGTGGATGCCGCTGCTCGCGGTGGGCGCGAGCGCGGCGCTCGCGATCGGCCTCGTCGCCGTGCCGCTCGCCGCCCGGCTCGCGGCGACGCATCCGCAGCACGCTGCGGCGCTGCTCGCCCACGCGGAGGCCGCGGGCGTCTCGGTCGAGCAGCTCATGGCGCAGGCGGCGTCGTTCTGGGCTCGCTCGAGCGAGGCGCTGCTCGCGCAGCCCGGCTTCGTCGGCGCGCTCGGACTTGCGATGGAGTCGACCGACGAGGCGCTCGCGGGGTTCCTCGGCGTGCCGCTGCCGGTCGCGGCGCGGCTCGAGTCGGCGATCGGGCAGGATGAGCAGCTCGCGCTGCTCGCCGCCGGCGCCGCGCTCGGCCTCCGGGTGGGCGGCGGGCTGTCGCCGGTGCGGGCGGGCGCCGTCACCCCGGTGCAGCCGCCCGTGCGGCCGGTCTCGTCGCCGGGGCAGGCGATGGCGATCATCCGCGACCAGGAGCAGCAGGTCGTCGTGCACGAGCTGCGGATGCCCGACGGCTCGCGCCGGTTCCAGGTGTTCGTGCGCGGCACCGAGACCTTCGGCACCGACCCGGCGACGGGCCTCGACGGGCCGGCGAACGTCGAGAACGCCGCCTCGACCCCGCACCTGCTCGTCGGCTCCGACGCCGCGGTGGCCGAGGCCATGGTGGCCGCGGGCGTCGCGCCCGACGACCCGGTCGACCTGTTCGGCTACTCGCAGGGCGGCGCCGCGGTCGCGAACGTCGCCGCGTCGGGCCGCTTCGACGTCGAGTCGGCGCTGCTCATCGGCGCCCCGTCGGCGACCGCCGAGATCCCGCCCGAGGTCGCGGTGCTCGCGGTCGCGCACGCGGGCGACCCGACCCCCGCGGCCGACGGCCTCGCCGACGGCGGCGGCCCGCCGCAGATCCTCGTCGAGAGCGCCGGCGGCCACGGCACGGGCTTCGCCGCCCGCCACTCGCAGGACGAGTACGTCGAGACGCTCCACCGGGCCGCGCGCGACGACGTCGTGGTCGCGCGCTGGACCGAGCGGATGCGCACGGTCACCGAGGGCGGCACGCCGGTCGCGGGATACGGGGTGCACGTGCACCGCGAGTGAGCTGCGCGAGGCTGAGCGCTCCGGGCTCACCTCTCGCGAGGACGCTCCTTGCCGAAGATCGGCCGCGTCACGATCGTGATCAGCCAGGTGAGGAAGGCGATGCAGACCGCCGCGAGCATGCCCCACCAGAAGTTCTCGACGTCGATCCCGTAGCCGACGAGCTGCGACAGCCAGTGCACGATCATCAGCAGGAACGCGTTCACGAAGAGCGCCACGATGCCGATCGTGAGGATGTAGAGCGGGAACGCGACGATGCGGATCAGGTTGCCGATCGTGGCGTTCACGAGCGCGAACACGAGCGCCACGCCGAGCGTCGTCACCGCGAGGTGCCACCACTGGCCGCCGAACGGCACGATCTCGATGCCCGGCACGAAGAGGGTCACGAGCCAGATCGCCACGGCGGTGAAGATCACGCGGAGCAGGAAGCGCATGGCCAGATCATGGCACCCATATCCCCCAACCGAGCCGAGACTCGCAATAGCCTGAGCCGGTGACTGTGCGACTTCGACCCGAGATCGCGTCGGTGCCCCCGTACCAGCAGGGGCGGCCCGCGCCGGAGGGCGGCTACAAGCTCTCCAGCAACGAGAACCCCTTCCCGCCGCTGCCGGCGGTGGTGGAGGCCGTGCAGCGGGAGGCGGAGCGCGTGAACCGCTATCCGCGGCCCGGCGCCCCCGACCTGAAGGCGGCGCTCGCCGCCCAGCTCGGCGTCGACGTCGAGCGGGTGCTCATCGGCGACGGCTCCGCGTCGCTCCTGCAGCAGCTCATCCACGCGGTCGCCGGCCCCGGCGACGAGGTCGTCTACGCCTGGCGCTCCTTCGACGCCTACCCGCTGTTCGTGCGCACCGGCGGCGCGACGCCCGTCGAGATCCCGAACGACGCGCAGCACGCGCACGACCTCGACGCGATGGCCGACGCCATCACCGAGCGCACCCGCGCCGTGATCGTCTGCAGCCCCAACAACCCCACCGGCACGATGGTCGGCGCGGCCGAGCTCGACGTGTTCCTCGCCCGCGTGCCCTCCGACGTGCTCGTCATGCTCGACGAGGCCTACGTCGAGTTCGTGCGCGAGCCGACGTTCGACGGCATCGCCCTCCAGCGCGCGCACGACAACGTCGTCGTGCTGCGCACCTTCTCAAAGGCGCACGGCCTCGCGGGCCTCCGCGTCGGCTACGCCGTCGGCGACCCCGCGGTGCTGCGCGGCGCCGACCTCACGGGCGTGCCGCTGTCGCAGACGGCGCTCGCCTCCGCCGCCGCGCTCGCCGCCATGGCGCACGTCGACGAGACGATGGCGCGGGTCGCGCGGCTCGCCGAGCAGCGCGACGCGCTCTGGCAGCGCCTCGTCGACGCGGGCGTGCCGGTGCCGAAGCCGCACGGCAACTTCGTCTGGGTGCCCTCCCGCGCCGACCAGCAGGAGGCGATCCACGACATCCTCTTCGCCAACCGCATCGTCGCCAAGGTGTTCGCCGACGGGGTGCGCATCTCCATCGGCGAGCCCGAGGCCGACGAGCACGTGCTGGCGGCGGCGACCGCGATCCGGGCGCTGCCGTGACCGGTGCCGCCACGGCGACCGAGCCCATCCGCCTGCTCGACGCGGAGGGCGCGCTCGTCGAGACCGACGCGAACGCCGAGTGGCGCGAGCTCGCCGCGCAGCTGACGACCGACGACCGCCTCGCGATGCACGGCGAGATGGTGCGCACCCGTGCGTTCGACATCGAGGCCGGCCACCTGCAGCGGCAGGGGAAGCTCGGCCTGTGGGTGCCGTCGCTCGGGCAGGAGGGCGCGCAGGTCGGCGCGGCGTGGGCCGCGCGCGACCAGGACACGCTCTTCCCCAGCTACCGCGAGCACCTGCTCGCCCTGCACCGCGGCGTCGAGATGCGGCAGATCATCGACATCTTCCGCGGCGCGAGCCACGGCGGCTGGAGCCCGCTCGAGGTGCGCGGCATGCGCATCTACTCGCTCGTCATCGCCACCCACGCCCTGCACTCGACCGGCTACGCCATGGGCATCCGGCTCGACGGCGCGTGCGGCACCGGCGACGAGGCGGTCGACGAGGCGGTCATGGCGTTCTACGGCGACGGCGCCGCGAGCCAGGGCGACGCGAGCGAGGGGCTCGTCTTCGCCGCGAGCTACGAGGCGCCCATCGTCTTCTTCGTGCAGAACAACAAGTGGGCCATCTCGGTGCCCTCGAGCCGGCAGAGCCGGTTCCCGCTGCACGAGCGCGCCCGCGGCTTCGGCCTCGACGCGGCCTGGGTCGACGGCAACGACCCGCTCGCGTCGTTCGCGGTGACCCGGCGGATGCTCGACGCGGCCAGGCAGGGACGCCCCGGCTACGTCGAGGCCGACACCTACCGCATGGGGGCGCACACCACGAGCGACGACCCCACCCGCTACCGCACCTCCGACGAGGAGGAGGCATGGCGCCGCCGCGACCCGATCGCGCGCATGGCCGTGCACCTGCGCTCGCTGGGCGTCGACGACGCCGCGCTCGCCGCGCAGGAGCAGGAGGCCGCTGAGCTCGCCGCCGACATGCGGCGGCAGACGCTCGCGGCCGGCACCGCCGCGAGCGACGACATCTTCGACTTCGTCTACGCCGAGCCGCAGCCGCTCATGGACGAGCAGCGGCAGGCGCTCGCCGACTTCGAGGCCGGCTTCGGGAGCGGGTCGTGAGCGCGCAGGGCGCGGCGGCCGCGCAGGCGACCACGATGCCGATCGCGAAGGCGCTGAACTCTGCGCTCCGCGAGGCGATGCGCGCCGACGAGAAGGTGCTGCTCATGGGCGAGGACATCGGCCCGCTCGGCGGCGTCTTCCGCATCACCGAGGGGCTGCACGCCGAGTTCGGCGGCGACCGCGTGCTCGATACGCCGCTCGCCGAGTCGGGCATCATCGGCACCGCGATCGGCCTCGCGATGCGCGGCTACCGGCCGGTCATCGAGATCCAGTTCGACGGCTTCGTCTACCCCGGCTTCGACCAGATCGTGTCGCAGCTCGCCAAGATGCGCGCCCGCCACCGCGGCGCCGTCTCGATGCCGGTCGTGATCCGCATCCCCTACGGCGGCCACATCGGCGCGGTCGAGCACCACCAGGAGAGCCCGGAGGCGTACTTCGCGCACACCGCGGGCCTGCGGGTCGTGAGCCCGTCGACGGCGAACGACGCGCACTGGATGCTGCGGCAGGCGATCGAGAGCGACGACCCGGTGGTCTTCCTCGAGCCGAAGGCGAAGTACTGGACGAAGGGCGAGGTGCTGCCCGAGCCGACGGCCGGGCTGCACGACGCGGTCGTCGCGCGCCAGGGCAGCGACGTGACCCTCGTCGGCCACGGCGCGATGGGGCACGTGCTGCTGCAGGCGGCCGAGATCGCCGAGGCCGAGGGCACGTCGTGCGAGGTCGTCGACCTGCGCTCGCTGTCGCCCATCGACTGGGCGCCGATCATCGCGTCGGCCGAGCGCACCGGCCGCGTCGTCGTCGCGCAGGAGGCGCCCGGGCACGTCTCGGTCGGCTCCGAGGTCGCCGCCACCATCGCCGAGCGCGCCTTCTACTCGCTCGAGGCGCCGGTGCTGCGCGTGTCGGGCTTCGACACCCCGTTCCCGCCCGCGCAGCTCGAAGCCGTCTACCTGCCCGACGCCGACCGCGTGCTCGACGCCGTCGACCGCGCGCTGGCCCACTGACCGGAGGAAGCGATGCAGGAGTTCAGGCTGCCCGACCCCGGCGAGGGGCTGACCGAGGCCGAGATCGTCAGCTGGCGCGTGAAGCCCGGCGACGCGGTGCGCGTCAACGACGTGCTGCTCGAGGTCGAGACTGCGAAGTCGCTCGTCGAGCTGCCGAGCCCCTTCGAGGGCACGGTCGAGGCGCTGCTCGTCGAGGAGGGGCAGACCGTCGAGGTGGGCGCGCCCATCATCCGCGTCTCCGGCGGGGACGCGGATGCGGTGGAGTCGTCGAGCGACGTCGAGCAGACGGTCGTCGAGGAGGGCTCCGGCGACGAGGGCGGCGCCGTGCTCGTCGGCTACGGCGTGCGCGGCGGCGCGCAGACCCGGCGGCGGAAGCCGCGGACGGTGCGCGAGGCGCCCGCGGCGTCGAGCGCGCCTGCTCCTGCGCCCCGGGCCGAGCCAGCGCCCAGGGCCGCGCCAGCGCCGCAGGCCGCGCCCGAGCGCCCGACGGGCGCCGACGCATCCGCCCCGGCCCCGGCCGGCCGCGCGCTCGCGAAGCCGCCGACCCGCAAGCTCGCCAAGGACCTCGGCGTCGACCTGGCCTCGCTCACCGGCACCGGCTCGCGCGGCGAGGTGACGCGCGACGACGTCATGCAGGCGGCCGACGGCGGCGGTGCTGCTCCCGCAGCAGCCCCGGCGGCTCCGGTCTGGACGGGGGAGCGCGAGGAGCGCATCCCGGTGAAGGGCGTGCGGAAGGCGATCGCGCAGGGCATGGCCGCGTCGGCGTTCACCGCGCCCCACGCATCCGTCTTCGTCGACGTCGACGCGACGCGCACGATGGAGTTCGTGCAGCGGCTGAAGGCGTCGCGCGACTTCGAGGGCGTGAAGGTCTCACCGCTGCTCATCGTCGCGAAGGCGGTGCTGTGGGCGCTCGCGCGCTCGCCGCACATCAACTCGACCTTCACCGACGACGAGCTGGTCGTGCACCACTACGTGAACCTCGGCATCGCGGCGGCCACGCCGCGCGGGCTGCTCGTGCCGAACATCAAGGACGCGCAGGACCTGTCGCTCCGCGAGCTCGCCGCCGCGATCCAGTCGCTCACGGCGACGGCGCGCGAGGGTCGCACGCCGCCTGCCGACCTGCAGCGCGGCACGTTCACGATCACGAACATCGGCGTCTTCGGGATGGACACCGGCACGCCCATCCTCAACACCGGCGAGGCGGGGATCCTCGCGTTCGGCTCGATCCGGCAGAAGCCGTGGGTGGTCGACGGCGAGGTGCGCCCCCGCTGGGTGACGACGGTGGGCGGCTCGTTCGACCACCGCGCGGTCGACGGCGACGTCATCAGCCGCTTCCTGGCCGATGTCGCGTCGATCCTCGAGGAGCCGGCGCTGCTGCTCGACTAGGCAGCAGCGTGGCCGCTAGTCGAAGAGCGGCCCAGCCGGCGAGCGCCACCACTCGTCGTCGGGCGTCACCGGCACGCGGCGCTTGTGCTCGGTGCGCTCGTAGCGGGTGGTGATCTGCTCGGCGACCTCGTCGGGCACGGGCTGCCCCTCGAGGAACGCGTCGATCTGCTCGTAGGTGAGGCCGAGCTCGTGGGTGTCGAGCTGCCCGGGCTTGTCGTCGAGCAGGTCGGCGGTCGGCGGCTTGGTGCGCAGCCGCTCGGGCGCGTCGAGCTGCTGCAGCAGCTCGCGCCCCTGGCTCTTCGTGAGCCCCGCGAGCGGCAGCAGGTCGGCGCCGCCGTCGCCGAACTTCGTGTAGAAGCCGGTCACCGCCTCGGCGGCGTGGTCGGTGCCGAGCACGAGCAGGCCCAGCTGGCCGCCGATCGCGTACTGCGCGATCATGCGCGCGCGGGCCTTCACGTTGCCCTTGTGGTAGTCGGTCACCTCGCCGATGGCGGCCTCGACCGACGCCTCGAGCGCGTCGACGCCGGGCTTGACGTCGACGGTCACCTCCCGGTCGGCGCGGATGAAGTCGAGCGCGAGCTGCGCGTCGTCCTCGTCGTGCTGCACGCCGTAGGGGAGCCGCACCGCGACGAACGTCGCCTCGGCGCCGCCCTCGCGCGCGCGCTCGACGGCGAGCTGCGCGAGGCGGCCGGCGAGCGTCGAGTCCTGCCCGCCGGAGATGCCGAGCACGAAGCCCTTCGCCCCCGTGTGCGCGAGGTAGTCGACGAGGAACCGCACGCGGCGCTCGAGCTCGGCGGGCGGGTCGATGGTCGGTCGGGATCCCAGGGCGGCGATGATCGCGGACTGCGCGGCGCCGGCTGCTTCAGTGGAGCGCTCCATGGCCGGAAGCCTACGCGCGCCGTGTGTCGGGCGTGTTGCGGAGGGCTGCGCGAAATTGACAATCGTTCTCAACAGCGCCTACCGTGGAGGTGCGCGGCAGGGTGCCGTGCTGGACAAGGACTGCAGATGCGAACCCTCACAGCGGCCGGCGCGATCGGCGCGATGGCCCTGGCCGTGACCGGATGCGCCGGCACGGCGAACGGCGCGGGCTCGGCCGGGGACCGGCTCGAGATCGTGACGACCACCACCCAGCTCGCCGACATCACGAGCGAGCTCGTGGGCGACGCGGCCGAGGTGACGAGCCTGCTGCAGCCGGGCGCCTCCGCGCACTCCTTCGACCCGGGCCCCTCGGCGCTCGGCGCGCTCGCCGACGCCGACCTGCTGATCGTGAACGGCGCCGGCCTCGAGGAGTGGCTCGACGACACCGTCGAGGCCTCCGGCTTCGCGGGCACCGTCGTCGACACCTCCGAGGGCCTCGAGCTGCTCGCCGCCGAGGGCGACCCGCACGAGGGGCACGACCACGGCGACGAGGCGGAGGGCGAGGAGCACGCCGACGAGGCCGAGCACGCCGACGAGGCGGGCCACGAGGGCGAGACCGCTGAGGAGCACGCCGAGCACGGCGAGTTCGACCCGCACGTGTGGACCGACCCCGCGAACGCGATCCTGCAGGCCGAGGCCATCCGCGACGCGGTCACGGCGGCCGACCCCGAGGCCGACATCGACGCATCCGCCGACGCCTACATCGCGCAGCTCGGCGAGCTCGAGGAATGGATGCGCGCCTCGATCGAGCAGGTGCCCGTCGACGAGCGCCTGGTCGTCACGACGCACGACACGTTCGGCTACCTGGAGCGCGCCTTCGACGTGCAGGTCGTCGGCACGGTGCTGCCGAGCCTCGACGACAGCGCCGACGCGAGCGCCGCGCACATCGACGAGCTCGTCGCCGAGATCCGCGAGACGGGAGCGCCGGTCGTCTTCAGCGAGAACGCGATCGACCCGCAGCTCGCCGCGACGATCGCCCGCGAGGCGGGCGTCGAGCTGCGGCAGGGCGAGGACGCGCTCGCTGCCGACGCGCTCGGCGCCGAGGGCACGCCCACCGGCACCTACATCGGCTCGCTCGTGCACAACACGACCGCGATCGTGACCGCGTGGGGCGCCGAGCCGCTGCCGGTGCCAGAATCGCTCTCATGAGCACCGCTCCGGAGGCCGTCGTCGAGATCGTCGACGCGGCCTTCGGCTACGGCGGCGCCCCGGTGCTCACGGGCGTCGGCTTCACCGTGCTGCCCGGCGAGGCGGTCGCGCTCATCGGCCCGAACGGCGCCGGCAAGTCGACGCTGCTCGCCGGCATCCTCGGCCTCGCCGAGCACGACGCGCGCACCTTCCGCGTGCCGGAGGGCCGCGGCGAGATCGGCGTGCTGCCGCAGTCGAGCGAGATCGACCCCGCGTTCCCCGTGACGCTCGAGCAGGTCGTCGCGATGGGGCGCACGCCCCGCCTGGGGCTGCGCTGGCCGGGCCGGAGCGACCGGCGGATCGTCGCCGACGCCATCGAGGCGGTCGGGCTCACCCCGCAGCGCCGCACCCGCTTCGGCGACCTCTCGGGCGGCCAGCGGCAGCGCGGCCTGCTCGCCCGGGCGCTCGCGAGCGAGCCGCGGCTGCTGCTGCTCGACGAGCCGTTCAACGGGCTCGACCAGGGCTCGAGGGATGCGCTGCTCGAGACCATCCGCACGCTGAAGTCCCGGGGCGTGGCCCTCCTCATCACGACGCACGACCTCGACCTGGCGCGCGCGGTCTGCGACCGCACCCTGCTCGTCAACCAGCAGCAGATCGCCTTCGACGACACCGACTGCGTGCTCACGCTCGAGCGCGTCGAGGCCGCCTTCGCCTCGCACGTGATGGAGATCGACGGCCACACGCTCACCACGACCGCGCACCACGAGTCCGAGCACAGCGCGCACCATCGCCTGCTGCAGGACGACGACGCGGAGCGCGACCGCGCCCAGCACCGATGACGGCGCCGCTCGCGGCGGTGCTCGACCCGTTCACGCCCTTCGCCGTGCCGTTCCTGCTGCGGCCGCTGCTGCTGCTGCTCGCGCTCGCCGTCGCTGCGGGCACGGTCGGCATGCTCGTGCACCTGCGGCGGCTCGAGTTCTCGGCCGACGGGCTCACGCACGCGGTCTTCCCGGGCCTCGCGATCGGCGCGGCGCTCGGCGGCGCCGCGGGGCTGCTGCCGGGCGCGCTCGGCGCCGCGCTCGTGGCCGCCGTCGTGCTCGCGCTGCTCTCCCGCCGGGGTCAGCCGCGCGACACCGCCGTCGCGATCGTGCTGACGACCTTCTTCTCCGTCGGCATCGTGCTCGTGTCGCTCTCCGAGGGCGCCGGCAGCGTCTCCGACTTCTTCTTCGGCCGCCTGCTCACCATCACGTGGGCCGACCTCTGGGTGGGCATCGCGCTCGTCGCCGTCGGCGTCGGGCTCGTCGTCGCGACCGCCCGGCCGCAGCTGTTCGCGGCGTTCGACCCCGCCGGCGCCCGCCGCTCCGGCCTGCCCGTGCTGGGCCTCGAGACGCTCGGCACCGTCGCGGTGGCGCTCGTCGTCGTCGCCGCCTCCGCCTCGGTCGGCACGCTCCTCGCGCTCGCGGTCGTGATCGTCCCGGCCGCGGCCGCGCGCGCCCTCACCCGCTCCCTGCGGGCGGCGGCGGTCGTCGCGGTCGCCTTCGGCGCGGTCACCGGATGGCTCGGGCTGTGGGCCGTCGTGCAGCTCGCGGAGGCGGGGGTCGACGCCGCCCCCGGCGCGACCGTCGCGCTCACGATGATCGCCGGCTACCTCGTGGCGCTCGCGGCGGGCGCGCTGCGCGGCCGCGTGCGGGGCCGGGCGGCGGTGGCCGCATGAGCCCCGACGTCGCCGTGCTCGACTGGCCCGCGCTCGACTTCTTCGGCCTCGCGATGGTCGAGGTGGTGCTCGCGGGTGCGCTCGCCGGCGTCGTCGGCGTGCTCGTCGTGCTGCGCGAGCGCGCCTTCTTCACGATGTCGCTCACGCACGCGACCTTCCCCGGCGCGGTGGCGGCCGCGATCCTCGGGGTCTCGATCCCGCTCGGCGCGGCGGTCGCCGCCGTCGCGCTCGTGGCCGTCGCCGTCGCCATCGGCCGGATCCGCTCCCAGGGCCCCGCCGTCGCATCCGGGGTCATGCTCACCGCGGGCTTCGCGCTCGGCGCGTTCCTGCAGTCGGTGGCGCCGCTCGCGATCGACGTCGAGTCGTTCCTCGTCGGCCAGGTGCTCGCGGTGACGGGCGCCGACATCGCGCTCACCGCGGTGCTGCTCGCCGTGGCGCTCGCGGTGTGGGCGCTCGCCGGCGGGCACCTGGTCTTCTCGAGCGTCGACGAGGAGGGCTACCGCAGCGCGGGGCTGCGCCCGTGGGCGCCCGAGGCGGTCGCGCTCGCGCTCATCGCGGCGACCGTGGTGGCGATCATGCCGGTCGTCGGCGCCATCCTCGGCGTCGCCCTCATCGTCGCGCCCGCGGCCACCGCACGGCTGCTCGTGCGCGACTACCGCTGGATGCTGGTGCTCGCGCCGCTCATCGGCATCGGGTCGGGCGTGCTGGGGCTGCTCGCGTCGCGCTGGCTCGACGTGGCCGCGGGCGGCGCGATCGCGCTCGTCGCGGCGCTCGCGTACGGCGCCGCGTGGCTCGCCCGCGCGCTCGCCGAGCGCGGCGGCGCCGCGCGGAGCGCCGCCGGCCGTGGGACCATCGAGGCGAGGACCCCATGACCGACACCACTCCCCGCCGATCCACGAAGCAGCGCGAGGCCGTGCGCGAGGCGCTCTCGGCGAGCGACGAGTTCGTCTCGGCGCAGGCGCTGCACCAGGCGCTGCGGCAGGACGGCTCGACCGTGGGCCTCGCGACCGTCTACCGCGCGCTCGCGGCGCTCGCGGCCGACGGCGAGGCTGATGCTCTCCAGGCGGGCGGCGAGGTGCTCTACCGCGCCTGCACGCCCACGCACCACCACCACCTCATCTGCCGCTCGTGCGGCCGCACCGTCGAGCTCGAGGCCGCGGCGGTCGAGCAGTGGGCGGGGCGGGTCGCCGCGGCGCACGGGTTCGTCGAGCCGGAGCACGTCGTCGACATCTTCGGCCTCTGCGCCGAGTGCGCCGCGCGTCGCGCCGCCGACGACGCGCGCTGATCCCGCGCCCGACCGGCGTCCACAGGGGCAGAGATCCCCATGGCGCAGCGGCGCCCGCTCCTGTGACACTGAGAGCATCCGACCGAGGAGGCACTCCGTGACGCATCCCGCCAGCGCCTACCCGTCCCAGCGGCCCGGCAGCGAGCCCGACGGCGCGCTCGACGGCGCGACCGTGCGGCGCCGCCCGTCCGCCGATCCCGCGCCCGGGCCCGCCCGCGCGCACCGCCGGATCCTCGGCATCCAGCCCGTGCTCTTCGTCGGCATCTGCCTGCTCGCGATCGTCACGGTCATCACGGTGGTGCTCATCTTCGTCGGCGACTTCGAGAGCCAGGCGGCCCGCGTCGTGTGGACGGTCGTCGTCTTCCTCGCGTTCACCGGCCTGCTGGCGCTCGACCTGCTGCTCGCGCGGCGCTCGGCGACGCCGCTCGTGATCGGGGTCGCCGCCAACGTCTACCTGCTCGCCGTGCTCATGATCGTGATCTGGATGCGCGGCACGGGCGGCGAGGATCGCGATCCGTGGGACGAGGGGTTCCTCTTCGGCGAGCTGTTCGGCATCGTGCTGCTGACGATCCTGGTCGTGCGCGCGGCCGCCGCGGGCGCGTGGGGGCTCATCTCGCTCGGCAACCGGGGGCGGGCGCAGATGGCGCGCGTGATCGGCCTCGTCGCGGCGGGCCTGCTCGGGCTCGTCGGCGTGCTGCTCACCCTGCACTTCGCGATCGACGCCCTCGGCGTCTCGGTCGAGGAGTGGTACTGGCGCTCGACCGTCGCCGCGATCGTCGTGACGGCGCTCGCGGCCTCGATCACCGTGCTCCTCTACTGGAACCGCCGCAACATCGACTGGCAGGAGGCCGAGGCGCGCGGCGAGCACGCGCGGCCCGCAGGCGCGCAGCAGCGCATCGCGCCGCCGAGCGCCGCCTCCGTGGGCGCGGGCGCGGCGGCAACCGGCGCGCCGACCGCTTGGCCCGCGCAGCCGGGCGCGACGGTCTGGCCCGGGCAGTCGGCCGCGCAGCCCGCCCAGCAGCCGCACGCGCAGCCGCAGCCGGGTGGCCTGCTGCCGTGGCCGACCTACCCCGACGGCACGCCGTACCCGATGGGGCAGGACGGGCAGCCGGTCTTCCCGCCCGCCCGCTGACGCGCCGCCCGCCGAGCCGCCGCCGAAGCGGGGATTGCCACGGCGCATCCGCATCGCGTAGGATTGCTCGTTGGTGCGGTCTCGGCCGCACAGCACACGCCCCCTCCAACTCCCGCAAGGGATCGGCATGGGCGTGGGCAGGCAAGTGATCTTGGGTGGGCCTCGGCCCACGGTACCCATCTGGAGGAAACCATGGCAGCCGTATGCCAGGTGACCGGAGCCGTTCCCGGCTTCGGGCACAACATCTCGCACTCGCACCGTCGCACGAAGCGCCGCTTCGACCCGAACGTGCAGCGCAAGACCTACTTCGTCCCGTCGCTCAAGCGCAACGTGACGCTCAACGTCTCGGCCAAGGGCATGAAGGTCATCGACGCCCGTGGCATCGAGGCCGTCATCCGTGACATGCAGGCTCGGGGGGTGAAGCTCTGATGGCGAAGAAGTCGCAGGACGTCCGTCCGATCATCAAGCTCCGCTCGACCGCGGGCACCGGCTACACCTACGTGACGAAGAAGAACCGTCGCAACAACCCCGACCGACTTGTGCTGAAGAAGTACGACCCCATCGTGCGTCAGCACGTCGAGTTCCGAGAGGAGCGATAAATGGCCAAGAAGAGCATGATCGCCAAGAACGAGCAGCGGAAGATCATCGTCGCCCGCTACGCCGAGAAGCGCGCCGCGCTCAAGAAGGCGCTCGTCGACCCCAACAGCACCGACGAGGAGCGCGAGGCCGCTCGTCTCGGCCTGCAGAAGCTGCCCCGCAACGCCTCGCCCGTGCGCGTGCGCAAGCGCGACGCCATCGACGGCCGCCCCCGCGGCCACGTCGGCGAGTACGGCATCTCCCGCGTGCGGTTCCGCGACATGGCGCACCGGGGCGAGCTGCCCGGCGTGACCAAGTCGAGCTGGTAACCACCCGCTCCGCTCGAAGGGCCCCGACCTCGCGGTCGGGGCCCTTCGTCGTGCTGCGCTGCGGCGGCGGCTACACGCGCCGGATGGTCGCGGCAGCGGGCGCCACCTGCAGCCAGCGCCAGCCGTAGGGCTCCAGCTCGAGCTCGAGCGTGCCCTCGATCGTCATGGTCGAGAGGTCGAAGCGGTCGTGCAGCGTGACCGCGCCCTCCTCGGCGGCGATCTCGAGCTTGACCGTCTCGTGCCGGTCGCCGAGGTTGTGCAGGGCGAGCATCGTCCAGTCGTCGCCCCGGCAGACGTGCGCGAGCACCGCCTGCTGCCGGACGCCGATCACCTCGAGCGACGACCAGGCGAGGTCGGGCGCATCCCGGTACATGGTCGTCAGCTGCTGGATGTGCCGCCACAGCGACCCCGGGTCGCGGCGCTGGTCGGCGACGTTGCGCCGCTCCGGGCCGTACTCGCCCTCGACGACGGGCCGCGTCAGCGCGCGCGGCGGCGCCGTCGAGAAGCCGCCCTTCGCGTCGGGCTCCCACTGCATGGGCGTGCGCACCGCGTAGCGGCCCTCGATCTCGAGCTGCTCGCCCATGCCGACCTCCTCGCCGTAGAACAGCACCGGGCAGCCCGGGAGCGAGAACATCAGCGTGTAGACGAGCCGCACGGCGCGCTCGTCGCCGAGCATCGTCGGCAGCCGACGCCGGATCCCGCGGCCGTACAGCCGCATCCCCTCGTCCGGCGCGAACGCCTCGAAGACCTCCTCGAGCTCGTCGGGCGCGAGCTTGTCGAGCGTCAGCTCGTCGTGGTTGCGCACGAAGTTCGCCCACTGGCTCGCCTCGGGCAGCTCGGGCCGGTCGCGCAGCGCCTTCGCGAGCGGCCGCGCGTCCTTCCGCGCGAGCGACAGGAAGAGCTGCTGCATCGAGACGAAGTCGAACTGCAGGTGCAGGCCCGACGCCTCGCCCTCCGCCTCGAACCAGCGCAGCTGCTCCTCGTGCGGCAGGTTCACCTCGCCCAGCAGCATCGCCTCGCCGTTGCGGCGCGAGACGAAGCGCTGGATCGCGCGCAGGTGGTCGGGGCCCTGGTACTCGGGCGCCGTGCCCGTGGTGTCGGTGCCGTGGGCGGGGTCGTTGCTGAACAGGAAGGGCACCGCGTCGACGCGGAAGCCCGAGACGCCGAGCTCGAGCCAGAGGCCGAGGTTGCGCTCGATCTGCTCCTGCACCGGCGGATGCGCGATGTTGAGGTCGGGCTGATGGGCGCGGAAGTGGTGCAGGTACCACTGGCCCGTGCGGGGATCCTCGGTCCAGGTGGAGTCCTCCTCGCCGGGGAACACGGGCGGATCCTGCTTCGCCGGCGGGTTGTCGCGCCACACATACCAGTCGCGGTGGGGCGAGGTGCGCGAGGCGCGCGACGAGCGGAACCACGGGTGCTGGTCGGAGGTGTGGTTCATGACGAAGTCGATGATCACGCGCATGCCCTGCGCCCGCGCGACGCGGATGACCTCGACGAGGTCGCCGAGGGTGCCGAGCCGCGGGTCGACGGCGAAGAAGTCGGTGATGTCGTAGCCGTCGTCGCGGTCGGCGGTGGGGAAGAACGGCATGAGCCACAAGCACGTCACGCCGAGGTCGGAGAGGTAGTGGATGCGCGACACGAGTCCCTGCAGGTCGCCGATGCCGTCGCCGTCGGAGTCCTGGAAGACCTGCACGTCGAGGCAGTAGAGCACCGTGTTGCGCCACCAGCGGTCGGCCGACTCGATCGGGCGGGGGCTCATGCGGCGCCCTGCCCGGCGCCCGCGTCGGCGCCCGCGCCGGCATCGCGCACCGCGGGCAGCACGTGCTCGCCGAACGCGTCGATGAACGGCGCGAGCTCCTGCCCGACGTGGTGCAGGTACAGCTGGTCGAGCCCCGCGCCTACGAGCTCGTGGATGCGGTCGACGTGGCGCGAGAGGTCGCTCGAGATCCAGACGGCCTTCCGCAGCTCCTCCTCGCCGAGTCCGGCGGTGCGCCGCTCGAAGTCCTCCGGCTGCTCGAGCTCCCACGCCTCGGGCGCAGGCACGAGGTTGCCCTGCCACTGGTCGCGGGCGATGGCGAGCGCCTCGGCCTCGTCGGGGGCCCACGACAGGTGCAGCTGCCCGCACACGGGCCCCTGGCCGCCCGCGTCGCGGTAGGCGGCGACGATGTCGCGCAGGCCCGCCGGGTCGCTCGCGACCGTGATGAGCCCGTCGGCCCACGCCGCGTGGCGGCCCGCCGACTCGGGCGTGACGGCGGCGGCGAGCAGCGGCGGCGCCTCGACCGGCAGCGACCAGACGCGCGCGCGGTGCACCGAGATCTCGCCCTCGTGGGTCACCTCCTCGCCCGCGAGCAGCCGGCGCATGACGTCGACCGTCTCGACGAGCCGGCGCTCCCGCACGGGCTTCTCGGGCCATCCGTCGCCCGTGACGTGCTCGTTCATCGCCTCGCCCGAGCCGAGCGCGGCCCAGAAGCGGCCCGGGAACATCTCGCCGAGCGTGGCGATCTTCTGCGCCGCGATCGCGGGGTGGTAGCGCTGCCCGGGCGCCGTGACGACGCCGAAGCGCAGCGACGTCGTGGCGAGCGCCGCGGCGAGCCACGACCAGGCGTAGCCGCTGTGGCCCTGGTTCCTGCTCCAGGGCGAGAGGTGGTCGGAGCACATCGCCGCGTCGAACCCCGCCTGCTCGGCGCGCTGCACCGCGGTCAGGAGGGCGCTCGGCGGCAGCTGCTCGTGGGAGGCGTGGAATCCGATGTCGGCCATGCGCCCCACGCAATCGTGCGAGCGCACGCCGCGTCAAGCGGCGGACGCTCAGACGACGGCGGATGCGGCCAGTCGCGTCGAGTCCGGCAGCTCGCCCGCGTGCAGCGCGCGCCAGGCGTCGCCGAGCCGGCGCATCGCCTCAGCGGTGACCTCCGGCTCCCACGTGATGGGGATGCGCGCGAAGCGGTCGAGCACGCCCGAGCTCGAGAAGCGGGGCCCGGGCGGCAGCAGCAGCCCGCGGTCGCGCGCGGCGAGCGAGAGGGAGGTCGACCACGGCCCGCCTAGGTCGATCCACGCGGCGAGCCCGCCCGGCACCTCGGGCATCGGCACGCCGGGCAGGTGGGCGGCGAGCCCGTCGGCGACGGCCTGCCTGCCCGCCCGCAGCCGCGCGCTCGCCCGCGCGAGCAGCGCATCCAGGTCGTCGAGCAGCTCGACGGCGATGCACTGCTCGAGCAGCGGGGATCCCAGGTCGATGGAGGGGCGGGCGGCGAGCAGCTGCGGCACCTGCTCGCGGCTCGCGCGGATCCAGCCGATGCGCATGCCGCCCCAGGCGATCTTCGACATCGAGCCGATGAGCAGCGCGGGCCCGTGCGCGGCGAAGGGCTTCGGCGTCCAGCCGCGATCGATGTCGAGCTCGGCGCACGTCTCGTCGACGACGAGCAGCGTGCCGGTCGTGCGGGCGACGGCGGCGAGCCGCGCCCGCTCGAGCTCGGGCATGGTGGCGCCGGTGGGGTTGTGGAAGTCGGCGATCAGGTAGGCGAGCGCGGGCCGCTGGGCGCGGAGCGTGTCGACGAGGTGCGACGCGTCCCAGCCCTCGCCGGGCGAGACGGGCGTCGGCACGAGTCGGTGGCCGGTGCGGCGCAGCGCGTCGAGGGCGTGCGGGAACGACGGCTGCTCGACGACGGCGGCCCGGCCGCGCTCGCCGAAGGCGGCGAGCACCACGGTCATCGCGTGCATCGCGCCGCTCGTCACGACGATCTGCCCCGGATCGGTCGGCAGCCCGCGCTCGGCGTAGCGGGCGGCGATGCGCTCGCGCAGCGGCAGCAGCCCGTCGAGCGAGTAGCCGGGCGTGCCGAGCAGCCCCGCGAGCCGGTCGAGGGCGCGCACGGTGGCGGCGTGGAGGCCGGGCGTCGAGCCGACCGAGGCGATCGTCAGGTCGATGACGCCCTCGTCCGCCGCCTCGGGGCGGTGGATGCGCTGGGCCGGCAGGGCGGCGCGGGTGCCGGAGCCGTGGGTGCGCTGCACGTAGCCGCCGGCCTCGAGCAGCTCGTACGCGCGCGCGATCGTCGCGCGGGAGCGGCCGAGCTCGGCGGCGAGCGCCCGCTCGCTCGGCAGCCGCTCGCCGGCCGTGATGCGGCCGTCGAGCAGCAGCATGCGGATGCGGTCGGCGAGCGACTGCGCGACGGCGGTCGTCGCGCGCCACTCGCCGAGCTGGGTGCCGAGCCGGGAAGCCATGCGCCCAGTCTGCCGCCAACTGGACTGCTCCGGCAGAGCCACTTGCCCGCGAGTGGACCGCGCCACGGGCATGACGGATGCGGTGTGATGAGGTGGTGCACCGCATCCGCCGCCTCTTCCTGCCGATCGACTCGCTGGGCCCGGCCGACACGGCCGCCCGCGTCGGGCAGCTGCTCGGCGGCCTCGTGCTCTACGGGCTCTCGCTCGCGATGCTCATCCGCGCCGACCTCGGCGTCGGCCCGTGGGACGTCTTCTCGCTCGGGATCGCGAACCACCTGCCGATGAGCTACGGCACCGCGACCGTGGTCGTCTCGGGGATCGTGCTGCTGCTGTGGATCCCGCTGCGCCAGCGCGTCGGCATCGGCACGCTGCTGAACGCCCTGCTCGTGGGGCCCGCCGCCGACGTCGGCCTCTGGCTGCTGCCGGAGGTGGACGCCCTCTGGCAGCAGATCCTGCTGCTCGCCGGCGGCATGGTGCTGCTCGCGTTCGCGACCGGCTTCTACATCGCCGCCCACCTCGGCCCCGGCCCGCGGGACGGGCTCATGACGGGGCTCGTGCGGATCACCGGCTGGCGCGTGTGGATCGTGCGCACCCTCATCGAGGGCACGGTGCTGCTCATCGGCTGGCTGCTGGGCGGGCCGGTCGGCGTCGGCACGGTGGTCTTCGCGTTCGGCATCGGGCCGCTCATCGGGCTCTTCCTGCCGCTCTTCGAGCGCCGGCGCACCCGCCGAGCGAGCCGGCTGCGCGCCGCGCGGCTCGCGGCCTCGACCGCCCGCTGAGGGCCGCCTGGGCCCTCCCGAGGCGCGAAACGCGTTCGCGAACTGCGAAAAACCCCGGAAATCGCGGCGTGTCGGGGTGTTCTTCCGCGAGAACCCGGGCCTCAGGGCTACGTTCGGGGGTGGTCGGAGCCCAACGGGCCCCGGCGGAATGCCCGCCCCAGGCGGGACGGACATGCCACCACCAGGAGGACACCATGGCTGAGACCATCAACAAGACCACCCTCGCTTCGAAGATCGCAGCGACGACCGACCTCTCGCAGGCGAAGGTCACCGCGGTGCTCGACGCGCTGTTCGACGAGGTCTCGTCGGCCGTCAAGGCCGGCGACAAGGTCTCGATCCCCGGCTTCTTCAGCGCCGAGCGCACGGAGACCGCCGCCCGCACGGGCCGCAACCCGCAGACGGGCGAGGAGATCAAGATCGCCGCGGGCCACCGCGTCAAGCTGACCGCCGGCTCGAAGCTGAAGGCCGCCGTCAAGTAGGCACCAGCACACAGCAGCGAGCGGGGTCCGGCCGAGAGGCCGGGCCCCGCTCGTCGTGCATCGCTATCGTGGTGCGCACGGTCCGTCCCGCGCACGGGCCCGGCATGGAGGTCGGCACAGCGTGAGCGACGAACGGGACGGGTCCCGCTCCCGTCAGGTGGAGGCCGCGGAGGCGCTCGCGAGCCGCCTCGACCGCCCCATGGGCCTCCTCGGCGTGGTGTTCCTCTTCGTGGTCCTCGGTCAGCTGCTCACCTCCGATCCGGGGTGGGCACGGGTGCTGTCGATCACCGGATGGGTGCTGTGGGCGCTGTTCGCCGCCGAGTTCCTGCTGCGCGCGTACATCGGCGGCTTCGGTGCCGCCTTCTGGCGCCGCAACTGGTGGCAGCTCATCTTCCTGGCGATCCCGTTCCTGCGCTTCTTCCGCGCGCTGCAGGCGGTGCGTGCCCTCAGGGTGGCGCGCGTGGCCCGGGTGGGCGGCATCCTCTCCGCCGGCGTCCGCGGCTCCCGCTCCGCAGGCCGCCTGCTCTCCAGCCGGATCGGATGGCTGGCTTCGGTCACCCTGGTGGTCGTCCTGGCCTCCAGCCAGCTCCTCTACGCCATGGAGTCGCACACCGACTTCACCACGGCGCTCCACGAGACGGCGATGGCGACCGTCACCGGATCCGGGATCACCGCCGATGACCCGTTCGCGAAGGTGATGCAGCTCGTCCTCGCGGTCTACTCGGTCGCCGTCTTCGCGGCGCTGGCCGGCTCCTTGGGCGCGTTCTTCCTGCGCGACCAGCTCCCCGCCCCCGCGCGCGTCGCCGAGGACGCTCCGGAGGAGCCTCGCCCGGAGCAGCCGTCCCGTCGCGCCGGGGACCCGCATAGCCGCGGCGACTAGCCTGGAGCGGTGCAGCGCCTCCGTCTCCTCGCGCCAGCGCTCGCGATCCTCGCGGGGCTGGTCGCGGCCTGGGCGGCGCTCGAGATCGGCGGGGGAGCGGCACCGCTGCCCATCGAGGATCCGGGCCCGCTCGTGCGCTACGGGCTGCCCGCCGCGACCATGGTGCGCAACGTCGCCATCGCCGCCGCGTTCGGCGGGCTCGTGCTGGCGTGCTTCGCGCTCGCGCCGCGCAGCCGCGACTGGAACCGCACGCTCGACCTCGCCGCGGCCGCCACCGGCGTCGCGACCGTGCTGCAGGCGTTCGTCGCCTTCGGCACCTTCCGGCAGCTCGTCTCCAACCCCGTCACCGCCGACGACGAGTTCGGCGGCCTGCTGCAGCTGTTCTTCGTCGAGATCGAGACCGGCCGCCTCATCCTCGGCACGCTGCTCGCGCTCGCGCTGCTCACCGTCGTGCTGCTCGTCGCGCGCAGCGCCGCCGCGGCGGCGTTCACCGTGGTCGGCTGGGCGGTGCCGTTCTGGCTCATCGCCTCCGGCGGCCACGCCGGCGGCACCGCCAACCACACGCTCGCCGTCTCGTCGCTGCTGCTGCACCTCATCTTCGTCTCGATCTGGCTCGGCGGGCTCATCCACGTCGGCCTCCTCGCCGGCGGCCGCGACGCACCCCGGTCGGCCGGCGCATCCGGCCTCGTGCCCGACGCCGCCTACGGCGACGTGCTGCTGCGCTACTCGACGCTCGCGATCGCGAGCTTCGCCGTCGTCGCCTTCACCGGGGTCGTCTCGGCATGGGTGCGCATGGAGGGCGACTGGCTGAGCGGCTACGGCGTGCTGTCGCTCACGAAGGCCGCGCTGCTGCTCGTGCTCGGCGCCTTCGGCGCGTGGCAGCGGATGCGCATCCTGCGCCCCGCGGGCACGGTGCGCGCGCGGGTGCCCGGCCGGGCGGTCGCGCTGCTCCTCGCGCTCGAGCTGACCGTGATGGGCGTGACGGCCGGCGTCGCCGCCGGGCTCGCCCGCACGCCGACGCCCGTGCCCGAGGCGCCTCCGGGCGCCGAGGCGAGCCCTGCCGAGATCCTCACGGGGCGGCCCCTGCCGCCCGAGTTCGAGCCGGCGCGGCTCGTCGACCAGTGGGCGCTCGACCCGCTGTGGACGGTGGCGCTCGCGATGCTCGCGTTCTTCTACGTCGCCGGTGTCGTGCGCCTCGCGCGGCGCGGCGACCGCTGGCCGATCGGCCGCACCGTGTCGTGGCTCGCGGGCATCGCGCTCTTCTGGTGGTGCACGAACGGCGCCCTGAACCTCTACCAGGAGTTCCAGTTCTCGCTGCACATGCTCGTGCACATGCTGCTCGGCATGGCGGTGCCCGTGCTGCTCGTGCCCGGCGCCCCCATCACGCTCGCGATGCGCGCGGTCGCGAAGCGCCGCGACGGCACGATGGGCGGCCGCGAGTGGCTGCTCGCGATCGTGCACTCGAAGTACATGCAGGTCGTCGGCTCGCCGCTCGTGGCAGCGCTCATCTTCGTGTCGAGCCTGTGGGTCTTCTACTACACGGGCATCTTCCAGTGGGCGATGACCGACCACCTCGGCCACGTGTGGATGGTCGTGCACTTCGTCGGCTCCGGCTACCTGTTCGTGCAGGCGATCATCGGCGTCGACCCCGGCCCGGCCAAGCCGCCGTACGCGCTGCGCCTCGTGCTGCTGCTCGGCGCGATGGTGTTCCACGCGTTCTTCGGCCTCACGCTCATGGAGGGCGAGGCGCTGCTGCTGGCCGACTGGTTCGGCGCGATGGGCAACGGCGTCGACGCGCTCGAGGATCAGCGGGTCGGCGGCGGCATCGCCTGGTCGATCGGCGAGATCCCGACCGTGATCCTGGCGATCATCACGGTCGTGCTGTGGTCGCGCAGCGACAAGAAGGAGCAGGTGCGCACCGACCGCGCGGCCGCTCGCGACGGCGACGCCGAGCTCACTGCCTACAACGCGATGCTCGAGAAGATGGGGAAGCGATGAACGACCAGGCCCAGACGACCGGCGCCGACGACGCCCCCGAGCAGTACCTGCCCGAGGAGCTCGCCGCGCTCGCGGAGGGGCGCGCGGTGCGCCTGCGCCTCGTGCGCCACGCCGAGACCGAGCACAACATCAACCACCTGATGCAGGGCTGGTCCGACTCGCCGATCACCGAGCGCGGCCACCGCCAGATCGAGGCCGTCGCGCAGCACCTGGCGGCCGAGCGCTTCGACCTCGCGTTCTCCTCCGACCTGCAGCGCACCCGCACGACGGCCGACGGCATCCTCGCCGCCCTCGACCCGAAGCCGCCGCTCGAGCACCTCGAGCTGCTGCGCGAGTGGCACTTCGGCGCCCACGAGGAGCGGCCCTCCGCCGACGTCTGGCGCGAGGTGATCGTCGAGCACGGCTTCGAGGTCGACCGCGAGCTGAGCGCGCTGCGGGCGATCGCCGAGCAGGTCGGCTGGCGCGGGCTCTTCGACACCATCGCGCAGCTCGACCCGACCGGCCAGGCCGAGGAGGCCGCGGCGACCGTGATGCGCGCCGACGCCGCGCTCGAGCACGTCGTGCGCGCGGCGGGCGCCCTCGAGCGGCCCGCGGCCGACGAGGTGCACGTGCTCGTGGTCTCGCACGGCGGGTTCATCACGTCGCTGCTGCGCCAGCTCGTGCCCGAGCTCACGCCCGACGTCATCCTGCCGAACTGCTCGATCACGACCGTGTCGCTCGCGGCAGGCACCACCGTGTGGCGCCTCGACGGGCTCGGCGAGACGGCGGATGGGCCGGGTCCGGCCGCGTAGGCACGCAGCGCCCACCGCGGGGCGGGGGAGCCGTGCAAGGGTGGAGGGCATGGCTTCGATCCCCGAGCAGTACCGCTACCTGACGGACGCGCCGCTCTTCGCGCACCTCGCGACCGTGCGGCCCGACGGCTCCGTGCAGTCGAACCCGATGTGGTTCCTGGTCTCCGGCGACGAGGTGCGCTTCACGCACACCCGCACGCGCCAGAAGTACCGCAACCTGCAGGCGAACCCCACGATGAGCCTGTCGATCGTCGACCCGGCGCAGCCGCTCAAGTACGTCGAGCTGCGCGGGCACCTCGCGGGCGTCGAGGACGACCCGACGGGCGCCTTCTACGTCGAGCTGCAGAACCGCTACGGCAACCCGTCGGAGCTCGCGCCGCCCGACGCCGCCGAGCGCGTGATCCTGCGCATGGCGATCGACAAGGTCACCGGCCGGGTCTGACCGCCCGCCGGCTCAGGCGGCCGCGACGAGCACCGGGGCGGCGGTCGCGAGCGCGACGACCACGAGCAGCACTGTGAACGCCAGGCTGAGCCGCTCGGGCCGCACCCGCGCGGTGATGCGCGAGCCGAGCAGCGACCCCACGACCGCGGCCCCGGCCGCGAGGGCCACGACGCCCCAGTCGAGCGTGAGGTCGAGCGTCAGCCGCGAGCCGAGCGCGACGGCGCTGTTGATGGCGATCACGAGCAGCGAGGTGCCGACCGCCACCGGCATCGGCAGGCCGAGCGCGAGCACGAGCGCCGGCACGATCGCGAAGCCGCCGCCGACGCCGAAGAAGCCGGTCAGGAGCCCCACGCCGGCCGCGGCCGCGACGAGCACGCCGACGGCGCGGCAGTCGCAGCGGAAGGGGCGCAGCGACACCATGGGCGGCCGTGCCGGCTCCGGCGCGGCACCCGCCGCCTCGGCACGGGCCGCGCTGCGCCGCCGCGCCGTCATGAGCGCGGCGACCACGAGCATGAGCACGGCGAAGGCGAGCAGCAGCACCCCCTCGGGCACCGATGTCGACAGCAGCGCGCCGAGGACGGCGCCGCCCGTGCCGAGCAGGCCGAAGACGGCCCCCTGCCCGAGGCGCACCCGTCCTGCCCGCATCGCGGGCAGCATCCCGATGATCGCGGCGAGCCCGACGATGATGAGCGAGCCGGCGGTCGCCTCCTGCGGCGCCATGCCGAGGAGCAGGATGAGCGCCGGCACGGCGAGGATCGAGCCGCCGCCGCCGAGCGCGCCGAGGAGCAGGCCGACGACGAGGCCGATCGGGGCGGCGAGCAGTGCCACGGGCTTCCTCCGGGGTCGAGGCGCTCGGGTGTCGCGCGCTGCAGGGGTTGGCCCGAGTATACCCCCGGGGGTATTCTGAGGACCAGTCCCGACAGCAGGAGGATCCGGTGCAGCAGACGACCACCATCGACCGCGACGCGGTCCGCGCCCTCGAGTGCGAGGCCCTCGAGCGGCTCGCCCTCGCGGCGGGCGACCGGTCGATGTGCGCGATCTCGCGCGACGGCCGGCCGCACGTCGCGGCGAAGTACCACGAGGGCGCCGTCTCGGCGCTGGCCGAGGTGCGTCGCGGGCTCCCGGCGGGCGTCGCGCCCGATGACGCGGACGAGCTGGTGCGCGCAGCGCTCGAGCGCTGGACGGCGCAGGCGGAGCGCAACCCGGATGCGCCGGCCTGGGTCGCATACGCCGCTGGCGGCCGCGACGCGCTCGCCCGGCTCCTCCAGCCGCGCCCTCCGGCCCCCGTGCCCGCCGCCTCACCGGCCGCGCGCACGGCCTGAGAGCAAGACGCGTCGCGACCGTAACCGAGCGGTCGCCGAGGCGAAACCGCGCGCCGCCAGAGTCGAGCGCACAGGCCCCCGCCGTCCGGCGCGGGCCGTCCCGACCATCGGAGGCACGGCATGTCGTACGTGAAGCCAGCCGACCTCGTCACCCGCATGATCGACGCGGGCCAGGCGAAGGTCCTCATGTCCACCCGCGACACCCTCATCCGCGCGTTCATGGCGGGCGCGATCCTCGCGCTCGCCGCGGCGTTCGCGGTGACCGTGTCGACGCGCACTGAGAGCCCGCTGCTCGGCGCGCTCCTGTTCCCGGTCGGCTTCTGCCTGCTGTACCTCCTGGGCTTCGACCTCCTCACCGGCGTCTTCACGCTCGTGCCGCTCGCGTGGCTCGACCGCCGCGCAGGCGTGACGCTCGCCGGCATGCTGCGCAACTGGGGCCTGGTGTTCGTCGGCAACCTCGCGGGCGCGGTGCTCGTGGCGCTGCTGATGGCGGTCTACTTCACCAACGGCTTCACGACCGCGCCGGACGCGGTCGGCGAGGCGATCGGCCACATCGGCGAGGGCCGCACGCTCGGCTACGCCGAGCACGGCGCCGCCGGCATGCTGACCCTGTTCGTGCGCGCGGTGCTGTGCAACTGGATGGTGTCCACGGGCGTCGCCGCGGCGATGATGTCGGACTCGGTGACGGGCAAGGTGCTCGGCATGTGGATGCCGATCATGCTGTTCTTCTACATGGGCTTCGAGCACTCGATCGTGAACATGTACCTGTTCCCGTCCGGCCTCATGATGGGCGGCGCGTTCACCATCGGCGACTACCTGGTCTGGAACGAGATCCCGACCCTGCTCGGCAACATCGTGGGCGGCCTCAGCTTCGTCGGCCTGACGATGTACGCGACGCACGGCCGGACCGGGCCGCTCCGCACGCCGGCGGCGGGCGTGCCGCTGCCCGCGGCGCCTGCCGCGCGCTGAGGCGCGCCGCCGCGCCATGATGGGTGCGACGGAGGACGGACGGGGGTGAGGGCATGGCCGAGGCGCCGGCGCTGCGGCAGGTGATGGCCGGGTGCACCGTGCTCATCACCGCCGACCGCCGCGCGGGCGAGCTCGCAGCCGCCCTCGAGCGGCGCGGCGCGACGGTGCGGCACGCGCCCTCGCTCAGCATGATCCCGAACGCCGACGAGCCGGCGCTGCTCGAGGCGACCCGATCGCTGCTCGAGGCGCCGCCGGACGTGCTCGTCGTCACCACGGGCGTGGGCTTCCGCGCCTGGATCGAGGCGGCCGACGCCCACGGCCTGGCGCAGCAGCTGCTCGCGGTGCTCGAGGGCGCGCGCATCGTCGCGCGCGGGCCGAAGGCGCGCGGCGCCATCCAGGCGGCGGGCCTGCACGCCGACTGGGTCGCCGAGTCGGAGACCGCTGCCGAGGTGGCGGAGGTGCTGCTCGGCGAGGGCGTCGAGGGGCTCCGCATCGCCATCCAGATGCACGGAGCCGGCGCAGACGGGCTCGAGGCGGTCTTCGCCGCCGCCGGCGCCCACGTGACCGAGCTCGTCGTCTACCGCTGGGGTCCCGCCCCCGATCCCGAGCTCGTGCGGGCGTCGGCGCGGGCCGCGGCGAGCGGCGAGATCGACGCGGTCGTCTTCACCTCCGCCCCGAGCGCCGAGGCGTGGCTCGCGACGGTGGAGCAGGAGGGTGCGGCGGATGCGGTGGCCCGCCGCTGCGGGGACGGCGAGCTCGTGCTCGCGGCCGTCGGCCCGGTCACGGCGAAGCCCCTGCTCGCGCGCGGGCTCGAGCCGCTGCTGCCCGAGCGAGGACGGCTCGGAGCGCTCGTGCGCGCGCTCGTCACCCACTACGAGCAGGTCGAGTCGGTGGCGCTCGCGACCGTCGCCGGCACGCTCCTCGTGCGGGCGCGGGTCGCGGTGCTCGACGGGCGCGTGCTCGCCGTCTCGCCGTCGGGCCTGTCGGTGCTGCGGCTGCTGGCCCAGGCCGGCGGCTCCGTCGTCACCCGCGAGCAGGTGCTCGAGGCCCTGCCCGGCGCCTCGACGGAGTCGCACGCGGTGGAGGTGGCGATCGGCCGCCTGCGGGAGGCGCTCGGGCGCCGCGACCTGGTGCGCACCGTCGTGAAGCGCGGCTATCGGCTGGCGCTCGCGGGCGAGGCCGCCGGCTGACGCGTCCGACCTCACAGCCGTCCGGCGCGGACGGTGACGTCGAGGTCGCAGGATCGTAACCGGGGAGCGCACCCGTCGAAACGGGGCCTCCGTAGCGTCGGAGCCATGATCGACGAGACGCAGCCCGGACCCCAGCGCGTGCTGGTCGTGGGCGCCGGCATGGTGGCGCATCGACTGGTGGACCGCCTGCGCGCCGCCGACCGCGACGGCGCCTGCAGCATCACCGTGGTCGGCGACGAGCCGTGGCGCCCCTACGACCGCGTCGCGCTCACCTCCTACCTCTCCGGCACGCCCGCCGCCGGCCTCGAGCTCGGGCGGCCCCTGCTGTGGGCCGATCCGCGCGTGCGGCTGGTGCTCGGGGACGCGATCGAGGCGATCGACCTCGACGCGCGCACCGCCCGCGCCGCCTCGGGCGAGGTGCACGAGTGGGAGCAGCTCGTGCTCGCGACCGGCGCCGACGCCGCGCTGCCGCCGATCCCCGGCACCGACCTGCCGGGCGTCTTCGTCTACCGCTCGCTCGCCGACGTCATGGCCATCGAGGCCGAGGTGGAGGCCCTGCTCGCGGCAGCGCCGACCGGTCGCCGTCCGCGCGCGGTCGTGCTCGGCGGCGGCCTGCTCGGCCTCGAGGCGGCCGGCGCCGTGCGCGGCCTCGGCGCCGACGCGACGATCGCGCAGTCGGCCGGGCACATCCTCTCGGCGCAGCTCGACGCGGGCGGCGGGGAGGCCGCGCGGCTGCTACTGGCCGAGCGCGGCGTCGACGTGCGCACCGGCTCCCGTGCGAGCGCGCTCGCGGCCGGCGCCGACGGCCGGGTGGCGGCAGTCGCGCTCCCGGACGGCGCGCGGCTCGAGGCCGATCTCGTGATCGTGGCCGCGGGCATCCGCCCGCGGGACGAGCTCGCGGCGATCGCGGGCATCGAGCTCGGCCCGCGCGGCGGCGTCCGCATCGACGAGGCGTGCCGCACGAGCGCAGGCGGCGTCTGGGCGATCGGCGACGTCGCCACGGTGGACGGCCAGGTGTGGGGCCTCATCGCTCCCGGCAACGAGCAGGCCGACGTCGTCGCCGACCGCCTGCTCGGCGGTTCCCGCACGCTCGGGCCCGTCGACGCATCCGCGAAGCTCAAGCTCGCGGGCGTCGAGGTCGCCAGCTTCGGCGACGCGTTCGGGCGCGGCGAGGGCGCCGTCGACGTCGTCTACGCCGACCCGACTGCCGGCGTCTACAAGAAGCTCGTGCTGTCGGACGACGGGCAGACGCTCCTCGGCGGCATGCTCGTCGGCGACGCGAGCGCCTACGCGGGGCTCCGGCCGCTCGTCGGCCGCTCGCTGGGCACCGACCCTGCCGCCTACCTGCTGCCCGGCGACGGCGTGCCCCCGGCGGGCGACGGCCTGCCGGACGACGCGATCGTCTGCTCCTGCAACGGCGTGACCGCCGGGGCGCTGCGCGACGCGGTGCACGTCGACGGCTGCGCCTCCTTCGCCGAGGTGCAGGGCTGCACCGGCGCCGGCGCCGCGTGCGGCTCGTGCGTGCCGCTCGCCACGAAGCTCGTCGGCGCTGAGCTCGAGCGCGCCGGCATCGAGGTGAGCCGCGCCATGTGCGAGCACTTCGAGCTGAGCCGCCGCGAGCTGCTCGACGCCGTGCGCATCTCGGGCGCGCGCACCTTCAGCGAGATCCTGCAGCGCCACGGCACCGGCGGTCGCGGCTGCGACATCTGCCGCCCCGCGATCGCCTCGGTGCTCGCCTTCGTGGCCGGCGGCCACGTGCTCGACGGCGAGCGGGCGAGCCTGCAGGACACCAACGACCACGTGATGGCGAACATGCAGAAGGACGGCACCTACTCGGTCGTGCCGCGCATGCCCGCCGGCGAGGTGACGCCCGACGGCCTCATCGCGGTCGGGCAGGTGGCGAAGGAGTTCGGGCTCTACACGAAGATCACCGGCGGCCAGCGCATCGACATGTTCGGCGCCCGCATCGAGCAGCTGCCGAGCATCTGGGCGAAGCTCATCGATGCGGGCTTCGAGTCGGGGCAGGCGTACGGGAAGGCGCTGCGCAACGTGAAGTCGTGCGTGGGCTCCACGTGGTGCCGCTACGGCGTGCAGGACTCCGTGGGCATGGCGGTGCTGCTCGAGCTGCGGTTCCGCGGGCTGCGGTCGCCCCACAAGCTGAAGTTCGGCGTCTCGGGGTGCGCCCGCGAGTGCGCGGAGGCGCGCGGGAAGGACGTCGGCGTGATCGCCACCGAGCGCGGCTGGAACATGTACGTCGGCGGCAACGGCGGCTTCACGCCGCGGCACGCCGAGCTGCTGGCCGAGGATCTCGACGACGACGCGCTCGTGCGCGCCATCGACCGGTACATCGTCTACTACATCCGCACCGCAGAGCGGCTGCAGCGCACCGCCCGCTGGATCGAGGAGCTCGAGGGCGGCATCGAGGGGCTGCGCCGCGTGATCTTCGAGGACTCGCTCGGCATCGCCGACGAGCTCGACGCCACCATGCGCGACCATGTCGACGCCTACCGCGACGAGTGGCGCGCGACGCTCGAGGATCCGGAGCGCCTGCAGCGCTTCGTCTCGTTCGTGAACGCGCCGGACGCGCCCGACCCCGACCTCGCCTACGTGCCCGAGCGCGGGCAGCACCGACCGGCCTCGGCCGAGGAGCGCGCATCCGGCGCGCCCCTCGCCCGCAGCGGACTGGAGATCCACGCATGACGCTCATCGCCGACGCCCCCGCCCGCATCGACGCCGCCGCATGGTGGCGCGTCTGCCCGCTCGCCGCCCTGCACCCCGAGCGCGGCATCGCCGCCCTGGTGCGCGGCGAGCAGGTCGCGGTCTTCCTCCTCCACGACGGCCGGCTCCGCGCGGTGCAGCAGGCCGATCCGTACGCGGGCGGCGCGAACGTCATGAGCCGCGGCCTCGTGGGCACGCGCCGGGGGCGGCCGACCATCGCCTCGCCCATGTTCAAGCACGTCTTCGACCTCGACACGGGAGAGTGCCTCGACCCGAAGGGGGAGGAGCCCCGGCCCCTGCGCTCCTATCGGGTGCGCGTCGTCGACGGCGTCGTGGAGGTGGCCGGATGAGCCTGATCGCGCTCGACCTGCAGGGTCGCCTCGTCGTCATGGCCGGGGGCGGCGCGGTGAGCGCCCGCCGCGCGAGGGCCTACGCCGACGACGGCGCCGACGTGCTCGTGGTGGCGCCGGAGCTCTGCGACGACCTCGCCGCCCTCCTGGCCCAGGGCCTCGTGCGGCACGCCGCCGAGCGCATCCGCCCCGAGCACCTCGACGGCGGCTGGCTCGTGCACACGGCGACCGGCGACCCGGCGGTCGACCTGCGGGTCGCCGCCTGGGCCGAGGAGCGGCGGCTGTGGTGCGTGCACGCGGGCAGCGGCGCCGAGGGCAGCGCCCGCACGGTCGCGACCGCCCGCACCGGCGAGCTGCGCATCGGCGTCTCGTCGGCAGTCGGCGCGGACCCGCGGCGGGCCGGCGCGGTGGCCCGGGCGCTCGCGGGCGTCGTCGACGAGGGCGGCATCGATCTGCGCCGCCGCCGCTCCGGCGGCGAGGGCCGGGTCGTGCTCGTCGGCGGCGGGCCGGGCGACCCGGAGCTGCTGACCGTGCGCGGCCGGCGCGCCATCGCCGAGGCCGACGTCGTCGTGGTCGACCGGCTGGGGGCGCGCGGCGTGCTCGACGGGCTCCCCGAGGGGGTCGAGGTGATCGAGGTGGGCAAGCGACCCGGCCACCACCCGGTGCCGCAGGAGCAGATCGACCGCATCCTCGTCGACCGCGCGCTGGAGGGGCACGTGGTGGTGCGCCTGAAGGGCGGCGACCCCTTCGTCTTCGGTCGCGGCGGCGAGGAGCACATCGCGTGCGCGAACGCCGGCGTGCGGGTCGAGGTCGTGCCCGGCATCTCGAGCGCCATCGCCGTGCCTGCCGCCGCCGGGATCCCCGTCACCCACCGCGGCGTCGCCCGCGCGTTCGCCGTCGCGACCGGCCACGAGGCGCTCGCGCCGTCGACGCTCGCGCTGCTGCGCGAGGGCGGCACGACCCTCGTGGTGCTCATGGGCGTCGCGATGCTCGAGGCGATCGCCGACGCAGCCCTCGCGGCCGGAGCCGATCCGCGCCTGCCGGTCGCCGTCGTCGAGGAGGGCACCACCCCGCGGCAGCGCGTCGTGCGCGGGCCGCTCGCCGGGATCGCCGGCATCGCGGCCGAGGCCGGGGTGCGCTCGCCGGCGGTGATCGTCGTCGGCGAGGTGGCGCGCTTCGGCCTGCTGGGGCCACAGCCGGCGCTCGCCGGGGTCGCGGGAGGCGGCGCATGAGCGGCGGCGGCGTCACCGCGCGTCCCGTGCTCGTCGGCTGCTCGCACGGCACCGCCGACCCGGCCGGCCGCGCCACGATCCGCGCGCTGCTCGAGCTCACCGCCGACCGGCTGCCCGGGGTCGACGTCGTCGAGGCGTTCGTCGACGTGCAGCAGCCGGCGCTCCCCGACGTGGTGGCGGCGCTCGCGCCCCGGCCCGCGGTCATCGTGCCGCTCCTGCTCTCGACCGGGTTCCACGTCGAGATCGACGTCCGCCGCGCCACCCGGCAGCGCCGCGGCGTGGTGGCCGCGCCGCCGCTCGGGCCGGACGACCGCATCACCGCCGTGCTCGCCGACCGCTGGCTCGCCCTCGGCGCCGATCCGCGCGACCCGGTCGTGCTGGCCGTCGCGGGCTCGAGCCGCGCATCGACCGTGCCGGCGGTCGAGGCGGTGCGCGAGCGCTTCGCGGCGCTGACGGGCACGGTCTCCGTGCTCGGCTTCGGCTCGGCCGTCGACCCGACCGTGCCTGGCGCGGTGGCGCTCGCGCGCGCCGGCGGCGCGGCGCCGGTGTCGATCGCCTCGTACCTGCTGGCGCCCGGGCACTTCCAGTCGCGGGTGCTGGCGGCGGGCGCCGAGCGCGTCTCCCGCCCGCTCGGCGTCGACGGGCGCATCGTCGACGTCGTCGTCGAGCGCTACCTCGCCGCGGCGGCGGACCTTCGGGAGGCCGCCTGATCACTCCCTCGCGGGCAGGTGCACCTCGATCTCGTACAGCTCGCGCGGGTCGGCCTCGTCGACGCGCTCGCCCGAGAGGCCGAGCTTCGCGTAGAACGCCTTCGCGACCTCGAGCGACTGCCACTCGAGCACCCGCACCTTCGTGTGGTGCTCGGCCCACTCCCGCACCGCCTCGAACAGCGCCGTGCCCGCCCCCCGGCCGCGCGCATCCGGCGACACCCACAGGTCGTGCATGCGGGCGATCGACCAGTCGCGGTGCGGGGCGGGCCCGTAGTCCTGGGCGGCGGCGTAGCCGAGCAGCTCGCCGTCCTGCTCGGCGACGACGATGTGGTGCGCCGGGTTCTCGACGAGGGCGACGAGGCGCTCGCGGTAGCGGTCGACCTTCTCGTCCTCCTCGTCGGCGTGGCGGTGGGCGGCGAGGAGCGGCAGCAGGGCCTCGGCGTCAGCGGTCGTCGCCTGTCGGATGCTGATCGCGCCGTCGCCCATGCGGCCAGCGTATCCGGCGGATCCCGTGATCAGGCGGCGTCGACGTGCGCCGCGCACGCGGGCTCGCACGCCTCGCACGTCGGCACCTGCTTGCGGCATGACCAGACGGCGCAGTTGCCCATCCCGCCGGTCGGCGCGCCGCAGCGGCCGCACGTGCCGAGCACGGCGGCGCCCGAGCCGAAGTCCATCGTGCGCCGCTCGTCGAAGACGTACAGCGAGCCCTCCCAGAGGCCCTGGTTGCCGAACGTCTCGCCGTAGCGCACGATGCCGCCCTCGAGCTGGTACACCTCCTCGAAGCCGCGCGAGCGCATGAGCGACGAGAGCACCTCGCACCGCACGCCGCCGGTGCAGTAGGTGACGACCGGCTTGTCCTTCAAGTGGTCGTAGGCGCCCGAGTCGAGCAGCGCCACGAAGTCGCGGGTGGTGTCGACGTCGGGCACGACCGCGCCCCGGAAGCGCCCGATCTCGGCCTCGAAGCGGTTGCGGCCGTCGAAGAGCACGACGTCGTCGCGTTCGGCGACGAGCTGGTGCAGCTCGCCGGGCTTCAGGTGCCGGCCGCCGCCGACGACCCCGTCGGCGTCGACCGCGAGCTCGTCGGGGGCGCCGAAGGTGACGATCTCGTCGCGCACCTTCACCGTCAGCCGCGGGAAGTCCTCGCCCGTGCCGGCCGACCACTTGATGTCCATTCCGCGGAACCCCGAGTACTCCCGGGTCGCCCGCGCGTACCGCTTGCACGCATCCACCGGTCCGCCCACGGTGCCGTTGATGCCGTGCTCCGAGATGATGATGCGCCCGGTGAGGCCGAGCGACGTGCACAGCGCGTGCTGCCACAGCCGCACCGCCTCGGGGTCGGCGATGGGCGTGAAGCGGTAGTAGAGCAGCACTCGGTGCATCCGACGATTCTCCCAGCCGCCGGCGGCCGGCGGCGCGCGGCGCTGTGGGGGAGCGCCAAGGGCGAGCGGATGCGCCGGCCGCGTCGGGCAGGATGGATCCCCGTGAACATGTGGTTGCAGTGGCTGCTCGCCATGACCGTGAAGAGCCGTGGCAAGCCGGAGCTCGGCATCGGCGACGTCGCGAAGACGTCGTTCGTGGTGCTGCCGACCGACATCGACCTGCTCGGGCACATGAACAACGGCCGCTACCCCTCCTACATGGATCTCGCGCGCGTCGACATGACGAACCGCACCGGCATGTCGGCGGTGCTCTCGAAGGCGGGCATCTACGCGGTGGTCGGGCAGTCGTCGATGGTCTACCGCCGCAGCCTCGACCTGTGGCAGCGCTTCGACATCGAGACCGCCGTGCTCGGCGCCGACGAGCGCGCCATCTACCTGCAGCAGCGCTTCGTCGTCGACGGCGAGCTCCACGCGCGCGGCGTCGTGCAGGGCCGCTTCATCGAGAAGGGCGTCGGCACGGCGAAGACCGCGCGCGTCATCGAGGTGCTCGAGGCCGCCGGCATCGTCGTCGACCTGCCCGAGCTCGACCAGCGCGTCGCCGACTGGGCCAAGCTCAACGCCCTGCCGCCGGCCCGCGCGAGCCACGCCTCCGACTGGGCCGGGCGCATCCCGCGCTAGTCCGCCGCGCGCCTACGGGCGCAGCAGCTCGAGCGCCGCGTGCGCGGCGTTGTGGCCGCCGAGCCCTGAGACGGCGCCGCCGCGGCGCGCACCCGAGCCGGCCATGAGGATCCGGGCGTGCCCCGTCGCGACGCCCCACGCCTCGGCCACCGAGGTGGGCTCGTGCTCGAGCCAGGGCCACGACAGCGGCCCGTGGAAGATGTTGCCGCCCGGCATCGCGAGCGCCTCCTCGATGTCGAGGGTCGTCTTCGTCTCGATCGCGGGCCCCGCCCCGCCCTCGAGCAGCAGCGGCCGGATCGGCTCGGCGAGCACCGAGTCGAGCGACGCGACCACCGCCTCCTCGAGCGCCACGCGCATCCCGTCGTTCGTCTCGGGGGTGAGCAGCCGATCGGGCACGTGCAGGCCGAAGACGGTGAGCGTCTGGGCGCCGGATGCGCGCAGGTCGTCGCCCAGGATCGTCGGGTCGGTGAGCGAGTGGCAGTAGATCTCGCACGGCAGGGGATCCGGGATGCGGCCGCCCGCCGCCTCCGCGTAGGCGCGCTGCAGCTGCGTGTAGGTCTCGTTGATGTGGAAGGTGCCGCCGAAGGCCGCCTCCGGCGCGACGTCGTCGAGCAGCCGCGGCAGGCGCGACAGCAGCATGTTGACCTTCACCTGCGCCCCCTCGGGCCGCGGGGTGGCGACGCCGGCCTCGCCGAGCAGCGCCGAGAGCACGTGCGGCGCGACCGCCGAGAGCACGAGGTCGAACTCGGCGGTCAGCTGCGTGCCGATCGCGAGCCCGGGCGAGCCGGTCGGGAGCCCGCCGACGCGCTCCTCCCAGGTGACCTCGCCGTCGGGCGTGACGCGGGTGACGGTGACGCCGGTGAGGATCTTCGCGCCGGCCGCGCGCGCCGCGGCCTCGAGGCCGCCGGAGACCTGCCCCATGCCGCCGATCGGCACGTCCCAGTCGCCGGTGCCGCCGCCGATGACGTGGTACAGCAGGCAGCGGTTCTGCTCGAGCCCCGGGTCGTCGAGCGCCGCGAACGTGCCGATGAGCGCGTCGGTCGCGATCACGCCGCGCACGAGGTCGTGGCCGACGGCCGCCTCGATCGCGTCGGCGATCGGGGCGTCGACGATCTCGGACCACGCGGATGCGGCGCCCGCGGCCTCGCGCGCGGCCTGCCGCGTGGGCAGCGGCTGCGTCAGCGTCGGGAACAGGGCCGCGGCGAGCCGCGTGGTGCGGTCGTAGAAGGCGGCGAACCCGTCGGCGTCGTCGGCGGCGCCGATCGCCGCGAACGACGCGCGCGTGGCCGCCTCGTCGCCCGCGTCGACCAGCAGCCCGCGATCGCCGCCGGGCACGGGCGTGTAGGAGGAGTAGCGGCGGCGGGCGAGGCGCACGTCGAGGCCGAGGTCGCGGATGATCTGCTCGGGCATGAGGCTGACGAGGTAGCTGTAGCGCGACAGGTTCGCGTCGAGCCCGTCGAACGCCTGCGCCGAGACGGCAGCGCCGCCCACGTGCGGCAGCCGCTCGAGCACGGTGACGTCGACGCCCGCGCGGGCCAGGTAGGCGGCGGCGGTGAGGCCGTTGTGGCCCCCGCCGATGATGGCGACGCTCGGCACTGCTGCTCCTTCGCTGGGGCGCCGACGCACGCGGTCGGCGCCGGACTCGACCCTGCCGAGGCCAACCCAACCACACGTGGCTCCTCGGCGGCGAGGCCCGGTGCACCGCCCGGCGCCGCGGCCCGCCGTCCGCGCGCGCATACGATATGCGGCATGACCGACCAGCCCAGGGACGACGACTTCGACGCCCTCATCGCCGAGGGCATCGAGCGCGCGGAGGCGCAGCGGCAGCTCGCGTCCGACGACGACGAGCCGATCGTGCCCGACGGCGCCGGGCTCGGGCTGACCGAGCCGATCCAGGTCGTCGACGAGCAGGACGCCGACGAGGACGCGCCGCTGCACGCGCCCCCGCTGCCCGACTCGGGGCCGGCGTTCGAGGTCGACGACGCGACGTTCGCGGCCGCGGTCAACCCGTACGTGCCGGTCGAGGCGCCGGGGCTCGCGCGCTCGCCGGAGGAGCCGCCCGCGAGCGGCTGGTCGCTCTCGCAGGAGGTCGCCGACGTGCCGACCGTGCAGATGGACGTCGCCGAGCTGCAGTCGGAGCTGGCCGCCGTCGCGCAGGCGCCGGTGCCCGAGGATGCCCGCGTGGTCGAGCCGGCCGACACGGCCCCGCCGGCCCCGCTCACGCGGCGTGCCGTGCACCCCCGACCGACCGACGCCGAGGACGCCGTGGCGCGCGAGCACCACGCGGTGACCCCCGAGCCGCAGCTGCCGCCGCAGGACCAGCCGCGCCTGGGCGGGCTCGCCGCCGCCGTCTCTGCGCGCGCCCGGGCCGCCGAGCCGCAGCTGCCGCCCACCGAGGCGATGTCGGCGGTCGACCTCGAGCAGGAGCTCGCGGCACCCGCGCCCGCCCCGGCCGTCGAGCCCGGGCCCGCTCCCGAGCCCGTCGCATCCGCCCCCGCACCGGTGCCGACGCCTGCACCTGCGCCTGCAGCCGCGCCGACGCCTGCACCCGAGCCGCCGGCACCAGCGCCCGAGGCCGTGCCCAACCCGGTCGCGGCGGCCCCCGCGCCGGCACCGGTCGAGCTGACCGACCCGGCCACCGACGACGCGCTCGCGCTCGCGGCGATCGAGCGCGTGCGCCGCTGGCTCGACCGGCCGGGCGCCGCGAAGCCCGACCGGGCGGCCGAGCGGCTCGCCGGCCTCCTGCAGGATCCGGCCGGCCTCGACTTCGCCATCGGCTTCGTCGACAAGGTCGTGCGGCCCGAGGACCCGAAGGTGAGCGCCCGCAACTTCGAGGCGCTCAGCCGCGACATCCCCGGCTTCCTCGACTGGTACCTCAAGCTCGGCATCACGGTCGGCGGCGGCTTCGGCATCGTGACGCCGAAGCTCATCATCCCGCTCGTGAAGCGGGCGATGCGCGAGATGGTCTCGCACCTCGTCATCGACGCGACACCGGGCCGGCTCGCCCGCCCGCTCGCGAAGCTGCGCGAGGACGGCACGCGCCTCAACATCAACCTGCTCGGCGAGGCGGTGCTCGGCGAGGACGAGGCCGCGAGCCGGCTCGAGGGCACGACCGCGCTGCTGCGCCGCGACGACGTCGACTACGTGTCGATCAAGGTGTCGGGCGTCGCGCCGCAGCTGCAGCTGTGGGCGTTCGACGAGACCGTCGACCATGTCGTCGACCGCCTGCTGCCGCTCTACCGGCTCGCCGCGGAGTCGAGCCCGCCGAAGTTCATCAACCTCGACATGGAGGAGTACCGCGACCTCGACCTCACGATCGCGGTCTTCGAGCGCCTCCTCACCCGGCCCGAGCTCGCCCGGCTCGAGGCCGGCATCGTGCTCCAGGCGTACCTGCCCGATGCGCTCGCCGCCTACCGCCGGCTCGCGGCGTTCGCGAAGGAGCGCCGCGCGAACGGCGGCGCGGGCATCAAGGTGCGGCTCGTGAAGGGCGCGAACCTCGCCATGGAGCGGGTCGACGCCGCCCTGCACGGCTGGCCGCTCGCGGTCGTCGGATCCAAGGCCGCGAGCGACGCCAACTACAAGCGCGTGCTGCAGGAGGCGCTGCTGCCCGACAACGCGTTCGCGGTGCGGCTCGGCGTCGCGAGCCACAACCTCTTCGACCTCGCCTACGCGGCCGAGCTCGCCCGCCACCACGGCACCCACCAGCGCATGGACGCCGAGATGCTGCTCGGCATGGCCGCCGACCACCGCGCCGCCGTGCGCGAGGACTTCCCGAGCCTCATCCTCTACACGCCCGTCGTGCGGCCCGACCAGTTCGACGCCGCCGTCGCCTACCTGATCCGCCGGCTCGAGGAGAACGCCTCCGGCGAGAACTTCATGTCGAGCATGTTCTCGCTCGACGACCCGGCCGTGTTCCAGCGCGAGCGCGACCGCTTCCTCGCGTCGCTCGAGCTGCAGCGCGCCGAGGACGCCGCGGGTGCGCCGCGGCCCACCCGCACCCAGGACCGCCTGGGCGACCTCGCCGTCTCGGTCGCGCATCCGGACGGCTTCGAGAACGAGCCCGACAGCGACCCGTCGCTCGCGGCCAACCGCGCGTGGGCGCGGCAGATCGTGCAGCGCGCCGCCGACTCGCAGCTGGGGCTGCGCACCCTCGAGCTCAACCGCATCGAGGACTGGCCGACGCTCGAGCGCCGCATCGACAAGACGGCGCAGGCATCCGACGGATGGGCGGCGCTGGGCGCGGAGCGTCGGGCCGACGTGCTGCGCGACGCGGCCGAGACGCTCGGCGTGTACCGGGGCCGCCTCATCGAGGTGATGATGGCCGAGACGGGCAAGACGCTCGCCGAGGCCGACCCCGAGGTGTCGGAGGCGGTCGACTTCGCCCGCTACTACGCCGAGCAGGCGCCGCTGCTCGAGCAGCTCGACGACGCGCGCCCGAAGCCCGTGCACCTCACCGTCGTGACGCCGCCGTGGAACTTCCCCGTCGCGATCCCGTGCGGCGGCGTGACCGCGGCGCTCGCGACCGGCTCGGCCGTCATCCTGAAGCCCGCGCCCCAGGCTCGGCGCTCGGCGGCGGTGCTGTGCGAGGCGCTGTGGGAGGCGGGCGTGCCGCGCGAGGTGCTCGTGCTGTGCGACGTGCCAGAGGGCGACGTGTCGCAGCGGCTCGTCTCGCACCCGGCCGTCGGCAGGCTCATCCTCACCGGCTCCTCCAAGACCGCAGAGCTCTTCACCTCCTGGCGCAGCGACCTGCCGCTCGTCGCCGAGACGAGCGGCAAGAACTCGATCATCGTCACGCCCTCGGCCGACCTCGAGCAGGCGGCGGCCGACATCGTGCGCAGCGCCTTCCTGCACGCCGGGCAGAAGTGCTCGGCCGCATCCGTCGTCATCCTCGTCGACACCGCGGGCGACAGCGAGCGGTTCCGCCGGCAGCTCGTCGACGCCGCGTCGACGCTGCGCGTGGGCTCGCCGCTCGACGCGCGCACGCACATCGGCCCGCTCATCGAGCCGGCGTCCGGCGCGCTGCTCGAGGCGCTCACCACCCTCGAGCACGACGAGGAGTGGCTGCTCGAGCCGCGGCGGCTGGATGCGTCGGGCCGGCTCTGGTCGCCCGGCATCCGCGACGCGGTGCTCCCGGGCGCGAGCACGCACCTCACCGAGCTCTTCGGCCCGCACCTGTCGCTCATCGAGGTCGACACGCTCGACGAGGCGATCGAGGTGCAGAACGCCACCGAGTTCGGGCTCACCGCCGGCATCCACTCGCTCGACCCCGACGAGGTCGCGCACTGGCTCGCCGAGGTGCAGGCCGGCAACCTCTACGTCAACCGCGGCATCACGGGCGCGATCGTGCGGCGGCAGCCGTTCGGCGGCTGGAAGCTCTCGCAGGTCGGGCCCGGCGCCAAGGCCGGCGGCCCCAACTACCTCGCGACGCTCGTCGACTGGGAGCCTGTGCCGTCGGAGCCCAAGAAGTCGGTGCGCCTGCACGGGCTCGACAAGCGGGTCGCCGAGCTCATCGAGGCGGCGACGCCCGCGCTCGACTTCGTCGAGTTCGACCGCGTGCGCGCCGGGGCCAACAGCGACCAGACGTGGTGGGAGGAGGAGTTCGGCCTCTCCCGCGACGTCTCGGCGCTCGGCGTCGAGCGCAACGTGCTCCGCTACCGGCCGGCCGAGGTGCTGCTGCGCCTCGCCGAGGACGGCCAGGTCGTCGACCTCGTGCGCCTGCTCGCCGCCGCCGCCCGCACGCGAGCCGTCGTGCGCATCTCGAGCGCCGTGGAGGTGCCGAGCGGCATCGTGCGGCTCTCGCGCCACGCGCTGCCGCACGTGCGCATCGAGGAGGTCGTCGAGGAGTCGGACGCCGCCTTCCACGAGCGCATCCGCTCGGGCGAGGCGCTCGAGCCGGTGCAGAGCGAGGATGCGCTCGGACTCATGCGCGTGACCGAGCCGGTGCGGCGCATCCGCCTCATCGGCACCGACCCGGGGCTGCGCGACGCGCTCGCCGGCAGCGCTCGCGTCGCGGTCTACGACGGCCCCGTCACGACCGAGGGCCGCATCGAGCTGCTGCCGTTCGTGCGCGAGCAGGCGGTGTCGATCACCGCGCACCGCTTCGGCAACCCGGACAAGGTGCTGCAGGCACTGCGCGTGTGACGCGCAGGAGCCGGTGCTTGACTGGCTCCATGCGGTACGGATACAAGGCCAGCGCCGAGCAGTTCTCGCCCGCCGAGCTGCTCGACCTCGTGCAGCTCGCCGAGCGGGTCGGGCTCGACAGCGCGTTCATCAGCGACCACCTGCAGCCCTGGCGGCACGAGGGCGGCCACGCGCCCAACGCGGTCGCCTGGCTCGGCATGGCGCTCGAGCGCACCTCGTCGATCGTGCTCGGCACGTCGGTGCTCACGCCCACGCTGCGCTACCACCCGGCGGTCGTCGCGCAGCAGTTCGCGACGCTCGGGCAGGTGCACCCGGGCCGCCTCATCCTCGGCGTGGGCACCGGGGAGGCGCTCAACGAGCAGGCGATCGGCGTCGAGTTCCCCGAGCTGAAGGAGCGCTTCGCGCGGCTGCGCGAGTCGGTGCGGCTCATCCGGCAGCTGTGGGCCGAGGAGCGGGTCGACTTCGAGGGCGAGTACTACGCGACCCACGGGGCGACGATCTACGACCGGCCGGACCCCGCCGACGCGGGCGCGCGCATCCCCATCTACGTCGCCGGCGGCGGCCCCGCGACGACGCGCTACGCCGCGCGGTTCGCCGACGGGCACATCTGCACCTCCGGCAAGGGCGACGAGTACTACCGCGACACGATCGTCGCGAACCTCGAGGAGGGGCTCGAGAAGGCCGGGCGCGCCTCGGCCGAGGTCGACCGGATGATCGAGATCAAGGTGTCGTACGACCGCGACGCCGACGCCGCGCTCGAGCACACCCGCTTCTGGGGCGCGCTCTCGCTCACGCAGGAGCAGAAGCACGCGGTGCACGACCCGATCGAGATGCAGCGCCTCGCCGACGAGCTGCCCATCGAGCAGGTTGCGAAGCGCTGGATCGTGGGGTCGGATGCGCCGGCCGTCGCGGGCGCGATCGCCCACTACGTCGACCTGGGCTTCACCCATCTGGTGCTGCACGGGCCGGGGCACGACCAGCGGCGCTTCCTCGAGCAGCTCTCGGAGGACGTACTGCCGCTCCTGCCCCGGTAGCCGCGCAGCTCAGGCCGGCGCCGCCTCCGTCGCGACCCGGCGCACGAGCGGCAGCGCCGCCGACGTCACCGCGAGCGTCACCGCCGCCGCGCCGAGCGTGAGCAGCGCCCACGTGAGCACCGACGCGGGGCTCGACATCCAGAGCATGAAGGTCGGCAGGATCAGCAGCAGCGCCGCCCCGGCGGCCCCGCCGACGCCGATGACGAGCGGCAGCGCCACCTGCTGCACGATCGCCGCGCGCATGACGGGCAGGTCGACGCCCATCCGGTGCATCGCCTGGTGCTCGCGCCGCTGGTCGAGCACCTTCGCCGACTGGGCGATGCCCGCGAGCACCGCGCCGAGCACGCCCGCGATCGCGATCGTGAGCGCCGCGCCGGTCGCCATGTCGGCGCTCAGCTGGTCGGTGCCGCCGGCCATCGCCGGTGCGAGCGACGCGAAGCCGCCGGCCATCACGGCGATCGCCATCGCGCCGACGATGTTGAACGCTCCGCGCGGGTCGTCGACCACGCGGCGCGCGGCGAGCAGCGTCGCGGGGCTGCGGGCCCCCTTCGCGACGAGCCACGCGACGCCCTGGATGACGAGCGGCCCGAGCAGCGTGTACGCGAGCACCACGATCGACACGAGCGCGATCGACACCGCCGTCTCCTTCGGCACCAGGTCGAGCACCACCACGACGACGTAGGCGGCGGCGGCGAGCACGAACGCGGCGGCCCGCCAGAGCGACAGCCGCCGGGGCCGCACCCGCTGCGCGACGCCGAGCGGCGTCACGTGCACGCGGCGCAACGACGCGAGCGCGGCGCCCACGGCGATCGCGACGACCGCGCCGCCGGCCGCAGCCCACACCCACACGGGCGGCAGCAGCTCGGTGGGGCCGAACGGCTGCCCCTGGAACTCGATGCGCGCGAGCCCGGGCGTCACGGCGAGCGCGAGCATCGCCCCCACGAGCACGCCGACGACCGCTTGCGCGAGGGCGTCGAGCACGGCGAGCGCGGTCACCTGGCCGCGCGTGGCGCCCGCGAGCCGCAGGGCGGCGAGGCGGTCGTCGCGCCGGGCGACCGCGAGCCGCACGGCCGCCTGCGCGAGCGTCCAGACCGCCGGCAGCAGCAGCGCGGCCGCCACGAAGGCGAGGGTGAGCACGAACGCGCCCGACGACGCATCCACGACGCCCGTCTCGAGGCGCACCCGGAACGCCTCGACGCCGCCGAGCACCGCGAGGAGCGCCGCGGTCGCGAAGGCGAAGGCCGTCGCGCTCAGCACGTCGGTCGCGCGGGGCCCCGTGGCGCGGGCGAGCCGCAGCCAGAGCCGCAGCGCGCTCATCGCGACGCCCCTGCCGTCGCCGCCGGCTCGTCGCTGACGATCCGGCCGTCCTGCAGCCGCACGACGCGCGAGCACATCGCGGCGACCTCGGGGTCGTGCGTGACGACGACGAGCGAGGCGCCGTGGCCGAGCGTCGCGCCGATGAGGAGGCTCATGACCGCGTCGCCCGTGGAGCGGTCGAGCGCGCCCGTCGGCTCGTCGGCGAAGACGATGCCGGGGCTGCCGACGAGCGCGCGGGCGATCGCGACCCGCTGCGCCTGCCCGCCCGAGAGCTCGCCCGGCCGGCGCGTGAGCATGTCGCCGAGGCCGAGCCGGTGCAGCAGCGCGCCGGCCGCCGCCTCGGCGCCGGTGCGGGAGCCCCCGCCGAGCATGAGCGGCAGCGCGACGTTCTCGATCGCGGGCAGCTCGGGCAGCAGCTGCCCCGACTGGAAGACGAAGCCGAAGTCGCTGCGGCGCAGCCGGGTGCGCTCGCCGTCGCGCATGGTCGCCAGGTCGCGGCCGCGCCACGCGACGCGGCCGTCGTCGGGGGCGACGATGCCGGCGAGCACGTGCAGGAGGGTCGACTTGCCGGAGCCCGAGGGGCCCATGATGGCGACGGCCTCCGGGCCGTGCGCGCCGATGGTGATCGAGACGTCGGCGAGCGCGGGCGCTGCCGCGTCGCCGGTGCCGTAGGTGTGGGTGAGACGCTGCGCGTCGAGTCGGTCGCTGTGCATGGCCCCATCCGAGCAGCGCCGGGGCCGCCCCGGGCGGGATCCGGCCGCCTTTGCATCCGGGGGCGGATGCGGATCATCCGTGCGGATGACCAGGCCCCCCTTCCGTAGGCTGGTCGCGTGACGATCGCCGCAGAGAGCACCCCCGCGCCGCGGCCCGCGCCGTGGCCGCGCTCGCTGACGATCGCGGCCGAGGGCGCCCCGACGCATCCGATCGCCATCGTGCCCGCGGCGCTCGTGTCGCTCGGCGCGGTGCTGCTCTTCTGGGTGCTCACCGACTGGGGCTACCTGCCGCTCGTCGCGGGCGTGGTCGGCGGCATCCTGACCGACCGCGCGGGCCGCTCGCGCAAGCTCGGGCAGGACCTCGCGCTCATCGCCATCGCGCTCACGTGGATCAGCTTCATCTCGCTGCACGCCGACATCACGAACGAGGGCATCGCGCGCTTCACGGTCGCGCTCGGCGGCGCCGTGCTCATCCCGTACGTCATCACCCGCTGGGGCTTCCAGGACCACGCGATCCGCTTCCCGTGGGCCGGCGGGCGCTGGACGCGCCGCATGTGGACGTACCTCGTGGCGGTCATCTTCCTCGCCTACCTGATCCTGCCGTTCTACTTCCTCACCTCGGGCGTCTACCGCAACTGGCCCGCGGTGGACGAGGCGCACGAGGTGGCGCGGCTGTTCGTGGGCGTCAACGCCGTGGGGCTGTGGGACGAGCTGTTCTTCATCTGCACCGTCTACACGCTCCTGATGCGGCACTTCCGGCCGTGGCTCGCCAACCTGCTGCAGGCGGCGATCTTCGTCTCGTTCCTATGGGAGCTCGGCTACCAGTCGTGGGGGCCGCTGCTGACGATCCCGTTCGCGCTCGTCCAGGGCGCGATCTTCTCCTGGACGAAGAACCTCTTCTACGTCGTGACCGTGCACCTGCTGTTCGACGCGGTCGTGTGGCTCGTGATCGTGCACGCGCACCACCAGGAGGCGCTGCCGATCTTCCCGCTCGTGCACGGGTTCTGACCCGTTGCTCGGGTCTCGCGCATCCGGGGTTCCGGATGTCGGCCGCCGGGCGTAGCGTCGCCCGCATGGCCATCGCACGCTACCCCTCCGTCGTCATCGACTGCCCCGACGCCGCCGCCCTCGGGCGCTTCTACGGCGCCCTGCTCGACTACACCGTCTCGGAGGCCGACGACTGGGTCGAGATCCGCGGGCCCGAGGGCCAGTGCATCTGCTTCCAGCAGGTCGAGGGCTACGCGGCGCCCGACTGGCCGGGGCAGGAGCGCCCGCAGCAGATGCACCTCGACGTGGTCGTCGACGACCTCGACGAGGCCGAGGCGGCGACGCTCGCGCTCGGCGCGACGAAGCACGAGCACCAGCCGGGCGAGACCTTCCGCGTCTTCCTCGACCCCGCCGGGCATCCGTTCTGCCTCTGCGTCAGCTGACGCCGGGCGGCAGCGCCACTGCCGCCTGCACCCCGACGCGCGTGAAGCCCAGCGCGTCGGCGATCCGCAGCGAGGCGGGGTTGCCCACCCGGCAGCGCCACTGCGCGACGAGCCCCGCGTCGATCGCGGCGGCCACCGCCGCGGCTGCGGCTGAGCCGCCGAGGCCCCGTCCGCGGTGCGCGGCGGCGGCGACGACGCCGATGTGCGCGATCGTCGAGCGCCACCGCTGGTAGCCGGCGACCGCGAGCGGCTGCGCGCCCTCGCGCACGGCCCAGTGCCGCTCCATCGGCTCCACGCCCGCCTCCTCCCACTCCTCGAGCGCGACCGCCTCCCGCACGAGCACGAGGTCGCGGTCGGTCGCCGGCACGACCTCGTGGGGCGGATGCGCTGGGCGCGTGCCCGTGAAGAGCAGGTGCGCAGAGCCGATCGCTCGCGAGCCGGGCAGCGCCTCGGCGATCGCGGCCGCGTCGCGCAGCGCCGCGCGGCCGAGCGTCCGCGTGGCGGCGAGCGCCGCGGCCGGCCCGGCGACGACCATCGCGGTGCCGAGCTCGACGACCACCACCGAGTCGAGGTCGTCGCGCTCGACGGGCGTGACGCCCTCGCCGTCGAAGGCGCGCGGCGCGGTGCCCAGCGCCTCGGCCCACGCCGCCCGGAGCCGCGCGCGGTCGCGCTGCGGCACATCCGGCATGCCCATCATGGCGACCAGTGTCGTCCTCGCGTGCTCGGGGCCCGGGAGGCTCGCCCGGCCTAGGCTCGGACCCGTGACCCGCGTGCTCCTCGACGTCGACACGGGCATCGACGACGCCCTCGCCCTGCTCACCGCCGCGCTCTCGAACGAGATCGAGCTCGTCGGGTGCACGGTCGTGTGGGGCAACGTCGACGTGGCGCAGGGCGCCCGCAACACCTCCGAGGTGCTGCGGCTCGTCGGGCACGGCGACGTGCCGATCGCGGTCGGCGCCGCCGGCCCGCGGAGCGGCGCGCGAGCGGTCTTCTCGCCCGAGGTGCACGGCGCCGACGGGCTGGGCGGATGCGCCGACACGGCGCACGTGCCGGAGCTCGCGGCCGAGAGCGCGGTCGAGCTGCTGCTGCGGCTCAGCCACGAGCACGCCGGCGCCCTCGAGATCGTCGCCGTCGGGCCGCTCACCAACCTCGCGGCGGCGCTCGACGCCGACCCGACGCTGCCGGAGCGCATCCGCCAGGTGACCGTGATGGGCGGCGCCGCCCTCGCCCCCGGCAACGTGTCGGAGACGGCGGAGGCCAACATCTGGCACGACCCGGAGGCGGCGCAGGTGGTCTTCGACGCGCCGTGGGAGCTCACGATGGTCGGGCTCGACGTGACGATGACGTCGCTCATCACCGACGCGCACCGCGAGCGGCTCGCAGCCGGGGGAGCGGCGGGGCAGTTCTGCGACCGGATCCTCGACTTCTACCTGCACTACTACGAGGGCTACACGGGGCAGCGCGCGTCGGGCAACCACGACGCGCTCGCGCTCGCGGTCGCGACGGGGCTCGTGCGCACGACGCTCTCGCCGATCGTCGACGTGACGGTCGACTGCGGCGACGGGCCCTCGCGCGGCCGCACCGCCACGACGCTCGAGGGCGCGTGGGGCGAGTGGCCCGAGCGCGAGGGCGCCCGCCACCGCGTCGTGATGGAGGTCGAGCCGGGCTTCGAGGAGCGCATGGTCGACCTGATCGCGGCGGCGCCGTAGCGCCCGCTCGCCAGCGGGACCCGATCGACCCGACGGGACCCGGTGCACCGGGTCCCGTTCGGTCGAAGGGGTCCCGGGAGCGCTACGCGACCCGGCCCATCCGCCGCACCGCCTCCTCGAGCACGTCCGGGCGGGTGCCGAGGTTGAGGCGCACGTGGTTCTCGCCGCCGGCGCCGAAGGCCTCGCCGGCGTTCAGCCCGACGCGCGCCTGCTCGAGGAACGCCTTGGCCGGCCCGGTCGAGAGCCCCACGTAGCCCGGGTCGGCGACCGATCCCGGCTCGGCGACGCGCGTGCCCCGGCAGTCGAGCCACGCGAGGAACGTCGCCTCGCCCGGTCGCCAGCGGATCGACGGCGCGTGCTCGGCCAGCAGGCGCGCGAGCAGCGCCCGGTTGCCGCGCAGCCCCGCGAGCACCTCGTCGAGCCATCCGCGGCCCTCGTCGAACGCGGCGACGTGCGCGATGGACGCGAGGTGCGACGGCCCGTGGCTCACGACCTCCGCGATCTCGCCGAGGTCCGCGCCGGTCTCGGCGCCGCCGACGATGAGGGCGGTGCGCAGCCCGGCGAGGTTCCAGGCCTTCGACGCGCTCGTGAGCGAGAAGCCGTGCGGGTCGACCTCCCAGTAGGGCGTGAACGTCGCGTCGAACAGCAGCGGCGCGTGCACCTCGTCGGAGATGACGCGCACCCCGTAGCGCGCGGCGACCTGCGCGAGCGCCTCGAGCTCTGCCCGGGTGTGCACGGTGCCGGTCGGGTTGTGCGGGTTGCACAGCAGCAGCACCGCGCCCGCGTCGCCGACCCGGGCGCACGCATCCTCGATCCCGCTCAGGTCGAGCCGCAGGTCGTCGCCGAGCGGCGCCTCGACCACCCGCCGCTCGGCGTGCGCCGAGTAGGCGTGGAACGGCGGGTACACCGGGCTCGTCACGATCACCGCGCCGCCGGGCGGCGTCAGGAGGCGGATGAGCTCGAACGCGCCCATCATGACGTCGCTCACGAGCGCGGTGCGCGAGACCTCGACCGAGGCGCCCCAGCGGTCGGCGGCGAAGCGGCCGAACGCCTCCGCGTAGCCCGTGCCCCACGGGTAGCCGGTGTCGCCGCGCAGCATCGCGTCGTGCACGGCGCGAGTGATGGGCTCAGCCGGCAGCACATCCATCTCGGCCACCCACAGCGGCAGCACGTCGGGCTCGAAGAAGCGCCACTTGATGCTCGTGCGCTCGCGCAGCCGGTCGAGGGGCACCTGCTCGAAGGGGTTCACCATGACCCCATCCTGAACGCTCGGCCGGTCCGGTGCCAGGCCCGGCGGAGCGATCCGGTGGAGCCGGCGCGGGTCAGGCGACCTGCTCGAGCAGCCCCGTGTCGACGTCGTAGAGGAAGCCGCCGATCTGGGCGCGCTCGCCGATGAGCGGGTGCGACCGCACGCGGTGCACGTCCTGGATGATCGACAGGCGCTGGTGCTCGATCGCGCCGAGGTCGAGCCACGAGGCGTCGACGCCCGCGGCCTGCGAGATGTCGACGAGCAGCTCGCGCTCCGACTTCGAGGCCATCGCGCAGCGCGTGTGCTGCACGAGCAGGATGCGGTCGACGTTCAGCAGGTTGACGCCCAGCACGAGCGCGACGAGCGTGCGCTCGGTGGCGCGCCCGCCGGGGTTGCGCAGGATCTTCGCGTCGCCGGGCTCGAGCCCGATCATGCCGAGCGGGTCGATCCGCGAGTCCATGCAGGTGACCATCGCGACGCCCGACTTCGCGACGCCGTCGAAGCCCTGCAGGGCGAAGGTGGCGGCGAAGTCCCGGTTGTGCTGGAGGAGGTCGTCGAAAGCGGAGTCCATGCTCACAATCTAGGGCCGCGTGCGAGCATGGCCCGCATGGAGATGCGCGCCCTCGCCCAGCAGATCGATGCGATCTCGCTCCGCTACGCCGAGGTCTACGGCTTCGAGCGCGACGCGGACTGGCTCGTGCTCAAGCTGCAGGAGGAGGTCGGCGAGGTCGTGCAGGCATGGCTCGCGAAGACCGGGCGGCAGCGCGACAAGGGCCACAGCCCCGAGGAGATCGATCGCCGCTTCGCGCTCGAGCTCGCGGATGCGGTGGGCATGCTGCTCGCGCTCGCCGAGGCCACGGGGGTCGACATCGAGCAGGCGATCGACGAGAAGTGGCTCGTCTGGGACCGCCGCGTCTCGCAGCGGGCCGGCGAGCACGACGCGCCCCAGCAGGACTGAGGCGGCACGGGTTAGCCTCGGGGGCATGACGCAGACCGCCATCATCGTCGGTGCAGGACTCGGCGGGCTCGCCGCCGCCCGCGGCCTCGAGGCCGCCGGCTGGCAGGTGCGGGTGCTCGAGGCGGCCGAGCGGCCACGCACGACAGGTGCGGGCATCGCGATCGCGAGCAACGGCCTCGAGGCGCTCGACGAGCTCGGCATCGGCGACGAGGTGCGCGACCGCGCCGTGCGCTCGATGCCCGAGGGCGTCTTCACCGATCAGGGCTCGCCGCTGCAGCAGGGCTCGACCTTCGACTCGAGCGCGCTGCACGCGCTGCACCGCTCGACCCTGCTCGACATCGTCGGCGGCGGCCGTGAGGTCGAGACCGCCATGCGCGTCGTGGGGGTGACGGATGCGTCCTCCGGCGCGCGCCCGTCGGTCACGATCGAGCACGGCGCGGCCGATCCCGACGCCACCGACGCGAGGCTCGAGCGGCAGCAGCGGCAGGACCGCGCGCGCGGCATCCGCCTCGGCCGGCGGCTCCAGCGGGCCCTCGAGCCCGGTGACGACCCCATCGACCGGCGCGCCGAGCGCCGCGCCACCAAGCAGCAGGTGCGCGAGTCGCGCGAGTCGCGCTTCGAGACGATCGAGGCCGACCTCGTGATCGGCGCGGACGGCATCGACTCCGCCGTGCGGAAGGCGCTCTGGCCGAAGGCGGCGACCGACTACTCGGGCGCCACCTGCTGGTACGGCGTCGTGCAGGCGGAGGCCGACTCGCCGAGCGGCATGCGGCAGTACGTCGGCAGCGGCGCCGAGTTCGGCATGGTGCCGATCGACGGCGGCCGCGTCTACTGGTGGGGCATGGCGCACGCCCGGATGGGACGCACGTCGCGCGACGAGCTCGAGGCGGCGCGCGAGCGGTTCGACACGTGGGCGCCCGAGGTGCGCGACCACATCGCCGCCACCCCGCAGGCCTCGGTGATGCGACGCGACCTGCACTGGCTCCCCACGCCCCTGAAGTCGTTCCACCGGCCCGGCGTGGTGCTGCTGGGCGACGCCGCGCACGCGATGCTGCCGACGCTCGGCCAGGGCGGCAGCCTCACCCTCGAGGACGCCGCGACGCTCGGCATCCTGCTGCAGGACCACCCGCTCGAGCAGGCCCTGCGCGCCTACGACAGCGAGCGCATCCGCCGCACCGACCGCTTCAAGCAGCTCTCGCACCGCCTCGCGCGCGTCACGACCGAGACGCGCAGCTCGGTGCTCGTCGCCGCGCGCAACGGCGCCTACAACCTGCTGCCGACCACGCTCGCCGAGATCGCCGGCGACTGGATGCTGCACTGGCGCAGCCCGCGCGCCAAGCGCTGACGCGACCCCTGACGCGACCCCTGGTGCCGCAGGGCGCGCGGCTGGACAATGAGCCATGGCCGACGGAGGCACTGCAGCAGCGCCGGAGTCCGACGCGGCCCTCGGGCGCCGCGCGCAGATCCTCGCCACCGAGCACTGGGGTCTGCTCGCCGCGCGCGGCACGGCGCAGAGCGAGGTGCTCACCCGCATCACGATCTTCCTGACGCTCGTCTCGGCGGGGCTCGTGACGATGGGCCTGCTCGGCCAGGTGTCGCGCTTCTCGGGCTGGTTCTCGCCCGCGATGCTCGCGATCCTGGCGTTCCTCTGCGTGATCGGGCTCATGACGCAGCTGCGGGTCGTCAACGTCGCCGAGGAGGACATGATGTACGTCGTCGCGATGAACCGGCTGCGCGGCGCCTACGTCGACCTCGACCCGCACGTGCGGGAGGTCTTCCTCGCGGCGGTCACCGACGACGAGGCCGGCATGGAGCGCACCTACTCGTTCCTGCGGCGCCGCAGCGTCTTCAGCCACCTGTTCGGCAGCTCGCCCGTGCTCATCGTGGTCGTGAACGCGTGCGTCTACGGGCTGCTGGCCGGCGCGCTCGTCGACGTCGTTGCGGAGGTCGGATGGGCCGTGGCGGCCGGCGTCGTCGTCGGGCTCGTGTGGGCCCTCGTCTCGATGCGCTCGGGCTACGCGCACTACCGGGACACCTGGCGCGACTACACGCCTCGGCGCTCGAGCGGCGCGGTCGCATACAGGGATGGGTAGTTCTCCCCATCGACGGCTCCTAGGGAGCGCGCGTACGGTGAACGCACGGCCCGGCTGGGGCCCCGCGAGGGGAAATTCGGGCCATGACAGGGTCTCGGCGCTGCGGCGACGGGATGCAGAGGGAGCCCAGTCTTTTCTGGAGGGGCAGATGCGCGGCGCGCTGTGAGGCGGCCGTCCGATACGGGGCTCGACCATCGGTCGGGCCCCGTTCTCCGTCCCCGGCGCCGATCGCGCTCCTAGCGCTCGGCCGCGGCGAGCTCGGCGAGCAGCAGCGGGAAGACGTGCTCGCGGTTGAGCGGCGCCTCCGCCTCGTCCTCGACGCCGATCGCGGGCACGATCCACCGCACCGCCTCGATCTCGGCCTGCGCCCTCGGCTCGATCGCGTCGCGCGTGCGGAAGACGCTCGCGCGCAGGGCGAAGCCGGCCTCGTTGGCGGCGCGCGTCTCGAAGTCGCCCATCGGCTCGATGCGCTCGAGCGCGATCTCGACGCCGAGCTCCTCCCGCACCTCGCGCACGGCGCACTCGGCCGCGGTCTCGCCGGGCTCGGGCTTGCCGCCGGGCAGCATCCAGGCGGAGGTGCCGCGCTTCCGCACCGTGAGCACCGCGCCGTCGGCGCGCTCGAAGCAGATCGCCGAGACGGTGATGACGCGCATGCGACCAGGCTAGGCCGCGCCGTGCGCCGCCGGGCGGAGCCCTCAGCCCGCGTTGCGGGTGATGAGCTTCGAGAGCACGATCGCCGAGCGGGTGTGGTCGACGGTCGCGGCGGCGCGCACCTTCTCGAGCGCCTCCTCGAGCGCGATCACGTCGCGCGCGCGCATGATCACGATCGCGTCGGCCTCGCCCGTGACGGTGCCGGCCTCGACGATCTCGGGCACGCCCGAGAGGATGCGCTTGAGGTCGCTGGGCGAGACGGTGCCGCGGCAGAAGAGCTCCACGTAGGCTTCGGTGGCGAGGCCCTCGACGGCCGGGTCGACCTGCACGGTGAAGCCGCGGATCACGCCGTCGGCGACGAGCTTGTCGATGCGGCGCTTGACGGCGGAGGCGGAGAGGCCGACCTCGGCGCCGATGTCGGCGTAGCCGGCCCGGGCGTTGAGGCGCAGCTGATCGATGATGCCGTGGTCGATCCGATCCATATGCAGGATTCTACGGTCACGATCGGCCAGATCGCAAGAAACATGCGTGCTGACCCCCACTGATGCGTCGATTGTTTGCGACCCTGGATGACATGCAGCATGAGATGACCCACGCGCGCCCCGAGACCGCGACCCCCTCCGACGCGTCCCGCACGGCCGCCCAGAAGACCGTGCTGATGTGCCGTCCGGCGCACTTCGACGTCACCTACCGCATCAACCCCTGGATGGATCCCGACCAGCCCACGAGCACCGACCTCGCGGTCGCGCAGTGGCAGACGCTCGTCGACGCCTACGAGCGCCTCGGCTTCGAGGTGCACCAGATCGAGCCCGTCGAGGGCCTCAACGACATGGTCTACGCGGCCAACGGCGGGCTCACGCTCGACGGGAAGGCCTACGGCGCGCTGTTCACCTACGAGCAGCGGGTGCCCGAGGGCCCCGCCTACATGCGCTGGTTCGCCGAGCAGGGCTTCGAGGTGCACGAGCCGAAGCACATCAACGAGGGCGAGGGCGACTTCCTGCTCTCGAACGGCACGATCCTCGCGGGCCACGGCTTCCGCACGAGCCTCGAGTCGCACGACGAGGTGCGCGGCATCTTCGACCGCGAGGTCGTGAGCCTGCGCCTCGTCGACCCGGCGTTCTACCACCTCGACACGGCCATGGCCATCCTCGACGAGACGAGCATCGCCTACCTGCCCGCGGCGTTCGACGACGCCAGCCGGGCCGAGCTCGAGCGCCGCTACCCCGACGCCATCCTCGTCGACGAGGCCGACGCATCCGTGCTGGGCCTCAACTCGTTCGGCGACGGCCGCACCATGGTCATCGCCGAGCGCGCCGAGGGCTTCGCGCGCCAGCTCGCCGAGCGCGGCTACGAGACGATCGGCCTCGACCTGAGCGAGCTGCTGCGCGGCGGCGGCGGGATCAAGTGCTGCACCCTGGAGCTGCGACGATGACGGAGGCGACGATGACGACGGAGACGACGACGGATGCGGCGACGGGCATCGCCCTGTCGGCCGCGACCGAGCGGGCGATCGAGCAGGTCGAGGCGCACGCCGCGCACAACTACCACCCGCTCCCGGTCGTCGTGGAGACGGCGGAGGGCGCGTGGGTGACCGACGTCGACGGCCGCCGCTACCTCGACTGCCTCGCCGCCTACTCGGCGGTCAACTTCGGCCACGGCAACCGCCGCCTGATCGACGCCGCGCACGCGCAGCTCGACCGCGTCACGCTCACGAGCCGCGCGTTCCACTCCGCGGCGCTCGGGCCGTTCGTCGAGGCGCTCGCCGCGCTCGCCGGCAAGGACATGGTGCTGCCGATGAACACGGGCGCCGAGGCGGTCGAGTCGGGCATCAAGGTGGCCCGCCGCTGGGCGTACCAGGTGAAGGGCGTGCCCGCGGGGCAGGCCGAGATCATCGTGATGGAGGGCAACTTCCACGGCCGCACGACCACGATCGTGTCGTTCTCCGACGACCCGGAGGCGACGACCGGCTACGCGCCGTTCACGCCCGGGTTCGTGCGGGTGCCGTTCGGCGACGCCGAGGCGCTCGAGGCCGCGATCACGCCGAACACGGCCGCGGTGCTGCTCGAGCCCATCCAGGGCGAGGCGGGCATCAACGTGCCGCCGGCCGGCTACCTGCAGCGCGTGCGCGAGATCACCGCGCGCGAGCGCGTGCTCATGATCGCCGACGAGATCCAGTCGGGGCTCGGCCGCACGGGCGCGACGTTCCAGTGCGACAACGAGGGTGTCGTGCCGGACGTCTACCTGCTGGGCAAGGCGCTCGGCGGCGGCGTCGTGCCGGTGTCGGCCGTGGTCGCCGACGAGGACGTGCTGGGCGTCCTCACGCCGGGCTCGCACGGCTCGACCTTCGGCGGCAACCCGCTCGCGGCGGCCGTCGGCCTCGAGGTCGTGCGGATGCTCGGCGAGGGCGAGATGCAGGCGCGGGCCCGCGAGCTCGGCGCCCGCCTGCACGCGGGCCTCGGCGAGCTCGTCGGCCACGGGGTCACCGCGGTGCGCGGCGTGGGGCTGTGGGCCGGGATCGACATCGATCCGGCCGTCGGCACCGCCCGCCAGGTGTGCCTGCGGCTGCTCGAGCGCGGCATCCTCGCGAAGGACACCCACGGCCAGACGGTGCGCCTCGCGCCGCCGATCGTCATCGAGGAGCGCGACCTCGACATGCTCGTCGACGCCATGCGTGAGGCCGTCGGGGCGTAGCCCCGGCGACCGAGCGCGCTACGGCTCCGGCGTCGACTGCATCGGGTCGAGCGCGACGCTCTCGCCGTGCATCGGCCGCTCGAGGTCGGGCTCCGCCTCGTCGCCCATCACCGACGTGCCGTCGGAGAGCGTCGTCGAGATGAGGCCGAAGACGTTGCCGTCGGGGTCGGCGAGGTACGCGAGCCTCCCGACCTGCGGCATGTCGGTCGGCGGAAGCGCGCCGGTGCCGCCGAGCTCGAGGCCCCGCGCGTATGTCGTGTCGGCGTCGTCGACGGCGACGACGAGGTTGGCGCCGTTGACCGGCGACCCGGGCGCGGGCGCCGGCCCCTCCCGCTGCGTGAGCCCGCCGTTGATGCCGCTGCCGGGCTCGGTGAGCGAGCGCGAGCCCTCGCCCGTCGCGATCGTCCAGTACGGCACCTCGCCGAACCGCTCGAAGCGCCAGTCGAGCAGGTGCGAGTAGAAGTCGATGAGCCGCTGCGGCTCGCTGGCGTGGATCTCGAAGTGCACGACGAGGCTGCTCATGGCCGCGACGGTACGCCGGGCCGCGCACAGGCGCCAGGGGCAGGATGGGCCGATGCGCACCCGCTACCGCTTCGACCACGACTGGCACCTCGACACGGGGGCGGATGCGGTGCTGGCGCTGCTCGAGGACGTCCCGGGCTACGGGCGCTGGTGGCCCGGGGTGCGCGTGCTGGGCGCCGCGCCGGCGGCCGGTGCCCGCGCCGCCGACCTCGAGGTGCGCGCCCCGGCCGGGTACCGCATCCGCATCTCCATCGCCGAGGAGGCGCGCGCCGACGACGAGTTGCGCGCGAGGATCCGCGGCGACCTCGACGGCTGGAGCGCCTGGCGGGTGCGCCCCGAGGGCGTGGGCACCCGGGTGGCCTTCGCCCAGGAGGTCGAGGCGCGCAAGCCCCTGCTGCGCCTCGCGAGCCCCGTGCTGCACCGGGCGCTCGCCGCGCAGCACGCGACCGTCATGCGGCGCGCCGAGCAGGGCATGCGCGACGCGCTCCGACTGGACTGATGGGCGATCCGGCGTAGGCTCGCGGGGTGGCTGACAGCATCCTCCTCGGGCGCGCGCCCCGACCGACCGACGGCGCCCAGCTCGCCAAGCGCATCCGCACCCTCGTGATCGCGGCGGAGCCGGCGGGCATCGCGTGCACCTCCGGCATCGAGGCCGAGCTCGACGGCGCCGACGTCGTGCGGCTGCACCTCGACCTCACGGGCTTCGTGCTCGCGGGCGAGCACGACCGCGACCGCGTGCGGCTCGAGCCGCAGGGCGCGACCGTCGCGCGCGAGCCGGCCGTGCTGCGCGACCTGCGCGTGCACGCCGACCCGATGCGCGTCTCGGGCGCCGAGGTGACGCTCGAGGCGAGCCTCGCCGACGTGCCCTTCGCCTGGATCGAGACCGACAACCGCGAGCTCGCGGTCGAGCTCGGGCGGCCGAGCGCCGCCCGGCCGCTGCACGGCCAGGCGCGCGTCTCGGTGCCGAAGGAGCAGCTGGGCCGCGCCGTGCTGGGGCTCGCCGAGTCGGCGCTCCTCGAGCGGGGCATCTCGGTGTCGCGGCTCGACATCGACGTCGAGGCGACGGGGCCGCGCGACCTGCGGCTGACGCTCGACGGCAAGGTGCGGAAGGGGCTGCTCGGCGCCTCGGTGCGCGGCTCGGCGAGCGCCTCGATCGACGACCGCATGGGCGTGACGCTGACCGACATCCACGTCGACAGCGGCAACCCGCTCGTCGCGGCGATGCTGAGCGCCGCCCGCGGCCGCATCGAGCGGTTCGAGGGGCGGCGCATCGACCTCGCCTCGGAGCTGCCGGAGGGCATCCGCGTCGACGACGTGCAGGTGACCGTCACCGACGCGGTGACGATCGAGGCGCGGCTGGCCTGAGCACGGCGCCCGGCCGGCGGTCGCCGCCTCAGGCGTCGACGAGCTGGCCGGCCGATCGCGTCGCGGGCGCGATGCGGAACCCCGCATCGGCGAGCCGCCGCTCGGTCTCGTCGGAGTCGATCCAGTCGAGCGCGGGGAACTCGCCGAGCGGCACGACCGAGTGCAGCACCGTCGTCGGGTAGACGTGCACGAGGTTGAAGGCGCGCGCCCCGTCGCGGCCGCGCGTGCCGCCGACCGGCACGTTGAGGTCCTGCGTGTAGCACGTGGCGGATGCGACCGACACGGGGATGCCGGCGAAGGTCGCCGTCGAGGAGTAGTGCAGGTGCCCCGCGAGGATCGCCCGCACGTCGGAGCCGGCGAGCACCTCGGCGAGGTTGGCCTGGTCGCGCAGCTCGACCGACACGGCGAGGTCGAGCACGCTCGGCACGGGCGGGTGGTGCATCGCGAGGATCGTGCCGTGCGGCGCGCGCGTCGCGAGCACCTCGGCGAGCCACGCGCGCTGCGCGGGGGAGACGGCGCCGTGGTGGAAGCCCGGCACGGTGGAGTCGAGGGTGATGATGCGGAGGCCGTCGATCTCGACGACCGAGTCGACGGGCGCGTCGGAGGCGGGCTCGTCGAGCAGCTCGGCGCGGAAGGCGCGCCGGTCGTCGTGGTTGCCCATCACCCACACGACGCGCGCGCCGAGGTCGGCCGCGACGGGGTCGACGATCGCGCGGAGCCGCCGGTAGGCGTCGGGCTCGCCGTGGTCGGCGAGGTCGCCGGTGAAGACGATCGCGTCTGGGCGGGCGCCGGATGCCTCGAACTCGGCGAAGAGCCGCCGCAGGTGCTGCTCGCTCGGCACCCGGCCGTAGAGGCTGCCGCCGCCGGCGAGCAGGTGCGTGTCGGAGATGTGGAGGAGGAAGTGGTCCGGCCGGGGGTGCTCGGCCGTGCGGTGTGTCACGGGTCGTCCCATCCGATCTCTCGGTTCGTGCGCAGCATCGGGCACTGCTGGAACGCTAGCCCAGCACGTGCCCGAGAACGCGGCGTGAACGCGGCGTGTATGCAGGTCGAACGGCGCCCGATGGGGCCAGGGGCCCCGGCAGTACCATGGAGGCGTCCCCCAGAGGCAGGAGCCCTTCCAGACGTGAGCAGCGAGCGAGAGCACGGCCCCGGCGCCGCGAGCGCGTTCTCGCGCTCCGACCCCCACGCAGAGCCCGGCATCCGCGTCTCCGACGCGCCCGAGCTCGTGCTCGTGCCCTCGGGCGGGCGCTTCGACCGGTTCGACCGCGACGACGTGGTGGTGCGCAAGGGCCGGTACGCGCTCGCGAACGGCCACAGCACGCCGCACGAGTCGATGGTCGAGGACCTCCTCGCGCTCGGCGCGGCGCTCGACGCGGCCGACATCCCGTTCCTGCTCGTGCGCGACGACGACGGCCGGCCGATCGTCGCCGTGGACCGCGCCCGCCGCAAGCAGCTCGCGGCGGTGCTCGCGGGCGCCTTCGCCGACGAGCCCTTCTACGCCGAGGCGATCGCGCCGGCGAAGGCCGCGCACCACGGCCCCGTGCTGCTCGCCGACGGCCGGCTCGCCGGGCACCGCAAGGCATCCGCGATGCGCGTCTACCGGCCGCGCGTCGAGCCCGCCGGGCGCCTGCGGTACGGCCGCGAGACCGCGGTGCAGCTCGAGCTGTGGCGCTTCGGCGACGACACGATCGTGGCACCGCTGCCCAACGCCGTGATGCGCGCGACGATGCCGCGCCACGAGGCGGTCGACGCCACCGTGGTGCGCTACGGCCGCGAGTGGCAGACGATCCAGGACATGTGGGAGCCGCTCGCGAGCGACGTCACCTTCGACATCGACATCGTCTTCTCCTGGGTCGACGGCTCGAGCGACGACTTCCAGCGCGAGCGTGCGAAGCGGATGCAGGCGTACGTCGTCGGGGAGGGCGACGACTCCGAGGCGCGCTTCCGGCAGATCGACGAGCTGAAGTACGCGCTCCGCTCCGTGCACATGTACGCGCCGTGGATCCGCCGCATCTTCATCGCCACCGACTCGCCGGCGCCGGCGTGGCTCGCCGAGCACCCGCGGGTGACGCTCGTGCCGGCCGAGGCGATGTTCGCCGACCCGTCGGTGCTGCCGACCCACAACTCGCACGCGGTCGAGGCGCAGCTGCACCGCATCGAGGGCCTGAGCGAGCACTTCCTGTACTCCAACGACGACATGTTCTTCGGGCGCGCGCTCAAGCCCGACCTGTTCTTCTCGCCCGGCGGCATCACGAAGTTCGTCGAGGCGACCACGCGCATCGGGCTGGGGGAGACCCACCCGGAGCGCTCGGGCCACGACAACGCGGCGCGCTCGAACCGCCGGCTCCTGCGGGAGCGCTTCGGCGCGGTGACGACGCGGCACCTCGAGCACTGCGCGGCGCCGCTGCGTCGCAGCGTCATGGCCGAGCTCGAGGCCGAGTTCCCCGAGGACTTCCGGCGCACGACGGCCGCGCGGTTCCGCTCGGCGACCGACATCTCGGTGACGAACTCGCTGTACCACTACTACGCGCTCGTGACGGGCCGGGCGGTGCAGCAGACCGCCGCGAAGGTGCAGTACGTCGAGACGACGCTGCGGAAGGCGCTGCCGGCCATGGAGCGGCTGCTGCGCAAGCGCGACCAGGACATGTTCTGCCTCAACGACGGCTCGTTCCCCGAGATCTCGGTGGAGGAGCGCACTCGCGCGGTGCGCGAGTTCCTCGAGCACTACTTCCCGATCCCGGCGCCGTGGGAGCGCGATCGACCGGTCGAGGCAGCCGAGCCCCGCACCCTCTCGCTCTAGCCGAGCGGCGCGATCGGTGCCGCGAGAACGGACGAGTCGCCACGCGACGGCCAACCATCCGACGTTCCACGGCGTCGGAGCACGGGACTGCGCCGAACTGGCAGAACGGCACCGTGCGTCCCGGCAGCATGGATGCGCGAACATCCGATCTCTGGCACGCTAGAGCGCGGATCGAAGGAGCTCGCACATGATCAGCGCCACCCTCGGGGTCGACGTCGGCACGTCCAGCACGAAGGGCGTGCTCGTCGACGGATCGGGCGCCGTGCTCGCGACCGCCGTCCGCGAGCACACCGTCGACCGGCCCGCCCCCGGCCACGTCGAGATGGATGCCGAGCGGTGGTGGAGCGAGCTCGTCTCGATCGTGCGCGAGCTGCTCGCCGCGGTGCCCGACGCCGAGCCGGTCGCGGTGGGCGTGAGCGGCATGGGCCCGTGCGTCGCGCTGCTCGACGGCGCCGGCGCGCCCGTGCGCCCGGCCATCCTCTACGGCGTCGACTCGCGGGCCGGCGAGCAGATCGAGCGCATCACCGCAGAGCTCGGCGCCGAGGCGATCGTCGCCCTCGGCGGCAGCGCCCTCACCTCGCAGGCCGCGGGGCCGAAGATCGCCTGGATCCGCGAGCACGAGCCCGAGGCCTACGCGCGGGCCGAGTCGCTCGCCATGCCCGCGTCGTTCCTCGCGCTCCGGCTGACGGGCGAGCTGCTGCTCGACCACCACTCGGCGAGCCAGTGCTGGCCGCTCTACGACCTCGACGCCGCGGCCTGGGACGACCGCGCGTGGGATGCCGTCGCCCCCGGCATCGCCCAGCCGCGGCTCGCGCTGCCGGCCGAGGCCGCGGGGGTCGTCACGGCCGAGGCGGCGCGCGAGACGGGCCTGCCCGAGGGCATCCCCGTCGCGCTCGGCACGATCGACGCCTGGACCGAGGCGGTGAGCGCCGGCGCCACCCGCAGCGGCGACCTCATGCTCATGTACGGCACGACGATGTTCCTCATCGCGACGACGGATGCGCGGCCGAGCGCCCCGGGCATGTGGACGACGCGGGGCGTCGGCGCCGGCTCCTACTCGCTCGCCGGCGGCATGGCCACCTCCGGCGCGATCACGACCTGGATCCGCGACCTCGTCGCCGGGAGCGACTACGCGACGCTCACGCGCGAGGCGGCCGAGAGCGGGCTCGGAGCCCGCGGCCTGCTGATGCTGCCGTACTTCGCCGGCGAGCGCACGCCCGTGCAGGATCCGGACGCCCGGGGCGTCGTCGTCGGCCTCAGCCTCGAGACGACCGCCGGTGACCTCTACCGCGCCGCGCTCGAGGCGACCGCCTTCGGCGTGCGCCACAACATCGAGGTCATGCGCGAGGCGGGCACGCGCATCGAGCGGGTCGTCGCGATCGGCGGCGGCACGACCGGCGGCCTCTGGACCCAGATCGTCTCGGACGTCACGGGCCTGCCCCAGGTGCTGCCGAGCGTGACCGTGGGGGCGAGCTTCGGCGCCGCCTTCCTCGCCGCCGGCCTCATCGGGACGCCCGACATCGACGACTGGAACCCGGCGTCGCACATCGTCGAGCCCGACCCGGGCCGGCACGCGGCCTACGACCGCCTGTACGGCCTGTACCGCGACCTCTACCCCGCCACGCGCGACATCGCCCACGCACTCATCGACTCGCGTCGCACCGACGCCCACTGAGAGGACCGACATGACCACCGCCTACGCCATCCCCGAGCGCCGCACCTGGCCCGAGGCCGCGCCCACCACCGTCTACACGGTCGCCTCCGGTGACCTGCGGCTCGCCGCCAACACCACGTGCTGGCCCGCGCAGCAGGCGTTCGAGGAGCAGGTGCGGGAGGCGTTCGCCTCGCACGGCTGGGAGACCCAGCGCGCCCACGGCGTGGACCCCGAGACGGGGCACGGCTTCATCGACTCGCAGGCGCGTGGCATCGAGGTCTTCCGCTCCGTGCCGAAGGACGCGCCCGTCGTCGTCGTCGACGCCGTCTGGCAGTACAGCCACCACGTGCTCGCGGGGCTCCGCGCCCACCGCGGGCCCATCCTCATCGTCGCCAACTGGGAGGGCCAGTACCCCGGGCTCGTGGGCCTGCTCAACCTGACGGCGAGCCTCACGAAGGCCGAGATCGAGCACTCGATCCTGTGGAGCCGCGACTTCACCGACGAGTGGGCGCGCACGAAGCTCGGCGAGTGGCTCAAGACCGGCACCGTCGAGCACGACACGTCGCACGTGCGCGACCTCGGTGCCGTCCCCGACAGCGACGAGGCCCGCCTCGGCACGGCCCTGGCCGAGCAGCTGCGCGACGACCACGCGGTCATCGGCATCTTCGACGAGGGCTGCATGGGCATGTACAACGCCATCATCGACGACGAGATGCTGAACCCCACCGGCATCTACAAGGAGCGCCTCTCGCAGAGCGCGCTGCTCGCCGAGATGGCGCTCGTGCCCGACGCCGAGGCCGAGGCCGCGCTCACGTGGCTCGAGCAGGCGGGGCTGACCTTCCACTGGGGCCAGGACGACGCGACCGAGCTCACGCGCGAGCAGGTGCTCAGCCAGATGCGCATGTACATCGCGGCGCTCCGCATCGGCGACGACTACGGCGTCGACGCGATCGGCATCCAGTACCAGCAGGGCCTCAAGGACCAGTGCGCCGCCTCCGATCTCGCGGAGGGTCTCCTCAACAACGTCGAGCGCCCGCCGGTGCGCTCGCGCGACGGCGAGCGCGAGCTCTGGGCCGGCGCGCCGCTGCCGCACTTCAACGAGGTCGACGAGGGCGTGGCGGTGGATGCGCTCGTCACCAACCGGGTCTGGACCGCGATGGGGTTCGACCCGGCCACGACGCTGCACGACATCCGCTGGGGCGAGGAGTACGACGGCGAGTTCGTCTGGGTCTTCGAGATCTCGGGGTCGGTGCCCGCGAGCCACAACGGCGGCTACGACCGCTCGTACTCGATGCGCCAGGTGCCGATGTTCTTCCCGAAGGGCGGCGGCACGCTCTCGGGCGTCTCGAAGCCGGGCGAGATCGTCTGGTCGCGGGTGTTCGTCATGGACGGCGCGCTGCACGCCGACATCGGCCGCGCGCACGTGGTCGAGCTCCCCGAGGAGGAGACCCAGCGCCGCCTCGACTCGACCGACCACCAGTGGCCGATCATGCACGCGGTGCTGCACGGCGTCAGCCGCGACCAGCTGATGGCCCGGCACAAGTCGAACCACATCCAGGTGGCGTACGCGCCCGACGCCGAGGCGGCCGACCGCGCCCTCGCGGCGAAGGCCGCCATGTTCGCCGGCATGGGGCTTGAGGTGCACCTCTGCGGCGACGTCGCGCTCTGAGCCGCGGCGACGCACGATCCTGCACGGCCGGTCGGATGTCTCGCGGCCGGCCGTGCAGCACGAATCCGAAGCCGCAAACGCCCGGCGCTCCCAGTTCGGCATGCCCGTCCGGCCGCGCACGACCGCGACCCCTGCCGCGTCCTGGCATGATGCGTGGGGTACTGCGCGAACCGTTACCGGCTTGTGACCGCACGGGGTCGCGCTCGGCGGATCCGTTAGATACATTCAGGTACAACTTGCGGTGGATGCGCCGGTGTGGGCATCATAGGTCGGATCTTTCCGGCAGTCGGAAGTCAGCAGAGTCCTCCAACGAAGCAGGTACGACGTGACAGCAGCGCTCCTCGAGGTCGAGGGCATGAGCAAGAGCTTCCCGGGCGTCCGGGCGCTCCACGAGGTGCAGTTCAGCCTGCACTCCGGCGAGGTGCTCGTGCTGGTCGGCGAGAACGGCGCCGGCAAGTCGACGCTCATGAAGATCCTCTCCGGCATCTACCAGCGCGACGCCGGCTCGATCCGCGTCGACGGCCAGGAGGTCGAGATCCCCGGCCCCGCGGCCGCCCAGGCGCTCGGCATCAGCATCATCCACCAGGAGATGAACCTGATGCCCGACCTGACGGTCGCGCAGAACATCTACATCGGCCGGGAGCCGCGCAAGGGCCCGTTCCTCGACGAGCGCGGTCTCACCCGCAAGGCGCAGCAGCTGCTCGACGACCTCGGCATCAAGCTCGACGCCAAGCAGCGGGTCGGCGACCTGACCGTCGCCAAGCAGCAGATGGTCGAGATCGCCAAGGCGCTCTCGTTCGACGCCCGCGTGCTGATCATGGACGAGCCGACGAGCGCGCTGACCGACACCGAGGTCGAGACGCTCATCGGCCTCATCGAGAGCCTGAAGGCCAAGGGCACCGGCATCGTCTACATCTCCCACCGCATGGAGGAGCTGAAGCGCCTCGCCGACCGCGTCACCGTGCTGCGCGACGGCGAGTACATCGGCACCCTCGAGCGCGACGAGATCGACGTCCCCACGATCATCGAGATGATGGTCGGCCGCCACCTCGACGAGGGGGCGCGGCCGAAGGCGAGCGAGCACCTGCGCGACGAGGTCGTGCTGCGCGTCACGGGCCTGTCGACCCGGCAGCTGCTGCGCGACGTGAGCTTCGAGCTGCACCGCGGCGAGATCCTCGGCTTCGCCGGGCTCATGGGCGCCGGCCGCACCGAGACGGCGCGCGCCATCATCGGCGCCGACCCCCGCAGCGGCGGCACGATCGAGGTCAACGGCAAGCAGGTGTCGATCAAGCAGCCCGCGGATGCGGTGCGGCACGGGATCGGGTACCTCTCGGAGGACCGCAAGCGGCTCGGCCTCATGCTCGAGCAGAGCGTGACCTTCAACACCGCGCTCGCGTCGATGGGCACCTTCACGGGCCCGCTCGGCATCGTGCAGCAGGGCAAGGCGCGCACGACCGCGGAGCGCTACGTGAAGGACCTCCGCACGAGGACGCCCTCCACCGAGCAGGTCGTGAAGCTGCTCTCGGGCGGCAACCAGCAGAAGGTCGTCATCGCCAAGTGGCTGGCGCGCGACTGCGACATCCTCATCTTCGACGAGCCGACCCGCGGCATCGACGTCGGCGCGAAGGAGGAGATCTACCGCCTCCTCCAGAAGCTCGCCGCGGAGGGCAAGTCGATCATCGTCATCTCGAGCGAGCTGCCGGAGGTGCTGCGCCTCGCGCACCGCATCGTCGTGATGGCGAACGGCCGGGTGACCGGCACCCTGGCCAACGAGGACGCCAGCCAGGCCAAGATCATGGAGTTCGCGACCCACCTGGTCGCCGATGAGCAGGGAGCAGCATGAGCCAGACGACCCAGAGCCCCGCCGACGCGCCCTCGGACGAGGCCGTCGCCAAGGAGCGCGGCGCCCGGGCCGCGCTGTGGCGCAAGGGCCTCCAGCAGGGCCTGGCCTTCGGCACGCTCGTCGTGCTGCTGCTGTTCTTCTCGATCGCGAGCAACAACTTCTTCACCTGGTCGAACATCTCGGGCATCCTGCTCGCGACCGCGGTGATCGGCATCCTCGCGCTCGGCACGACGTTCGTCATCACGACCGGCGGCATCGACCTCTCGATCGGCACGGGCATGACGCTCGCGGCGGTGATGACCGGCATCGTGGCCGTGAACCTCGGCCTGCCGCTCATCTTCGGCGTGCTCGCCGGCATCGCGACCGGCGCGCTCATGGGCCTCATCAACGGCATCAACGTCGCCTACCTGAAGCTGCCGCCGTTCATCGCGACGCTCGCGATGATGATGGTCGCGCAGGGCCTCGCGCTCGTGATCTCGGGCGTGCGCCCGATCTACTTCTCGGGCGTGCCGGGCTTCAAGGACATCGCCCTCGGCACGCTCATCCCGAGCCTGCCGAACGCGGTGCTCATCATGTTCATCCTCGCGGCGGTCGCCTACTTCCTGCTCAGCAAGACCGTCTTCGGCCGCTACACCGTGGCGATCGGCTCGAACGAGGAGGCGACGCGCCTCTCGGGCGTCAACACGAACCGATGGCTCGTCACGATCTACACCGTCGCGGGCGTGTTCACCGGCATCGCCGGCGTCGTGCTCGCCGCCCGCCTCGACTCGGCCCAGCCGCAGCTCGGCGTCGGCTACGAGCTGCAGGCCATCGCGGCCGTGATCATCGGCGGCACGTCGCTGCTCGGCGGCCGCGGCTCGATCGTCGGCACGCTCATCGGCGCGCTCATCATGAGCGTGCTGATCAACGGCCTGCGCATCATGTCGATCCAGACCGAGTGGCAGAACGTCGTCGTCGGCGTGGTCATCGCGATCGCCGTCTTCGCAGACTCCCTCCGCAACCGCAGAGGGCTCTGACCCCAAGCCCCGCGCGGCGGCCGTGCCAGCCGCCTCGCGTCGCCGGAGCACTCCGGCACCCACCCCGACCGCCCAGCCGGGCGGCCAGCACCAGGCACAGCCAGCAGTGACAGGACGCCGAGCGATCGGCGCAGAGACAACGGAGTTTCCATGAGGTTCAGCAAGAGGACGGCGCTCGTCGCCGGCGCGGCCACGTTCGCGCTCGCGCTCGCCGGCTGCTCGGGCGGAGGCGCCCCGGCAACGTCGGGCGAGCCCGAGGCGGGCGGCGACGGCGAGACGCTGCAGATCGCGCTGGTGTCGAAGGGCTTCCAGCACCAGTTCTGGCAGGCCGTGCGCACCGGCGCCGAGGAGGCAGCCGAGGAGCTCGGCGTCGAGGTCACCTTCGAGGGCCCCGCCGCCGAGACCGAGATCGACGCGCAGCTGCAGATGCTGCAGGCAGCGATCGACCGCGGCCCCGACGCGATCGGCTATGCCGCGCTCGACCCGCAGGCGTGCATCCCGCTCTACGAGGCGGCCGAGAGCGCCGGCATCCCCATCGTCGAGTTCGACGCCGGCTGCGAGAGCGAGTACGGCCAGAACCTGGCCGCGACCGACTCGATGGCCGCGGGCGCGCTCGCCGCGCAGAACATGGCCGAGCTGATCGGCGGCGAGGGCCAGGTCGGCATCGTCGGCCACAGCCAGATCAACTCGACCGGTGTCGAGCGCCGTGACGGCTTCGTCGAGGAGATCGAGGCGAACTACCCCGACATCGAGATCGTCGACATCCAGTACGGCGATGGCGACCACCTCCGCTCGGCCGACATCGCCAAGGCGATGATCGCCGCGCACCCCGACCTCGTCGGCCTCTACGGCACGAACGAGGGCTCCGCGATCGGCATCGTGAACGCCGTGACCGAGCTGGGCCTGCCGGCCGGCGAGCTCACCATCGTCGGCTTCGACTCGGGCGCCGCCCAGGTCGACGCGATCCGCAACGGCGTCATGGCCGGCGCGATCACGCAGGACCCGATCGGCATCGGCCGCACGGTGGTCGAGAACGCCGTCGCCGCCATCAACGGCGAGGAGCTCGAGGACTTCACGGACACCGGCTCGTACTGGTACGACGCCGAGAACCTCGACGACCCGGAGATCGCAGCGGTCCTCTACGAGTGATCGGCTGACGGTCGTCCACGACCGCAGACGCAGGAGCCCCCGGCCACCAGGCCGGGGGCTTCCGCGTGCACGGGGAGCGCGGGGAGCGCGGGGAGCGGCTCAGCCGCGGATCGCGAGCAGCTCGCGCGGGTGGGCCACGAGCATCCGCTCGACGGCCTCGTCGCCGATGCGCTCGCGCAGCCGCGGCAGATAGCGCGCGCCGAGGTAGGCGAGGCCGGGCATGCCGCCGTAGGCGACGTAGCGCGAGGCGCGCGCGACGTCGCCGCCGAGCAGGATGCGGTCGAAGCCGCGCTCGACGACCGCCGCGGTGAGCTCGAGCAGCTCGTGGTCGCTGCGGTCCCGCCACCGCGCCATGCCGTCGTAGCCGAGCGCGCAGCCGCGCGCGAGCAGCTCGGCGTGGTGGCCGGGGTCGATGAGCCGGTCGGCGTGCGCGAGCATGACGCGCCCGGGCGCGACCCCGAGGCGCTCGAGCAGGTCGAGCACCTCGTGGCCCGCGCTGCCGTGCTCGAGGTGCACCATGATCGCCGCGCCCGTCTCGGCGTGCGCGATCGCGGCCGCCACGAGCGTGGTGCGCTCGAAGGGCGCGATCGACCAGTAGCCGATGCCGGTCTTGATGAGGCCGGCGCGCACGGGCTCGCCCTCGTGGAGCGCGGGGCCCGCGTCCGGCCCGTCGTGCTCGGGCATCCCCTCCACGAGGTCGCGCACGAACGCCGCGGCACGGCGCTCGGCGTCCCAGCCGCGCAGCGGGTGCTCGGCGCCGTAGTGGGCCTCGCGGTGGATGCCCGTGCTCGCGACGACGCCGAGGCCGGTCGTCGCGCTGATGGCCGCGACCTCGGCCGGCCGGCGCCCGAGCCCGATGGGCGTCGCGTCGATCATCGCCGCGACGCCGCTGCCGCGCAGGCTCGCCGCCTCCTGGCGGGAGCGCTCCGGGTCGTCGAGCTCGTCGCCCGGCAGGAGCGGCGAGACCTGGAAGAGGTGCTCGTGCGCGTCGACCGCGCCGAGGGCCGCCGGCTCGACGTCGCCGAGCACGGTGCGGACGACGGTCATGCGCGGAACGGCTCGGCGGCGACCGCGAGGCGCTCGACGAGCGCCGGCGTCATCTCGATCGCGAAGACCTCGCCGATCACCTGGGTCCAGCCGTGGATGAAGTAGCGCCACCCGTCGACCACCGTCAGCTCGCGCTCGGCCTGCTGCGCGCGCGCCTGGTGCAGGAACTCGAGGCTGCCGCGGTAGTTGAACTCCCAGACGACCGCCCGCCGCGGGAAGACCGCTCCGTCGGGCACGGGCGAGCCCGGCCGGTCCTTCCCGAGCCCGGAGGCGTTCACGACGAGGCTGCCCTCCGGCGCGTCGGCGAGCGCCGCGCGGGTGGCGTCGGGCGTGGCCTCGAGCAGCGTCAGGAGCGCCGGGTCGGTGCCGCGCGAGGCGTGCACGGCGGCCAGGTGGTCGAGGCGCTCGCGGCTCGTGTCGGTGACGAGGATGCGCCGCGGCCGGTCGTCGCGCTCGGCGAGGCGCCAGGTGAGGGCCAGGCCCGCACCGCCCGCCCCGAGCACGACGGCGTCGCGGACGCCGCCGAACGCATCCGGGGCCAGGAACTCGTCGAGCGCGAGCCCGGCGGTGATCGGATCCTTCGCGTGGCCGAGCAGGCGCCCGTCGCGCTTGGCGATGCTCGAGACCTCGCCGCACGCGCGCGCGAAGTCGTCGAGCTCGTCGAAGAGGTCGTGGGCGGCCGCGTAGAGCGCCATCTTGTGCGTGGTCACGAGCGCCCCCCGGTGCTCGGGATCGTCGCGGATGGCCTCCACGAGCGCGCGGTACTGCTCGCGGGTCGCGTCGAGCGGCAGGTCGTGCCCCTCGAGCTCGCGCGTGGGGAGCCCGAGGATGTCGGCCCAGACGGGGAAGATCGCCATGATCGACGACGACCGGGTCGAGACGCCGACGAAGCCCATGCGGCCGCTCATGCGCGCCTCGCCGCCTCGAGCGCCGACGCGTAGTCGCGGGCGCGCGCCTCGATCGCGTCCCAGTCCCGCGCCGCGAGGGCGTCGCGGGCCAGCAGGTCGCCGCCCGCCCCCACCGCGATCGCGCCGGCGGCGAGGAACTCGGCGAGGTTCTCGGCGGTGACGCCGCCCGTGGGCATGAGCACCGCGTCGGCGAACGGCTCGCGGAGCGCCTTGAGGAACCCCGGGCCGCCGAGCGACGCGGGGAAGACCTTCACGACGTCGACGCCGAGCGCCATCGCGCCCATGACCTCGGTGGGCGTCATGGCGCCCGTCATGGTCGTGAGGCCCGTGCCGAGCATCGCCCGCGCGAGGTCGGGCAGCGTGCCGGGGGCGACGAGGAACTGCGCGCCCGCAGCGGCCGACTCCTCGGCTTGCGCCGGGGTCGTGACGGTGCCGGCGCCGACGAGCGCCGCGTCGCCGTGGCGGCGCCGCAGCTCGGCGATCACGGCCGCCGCGTCGGGCGTCGAGTACGTGACCTCGATGCCGGTGACGCCGCCGCGCACGAGGGCGGCGGCGGCCTGCACCGCGCGCTCGGCGTCGGGCGCGCGCAGCACGGCGAGCACGCCGGCGCTGCGCACGGCATCGAGGCGGTCGGTGGGGGCATGGACGCTCATGCCTGCTCCTCTCGGCGCCGCGCGGCGAGCGCGGCGGGGTCGGGGTCGTTCACGGGGTTCGGCGGGGCGATGCCCTCGAGCGCGGCGAGCGCGTTGGCCACGGCGATGGAGCCCATGCCGTCGACCGCCTCGACGGTCTGCGCCCCGAGGTGCGGCGTGACGGTGACGCGGTCGGCGAGGTCGTCGGCGAGCAGCGGGGAGGCGGTGCCCGCCGTGTCGCCGGCGAGCGTGTCGGCCGCGAAGGCGGTGATGCGCCCGTCGCGGAGCGCCTCGGCGAGCGCGGCCTCGTCGATGAGGTCGGCGCGCGCGGTGTTCACGAGCACGAGCGGCCGCGCGACCCCGGCGAGCCAGCCGGCGTCGACGAGCGTCTGGCCGCCGGGTGCGTGGAGGGTGATGAGGTCGCACTCCCGGGCCATCGCCGCCAGGTCGAGCGGCTCGGCGCCGCCGTCCCGCACCTGCTCGTCGGTGAGCATGGGATCGGTCGCGACGATGCGCGAGCCGAAGCCGCCGAGCCGGCGCGCGACGCCCCGGCCGATGCGGCCGAACCCGACGATGCCGACGGTGAGGGCGCCGAGCTCGCGCCCGCGCACCGCCCGCCAGTCGCCGCGCCGCACCTGCCGGTCGCCGTGCGCGATCGAGCGCAGCGCGGCGAGCATGAGCGCGACCGCGTGGTCGGCGACCGCGTCGGAGTTCGCGCCCGGGGTGTTCGTGACGAGGATGCCGCGCGCGGTCGCCGCGGCGACATCGACCGCCTCCGTGCCGACGCCGTAGCGGGCGACCACGCGCAGCCGCGGCGCGGCGTCGAGGTGCTCGGCCGTCACGGGGCCGGTGCCGGCGATCCACGCGTCGGCGCCCGCGAGCGCCTCGCGCAGCGCGTCGAGCGCGTGGTCGCTCGGCCCTCGCAGCACGGTGTGGCCGGCGCGCTCGAGCTCGCCGACGAGGTCGCGGCTGCCGCCGCCGAAGGAGCGGCTCGTCGCGAGGATCGTCGCCATCAGTGCGCGCCGAACCACGGCTCGAGGGCCGCGTAAGCCTCGTCGAAGCGCCCGAGCCGCTGCCGGTACTGGTCGTGGCGCCCGGCGTCGGGCACGAACTCGGCGGTCACCTCCGACAGGTCGCGGGCCGCCGCGAAGGAGTCGACGAGCCCCAGGCCCATCGCACCGACCACCGCTGCGCCGAGGCTGTTGGCCTCCTCGACCACCGAGCGGCGGCGCACGGGCACGCCCCACACATCCGCCATGATCTGCAGCCAGGCGTCGCTCGCGGCGCCGCCGCCGACCGCGTCGATGCGGTCGATCGTCGAGCCCGACTCGCGGAACGCGTCGATGCAGACGGCGAGGTTGAAGGCGACGCCCTCGAGCACGGCGCGCACGAGGTGCGCCCTGCCGTGGTGCCTGCCGATGCCGACGAACGCGCCGCGCGCGTCGGGGTTCCAGCGCGGGGCGCGCTCGCCCAGCAGGTAGGGGAGGAAGTACAGGCCGCCGGTCGCCGCATCGTCGGTGTCGGCCTGCGCGACGAGCTCGGCGAGCGAGCGCCCGTCGGGCTCGGGCGAGAGCACCTCGTTGATCCAGCTCACCGACGCGCCCGCGGCCTGCATGGTCGCGGTGGGCACGTACTGGCCGGGCACGACGTGGTCGAAGGTGAAGGTGCGCATGCTCGGGTCGAGCACCGGCTGCTCGGCCGAGAACGAGATCCACGACGAGGTGCCGAGGCACACGTACGCGCCGTCCTCCGGCGCGACGACGCCGGCGCCGACGGCGGCGATCGGGCCGTCGCCGCCGCCCATCACGACGCGGGTGCCCTTCGGGAGCCCCGTCGCGGCCGCGGCATCGTCGGTGAGCGTGCCGACCACCTCGGTCGAGGCGACGATGTCGGGGAAGATCGAGATGTCGAGCCCGGCCGCGTCGATGACGGCGCGCGACCAGGTGCCCGCCTGCTGGTCGAAGGCGTTGGTGGCGGATGCGTCGCTCGGCTCGGTCGCGAGGCGCCCGGTGAGGCGGTGCACGACGAAGTCCTTCGCGACGCAGAACCACCGCACGCGGTCGTACACGTCGGGCTCGTGGTCGCGCACCCACATGACCTTGGCGATCGAGTACGTGGGGTTCAGCCGGTGGCCGAGCAGCGCGTACGCCTCGCGCTCGCCGAGCCGGTCGACGAGCTGCTCGGTCTGCGCCTGCGCGCGCGTGTCGGCCCAGATGATCGCCGGGCGCACCGGCTCGTAGTGCTCGTCGAGCAGCACCGCGCCCATCATCTGGCCGCTGACGACGAGGCCGGTGACGGTCGCGGGGTCGGTGCCGGTGCGCGCGAGCAGCGAGCGGGTCGCCTCGACGACCGCCCGCTCCCAGTCGCGCGGATCCTGCTCGGCGATGCCGCCGTCGGCGAAGCGCACGGGGTAGGCGACCGTGACGGATGCGCGCAGCCGGCCGTCGTCGTCGTGCAGGGAGGCCTTGTTGCCGGTCGTGCCGAGGTCGTGCGCGATCAGCATGGGTCAGGCGCTGTAGGGGCGCAGCTCGAAGCCGTCGCCGGTGCGGTGGATGCGGTTGCCCATGCCGTGCTCGAGCACCCAGCCGTAGTCGTGGCCGGCGCCGCCCGGGTAGACGGCGAGGAACGAGTAGGGCTCGTCGCCGACGTTGACCGAGCGGTGCGCCCAGCCCGGCGGGATGTAGCCGATGGTGCCGGGCGTCATGTCGAGCCACTCGACGCGGTCGCCGTCGAACATGAGCAGGCCCCCCGTGCCGTGCAGGGCGAGGTAGATCTCGCCCTGGTGGTTCGGGTGCTGGTGGCCCTTCGTCATCCAGCACTCGCCTGCGGTCGTGCCGGGCTCGATGGTCGTGATCGACTGCGGCAGCTCGCGGTCGGCCTCCGGCACGGGCGACGACTGCACGCGGTAGACGACCGGGTCGCCGTCGGCGACGGCAGCCCGCCACGCGTCGTGGTCGGCGAAGAGGCCCTCGAGGTCGCTCATGCGCCGCTCGAGCGTGGGGCCCTCGGGCGAGAGGGTCGCCGCCTCGGCGTCGAACCGGATGGCGAAGGGGCTGATGGGGGGCGTGGCGAAGTCGGGCACGGCGTCTCCTCGGTCGATGGCGCGCTCCGTCGGGCGCGCCACGACTCTACCTGTCATTACAGGTTTGCGCCAGGCGTCCTTGGACCGGCCCTGCGTCCTCGGGCCGGCCCGGCGTCGCCGTGCCTCAGCGCGTGAGGAACACCGGCCCGCGCGCGTCGTCGGCCGTGAGGTGGAACTCGAAGCGGGTGCGGTCGCCGCGGTGCAGCGCCTGGAAGTACTCGATCGGCCGATCCGCCGCGTCGACCATGGCGCTGCGCAGCAGCAGCACGGGCTTGCCGGGGCCGATCCCGAGCAGCTGGCCCTCGCGCGCATCCGTCACCGAGGCCTCGACCGACCGCACGCCGCTCGCGGCGCGGATGCCGCGGTCGGCGAGCAGCGCGTAGAGGGAGCCCTCGGCGAGGTCGGCGCCGAATGCGTGCGCGCCGATGTGCTCGGGCATCCAGGTGGTCGAGAGCGACCAGGGCTCGCCGTCGACGAAGCGTAGCCGCTCGAGCGCCACCACGACGGTGCCGGTGGCGCAGCGCAGCTGCTCGGCGACGCGCTCGTCGGCGGGCTCGCGCTCGAGCCGCAGCACCTCGCTGTGCACGTGGCCGCCGCGCGAGGCGACCTCCTCGAAGAGGCCCGCGAGGCCGCTCGCGAGCGTCTCGGTGGTCTTCTGCGGCGCGACGAAGGTGCCCTTGCCCTTCACGCGCGTGATGATGCCGTCGTGCTCGAGCTGGCCGAGCGCCTGGCGCACGACCGTGCGCGAGACGCCGTAGAGCTCGCACATGCGCAGCTCGCCCGGCAGCAGGTCGCCCGGCTCGAGCCCCTCGTCGGAGATGGTCTCGAGGATCTGCCGGCGCAGCTGGTCGTACATCGGCAGCGCCGAGCGGCGGTCGATCGTGATCGACGGCAGCGAGGCGGTGCTGCGGCGACGTCTCGGGGCGGCGTCGACGGCCATCGTCAGTAGTCGACGCCCGCGATGAGCGCGACGTTGGCGTAGGGCGTGTACTCGCCCGAGCGCACGAATGCGCGTGCGCCGTGCGAGCGGCGCTTGTAGTCGACGTGGGGGATGAGCTGCACGTCGATGCCGAACGGCTCGAGCCGCTCGCGCACCGCCGCGAGCACGTGGGGGCTCGCCTCGGCGACCTCGGCGGGCATCACGGCGCCCTCGACGACGATCTCGGCGAGGATCGTGTCGAGCACGTCGAGGAACGGCGGCTCGCCCTTGCGGTAGGCGAGGTCGACCCGCTCGACGTCCTGCGGGATGGGCAGCCCCGCGTCGGTGACGAAGAGCTCGTCGTAGTGGCCGAGCTCCGAGATGATGCGGCTCAGCTGCGGGTGGATGGTCGTGGCGCTCTTGCGCATCAGGCGTCCTCTCTCGCGGACTCGGTCGCCGGCTCGAGCTGCGACGCGAGCAGCGCGTCGACCTCGGCGGCGGTGGGCAGGCTGGGGGAGGCGCCGCGCTTGGTGACGGCGAGCGCGCCGGCGGCGCCGGCGCGGCGGATGGCCTCGTCGCGCGAGAGCCCGGCGGCGAGCGCGGCGGCGAGGAAGCCCGCGAAGGCGTCGCCCGCCGCGGTCGTGTCGACGACCTCGACACGGATGGGCGCGTGGTCGCTCACGCCGTCGGCGTCGACGAGCACGCTGCCGGCGCCCGCCATCGTGATGAGGGCGGCGCCCACCCCGCGGTCGACGAACCAGCGCCCGGCGGCCACGGCCGCCTCGCGGGAGTCGACGTCGGTGCCGGTGAGCAGCGTCGCCTCGGTCTCGTTGGGCGTGACGAGGTCGACGAGCGGCCAGATCTCGTCGGGCAGCTCGTGCGCGGGCGCGGGATCGAGCACGACGGTGAGGCCGGCCTCGTGCGCGCGGCGGATCGCGTGCATCGTGAGCTGGAAGGGGATCTCGAGCTGCGTGAGCATCACGCGCGTGCTCGGGCCGAGCTCGGCGAAGGCGCGGTCGATCTGCGCCTCGTCGAGGTGCGCGTTCGCGAGCGGCACCATGACGATGTCGTTCTCGCCGCTCGCGTCGACCCGGATGTGGGCGATGCCGGTCTGGTCGGGCACGACGCGCACGTGGCGGATGTCGACGCCCGCGTCGCGCAGCCCCTCGCGCACGAGGTCGCGGAACAGGTCGTCGCCGACGCATCCGACCATCTGGGCATCGGCGCCGGCGCGCCCCGCGGCGACCGCCTGGTTGGCGCCCTTGCCGCCGAGCACGAGCGTGAACGCGTCCCCGAGGAACGTCTCGCCCGGCCGCGGCAGCCGGCTCGAGAAGGTGGTCACATCGGCGGTGATCGAGCCGACCACCAGCACGCCTGCCCGTTCTGCGTCGAGATCCTGCACGTCGGTCACTGCTCCTCGCATCCTCGCGCGATCCTCATTGACGTCCGCGCGCGCCTGTCATTACATTAGCGGCGACCCGTGACGTCCTGCCGGGCACCATCCCCTGCGCTCGTGAGGAGCACCCATGCCCGCGCCCCGCCTGTACGTCGACTCGGCCGACGTCGACGCCGTGTCGCCCCTGCTCTCCGGCTCGCTCGTGCACGGCGTGACGACCAACCCGACGATCCTCGAGCGCGCCGGCCGCACCGTCGCCGACATCCCCGAGCTCTACGCCCGGTGGGCCGGGGAGGGCGCGCGGGAGATCTTCTTCCAGGCGTGGGGCGACGACGAGGCGACCCTCGAGCGGCGCGCCCGCGAGATCCTCGCGCTCGGAGAGCTCGCGGTGGTGAAGGTGCCGGCGACACGCGTCGGCTTCGGCGTCGCGGCCCGGCTCGCGCGCGAGGGCGCGCCCGTGCTGCTGACTGCGGTCTTCACGCCCGCGCAGGCGCTCGCCGCCGCCTCGTGCGGCATCCGCTACATCGCGGCGTACCTGGGGCGGATGCGCGATGCCGGCTTCGACGCGGTCGGCGACATCGCGCGCATGCAGGCCGCGTGCGGCGACTCCGCGACCGAGGTGCTCGCGGCGAGCCTGCGCAGCCCCGACGACATCGTGGCGCTCGCGGAGGCGGGCGTGCCCACCTTCACGGCCGCCCCCGACGTGCTCTGGGCCGCCATCGCGCATGCGGCGACCGACGACGCGGCCGCGGTCTTCGAGGCGTCGCCGTCGCTCGGGTCCTGACGCCGCTCAGTCCTTGCGCAGGCGCAGCTCCTGCATGCCGCCGTCGACGGCGAGGCTGACGCCGGTCGTCGAGCCGGCCCGGGGGCTCGCGAGGTACGCGACGGCGTGCGCGATCTCGGCGGGGGCGACGAGCCGCCCGTGCGGCTGCCGCGCCTCGAGCTGGGCGCGCTCGTGCGCGGGGTCGGGCGCCGCGGCGAGGAGCCGCCCCACCCAGGGCGTGTCGGCGGTGCCGGGGCTGACCGCGTTGACGCGGATGCCCTCGCGCAGGTGGTCGGCGGCCATCGCGCGGGTGAGCGAGAGCACGGCGCCCTTCGATGCGGAGTAGAGGGCGCGCTGCGGGAGGCCCGCAGTCGCGGCGATCGACGACGTGTTGACGATCGCCGCTGCCCTCGAGGCGCGCAGGTGGGGCAGCGCCGCGCGCGTGACGCGCATGATGCCCACGACGTTGACGTCCCACACGCGGTGCCACTCGGCCTCGTCGTTGTCGTCGATCGCGCCTGCCGCGCCGATGCCGGCGTTGTTGATGAGGATGTCGATGCCGCCGAGCTCGTCGGCGACCCGCGCGACCGCCGCGCGCACGGAGGCGTCGTCGGCGATGTCGCACTCGACGCCCAGGTGCGCGTCGCCGGGGCGCAGGTCGAGCACTGCCACGCGCGCGCCGCGGCCGGCGAGCTCGTCGGCGATCGCGGCGCCGATGCCGCTGCCGCCGCCGGTCACGATCGCGACGAGGCCCTCGAACTCGCTCATGCCGAGGCCTCGGCGACCATGCGGTGGCGCTGCGTGCCGATGCCGTCGATCGCCACCTCGACGACGTCGCCGTCGACGAGGTAGGGGAAGCGGCCCGAGAGGGCCACGCCCTCGGGCGTGCCGGTGAGCACGACGTCGCCGGGGTCGAGGCGCATGTAGCGGCTGAGGTCCTGCACGACGGTCGCGGCGTCGAAGATGAGGTCGGCGGTCGAGGAGTCCTGGCGCGGCTCGCCGTTGACGCGGCTCGTGAGGCGCAGGTCGCCCAGGTCGAGCTCGTCGGCGGTGACGAGCTCCGGTCCGAGCGGCGTCGAGCCGGGCGCGCACTTGCCCTTCGACCACTGGCCGCCCGAGACCTCGAGCTGCCACGTGCGCTCGGAAAGGTCGTCGGCGACGGTGGCGCCGGCGATGCACGCGGCCGCCTCCTCCCGCGAGCCGAGGTTCCACGCGGGGCGGCCGATGACGAGCGCGAGCTCGACCTCCCAGTCCATCTTCTGCGCGTGCGCGGCGAGGGGCACGTCGTCGTCAGGCCCCCCGACGGTGTTGGGGTGCTTCAGGAAGATGACGGGCTGCGTCGGCGGCTCGCTGCCCGACTCGGCGGCGTGGGCCGCGTAGTTCATGCCGACGCACACGACGGCACCGGGGCGCGCGACCGGGGCGCCGACGCGCAGGCCGTCGCGGGGCAGCTCCGGCAGCTCGCCGGCCTCCAGCGCGGCGCGGGCGCGATCGAGCCCGTGCTCGAGGAAGGCGCCGTCGATGTCGGCGGCGATCGACCGCAGGTCGTAGGCCCGCTCGTCGACGAGGGCGACGGGCACCTCCTCGCCGGCTGCTCCCAGTCGTGCCAGACGCATGTGCGCTCCTTCCGTCGTCATCGCGCGGTCGGATGCCGAACATCCGAAGTCTCGGAGCGATCCTAGGCGATCGAGCCGCTTGGTGACAGCACTTGCCGTCCAAACATCCGATCTATAGTCTGCAATGGCCAGTCAGAGGAGCCCCGCCATGAGCACGATCGTCAGCGTCGACGTCTCGGACGTCCGTTTCCCCACCTCGCAGAGCCTCGACGGCTCCGACGCGATGAACCCCGATCCCGACTACTCGGCCGCCTACCTCGTGGTGCGCACCGACGCCGACGACGGCCACGAGGGGCACGGCTTCGTCTTCACCATCGGCCGCGGCAACGACGTGCAGCTCGCCGCGATCGGCGCCGTCGCCGAGCACATCGTGGGCCGCGAGGTCGAGCCGCTGCTCGACGACATGGGCGCCGCCTCGGCCGAGCTGATCGGCGACTCGCAGCTGCGCTGGCTCGGCCCCGAGAAGGGCGTCATGCACATGGCGATCGGCGCCGTCGTCAACGCGCTGTGGGACCTCAAGGCCAAGCGCGCCGGCATGCCGCTGTGGCAGCTGCTCGCCCGCATGACCCCCGAGGAGCTCGTCTCGCTCGTCGACTTCCGCTACCTCAGCGACGCGCTCACGCGCGACGAGGCGCTCGCGATCCTGCGCGCCGCCGAGCCCGGGAAGGCCGAGCGCGAGGCGCAGCTGCTCGAGAGCGGCTTCCCGGCCTACACCACCACGCCCGGCTGGCTCGGCTACTCCGACGAGAAGCTCGCGCGGCTGTGCCGCGAGGCGATGGCCGACGGCTTCACCCAGATCAAGCTCAAGGTCGGCGCCGACCTCGACGACGACATCCGCCGCTTCCGCATCGCGCGCGAGGTGTGCGGGCCCGACTTCCCGATCGCGATCGACGCGAACCAGCGCTGGGACGTGCAGGCGGCGATCGACTGGGTGCAGGCGCTCGCCGAGTTCCGGCCCCACTGGGTCGAGGAGCCGACGAGCCCCGACGACGTGCTCGGCCACGCGGCCATCGCCCGCGGCATCGCGCCCATCCCGGTCGCGACCGGCGAGCACGTGCAGAACCGCGTCGTCTTCAAGCAGCTCATGCAGGCCGACGCCATCAGCTACGTGCAGATCGACGCGACCCGCGTCGGCGGCGTGAACGAGAACGTCGCGATCCTGCTGCTCGCGGCCAAGTTCGGGCTGCCCGTCTGCCCGCACGCGGGCGGCGTGGGCCTGTGCGAGGCCGTGCAGCACCTGTCGATGCTCGACTTCATCGCCGTCTCCGGCACGCGCGAGGGCCGGGTGATCGAGTTCGTCGACCACCTGCACGAGCACTTCGTCACGCCCACCGTCATCGAGGGCGGCGCCTACCGCGCGCCGCTCACACCGGGTGCCGGCACCGAGATGCTCGCCGAGTCGGTGCGCGACTACACGTGGACGGGTGCGCACCGAGTCGCGACTGCGGCAGGGTAGGGGCATGTCGATCCTGGCCGACCACCCGCTCGCCTTCGGCGCCGCCACGGTCGGCAACCTCTACCGCGCGCTCAGCGACGCCGACGCGGAGGCGACCCTCCAGGCGGCGTGGGACGCGGGCATCCGCCACTTCGACACGGCGCCGCACTACGGGCTCGGCCTGTCGGAGCGGCGCCTCGGCGCCTTCCTGCGCTCGAAGCCGCGCGACGAGTTCATCGTCTCGACGAAGGTCGGCCGGCTGCTCGAGCCCGTGCCGGGCGGCGCCGACGGCGACGACATGGCGCACGACTTCGCGGTGCCGCGCACGCACGAGCGCCGCTACGACGCCTCCGAGGCGGGCGTGCGCCGCAGCCTCGACGAGTCGCTCGAGCGGCTCGGCCTCGACCGCGTCGACGTGCTCTACCTCCACGACCCCGACGTGGCGCCCGAGGGCGAGCGGGCGGCGCTCGACGCCGGGCTGGCCGCGCTCGCGGCGCTGCGGCGCGAGGGCATGGCGGATGCGGTGGGCATCGGCTCGAAGTCGCTCACCGCCCTCGAGGCGGCCGCCACGAGCGGGCTCGCCGACGTGCTGATGGTCTCGAGCCGCATCACCCTGCTCGACCACTCCGCGTTCGAGCGGGTCGTGCCCGCCTGCGCGGCGCACGGCGTGGAGTCGATCGCCGTGTCGATCTTCAACTCCGGCCTGCTCGCGAAGCCGCGGCCCGCATCCGACGCCCGCTACGACTACGGCGCCGCCGACCGCGAGCTGCTCTCGCGCGCGCACGCGATCGCCGACGTGTGCGAGGCGCACGGCGTCGACCTGCCGACGGCGGCGATCGCCTTCCCGCTGCGGATGCCGACGGTGGTCGCGCGCGCCGTGAGCGCGAGCCGCCCCGCCCAGATGGCCGAGACCGGCGCGCGCGCCGCGACCCCCGTGCCGGATGCGGTGTGGGCCGAGCTCGCCGACGCGGGCCTCATCCCCGCGGAGTGCGCGTGAGGATCGACGCGCACCTGCACCTCTGGCCGTCGGTCGAGGGCTACGGGTGGCTCGACGCATCGCTCGCGCCCATCGACCGCGGCTTCGACGCCGCGGAGGGCCGGGCGGCGATCGGCGCCGCCGGCTTCGACGCCGCGGTGCTCGTGCAGGCGGCCGACACCGACGCCGACACCGAGCACCTGCTCGCGCTCGCGGAGGCGCACGACTGGATCGCGGGCGCCGTCGGCTGGGTGCCGCTCGAGGACCCGGAGCGCGCGCGGGAGCGGCTCGAGCAGCTGCGCGGCCGCCCGCTCGTCGGCGTGCGCGCGCTCATCCACGACCAGCCCGACCCGCTCCTGCTCGACCGGCCCGAGGTGCGGCGCACGCTCGCGCTGCTCGCCGAGCGAGGGCTGCCGCTCGACGTGCCCGACGCCTGGCCGCACCAGCTCGCCGCCGCGACCCGCGCCGCCGTCGAGGTCGACGGGCTCGTCGTCGTGCTCGACCACCTCGGCAAGCCGCCGGTCGACGCCGGCGCGCGCGACGCCTGGCGCGCCGGGGTCGAGGCCTTCGCGGCCGTGCCGACGACGGTCGCCAAGGTCTCCGGCCTGCACCACGCGGGCCGCGGCCTGCCGGCGGATGTGTTCGCCGACGCCTGGCGGACGGCGCTCGACGCGTTCGGGCCGGGGCGGATGCTGCTGGGCTCCGACTGGCCGATGCCGCTGCTCGGCGACGGGCTGGGCCCGCTCATGGCGCCGATCGACGCGGCGCTCTCGGCGCTGTCGGAGGACGAGCGCCGCGCGATCGAGGCGGGGACGGCCCGCCGCGTGTACCGACTGGAGGAACCATGCTGAACGGGATCGATCCGCTGCTCGACGGCGAGCTGCTGCGCCTGCTCGACCACATGGGGCACGGCGACAGCGTGCTCATCGCCGACGCCCACTACCCCTCGTACGCCGCCGGCCAGCCGGTCGTGACGGTGCAGGCATCCGCCCCGCGGGTGCTCGAGGCCATCCGCTCGGTCGTGCCGTACGACGAGTACGAGGGGCCGTCGGTGCTGCTCATGGAGGCGGAGCCGGGTGAGGGCGTCGAGGTGGGCGCGGAGCTGCGCACTGCCGCGCGCTGCCCGGAGGGGCGCCTCGCCCAGGTCGAGCGCTTCGCCTTCTACGACCTCGCGCGGAGCGCGTTCTGCGTCGTGCGCACGGCCGAGGCGCGCAAGTACGGCAACGCGCTGCTGCGGAAGGGCGTCGTCGGCTTCGGCGGCGACTGACGCCCGAAGGCGCGGCGGGCTGCGCCTCGACGGCGCGGCCCGCTACGCCTCGTCGGCCTGCGCGAGCGCCTCGCTCTCGCGCTCGGCGGCGTCGTGCAGCCAGTGCTCGACGCCGGCGATGTGCACGATCATCGCCGCGCGGGCCACATCGGCGTCGCCGGCGGCGATCGCGTCGAGGATGCGCTCGTGCTCCTGCAGCGTGCGCGGCACCGCGTTGTCCTGCGTGAGAGCGCGCCACACGCGCGCCCGGGCGGTCTGGCTCGAGATCGTCTCGAGCAGGCTGACGAGGTAGTCGTTGCCCGTCGCGGCCGCGATCATCCGATGGAAGGCGACGTCGTGCTCGACGAGCTCGTCGCTCGGGGTCTCGCCGTGCACGGCCGTGAGGTGCTCGCGCATCGCGGCGACCTGCTCGGGCGTCGCCCGGCGCGCGGCGAGGGCGGCGGAGGCGGGCTCGACGATGCGCCGCACCTCGAAGACCTCGAGCACGGCGTGCGACTCGTGGAAGTCGAGCACGAACGACATCGCCTCGAGCAGCAGGCTCGGCTGCAGGCTCGTCACATAGGTGCCGTCGCCGCGACGCACGTCGAGGATGCGCATCGCCTCGAGCGCCTTCACCGCCTCGCGCATCGACGAGCGCGAGAGGCCGAGCCGCTCGGCGAGCTCCTGCTCCGGGGGCAGCCGGTCGCCGGGGCGCAGCTCGCCCTGTTGGATCATCTGCTTGATCTTGCTGATCGCGTCGTCCGTCACCGCCATGAGCCCACCCTATGAAAGATCCGACCTCTGCGGGATGCCGGTCCGCGGGAGGTAGGTCGTGAGCGTCTGCGTCGCCCGGACGAGCGATCGCAGCTCCTCGAGCGATGCCGGTGCCGCCCCCAGCGCGCGGGCCTGCACGAGCACACTGCCGATCGCGGTGGCCTCGACGGGGCCGGCGACGACCGGCAGGCCGGTGCGGTCCGCGGTGAGCTGGCACAGCAGCGCGTTCCGGGAGCCGCCGCCGACCACGTGCACGCGCTCGATCCCCTGACCGCTGATGCGGGCGGCGTCGCGGAGCGTCACGGCGTAGCCCTCGGCGAGCGACTCCAGGATGGATCGCACCACCTCCGCCCGCCCGCGCGGCGGGCGCTGGCCGCGCTCCTCGAACCAAGCGCGGATGCGCTCCGGCATGTCACCCGGGGGGTAGAACGCCGCATCGGTCGGATCGAACACCGGCACCGGCCAGTCCACGGAGGCGGCCGCATCGAGCAGCTCCGGCAGCCCCATCCGATCGCCGGCTGCCTGCCAGGTGCGCACCGACTCGCTGAGGATCCACAGCCCCATGACGTTCTTGAGGAACCGGGTGCGTCCGTCCACGCCGCCCTCGTTGGTGAACGACGCATCGAGCGCCTCCGCGGTCGCGATGGGCGCGGGTGTCTCGATGCCGACCAGCGACCACGTGCCGCTCGAGATGTACGCGCCGCCGGGCTCCATCGGCACGGCCACGACAGCGGATGCGGTGTCGTGGGAGCCGATGGCGAGCACGTCGGGCGCGCCATCGATGCCGAAGTGCGCTCGGGTGATGGCGTCGATGGGGCCGATGCGCGTGCCGGGGTCGACCACCTCCGGCAGCAGGGAGGCGGGGATGCCCAGCCGTGCCATGAGGTCGAGGTCCCAGGTGTCGTCGAGCCGGAGCAGCCCGGTGGTGGAGGCGTTCGTTCGCTCCGTGAACATCCGACCGGTCATCCAGTATCCGAACAGGTCCGGCAGCATCAGCAGCCGGTCGGCGACCTCCAGGAGGCCGCGCTCGCGGTCGACCATGAGCTGATTGATGGTGGTGAACGGCATGCGCTGCAGCCCGCAGCGGGCGTAGAGCTCCGGCTGCGCGATGACGGCGTCGACGAGCTCGAGACCACGGGCCGTGCGGTCGTCGCGATACGAGTACGGGATGCCCAGCAGGCTGCCCCGTCTCAGGAGGCCGTAGTCGACCGCCCACGAGTCGACCGCCACCGAGGCGAGCGGGGCACCGTGCGAGGCGGTCGCCACGCCGCGCAGCGCCTCGTCGTACAGGGCGAGCACGCTCCAGTGGAGTCCGTCCCCGATGCGCACCGGTCGGTTCTCGAAGCGGGCGACCTCGTCGAGTCGCAGCGTGCCCGGGCCGACCTCGGCGCGCACCACGCGGCCGCTCGTGGCGCCGAGGTCGATCGCGGCGACCGTCGCCGTCATCGCAGGAACGCCGCCGCGACGCCGGAGTCGACCGGTACGTGCAGACCGGTGGTGTGGCTGAGGTCGGGACCCGTCAGCACCGATACGGCGTTGGCCACGTGCTCGGGGAGCACCTCGAGGCCCAGCAGGGTCCGGCCCGCGTAGTACTTGCCGAGCTCCTCCTCCTTGACGCCGTAGACCTCAGCGCGGGAGGCGCCCCAACCGCCGGCGAAGATGCCCGATCCGCGCACCACGCCGTCCGGGTTGATGCCGTTGACCCGCACGCCGTGCTGCCCGAGCTCGGCCGCGAGCAGCCGCACCTGGTGCGCCTGATCGGCCTTCGTCGCCGAGTAGGCGATGTTGTTCGGGCCTGCGAAGACGGCGTTCTTGGAGGAGATGTAGACGATGTCGCCGCCCATGCCCTGGTCGATCAGCGCGCGGGCGGCGGCGCGTGCCACGAGGAACGAGCCCTTCGACATCACGTCGTGCTGCAGGTCCCAGTCGGCCTCGGTGGTCTCCAGCAGCGAACGCGAGAGCGAGAGCCCGGCGTTGTTGACGACCAGGTCGACACCGCCGAAGGCCAGCAGCGTCGCGTCGACGGCCGACTGCACGTCGTTGGCCTTCGTCACATCGCACTGCACGCCGATGGCGACGTCGCTGGAGCCGAGCTCGGCGGCGGCGGCCTGGGCCTTGGCCAGGTCGAGGTCAGCGATCACGACGGATGCGCCGTCCGCCGCGAGCCGGGTGGCGATCGCCTTGCCGATGCCGGATGCGGCACCGGTGACGAGTGCGACGCGGCCGGCATGCGAGCGCGCCTTCGGCATCCGCTGCAGCTTGGCCTCCTCGAGCGCCCAGTACTCGATGCGGAACTTCTCGGCGTCGGAGATGGGCTGGTACGCAGAGAGCGCCTCGGCGCCGCGCATCGCGTTGATGGCGTTGATCGCGAACTCGCCGGCGACGCGAGCGGTCTGGGCGTCCTTGCCGTAGGAGAACATCCCGACGCCCGGCACGAGCACGATCGCCGGATCGGCGCCGCGCATGGCGGGCGAGTCGGCGCTCGCGTGACGCTCGTAGTACGCGGTGTAGTCGGCGCGGTACTCGGCGTGCAGCTCGGCCAGCCTCGCGCGCACCTCGTCGATCGGCGCGTCACCGGGGAGGTCGAGCACCATCGGCTTCACCTTGGTGCGCAGGAAGTGGTCGGGGCACGAGGAGCCGAGCGCGGCCAGCCGAGCGTGCTCGCTGCGGGAGAGGAAGTCGAGGACGACCTCGTCGTCGCTGAAGCGGCCGACCATCGGGCGATCGGTGGAGGCGAGCCCGCGGAGCTGCGCGGCGATCTCGGCAGCGCGAGCGCGTCGTGCCCCGGGCTCGAGTGGGCCGAAGCCCGGCAGCGGCGCACCCAGCGGCTCGGGCTTGCCGTGCTCGGCGATGTACGCCTCGGCCGTGCGGATAATCCACAGCGAGCGCTCCTCGCACTCCGCGCTCGTCGCGCCCCACGCCGTGATGCCGTGCCCTCCGAGGATGCAGCCGACGGCCTGCGGGTTGGCCCGCTGGATCTCGCGGATGTCGAGACCGAGCTGGAAGCCGGGCCGCCGCCACGGCACCCAGACGACGCGATCGCCGAAGATCTGTCGGGTGAGCGCCTCGCCGTCGGCGGCGGTCGCGATCGCGATGCCGGCGTCGGGGTGCAGGTGGTCGACATGGGGCAGCTCGACCAGGGCATGCATCGCGGTGTCGATCGACGGCGCCGCGCCGCCCTTGCCGTGCAGGCAGTAGTCCAGGGCCGCGACCATCTCATCCTCGCGCTCGACCCCCGGATAGACCGCCTCGAGTCCACGCACCCGGTCGAGCCGCAGTGCCGCGAGGCCCGCGGGCGTGAGCGTTCCGAGGTCGCCACCCGAGCCCTTCACCCACACCAGCTCGACCGGACGCCCAGTGGCGGGGTCGGTGTCGCTGCCCTTCGCGGACGTGTTGCCGCCCGCGAAGTTGGTGTTGCGGGGGTCGGCCCCGAGTCGGTTGCTGCGCGAGATGAGATCGCTGACTGCCTGGTCCATGCTTGCTCCGTGATCCGTCGTCGCGCTCATGCGCCCCAGCCTGCCTGCGTGCCGCCGACCCGCTCGTCGGCGATGCGCTCCAGGTAGCCCGAGGCCAGGAAGGCCCGCATCGGGTCCTCGGGGAGCCCCTTGGCCGCGCGGTGCTCGGCCAGCAGCGGCCGCACATCAGTCGCGAAGGCGTCCATCATGATCTCGTTGGCGAGCAGCACGTCGCAGTCGCGCCGGGCGACGGCGAGCGCCTCGTCGTCGAGCGACAGCGCCTTCGCGACGGCCTCCTGCACGTTGAGCACGCTGCGGATCTGGCCAGGAACCTTCGCCTCGATGTTGTGGCACTGGTCGAGCACGAGCTGCACATCGGGATCGCCGTAGCCTCCGCCGGCGATCAGCTCGACCACGATCCTGAACAGCTGGAAGGGGTCGGCTGCGCCGACGATGAGATCGTCGTCGGCGTAGAAGCGCGAGTTGAAGTCGAAGGCACCGAGCTTCCCCAGGCGCAGCAGCTGCGCGACGATGAACTCGATGTTCGTCCCCGGCGCGTGGTGCCCCGTGTCGAGGACCACCTTCGCGCGCTCCCCGAGCGCGACGCAGTGCACGTAGCTCGTGCCCCAGTCGGGGATGTCGGTGTGGTAGAACGCCGGCTCGAAGAACTTGTACTCGAGCACCATGCGGTGCTCCGCGTCGATGTGTGCGTAGATCTCGGAGAGCGACTCGGCGAGCCGGTCCTGCCGCTCGCGGATCGAGTCCTGACCGGGGTAGTTGGTGCCGTCGGCGAGCCACACCTTGAGGTCCCGGGAACCGGTCGCGTGCATCACCTCGATGCATTCGAGGTGATGGTCGACGGCCTTGCGGCGGATGCGGGGGTCGGGGTGGGCGAGCGAGCCGAACTTGAAGTCGTCGTCCTGGAACGTGTTGGAGTTCACCGTCCCGAGCTGCACGCCGAGATCCTCGGCGTGGCGGCGCAGTGCTCCCCAGTCGTCGACCCGGTCCCACGGGTAGTGCAGCGCCACGGTCGGAGCGAGGCCCGTGTAGCGGTGCACCTCGGCGGCGTCGGCGAGCTTCTCGAACGGGTCCCGCGGAGTGCCAGGGGTGCCGAACACGCGGAAGCGCGTCCCGGAGTTGCCGAAGGCCCAGCTGGGCACCTCGATGCGCAACCTGTCGAGCTCCTCGGGGGTGGGGGTGACTGCCATGTCAGCTCCTCTGCTGGTCGAGCGCCTCGAGCTGGGCGTCGAGGTCGAAGGCGAGCGGGATGAGCTCGAAGGATCGGTCAGCCGGCTGCTCGAGGCCGTCGAAGAAGGGCTGCATCTCCGACTGCCATCGTGCGTTGACCTCGAGCGCCCCCATGCCCGCGAGGGATGCGTCGAGGTCGGCAGTGCGGAAGGTGCCGATGCACGTGCCGTCGTCCGCGACGAAGATCCGGTAGTCGTGCCAGCCGGTGGCGGCGAGTGCTCGCAGCATCTCGGGCCATACGGAGGCGTGGCGCTCGCGGTAGGCGGGGACGAGGTCGGACCGCACCCGGAGCCGGAAGCACACGGGGGAGAGGAACGCTTCGGGCGTGGTGGTCATCGCTCGCTCCTGTCCTCGTCGACATCGCAGCGTTCGGCCGCATGGGTGCTCGTGCGAGTCAGCATGCCGCGTCATGCTTTCGAACGCAAGCGGAAATGTTGCGATTTGGTATCGCTCACTTGCGGAACAGGTTTCGCGTGCGTACTGTCACCACCATCACCGACAAGGGAGACGCTGTGGTCAGTCGTGAGGCGCGCATCCTCGATGCGCTCGGAGCCGAGGGATCCGTGCTCGTCGCCGACCTCGCCCGCGACCTCGGTGTCTCGGAGGTGACGATCCGCAAGGACCTCGACGCGCTCGAGCGCCGGCAGCTGCTGCGCCGGACGCGCGGCGGAGCCGTGCTCCCAGAGCGCGGAGACGAAGGCGCGTTCCAGGACCGCATGCGGCGCGAGTCCGCGGCGAAGCGCGCCATCGCTGCGGAGGCCGCCAGGCTCGTGGTCGACGGCGACGTCATCGCGCTCGACACCTCGAGCACGGCCCACCACCTCGCGCTCGAGCTGCTCCACCGGCATGGCCTGGTGGTCATCACCCAGTCGCTGCCGACAGCGATGGTGCTCCTCGAGCGCTCCGACGCACGCGTCGTCATGCCCGGCGGAACCCTGCGTCGGGAGAGCGCTGGTCTTGTCGGGCCCATCACCGACGCCCTCGTCGGCCGAGGACGCATCGACAAGGCCTTCGTGGGCGTCGTCGGCCTCTCGCCGGAGCGCGGGCTGCTCGAGCTCGCCACGGACGAGACCGTCTCCAAGCAGGCTCTGGTGGCCGCGAGCGACGCTGTGCACGGTCTCTTCGACTCCACCAAGACCCGCGGCTTCGCGCTCCACTCGTTCGCGCGGGCCGACCAGGTGACGAGCCTCATCACGGATGCCAATGCATCCGACGACTTCGTCGAGCAGTGGAAGGCCGTCGGCGTGCCCGTCACGCGCGTGCCCCTGCCCGGCCCAGAGACGACCGGCACAGCGTCGGTCCCGGCACGGGCGGGGACCGCCTCCCGTCGCCTCACCCAGAAGGAGCATCGATGAAGATCTCACGCAAGATCGCGGGTGCGCTGGCGCTCTCGGCGGCCGCTGCCGTCGTCCTCGCCGGCTGCACGTCGCGCAACGACCCCGGCCAGACCGCGGAGCCGGGCGCCACCGATGGCGCCAGCACCGAGGACCTCACCATCGCGTTCGTCCCCAAGCTGCAGGGCATCCCCTACTTCGAAGCGATGAACACCGGTGGCCAGCAGGCGGCGGAGGAGCTCGGCTTCGAGTGGCTGTACCAGGGCCCCACCACCGCGGACGCCGCGGCGCAGGCCGACATCGTGCGGTCGTTCATCCAGCAGGGCGTCGACGTGCTGTTCGTCGCCCCGAACGACCCCAACTCGATGGCGCCGCTGCTCGAGGAGGCGCAGGCCGCTGGCATCCACGTCGCCACGACCGACACCGACGCGCCCGACTCTGTGCGCGAGGTCTTCGTCAACCAGGCCTCGGTCGACGGCATCGGTGAGGCGCTGACCGACACGCTGCTCGAGGCGATGGGCGGATCGGGCCAGTACGCGATCGTGTCGTGCGGCGAGACCGCGGCCAACCTCAACGCCTGGATCGAGGTGCAGGAGGCCTACACCGCGTCCGAGTACCCCGATGCCGAGATCGTCGACATCGTCTACGCCGGCGAGGACCAGGCCGCAGCCACCCAGATGGCGACCGACCTCATGAACAGCCACCCCGAGCTCACCGGCCTCGTCGGCGAGTGCACGTCCAGCGCACCGGGCGTGGCGCAGGCCGTCGAGGACGCCGGCCGCACCGGCGAGGTCTTCACCGTCGGCCTCGGCACCCCGCAGTCGATGCTGCCCTACCTCGAGTCGGGCTCGTCGAGCGGCTCCATCCTGTGGGACGTCGAGGCGCTCGGCTACCTCACCGGCTGGGCCGGCGTGCAGCTCGCCACCGACGGCGACCTGGGCGACCTGAGCGGTGTCGACAACGAGGCGCTGGCGGAGGCCGAGTACGACGAGGCCTCCGGCGTCCTGCTGCTCGGCCCGCCGACCGTGTTCACCGCCGAGAACGCGGGTGACTACGACTACTGATCACCCGCTCGGATGAGCGCGGGGCCACGGTCATCGTGGTCCCCGCCGCCGGGGCGCGGCTCGCGCCGCGCCCCGGCACCTCCACCGCATCACCTCCGACCGACCGGCGACGGCGCCCACGAGGAGCACCATGACCGACACCGCCCAGCGGACCGACCCCGCACCCGCGCCCGGGCAGGCACCCCGGCTCGAGATGCGCGACCTCTCGAAGCGCTACGGCGGCGTCCGAGCCATCCGGCACGCGGATCTCACCGTCCAGCCCGGCACCGTCCACGCCCTGGTCGGCGAGAACGGCGCAGGCAAGTCGACGCTCATCAAGATCCTCTCGGGGGCCGAGCACCCCGACACCGGCACGATCTCGATCGACGGCGCTCCCGTCTCGATCGCCTCGACCACCGACGCCATCGCGCTCGGCGTGCAGACCGTGTACCAGGAGCCGCAGCTCTTCCCAGAGTTGACGGTCGCCGAGAACTTCTTCGTCGGCCGCGAGATCACCCGCGGACCCACGATCGACTGGCGGGCGCAGGCGCCGCGCATGCTGGAGCTGCTGGACACGGTCGGCCTCGAGCGCTCGCTCGCGTCGCAGCCGCTCGGCTCGCTGTCGATCGCCAAGCAGCAGCAGGTCTCCATCGCCAAGGCGCTGCTGGAGCAGGCGAGCATCCTCATCCTCGATGAGCCGAGCGCCATCCTGACCGATGCCGAGATCGAGGTGCTCTTCGGTGTGGTCCGAAGGCTGGCCGCCGACGGCGTCTCGATCATCTACATCAGCCACCGGCTCGACGAGCTGTTCCGCATCGCCGACGAGGTGACCATCATGCGAGACGGCGAGACGGTCTCCTCGCAGCCGATCGGCGAGCTCACGGTGCGCGAGATCGCGGAGCGCATGGTGGGCGGCGCGATTGCGGAGGGCGTGCACGAGGTGGGCGAGCACGGCGAGCAGGTGCTCGAGATCGAGCACCTCACGCTCGAGGGCGCGTTCTCCGACGTGTCGTTCAGCGTGAGGGAGGGCGAAGTCGTCGGCCTCTACGGGCTGGTCGGCTCGGGTGCCGCCGAGGTCGGCGAGGTCGTCTACGGGATGCGCCGTGCGACGTCGGGCCGCATGCGCGCGGCCGGCGACGACCGGCATCCCGCGACGCCGGCGGAGGCGAAGCGGCGCGGCATCCGCATGGTCCCCGCCAACCGGTCCTCGCAGGGGTCGTTCTCCTTCCAGCCCATCGCCTTCAACATCACGATCGGCTCGCTGGGCCTGCTCGGCCGGTTCGGCTGGGTCTCGCCCAAGTCCGAGCGCCGCATCTCGGACGACCTCATCCGCCGCCTCGCCGTCAAGACGCCGTCCGGACGGCAGCCGATCGGCGCCATGTCGGGCGGCAACGCCCAGAAGGTCGTGCTCGCCCGCCAGATCGTCGAGCAGCCTCGGCTGCTCGTGCTCGCCGAGCCGACCCAGGGCGTCGATGTCGGAGCCAAGGAGGAGATCCACCGCATCATCGCCGACCTGGCCGAGCGCGGCGCAGCGGTGCTCGTGATCACCACCGACCTCGCCGAGGTGCAGCGCATCGCCGACCGCGTCCTCGTCTTCCGGTCCGGGCGCATCGCCCATGAGTTCCCGCCGACCGCCAGCCAGGCGTCGCTGCTCGCCGCCGCCGCCGGCGCCGAGGACCACGTCGAGGCACCGCGAGACGGCACCGAGGAGGAGTCCCGATGACCACCGACACCGCCGCGCCGGCACGATCCGCGCAGCTGAGCCTCCGGCGCATCCTGCCGCCGATCGTCACGGGGCAGGAGATCGTGCTGCTGGCCGTGCTCGTCGTGCTGTGGGTGGTGCTCGGCATCTTCACGCCTGCCTTCCTGACCCCCGGCTCGATCGGTCCGCTCCTCGTGCAGGTCGCACCGATCGCGCTCATCGGCGTCGGGATGACCTTCGTCATCATCACCGCCGGCATCGACGTCTCCGTGGCAGCCATGATCATGGTCTCGGCCGTCACGACCGCGCGCATGCTCGTCGCGTTCGACATCCCGGCCATCCTGGCGGTGCTCGTCGCCGTCGTCATCGGCTCGGCGCTGGGAGCGCTCAACGGGCTGCTCATCGCCTACGGGCGCGTGCACCCCATCATCATCACGTTCGGCACGGCCAACCTCTTCCAGTGGCTGGGCCTGCGGGTGTTCGACTCCTCGACCGTCAACGGCATCCCGTCGACCCTCGAGTTCTTCGGCCGCGGCGGCGCGGGATCGACCCTGGGGGTGCCGCACTCCTTCGCGATCGCGGTGCTCGCCGTCGCTGTCGCGTGGTGGTTCCTGCGCTACGCGAAGGCCGGACGCAACCTCTACGCGATCGGCGGCAACCAGAACGCCGCGAGGCTCGCCGGGATCAAGGTGCAGCCGCGCCTGGTGTGGGTCTACGTCATCACCGGCGCGCTCGCCGGGCTCGCGGCCTGCATGGTCATCGCCACGGGCACCGCGACGCTCGACCAGTCCGTCGGCTCCGGCAAGGAGCTGCAGGTCATCGCGGCGGTGGTCATCGGCGGCACGTCGATCCTCGGCGGTCGCGGCAGCGTCGTCGGCACCCTGCTGGGCGCCATCCTCGTGCAGACGGTCGTCTCGGGGGTCACGCAGCTCGGCTGGCCGACCCAGCTCGGCTTCCTCTTCGTCGGCATCTTCATCCTGATCGCCGTCGGCACCGACCTCATCCGCGAGCGAACGAGGAGGCGCGCATGACCGCGACCACCACCATCACGCCGCCCGAGCAGCGTCGCGGCCAGGCAGCCCGCGCTCGCGACTGGTTCGCCTCCGGCGGCCTCAAGGACCGCGCGACGCTGCTGCTCGGCCTGATCGTCCTGCTGCTCGTCGTCATGGGGATCCTCGACGGCGTCGGGCTCACGAGCGGCCAGTTCAACAGCGACTACCTCGCGGCGACGCTCATCGCGTACGTGCCGCTCGCGCTGCTCGCACTCGCGGAGCTGTTCGTCATCACCTCGGGGCGCGGCGGCATCGATCTGTCCGTGGGGTCGATGGTCTCGCTCACGGGGATCGTCTTCGCGATGCTCTACCAGCAGGCCGGGCTGCCCCTCGCGGTCGCGGTGGTCCTCGCGGTGCTCTTCGGGGCGCTCCTGGGAGCCATCAACGGGTTCCTCACGGCGTACCTCGGCTACCCGGCGCTCATCACGACGCTCGCCACCTTCTACGCCTATCGATCCATCGCGCTCGTGGTCAGCGAGCAGCGGCCGATCTCGGGGCCGGAGATCTCGCAGTTCTACAACGCGGCCAAGGCCGTCGAGCTGCCGGTGATCGGCGGCACCCTGCCGCTCGTGCCGCTCGGCGTCTTCACGTTCCTGCTCCCCGTCGCGATCGTGGCCTGGTTCGTGCTCAACCGCACGAGCTACGGGCGCAAGCTCTACGCGATCGGCACGAACGACACCGCAGCGCAGTGGGCGGGCATCGACACGCGTCGCACGCGCATGATGGCGTACGTCACAGCGGGCGCCATCGCGGGTCTCGTGGGCGTCTACACGGTCGCCCAGTTCGCGTCGGCCCGGCCGGACGCCGGTACGAGCGGCAGCGGCATGGCGCTGCCGGCGATCACGATCGCCGTGCTCGGAGGCGTGGCCATCACGGGCGGCATCGGCAGGCTCAGCGGCATCCTGCTCGCGGCCCTGCTGATCGTGTGGCTCAATGCATCGATCCTGCTCGTCGTCCCCGGCAACGAGGGCGCCCAGGCCCAGCTCCTCGCGCTCGGCCTCGTGCTGCTCGGAGCATCGCTGCTGTCGAACGCCACCATCCGGCGACGGCAGAGCGGCCTGTCGAAGCCGCTGTCGGTGCCCGGCACAGCGGCGGGGTCGACACGATGAACTCGGTCGCCGACGCGCTGCTCGACCTCGCGCATGCCGTGGGCGCGCCGGCGCGCGAGCTCGCGATCCTGGGCGAGGGCAATGTGTCGGCGATCCTCGACGACGAGCGCATGCTGGTGAAGGCGACGGGCTCGTCGCTCGCCGCCGCCACCCTCGACGACCTGGTGGAGTGCCGCTTCGGGCCGATCTTGGACCTGCTCGACGATGCGGACGCCACCGACGCGCGCGTCGGCGAGGCGCTGCTGGCCGCGCGCGTCGACCAGACCGCGAAGCGGCCCAGCGTCGAAGCGATGCTGCATGCCGTCGTCCTCACCTCCGGCGCGGGCGCGGCGTGCCACACCCATCCGGTGTCGGCGAACGGGCTGCTGTGCTCCGACCGCGCGAGCCTCCTCGCCGCGGGCGCGCTCTTCCCCGACCAGGTGGTCGTGCTCGGCACAGAGGCGCTGCTCGTGCCGTACGTCGACCCGGGTCTCGCCCTCGCGCGGAGGATGCGCGACGACCTGCGGGCCTTCTCAGACCGGCGCGGCGCGCTGCCCAAGGTCGCATACCTGCGGAACCACGGGATCTTCGCGATCGGCGCGAGCCCGGCCGAGTGCCTGCGCATCACCGAGATGGCCGACAAGTTCGCGCGCATCCTCACAGCCGCGCTCGCGGTCGGCGAGCCGGCCTTCCTGCCCGACGACCAGGTGCAGCGCATCGACGGCCGCGATGATGAGCACATCCGGCGCGCCATCCTGGACGGCGCCCCGCACAGCTGACCACCCCATCCACCGAACCCAACCGCAGGAGCACCACATGCAGATCGGCGTCCACGGCCTCGTCTTCACCGGCGAATTCGACGAGGCAGGCCTCCGGGCCGCCATCGCCGGCACCCAGCAGGCGGGCTTCGACCTGCTCGAGCTGCCGCTCATGGATCCGTACGCCTTCGACGGGGCGCTCGTCGGCCGCATGGTCGACGACCACGGCATCGCGATGACGGCGAGCCTCGGGCTCGACGCGGCACACGACCTCTCCAGCGAGGACGCGGCGGTGAGCCGCAAGGGCGAGAGCCTGCTCGAGCGGGCGATCGACGTCGTCGCCGAGGCGGGCGGCGAGCACCTGTGCGGCGTCATCTACTCGGCGATGCAGAAGTACATGGTGCCGCCGACCGAGGCGGGCCGGGCTGCCTCGGCAGCCGCGCTCGCGCGGCTCGGCGACAGGGCGCAGGCGGCGGGCGTCACGCTGTCGCTCGAGATCGTGAACCGCTACGAGACCAACATCGCGAATACCGCGCGCGGAGGGCTGCGGTTCCTCGAGCAGGTCGGCCACGACGACGTGCACCTGCACCTCGACACGTACCACATGAACATCGAGGAGTCGGGGATGCTCGAGCCGGTGCTCGACGCCGGCGACCGGCTGCGCTACGTGCACATCGGCGAGAGCCACCGCGGCTACCTCGGCACCGGCTCGGTCGACTTCGGCTCGTTCTTCCGCGGCCTCGCGCGGGTCGGCTACGACGGCCCCGTCGTCTTCGAGTCGTTCTCGAGCGCCGTGGTCTCCGAGTCGCTGTCGAACACGCTCGGCATCTGGCGCAACCTCTGGGACGACTCCGCCGACCTCGCAGCCCACGCCAACCGATTCATCCGCGACCAGCTGCGGGCGGTGGAGACGATCGCGCTGCACTGACGCCGGGCGCGCTGCCCGGCGACGCCACTACCAGGGCAGCGCGTCGGGCAGCGGCTCCCCGCCGAGCACGTGCTGGTCGCAGAAGCCGAGCACCGCGCGGTTCCACGTCACCGCGTTCGACGGGCGCAGCACCCAGTGGTTCTCGTCGGTCAGCTGCAGGAAGCGGTGCGGCATCGTCGCGGGGCTGCCCGGCCACGCCGAGACGAGGTCCCACCACATGCGCATGGCCTCGCTCACCGGCACGCGGTAGTCGCGGTTGCCGTGCGTGAGCAGCATCGGGGTCGCGATGGCGGATGCGCTGTGGTGCGGCGAGTAGTCGCGGTACCACTCGGGCAGCAGGTCGGGATGGCCGTGCACGCGCACCTTCTGCGCGGCCGCGTCGGTCGTCGCGTGCTGCTGGTCGAGCGCCCAGAGCCCCGCGTGCGTGACGATCGCGTCGAAGCGGTCGGAGTGCCCGGCGATCCAGTTGGTCATGTAGCCGCCGAAGGATGCGCCGAGCAGCGCCGTGCGCGAGCCGTCGAGCGTGCGCCGCTCGAGCACGTGGTCGAGCAACCGCTCGCACTCCCGCCACACCACGTCGGCGAGGCGCGGCCAGCCGCGGTTGAGCCCCTCGTTGCCGTAGCCGGTCGACATCGCCGGGTCGGGCAGCAGCACGGCGTAGCCGCGCGCGACTGCGAGCCACGGGTTCCAGCGCCAGCTCCACGCGTTGTAGGAGCCGTGCGGGCCGCCGTGGATCCACAGCATCACCGGCGCCGGCGCCTTCGCGCTCGCGCCCTTCGGCGTGCACAGCCAGCCGCCGACGGTCACCCCGTCGACGTCGGTCTCGACCCACTCGAGCCGGCCGGGCAGCGCGCCGATCCGGCCGGGGGCCTCGATGGAGGTCGTCTTGCCGCGCCCGCGCACGGGGATCCGCACGGGTGCTGCGGGGCTCGCGATGTCGGTGCGCACGGCGAAGACCGAGCGGCCGTCCGCGGCCGGGGCGAGCCCGGCGTGCGGGGCGTCGTCGACGAGCGTCCGCACCCGGCCCGTCGACGTATCCACCGCCAGCACGGCGCCCCGCGAGTGCAGGTCGCCCGCGAGCAGCAGGGTCGAGGCGTCCGCCCAGGCGTACTCGGTGACCGAGACGTCGCCGACGTCGACGAGCACCGGCTCGCCGCCGCCGAGCGGGTGGATCTCGAGGAAGTCGTACGTCGTGTCGGTGGGGGTCGAGGTGGTGAGGCGGGTGACGGCGAGCGCCGCCCCGTCGGGCGAGAAGCGCGGCCGCGCCCACTGGTGCGCGGCGGTCGCGCGCAGCAGCACGCGGCGGCGGCGCGCCCGCACGTCGACGACCGCGATCGCCGAGCGCGTCTCGCCGCCGGTGACGCGGGTGGTCCAGGTGGTGGCGACGCGCTCGCCGTCGGGCGAGAGGTCTGCGGATGCGTTGAGCAGGTTGAGCGTGTCGGCACCGGGCGTGAGCTCGCGCACATCGCCGTCGGGCGAGACGAGCACGAGCCTCGGGCTCACGTCGGAGACCTCGTGGTCCCAGTAGCGGATGGGCATGCCGGTGTGCCAGATGGCGGTGCGCTTCGCCTGCTTGCGGGCCTTGCGTCGCTCGGCGTCGTCGGCGAGCGTGCCGCCCGCGAGCACCTCGGTGGTGGCGAGCATGGTGCCGTCGTCGGCGACCGCGACGAGGCTCAGGCCACCGGGGGCGGATGCGACGACGTGCGCCTCGCCGTGCTCGGGCAGGCGCCAGATGGCGGCGACGTCCTCGTCGGCGGTGCCGGTCGGGTCGGGCCGGGCGGAGGAGAAGAGGAGCGAGCCGTCGGGCGCGAAGCGCGGGGCGCTCTCGCCCTTCTCCGACCACGTCAGCCGCTGCGCCGCGCGCTCGCCGGTCGGGTCGAGCTCCCAGAGCGAGGGCACCATGCGCGAACCGTGCTCGTCGGCCTGCTGGATGACCGCCACGAGCCGTCCGCTCGGCGAGGCCGCGAGCCCTGCGTGGCGGGGCAGCCGCAGCAGGCCCTCGATGTCGGTGAAGTCGTCGAATCGCTCGTCAGCCATGCCCCGACGCTACCGGTTCGGAATTCCCAACCCCGTGCATCCGTCGGTCGACCGGCTCTGTGCGGGCCCGACCGGACCATCCGGTCCGAGGCGCACCTGGCCGGTCGACGAACGGCATCGCGCATGCCGAAGGGCCCCGACGCGCGAGCGGATGCTCGCGAGCCGGGGCCCGGGGATGCGGTGGGAGCGCTACGCGATCGCCGACGCCAGCAGCCAGGCGACCGAGACGATCGCCATGCCGAGGAAGCCGACCACGGTGCACATGAACGTCCACGTCTTCAGGCCGCCGGCGACCGAGAGGCCGATGAACTTCGTGGCGATCCAGAAGCCGGAGTCGTTGATGTGCGACAGCGACACCGAGCCCATCGCGATGGCGAGGATGATGAGCGCGACCTGGAGCTCGCTGTAGCCGCCGGCCGCGACCGTCGACTGCACGAGGCCCGCGGCGGTGAGCGTCGCGACCGTGCCGGAGCCCTGCGCCACCTTGAAGATGAGCGCGAGGATGAAGGCGAGGAAGATGATCGGCACGCCGGCGTCGACGAGCATGCCGGAGACCGCGTCGCCGATGCCCGACTCGGTGAGCACGCGGGCGAACACGCCGCCCGCGCCGGTGACGAAGACGACGATCGCGGCGGGCGCGAGCGCCGAGTCCATGATGTCGCTCATGTCCTGCTTGCCCCAGCCGTGCCGCACGCCCAGCAGGTACATCGCGAGCACGCACGCGACGAGCAGCGCGAGCGCCGGCGCGCCGATGAAGGCGAGCACGTTGGCGACGGGCGTCTCCGGCTCGACGATCAGCTTGCCGACCGTGCCGATGGCGATCATGACGATCGGCAGCAGGATGAGCGCGACGACCGCGCCGGCGCTCGGCGTCGTGATCGTGCGCTCGCGCACGGCGGTCGTGGTCGAGGTGCCGGTGACGGGGTCCGTCGCGGTGAGCGTGGCCCTGCCGGAGCCGGCGCCGCCGTCGACCTCGCGGTCGCCCGAGCCGAGGTTCGCGGCGCCCGCGTCGGCGTACTTCTCGGCGATCTCGGGCGACATCTCCCACGAGCCGCGCGCCATGATGCGCTTCGAGAGCCACCAGATGACGAAGCCCATGGGGATCGCCAGCAGGATGCCGAGGATCGTGACGAGACCCATGACATCCGGGTTCAGCAGGGTCGTCGAGCCGACGATGCCCGGGTGCGGCGGCACGGCGTTGTGGATGAACACCATGAAGACGGCCACGGGCGCGCCGAGCGCGATCGGGCTCTTGTGGCCGGATGCCTTGGCGAAGCTGAAGATGATCGGCACCAGGATGATGAAGGCGACGTCGAAGAAGATCGGGATCGCGACGAGGCCGGAGGCGATGAGGAGCGCAGGTCCCAGGCGGTCCTTACCGAGGACCTTCGCGGCCTTGCGCGCGATGATCTCGGCGCCGCCGGTCTTCTCGATGATGCCGCCGAGCATGGCGCCGAGGCCCACGAGCAGCGCCACGTTGCCGAGCGTCGTGCCCATGCCGGCGATGACGGTCGGGATGACCTCCTGGATGGCGATGCCCGCGGCGAGCGCGGTGAGCACCGACACGGCCAGCAGCGCCAGGTACGCCGGCCACTTCAGCTTCATGACCAGGAACAGCAGCAGCGCGATGGCGACGACGGCCACCGCGATCAGGTAGATGGGGCTCATCGGGTCCTCTCGATCTTCTCGATCTTCAGCATCTTGGTGAGCACCCGGTCGAGGTCCTCGTCGTCCCAGATGCGCTTCCAGTCATCGTTGATGATGGCCTCGCGGCCGTAGTCCATGGCCAGGTGGCAGGCCTCGGAGAAGGGGTTCGACCCGCGCAGCGCGTTGGTGAGCGCGATGCCGATGTGGCCGAAGAAGATCGCCTTGACGGCGTCCTCGGGGATGCCGACCTCGTGGATGGCGTGGTCCATCGAGTCCTTCAGGAACTGCCCGATCATGCACGCGGTCGTCTCGACGAGGGTCGGCTCGAGCTGCGCGAGCTGCTTCGTGGTCACCCAGTGCACGTCGATGACGGGCGCGTAGATGGCCCGCACGACCTGCTCGGTGCGCTGCCGGGCCGCCTCGTCGTCGCCCTCGAACGAGGCGACGACGTCCTGGTCGGCCGCGATGCCGCCGAAGGTGTCGGCGTACTGCTCGACCGTGGTGCGCTCGAGGAACACCGACGGGTGGCACGGGTGCGCGCACGCCTGGTGCACGTCGTCGCGCTGCGCGAGGAGGCCCGCGTAGGCCGCGGCCGGGTCGAGCGTGAGCAGCACGGCGCCCGCCTGCATCATCGGCACGACCTGCTCCGAGACCTTGCCGAGCACGACGTCCGGCACCGCGAGGATCACGACGTCGGCGCCGGGGACGGCCTCGTCGACGGTCGAGACCGTGCGGCCGAGCGCCTCGATGCGCTCCTTGCCGGCGTCGGACGCCTCGCAGTAGTGGATGGTCGCGCCGGTCAGGTCGAGGTTGTTCGACACGCGCATGCCCATCTTGCCCGCGGCGCCGATGACGGCGACGGTCAGCGACGGGTCGAGGTCGACCTGCTTGCCCGTGAGGGGGTTCAGTTCGCTGGGACTCACGATGCTCCTTCTTCTCGGTTCTCGGTGTTCGGTGATCGGTCTGGGGTGGCGGATGCCGTGGGTCACGGCCGGGGGTCGGCGGCGGCCGCGCGCAGCGCGGCGAGGGTCGCGGCCGTCCACTCGCGCTCGAGCGCGACGGTCGCGGCGGAGTCGCCCTGCCACGGCAGCCAGTGCTCGACGATGGCGGCGGGGGAGCGGCCGGCGTCGGCGAGCGCGCGCAGCTCGTGGTCGAGGTCGAGCTGGCCGTCGCCCATGCGGGCGCCGGAGAGCGTGAAGCCGACCCAGCCCTCCTGGCGGGCGAAGGCGAAGTCCTTCACGTGCAGGTCGAGCGCGTGCGGCGCGGCCGCGTCGATGACGTCGGCGGGCCGCTCGAGCGCGGCGATGCAGTTGGCCGGGTCGAGGGTGATGCCGACGAGCGGCGATCCGACCGCCTCGACGGCGGCGACGAGCACGCTCGTCGGGATCTGCTCGTACGTCTCGAGCGCGAGCGCGATGCCCGACTCCTCGAGCCGGGGGAGGGAGCGTCGCAGGAGCTCGGCGACGTGCTCGGCGCCCTGCTCGGCGTCGGGCCGCTGCACCATCGAGCGCAGCACGTGCGCGTCGAGGGCGGCGGCGATGCCGAGGAAGCGGGCGAGGTGGTCGGGGTCGATGCCGCGCGTGCCGAGCTGCAGCCGCACGCCCAGGTGGTCGGCGCTCGCGCAGAGCGCGTCGAGCTCGTCGGCGGTGCACTGCTCGATGCGCGGGTCGTCGCAGATCTCGAAGACGTCGCAGCCGAGCTCGGCGGCCCGCTCGAGCATGTCGGCGATGGAGAGCGGATTCGGGTGGTCGTGCCACTCCCAGAACAGGGCGTAGGAGCCGATCCCGATGTCCATGTCGCAAACCTCGTCGTGTGCTGTGCCGTCGCCCCGCGCAGCCGCTGCGGCGAGGTCGTCGTCACGGTAGCGCGGATGCCGCAACCGCGCAACCGGTTGACCAATTCTTGTCGGGACGCGGGGTACGCTCATCCCGTGTCCGACGCATCCCTCCTCGACGCGCTGCGCCGCTCGACGACCGCCACCACCTCGGTGAGCGGCTCGGTCGCCCAGCAGCTGCTGAAGCTGCTGCTCGGCGACAGCATGCGTGCCGGCGACCGGCTGCCCTCGGAGCGCAAGCTCACCGAGGCGCTCGGGGTCGGCCGCTCGGCGGTGCGGGAGGCGATCGCCGCGCTCGAGGTGCTGGGCGTCGTCGAGACCCGCGCGGGCTCGGGCACCTACCTGCGGTCGGCGACGTCGGAGCTGCTGCCGCAGACGCTCTCGTGGTCGATGCTCGTCGACCAGGAGCAGATGGAGGATGTCGCCTTCGTGCGCGCCGCGCTCGAGCGCGCCGCCGCCGAGCGCGCGGCGCAGGTCGTGACGCCGAAGGACGCCGAGCGGCTGCGGGCGCTCGTGCAGGCGCAGCGCGATGCCGACCTCGAGGGCTACGTCGAGCAGGACATCGCGTTCCACCGGCACCTCGCCGCCATGGCGGGCAACGCCATCCTCAGCGACCTGCTCTCGACGGCGCGCTCGCTGCTGCGCGTCTGGTTCGAGCATGCGGTCGACGATCCGCGCGACGTCGAGACGGCGATCCGCGAGCACGCGGCGATCGCCGACGCGATCATCGCCGGCGACAGCGCCGCCGCGCAGGCCGCGATGGCCGAGCACATGGCCACCGCGACCGCGCGCATCCTGCGCGTCGCAGGCGACCGCTGACCACGCGCCCGTCGGGGGACGGCGCTGAGCGAGCCCGAAACACAGCGCCACTAGGCTCGCGGGCATGGGCGACCTCTTCGACGACTACGACAAGCCCTTCGCGAATCCGCGGAAGCGCGAGGGGACGGCGTGGGATGAGATGTTCGAGAGCAAGGGCGAGGCGCGCGGCCCCTACAAGCCGCTGTACGACGCGCTGAGCGAGCTCACCAAGGACGACCTCCGGGCCCGCGCCGACGCGCTCGCCACCTCCTACCTCGCGCAGGGCGTGACCTTCGACTTCGCGGGCGAGGAGCGGCCGTTCCCGCTCGACGCCATCCCGCGCATCATCACCGCCGAGGACTGGCGCCACGTCGAGTCGGGCGTGCAGCAGCGGGTGCGGGCGCTCGAGGCGTTCCTGGCCGACATGTACGGCCCGCAGCGCGCCGTCGAGGACGGCATCATCCCCGCGAAGCTCATCAGCACCTCCACCCACTTCCACCGCCAGGCGGCCGGCATCACGGGCGCCAACGGCGTGCGCATCCACGTGTCGGGCATCGACCTGATCCGCGACCAGGACGGCGAGTGGCGCGTGCTCGAGGACAACGTGCGCGTGCCCTCGGGCGTGAGCTACGTCATCTCGAACCGCCGCGTCATCGCGCAGACGCTGCCCGAGATGTTCTCGTCGATGCGGGTGCGCCCCGTCGGCGACTACTGCGACAAGCTGCTGCACGCGCTGCGCGCGGCCGCGCCGGCGGGCGTCGACGACCCGCGCGTCGTGGTGCTGACGCCCGGCGTCTACAACTCCGCATACTTCGAGCACACGCTGCTCGCGCGGCTCATGGGTGTCGAGCTCGTGGAGGGCCGCGACCTGTTCACGAGCGGCGGCCGCGTCTACATGCGCACCACCGAGGGCCCGGCGCGCGTCGACGTCATCTACCGCCGCGTCGACGACGACTACCTCGACCCGCTGCAGTTCCGCGCCGACTCCATGCTCGGCAGCCCCGGCCTCATGCTCGCCGCGCGGCTCGGCAACGTCACGATCGCGAACGCGGTCGGCAACGGCATCGCCGACGACAAGCTCGTCTACACCTACGTGCCCGAGCTCATCCGCTACTACCTGTCGGAGGAGCCCATCCTCAAGAACGTCGACACGTGGCGGCTCGAGGATCCGGGCGCGCTCGAGGAGGTCATCGACCGCCTGCACGAGCTGGTCGTGAAGCCCGTCGACGGCTCGGGCGGCAAGGGCCTCGTCGTCGGCCCCGACGCGACGCAGGAGGAGCTCGAGGCGCTCAAGCAGCGGCTGCTCGACGATCCGCGCGGCTGGATCGCGCAGCCGGTCGTGCAGCTGTCGACGATCCCGACGCTCGTCGAGGACGGCATGCGCCCCCGCCACGTCGACCTGCGCCCCTTCGCCGTGAACGACGGGAAGGATGTGTGGGTGCTGCCGGGCGGCCTCACCCGCGTCGCGCTCCCCGAGGGCCAGCTCGTCGTCAACTCCTCCCAGGGCGGAGGCTCGAAGGACACCTGGGTGCTCGCCGGCGCTCGCGAGCAGCTGCCGCAGATCGACCACGATGCCGAGTTCGGCGCGAGCGGCGAGCCGCTCACGCGCCCGATCAGCATCGTCGGCGGCCACGAGCACCCGCAGGACCAGAGCCCGCAGGACGCCCCCCGCGGCCGTGCCGGCCAGGAGGAGCAGCAGCAGCAGGCGCTCGACCCCGCCGGTCGAGGAGCCGCCGCGGGCGGCGTCTCGAGACCATCCCGCACCGAGCAGACAGGAGGTGAGCGCTCATGATGCTCAGCCGCATCGCCGAGAGCCTGTTCTGGATCGGCCGCTACATCGAGCGCGCCGACGGCACCGCACGCATCCTCGACGTCTACCTGCAGCTCCTCCTCGAGGACGTCGCGGTCGACGAGGACACCGCGTGCCGCGCGCTGCTCGGCGTCATGGGCCACGACGCGCCGCCGGACCGCAAGCTCACCCGCGTCGACGTCGTCAACACGCTCGCGACCGACCGCACGCAGCCCGCGTCGATCGCCTACTCGGTGAACGCGGCGCGCGAGAACGCCCGCCGAGCGCGCGAGATCATCTCGACCGAGCTGTGGGAGGTGCTGAACGCCACCTACGCGAACATGCCGCGCCGCGTGAACCCCGAGCAGGTGCACGTCATGTTCGGCTGGGTGCGCGAGCGCGCGGCGCTCGCGGGCGGCATGGCCGACTCGACCGCGAGCCGCGACGACGCGTGGAGCTTCTTCACGCTCGGCCGCTTCATCGAGCGGGCCGACATGGTCGCCCGACTGCTCGCGACCCGGGCGCTGACCGAGGCATCCGGCCCCTCGTGGACGACCATCCTCCGCTCGGTCGGCGCGTACGAGGCGTACCTGCGCACCTACCGCGGCGTGCCCTCGAGCACGAACGCGGCCGAGTTCCTGCTGCTCGACCGGCTCTTCCCGCGCTCGATCCTCTTCTCGGTGCGCGGCGCCGAGGAGTGCCTGCAGGACATCGAGCCGCGGCAGGACCGCATCGGCTACGTCGACCAGGCCCAGCGGATGCTCGGGCAGATCCGCGCGGAGCTCGAGTTCACGCCCATCCAGGAGATCATCGAGAACCTGCCGACCGTGATGGACAAGGTGCAGACCACGACGACCGCCGTCTCGCACGCGGTGCGGGAGCGCTACTTCCCGACCCACAACATGCCCGCCTGGACGAGGGAGGCATCGTGAGCCGCATCCGCATCCGCCACACCACCGGCTACCGCTACGAGCAGCCGGCCGTCGCCTCGTACAACGAGTCGCGCATGCTGCCGTCGACGAGCGACGGCCAGTTCGTCATCTACTCGAACCTCGACATCCGTCCCAACACTTCGATCAACACGTACGAGGACTACTGGGGCACGAAGGTCGTCTCGTTCGACGTGCTCGCGCCGCACACCGAGCTGCAGCTGACGGCGACGAGCCTCGTCGAGGTGCGCCCGCGCCTCACCGGCGGCCACGACCTGTCGTGGGAGCAGCTCGAGAAGGTCGCCTCGCGCGCCACGCAGCACGTCGAGCAGCTCGGGCAGACGGTGCGCACGCGCCCGACCGACGACCTCGTGCGGGCGTCGCAGGAGATCAAGGATGCGTCCTCGTCGCCGGGCGCCGCCGCGTCGGCCATCGCGCGCATGGTCGGCGAGGAGATGGAGTACATGTCGGGCGTGACGCACGTGCACACGCTCGCCTCGGAGGCGTGGACGAACCGCAAGGGCGTCTGCCAGGACATCGCGCACATCACGATCGGTGCGCTGCGGGCGGTCGGCATCCCGGCGCGCTACGTGTCGGGCTACCTGCACCCGCGGCCGAACGCGCAGATCGGCGAGACGATCCGCGGCGAGTCGCACGCATGGGTCGAGTGGTTCACCGGCGAGTGGAACGCGTGGGACCCGACGAACCTCATCGACATCGGCGAGCGGCACGTGAAGGTCGGCCTCGGCCGCGACTACAACGACGTGCCCCCGCTGCGCGGCGTCTACGCCGGAGCCGGCAAGTCGCAGCTCTTCGTGAGCGTGGAGATCACGAAGGAGAGCTGACCGGCGGAACTCTGCCCGGCGGAGCGCTGCCCGTCAGGTGCGCATCACGATGTGCGCCGGCGGGCGGAGGTCGAACGCCGGCAGGCGCGGCCCAGCCGGTCGCGCTCGGGCCATGCCGCGCAGGCGTGCTTCGACGGATGCGCGGGGGCGCCGCGGCGGGCGGACCATCGGCACCGGGGGTGACGGAGGCATTGCGGGCGCGAGGTCCGAGCCGGCGGTGAGGCTATGGCTCATGGCCGCGTCGGCCGCGATCCTGACGGCCGCGGCGCTCGCCGCGGCGTGAGCGGCCGTCGCGACTCGCGCGGCTCCTGCAGCGCTCGTGGTGCGCCGCGCCCGGGCAAAGCGGCTCGCGGCGCGCAGCTCGGCGACGACGCGCCAGTCGCCCGGCCGGTCGCTCGCGGCGACGACCCGGAGGCGGCCGGCGTGCACCTCGTGGTGGCAGTGGCTGCACAGCAGCACGCCGTTGTCGATGTCGGTCGCGCCGCCCTGCTCCCACCACATGACGTGGTGCGCCTCCGTCCAGGCGACGGGCATCCCGCAGCTTGGGGTGATGCAGCCCTTGTCGCGCTTGGCGAGCGCGGCCCTCTGCGCGCGGCTGAACAGGCGGTCGGCGCGGCCGAGCGCGAGCGGGTGCCCTCGCTCGTCGAGCACAACCTTCTGCACGAGCGCATCGCACAGCAGTCGGTCGACCGTCTCGAGCGGCACGAGGTCGCCGGTGTGCTCGATGGTGAGGGTGCGATCGGCGTGCGGGGCGCCGTGCAGGTACGCCGCGTACGCGTCGATCGTGCCGGTGAGCACGAGGGTCGGCGGCTCCCCGCCCGCGACCGGGGCGCCGCCGGAGGAGGCGTGCGCCTGCACGAGCGCGACGAGCACGTCGTGCCGCTTCTGCTCGGGCGTGCGGTCGTCGACGGGCTCCTCGGTCGGCGAACCGGTGGCAGCACTGAGGGCATCGAGGGTGCCGTCGTCGACGTCGCCATCCGGCCCCGCCCCGCTGTCTCGGAACGCGACCCGCACTCGTGGCGACGTGTACGCATCCAGCAGCGCCTTGAGGGCGGACCCCGCCTCGGGCGGGCAGAGCATCTGCAGGTGCCACATGCCGTCGGGCTGCTGCCGCAGGCGCAGGCTGCGCAGGGCCCGCTGCCGCTCGGCGCTCGGGAGCACGCCGTCGGGATCGAGCACCGCGACGTAGGCGCGTGCCTGCGTGACGAGCAGCTCGGGACCGAGCGGCCACTCGGGGTCGGTCGCTGCCGTCACGAGCTGCTGCTCGGCCCAGGCGAGCTGGTCGAGGTCGGCGCGGGGCGCCGCGGGCTCGAGCTGCTGCACGATGGCTCGCGCCTGGGCGAGCGAGATGGCGGCGGCGTCGAGCGCCTGCGCCACGCGCGGGTAGCGCGCGGCGATGTCGGCGCCCGAGACGCCCACGGCGGGGCTCGTCGCCGCGGCGAGCGCGAGCATCGCCTGCGCGTCGCCCACGCGGATGCCGAACGCCGACGCCACGACCTCCTTGGCGCTGCGCTGCCCGAGCCGCCGGCACAGCGACTCGTCGACGGAGCCCCGGGAGCGCTCGGCGATCTCGCCGGCCAGGCGCACGCGCTGCGCGTCGACGATGCGAGAGAGCTCGGCCGTGCGCGCGAGGAGCTCGACGACCTCGGCGTCGGAGGCGCGCGCGAGGTCGGTGGCGCCGGTGAGCATGGCGTGCGCGGACTGCACCGCTGCCTCCGCCTGCTCGATCATCGTCACCCTCGACCCCTTCGTCGCCACCAAGGTAGAGGGGGCCACTGACATCGGAGGCGGCCTGTGCACGGGGCGCCTCGGGACCGTCGACGACCCCTGGCGAGTGCCTCCGCGGCTCGCCTACCCTGGCCGCATGTGCAGGAACATCACCGAGCTGCGCGGCCTCGAGCCGGCCGCGAACGACGACGAGGTCGAGGCGGCCGCGCGCCAGTACGTGCGCAAGGTGTCGGGCATCACGCATCCGACCGAGCGCACGCGCGAGGCGTTCGAGCGGGCGGTCGCCGAGGTCGCCCACATCACGCGGCACCTGCTCGACGACCTGCCCGAGCGGCGCCAGCCGCCGAAGACGGTGCCGCCGCTGCGCCGCCCCGAGGTGCGGGCGCGCATCGCCGAGCGGGAGGCGGCTGCGGCCGCGAGCTGACGCTCCGCCGCTGGTCGATCACCCGCTGGTCGAGGAGCGCCCATCCGCGAGGGCCGAGGCACCCCCCCCGCTGGTCGAGGAGCGCTCGGCCGGAGGCCGAGTGCGTCTCGAGACCACCCCGTCGCCAGGCCGGGGCTGCTCCCGACGCCCGGGACGGGCGTCGGCGCTGGCGTCGCCGCGGAGGTCCGAAAGGACCTCCGCTCTAGGCTCCAGCGCGCATCTGGCGCAGGATCTCGTCCATCACCCGCATGATCGCGACCGACTCGTCGAGCGGCATGAGCTCGCTCTCGAGCTTGCCCGAGGCGATGCAGAGCTCGACCTCGGCAGCCTGGAACTGCATGCCGCGCCCCAGCATGTCGGGCTCGAAGGCCTCGGCGATCGCGGCGTGGTCGGATGCGTGGCGGCGCGCGTAGCGGGTCCAGGTGTAGAACGCGGGGTCGAGCTCGATGACGCCGTCGGTGCCCGAGATCGTGGCGCGGTTGGAGCCGAGCGTCTCCATCGAGAACGTCACGGTCGAGATGCCGCCGCCGGCGTGCTCGAGGATGGCGGCGCCCCGGTGGTCGACGCCCGCGGCGTCGACGACGCCCGACGCCTGGATGCGCGTCACCGGTCCGAGCACGGCGTGCGCGAGCGAGACGCAGTAGACGCCGAGGTCGAGCAGCGCCCCGCCGCCGAGCGACGGCTCGATGAGGCGGCTGCCGGGGGAGAGGTCGAGCATCTGCGAGTGGTCGGCGTTCACCGCGACGACGTCGCCGAGGTCGCCTGCCGCGATGCGCTCGCGCACGGCGACCATGGTCGGCAGGAAGCGCGTCCACATCGCCTCCATCACGAAGACGCCCTTCGCGCGCGCCGCGTCGACGATCGCCTGGGCGTCGTCGCCCGTGGTGGTGATCGCCTTCTCGATGAGCAGGTGCTTGCCGCCCTCGATCGCGAGCAGCGCGTGCTCGCGGTGGTGCGAGTGCGGGGTGGCGATGTAGATGACGTCGACGTCGGGGTCGGCGACGAGCGCCTCGTAGGAGGCGTGCACGTTGGGGATGCCGTGCTCGGCCGCGAAGGCTGCGGCGCGCTCGCCGTTGCGGCTGCCGACGGCGACGAGGCGGTGGCCGCCGGTCGCGAGGTCGCGTGCGAAGGCGTCGGCGATGCGGCCGGGCCCGAGGATGCCCCAGCCGGGGGAGGTGGTCGTCATGTCGCGACTCTACGGGCGCGCCGCGCTCAACCGCACCCCGCCCCTGACGGGTTCGCCATGCAGTCGCCGTTCGTCAGCACCGTGTCGACCTCGAAGACCTTCACGTCGACGGCCGGCGCCTCGACCGGCAGCGTGCCCGGCACCGCGAACCAGCCGCCGCCCGCGTCGACCTCGGCGGTGAAGACGACGGTGACGGATGCGCGCACGTCATCCGTCGTCGCGTACGCATGGCTCGTGGCCGTCTCGGTCCACGACTCCTCGGGTCCGCGCCAGGCGGCGCCCGACGCCTCGGTCTCCTCGACGGAGCCGTCGCCGTAGTCGAAGATGTAGGAGGAGGGCGTCCAGCGCACCCGGATGGGCACGTCGAAGAGCTCACCGTCCATCGTGTGCGCCTCGGCCGTCGCGTAGAAGTTCGTCGGCGTGCCGACGACGCCCCACCCGTCGGGCTCGACGACGAGCTCGCCGACCAGCGGCCGGAACGCGGCGAGGTCGCTGATCGTGATCGGATCGGCCGTGGCCGCGAGGTCTTCCGGGTCTGGTGCGACGGTAGGCATAGTGCACACCGTGGCGTCCTCGTTCATGTCGAGGCACAACTCGTAAAGTCGCTGCAGTTCAGCCTGCAGTGCCTCGAGTGCCGCTTCGTACGCTGCCTGATCCTCCTCAGACCAGCTTCCGGAGCCAGGATTGCTCGCACCCGAGCCGATCCCTGGCTGGGCCGCGCTTCCTCCAACTTCGAGCGAGTCGCCGATGATCTCGGCGCAGAGTCCCTGCGCCTCCATAGTGTCCGTGCACGGGGCATCGGGTTCAGGAGGAGGCGCAACTCCCGCAGCAAAAAGCAGGGCCACAAGCGCTAGGACTCGCACGGTGACGCCTCGTCCGGTCCAATCGACTCATAGCTCGAGACCAGAACGTCAGCACCGTGTCGTTCTAGGCCAAGTCGCCAGTCGGTGAACGGATCAGTCGTTCGCTCCGCGGCCTCTCCGGTAGTTATGTCGATGATCTCGGCGTCCGTTGCATCAAGGCACAGGAGAGCGTACGCAGTGGTCTCTGTTGCGCCCGGCTCAAGCTCGATCGATGCCATGGAAGGCGGCACCGTCTGCTGGAACCCAGCGTCGAGCGTGCTTTGGACGTCCGCCGATGCAACTTCCGCAGCCGCGGGAGTAGCGACTCCATTTAGGACTTCGGCGTCGGCCTCTCTTGCGTCAAACATCGCCTGCACGGCGCTCGCGTACGCTCCATACGCGTCCGTGGCGTCCTCCACCGTGATGACGCTCGGCTCCACCGTCGGCGCCGCCGCCGGCGTCGTCGCGACCGGTTCCGGCGGCGAGCAGCCGACGAGAGCGAGCGCTGCGACCGCTGCGAGCGCGAGACCTGATCCGAGCCTGGCGAGCATGCGGGCAGGTTACGCGAACGGCCGCACCGAGGGTCCGCGCTCTCCACAGCGGCGACGCGCCGCACCCACCCAGCCGTGCTTGACGCATCCGCCCCTCACGTTCTACTGTCAACAGTCGGACACGCGCATCGTCCGAGCGATCCACTGCAAAGGAGCAGTCCATGAACCTGTACTCGTTGCTGCAGCGCCGCGCCGAGAGCGCGGGGCCCATCCGGGTCGGCGTCATCGGCGCCGGCAAGTTCGCCTCGATGTTCCTCACGCAGGCCTCGGTCACGCCGGAGTTCCACGTCGTCGGCGTCGCCGACATCAACGTGCCGAAGGCCAAGGACGCGCTCGCGCGCACCGGCTGGAGCGCCGACCGCTACGCCGCCACGAGCCTCGGTGAGGCCGCGCGCACCGGCCTCACCGCCGTCATCGACGACTCGATGGCGCTCATCAAGCACCCGTCCGTCGAGGTCATCCTCGAGATCACCGGCAACCCGATCGTCGGCACCGACCACGCGGTCGCCGCGATCGACAACGGCAAGCACGTGATCATGGTCAACGTCGAGGCCGACTGCATGGTCGGCCCGCTGCTGCAGCGCCGCGCCGCGGCCGCCGGCGTCGTCTACTCGATGGCCTACGGCGACCAGCCCGCCCTCATCAGCGAGCTCGTCGACTGGTGCCGCACGGTCGGCTTCGACGTCGTCGCGGCGGGCAAGGGCACGAAGTACCTGCCCGAGTACCACTACTCCACGCCCGACACCGTGTGGGACCACTACGGCTTCACCGACGAGCAGCTCTCGTCGGGCGACTTCAACCCCAAGATGTTCAACTCGTTCCTCGACGGCACGAAGTCGGCGATCGAGATGGCGGCCGTCGCCAACGGCACGGGCCTCACGCCCCAGCTCGAGGGCCTGCACTTCCCGCCGGCCGGCGTCGACGACCTGCCGCACATCTTCCGCCCGCGCGAGATCGGCGGCCAGCTCGACCAGCGCGGCACCGTCGAGATCGCGTCGAGCCTGCACCGCGACGGCACCGAGGTCGAGCGCGACCTGCGCTGGGGCGTCTACGTGACCTTCGAGGCGAAGACCGACTACGCCGTGCAGTGCTTCGCCGAGTACGGCGTCAAGACCGACGAGACGGGACGCTACGGCTCGCTCTACCGGCCGTACCACATGATCGGCCTCGAGCTCGGGGTCTCGATCGCGAGCGCCGTGCTGCGCGGCGAGGCCACCGGCGCCCCCACGGGCTTCCGCGGCGACGTCGTGACCACGGCCAAGCGCGACCTCAAGGCCGGCGAGACGCTCGACGGCGAGGGCGGCTTCACCGTCTTCGGCAAGCTGCGCCCCGCGAGCTTCTCGCTCGAGCACCGCGCGCTGCCGCTCGGCCTCGCGCACGGCGCCAAGCTCATCCGCGACGTGCCCAAGGACCGCTCGGTCACGTGGGACGACGTCGACGCGGATGCGTCGCTCGCGGCCGTGCGGTTCCGTCGCGAGCTCGAGGACGAGTTCCGCAGCGAGCACGCGGTCACGATTCGATAACCGTCGCGTTCTACTGTTGACAGTAGAACGCAGAGGGGGTTCACTCTTCCTCAGCAGCACTGTCGCCGCCCACTTCGCAAAGGAGCGAAACTCATGCCCCGACTGATCGAGAAGATCATGGGGACGCTCGACACGATCGTCCAATGGCTCTGCGTGGCCTTCCTGGCGGTCATCACCGTCGCCGTCACCTGGCAGGTCATCTCCCGCTACGTCACCCGCGACTCCGCCTCGTGGACCACCGAGGTGGCCGCGCTGTCGTTCGTGTGGCTGTCGATGCTCGCGATCTCGCTCGGCGTGCGCCAGGGCCGGCACATGGTGCTCGACATCTGGGAGTACGCGCCGAAGCACCGCTGGCTGCGCGTCACGATCACCACGATCGCGAGCGCCCTCGTGCTCTTCACGCTCGGTGTGCTCGTCTTCTACGGCATCGACGCGCTCCCGAGCGCGCTCCGCCGCAACATGCCCGGCATCGACCTGCCCTTCGGCTACATCTCGCTCGCCGTGCCCGTGGGCGCCGGCATCTCGGCGCTCTTCGCGATCGAGGCCTGGTGGAAGCTCGTCCGCAACCCCGACCCCGACGTCGACCCGCTCCCGTCGAAGGTGCTGTTCCAGTCCGATGAGGACGTGCTCGTGAAGGGTGAGGTGTAACCCATGGGTCCTCTGCTGCTCGGCAACTTCGTGGGAGCGATGCTCCTGCGCGTCCCCATCGGCTTCGCGCTCGCGCTGGCCTCGATCATCACCCTCTGGCTCGTCACCGACACCCCGCTGACGATCGGCGCCCAGCGCATCGTCGCCGGCATCACGCCGTTCGCGCTGCTCGCCATCCCGCTGTTCATCCTCGCCGGCGGCATCATGAACGCCGGCGGCATCACGAAGCGCCTGCTGAGCCTCGCCGACTCGATCGTCGGCGGGATGCGCGGCGGGCTCGCGCAGACGAACGTGCTGTCGGCGCTGTTCTTCGGCGGCATCTCGGGGTCGGCCGTCGCCGACATCTCGAGCCTCGGCCGCATCCTCATCCCCGCGATGAAGGCGCGCAACTACCGCGCCGCCTACGCGGCCGCCGTCACCGCCGCGGCGCCGATCGTCGCGCCGATCATGCCGCCGTCGATCACGATGATCGTCTACGGCGTGGTCTCGGGCACCTCGATCGGCGCGCTCTTCTTCGCCGGCATCATCCCCGCGATCCTCTACATCGCGATGCTGATGGTCGCCGTGCACCTGACGGTGCGCAAGCAGGGCTTCACCGACGAGATGATCGCCAACACGACCAACCTCGAGATGATCGGCAAGACGCCGAAGGAGGAGCGGCCGAAGTTCTGGCCGTCGCTCGTCGGCTCGCTGCCGGCGCTGCTGCTGCCGCTCATCATCCTCGCGGGCATCCGCTTCGGCTGGTTCACCGCCACCGAGGCCGCTGCGGTCGCCGTGGTCTACGCGCTCCTCGTCGGGCTGTTCGTCTACCGCGAGCTGACGTGGAAGAAGCTCGTCACGGCCTTCGCCGAGTCGGGCCTCATGGTCGGCCTCATCATGCTCGTGCTGGCCGCCGCGCAGCTCTACTCGTGGGCGCTCACCTCGGGCGGCGTGCCGCAGGCGGCGGCGGAGGCGATCTTCGGCTTCACCGACAACCTCGTGGTGCTGCTCATCCTCGTCAACATCATGCTGCTCATCGCCGGCATGTTCATCGAGGCGAACGCGGCGCTCATCATCATCACGCCGATCCTGCTGCCGGTCATGACGTCGCTCGGCGTCGACCCGGTGCACCTGGGCATCATCATCGTCGTCAACCTCGGCATCGGCCTCATCACGCCGCCCGTGGGCATCGCGCTGATGCTGTCGGCCGAGATCTCGAAGGTGAAGTTCATCTCGGCGATCCGCGCCTCGTGGCCGTTCCTGCTCGTCGGCCTGATCTACATGCTCCTCATCACCTACATCCCGCAGATCTCGCTCTGGCTGCCGTCCGTGCTGCTCGGCGAGTGATCGCACCCACCAGAACCACCAAGGAAGGAAGCACCATGCGCACCACCAAGCTCCTCGCGGGCGTCGGCATCGTCGCCCTCGCTCTCGCAGGCTGCTCGACCGGCGGGGCCGCCCCGACCGAGTCGGGCGACGCAGGCACCGGCGACTCGGGCGAGACGTACACGCTCGTCCTCGGCCACGCCGGCTCGACCACCGACCCGCGCCAGTGGGCTGCCGAGCAGTTCGCCGAGCGGATCGAGGAGGCGACCGACGGTCGCGTCACCGTCGAGGTCCACTCCGACTCCACCCTCGGCACGTGGGAGGAGATGATCGACGGCCTGCAGATCGACAGCGTCGACATCGTCATCGAGTCGATGCTCTCGGTCGAGGCATACACCGACCTCGCCTCCGTCGAGACCGCACCGTTCCTCTACGAGGACGAGGAGCAGTTCTTCGAGGTCTGGGGCGGCGACCTGGGCGACGAGATCCAGACGGCCGTCACCGACGCCTCCGGCTACGCGCTGCTCGGCAACATGTACCGCGGCCCGCGCGAGCTCACCACCAAGGAGCCCGTGACGCAGCTGAGCGACGTGTCGGGCCTCACGATCCGCACGCCCTCCGCGCAGACGATGCTCGACACCTGGAACGCCCTGGGCGCCCGCGCTGAGGCGCTCGCGTTCAACGAGGTCTACTCGGCGCTCGAGTCGGGCGTGCTCGACGGCCAGGAGAACCCGCTCGACGCGATCCTCTTCAACTCGATCCACGAGGTCGCTCCGCACATCGCCGAGACGCACCACATGTTCGCCAACTACCACTTCATCATGTGGGACGAGGCACTCCAGGGCTACCCGGAGGACATCCGCGAGGCGATCATCGAGGTCGCTGACGAGGTCGGCGAGGAGTACACCGACAACACCGTCACGAACATGGCCGACTACCGCGAGCAGCTCGAGGAGGCCGGCGCCGAGTTCCACGAGGTGACCGACCGCGAGGCATGGGTCGAGGCGACGCAGCCCGTCGTCGAGGGCCTGCCCGACCAGGTGCAGACCTGGGTCTCGCAGATCCGCGAGATGTGATCCACGGCGGGGCCCCGTCCGCGGGGCCCCGCCACCCCACCCCACGCATCCACCACCCGTCGCACCGAGCACCCAGGCGGTGCGACACCACCTGCGACACCACCCCCGGCGCCCCCGCGCATCCGACATCTCAGGAGAGAGACACCATGAACCTGCACGAGCTGCTCAAGGAGCGCGAAGCAGAGGGCCAGCCGATCCGCGTCGGCCTGATCGGCTCCGGCCGGTTCGGCACGATGTACCTCTCGCAGGCCCGCAACATCCCCGGCGTGCGCGTGCTCGCGATCGCCGACATCAACACCGCCCGCGCCCGCGAGTCGCTCGCCCGCGTCGGCTGGCCCGAGGGCGACATCGTCGACTCGGTCGACGACCTCACCGACGGCAAGACCGCCGTCATCGCCGACGCGATGGACCTCTTCCGCACCGACATCGACGTGATCGTCGAGGCGACCGGCAACCCGATCGTCGGCATCAAGCACGCCCTCGCAGCCATCGACAGCGGCAAGCACGTGATGATGGTCACCGTCGAGGCCGACGCGCTCGCCGGCCCCGCGCTCGCGAAGCGCGCGAAGGAGGCGGGCGTCGTCTACTCGATGGCGTTCGGCGACCAGCCCGCGCTCATCTGGGAGCTCGTCGACTGGGCCCGCACCTCGGGCTTCGACGTCGTCTGCGCCGGCAAGGGCGCCAAGTACCTGCCCGGCTACAACCAGATGAACCCCGACAACGTGTGGGACCACTGGGAGTTCTCGGACGAGCTGAAGCAGTCGGGCCAGCTCAACCCCTACATGCACACCTCGTTCCGCGACGGCACGAAGGCCGCGATCGAGATGGCCGCGGTCGCCAACGCCGCAGCGCTCGTGCCGAGCGACGAGGGCCTCAGCTTCACGCCCGGCAACCTCGAGGAGATCGCCACGGTCTGCCGCCCGAAGGACGTCGGCGGCGTGCTCTCCCACGAGGGCACGGTCGACGTGATGTCGAGCTACACCCGCGAGGGCGACTGGATCCCCCACAACACCCAGGAGGGCGTGTTCGTGGTCGTCAAGGCGACGAACGACTACGTCTCGGGCTGCTTCCAGGAGTACCCGTGGCACCCCGACCCCACCGGCCAGTACGCCGCGCTCTACCGCCCGTACCACTACGTCGGCCTCGAGCTCAACGTCTCGATCGCCAACGCGGTGCTGCGCGGCATCGCGACCGGCACGGCCGTGGGCTTCACGGCGGATGTCGTGGCGACGGCGAAGAAGGATCTCGCGGCGGGCGACACGCTCGACGGCGAGGGCGGCTTCGCGGTCTACGGCAAGCTCGTCTCGGCCCGCACCTCGGTCGCCGAGGGCTACCTGCCGGTCGCGCTCGCCCACCACGTGCCCCTCAAGCGCGACATCGCCGCTGGCGAGAGCGTGCGCTGGGACGACGTCGAGATCGACGACTCGCTCGCGCAGGCCATCGAGCTGCGCCGCGAGACCGAGGCGCTCGCGGCCGCCTCGGCGCTGTGAGCAGGCTGTCATGACCCGTTCGCTGAGCCTCCTCGGGCTCGGCGCCATGGGCCTGCCGATGGCGCGCAGGCTCGCCGCGCGCTCCGGTGAGGGCGGCGGTGCGCTGACGGTCTGGAACCGCAGCGCACCGCGCGCCCAGGCGCTCGGGCTCGAGACCGGCGCGACCGTCGCCGCGACGCCCGCCGACGCCGCCCGCGAGGTGGTGCTGACGGCGCTGCCCGACCTGCCCCAGGTGCGCGCCGTGCTCGAGGGCCCCGACGGCCTGCTGGCCGGCTGGCGCGCCGCGGGCGTCCGGCGCCCCATGCTCGTCGTCTGCGGCACCGTGTCGCCCGTGGCGCTGCGCGCGCTGGCCGACGAGCTGGCGACGGCGGATGTGCAGGGCGGCGTCGAGGTCGTCGACGCACCGATGTCGGGCGGCGTGCTCGGGGCCGCCGAGGGACGCATCAGCTTCTTCGTCGGCGGCACCGAGGCTCAGGTCGCCGAGCTCGCCGAGCTGCTCGCGCCGTGCGCCTCGCGGGTGACGCGGATGGGCGGCACGGGCACGGGCGCGATGGCGAAGCTGTGCAACCAGCTGGTCGTCGCCGAGACGATCACCGCATTGTCGGAGGCGTTCGCGCTCGCCCGCGCCGCGGGCATCGACGCGGCAACCCTCGCCGACGCGCTCGGCTCGGGCCTCGCCGCGAGCGAGGTGCTGCGGCAGAAGCGGCACCACTGGGTCGACGAGTCGTTCGAGGCCGGCGGCTCCATCGACTACCAGGTGAAGGACCTCCGCTTCGCGCGCGAGGCCGCCGACGAGGCGGGGCTCACGCTCGACGCGGCCCGCACCGCCCTCGCGCTCTTTGAAGCCGCATCCGACGCCGGCGACGGCGCCCTCGACCACTCCGGTGTCTACCGCACCATCATCCGAACCAAGGAGCAGCCATGACCGACGCACCGCTGGTCGTCACCGCCATCTTCCGCCCCGTCCCAGGCGCGCGCGAGCAGGTGCTCGCCGCCATGGAGCGCGTCATCCCGCGCGTGCACGAGGAGGCCGGCTGCAACCTCTACGCGATCCAGGAGGCCGAGGACGGCACGATCGCGATGATCGAGCACTGGGACTCCGCCGCGCTGCTCGACGCGCACGGCGCGGGCGAGCCCGTCGCCGACTTCAACGCCGAGCTCGAGGGCCTACTCGCGAGCCCGGTCGAGGTCGTGCGCTGGACGCCCATCCCGATGGGCGACGCACGCAAGGGCGTCGTGCTGCCATGACCCCGCCCGCAGACCTGCCGCAGCGCCTCGGCTGCTCGACCATCTCGTTCCAGCACCTGCCCCTCGAGGGCGCGCTGGCCGAGATCGAGCGCCTGGGCTTCGCCGAGATCGACCTCGGCGCGCTGCCCGGCGTCTGCGACCACGTGCCCTTCGAGCTCGACGACGCCGCGATCGCCCAGGTCGCGGCGAGCATCGCCGCGAGCGGCCTGCGGGTGCGCAGCGTCAACGGCGACGTGGGCGCCTTCAACGATCCGGGGGCGGATGCGTCGGCGCAGGCCGCGCACGTCGACCGGCTGCTCGCGCTCACCGCGGCCGTCGGCGCCGACGCCCTCGTGCTGCCGTGCGGCGCGCTCGGCCACGAGCCGCTCGACTCGCTCGACGCCGACCTGGAGCGGGTCGCGGCCGCGCTCGCCCGGGCGGCCGACGCGGCCGCGGCCCACGGCGTCGAGGTGTGGGTCGAGTCGCTGCACTTCCTCAGGCTCTGCTTCGACCGCGAGCGGGCGGAGGCGCTGCACGCGCTGCTCGCAGGCAGCGGCGTGCGGCCCATCCTCGACGTCGCCCACGTGGTCGCCGCTGGCGACGACCTGCCGGCGACGATCCGCGCGTGGGGCGCCGACATCGCCCACGTGCACCTGCGCGACGCGGTGCCGGGCGAGTTCTCGCGGCCCATCGGCGCTGGCTCGATCGACTTCCCCGCGGCCTTCGCGGCGCTCGCCGACATCGGCTATGCCGGCGGCTTCGCGCTCGAGCTGCCCTCGCGCGCCTACGTCGACGACGCGACGGGCGCCATGGACGACGCCGCTCGCGCCGCCCGCGTCGACGCGATCCGCGACGCGGCCGCGCGCATGGCGCCGCTCGTCGCCGGCCTCGACCTCACGCATCCGTCGCTGACCACCGAGTCTCTGACCACTGAAGGAGCATCATGACCGAGCGCACCCAGCGCACCGCCGTCATCACCGGCGCCACCTCCGAGCGCGGCATCGGCATGACCGTCGCCGACCGCTACGCGCGCGACGGCTGGGCCGTCGTCATCCTCGACCTCGATGGCGAGCGCGCCGCGCAGGTCGCCGCCGAGATCGGCGAGCGCCACGGCGTGCCCGCCTTCGGCGCGGCCGTGAACGTCGCCGACGAGGCCGCGGTCGCCACCGCGCAGGCGGCCGTGCAGGCCGAGGTCGACGCGGGCCGCCTGCCCGTGGTCGGCGCGCTCGCGAACATCGCCGGCATCACCTCGCCCGTACCGTTCCTCGAGACCGACCTGGCCCTGTGGAACAAGGTCATGGCCGTCAACGCGACCGGCACCTACCTCGTCACGAAGGCGTTCCTGCCCGCGATGCTCGAGGCCGGCTGGGGCCGCATCGTCAACATGTCGTCGGTGTCGGCGCAGCGCGGCGGCGGCGTCTTCGGCAAGGTGCCCTACTCGGCCGCGAAGGCCGCGATCCTGGGCTTCACGAAGGCGCTCGCCCGCGAGATCGCGTCGTCGGGCGTGACGATCAACTCGGTCACACCGGGTGCTGTCGACACGAACATCCGCGTTGGCGCCACGCCCGAGTCGGAGGCGAAGCTCGCCGCCGACATCCCCATCGGCCGCGTCGCGACCACCGAGGAGATCGCGGCCGTGTTCGCGTTCCTCTCGAGCGACGACGCGGCCTACCTGCAGGGGTCGAACATCGACATCAACGGCGCGAGCCACCTGCACTGACCGCCCTGCCGGCCGCACCCGCAGCCGGCTCCGCCCACCCCGGCTCGCGCCGGGAGAACCCAAGGAAGTGCTCGGGTACCGTGATCGACATGACGATGGAAGCGCAGTTCCGATCCCTCGGATCGATCGAGCGCGTCACGCGGCGGGAGCTCATCCTCGACCGGCTGCGCTCGGCCGTCACGAGCGGCGAGCTCGCCCCCGGCACCCACCTCGCCGAGACCGAGCTGAGCGCGTCGCTCGGGGTCTCGCGCGGCACGCTCCGCGAGGCGCTGCGGCACCTCGAGGAGGAGGGGCTGCTGTCGAAGGATGCGCGCGGCCGGCTCTCGGTGCGCGTCGTCACGCCGGCCGAGGTGCGCGAGATCTTCGACGTGCGCTTCGCGCTCGAGTCGGCGGCCGCCGAGGTCGTCTGCGAGCGCGAGGACCTCGCCGACGTCGTGCCGCAGCTGCGGGCCGCCCTCGAGCGGCTCGAGGAGAGCGAGGACGTCGGCATCGCCGAGCAGGTCGCCGCCGACCTCGCCTTCCACGAGGCGCTCTGCACCGCGAGCGGCAACCGCACGCTCGTCGAGTCGTGGCGCCGCGTGAGCGGGCTCGCGCGCGCCGTGATCACCGCCGCGGGCCGCGAGACCGCGATCGCGAACATGTCGGCCGCCCGGCACGCGCCGATCGTCGAGGCGATCGCGAGCGGCGACGCCGCGCACGCCCGCGAGGTGCTGCGCGAGCACAACACCTCGGCCCGCGACAACATCGTCGCGCGCATGGAGGCGGCGCTGGCGCGCTGAGGCCCCCTCCGCCGGTCGAGCCGCGCGGCGGAGCCGCGCGAGTCGAGACCGGCCCGCATCCTCCCGGCTCCGTCGGCGACCGCTGTGGAATGCTCTCCCCATCGAGGCAGGAGGCCGACCATGGCGCTGGATGAAGTCGGCACGATCTATGCCGCGATCGGCGTCGCGACGCTCGCCGCCGCGCTGCTGCCGCGCGTGCTCGGCCGGGTGCCCGTCTCGATGCCGATGGTGTTCGTCGCGGCCGGCATCATCGCGTTCGCGCTGCTGCCCGATCTGCCCGAGCCCGATCCGATGGAGCAGTCCGGCTTCGCGCTGCACCTGACCGAGCTGTGCGTGATCGTGTCGCTCATGGGCGCCGGGCTCGCCGTCAACCGCGCGATCGGCTGGCGGCGCTGGTCGACGACCTGGCGGCTGCTCGCGATCACGATGCCGCTGTCGATCGTCGCCGTCGCGCTGCTCGGCTGGGCGGGCCTCGGGCTGGGGATCGCGAGCGCCATGCTGCTCGGCGCAGCGCTCGCGCCGACCGACCCCGTGCTCGCGACCGAGGTGCAGGTGAGCGAGCCGATCACCGACGACGAGGACGCCGACGACGACGAGGCGCGCTTCGCGATCACCTCCGAGGCGGGGCTCAACGACGGCCTCGCGTTCCCGTTCACCTACGCGGCGATCGCGGTGAGCCTCGTCGGGATCGCGCCGTCGGCGTGGCTCGGGGAGTGGCTGCTGATCGACGTCGGCTGGCGGCTCGTCGTCGGCGTCGCCGTCGGCCTCGGCGCCGGCTGGCTGCTGCGGCGACTGTTCTTCTCGTCGTGGGCCGATGGGCTCGGGCTCACCGAGAAGGCCGAGGGGTTCATCGCGCTCGCCGCGACGTTCCTCGCCTACGGGGTCGCCGAGATGGCCGAGGGCTACGGGTTCATCGCCGTGTTCGTGTGCGCCACGACGATCCGCGCCGCCGAGAGCACGCACGGCTTCCACGCGGTGCTGCACAAGTTCGTCGAGCAGATCGAGCGGCTGCTGACGGTCGCGGTGCTCGTGCTGCTCGGCGGCGCGATCGCGCGCGGGCTGTTCGAGTCGCTGCAGCCGGCCGACATCCTGCTCGTCGTCATCCTGCTGTTCGTCGTGCGGCCGCTCACCGGCTGGCTCGGGCTCACGCCCGGGAAGACGGGCCCGCGCGAGCGGGGCGTCATCGCGTTCTTCGGCGTGCGCGGCGTCGGCTCGCTGTTCTACATCGCGTACGCGCTGCAGGAGGGCGACTTCCCCGATGGGGAGCGGCTGTGGGCGATCGCCGGGGCGGTGATCGTCGGCTCGATCCTCGTGCACGGCGTCGCCGCGACGCCCGTGATGCGCTACCTCGACCGCGTGCGGGAGCGGCGGGCGGAGCGGCGCCCGGGGCCGACCGAGGCGACGCCGGTCTGAGGCTGTGGGCCGGGAGTGGTCTCGACTCGCGCGGCTGCGCCGCGCGGCTCGACCAGCGGGCGAGGCGGCGCCGCGCGGCTCGACCAGCGGGGGAGGCCGCGCCGCGCGGCTCGACCAGCGGGGGAGGTGCCGCGCGGCTCGACCAGCGGAGGGGGAGGGGCTAGCCGAGCTCGGCGAGCACCCGCTCGACGATGCGATCCTTCGAGAGGCCATAGCGGTCGTGCAGCGTCGGCAGCGCTCCCGCGTCGAGGAACTCGTCCGGCAGCGCGATCGGCACGATGCGCGTGCCGAGCCCGCGGCGCACGGCCGCATCGGCGACGGCCGAGAAGAGCCCGCCGATCACCGTGTGGTTCTCGAGCGTCACCGCGAGGCGCGGGGTGTCGAGCTCCCGCAGCACCGTCTCGCTGTCGAACGGCTTGATCGTGGGGGAGTGCACGACCGCCACGTCGACCTTGTGGCGCGCCAGCGCATCCGCCGCCTGGAGCGCGCGCATCGTCATGAGGCCCGACGAGACGAGCACGACGTCGGTGCCGCCCCGCAGCACCTTCGCCTTGCCGAGCTCGAAGGCGTAGTCGTACTCGTCGAGCACGAGCGGCACCTTGCCGCGCAGCAGGCGCAGGTAGGTGGGGCCCTCGTGCGCGGCGAGCTGGGGCACCGCCTGCGCGAGGTCGAGCGCGTCGCACGGGTCGACGATCGTGAGGTTCGGCAGGCCGCGGAAGATCGCCATGTCCTCGGTGGCCTGGTGGCTCGGGCCGTAACCGGTCGTGAGCCCGGGGAGGCCGCCGACGACGTTGACGTTGAGGCCGGGCTCGGCGATGTCGAGCGCGATGAAGTCGTACGCGCGGCGGGCGGCGAACACCGAATAGGTCGACGCGAACGGCACGAGGCCCGTCTCTGCCATGCCCGCTGCGGCGCCGAAGAGCAGCTGCTCGCTCATGCCCATCTGGAAGAAGCGCTCGGGGTGCGCCTTCGCGAAGATGTGCATGTCGGTGTACTTGCCGAGGTCGGCGGTGAGGCCGACGATGCGCGGGTCGGCCTCGGCGGCCGCGGCGAGCGCATGCCCGAAGGGCGCGGTCTCGGTGCGCTGGTCGGGCTCGGCGATGGATGCGATCATCGCGCTCGTGCTCGGACCCTTGCGGGTCGCGGTGGTGCTGGTCATCGCGCTGCCTCCTCGTTGCCTGCCGTGAGCTGCTCGCGGCAGACCTGCCACTCGTGCTCCTCGATGCGCATGAAGTGCGCCTTCTCCCGCTGCTCGAGCAGCGGCACGCCCCGGCCGACGCGGGTGTCGCAGATGATCACCTGCGGCTGCCCGTCGGCAGCGGCGAGCGCACGGCACTCGTCGAACGCGTCGATGAGCGCCCCCGCGTCGTTGCCGTCGACGCGCACGGCGTGCCAGCCGAACGCGCGCCACTTCTCCTCGACCGGCTCGATGCGCAGCACGTCGGCGGTGGGGCCGTCGGCCTGCAGCGCGTTCATGTCGACGAGCGCGGTGAGGTTGCCGAGCCGGTGGTGGGCGGCGCCCATCGCCGCCTCCCACGTCGAGCCCTCGTCGAGCTCGCCGTCGGAGAGGAAGTCGATCACGCGCTGCTCGGTCTGCCCCTGCAGCCGCAGGCCGAGCGCCATGCCGACCGCGACGGTCAGGCCGTGGCCGAGCGAGCCGCCCGATATCTCCATGCCGGGCGTGTACGAGGCCATGCCCGACATCGGCAGCCGCGAGTCGTCGGCCGCGTAGGTGACGAGCTCGTCGACGGGCACGATGCCCGCCTCGGCGAGCGCCGCGTAGAGCCCGATCGCGTAGTGGCCGGTCGAGAGCAGGAACCGGTCGCGGCCCGCCCAGTGCTCGTCGGCCGGGTCGAAGCGCAGCTGGTCGGCGTAGACGGCGGCGAGCATGTCGGCGGCGCCGAGCGCCTGGCCGACGTAGCCCTGCCCCTGCACCTCGCCCATGTCGATCGCGTGGTGGCGGGCGCGGTAGGCGGCCTCCTGCACGGCGCGGATGCGCTCGGCGCGGTCGCGGCCGACGTGGCCGGCGGTGTGCGCGCCGGTGGTGCGTGCGCCTGTGCTGCCCTGCGCGGTGTCGGTGGCGGACATGCTTCCTCCTCGAAGCCTTCGGGCTCGGTCGATCCGCCGCCGGGGTGGCCCGGGCGGCGGTGGGGTGTGGGGTCTAGTGCTGGTAGGTCGCGATGACGCTGCTGTCGTCGCGGCGCTCGAGGCCGGCGGATGCGGCGAGCAGGTAGCGCTCGCGGGCGGCGGAGAGCACCGGCACCTCGGCGCCGACCGTCGCGGCGGCGTCGGCGACGAGGCCGGAGTCCTTCACGAAGATGCCGATCGTGCTCGTGACCGGTGCGTCGGCGCCCTGCAGCATGCGCGGGCCGCGGTCGGCGAGCATCCAGCTGCCGGCGGCGCCGCCGCCGATGAGGTCGAGCACGTCGGCCTTGTCGAGGCCGAGCGCCTCGCCGAGCGCGAGCGCCTCGGCAGCGGCGACGATGTGCACGGAGCACAGGTGCTGGTTGACGACCTTGACCGACTGGCCCTGCCCGAGCTCGGCGCCGACGACGCGCACCGTGCCGAGCGGCGCCAGGAGTTCGGCGACCTCGGCGAGGTCTGCCTCGGCGCCGGAGGCGAAGATGATGAGCTCGCCCGTCGTGGCGCGGGCGACGCCGCCGGTGACCGGGGCGTCGACGACGCGGGCGCCCGCCGACGTGAGCGCCGCGCCTGCGCGACGCACCGCATCCGGCCCCACCGTCGACATGAGCACCCACGTGCGGTCGGCGACGACGGATGCGCCCGTCGCCTCGGCGACGAGGGCGTCGAGCTGGTCGGGGGTCGCCACCATCACGACGACGGGACCCTCGGCAGGGGCGTCGGCGATGCTCGCGACCGCGTCGATGCCGGCCGCGACGGCGCGCTCGCGAGCCGCCTCGAAGGGGTCGACGCCCGTGACGCGGAAGCCGGCGTCGGCGAGGCGCTGCGACATCGGGGTGCCGATGGCACCGAGGCCGACGAAGACGGCGGGGGAGCGGGTGGTCACGCGGGGGCCTCCTCGGCGGTGTCGAGCGTGATGAGCGAGTGGATCTCGAAGTGGCGGCGGATCGCGTCGCGGGCCGCATCGGGGTCGTTCGCCGCGATCGCGTCGACGACCGGGTAGTGGATGGTGTCGGTCGCGGTGCGTCCGTCGGCGTCGGGCGTCTCGGCGGCGATCGCGCGGGCGCGGCGCTCGTGCATCGCCTGCTGCAGCGCGTAGGCGAGCCCGGTGTGCACCATCGTGAAGACGGGGTTGTCGACGATGCGGAACAGGCCCGCGTGGAAGGCGAGGTCGGCCTCGGTCGCGGCGTCGTGGTCGCCGGCGGCGGTGCACGCGACCATCTCGTCGACGAGGGCGCGCAGGCGCTCGGCGTCGGCGGCGGTCGCGCGCCGGGCGGCCTGCACGGCGACGACCGTCTCGAGCATCTCGCGCGCCTCGGCGATCTCGGTCGAGTCGAGGAAGCCGAGCGCCCGCATCGTGGTGAAGTACGTGCGGATGACGTCGGGGCCGGGCGCCTGCAGGTAGGTGCCGTGGCCCTGCCGGCGGGAGAGCACGCCGATGTACTCGAGCTGCGAGAGGCGCTCGCGGAGCGCGCCGCGGCTCACGTCGAGGCGGGCGCAGAGCTCGCGCTCGGGGATGAGGCGGCGGGAGCCGTCGGGCTCCGGATGCGAGAGGTCGATGAGCTGGATCGCGAACGCCTCGAGCGTGTCGTGCAATGTCGCCTCCTCGCCGTCGAGCGGTCGCACCGATTGGTACGACCAATGTCGAGCACGCTACGCCACGCCCGCGCTCGCTGTCAACATTGGTCTGACCAATCTCCCTCCCCGCCCGCTGGTCGAGCTGGTCGCCCCCTCCGCTGGTCGAGCCGGTCGTCGCGCGGAGCGCGGCGACCGAGTCGAGACCACCTCGACCGGCTCGAATTGTCCCCCACGCGACAATTCCCAGAAGAAGTCCCGATCCAGCCTTGCAATTCCCGCCCGCATCGGTATATCTTCATCACGCGAACTTCCATGCCCCGAGTCGAAAGGAGGAGCTCGCCATGTTCATCACGATCACTGCCGCTGCAGCCCTCCTTCCCGGTGGGGTCCGCTAGCGGCGAAGCGCACGGGCCGCTGGTCCGCGGAGCTCGTCGGCATCGTGCCGATGAGCGCCCGACTGGCCAGGCCACTGCAGGCATCTGAGCCCTGCGCTTCCTCCCGCCCCGTCGCCCGCTGATCGCGGCTGCCGAGCCGGCCACCTCTGTGGCCGCACCATCGGCGCCCGCGCACCCTCGCGCATCCGCTGCACCTTCGCGGTGCAATTCGACGCGCGCAATTCTCCGCAATTCACTTGCGATATCCCACGCCCATTCCGAGGGCGATATCGCCATGCCAGGAAGCAGAACACCATGTCGAACTCGATGCTCGCGATGCCGGCTCCGCGCCGGCTCGCACTGAGCGCATCGCGGCAGCTCGAGCGGTGGGCCATGCAGGCCCAGCACCGCGACCAGCAGCGGCGCGAGGCGATGGCCTACGAGCAGGCGCTCGAGGCCCGCGCCCAGCACCGGCTGGACGCACTCGCTCGCAACCTGCTGCGATGACCGCAGTCGAACGGGGCCGTCCCACGCCGGGGCGGCCCCGTTCTCGTGCGCTCGCAGGGGTGCGCGGCGGCCGAGCGGAACTCGACTTCCCGGGCCGACCGCCCGGGGTTACCGTTGGCCTCGTGGCACGTTCCGAGCATCCGCCGACCGAACCGTCGGAGATCATCGACGCCTCGGTCACCGCGAAGACCGAGCGGGCGCTGCACCGCTGGCTGCCGCCCGCCCGCATCGCGAACGCCGTGCGCGCCGCGCTCGCCGCCATGGCCGCGTGGCTGCTCGGCACGCAGCTGCCGGCCGACTTCGCCGAGTACGCCTACGCCGCGCCGCTCGGCGCCTTCATCGCGACCGGCACCACCGTGTTCACGATCGCCCGCACGGCGCTGCAGCAGGCCGTCGGGCTCGCGATCGGCGCGGCCGTGGGGCTCGCGATGCTGGCGGTCGACATCCACGGGCTGCTGAAGATCGGCATCATCGCCGTCATCGGCGTGCTGCTGCAGGGCGCGGGCGCGCTCGGCATCGGCGCCGGCGTCGTGCCGGTCGTCGCCGTGCTCGTCATCATCTTCGGCGGCGTCGACGCCGACGGGTACGCCGTCGCCTACGTGGGGCAGTTCTCGGTCGGCCTCGTCGTGGGCGTGATCGTGAACATGCTCGTGATGCCGCCCCTCTACGACCGCGAGGCGCGCGAGCGCATCCGCGGCGAGGTGCGACGGACCGCCGATCGCGTCGAGCAGCTCGCCGAGATGCTGCGCGGGGAGTGGCCGCCGAAGGACGAGTCGTGGGTCGACTGGGGGCTCGAGCTGCAGGGGAGCGTGGAGGAGCTGTCGCAGGAGGTGGTCGCCGCGCGCGAGAGCCGCGTGCTGAACGTGCGCTCGATGTGGCGGCACCACGACCTCGCCCGCGACGAGCGCAGCGTCGGGACGGTGCGCTCGGTGTCGCACCGCATGATCGACGTGCTCGACGCGATCGCGGCCGCCGCGTGGGAGTCGCCGCTCGAGGTCGAGATGGAGGACGACGAGCGGCGGCTGACGGCGCGGGCGATGGATGCGCTGGCCGAGCACCTGCGGGCATGGGCTGGCGCCGGGGGTACCGAGGAGGCGTCCGCGGCCTCGGGCGAGGCGATCGAGCGGCTCTACCAGCGGATCATCGCCCACGACGAGCCGGAGTCGGGCATGGCGACGCTCGTCTTCGCCCTGCGCGCGATGCGCGAGCGCATCGACCGCGCTGCGGAGGCGGAGCGCGAGGAGGAGGCGGAGGCGGCTTCCTCCCCGCCCTCCCGCTGATCGAGTAGCCCGGCGGAGCCGTCCCCTCCCTTCCGCTGATCGAGTAGCCCGGCGGAGCCGGGCGTATCGAGATCACGAGCGCCGCCGCGTGCGCCGGTCCTCGTCTCGATACGCGCCCTTCGGTCGCTACTCGACGACCGGGGTAAGCCTCCGCTGGTCGAGCCGGGCTGCCGCCGAAGGCGGCCGCCCGAGTCGAGACCACTCCGCAGCCCGCGCGGCAGTGGTTTCGACTCGCTCTGCGCGCTCCGCGCGCGGAGCGGCTCAACCAGCGGAAGCGGAGCGCCGCAGCGGCTCAACCAGCGGAGGAGGTCCGGCCCCGCATCGGCGCCACCAGCAGCCCGCGGTCCTCGCGCATCCAGATCTGGCCCGTCTCGCGGTGCTCGGCGCGCGTCGCGAACCGGTACCGGTAGACGCGGGCCCGCACCCACCTCGGGCGACGTCCGTCGAAGGGGTCGTCGGCGAGCAGCCGCAGCGTCGGCCGGTCGGCCTCGAGCAGGCGCACGAGCAGCATCCGGAACCACGGCCCGTGCGACCCGAGCGCGAGGAACCACATCAGCCAGTCGAGCCGCAGGTGGTACGGCGCGAACCAGCCGGGCACGCGCCGCACATCGCCCGGCTTGCCCTTGAAGCCGTACTCGACCCACTCGTCGTCGGCCGGCGCATCCGCCATCGTCCCCTCGATGACGATCTCGTCGCGCCGCTTCGTGACGGTGCCGAACGCGCCGTAGGCGTTCGCGAGCCGCAGCCGGTTGAACGACGCGTTCATGAGCTGGCGGCGCGACGCGAGGTTGCGCACCGACGGGATGCTGAGCCACAGGTACGCGACGAAGACGACGGCGACGAGGATGCTCCACCAGGCCGGCGTCGGCGCGTACGCGGTGTCGACGGGCAGCCCGGGCAGCAGCCACCCGACCGCTCGGTCGTCGACGGCCGCGAAGGCGAGCACGATCGTGATCCAGTTGAGCCAGGCGAAGTTGCCGGTGAGCACGAGCCAGCCCTGGGTGAGGATCATCACGGCGGCGGCGCCGGTGGCGACCGCTGCGAACCCGAGCGATGCCCCGTCCGCGCCCGGGCCGGCCACCGCATCCGCCACGATCGCGCCGAGCACCCCGACGAGCAGCAGCCACGGCGCGACCAGTTGCGCGACGTGGTTGCCGACCACCTCGGTGCGGTGCCACCACGCGGGCGCGAGGTGCGCCCAGCGGCTGAGCGGCCCCGGCATCGGCTGCGTCTCGTGGTGGTACATGAGCGCCGTGAGGTCGCGCCACTCGCGGCCGCCGCGGATCTTGATCATGCCCGCGCCGAACTCGAGCCGGAAGACGAGCCAGACGATGAGCAGCACGGCGAGCGTCGGGGGAGCGGTCGCGTTCGAGCCGAGGAAGGCGACGAGGAACCCCGCCTCGCACAGCAGCAGCTCCCATCCGAAGCCGTAGAAGACCTGGCCGATGGGGAGGATCGAGAGGTAGACGATCCAGAGCGCGAGGAACGCGAGCATCGGCAACCACGGCGGGCCGAGCTGCGGCAGGCCCGCGACGAGCGCGAGGGCGATCCCGATGGAGACGAGGCAGAGGATGCTCAGCAGGCGATCGGAGTAGTGCCACCGGAAGATGCTCGGCTGGCCGTCGAGACCGCCCGCGGCGATGTAACGCGGGGCGGGCAGGAGGCCGCGCTCGCCGAGCAGCGCCGGGAACTGCAGGAGCGTCGAGAGGAACGCGACCGCGAAGATCGCGGCCGTGCCGCGCTGGATCACCTGGCGGGCGAGCTCGGCGTGCGGGGCGTCGAGCCAGGTCGTGAGCGCTGCCCAGTCCATCGCCTCGCCTCCTTCGGCCTCGCTCGCGCCTCGAGCTCCGGCTCGTGACTGGATTATCCACGCGTGCGGTCGCTGGATGGCGACGGATCTCCGGTCAGACTGCGGACCTCATCCGCGGCCCGCTTCGCGTCACACCACGCGCACGTCGACCCCCAGGCGCCGCAGCTCTTCGAGCGTCGCAGCAGGAGCGCCCCCGTCGGTCACGAGGACATCGACGTCCGAGGCAGCCGCGACGGTCGTCGTGGAGATGACGCCGAACTTGCTCGAATCCAGCAGCGCGACCACCCGCGCGGCGGAGGCCGCCATCCAGCGGCGCACCTGCGCCTCCATCGGGTTCGGATCGGTGAATCCCTCGCCGACGGTGAGGCCGGTGGCCGAGACGAAGAGGGTGTCTGCATGGAGATCGCGCAGGAAGGTCTCGACGGTCGGGCCGACGAAGGTGTAGGACACGTCGCGGAGGATGCCGCCGGTCGACATCACTGTTGCGCGCGGCAGCAGCTCACGCAGCGCGTTCGCTGTGTAGAGGCCGTTCGTGACGACGGTGAGGTCGCGGTGCGTCGCGAGGTGGCGCGCCATCGAAGTGACTGTCGTACCGCCCTCGAGCAGCAGGACCTGGCCGTCGTCCACGAGCGTCTCGGCGGCATAGCGGGCGATGCGCGACTTGAGCGCCACGTTGATCCGCTGCTTCGCGGCGTACCGGGGCTCGATCCCGGGCGCACTGGCCGGCACGGCGCCGCCGTGCGTCCGCTGCACGAGGCCTGCGGACTGGAGCGCCTCCAGATCGCGCCTCACCGTCATGTCGGACACCTCGAATCGCCGGCTCAGCTCGGATATCGAGGCGGAGCCGGCTTCTTCGATCTGGCGCACGATGTCGGCGCGACGCGAGGAGGCGGTCATCGTTGCCATGCTATTGATCGCTCCAAGTGTTGTAAATCAACCCTCAAACTGTTTGAATCGAACATGTGAGCCATCTCTCGTCACTCTCCTCGCTCTTCGTCACCGGGATCGAGCTGGACATCGATCGGGGCGTCTTGGTCGGCGGTGAGCGGATCGAGCGGCGTCTGAGCGATCTGCGCGACTGCTTCGTCGACTCCGCCGCGTACGACCGGGCGCTCAGCCACGATGACCCGCTGGTGTACTCGGTCAGCTCGCTCGAGCCGGGCTCCGGCGCGGGTGACCTGCACCTCGGCCTGGGCGTGCTCATGCCCGGCCGCGTGGGTCAGGAGTTCTTCCTGACGAAGGGGCACTATCACTCCTGGCGCGAGGCGGGTGAGTTCTACATCGGGCTCCGCGGCGTCGGTGGGCTGCTCCTCGAGGACGAGCAGGGCACCCGGCGCTTCGTCGGGCTCACCGCCGGCCAGGTTGTCTATGTGCCGGGCTCGACTGCGCACCGGAGCGTGAACACCGGTGATGAGGCGTTCGTGTACCTCGGCGTCTATCCGGCTCAGGCCGGCCACGACTACGCCGCGATCGCCGCGGACAACTTCGCGGAGGTCGTGCTCGCCGGCCCTGACGGCGAGCCCGAGGTGCGTGACCGGGCCGTCATGAAGAGACAGCGAGGGGAATGACCATGGAGCAGATCATCGGCTCGATCCCGGAGGGCGGCCCCGTCGTCTCCGAGGTGCACCGGCCCTGGGGCTCGTTCCGGCAGTATGCCCACAATCGACCCGTGACGGTGAGCCTCATGTCGGTGGAAGAGGGGCAGCGCCTGAGCCTCCAATCGCACCCGGGTCGCGGCGAGTACTGGATCGTGCTCGATGAAGGCGCCGTCGTGCAGGTCGACGACGAGACCTGGCGGCCGGCGCGCGGTGAGGAGCTGTGGATCCCGCCGAACGGCCGGCACCGCCTGTCGAGCGAGCAAGGGGTGGTGCGCGTGCTCGAGATCGCATTCGGCGACTGGCAGCAGGCGGACATCATCCGTTACGACGACGACTACGCCAGGCCAGAGCATGGCGACTGAGCAGCCCGCGGAGCCTGTCCGCGCCACGACTCAGGACCTGCTGCCCTTGCAGATCTCGCCGCGTGAGGGCACGTACGACATCTACCCCGCGCATCCGCTCCCTCCTGGCTCGATCGGCACGGGATGGACTGCCCTCGCCGACCGGCTGGCCGACGAGAGTGTCGTGGTGATCGACGGCATGTGCGGCGTCCTCTGGAGCGAGCTCCGCGACGGACTGGGTGCGGCGCTCACCGCTCGCGGACTCCGGGCGCACTGGGTCCCGGTGGCGGAGGCGTTGCGCTCGCCAGCCGAGATCGACGCGCTCGTCGCGCCGTTCCTCGGCGGTGACGACCCGATCTTCGGGACCGCGTTCACCGGGGCACTGGCCGACTTCTTCGATCCGACGGCGCTCGCCTCGATGCGGCCCCATCCGGATCGCGACCTCACGGTCGTGTTCGGCACCGGTGCCGCGCTGGTGGGCTGGGACGGCTGCCGCATCTTCGTGGACGTGCCGAAGAACGAGATCCAGTTCCGTGCGCGAGCGGAAGGGGCGGTCAACCTCGGCGCGGCGATGCCCCTGCCGCCGAAGGCCGCGTACAAGCGGAACTACTTCGTCGACTGGCCAGCGCTCGCCCTCCACAAGCAGGAGCTCCTGCCGGCGATCGATGTGTTTGTCGACGGGCAGCACCACGATGCACCGACGTTCGCGGAGGGCGCCGTCGTGCGCGCTTCGCTGATGGAGCTGTCGCGATCGATGTTCCGGGTGCGCCCGTGGTTCGAGCCCGGGCCGTGGGGTGGGCAGTGGATCAAGGAGCACATGCCGCAGCTCTCGCAGGAGGTGCCGAACTACGCCTGGTCGTTCGAGATGATCGTGCCGGAGAACGGGATCCTCTTCGAGAGCGAGGGCATCCCGCTCGAGCTGTCGTTCGACCTGCTCATGTTCGCCGAGCACCGCGCCGTCCTCGGAGAGTCGGCTGAGCGCTTCGGCACCGAGTTCCCCATCCGCTTCGACTTCCTCGACACGTTCGCGGGCGGGAACCTCTCGGTGCAGGTGCACCCCTCGCACGAGTACATCCGCGAGCACTTCGGCGAGCGCTTCACGCAGGACGAGACGTACTACATCCTCGACTGCACGGAGGACGCGAAGGTGTACCTGGGGTTCCAGGAGGACATCGACGCTGACGCCTTCCGAGCCGAGCTCGAGCGGAGCCAGCTCGAAGGCCTACCGGTCGACGTGGAGCGCCACGTGCTGACGCATCCTGCGCGCAGAGGGGACCTCTTCCTCATCCCCCACGGCACGATCCACTGCTCCGGAGTCGACAACCTCGTCCTGGAGATCAGCGCGACGCCATACATCTTCACGTTCAAGCTGTACGACTGGCTGCGGCTCGACCTCGATGGCCGACCTCGTCCGATCAACCTCGAGAGAGGCTTCGCGAACCTCCGCTTCGATCGCAAGGGCGCGCGCGTCGGTGAGGAGCTCATCTCCAAGCCCGTGGCGATCGGCCGCGGCGACGGGTGGACACGATGGCACCTGCCGACACACCCCGATCACTTCTACGATGTGCATCGCTGGGAGCTCGCGGCGGGCGGCGTCGCGGCGCCGTCGACGGAGGGCAGCGTGCACGTGATGAGCGTCGTCCAGGGTGAGTCGGTCCGCGTGGAGAGCGGCGGCGCGTCGCGCCGCTTCGCCTTCGCTGAGACGTTCGCGATCCCGGCCGCCGCCGGCACGTTCAGCGTGCACGCCGATCGGGGGCCGGCCACCGTGCTCGGCGCTTTCGTCAAGCCCGGTCGCGGGCCGCGGTGACGCTCGTGCTCGGCGTCGACGCGGGCGGTACGAGCACCCGCGCCGCGATCGCCGATGGAGAAGGGCGGCTGCTGGGCAGGTCTGTCGCTACGGCTGGCAACCTCGATGACGGCGGGCCGAGCGGAGTCGCCGCCGCAGTCATGGCGGCGACGCGTAGCGCTCTCGAGGTCACGGGCATCGGCGCGGACGCGACCTTCGACGCGGTGTTCCTCGGAGTAGCGGGTGTCGTGAGCGCCGCCGACCGCCGTGCTGTGCTCGACGCACTGCCGACTGCGGGGGTCGCGCCGCGCGAGCGCATCAGGATCGATCACGACTGCAGGGTGGCCCTCGCCGGCGGGCTGGCCGGCCGGCCGGGCATCGTGGTGATCGCCGGCACCGGCTCCGCGGCGTTCGGCGTCGACGGGGGCGGAGCTCGCTGGCGATCCGGCGGCTGGGGAGCTCTCGTGGGTGACGAGGGCAGCAGCTACAGCATCGCCGTCGAAGCGCTGCGGGCGGTCGTCCGCGCGGTGGACGGCCGAGGCCCGTCGACCGCGCTCCAGGCCGCCATGCTCGGCGCGCTGCAGGTGCAGGATCCTGACGATCTCCTGCACCGCCTCCACCTCGAGGGCCTGGGGCGCGCGGAGGTCGCTGCCCTCGCTCCGCTCGTCGTGCTGGCTGCGGAGCAGGGCGACCTGGTGGCTGCGATGGTGCTCGACACGGCTGCCGAGCAGCTCGCGCAGATGGTCGACGCAGTGCAGCGGAACCTCCGGTTCGACGGTCCGGTCGAGGTCGCGTCCGTGGGCGGGCTGTTCGCGGCAGGCGAGCCCATCGCCTCCCGGTTCCGTGAAGCGCTCGAGCGCCGGAGTCCCTCGGTGTGCATGGTGGAGCCCGAGCTCGACCCCGTGCTCGGTGCATGTCTGCTCGCGCTGCAGTCGCTCGGAGCCGCGGACGGCGCGCTCGTCAGCCGCCTGCGCTCGGTCAGGGACTCGGCTTCGCCGTCCGGCGCCGCGGAGGCGTGAGAGCGGCAATATCGGCTGTCACGCGGCGGATGTGTGCGCGCGCAGCGGCCTCGGCGGCTTCAGGGTCCCGGGCGAGGACCGCATCCAGGATCGCGTGGTGCTCGACGATCGCCTGCTTCGACCACTCCTCCGGACGGCCGCCGAGCATCGCGATCGCGATCTTGCCCTGCACCCGCTCGAGGTATTGCTGCAGCTCGTGGTTGTGCGACGCGCTGCGGAGCGCGGCATGGAACGCGAGGTCGAGGGCCACGTGCCTCGTCGCCTCCCCGCGCTCCAGCGCGGATGCGTGGGCCTCGTAGGTCTCGCGCAGCGCCGCGAGCTCCGCGTCGCCGGCCTGCTCAGCGGCCAGTCGGGCTGCGAGCCCCTCGAGCGTCTCGCGGATCTGGTACAGCGGGACGAGCTCCTCAGGGCGCAGCCTGGCCACCGCCGCGCCGCGGTGGGGCTCCTCGGTCGCGAGCCCCTCCTGGACCAGCCGCTGGACGGCTTCACGTACCGGGCTGCGGCTCACCGACAGCTGCTGGGCGAGCACCGGAACGCTGAGCCGGCTGCCGGGTGTCAGGCGTCCCTCGATGATGGCTTCCCGGAGCAGGTCGTGCACGCTGTCGGCCACGCGGCGCACAGCGGGCAGGGAGGGCAGAGCCGCGGAGGGCTCTGCCCCCAGCGGGAAGGCGGCGAGTCCAGGCTCGGTCACGATGCTCCCTCCGTGCGGTCGGCATCTGAGTGGTCATCCTGCACGACGACCTCGTCGCTGGGGGCGAAGCCGAGGCGCCAGGCGCGGAAGCGGACGGGGTCGGCGCCGTGCGATCGGAACGGCGAGGCGTAGAGGTTCCAGCGCCTGCCGTCGTCCTCCGGGGCTCCCGTGGCGACCTCGACGTCGGAGAGCACCCGCGGGACGCCCGGCTCCTGCACCGTCCACCCGATCGACGCACCGGGCGTGCGGCACACCGCGGAGAGCACCCCGTCCACCACAGTGATCTCCGGCTCCGCGGTGCGCTGGATGCGCCCTTCCGGCCGCCACGACTCGATCAGGGCCGCCTCGTCGATCGGCCACTCGGGCGCGTACCTCGAGGCCCACGCGTCGAGCGCGCCTCGGAGTCGGTCGAGATCAGCGGCGTAGGCAGGATCGGAGGAGAGGTCGTGGAGCTCGTGCGGGTCGGCGGAGAGGTCGAACAGCTGCTCGGCCGGGCGGCCGGGAGCGAAGGTGGAGCGCTGGGCATCGTCGAGCCGTCGCTCCGTCGAGCCGCCCGCGACGGACACCGCATCGGCGAACGCGAGCTCGCGCAGCTGGCGCCATGTCGAGAAGCGGTCGGGATACTCGCTGTGCTGCATGGGTGAGCGGTCCGGGTGCGCGTGGCGGATGTATCGGAATCGAGCATCCCGCACCGTCAGCGAGTCGTCCTCCTGCTCGTCGATCCTGCTCCGGGCGCCGAACGTGCAGTCGTTCGGCTCGAGCGGCGCACCCGTCGCGTCGAGGAACGGCCGGCCGTGCATATGCGGTGGAACCGGGATGCCGCACGCGGTGAGCATGGTCGGGGCGAGGTCCAGCAGGTGCACGAGCTCAGGGCGCGACGACGGCTCGACCGCGCTGGGCCACCGGACGATGAGCGGCACGCGCAGCCCTGCCTCTCGGAGCCACCGCTTCGCACGCGGCATGCCGACGCCATGGTCGCTCCAGAACACCACGATCGTGTCGTCGGCGAGCCCGTCCTCCTCGAGCTCCCGCAGCAGCGCTCCGGCCCAGGCATCCATCTGCGTGATGAGGTCCGCGTAGCGCGCCCATGTCGAGCGGAAGGTCTCGGTGTCCGGATAGTAGGGCGGCAGGGGCGCGGCCGTCGGGTCGTGCCTGTGGCCCACCGGCACAGCCGTCGTCGCCTCGGCGAACGCCTCGTCGTCGAGGTACAGCTTCGCCTCGTGCGTGATCGAGCTGTGGAACATCGCGAAGAAGGGCATGTCGGGGTCGGGCCGGTCGCGCCAGTGCGCGCTCGTGCTGCACTCGTCGAACGCGGTGGGCGGAGTCTGCACCTGGAAGTCGGTGAAGACATTGTTGGTCGTGTAGTAGCCCGCCGCCCGGAAGTACTCCGTGAACAGCCGCACCTCTGGCGGCGGCGCCGCCTTGGTGCGCATGTGGATGGTGCCGATCGCCGTCGGGTGGCAGCCGGTGAGGATCGCCGAGCGCGACGGTGCGCAGACGGGAGCGCTGGCGAACGCGAGCTCATAGACCGCTCCCGCGGCCGCGAGGGCATCGAGCGACGGTGTGTGGGCGTACTCGGCACCCGGCCAGATGCCCGCGTACGGGCCGACGTCGGGGTTGATGTCGTGCGTCGAGATCCAGAGGACATTCGGCGGTCGCCGCGCGGTGCTCGCGACTCGCTCTGCCACTTCGGCCATAGGGGTATCGTACAGCACCACATTGCATATAACATGCAATCACCGGTCGTGAACCGGGCGGGCCAATGGCGGCCGGAGCGCAGTGCTGCGAGCCGAGTCGGCGGCCGGCTCAGCGCATCGTCCGGACGAGTCCCTTCACGAATCGAGGAACGATGCCCACGAAGTTCGCGCAACGAAGCGCGGCGCTCGCGATCGCTGCGGCGCTCGCCCTCACCGGCTGCGGCAGCCAGTCCGGATCAACGCCCACCTCCGAGCCCTCCTCGCAGTCAGAGGGGCCGGTGTCCGCGGGCACGCTCACGGTCGGCGCTCGCGTCGACAACAACTCCTTCGACCCTGCAGACCTCGAGATCGGGAACCGGGTCCAGTACTGGCAGCCCGTCTACGACACGCTCATCCGCCTCGACGCTGAAGCGACGCCGCAGCCGAATCTCGCCACCGAGTGGCAGTACAACGACGACAGCACCGTGCTCACCCTCGAGCTGCGCGACGACGTCACCTTCACGGATGGGGAGCCCTTCAACGGCGACGCCGTGAAGGCGAACATCGAGCACATCCAGGCGGGAACCGGCCAGAACCGCTTCATGGTCGCCGCGATCGAGGAAGTGGTGGTGAACTCCGACACGCAGGTCGAGCTGCGACTCTCGGAGCCGGTGCCTGCGCTGCTGTCCTACCTCGGCTGGGTCGCTGGGGCGATGGCGTCACCCGCCGCGCTGGAGGGCGGCTCGATCGCCGAGGAGCCGGTCGGCTCCGGCCCGTACGTCTACTCCGCGAGCGACAGCACGCCGGGAACGGAGTACGTCTACACCCGGAACGCCGACTACTGGAACCTCGAGGAGTTCCCCTACGAGGAGTACATCGTGCGACCGATCAACGATGTCACCGCTCTCGTGAACGCGCTCAAGACCGGCCAGGTGAACGCCGCCTCGCTGACGCCGGCGGTGGCGGATGAGGTGGCGGCCTCGGGTGCGACGGTGACCACGAACGCCGTGGCATGGGCGGGGCTCCTGATCAACGACCGCGAGGGCACCATGGTCCCCGAGCTCGCAGACGTGCGCGTCCGGCAGGCGATCAACCTCGCCTTCGACCGCGAGGGGCTCATCACCGCGATCCTCAACGGCTACGGCACGCCGACGAGCCAGGTGTTCAACGTGCAGAGCGACGCGTACGTGGAGGAGCTCGACACGGCATACACGTTCGACGTCGCGGCTGCTCAGCAGCTCATGGACGAGGCCGGCGTCGGGCCGTTCACCATCACCCTCCCGCAGTGGGACGGTCCGTGGACGAACCTGTGGCCCATCCTCGCCGACCAGCTCGCGCAGATCGACGTGACGGTCGAGTACGTGCAGATCCCGGCCGACCAGGCGGTCGCCGAGGCGCTGTCGGGCAAGTACCCGGTGGTGTACTTCCCGCTCGCGTCCGCCACGGCCTGGCAGGACATCCAGACCTGGGTGGCCCCTGACGCGCCGTGGAACACCTTCGGGGCGTCCGACGAGGAGCTGGATGCACTGATCGAGGCCGCGCAGTTCGCGCCCACCGAGGAGCAGCCGGCAGCATTCGCCGCTGTGGGCGAGTGGCTCGTCGAGAACGCGTGGTTCGCCCCGCTCTACCGGCAGGACAACGTGTTCGGCACGACCCCGGACACCACGGTGACGATGCAGGCGCAGAACGCGGTGCCCTCGCTGTGGCAGTACCGTCCGGCCGGTGGCTGAGGACCGCTGAACCGAATGCGGGGGCGCGGCAGCGCCGCGCCCCCGCATCCACCACCGAGGAGACCTGACCGAGACCATGACCGCCTTCGTCCTGAGACGCCTGCTGTTCGGCCTGAGCCTGATCCTGTTCGTGACGACCGTGACCTTCTTCCTGGTCTACCGAGACCCGTCGATCATCGCCCGGAACGTGCTGGGGGAGGGCGCGACCCAAGCTGACCTCGACGCGCGCGCGGCGGCCATGGGCCTGGACCGGCCGATCCTCGTGCAGTTCTTCGACTGGCTCGGCCACGCAGCGATCGGTGACTTCGGACAGTCGTACTTCTCGACCCAGCAGGTCGCGGAGCTGCTCGCGAGCCGTGCTCCGGTGACGCTCTCGATCGTCGCCATCGGCGTGCTCGTGAGCGCGCTGATCAGCATGCTCCTGGGGATCCTCGCAGCAGTGCGGGGCGGCCTCATCGACCGCGTCGTGCAGGTGTTCTCCGTGATCGGCATGGCGCTGCCCAACTTCTGGGTCGCGCTCATGCTGGTCGTCGCGTTCGCGGTGACATGGCGGCTGCTGCCTGCCACTGGATACATCGCACCGGAGGCTTCGTTGACCGGATGGATCGCCAGCATCACGCTGCCCGTGACGGCACTGGCGATCTCGAGCATCGCGGCGGTCACGCAGCAGGTGCGCGGCGCCATGATCGACGTCCTCGACACCGACTACATCCGGACGCTCCGTTCGGGAGGCGTGCCGGAGCGCTCGATCCTGTTCCGGCACGCGCTCAAGAACGCCGCATCCCCGGCGCTCACGGTGCTGTCGCTCCAGTTCATCGGACTGTTCGGCGGCGCGATCGTCATCGAGAAGGTCTTCGCCCTGCCCGGCCTCGGCACGACGGCCGTGACCGCGACGCTGCAGGGGGACACCCCCGTGCTGCTCGGAGTCGTCGCCGTGACCGTCGTGCTCGTCGTCGTCGTCAACCTGCTCATCGACCTGCTCAACGGCTGGGTGAACCCGAAGGTGACCGTGCAGTGACCGAGACCATAGCCTCCGCCCCCGTCGCGCCTGCCGCTGCAGTGCGCACGAGCCTCCTCAAGCTGATCGTCCGCGACCCGCTCGCACTGACCGGGCTGCTGATGCTCACCGTGATGGTGCTGGTAGCCCTGTTCGCGGATGTGCTGGCGCCATGGAGCCCGACCGAGCCCGAGCTGTCGCTCGTCAACGCTCCGCCCGGCACTCCCGACCATCCGCTCGGCGGTGACGGCGCCGGCCGAGACATCCTCTCCCGCCTCATCTTCGGGAGCCGGCTGACGCTGCTCGCGGCCGCTCTCGCAGTCGGCGTGTCCGTGCTGATCGGCGTGCCCAGCGGCCTGCTCGCCGGCTATCACGGCGGCAGGCTCGACGCGGTGGCGAGCTGGGTCTCGGACGTGCTGCTGTCGGTGCCGGGCAAGGTCGTGCTCCTGGCCGTGATCGCCGCGTTCGGGCCGAGCGTGCTCATCACCATGACGGCGTTCGGCGTGCTGCTCGCGCCCAACATCTTCCGGCTCGTGCGATCGCAGACGATCGCGGTGAAGAACGAGCTCTACATCGCCGCGGCCCAGGTGTCGGGTCTGTCGGACTCCCGCATCATCGCGAGGCACGTGCTCTACGTCGTTCGCGCCCCCGTCATCATCCAGGCCGCGACGCTCGCCGGCATCGCGATCATCGTGCAGTCGGGGCTCGAGTTCCTCGGGCTGGGCGACGCGACCCAGGCCACGTGGGGCTCGATGATCGGGAACGCCTTCGGCGTGCTCTACCTCGCTCCGACCGCGATGATCTGGCCCGGTCTCGCGATCGGATTCACGGTCGCCTCGCTGGTGCTGCTCGGCAACGGCCTGCGCGATGCGGTGCAGGGGAAGTCGGGCCGCACGACCCGTCGACGCAAGACGGGTCCGCCCCTTCCGAAGAGCGCTTCGACGTCGGCCGGGCACCCCCGGGGGGAAGGCTCGTCCGAGGATGTCGTGCTCGCAGTCGATGGCCTGCAGGTCGGCTACCCGCGCAGCGAGGGCACGGCCGTCGTGGTCGAGGACGTCAGCCTCCGGCTCCGGCGCGGAGAGGTCCTCGGGCTCGTCGGCGAGTCGGGGTCGGGCAAGACGCAGACCGCCTTCGCGATCCTCGACCTCCTCCCGCGAGGAGGTGAGGTGCTCGCCGGGTCGATCTGGGTGCGGGGCGTGGACGTGACGCGGCTCGGCACTCGTGAACGGCGTCGACTGCTCGGCGGGACGATCGCCTACGTGCCGCAGGAGCCGATGTCGAACCTCGATCCCGCGTTCCGGATCGGTTCCCAGCTCATCGAACCGATGCGCGTCCGAGGCACCAGCCGTCGGGAGGCGACATCCCGCGCCCTGGAGCTGCTCGCCGAGGTGGGCATCGCCGACCCGCAGCGGACCTTCTCGGCATACCCGCATGAGATCTCGGGCGGCATGGCGCAACGTGTCCTGATCGCTCGGGCGATCTCGTGCGATCCCGCGCTGCTCATCGCCGACGAACCGACCACGGCGCTCGACGTGACGGTGCAGGCGGAGGTCCTGTCGCTCCTGCGGCGGCTTCAGGAGCAGCGCGACATGGCGGTGCTGCTCGTCACCCACAACCTCGGCGTCGTCGCGGATGTCTGCGACTCCGTCGCGGTGATGCAGCACGGTCGCGTCGTCGAATCCGCACCGGTCGCCGAGCTGTTCTCGGCGCCCGCGCATCCGTACACCCGCATGCTGCTCGACTCGACGCTCGACGACGCTCGAGCACGACCGGGCTACCGCGCGCCCAGCATCGCGCCCGGCCAGGGGGCTTCCGCATGAGCATCCTCGAGATCGACGCGCTCGTCGTGGAGTACCGCGGCAAGCGACGGAAGTCGCCCGCGTTCCGCGCCCTCGACGGCGTGGATCTGGACGTCCGACGAGGCGAGACCGTGGGGCTGGTGGGTGAGTCGGGCTCCGGCAAGACCACGCTCGGCCGCGCTGTGCTCGGGCTCGCTCCGGTGACCGCGGGCACCATCCGGTTCGAGGGGCGGGAGATCCAGTCCCTCCGGCGCCGTGAGCGCCGCGGGCTCGCCCGCGACATGCAGGTGGTGTTCCAGGACCCGTACTCCTCGCTCAACCCGGCGCTCACGGTCTCCGACATCCTGAGCGAGCCCCTGCGGGTCCACGGCACGCCTGCGGCCGACGCGCGCGCACGCATCCGCGAGCTGCTCGACCAGGTGGGCCTGCCGTCGGACTCGGGCGAGCGGTACCCCAGGGAGTTCTCCGGCGGACAGCGTCAGCGCGTCGCGATCGCCCGGGCGCTCGCGCTGCGACCGAAGCTCGTCGTCTGCGACGAACCCGTGTCGGCACTCGATCTCTCGACGCAGGCACGGATCCTCGACCTGCTGATCGAGATCCAGGAGTCGACGGGCGTGGCCTACCTCTTCGTCTCGCATGACCTGTCGGTCGTGCGGCACATCAGCCATCGAGTGGCTGTGATGTACCGAGGCGAGATCGTCGAGTTCGGCGAAGGCGACCAGGTCACGTCGTCGCCGGCGCATCCGTACACGCGGACGCTCCTCGGTGCGGCCCCCGTCGCGGATCCCGCGCGGCAGAGAGAGCGCCGCGAGGCGCGCGAAGCTGCCCTCGCGGCAGCCCGAGAGCACGCCTGATGCCGTACGCCATCACGATGTGGGACTTCTCCTGGCTCGAGCGGCGCTGGCCGGGCGCCGGCTTCGAAGACTGGGACGCCGCGCTCGGGGAGCTCGTCGAGCGGGGCTACGACACGGTGCGGATCGATGCGTACCCCCACCTGGTCGCAGCGGGACCCGAGCGCACGTGGCAGCTGCTGCCGCAGTGGGATCAGCAGGACTGGGGAGCGCCGGCGCTCGTCGAGGTCCAGGTGCTGCCTGCGCTGGTGGAATTCATCGTCGCTGCGCGTGCGCATGGCGTCTCGGTCGCTCTGTCGACCTGGTTCCGGCAGGATCGCGATGACACACGGATGCGCATCACCTCGCCGCAGGAGCACGCGCGCGTGTGGAGCGAGACCCTGCGGCACCTGCGTGACGCAGACGCCCTCGACAGCGTGCGGTTCGTCGATCTCTGCAACGAGTTCCCGCTGCCGGTCTGGGCGCCGTTCCTCTATGGAGGCACGAAGGGCGAGCTCCTGCGTCGGAGCGGCGAGCGAGTTCGAGCGTGGACCACGACCGCGATCCGTGAGCTGCGGAGCGAGTGGCCGGACCTCGACCTCACGTTCTCGGTGACGAAGCAGTACGAGGATGTCGAGGGGCAGGACGTGTCCGAGTTCGATCTGCTCGAGCCGCATCTGTGGATGGCCAGCTACACCGACTTCTACCAGCGCATCGGCTATGGCTTCGAGCCGTTCGACCCGATCGGCTACGAGCACGTCGTGGCGCGCGCGCTGCCGACGTACCGCGGCGACCAGGAGCGCTACGACCGCGAGCTCTTCGAGGGCATCGACCGCCTCGCAGACTGGTCGCGCGCCACGGGCAAGCCACTCGTCACGACCGAGTGCTGGTCGATGGTCGACTACAAGGACTGGCCGGGTCTCGACTGGGGCTGGGTCAAGGAGCTCAACGAGCGCGCCCTGCGCCGGGCGGCTTCGACCGGTCGATGGATCGGTCTCGCCACCTCGAACTTCTGCAGCCCTCAGTTCCGCGGCATGTGGCGCGACGTCGACTACCACCGCCGCCTGACGGAGCTCATCGTCTCGTCTCCGGTCGACGACGACCTCGCCATGCTCGAAAGGACGCCTTCATGACTCAGCGCATCGCAGTGCTCGGACTCGGCACGATGGGCGGCCGCGCCGCCGCCGCGATCGCGGCAGCGGGTCATCCCGTCATCGGCTTCGATCCCGTGTCCTCGGCGCGGGATCGGGCCCGATCGGAGGGCATCGATGTGACCGACTCGGCGACGCAGGCGGTCGAGGGTGCCGACGTCGTCGTCGTCTCCGTACCGCGGCCCGAGCACGTCCTCGAGCTGGCCCGCGGTGCGCTGCAGGCGAGCCCGCGAGGGGCCGTCGTCGTCGATCTGTCGACGATCGATCCCAGCACCGCGCAGCTCGCCGCAGAGCTCCTGGCCCCGCACGGCATCGTCTACCTCGACAGCCCGGTGCTCGGCCGTCCCGCGGGTGTCGGGTCGTGGACGCTGGTCGTCGGCGGCGAGGCTGAGTCCGTCGAGCGCGTGACGCCGCTGCTCGAGAGCTCGGTCGCGCGCCGCGTCGTGCGAGTGGGTGAGTCCGGAGCGGGATCCGTGGTCAAGCTCCTGAACAACCTGATGTTCGGGGCGATCAACGCGGTCACTGCGGAGGCGATGGAGATCTGCCGCCGTTCCGGCATCGACCAGCGGGTGTTCGTGGACGCCGTCGTGGACTCGGGCGCCGCCACGGTGTCCAACCTGTTCCGCGACATCGCTCCACGACTCGCCTCGGGGGACGATGCGCCGGTGTTCTCGCTCGACCTGCTCGCGAAGGACAACCTCCTCGCCATCCAGCTCGCGCGCGAGAGCCGAGTGGACTCCCCCATCGCCGACGCTGTCCAAGCGGTGAACGAGCGGGCTCAGCGACTCGGGTTCGGCGCTCGCGACAGCATCGCGGTCGTGCGGGCGTACCGAGACGGCGAGGACGACGCATGAGGCTCGACCGGGTGCGGATCACCGTGCTGAGCGCCCCCGTGACGGAGCTGATCCCGATGTCGTTCTCGCAGCTCGGGTCGCGAGAGATGGTGCTCGTCGAAGTGATGGCCGATGGCCTGACCGGTCTGGGGGAGAGCTGGGTCAACTACCCCTCCTGGGCCGCGAAGGAGCGTGTCGCCACGATCCAGGACGGTGTCGTGCCGCTGCTCGTCGACCTCGACATCTCGGACCCGCGTGCTGTGCACCGCCACTTGGAGCGGCGGCTCGGCGCCCTCGCTCGGCAGTGGGGAGCCCCAGGGCCGATCTGGCAGGCCATCAGCGCCATCGACATCGCACTATGGGATCTCGCCGCGCAGGCGAGCGGGCGGAGTGTCGCAGGGATGCTGACGGACGGCGCCCCTCGCGCCACGGTGTCGGCCTACGCGAGCGGGATCGGTCCGTCGCAGGTCGAGCAGTACTGCGAAGCCGCGATGCGCGCCGGGTTCACTGCGGTGAAGGCCCGGGTCGGCTTCGGCCGCGAACGGGACGAGCGGACGCTGCGCGACGCGCGCTCCGCGATCGGAGCGGAGACCGATCTCTACGTCGACGCGAACCAGGCCTGGACCATCGCAGAGGCGAGGGACTTCAGCGAACGCAGCGCCGACCTCCGCCTCGGCTGGATCGAGGAGCCGCTCGCAGGGAATGCGCTCGACGATCTCCGCACCCTCGCAGCGCTCGTCGAGACGCCCCTCGCGTGCGGGGAGAACCTCTATGGCGCTGCGGAGTTCGCCCGCTACGCGGGCTCCGGTGCGCTGCAGCTCATCCAGCCCGACCTCGCGAAGAACGGCGGCGTCACGCTCGCCGCCGAGGTCGCAGCAGCGCTGCCGGCGGGCATGCAGCTCGCGCCGCATTGCTACGGGGGTGCGATCGTCACCGCCGCCAGCGTGCAGTTCGCCGCCGCGTCCGATGCCGTCCCCTATCTTGAGCTGGACGTGCGGCCAAATCCTCTGCGGGACGACATCCTCATCGACCCGCTGGTGGTGGTCGACGGGGCGATACCGGTGCCATCCGGGGCAGGGCTTGGCGTGTCGCTCGACCAGGACGCGATCCGTCACTACAGCGTCGAACGAAGGGAATGTGATCTGCGTGCGGTGGTCTGAACTAGGACTCGAGGTCAGGGGCGAGAGCGGCGTCGGCGCGGGCCGGATCTCCGGCGAGCCGATCACGGGGGAGGCGCACGAGCTGCCCGACCCGTCGAGCGGCGCCTCGATCGCGACGGTCGGCTGGGCTGGTCCCGAGCATGTGGACGCGGCGGTGGCGGCGGCCCGCGAGGCCCAGGCCGACTGGTCGGCAGTCGACCTTCGAGAGCGTGCGCGCCTGCTCCGCGTGATCGCTGACGAGCTGCGCGCCTCGGCGGGTCCCCTCGGCGACCTGATCTGCGCGGAGTCCGGCAAGCGCCTCGAGGAGGCCGTTGCTGAGGTGCACTTCTCTGCCCGTTACTTCGACTGGTTCGCCGACGCCTGCACCCGCCTGGACAGCGGCTACTACGAGACCCCGCAGCGCCGCTTCGTGGTCGATCGCAAACCTGCCGGGGTGGTGGCGGCGGTCAGTCCGTGGAACTTCCCCCTCTCGATCCCTGCCCGCAAGCTCGCCCCTGCGCTCGCCGCCGGGTGCGGCGTGGTGCAGAAGCCGTCGGAGCTGACGCCGCTCAGCACGCTGGCGCTGACCGCGATCTGCGAGCGCGTGCTCCCACCGGGACTCGTGAGCGTCCTCGTGGGGGATGGCGCCGCGCTGACTCCAGCGATCATCGAGCATCCGGATGTCCGTGTCGTGTCGTTCACCGGCTCGACCTCGGTGGGTCGGCTGGTGGCGCAGCGCGCTGCGTCGAGCTTCACGCGCACGGTGCTGGAGCTCGGAGGGCGGGCGCCCTTCATCGTGTGCGAGGACGCGGATGCCGATGTCGCAGTCGAGGCGATGCTCATCGCGAAGCTCCGCAACAACGGCGAGTCCTGCCTCGCGGCGAACAACATCTTTGTGCACGAGGACCGATACCCGGACGTGGTCGAACGGCTGCGCGGCCGCGTCGCCGACATCTCGATCGGCGACCCCCGCGACGCGACGGTCGGGCTCGGCCCGCTCATCCGCGGGCGCGAGGTCGAGCGTGTCGACGGGCTCGTCTCGGGAGCGCGAGCAGCTGGCGACGACGTGTCCGTCACGGATGGGGTCCCGCGCTCCGGCTGGTTCTCCCCGATCGCGATCGTGGAGTCGGCGGCCGACAGCGACGCCTGGAGCACCGAGGTCTTCGGGCCGGTGTTCAGCATCCGCCGCTACACCGACGAGGCTGCCGTGGTGCGCGAGGTCAACTCCTGGCGGACCGGTCTCGGCGGCTATGTCATGAGCGCCGACACCGAGCATCAGTTCGCGCTCGCGCGCTCGCTGGAGGTGGGCATCGTCGGGATCAACAACGGTGCGCCGAACACTCCCGAGGTGCCCTTCGGCGGCCGCGGCGACTCAGGGATCGGGCGCGAGGGCGGACTCTCGGGTCTCCTCGAGTTCACCGCTGAGCAGACCCTCTCCTTCGCGCGATGAGCGGCGGCAGGCAGGAAGGGACAGGCCCGTTCCCCGCTGGGTTCGTCTTCGGCACCGCGACGGCGGCGTACCAGATCGAGGGCGCCGCACGCGAGGATGGCCGGGGGCCGTCGATCTGGGACACGTTCAGCCATACAGCAGGCAAGGTCGCCAACGGGGATACCGGCGACGTCGCCGATGATCACTACCACCGGCTGCAGGAGGATCTGGACCTGCTCGGGGAGCTCAACGTGGACGCCTACCGATTCTCCGTCTCGTGGAGCCGCGTGCTCCCGAGCGGCACCGGCGCCGTCAACCCGGCCGGGCTCGACTTCTACGACCGGGTCGTCGACGGTCTGCTGGAGCGGGGCATCTCGCCGGTCGCCACGCTCTACCACTGGGACCTGCCGCAGGCGCTGGAGGACCGAGGCGGCTGGCCGGAGCGTCGCACCGCGCTCGCATTCGCAGAGTTCGCGGACGTGATGGGTCGCCGCCTGGGCGACAGGGTGCAGATGTGGACGACGCTCAACGAGCCGTGGTGCTCAGCGCACCTCGGCTACGGCTCGGGCGTGCACGCGCCTGGGCGGCAGGACCCCCTCGCCGTCCTCAGAGCGGCGCATCATCTGAACCTGGGTCACGGGCTCGCCATCGATGCGCTGCGTGGAGTCGTCAAGCAGGACGCGGAGATGTCCGTGACGCTCAACCTGCATGCGCTCAAGGGCTCCGGCGCGTCGGGCGCCGAGGCGGTCAGGAAGATCGATGCGATCGGCAATCGCATCTGGACGGGCCCCATGCTCGACGGCGCGTATCCCGCAGACCTGCTCGAGGACACGAAGGAGATCTCCGACTGGTCGTTCGTGGAGGACGGTGACCTCTCCCAGATCCATCGGCCGATCGACGTGCTCGGCATCAACTACTACTCGACCCGCCTGGTGCGCATGTGGCAGCCGGGCTCCGGAGAGCGGGCCGCGTCCGGCAATCCGCTGCTGGCGGGCAACCCCTGGCCGGCGTGCGAGGACGTGGAGTTCCTCCCTCAGCCCGGACCTGCGACTGCGATGGGCTGGGTGATCGACCCTGAGGGGCTCGGCGATCTGGTGCGGGGGGTGGCGCGAGCACATCCTGATCTCCCGCTGATGATCACCGAGAACGGCGCCGCCTTCGACGACGTCGTCGAGGAGGGGCGCGTCCGGGACGTCGACAGGATCGACTACCTGCGACGTCATCTCGCCGTGACGCTCGACCTGGTGGAGGAGGGCATCGACCTGCGCGGGTACTTCCTGTGGTCGCTGCTCGACAACTTCGAATGGGCGTTCGGCTACGAGAAGCGCTTCGGCATCGTCCACGTGGACTACGACACGCTCGAGCGCACGAAGAAGGACAGTGCGCTCTGGTACGCCGAAGTCGCCCGCACGCGCCGCCTATGAGTAGCCACTGCTGCGCACCGGTGCCCGGACCCGGAGCATCCCTCGTCCGCAGCGCGTCGCCGCTCAGGGAGGCCGGCGAGCACCGGATCGAGCAGTGCCGCGTGCCCGAGGGCACCTTCCTCATGGGCGACGTCTCCGGCGACGGTGATCCGGCCGACGGCGAGCGGCCCGTGCACGAGGTCCGCTTGGACGGCTTCGCGATCGACGCCACGAGCGTGACGAACGCTGACTTCGCCCGATTCATCGAAGCAACGGGGTACCGCACCGAAGCGGAGGTCTTCGGCTACTCCGCAGTGTTCCACCTGGATCTCGATGCAAGACCTTCGGATGTCATGGGGCGCGCGTTGGGGTCGCCGTGGTGGCTCGGCGTCCGCGGTGCGGATTGGCTGCACCCGGCGGGCGCGCAGTCGGGCATCGACGGGCTCGATGATCATCCCGTCGTGCACGTGAGCTGGAACGACGCGACCGCCTACTGCGAGTGGGCCGACCGGCGCCTCCCGAGCGAGGCGGAGTGGGAGTGCGCCTCACGAGGCGGGCTGATCGGTGCGCGGTATCCGTGGGGGGATGAGCCGTTGCATGATGCGCGGCTGGCGAACGTCTGGCAGGGCGAGTTCCCCGTGCGCCGCGAGAAGGTCGACGGCCCGCTGACCACTGCCCCGGTGCGCACGTTCCGCCCGAACGGCTACGGCCTGTGGCAGACGGTCGGCAACGTCTGGGAGTGGTGCGCGGACTGGTTCGATCCGGCGTACTACCGCCGATCGCCTAGAGACGCCCCGCGTGGGCCTGAGGAAGGGACGACGAAGGTGATGCGCGGCGGCTCGTACCTCTGCCATGACTCGTACTGCAACCGCTACCGCAATGCCGCTCGGTCGTCGAACACCCCGGATTCGTCGACCGCGAACATCGGCTTCCGCACGGTCGCACGACGCGACTGATCTCCTCGTCAGGAGGAGCCGGAGCTCGCCCCGGGCGGAAACGCGATCAGCCCTCGTGCATGCCGATCTCGCGCAGCGCCGCGTGCGCCGCGTGCCAGCCGCTCATGCCGTGCACGCCGCCGCCGGGCGGGGTCGACGACGAGCAGAGGAAGACGCGGCCGGGCATCGGCACGCGGTACGGGTGCGTGAGCACGGGGCGCGCGAGCTGCTGCGTGCCGGCGAGCGTGCCGCCGCCGATCGAGCCTCCGACGAGGTTGGGGTTCCACAGCTCGAGCGCCGCCGGCGTCATCGGCCGCCGCTCGAGGATGCGGTCGCGGAAGCCGGGGGCGAAGCGCTCGATCTGCGCCTCGATGGCGGCGGATGCGTCGCCCGGCCAGCCGTGCGGCACGTGGGCGTAGGCCCACAGCAGATGCTTCCCCGCGGGCGCGCGCTCGGGGTCGGCGGCGGTCGGCTGGGTCGCGAGCACGAACGGCCGCTCGGGCATGCGGCCGACGGCGACGGCGTGCTCGGCGTCGACGATCTCGGCGAAGGTGCCGCCGAGATGCACGGTGCCGGCGCCGGCGACGCGCTCGTCCTCCCAGGGCACCGGGCCGTCGAGCAGCAGGTCGAGCTTCGACACAGCCGGTCCGTACTTCCAGGTGCGGATGCGCGACGCGTACGGCCCCTCGATGCGGTCGCCCGCCATGCGCGCCAGCTGGTGCGGGGTGACGTCGAGCAGGATCAGGTCGGCCTGCGGCAGCTCGCGCAGGTCGGTCACGTCGACGCCGGTCTCGATGCGGGCCCCGGCCGCCTCGGCGACGCGACGCAGCGCATCCGCGATCGACTGCGACCCGCCTTTCGCGAACGGCCATCCGGCCGAGTGGCCGACGCCGCCGAAGGCGACGCCGAAGGCGCTTGTCATCAGGTGGCCGAGCGGGAGCGTCGCGTGGGTGACGCTGCCGGCGAAGAGCGCCTGCGCGGCGCCGGAGCGGAACGCGGTGCGTGCGAGCAGCGTGGCCGGCCACGCGCCGCGCAGCCCGATGCGCGCGAGCAGCAGCGGGTCGTCGGGGATGCGCAGCAGCGGCCCCAGGATGGCCTCGGCCGTGCCTTCCGGGTCGTCGGTCGCCGGCTGGTGCATGCGCAGCCAGGCGCGGGCGTCGACGCCCAGCTCGCGGCCGGTGCGCTCGGCGTCCTGGTGCAGGATCGCGGCGCGGCCGCCGGGCAGCGGATGCGCCATCGGGTAGTCGGCGTGCACCCACTCGAGCCCGTGGTCGGTGAGCCCGAGCGCCCGGAACGCGGGGCTCGTGATGCCGAACGGGTGGCCGGAGGCGCCTGGGTCGATGATCGCCTGGTCGCCGAACGCGGCGATCGACGCGCTCGCTCCGCCGACGTACGGCAGGCGCTCGAGCACCGTCACCTCGAGCCCTGCGCGGGCGAGCACGGCCGAGGCGGTGAGGCCGTTGGGCCCTGCGCCGACGACGACGGCGGTGGTCATGCGGCCTCCTGGCGGTCGAGTCGGCGGATGCGTCGGGCTCTGCCCGTACGTCGCAAGCCTTGCGCGGGCAGGCTACGCGCACAACCTCCCCGCTCCCTCCGCCGCCCTCCTGCCGCACCGCTGGTCGAGCCGACGGCCCTTCGGGCCGTCGAGTCGAGACCATCCCGCAACCCCCATCCGCCACACTGTCCCCGTGCACCCGACGCCCGCCCCCGCATCCGCCCCACCAATGCCGCTCACGGCGTGGGTTGCGATCCTCGCGCCGCTCGTCGGCATCGCGCTCAAGCTCGCGTCGGCGGGCTGGCTCGCGGTGTTCCTCCTCTTCTGGAGCCCGCTGCTCGTCGCCGGCTACGTGGCGGTCGTGCTGGCCGCCGCGCGCGGCATGCTGCGCCGGCAGGGCGTGCTGCGGCGGCCGGAGCGGCGCTCGCGGGCGCGCATCTGGGCGTGGCTGACGTCGGTCGGCGTGGTCGTGCTCGGGCTCACCGCGATCGACGGCGGCGACACGCGCGAGTCGGTGCAGTCGACCCTCACGCTGCTGCTCGGCGCGCCGACGAGCCCGTCCCCGCTGCACGAGCTCTCGGCGGGCATCGGATGGGCCGCACTGGTCGCGTGGCTCGTCGGCTGGCTCGCGCTGATGGTCGAGTGGGCGGTCGCGGTGCAGGCGACGCGCAGGCCTGCGCCGCGCATCGCGCCGCCGGTCGTCGAGTAGCGGGGCCGCGCCCGCTCAGCCCAGGAAGCGCTCCCGCACGGTCTCGCGGTTGATGCGCTGGATCTCGGCGATCTGCTCCTCCGCGCGGCGCTCAAGGTCGAGCAGCAGGGCGCGGTCGAAGCGGTCGTCGCTGTCGCTCAGCTCGAGCAACGCCTCCCACATCGACAGCTTCGCGCGCACGGCGCCGGTGAGGAAGTCGAGCTCGAACTGCGCCATCGAGCTGCGCCGCTGCCGCAGCAGGTTGACGGGGTTGATGCTGCCGGCCGCCTTGATGGCGAGCGTGAGCATCCGCTTCCAGCCCGCGGGCCGGAAGCCGAGGCGGTGGATGATCCGGGCCAGGTCGCGTCGATCCCGCGCGATCTCGTCGGCGAGGGCGAGCAGCGCCCGCTCGTGCGCCGAGCCCTCGAACGTCTTGGCGGCCGCGTGGAACGCCTGCACGCCGCCCTCGCCCGCGAGCAGGTGCTCGTTGAGGTAGGCGGCGAGGTGCTCGTCGGACTCGGTGCGGCGGTCGGCAGCCATGGGACCTCCTAGGGCTTCGTGCCCTGCAAGCCTGGCGCGTCGGGAGGGCCGGAGCAACCACACGAGTCATCGCTGCGACGGGCTGAATCGTCAACCAGCATATGTCGACAGAACTGTTGCTGGTCGTGTGCACCCCGCAACTGCACGGCGAAGACCGCGTGAGGCAGCGTTGCGATGGTGGTCTACGGGCTCGCTGCCGGCACGGTGCAGCCGCTGACGACGTCATCGATGACGATCATCCCGCCTCGTCGGGAGCGCGAGGCGAGAGCCCGAGCCGGGTGACGCCGGCTCGACCCCGCCCGGGCCCACCGCGGGCCCTAACGCGGGATCGTCTGCCCGAACGCCGCCTCGAGCGCGTCGAGCTGCTGGTCGTCCAAGACCCGGTACTGTCCGATCTGACGCAGTGCCAACGTGAGCTGCGCCGCATACTCGAGACGCTCCATGTCGAGGTACGCGGATTCCAGGTCGGTGCTCCAGGTGAGTGCGCCGTGCTGCTCGAGCAAGCACGCGCGTGCTTTCGCCACCAGCGGGATCACCGACTTGGGCACCGCGGCGGTCGATGGCGTCGCATACGGCGCAACCGGGATCTCCGGCATTGTCAGCACGATCTCGGGCAGCAGCCGGAGCCGCAGCGGTTCGCCGAGCACCGCGAACACCGTGGCGCACGGCGGATGCGCGTGCACGACCGCCCGCACGTCCGCATCTGTGCGATAGACGCCGAGGTGCATCTGCAGCTCCGAGGACGGGCCACCGGCCGATCCAGCCTCGACGACCGTTCCGTCGAGGTCGACGACCGTCAGCTGCTCGGGCGACATGGCGCCCTTGCTCACGCCCGTGGGCGTGCACAGCACAAGATCGTCGTCGAGCCGCATCGAGACGTTGCCGTCGTTGGCGGCGACGAGACCGCGCGACCACATCCGCCGACCGACGTCGACAATGCGGTCGCGCTGTCGCGCATAGGTGAGCTCAGTCATCGGCGCCGGATGACAGCTCCCGATACACGGCGTGCGCTTCGGCGGGCGACGCGTCGTCGTGCACGACGGCGCGCACGGCGGTGATCATGGCCGCAGGCGCCGAGCGCTGGAAGATGTTGCGGCCCATGTCGACACCCGCAGCGCCCTCGGAGATCGCGCGGTGGGCCATGGTGAGGGCGTCGAGCGACGGCAACTTCTTGCCTCCTGCCATGATGACCGGCACCGGGCAGCCGGCGGTGACCCGCTCGAAGCCCTCCTCGCAGTAATAGGTCTTCACGACCTGTGCACCGAGCTCGGCGATGATGCGGGTCGCGAGACCGAGGTAGCGGCTGTCGCGAGCGAGTTCCTTGCCGACGGCGGTGACGCCGAGCACGGGGATGCCTACGCGGTAGCCCGCGTCGACGAGCCGGGTCAGGTTGTGCACTGACTGCGTCTCGTGCTCGCCCCCGATGAAGACCTGCACGGCGACCGCTGCGGCATCGATTCGGACCGCATCCTCCATGTCCATCGCGATGCGCTCATCCGAGAGGTCCTTGAGGATCGACGGGCCTCCGGATGCGCGGAGCACGAGCGCTCCATCGATGCCGGCAGGGATGACCGAGCGGATGATGCCGCGGGTGGCCATGAGCGCGTCGGCCTTCGGCGCGAGCGGGACGATCCCGAGGTCAACGCGCTCCAGGCCCGACGTCGGTCCCTGGAAGTAGCCGTGGTCGAACGCGAGCATCACCGTGCGCCCATCGGCGTCGAAGATGCGCGCGAGGCGGTGGCGCATGCCGAAATCGAGCTGGCCTGCGCCCTTCACGTGGAAGCCGGGCGTCTGCTGCGGGCGCCCGACTCCGTAGTCCTTGGCGTCGATGGTGGCTTCTGTGTCGGCCATGATGCGTCCTCTCAGGGGTCAGCGGTCGGTAGGCGCCCAGGCGACGACACTCGTGTCGCCGGGGCTGGGGGGGGTCTTGAGGAAGACAAGACGACACAGGCTGGTCGACTCGTTCTCGAGGTAGTGGTGCTCACCGGGCGGGCACGAGGCGATGTCGCCCGTCGCCAGCACGCTGCGGTGGGCACGGGCCGTCCAGAGCGTCACCTCGCCCTCGACGATGACGAAGCTCTCGTGGCAGTGCTCGTGGAAGTGGTTGTCGATGTGATCGCCCGGCCGGAGCGCGACGACGCCGATCTCGGCACCCTCGTGTCGGATGAGGTAGGCCGGGCCCCACTCGCCGTTCCGGTAGTCGACGGTGCCGTTCATGGTCGCGCGCTGCATCGGTCCTCCTCAGATCACTCGCTCGTTGCCGCCGTCGATGGGGATCTGGGCGCCTGTTGTGCAGGCGAACGTGTCGCTTGCCACCGTGGCCACCAGTTCCCCGACCTTCTGGCTCGTCACCTCGGCGCGCAGAAGGTTGCGGCGCTTGTACTCGTCGACGCTCATCCCGTAGTGCTCGGCTCGTGCGGCGAGCAGCTCAGGCGTCCAGAGGGCGGTATCGAACACGGCGTCCGGATGCACGATGTTGACGCGGATGCCGAGGGGCGCCCACTCCAGGGCCGCGACGCGAGCGACTTGAGTGAGGGCCGCCTTCGATGCGGAGTAGGCCGCCGCGCCAGGTCCGGGAGCCGCCACGTTCTTCGACGCGACGACGCAGACGTCGCCGCCGCCGACCGCGTGCTCGAGGATCGGGCCCGCGAGCCGCAGCAGCGTCACTACCGAAGTGACATTGATCGCCAGCGTGCGTTCCCAGAGCCGAGGGTCGAGGTCGACCAGGTGCTCGGCCGCCGGAAAGATTCCGGCCGCTGGCACGAGCACGTCGAGGCCGCCGAAGCGCTCGACTGCGTGCGCGATGGCAGCGGTCTGGGCGCGCTCGTCGCTGACGTCGAGCGTCTGGCCGAGCCAGCGGTCGCCTTCGAAGGTCGTCTCGACGGCGGGATTGACGTCCCAGCCGACGACCGCTGCGCCGCGGTCGAGGAAGGCGGCGGCGCACGCGCGCCCGATGCCTGAGGCGGCGCCCGTCACGAGCACGATCCGGCCGGCCATCGGCGCCGCGGGATCGCGACGGGTGAGCTTGGCGCGCTGAGCTGGCCAGTGCTCGAGCTCGTGCACGTGCGCCTCGTCGGCGGGATGGTATCCCCCGAGCGCCTCCGCGCGCCGGATGACCGAGACCGCGTGCTCCATGATCTCGGTGACGATCTGCGCCTCCGCGGGTGAGCGGCCGACGGTCAGGAGTCCGAGTCCGGGGTCGAGCAGCGCCCGAGGGAACGCGGTCCGCATCGCCTCGTCGGAGGCGCCCCCGTGGCGCTCCAGGTAGGCGACGTACCAGTCGCGGAAGTCGGCGGGAGACTCTGCGATGGCGGGTCGAGGCCCGAGCCACGTCACGTGATCAGGGGTGACGGGGCCGCGTCGGAGTGCCGTTGCGAGCGCAGGATCGTGCAACGCGGCGACGGCGGGGGCCGCCGCGTGCCGCTCGACGATGACAGGGAGGCCGGCGACATCGGCGATAGCGCGGCGGAGCGCAGCGACGCGCTCCGCGTCAGCGAGCGTCGAGAGGGCTGCAGGCCCTTCTTCGACCTGGGGCGCGGACGCCTCCTGGGTCTCGAGCCCCCGTCCAGCCCGCTCGACGACGGTCGCGTGCGCGGCGAGCGCATCCGCTGCTGTGTCGCCGAACGCGAAGACGCCGTGCTGCAGCACGACGATCGCGATGAGCGCCTCGCCCTCGCGCTCCGCCAGGCAAGCGCGCACCGCCTCTCCCAGCGGCACGCCCGGCGTGGCGTAGTCGACCACTGCGACGCCTGCGCCCAGCACCCGCTCCGCCCGCGCCCGGGCGTCAGGCGTGTCTGTGAGGGCGAGCACCGCATCCGCGTGCGAGTGCAGCACGAAGCGCTGCGGGATATGGGCGTGGACGAGGGACTCGACCGACGGCTCCGGGGAGGGCGTGTCGAGCTGGGCAAGCCGTAGCGCGTCGGCGAGCCGATCCTGCGTGATCCCGCGCTCGGGCGTCAGCGCGCGCACCCGCGCGAGCGACAGCGGCGCGAACCCGCGCTCGTCGATGGTCGCGAGGCTCGACCCCGATCCCTTGACGAACAGCGCAGTCTCAACACCGCCGTCGACCCGGGTGACCTCGGCCTTGACGGAGGTGTTGCCGCCGCCGTGCAGCACGAGCGAGCGGTCGGCCCCGATCGCGTGCGATGCCTCCAGGAGGTCTCGGAGCGCAATGGCTGACGATGGTGCGAGGTCCACATCGATCACTCTCCCTGTGCAAGTTGTTTGACAACGTAGCAGGAAGAGACGAGTGGATGTAAACCTTTTAGGTCGGGCTACGGGCGCCGCATGATCGTGAACTCGTACCGGCCTTCGAGGAAGTACGTCCGCGAGTACAGCAGCGGCGTCTCGTCCCGGTCGTAGTGCACCTGGTCGAGGAGCACGTAGAGGGGCGGCTGCGAGGCCGGCACGTCCCACCCGATGTGGTCGGAGGCTACGGCGTGCACCCGCGCGACCGCGTGGTGCGGGTGGAGGTCGCGCTCCTGACGCAGGTACGAGAACAGGGAGTCCTGCACTACGTCCGGATCCTCGCCCTCCGGGAACACGCCGATCGGCATCAGGTCGTAGGAGTAGGCGACGACCTCGCCGTCGGCGAGGATCGAGCGTCGTAACTCGAGAGCCATCGCATCGGCGGTCGTGCCTAGACGAGCGGCCTCTTCCGGCATCAGCGGTCGAATTGTGCGGCTCTTGTAGCGCATCCCCGGCTCGCGACCCATGCCGCGGATCGACTCGGTGATCGAGTCGAGTCGCTCGAGTCCTGCGGTCACAGCGGGGGCGTCGGCGACGAAGCTCCCCACACCGTGCTGCGTGCGCACGAGTCCCGTCGCCTCGAGCTCACGCAGCGCGGCGCGTACGGTCGGTCGCGAGACTTCGAAGTGGGCGGCGAGTTGAGACTCCGGCGGCAGCCGACCCCCGGTCTCGTACTCCCCGCCTGCGATCGCCGCTCGGAGGCCGTCGGCGACCCGTTCCACTCGCGAACCTTGCTTCATGGCCGCCTCCCCGTGGCGTCTCGCTGACGACAGCGCGCCGAGATCATGCGCCTCACATTACCGTTTCTGCTTGAAGTGTGACAGGCGTTGACATAGTTGTCAGTCAACGACTACGGTCGCACCTGCGGAGGCCATCCGCGCAACCGACCGAGGAGGGTCGACCGTGGCACGAGCAATCGAGTGGATCGAGCCAGACGGCGCCGTCGGCGTGCTGCGGCTGCTCGACCAGACTGCCCTCCCGCTCGAGGAGCGGATGCTGGAGATCAGCAGCGTCGACGAACTGATCGACGCGATCCAGCGGCTCGCGGTCCGCGGAGCTCCGGCGCTCGGCGCTGCGGGCGCGTACGGCGTTGTCATCGCCATGCAGCAGGCCGCGCGAGAGGGCTGGGACCAGCAGCACCTCGCCGACGCCATCACGCGAATCGCGTACGCGCGACCGACCGCCGTCAATCTCGCGTGGGGCGCGCGCCGCGTCGACGCCGTGCGCGGCGGCGGCATGGAGCTCGTGCTGCTCGAGGCCCACGCCGTCGCCCGCGAGGACGAGGCCGCGAACCGCGAGCTGTCGCGGCTCGGCGCCGACTGGCTGCTCGCGACGCTCGGCGACCGGCCGCTCCGCGCCATCACGCATTGCAACACCGGCGCGCTGGCGACGAGCGCGTGGGGTACGGCCTACGGCATCCTGAGGGAGCTGCACGACCGAGGGCGTCTCGAGATGGTGCATGTCGACGAGACGCGCCCGCTGCTGCAAGGCGTCCGCCTGACGAGCTGGGAGCTGCAGCGCGACGGGATCGACCACGTCGTCCAGTGCGACGGGGCTGCGGCGAGCACGATCCTGCGCGGGCTGGTCGACTTCGCCGTCATCGGCGCGGACCGCATCACGGCCAATGGCGACGCCGCCAACAAGATCGGCTCGGTGGGGGTTGCGCTCGCCGCGAAGCGAGCTGGCATTCCCTTCGTGGTGGCCGCGCCGTACTCGTCGGTGGACGAGCGCACGGCGACCGGTGACGAGATCGAGATCGAGGAGCGATCCGACGCGGAGGTGCTGCAGTTCGGGGGCGTGAGCGTCGCAGCTCCGGGCGTGCGCGCGTTCAACCCCGCCTTCGATGTCACTCCGCACGATCTGATCGCTGCCATCGTCACGGAGCGCGGCGTGGTCGAGCCGAGCGATGCCGACGTCCCGCTCTTCATGACAGAGACGACCCGGGACTAGCCCGGGCCGCTGCACCACCAGCACGAAAGGAAACGCAATGATGCGATTCACCAGCAGGACAGGCCCGATCGTCGCACTAGGGGCGCTCGCGTTCATGCTCGCCGGCTGCACGCAAGGGGACGCGGCGCCGAGTGAGGCGCCGGCAGACACAGGCGCAGTCAGCGAGGCCACGGGCGACGCCCCCGCGCCGTTCGACCAGGACGGCGTGCGCCTCGCCATCGTCCAGCAGTCCGGCCAGGGCGACTACTTCCAGCAGTACCTGAACGGCACGCGCCGCCAGGCCGAGGCCCTCGGCGTCGACCTGAGCGTGTACGACGCGCAGGGCGACAACGCGACGCAGGCCACGCAGCTCGACCAGGCGATCTCCGAGGGCGTCGACGGCATCATCGTGCGTCACGGCTTCCCCGACACGCTCTGCCCGGGCGTCAACCGCGCCATCGAGCAGGGTATCGCCGTCATCATCTACGACGTCGAGATCCAGGAGTGCGCACCGGAGGCTGTGCAGACACAGCAGTCCGACGCGGTGATGGCGCAACTCGTGCTCGACCGCATGCTGGAGGACGTCGGCGCCGATGCCGCAGTCGGCTACGTGAACGTGTTGGGCATCGCCCCGCTCGACCGGCGCCACACGGTCTGGCAGGAGTACGTCGCCGACAACGGCTGGCAGCAGGCGTTCCAGACGGGTGCGTTCACGAACTCGACCGCGAGCGACAGCGCTCCCATGGTCACGGCGGCGGTGCAGGCGAACCCCGACATCCAGGCGATCTACGCTCCGTACGACGAGTTCACCAAGGGAACGCTTACCGGCCTCGATCAGGTGAGCGGCACGGAGGACGTGCTGGTCTACGGCGCCGATATCTCGAACGCCGACATCGAGCTCATGCGGGCCGATGGCAGCCGCTGGGTGGCCACGGGGGCGACGGACCCGAACGCCATCGGTGCCGCCGTGCTCCGCACCCTCGCGCTCCACATGGCCGGCGAGCTCGACGGCATGACGGTCGACTTCCCGCCCATCCTCGTCACGCAGGAGACCCTCCGCGACCAGGACATCCAGAACATGGAGGATCTGCGCGCGGCCCAGCCCGAGCTGAACCTCTCCGACGTCTCGAGCGCCGACTGGATCCCTTCGGTCGAGTTCTGATTCATGGGGGTGGGGGCGGCGCCCAGTCGCCACCCCCACCGCCGCGAGACCGACTCGACGCAGGCCCTGTCCACACACGACGGAGAAGACACATGGAGACAGATGCAGCCGGCGCCGACGTGCCTGCGCTCGCCCTCGCGAACCTGACGAAGCGGTTCGGTCCGACAGAGGTGCTCAAGGGCGTCGACCTGGCGCTCCACTCGGGCCGCGTCACCGCGTTGCTCGGCGCCAACGGGGCAGGCAAGTCGACGCTCATCAAGGTGCTCGCGGGTGTGCACGCTCCGTCCGGAGGCGACGTGATGCTGGCGGGTGCGCCCGTCTCGCTCGACAGCCCCGCGTCCGCCTCGCGCCTCGGGATCAGGACGGTCCACCAGCGCATCGACGACGCGATCGTCCCCGGCCTGAGCGTCGCGGAGAACCTGGTGTTCGAGGCCATCGCGCAAGGGACGACGAGCCGCTTCGGCTCGCTCCGCTCGATCCTGCCCAAGGCACGCGAGGTGGCGGGCACGCTCGACCTCGACTGGTCGGATGCCTTCCTGCGCCAGGACGTGCACGAGCTCGGGATCGCGGACTGCCAGATGCTGCTGCTTGCGCGCGCGCTCGCGACGACGCCGAAGGTGCTGATCCTCGACGAGCCCACCTCGACGCTGTCGAAGTCCGAGGCCGATCGCCTGTTCGAGCTCGTGCGCGCGTTGCGCGATCGCGGCGTCGCCATCCTCTACGTGTCGCATCGGCTCGGCGAGGTGCGTGCGCTCGCGGACGACATCGCGGTCCTTCGGGATGGGCGCATCGTCGACCGGCAGCACCGCCCGGTCGACCTGGATCGCGCGGTCACCGCGATGCTGGGCGAGGGCGTCATCCACGATCAAGAGGCCATCGACGAGCTGCAGGGGACGGAGGTCGCGCTCGAGTTGCGCGACCTGCAAGTGCTCGCTGAAGGGCCGACCATCGACCTTGAACTGTGCCGCGGTGAGGTGACCGGCATCATCGGGCTCGTCGGAGCCGGAAAGACGGAGCTCGCCGAGCATCTCTTCGGTGTGCGCCAGGTGCGCCCAGGGACGATGCTGCTCCACGGCAAGTCCTTCGCTCCGCGGTCGCCGAAGGCCGCTATCCGCCATGGCGTCCACCTGGTACCCGAGGATCGCGCGGCACATGGCATGCTGCCCGGCTGGTCGCTGACCCGCACCTTCACCCTGCCCTTCCTCCGCACTTTCGAGCGCGGAATCGTGATGCAGCGCAGCCGTGAAGCGACAGGCGCGAAGCAGGCGATCGCCGAGTTCGGCATCGTCACGAGCGGGCCCGAGCAGGCTGTGGATGCCCTGTCCGGCGGCAATCAACAGAAGGTCATGGTCGCGCGCTGGATGCAGCGGCGCCCCGAGATCCTGGTGCTCGACGAGCCGTTCCGCGGCGTCGACATCGGTGCTCGGCGGGAGATCGCCAAACGAGCCCGTGGGCAAGCGGCCGACGGCTCCTGCGTCGTGATGATCTGCAGCGACGTGGAGGAGGTCCGAGAGATGGCCGACCGCATCGTCGTCATGGTCGAGGGCAGGATCACCTTGGACGCCCGCGCCTCGGCGGTGCGCAACGAAGACATCGTGAAGAGCATGACGGAGGTCGTTCAATGACGAGCATCACAGCGAGCAGGGTCACCGGTGGTGTGCCGAGCGGCGTGCGGATTCGAGAGGTCGTGGTCAAGTACGGCTTCATCGCCGTGACGATCGGGGCGTTCGCGTTCTTCGCTCTCACGCAGCCGGCGTTCGCAACGCCCAACGCGATGTTCTCGATGCTCAAGTTCGCGTCTGTCACCGCGATCCTCGGCCTCGGCGTCATGTTCAGCATGATCGTCGGCGGGCTCGATCTGTCGATCGGCGCAGTCGCTGGGCTCGGTGTGCAGCTGGCGGCGATGATGATGGTCTTTTTTAACCTCACCGGCACGATGGCTGTGTCACTTGTGCTGCTCGCCGGACTCGCGGTGGGCCTCGTCAACGCGTTCCTCATCGTGGTCTGCAAGATCCCAGACCTGCTCGCCACGCTCGGGATGATGTTCGTCATCCAGGGCGCAAAGCTGATCCCGGTCTCTGGTCAGTCGGTCTCGTCGGGCATGATCCTGCCGGACGGCCGCACGGCGCCCGGGAGGTTCGACCCGACGTTCCTCACGATCGACCGCGGCGCGATCGGGCCGGTGCCGATCCCTGTCGCGATCATGCTGCTGCTGGTCATCGCGACCTGGTTCGTGCTCTCGCGCACGTCGTGGGGACGCATCCTCTACGCGATCGGAGCGAACCCGGAGGCGGCGCGACTCGCGGGGATCCGGGTCGGGCTGCATCGCGGCGCCGCCTACGTGGTCTCGTCGATGTTCGCCTCCGTCGCAGGCATCATCCTGGTCGCTCGCATCGGTCAGGGCGACGTCAACGCTGGTGCGTCGAGCCTGCTTGAGGCGGTGGCGGTTGCGCTCGTCGGCACCTCCGTGCTCGGGCTCGCGAAGCCCAACGCGTGGGGCACACTGCTCGGGGCGGTGCTGATCGCGATCGTGCTCACGGGCATGACGATGATGGGTGCGCAGTACTACCACCAGGACACCGCGAAGGGCGTGGTGCTCATCGTCGCACTGCTCTTCTCCTTCACTCTGTCCACCCGCAAGGTCCGGTACCAGCCGGCGACCTAGCCGGTAGCCCACTCATTACGTCGACACGGAGGTCATCGCTGTGAGCGCAGACGTCAAGGCAGAGCCCTATGAGTTCCTCACGGAGCAGACGGTCGTCGACTATGTCCGTGACCACGACCAGCTCAGGAGTCGGATCGACGTCCGTCGGGTCGCGCGCGTGCGGGAGATCGGCGACGGCAATCTCAACCTCGTCTTCCATGTCGTGGACAAGGACGGGCGGGGGATCATCCTCAAGCAGGCCCTGCCCTATGTGCGCATGGTCGGAGACGGGTGGCCGATGACGCCCGAGCGCGCACAGCGCGAGGCACACTCCCTGCAGACGCACCACGCGCTCGCACCGAACGTGGTGTGCGAGGTACTGGCCTACGACCCGGAGCAGCACGTGCTCGCGCTCGAGGACCTGAGCGACCACCGGGTGTGGCGGGATGCGCTGAACCACGGTCTCAGGCATTCCGGCGTCGCGGACGCGCTCGGACGGTATGTCGCGGGCGTCGCGGTGGGGACGTCCGTCCTCGGCCTGGACCGAGTCGAGGTGAGCGAGCAGATCGCCTCGACACAGAACCCGGAGCTGTGCGTCATCACTGAGGATCTCGTGTTCACGGAGCCGTCCTTCGACATCGGGCGCAACGCGGTGCTGCCTGAGAATCAGCCGGACGCGGATGCCCTGGCGTCCGACGCGGTCTTCCGCGGGGCGATGGCGGAGGCGAAGTGGCGGTTCATGACCAGGACGGAGGCGCTCATCCACGGGGACCTGCACACCGGTTCGGTGATGGTGCGCGCTCAGGGTGGCGGCACCGCGGCAGACTCAGTCAAGGTGTTCGACTCGGAGTTCGCCTTCTACGGGCCGGTCGCGTTCGACATCGGGGCGCTCTGGGCGAACTACGCCTTCGCGGCGGCCCGCGCGGACGCGCTCGGCGATCGTGAGCGCGCTATGTGGGCGATCGGTCTCCTCGACGAGACGTGGGAGGCGTTCACCGAGGAATACCGTCGACTCTCGACGAACTGGTCGGAGCGTCGGCTCTGGGATCAGGAGTTCGTCGAGCGCCGGCTTGGTGAGATCCTTCGAGAATCGACACTCTTCGCTGCGGCCAAGATGTCGCGGCGCATCGTGGGGGCGGCGAAGGTGGCCGACATCGAGACGCTCGAGCCGGAGATCCGTGTCGGTGCCGCGCGGCACGTGCTGCTCGCCGCGCGCGATCTCGCCGCATCGTGGGAGTCGATCGCCGGGCCGCAGGACGTCGCCCGCCGGCTCTCCGAGTGCCTCGGTCTGAACGTGCAGCGCTGACGCGGGCTGAGCGATCCCGGAAGCCCGAGCACGGCGCCACGCGCCATGTTCGTCTCATGAGCCCCCGTAGCGGCACGCGCCGCCGCCGCCTACGCTCACTCGAACGTAGCCCTTCGAGCCCCGCCTCATGGCGACCGGCGGTATCGTCACGCTCCCGGCGCCGATTGTCGCAGTGCTCGCCAAGCTTCGGTCGTTCGGGTGGCTGACGCTCATCGCGATCGGGTGCCTCTTCGTCTGGATCCCCGGCTATGCCGTGCTGGTGCTCGCCGCCGCGCGAGGCATGCTTCGGCGCGGTGGCCTGCTGCGGCGCGGTGGCAGGCGCGCCCGCTCGAGCACTGGGCGCAGGCGATCCCAGCGATGCTGCCGTGGTTCGGCATCTGCCTGGCGTTCCTGTTCGGGGTGACGTACCTGCCGGTGCTGTTCGGCTGGTTCTAGCCCCCTGGGTGCGCGGGGGTCGGCGCATGTCGCCGGCCCCCGCGCGCATCATCGCTGGCAGAGTCGACGCATGACGCAGCACTGCATCGCCGTGGCCACCTACACCGCCAAGCCCGACGCGACCGAGCAGGTCGCGATGCTGCTGCCGCAGCTGGCCGCCGCCAGCCGCGCGGAGGAGGGCAACATCTCCTACTCGGTCGCCCGCGACCTCGAGCGCCCGAACGTCTTCACGATCGTCGAGGTCTTCAGGGACCCGGATGCGTTCGCCGCGCACCGTGAGAGCGCCCACTTCGCGTCGATCGGCAAGATGCAGATCATCCCGCTGCTCGAGAGCCGCGTGGTCGTCGGGTACGAGGGCGACGGGGTCATCGACTGACAGGGTCTCCGGGCGTCATGGGCTGATGGACGCACCGACCGACTCGGGGATCTCGGCCCTCGTCACGGTGAGCGTCTCGATCAGGTGGTGCGCGAGCGCGGCATCGGTTCCGGGCGGCAGGAAGATCTGCACCAACAGGAACACCGCACCGTCCTCGGAGCTCGCGTAGATCTCCCACAGTCGCATCCCGTCGGTCTGCGCGCAGTTGTCCCAGCTCGTCGAGACGCCTGCGAAGCCGGTCGGCAGCGCCAGGTCGTCGGTCGCATGCAGGCACTGGTCGATCGACCAGTCGAGCTCCTCGGCCAGCGCACCGAGGGCTGTCGTCCGCTCCGCCGGCGTCGCCTCCGGCAACCCGTAGCGGGCGGCCGTCGCGGTCGACGCCCCGACGTAGATCGCAGGCTCGCCCCAGTCGCTGCCGTCGCCGACACCATCGCCGGCCAGCAGGGACGCGCCCGGCTCACGGATGCCACTGGTCGCGAAGTCGTACGGGGCGTCGACGACCATCCAGTCGGCGGGGATCTCGAGCGAGACGGCGCCCTCCGTGTCCGTCACGGTCTTGAACTCGACCTCGGGAGCCGACTGGCCCGACGTCGCGCCGCCGAGCATCGCGAACAGCTGATCGACGCGCGCCGGGGTGATGAGCGCCGTGGCCGCCGCGCCAGCGATCGCGGTGCCGAGCACGCTTGCCACAGCGATCGCTGCAGCACGACGACCCCGCGGCCGAGTCGCCTGCGGACCGACGGCGTCCGAAAGGTGAGTTGCCTTCCCGGCACCCGGTGCCAGGCCACGACTTGCCTTGGGAGTGCGGGCAGCCGGAGGGTCGCTGGAGGGAACGGGCATCGCAACCGCCTCGGGTCGTCAGGCAGGTAGCCACACTGTAGGGGGCGGCGACGGCGTGCACCAGCAGCGTTCTGGCCGACCGATCCCGGCCGAAGGGGCGCTCGGTCTGGCGCGGGTCGGCCGCCGGCGTCGATACGGTTGCACAGTCGCACGACCGAGGAGGACCCCCATGCCCGAGCTGGCGAACGGCAAGTACGTGTCGCAGGCCGACGCCGTGCGGCAGTGGTGGCCGGCCGCCCGCGAGGTGCTCGTCGAGACCGCCCGCGAGTACGGCGCGTGGATCACCTATGAGGACCTGAGCGCGCGGATCCAGGCGAGCACCGGCATCACGACGAAGCAGCCGGTGGACGAGTGGATCGCGCGTGTGCTCGGCGCGGTGGCGACGGATGCGGAGCAGCGCGGAGAGCCGCGACTCACGTCGCTGTGCGTCACGGCCGAGCGCCGCATCGACGAGAACTACGCGGGCGTGCCGAGCGGCACGGATGAGCGCACGCGCGAGCGGGCCGCCGCGGACGACCGCCTTGCGTGCTACCGCTTCTTCGGGGCCGAGATGCCTGCCGATGGCGGGAGCGCGGTCCTGCTCGCGCCGGCACCCGCTCGCCGCGAGCGCCGCGCGAGCAGCCGCAGCAGCGCGCCGCGCAGCAGCAGCCCCACGCGCACGCCGCCGCGACCGGCGATGCGCGAGACGACCTGCCCGAACTGCTTCATGGTCGTGCCCGCGGCGGCGCGCTGCCGCGAGTGCGACGAGCCGCTGCCGGCCGAGGCCTGAAGATGCGTCGAGCTGGCCGGCCCTAGGCCGGTGCCGCGCTGAGACCGCCGTCTGTCAGCATCGCAGCCGCCATGCGGCTCAGCTCAGCGCTGGCCGGGCTGAGCACGCTGCCGCGGCGTCGCACGAGCGCGATCACATCGTGCATCGGCTCGGCGAACGCGACCGCGTGCAGCTCGGGGTCGTCGCGCCGTCGCAGCACAGCCCGGGCCGCAAGCGTCTCGCCGATGCCGCGCGCGACGAGGTCGAGCGCCGTCTCGACGTTCTCGACCTCGATCACGGGCTCGAGGTGCAGCCCGTGCGCCTGCGCGCGATCGGCCAGCTGGCGCCGGGTCGGATCGCGGTCGCCGTAGTGCGCGTCGTAGAGGATCAGGGGCCGCTCCGGGACGCGCTGCATCGTCATGGCACGGCGGGCGCGCGCGGGGTCGGCCGACACCCACAGCACCTCGTCGCGCGCGAGCGGCTCGACCTCGAGCCCCTCGTCGTCGATCGGCAGGACGACGAGCCCCGCCTCCAGGGTCCCGGCCCGCACGGCGGCGACGACCTCAGCGGTGTTCTGGCCGACGAGGCGGATGCGCACACCGGGGTGCGCGCGGTGGAAGCGCTCCGCGAGCGTGGAGAGCAGGTAGTACGAGGCGTTGCGCAGCACGCCGAAGCTGCCGACGCCGCCGCGGAGCCCTCGCACGCGGTCGAGCACATCGCCCGCGCCATCCGCTCCCTCGACCGCTCGACGCGCCCAGGGGAGCAGCTGCTCGCCGGCACCCGTCAGCGCGAGCCGGCGAGGGCCGCGCGCGAAGAGCTCGACCCCCGCGTCGAGCTCGAGCCGGCGGACGGACTCCGAGACCGACGGCTGCGTGAGCCCGAGCTCCTCCGCCGCTGCGGTGAACGTGCCGAGCTCCGCGGCGGCGAGGAAGCAGCGCAGCTGTGACAGATGCATAGGACGATCCTATGCATTGCGCTGGATCATCGCTCGTTGTCCGATGGTTCGCAGACGCCTAGGCTCGCCGCATGCGCCTCACTCAGCACGTCCGCTCCACGCTCCACGGCCGCTTCCGCTTCCTCAAGGAGGGGCTCGACGTGCCCGCAGCGCAGCGGGATCCCGCGGTGGTCGAGACGGTCGCGACGATGCTCGGCGAGATCGAGCGCGAGGGGCTCGACGCGGTGCGCCGGCACGCCGCCCGGCTCGACGGCACGACCGGCGACCTCGCGGTCGCCCCGGAGCGCGTCGCCTCGAGCGGCGACCGGCTCGACCCGGCACTCCGGGAGGCGATCGAGCTCGGCTCGCGGCGCACCCGGGCCTTCGCCCGCGCGACTCGCGACCACCTGCAGGACTTCGAGGTCGAGCCCGTCCCCGGCCTCGTGACCGGGGTGCGCTACGTGCCCGTCGGCAGCGTCGGCGCATACCTGCCGGCCGGGCGGTTCCCGCTCACGGCTTCCGCGTTCATGACGCTCGGCGTCGCCGCGGAGGCGGGCGTGCCGCGCCGGATCGCCTGCACGCCGCCGCAGCCCGACGGCCAGCCCAACGACGCCGTCCTCTACGCGGCGCACGTCTCGGGCGTCGACCGGGTGTGGATGCTCGGCGGCGTGCAGGCGCTCGCGGCGATGGCCTTCGGACTCCTCGACGAGCAGCCCGTCGACATGCTCGTCGGCGCCGGCAACGCCTACGTGGCCGAGGCGAAGCGCGCGCTGTACGGGCGCGTCGCGATCGACCTCCCCGCCGGGCCGTCTGAGGTCGCCGTGCTCGCCGACGCATCCGCAGACCCCGACTGGGTCGCTGCCGACCTGCTCGGCCAGGCCGAGCACGGGCCGAACTCGCCCGCGGCGCTCGTCACCACCTCCGCCGAGCTCGGCGCCGAGGTGATCCGCGCGATCGAGCGCCGGCTGACGACGCTCGAGACCGAGGCGATCGCAGGCCCCGCATGGCGCGACCACGGCTCGGTCATCGTCGCCGACGACATGGAGACCGCGATCGCGATCATGGACGACCTCGCACCCGAGCACCTCGAGGTGATGACCGACGACGACGACGCGGTGCACCGAGCCCTCACCAACTACGGCTCGATCTTCCTCGGCCGCTGGAGCACCGTCGCCTACTCGGACAAGGGCATGGCCGGCACCAACCACGTGCTGCCGACCGCGGGCGGTGCGAAGCACACCGCCGGCATGTCGGTCTCGCGCTACCTCAAGGCCCTCACCTACCAGCGCATCTCGCGCGAGGCGACGCCCGAGCTCGCGGAGGCGGTGGCGACGATCTCGCAGTCGGAGGGCATGGCCGCGCACCGCGACACGGCGACGCTGCGGCTCGATGCCCTGCGCGAGACGGCCGCGACGGCCGGAATGGGCCGGACCTCGGCATGATCCGCACGCTGCCGGTCGCGGTGCGCAGCCCGCGCATCCGCGCCGGCGCGCTCGCAGACAACCTCGAGGCGTGCCGGCTCGCGATCGAGGACGCGGCGAGGACGGGTGCATCGCTCATCGTGCTGCCCGAGCTCGCGACCAGCGGCTACGCCCTCGTCGACGCCGCGCAGGTCGAGTCGTGCGCCATGCGCGCCGACGCCCCCCGCCTGCTGGCCCTCGCCGACGGCCTGCCGGCGACGACGGTGCTCGTGGTGGGCTTCGCCGAGCGCGTCGAGGGCGGTGTCGCGAACAGCGCGGCCGTCATCGCCGGCGGACAAGTGCTCGCGACCTACCGCAAGGCGCACCTGTGGGGCGGGGAGAGACTGCTCTTCCGTGCCGGCGATGCGGCCGCGCCGGTCGTCGAGACTCCGATCGGCAGGCTCGGCATCGCCATCTGCTACGACATCGAGTTCCCCGAGGTGCCGCGCGCCCTCAAGCTCGCGGGCGCCGAGCTGCTCGCCGCGCCCGTCGCGTGGCCGCTCGTGCCGCGCCCGGAGGGCGAGCGCGCGCCCGAGCTCATCCAGGCCATGGCCGCGGCGAGATCGTCGCGGCTGCCCATCGTGATCGCCGACCACCACGGGGCCGACCGCTCCATCGAGTGGACCGGCGGCACAGCGGTCATCGATGGCGACGGCTGGATCGCCGCAGCCGACGAGCGCACCGCGACCGTCACCATCCCCATCCCCGCCGATGCCCGTGCGGGCGAGCGGAACGACCTGATCGGCGACCGACGGCCGGAGCTCTACGGCGAGCTCGGCCCGCGCCACGACACTGAGGAGCCCCTCCGATGATCACCACCAGCACGACCTCGGCGACGCCCGACGCGGCTCCCCGCGCGGCGTCGGCGATCGAGGTCAAGTCGATCGACTTCGTGCCGCTGTCGGAACGGCGGGGCTCCGTCGCCTCGCTCTTCCCGCTCTGGTTCATGTCGAACGCCAACCTCACGACGCTCGCCACCGGCATGCTCGGCGTCGCCATGGGCGCGACCTTCGGCACCTCCGTGCTCGCGATCGTGCTGGGCGTGGCGGTCGGCACGATCTTCACCGCGTTCCACTCGGCACAGGGACCCCAGCTCGGCCTGCCGCAGATGCTGCAGTCGCGCGCGCAGTTCGGCTACCGCGGCGTCGCGGTGATCTGCCTCGTGACGATCCTCAGCATCGTCGGCTTCAACGTCTTCAACCAGATCCTCGCCGCCGAGGTGCTGACGACGACCACCGGCGTCGATGCGCCGCAGCTCTGGTACGTCCTGATCACCGCACTGGCACTCGCCCTCGCCGTCGTCGGCTACCACTGGATCCACCGCACGCAGCAGTGGCTCACGCTGCTGTTCCTGGTCACCTTCGGCGTCTTCTCGGTCGCGGCGATCTTCGTGCTGCCGCTGCCGGCGGACCAGCTCGGCTTCGGCGACTTCGCGTGGCCGGCCTTCCTCGTGCAGTTCGCGGGCGCCGCCGGCTACGGCCTCGGCTGGGCGCCGTACGTGTCCGACTACTCGCGCTACCTGCCGCCGCGCACGAGCCCGGCCGCCGCCACGTTCTACACCTACGCCGGCGTCTTCGTCGGCGCCTCCTGGCTCATGGTGCTCGGCGCGTTCGTGGCGGCCTCCTTCGCCGACGCCTCGCCGATCGCCGCGGTCGCGGCCGCCGCCGACGGCATCCTGCCCGGCTCCGGCACGTGGCTGCTGATCGCAGCGCTGCCGGGCCTGATCAGCGTCATCACGGTGAACATCTATGCGGCGTCGATCGAGGGCATCACCGTGATCGACTCGTTCCGCCCGCTGGCTGCCACGCGTCGCGTGCGGGTCATCGCCTGCACCGCCGTGGCGCTCACCGGCATGGCCGGCGCACTCTTCAGCACCGGCGACTTCCTCGCGAACTTCGGCAGCTTCCTCGTCATCCTGCTCTACGTGCTGGTGCCGTGGACGAGCATCAACCTCGTCGACTACTACCTGGTGCGCAAGGGCCGCTACGCGATCATGGAGATGTTCCGCGTCGACGGCGTCTACGGCACCTGGGGCTGGCGCGGACTCACCGCGTACGCGATCGGCATCCTCGCGATGGTGCCGTTCGCCTCGACGGTGTGGTTCGTCGGTCCGATCGCGCAGGCGATCGGCGGCATCGACATCGCCCTCTTCGTCGGCCTCGTCGTCGGAGCGGTCGCCTACCTCGTGCTCTGCATCGGCATGGATCGGCGACTCGAGGAGCAGCGCATCAGCGAGGCGCTCGAGGCGGGCGGCCCCGCGTCGGTCAGCTTCCACGCCGAGGGCTGAGGCCAGCCGCAGCCGTGCGCGGAGCGCGGCGGCGCGCTGCGAGTCAGCGCCCCGCCGCGCTCCGCCCCACCGCATCCACCACGGTCGCCACCGCCAGCTCGAACCCGGCCGCAGCACGCCCCGCATCGTCGCCCCGCGCCGCGACAGCCCGCAGCTCCGGCACCTCGTGCCCCTCGATGCGCCACAGCGGCGACGGCGATGCCGCGTCGACGGCCGACCCCAGCACGACCGCGTCGATCATCGCCGAGAACGCGACGCGCGCCTCCTCCGGCACCCCCGCATCCCGCAGGATCACGAAGAGCGCCTCGTAGATCTCGAGCGTGCGGGCGTCCTCCACCGGCGCCCCGACCAGCACTGGCACGACCGTCGGCACCTGCGCCGTCGCATCCCGGTACGACCGCATCCAGCGCGCGAGCCGGTCGAGCGGTGCGACGGCGGGGTCGAGCAGCGGCGCGAGGTCGACGCCGGCGTAGAGCTCCTCGCGCATGCGGTGCACGATCGCGAGGCGTCCGCCGGGCAGGTGGTGGTAGAGCGACGACGGGTGCACGCCCAGCAGCTTGGCGATGCCGGGGATGGTGAAGTCGCCGTTCGCCGCCACCTGCCGCAGCGCAGCCCGCGCGATCGACCCGGGGGAGAGGATGTTGTGCTTCGGTCTGGCCATCGGTTCAGCGTGGCATCAGAAGACGATGACGCTGCGCCCCCGCGCGCCGGAGCGCATGAGGTCGAAGGCGTCGTTCACCTCGTCGAGCGAGCACCGGTTGGTGATGAGCTCGTCGATGGGCAGCTTGCCGTCGAGGTAGAGGCGGGCGAGCATCGGGAAGTCGCGCGCCGGCACCGTCGAGCCGTAGTTCGAGCCGAGCAGCGACTTGCCCTCCTCGGCGAGCGCGAGCGCGTCGATCGGCACGGGCCGGTCCTGCGGGGGGAGGCCCACGATCACGGCGGTGCCGCCGCGCTGCAGAGCCGCGGGCATGAGCGCGATGGTCTCGGGCCGGCCGATGGCCTCGAAGGCGACATCCACCCCGTCCGGCATGATCTGGCGCACCTGCTCGGCGAGATCCGCGCCCGACCGCACCGTGTGCGTCGCGCCGAACTGCCGCGCGAGCTCGAGCGACTCGTCGGTGACGTCGGCGGCGATGATGGGGCTCGCGCCCGCGAGCTTCAGGCCCATGATGATGCTGAGGCCCACGCCGCCCGCGCCGATGACGAGCGCCGAGCGGCCGGGCTTCACCTCGGCGTCGTTGACGACCGCGCCGACGCCGGTGGCGATCGAGCAGCCGATGAGGGCGGCCACGTCGAACGGCAGCTCCTTCGGCACGCGCACGGCCGCCTGCTCGGCGACCACGACCCGCTCGCTCATCGAGCCGACCGCGAGGTACGGGTAGGCCACGGCGCCGTCGAGCTGCATCGGCGTCGAGCCGTCGGGCAGCAGGCACTCCTCCGAGCGGGAGCCGGTGCACACCCAGGTGCGGCCCTGGCGGCAGGCCGAGCAGGTGCCGCACGGGTAGAACCACGTCATGATCACGTGGTCGCCGGGCTCGAGCGAGCGCACGCCGGGGCCGACGGCCTCGACGACGCCTGCGCCCTCGTGGCCCATGATCGTCGGCTGCGGCATCTGCCAGTCGCCGTCGAGCACGTGCCGGTCGGAGCCGCAGACGCCCGAGGCGCCGATGCGCACGAGCACCTCGCCGCGCCCCGGCTCCCGCAGCTCGACGTCCCTGACCGTCAGGCGCGCATCCCCGTCGTAGACCGCCGCTCGCGTCGTCGCCATCAGCGCGCCCCCACCATGGTGCGACCGCGGTGCAGCACGGCCGAGAAGCCGAGGTAGACGAGCGCGGCGACGATGGCGGCGGGCAGGGATGCGGTGATCACCGAGAAGACGGCCTGCGTCTCGAGCGTGATCGGGTTGTAGAGCCACAGGTAGAACGCGGCGCCGGCGACGAGCGCGATGATGCCGGCCCAGTTGATGCCCGCCGGGTAGGCGTAGAGCGTGCCCTGCTGGCCCAGGTGCATCTCGCGCAGGTCGATGCGCTGCTTGCGCAGCACGAAGTAGTCGGCGAGCGCGATGCCGCACACGGCGGTGAGGAAGGCGCCCGAGACCGAGACGAAGATCATGAACTGCTCGTACATGAACTGCGGGAAGAAGGTCATGATCGCGGGGAGGATGAAGAAGGATGCGGTGAGCACCTTCCAGGGCACGCGGGCCAGCAGGCCGCCCGACGACTGCCGGATGGCGAGGATCGTCGAGTAGACGATCGACGACATCGACGTGATGTTGGCGAAGGCGATGAAGATCAGCACCGCGACGCCGAGCACCGCGCCGCCGAACGGCACCATCCAGACGGTCGGGTCGGAGTCGCCGAGCGTGAGCGCCGCGGCCATGCCGACGATCTGCGCGACGAGCGTGGCGATGAGGAGGCCGCCATAGGCGGGCCAGACGGCCGCCTTGCGCGAGCGGGTCATGCGGGCGAGCGAGCCCATCACCGGGTACCAGGAGACGCCCACGCCGACGTTGAACTCGACGGCGACCATGAAGTTGAGCGTCGCGTCGTCGAACGGCGCGATCGGGGAGGCGGCGAAGAGCGCGTCCCACGAGGTGTTGATGACGAGGAAGACCATCATCACGACGGTGATCACGGCGAGCCCGGGCGCGATGATCGCGTTGAAGCGGCCGATCGTGACCGGGCCGCGGGAGAGCACCCACCAGGCGATCGCGATGGCGATGAGGCCGCCGATCGTGACGACCGGGCCGTACTGGCCGAGATCGGTGCCGGCCATGGTCGAGACGACCTGGCTCGTGGCGCGACCGGCCATGACGGCGAGCAGCGACGACCAGCCCATCTCGGTGATGAGGATGACGGTGAAGACGAGCGCGCCGACGCCGACGACGCCGAAGGCGCCGCGCAGCAGCAGGTACTGCTCGCTGCCCCAGCGCTGCGAGGCGACGACCGAGGCGAGCACCATGAAGCACAGGCCGATCGCGTTGCCGATGATCATCGCGGCGATGCCGTCCTGGAAGCCGACGAGCAGTGCCGTGGAGCCGCCGACGAGGAACGCCCAGGTGGCGATGGCGATGGCGGTGTTAACCCAGGTGAAGTCGAGCGCGCTCCAGGTGCGCTCCTTCTTCAGCAGCGGGAACGTGCCGAAGACGTGCTCGCTCGAGAGCATCGGGTCGGCCGCGAGGGCCTTCCGGTCGCTCACAGGACAACGACCAGCAGGCCGAGCGCGATGGCGCCCAGCGTCACGCCGACGTAGGCGACGACCTCGCGCGCCGTGAGCGGCAGCCGCGACGCATCCTCGTACTCCTCGTGCTCGATGAGCTCGATGCGGCGCTCGAGCTCGGCGGCGATCGCCGAGTCGGTGCCGCGGGCGCGCAGCGCCTCCTGGAAGTCGGTGGCGGGCGCCTGGGGCGCGTCGGGCCGGGGTGACGTCATGGCTGGCTCCTTCGCCGAGCTCGGGGTCGTGATCGCTAGTGATCGCTAAACCAAAACCAGTTGGGTTTAGCGTCATGATGCGGCACGCTGGTGCTGCTCGTCAACAGCGGATGCCTCGATCGCGTCGAGCAGGGAGGATGGGCTCATGAGCGCCCAGGCAAGCCGCACCGTCGCCGTCGCGCAGGCGGCGGCCGTCATCGACGACGTGGATCGCAACCTCGAGACCCTGTCTGGGCTCGTCGCCGAGGCCGCGGCGCGGGGCGCCGACGTGGTCGTGACGCCCGAGCTCTTCGCCACCGGCTACGCGCCCGACCGGGCTTGGAAGCACGACGGCGGGGCTGTGCGCGCGGCGCTCGCGGAGATCGCACGGCGGCATCGGGTTGCGCTGGTGGGCTCGAGCGTCGACTCCGTTGACGGCTCGCACCGGATCGCCGCTTCGATGTTCGACGCCGACGGCGCCGAGCTGCAGCGCGTGCACAAGCGGCACCTCTTCGGACCCGTCGAGCAGCAGTGGATGACGCCCGCCGCCGACTACAGCTCGGTCGTGGGGTGGGGCGGCCTCGAGTGGGGCGTCGGCATCTGCTACGACGTGGAGTTCCCCGAGTTCGCGCGTGCTCTGGCTATGGCCGGCGCCGACGTGCTGCTCGTGCCGACGGCGGTGCCGACAGTGGAGGAGGGTGTTGCCGGGCGGGGTGAGGCGTGGCACTACTCGGCGACGCAGACGTCGACGCTGCAGGTGCCGGCGCGTGCCCTCGAGAACGGGGTGGTCGTCGCGTACGCGAACCACTGCGGGCCAGGGTTCACCGGCCGCTCGTGCATCGCGACGCCGTTCGGGAGGAATGCGGTGCTGCTCGGGGACGAGCCGGGCGTCGGTGTGCTCGAGGTGCCGCCGGGGGCGTTGGAGCGGGCGCGGGGGTTGAACACGTACTTGCGGGACGTGTGAGGTCGAACGCGGTCCGAGGTGGCCATATGAGTTCATATCGCGGCAGGTTCCACGTTGCTGTCTGACGTGGCTGAGGGACGCGCGTATGCGAATCCAGAAGGTGCTCTCCCTCGCTGCGGGCGCCGGGCGTCTATCGCCGGAGAAGACGTTCTGATCGATGTTGTCGCTGATCGGTGTCGTCAGCGAAGGACCACACGATGGTGAAGGAGTCGACAACGAGCCCGAGACGCGCATCGGCGTCGAACCGCAAGAGGCCTCCCGCACGAACTGATGCGGGCAAAGTGCCCTCGACTTGGAGCAGCGAGCCCGCTCGCGCAGGCGAGGCCTCAACTCCGTGCACAACCATCTCCCGTCCAGAGCTGTTGCGTATCGCCCACTTGTAGTCGCTCGCTGGCATGGGGTTTCCCCACGCATTGGGGCGATGTGCAAGCGCGATCGTCTCGTGAGCATCTGCCGATCGGGCGAGCGCACGGTTGGCTTCGTCGGCACGACGGCCCGCCTCTTCGCTGGCTGCCGTGGCGGCGCGCGCTTGTCGGGTGGCGACCACGGCCTGCCAGAAGGCGACTGCCGCCGCAGCGATTGCTGCCAGCGTCGCGCCATCTGAGAACAACGAAGTCCAGTCCATGGGCTGAGGCTATGCGCTCGGATCCGTTGGCGCCTGCCTATAGCGTGAGCGTTGTGTCCCCCGATCGAGTCCTCGCCGAGTTAAGAGTGTTCGTTGCCGAACGTGAATGGGCGCAGTTCCACACCGCTCCTAACCTGGCGAAGAGCATCTCCATCGAGTCTGCCGAGCTGCTGGAGTGCTTCCAGTGGAGTGACGACGCCGACGACGCGCGAGTCCGCGAGGAATTGGCTGACGTGATCACCTACTGCTACCTGCTCGCCGATCGCCTCGGCGCCGACCCCAGTGAACTAGTGCTCACGAAGCTCGAGCAGACTCGCGAGAAGTACCCGGTGGAACTCGCAAAGGGCTCGATCACGAAGTACGACCGGCGCTGACCCCATGAGCAAGATCCACGTGTTGCCCTTCGACGACGCCTCAATGCGTCTGTGGGCAGCGGGCAACCCTCGCGCATCGAATTGGCCGGTGGTGTACACGCTTGAAGGCGGATCGGAGGTGTACGTCGGAGAGACGCTCAACATGGCGGCTCGCGCACGCCAGCACCTCGCCAATGCCGAGCGCGGCAAGCTCGAGCGGGCGCATGTCGTCGTCGACGAGACGTTCCACAAGTCGGCCTGTCTCGACCTCGAATCCTTCCTGATACGCCTCTTCAGCGGAGACGCCGCTCGGACCGTCCTGAATCGCAACACCGGCATCGTCGACGCGGACTACTACCAGCGCCCGGAGTACCAGGCGAGGTTCGACGCGATCTTCGACGAGCTGCGCTCGCGCGGTCTCTTCACCCGCAGCATCCCAGAGATCCGCAATTCCGACCTCTTCAAACTGTCGCCGTTCAAAGCGTTGACCGACGACCAGGCGGCAGCGACTGTGGGCATCGTAGAGTCGCTCTTCGACGGTCTGGAGCAGGGCGTCGAGAGCACGAGCATCGTCCAAGGACATCCCGGTACGGGCAAGACCATCGTCGCGATCTACCTCGTGAAGCTCCTTGCGGATATCGCCGCGGAGGAGCGCGACGAGGACCCGAGCGGGGAGTCGGTCTTCGACGACTTCTTCACCGAGGGCCATCGAGCTCTGTTGGCATCGCCTCGCATCGCCCTCGTAGTCCCGCAGCAGTCCCTGCGCGCTTCGATTCGGAGGGTGTTCAAGCACACACCAAACCTCGACCCGTCCATGGTGCTGTCTCCTTTCCAGGTAGGGCACAGCACCGAGCGGTTCGACGTGCTCGTCGTCGATGAGGCACACCGGCTCTCGCAGCGGGCGGCACAGGCCGTGGGCGTGCAAACGCGCGACTTCCGGCTCATCACCGAGCGCCTCTTCGGCGTCGACGACCACGAGCGATCGCAGCTCGACTGGATCGAGGCGCAGGCCGCCCACCGCATCCTCATGCTCGATGAACTGCAAGCCGTCAGACCCGCCGATCTTCCGGCAGACGTCGTCGGTCCGCTCGTTCAGCGAGCTGAAGCTGACGGCCGCGTGCATCGCCTCGCCACGCAGATGCGCGTGGCCGCCGGCACCGACTACGTCCAGTACGTACGCGATGTGTTGAGTGCTGAAGAAGACGACCGGCCAACACGACCTGACTTCGGCGAGTACGACCTGCGGTTCTTCGACGACGCCGCCGAGATGCGGGCCGAGATCCTGGCGCGCGACGATGAGGTGGGCCTGTCACGGCTCTTGGCCGGCTACGCGTGGAAGTGGCGCAGCAGCAAGGATCGAGCCGCAGCGGACATTGAGCTCGACGGACTCAGCCTGCAGTGGAACCGGACCGCGACGGAGTGGATCCGGTCGAAGACGTCGCGAGAAGAGGTCGGATCCATCCACACGGTGCAGGGCTACGACCTCAACTACGCAGGCGTCCTGATCGGCCGGGATCTGGGGTGGGACCCCGAGCACCAAAGGATCATCTTCCGCCGAGACCACTACTTCGACTCTCGCGGCAAGGCGAACAACAACATCCGCGGCATCGCCTACTCAGACGAGGATGTTCGAACGTTCGTGTTGAACATCTACGCGGTGCTCCTCACTCGGGGGATTCGCGGCACATACGTGCATGTCGTGGATCCGCAGCTCCGACGCGCCTTGAGGCCGCACTTCACCGGCAGTTAAAACCCGACAGGTTTGCGAGACTTCGTTGAGTCGCGCTCAATCATGTTGCAGGTCTGCGCTACGGTCGTGGCAGTCTCGGGAGGCAATTGATGGAATTCAGCGATCGGCTCAACGCACTGGCCACAAAGGTTCAGAACCAGAAGTCGGCGATCCAAACCGAAGAAGCGACGAAGAACGCGTTCATCATGCCGTTCATCTCCAGCATCCTCGGCTACGACGTCTTCAACCCGCTGGAGGTCGTGCCTGAGTTCACGGCGGACGTCGGACTGAAGAAGGGCGAGAAGATCGACTACGCCATTCTCCGCCATGGCGAGGTTCAGATCCTGCTCGAGTGCAAGGCCTCCATCGGGCAGTTGAAGTTCGAGCACGCGTCCCAACTCTTCCGTTATTTCGCGGTCACCAACGCTCGCATCGCCGTGCTGACGAACGGCGAGGTCTACCACTTCTACACGGACCTCGACAAGCCCAATCGGATGGACGAGAAGCCGTTCCTCGTACTGGATCTCTCCGACATCGATGAGTCGATCGTGCCCGAGCTTCGGAAGCTCACGAAGGAGAACTTCGACCTCGACTCCGTGATCAGTGCTGCCGAGGAGCTCAAGTACGTAGGGGCGCTCAAGCGGGCGATCGGCGAGCAGTTCAGAGAGCCGTCTGACGAATGGGTCCGGTTCTTCACGACAAGAGTTTATGAAGGGTCGTTCACTCAGAAGGTGCGAGAGCAGTTCTCGGCGCTCGTAGCCAAGGCTGGCAAGCAGTACCTCAGCGACCAGGTGAACGATCGGCTGAAGACAGCACTCGGGGCATCCGGGTACACGCCAGCGCCAATGGCCGAGTCCTCGGCAGCGGTGTCAAGTGAGCCGGTCTCGGAGAAAGACCTCGATCGCGACACTGAGGTCGATACGACGCTCGAAGAGCTGGAGGGGTACCAGATCGTCAAGGCCATCGCCTGTAGTGAAGTGAAGCCGCCGCGGATCGTGCATCGCGATGCCAAGTCCTACTTCGCTGTGCTCCTGGACGACAACAACCGGAAGCCGATCGCCCGCTTGCACTTCAACAGTCGTAAGCAGAAGTACGTCGGTGTCTTCGACGAGGCGAAGGTCGAGACGCGGCACCCGATCGAGAGCCTTGACGACATCTACACGCACGCTGAAGCGATCCGCGCGGCGGTCCGTCGCTACCTCGACTGACAGCGACTGTCTGTCGTCGGAGCGAGCGGGACGGACTTAACAGTCGCGACCAGCGCTGGCCCGAGGTCGGGCGCACCTGTCTTAGATGAATTCGAGCGGGTCGAACTGGTCGATCGGGATGATGCGCACGCGCGGCAGGCGCGAGTTGAACGCCGCCACGTCGTACTCGAGGTCGAAGAACTCGATGCCGTCGACGTCGCGCAGGTCGCCGGCCATGAACTCGCCGAAGCCGACGATGCCGACGCGGCGCGCGCCGTCCTGCGCGAGGCGCTGCATCTGCAGCGCGAAGTCGCGGTCGTGGCTCACGAGCATGACGTCATCTGCCCGGGCGGCCAGCGCATCCGCCGTCTTCTGGATGGCGATGTCGACGACCTTGCCCTCGCCGCTGAGCGGCACCGGCCGGTACCCCATCGCGATCAGTGCCTGCACGAACGACGCCGGCAGCTCGTGCGAGACGGCGAGGAAGAAGAGGCCCTTCACCGGCTGCTGCCACGTGCGCTCGGCGAAGTCGAGCACCTTGTTCCAGCGCGGGCGCTCCTGCGGCTCCGGGCGGCGGTCGAGGATCGAGATGCCGAGCGTCGCGTCGATGTTCTCGCCGTCGACGAGGAGGTAGGTGGTGCGCTCGGCCATGGTGCGACCCTATCCCGGCGGCTACGGGCGCACGTCGAGCGGGTCGCCGTCCGGCCCCTCGAGCGCGACGTAGCGCATGTGCCACCGCAGCCCGTCAGCGGTGCGGCCGATGCAGACGTAGACGATCGCCACCGCGTCGCCCATCGGGTACGGCACCGGCATGCGCGCCATCGGCACCCCCATCTCCGTCGTGCCCGGCACGGGCTCCCAGTCGTCGGTGACCGTGCCGTCGAGCGGGCCGCCGACGAACTCGGCCAGCCTCGAGCGCTGCATGGCCACCATGGTGTCGAGATCGAGGTGCATGGGCTCAGCCTGGCGACGGCCGCTGACATCGATGCGCCGAGCGGCGCGGCGCTCGCGCCGGCCGCGCCGCGCCCGCCTCCCAGCCCGCCCGACCTACGATCGAGCACGAGACGGCCGCGTCGGAAGGGGTCCGCAGCATGCGCCACGCACGTGTCGGCCGCGTCGCCGCCGCCAGCCTCCTCCTCGCACTGCCGACGCTCGCGCTCACCGGGTGCTTCATCCCCAGCCCGCCGCCGGTGCCGAGGCCCGAGAGCCTCGAGCCGATCGCGCAGGGCTCGCCGGATGAGGGCGACGTGCGCACCGGCTTCATCCCCGGCGACGGCACCGCCGAGCTCACCCTGCTCATCGACCAGCGCGCTGCGGTCGTCGCCACCGCATCCTCGACCGACGACGAGGACCTCACGCTGCGCATCGTCGGCGACGGCGCCGACGTCGAGAACGACGACGGCTACGACGAGGCCGGCGGCTTCGCGCTCGACACCAGCACCCGCGACCCGCTGCTCGCGACGGTGCTCGAGCCCGGCAGCTACACGATCGAGGTCGCCGAGTACGGCGGCGATGCGACCGGCTTCGAGTTGCAGGTGCTGACGAGCACGGATGCGGTGGGTCCGGGGGAGCAGGTCGAGCTCATGGTCGAGCCGGGGCGGCCGGGGGTCGCGATCGCGACGATCGGCGCCGCGACGCAGGCGATCAGCGCGACCGCTGACTTCGAGACCGTGCTGTGGGCGCAGATGGGCGACTCAGAGGCGACGTATCGCGACGAGGACTTCGGGGGCGACGGCAATCCGCGCATCGAGCTGTTCGGGGAGTCGGCGCAGGAGGTGGTGGTCGTGGCGTTCGAGGTGGAGGCGGGCGGCGGCGGGGTGGTGACGGTCAGCGTGGAGTGATTGGTCTCGATACGCCGCCTGCGGCGGCTACTCGACCAGCGGGGCTGGGGCGGCGGCTCCTCGACCAGCGGGTGGGGGTGGCGCCGGGGCGGGAGTGGTCTCGATACGCGGCCGGCGGAGCCGGCCGCTACTCGACCAGCGGGGGTGGTGGCGGGGGCGCGGCCTCCGCCAGCAGGCGGGCGCGCTCGGCGACGAAGGGCGGCACGGGGTGCGTCATGACGTAGGGGCGGTCGTGCTCGATCGCGTCGAGCACGAGGGGGCCGACCGTGTCGGGCTCGATCGCGCCGGGGGCCTCGGCGCCCGCCCGCATCGGCTGCCCGTCGGTGTAGCTCGACCACGGCACGACGCCGCGCGTCTCGGCCCGATCCGCCTCGGGCCGCAGCCGCTCGCTGCCGGCGAAGCCGGTGCGCACGGGGCCCGGGTAGAGCAGCGTGACGCCGATGTCGAGGCCTGCCGCCTCGTACTCGGCACGCACCGCCATCGAGAAGCCGTCGATCGCCGCCTTCGACGCGGTGTACGCCGCGTGGCCGGGCACCGGCCGCAGCGTCGCTGCCGACGACGTGTTCACGATGTGCGACGGCAGCCCCGAGCGGCCCATGCGCGGCACGAACGCCCGGTGGCCGTGGAGCGCGCCCCAGAAGTTCACGCCCATGATCCACGCGAAGTCGTCGACCGACGCATCCCAGCTCGCCCGGTACGGCCGCCACGTGACGCCCGCGTTGTTCACGAGCACGGCGATGTCGCCGAGCTCGCGATACGCCGCATCCGCCAGCGCCTCGACCTCGGCGAGCTGCGACACGTCGCAGCGCACCGCGACGGCGCGACGGCCGCGCGCGCGCACCTCGTCGCGCACGCGCTCGGCCGCCGCCATGTCGACGTCGGCGACGACGACATCCATCCCCGCGCCCGCGAGCGCCATCGCGATCGAGCGGCCGATGCCGCCGCCACCGCCGGTGACGACCGCACCCCGCCCGCGCAGCTGCTCGCGACGCATCCGCGGCTCAGTTCTCGGGGAAGCCGAGGTTGAGGCCGCCGTGGCTCGGGTCGAGCCAGCGCTGCGTGATGGCCTTCTCGCGCGAGAAGAAGTCGAAGCCGGCGGCGCCGTAGGCCTTCGACGAGCCGAAGAGCGACTGCTTCCAGCCGCCGAACGAGTGGTAGGCCACGGGCACCGGGATCGGCACGTTGACGCCGACCATGCCGACCTGGATCTCGCGCTGGAAGCGGCGGGCGGCGCCGCCGTCGTTCGTGAAGATCGCCGTGCCGTTGCCGAAGGCGCCCGAGTTGATGAGCTCGACACCCTCCTCGAACGACTGGATGCGCACGACCGAGAGCACCGGCCCGAAGATCTCCTCCTCGTAGGCCTTCGACGTGGTGGGCACCTTGTCGAGCAGCGTCGGGCCGAGCCAGAAGCCGTCCGCCTCGCCGTCGACCTCGATGCCGCGGCCGTCGATGACGACCTCGGCGCCGTCGGCCTCGGCGATGCCGATGTAGCCGGCGACCTTGTCGCGGTGCGCCTCGGTGATGAGCGGGCCCATGTCGGTGCCGCGGCGGCCGTCGCCGATGCGCAGCGTCGCGACGCGCTCCTGCACCTTCTCGATGAGGGCGTCGGCGACCGAGTCGATCGCGAGCACGACCGAGACGGCCATGCAGCGCTCGCCCGCCGAGCCGAAGCCGGCGTTCACGGCCGCGTCGGCGACGAGGTCGAGGTCGGCGTCGGGCAGCACGAGCATGTGGTTCTTCGCGCCGCCGAGCGCCTGCACGCGCTTGCCGTGCTTGGCGGAGGTCTCGTAGATGTACTGCGCGATCGGCGTCGAGCCGACGAACGAGATCGCCTGCACCTCGGGCGCGGTGAGCAGCCCGTCGACGGCGACCTTGTCGCCGTGCAGCACGTTGAGCACGCCGTCGGGGAGGCCCGCCTCCTTCAGCAGCGCGGCCATCCACATCGCGGCCGACGGGTCCTTCTCGCTCGGCTTCAGCACCACCGTGTTGCCGGCGGCGAGCGCGACCGGGAAGAACCACAGCGGCACCATCGCGGGGAAGTTGAACGGGCTGATGATGCCCACGACGCCGAGCGGCTGCTTGACGGAGAAGACGTCGACGCCGGTCGAGGCGTTCTCGGAGTACGCGCCCTTCAGCAGGTTCGGGAACGCGGTCGCGAGCTCGACGACCTCGAGGCCGCGCGCGATCTCGCCACCCGCATCCGCGAGCACCTTGCCGTGCTCGCTCGTGATGATCTCGGCCAGCTCGCCGCGGCGCTCGTTGAGCAGCTCGCGGAAGCGGAACATGATCGCCTGCCGCCGCGCGATCGACAGGTCGCGCCAGGCGGGGAACGCCGCCGACGCCGACGCGATCGCCGCGCGCACGTCGGCGTCGTCGGCGAGCGAGACGTGCTTCGTGACGACGCCGAGCGCCGGGTCGTAGACGGGCGCCGTGCGGTCGCCGGCGCTCTCGTGCGGGCGGCCGTCGATCCAGTGGTGGACGGTCGTCGTCTCGGTGGTCTCTTCGGTGATGCTCATGGATGCTCCTGGTCGGTCGTGGGGATCGGTCACGCGTAGATCGCGCGGTACAGCTGCTCGACCTGCTCGGCGGTCGGCACGCGGGGGTTGTTGTTGGGGGAACCGGAGGCGAGCGCCTGCTGCGCCATCACCGGCACGCGCTCCTCCCAGAGCGCCTGCTCGATGCCGCGGCTCGCGGGCGTCGGCACCTCGAGCTCGTGGGCGAGCGCGCGCAGCTCGGCGACGAGCGCGTCGGCTGCCGCCTGGTCGTCGTCGTCGGCGGATGCGACGCCGAGCGTGCGCGCGCACGTCGCGTAGCGCTCGACGGCGTGCCCGACGGAGAAGGCGGTGATCTCGGCGAACAGCATCGCGTTGGCCATGCCGTGCGCGATCTGGAAGTGCCCGCCGAGCGGCCGGCTCATGCCGTGCACGAGGGCGACGGACGCGTTCGAGAAGGCCATGCCGGCGAGCGTCGCCGCCGTCATCATCTCCTCGCGCGCCTCGCGGTCGTCGCCGTCGCGGTAGGCGCGGCGCAGGTAGCGGCCGATGCGCGAGATCGCGGCGAGCGCGTACACGTCGGAGACCGGGTTGGCCTTGCGGCTCACGTACGCCTCGATCGCGTGGGTGAGCGCGTCGATGCCGGTGTCGGCGGTGAGGCGCGGCGGCATCGAGAGCGTCAGCTCGTAGTCGACGACCGCGGCCTTCGGCAGGTAGCCGGGGCCGGCGCACAGCATCTTCTCGTTGTTGGCGCTGTCGGTGATGATCGTGAACTGCGTCACCTCGGAGCCGGTGCCGGCGGTGGTGGGCACGGCGATCACCGGCAGCGCGGGCCCCATGAACTGGAACGGCGCCTTGAGCTCGCGCATGTGCCCGCCGCGCACGGCGAGCACCGAGAGGGCCTTCGCGGTGTCGATGGGGCTGCCGCCGCCGAGCGCGACGATGCTGTCGGCGCCGTGCTCGCGGATCGCGGCGAGGCCCGACTCGAGCGAGTCGGTGGTGGGGTCGGGGATCGTGCCGTCGTAGACCGCCGCCTCCATGCCCGACGCGGCGAGCGACTCCGCCACCCGGGCCGCGACGCCCGTGGAGACGAGGAAGCGGTCGGTGACGACGATCGGCCGCGCGGCGCCCGAGGAGGCGAGCAGCTCGCCGATGCTGTCGACGCTGCCCGCGCCGAATCGGAGGATCGGGGGAGTGTTGATGTCGATGCTCACCGGGTGCACGCCTTCGTGATTCTCGGCCCCGCAGGACGGGGATGGATGCTCCCAGCCTGGGATGCGCGGATGCAGGCGTCAACGGCCAAACGCGCAGGCTCGACTGCAGAAGTGCAGAATGGATGCATGGACGCTGAGAACCTGCGCTACCTGCTCGAGGTGGCCCGCACGGGCCGGCTGCGCGACGCCGCCGCGCGCCTGCAGGTCGACGAGACGACGGTGTCGCGGCGCATCAGCCGGCTCGAGCAGGAGCTCGGGGTGCGCATGTTCGACCGCACGCCGCAGGGCTGGCGCATCACCGAGCCCGCGCGGCTCGTGCTGCCGCACGCGGAGGCGGTCGAGTCGAGCATGGCGCGGGCGCTCGAGGCGGTCGTCTCGCGGGCGGGCGACCTGAGCGGCACCGCGCGGCTGCTCGCGCCCGACGGCTTCGGCGCCAACGTGCTCGTGTCGGGGCTGCGGCCGCTGCTCGACGCGCATCCGGGGCTCTCGGTCGAGGTGATCACCGCGACGAGCCACGACCTCATCACGGCGCGCGACTTCGACGTGGCCGTCACGCTCGAGCGGCCCTCGCCGCGCGCCGCGGCGGTGCAGCACCTCGCCGACTACGAGCTGCGCTGCTACGCCTCGCGCGCCTACCTCGAGCGCCACGGCACGCCGGCGACGGTCGAGGAGCTGCGGCGCGACCACGACCTCATCTGGTACGTCGAGGCGCTGCTCGACGTGGCGCCCCTGCGCATCCTCGACGAGCTGCTGCCGCGCGCCCACGCGCGGCTGCAGACCAACAACATCACCGGCCAGCACAGCGCCGCGCGCGCCGGCCTCGGCGTCGCGCTCCTGCCGACCTACATCGGCGGCGCCGACCCCGAGCTCGTGGGCGTGCTCCCGGAGGAGCTGCGCATCCGCCGCACCTACTGGCTCGTCGTGCCGCGCGACCTCACCGAGCTCCTGCGGGTGCGCGTCATCACCGACGCGATCCGCTCGCTCGTCGCCGAGCACCCGCACCTGTCGAGGGCGACGGTGTGACCCGGTTCAGGCCTGATCGGTCCGCGTTCCTGTGAGCACGATCAGTCCTGGACGAGTGCAGCGAGGAACGGCCGATTGACGAACGCCTTCGTGCGGCCTGATGGCAGTTCCGTCATCAGGCCGCTGTCGCTCAGCCGATGAAGCCAGTTCGAGGCGGTCTGGCGCGTGACGCCGCAAGCCTCCACGACGTCGCGGATGGTGACGTAGGCGTTGCGGAAGAGGACGTCGACGAATTTCGTGCTCACCCCGTTCGGCAGGACACGATCAATCTCTTCGGCGGCCGTCGTGAAGGCAGCGCGAACGCGAACGGCTCTCTCGAGCGACCAGTGGGAGCCATCGCGAACCGCGAGCAGCATGAATTCGAGCCACGGCTCCCATGCGTCCTCTGCGGTGACGGCGAGCAGGCGCTCGTAGTAGTCGCGCCGCCCGTGGTTGATCATGCCGGAGAGATAGAGCACGGGCTGCTCGATCAGGCCGCTCTCGATGAGCAGAAGTTGGTTCAGGATCCGGCCCGTTCGCCCGTTGCCGTCGTGGAACGGGTGGATCGCCTCGAACTGGTAGTGGCTGAGCGCCATCCGAGTGAGCGGGTCGACCGATGCATCGTGCACGTAGGTCGCCCACTCATCGAGCAGTGAGGCGATCCGTTCGTGGCCCTCTGGGGGCGTGTAGACGCGCGTTCCGTCTGGGCGACCGATGTAGACGCCACCTCCCCGCCGGAACTGCATCGAATGACCCATGAGCTCATCGGCGACGAGGGTCGCCACCGCGGGGGAGACGGGCCGAGCACGGAGTGCGTCCACGCCTACGATCAGTGCGCTTCGTGCCCGCAGGGCTTCGGTGGTTGCGGGAGTGGGAGTTCCGACTCCCGCGGCCTCGCGCAGGAGCTCATCGCTGGTGGTGACGATGTTCTCGATGGCCGAAGAGGCCTGCGCCTCCAAGATCGGAACGACGGCCGCGAGCACGCCCGGATTCGGAATGGACCGAGCTGCCTCATCCGCGCGCCCCAATGCGCTTGCCGCCTCGAGCAGCAGCGTGCTGGGAGGCTGGACAGGGCGCGGACGTGGCGACAGGTCGTTGTACGGTTCGTGCGGGGTCCACGATGACATGTCGGCTTCCTCAACACTTCGGTCGAATGTGTTACCCAAACAGCCAAGAAGTTAACACGTTCGCCGGATATGTTCGCGACGTCGACAGGTGCTGGGGACAGCGGCTCGGCCGCTACGCGACGCGGTCGGGCGGATCCTCGCCCTGCAGCAGCCGCCGCGCCCGCGCGACGGCGCCGGCCTGCAGGGCGTCGAGCGAGCTGCGCGACTTCCACGCCGAGTGGGGCGTGAGCACCGCGTTCGGCGCCGAGCGCAGCGGGTGGTCGGTCGCGAGCGGCTCGTGCTCGAAGACGTCGAGCCCCGCGCCGCCGAGGTGGCCGCTGCGCAGCGCGTCGGCGAGCGCGTGCTCGTCGACGAGGCCGCCGCGCGAGACGTTGACGATGACGGCGCCGCGCGGCATGCGCGCGATCGCGTCGGCCGAGACCAGGTGCCGCGTCGCGTCGGTGAGCGGTACGTGCAGCGACAGCACGTCGCTCGCGGCGATGAGCTCGTCGACGTCGGCGGCCGGCACCGCGTCGAACGCGGCGACCGGGTCGTGCGCGCGCACGTCGGCGCCGAGGTCGCGCCACCAGGTCGCGACGCGCCGACCGATGCGCCCCATGCCGATCACGCCGACGCGGAGCCGGCTGAGCAAGGGGCTGTCGAACGGCACGGCGCTCGCCCACGCGCCGCGCGCGATCGCGGCCTGGCCCTGGGGGATGCGCCGGCTCAGCATGAGCCCGAGGGCGAGGGCGTGGGAGGCGACCTCCTCCGACGACGCGTCGGGCACGATCGACACGGGCACCCCGAGCTCGGCCGCGGCGGCGACGTCGATGTTGTCGTAGCCGATGCCGTAGCGCACGACGCCGAGGCACCGCATCCGCTCGAGGTCGTGCCGCTCGAGCCGCACGTACGGCGTCACCATCACGACCGCGGCCTGCGGCAGCGCAGCCGCGAAGGCCGCCGCATCCGGGGCGGCGACGAGGTCGACCCCGAGCTCCGCCGCGAGGGCCTCCTCACGGGCGAGGTCGGGGAACTGGTGCGGGGCGACGAGCAGCGTGCCGGGGGCGGGCGTCACCGGGTCATGCCCCGCCCGCGCCGACGATGCGGTTGCGCAGCGTCTCGACACCCGCCAGCTTCGTCTCGAGCAGCTGCCCGGGCTCGAGGTGGCGGGGCGGCTGCATGCCGTGGCCGACGCCGCCGGGCGTGCCCGTGGCGATGATGTCGCCGGGGCGCAGCCGCACGAGGGCGGAGGCGTAGGCGACGAGGTCCGCGGGCCCGAAGACGAGCTCGTCGATGCTGCCGTGCTGCACGACCTCGCCGTCGACGCGGGTGGTGATCTCGATGTCGCCGCGCAGCGGCGCGACGATCGACCCGACGGGCGTCAGGCTGTCGAGCGCCTTCCCCTGCAGCCACTGCGTCGTGCGGTACTGGTGGCCGCGCGAGGTGACGTCGTTGAGCGCGAGCACGCCGAGCACCGCGTACGACGCGGTCTCGCGCGGCTCGTCGCGCACGTGCGCGCCGACGACGAGGGCGATCTCGCCCTCCCAGTCGAGCTGGTCGACGTCGGCCGGCCGTGCGATGTCGTCGGCGGGCCCGATGCACGAGTCGACGAACTTCGCGAAGAGGGTCGGATGCGTCGGCGCCTCTCGCCCCATCTCCTCGATGTGCGGGCGGTAGTTGAGCCCGACGCAGAGGATCTTCGCCGTCTCGCGCACGAACGGCAGCGGCTGCGCCGCGGCCTCGTCGAGCACCTCGCCGGTCGGCGCCGGCACGGCCTCGAGCACGCGCCCGCCGTCCCAGTCGCCGAGCACCGCGAGCCGCCCGTCGTCGCGCCGCACGAGCAGGTCGCGGCCGTCATCCGCGCGCACGCGCTGCAGCATCACGCGCCGCCCCCGAACGGCGAGGCGACGCCGGCCGCGGCGGCGAGCGCCTCGACCTCGTCGGCCGTCGCGGCCGCGAGCGGGATCGCCTCGGCGGTGCGCGCCGCGGCGGCGCGCTCCAGGTCGCCCGGCGCGTAGACGGCGTCGACGCCCGGCGCCCGGGGGCTCCGGCGGATGCGGTCGGCCAGCCGGTCGGTGCGCTCGGCGACGCTCTCCCCGGCCTCGAACCGCGACGCGTCGATGCCGATGAACACGTGCGAGCAGTCGTTCGGCTCGTCGTGCTGCTTGTAGAGGCTCCGCACCTCGCCGGCGATCGCGCCGCCGCCGAGCACGCCCGTGAGCACCTCGATGAAGAACGCGAGGCCGAAGCCCTTGGCGCCCGCGGCCGGCAGCAGCAGGCCCGCCCGTGCCGCGGAAGGATCGGTGGTCGGGGCGCCGTCGGCGTCGGTCGCCCAGGTCGGCGGGATCTCGGCCCCGGCGCGCTCGGCCTCGATGATCTTGCCGAGCGCCACGGCGGAGAGCGCCATGTCGGCCACGTGCGGCGCCGCGCCGCCCGGCGCGGCGATCGAGAGCGGGTTGTTGCCGAGCACCGCTTCGGCGCCGCCGACGGCGGGCATGAGCGGCGCGGTGTTGGCGGCCACGATCGCGACGAGCCCCGCCTCGGCCATGCGGCTGCTGAAGGCACCGGCCCGCCCGAAGTGGTCGGCGCTCCGCGTCACGACGACGGCCATGCCGGCCGAGCGCGCCTTCTCGATGCAGAGGTCGACGGCGCGCGCGGCCGACCAGGCGCCGAAGCCGTGCCCGGCGTCGAGGATCGCGCCGGTCTCCCACTCGCGCTCCACGGTCACCGCGTCGTCGCCGCGCACGGCGCCGCTGCGCAGCCGCTCGAGGTAGATGCCGAGGCGGGAGACGCCGTGCGAGGCGACGCCGTGGCGGTCGGCGTCGACGAGGCCGTCGGCCACCGCCTCGGCGACCGCGTCGACGCATCCGCCCGCCACGAGGATGTCGCGCACCGCGCGCTGCAGCCGCTCGGGCGCGACCGGCCGTGCCGCCGCCGTCATGCGGCGCGCAGCCGGCCGCCGCGCGCCGCGGCCGCCGCGAACTCGTCGGCAGCAGCGAGCACGTGCTCGGCATAGGGGAGCAGGCGCCGGCCGTCGTCGGTGAGCCGCACCTGCCGGGCGCGCTCGACGAGCTCGCACCCGAGCGCGATCTCGAGCTGCTTGATCTGCAGCGACAGCGCCGGCTGCGTGATGAACAGCACCGATGCGGCGCGGCCGAAGTGCAGCTCCTGCGCGAGCGCGGCGAAGCACTGCAGGCGCCACAGGCTCAGCCCGTTCACGCCGAGACCCCCTCGAGCGAGCGCGCGCCCTCGGCGGGCTCGCCGTCGACGAGGTACTCGTCGGGGCGGAACCGGCCGCTCTCGCGGCGGAACTTGTGCATGAAGTCGGGCCACACCGTCGTCAGGCGGCCGAAGCGCTCGTCGACGTACCAGCTGTGGCAGCCGCCGTTCAGCCACACCGTGTCGGCCGCGCGGGCGTCGACCGAGTCGACGAAGCGGTCCTGCGCCTCCTGGGTGATCTCGAGCGTCGACGCCCCGGTGCCGTCGAGGAAGTCGAGCGCGCCGAGGATGTACTGGATCTGCGACTCGACGATGTAGATGATCGAGCCGGCCCCGAGGCCCGAGTTGGGTCCGTTCATGATGAAGAGGTTGGGGTAGCCCGCCACCGTGCTGCAGGCGTAGGCCGCCCCGCCCCGCGTCCACGCGTCGGCCATCGAGCGGCCGTCCGCGTCGAAGATGCGGTGCGTGATGGGCAGGTCGGAGGCCTCGAAGCCGGTCGCGAGCACCAGTGCGTCGAGCTCGTGCTCGACGGTGCCGCCGTCGGCGGTGGCCGTGAGGATGCCGCGCTCGGAGACCTCGACGATGCGGCCCGTCTCGAGCGCGACGCTGTCGCGCAGGAACGTCGGGTAGTACTCGTTCGAGATCAGGATGCGCTTGCAGCCGATCAGGTAGTCGGGCGTCAGCTTGTCGCGCAGCTCGCCCTCGGGCACCTGCGCCGCGAGGTGGTCGAGCGCGGTCGCCTCGATCTTCGCGATGAAGTCGGCGATGCCGCGGCGCTGCGGGAAGCGCGCCTCGTTGCCCCAGAACAGCTCGTCGCGGAGCGCCTGCGCCGTCTCGGGCATGCGGCGGAACATCGCCTTCTGCGCGTCGGTGTACTCGTGGTCGACGCGGGGGATGATGTACGGCGCCGAGCGCTGGAAGACGGTCAGCTGCTCGGCGGTCTTCGCGAGCTCGGGCACGATCTGGATGCCGGAGGCGCCCGAGCCGATCACGCCGACGCGCTTGCCCGTCGCGTCGAACGAGTGGTCCCACTGCGCCGAGTGGAACATCGGCCGCTCGAAGCGCTCGAGGCCGGGGATGCTCGGCAGCTTCGGGTCGGAGAGGTGGCCGGCGGCGCTCACCACGATGTCGGCGCTGAAGCGGCCCGCGGTCGTCTCGAGCACCCAGTGCTGCCGCTCGGGGCGCCACGTCGACTCGAGCAGCTCGGCGTCGAACGTGATGTGCGGCATGACGCCCTCGTCGATGGCCGCCTCGCGCAGGTACGCGTGGATCTCGGGCTGGGAGGCGTAGACGCGCGACCAGTCGGGGTTGGGGCGGAACGAGTAGGAGTAGAGGTGCGATTGGATGTCGCACGCGGCGCCCGGGTAGGTGTTGTCGCGCCAGGTGCCGCCGACGTCACCGGCGCGCTCGAGGACGACGAAGTCGTGCTCGCCGCGGCGCCGCAGCTGGATGGCGAGGCCGAGGCCCGCGAAGCCCGAGCCGATGATCGCGATGCGGTGGTGGGTCGTGGACGGCTGGGCGGTGCTCGCCGTGGTGGATGCGGTCTGCATGATGCGCTCCTGCTCTCAGGCGTGGTCGACGGGGACGATGGCGCCCGCGGGGTGCTCGTGCGGGTCGAGGGTGAAGTCGTCGATGGCGACGGCGAGCTGCGCCGGGCGCTCGACGGTGACGGCGTGGCCGCTCTCGATCTCGAGGTAGCGGGCGTCGGAGACGGCGCCGAACAGCATGCGCGAGTGGTGCAGCGGCACCATCGCGTCGTGGGTGCAGCCGACGACGAGCGTGGGCACCTCGATGCGGCTGAGCCCCGAGGCGATGTCGATGTCGCGGTTGAGGCGCATGATCTGCGGCGGGAACGGCCGCGACGCGACCGCCTGCTGCAGCTCGCGCCAGTCGCGCTCGTTGCGGCCGACGACGAAGCCCGCCGAGTAGGCCATGAGCAGCGTGTAGCGGCTGAGCGCCTCGGGGTCCTCCTGCAGTCGCTGCCACAGGTCGTTGCGCAGCAGCTGGTGCCGATCGGTCTTCGACCAGCCGGCGACGAGCGACAGCGAGGCGAGCGCGTCGGGCCGGTCGGAGGCGTACGCGGCGGCGACGACGGCGCCGAACGAGTAGCCGACGAGCGCGACCGGTCCGTCGGCCGCGGCGTGCTCGACGACCGCGCGCACCTGGTCGACGGCGTCGGCGAGCGTGAGCTCGGCGTCGTCGGCGGGCAGCTGCAGGTCGAAAGCGACGACCCGCCGCGTGAAGCTGAGGATCGGGTAGACCGCCCAGAAGCTGCCCCGCGCGGTGCCCGAGCTGCCGTGCACGAGCACGATCGTCGGGGCCGTCGTCTCGTTGCCGCTGTCGTAGACCGGGATCGATCGCCCCGCGTGCTGCACGTGCCCGCTGGGCGTGACCAGCAGCGGCTCTCGCAGCGTGCCGTCGGCGTGCCAGGCGCTGCGCGTCTGCTGCTCGGCGTCCTGCTTCGTGACCATCGCCACCTCACTCCATCGTGATCTGGATTCTGATAGCGCACTATCAAAATGTGTTCTCTCGGAGGCTACACGGCCGATGCGGTCATGCCAATACGGCAAACTGATTGCGCGCTCTCATCGCGCATCCTTAGCATCGTGCAGGGTCGCGCGTCGCCGCTCCCGCACTACAGCCTTGCGACACAGACGGGATCGGTGCCGAGATGGCCGAGTCGATGGAGCGCACCCTCATCGCGGCACTGAGCGAGTACGTCGCTAGGTCCGCGGCCGAGCCGCTTCCACCGAGCGTCCGGCGCGCGACGAAGGTCGCACTCCTCCACAACCTCACTGTCGGCCTCGCGGCGACTGGCATGCCGCTGCCGGGCGTGCAGCCGGACCGCGCCCTGCCCTGGGCTGCGTCCCCGACTACGCCGACCGACCTTGCCTTCGCCACATCGCTCCGCATGGGTGCGAGGGCGCAGCACGACGAGCACCCACCCTCGGTCTCGCACCTGGGCAGCGCGGTCACTCCGGCGTGTCTCGCGATCGCTCCCCGCAACGTCGACGGCGGGCGACTGCTCGCGGCCATCGCGACCGGCTACCAGATTGGCGGCGTGCTCGGCACGGAGCTGCTCTCCGGGATGCGGTCGCGGGGGCTGCGGTCGACTGGGATCGTCGGCCCGATCGCGGCCGCGAGCGCCGTCGCTGTCGTGCTCGGGTTCGATGAGGCGAGCTCCGCCAACGCGATCGCACTCGCGACGAACCGCGCGGCGGGCCTCACCGAGGTCTGGCTAGCGGGCACCGACGAATGGCGCTTGCAGACCGCCGCCGCGGCGCGCGACGGCCTGGAATCGGCACTGTGGGCGGAAGCGGGCACGCGCGGCGCTCTGACTGTCCTCGAGGGTCGATCCGGGCTGTTGAACGCGCTCGGCGCCGCGCCGATCACCGCGCGGTCCCTCGCTCGAGCGCTCCGGGGTGAGTCTGTGATCGAGCAGGTCCTGCTCAAAGCCCACCCGGTGTGCGCGATCAACCAGGCAGCCGTGGAGGTGGCGATCCGGCTCCGCGAAGGGGAGCCGGGCCTGCAGGATGACGACATCCAGCGGGTCGTCGTGCGGCTCGCCGACGAGGACGCCGCTTACCCCGGTATCGCTGTCGAGCACGCGCCGACCTCGTGGCCCCAGGCGATGATGGATGCCCGGCAAGGTGTGGCGGTCGCGCTCGCGGAGGGGAGGGTCGACGTCAACGCGCTGCACCCTGGGAGCGCGGCGGTTCAGCGTCTTCGCGGCCGAATCGAGGTCGTGGGCGGCATGCCGACGACAGGCGGGCATGGCGCCGAGGTCACGATCGAGCTCAGGAACGGCCGACGACTCCGCGATGCCACATCGAAGGTCGACGTGGATCCCGACCGCCAGGCTCAGTTGGCGAGCGAGTTGCTGCCACGGGCGGGCATCGTGCCGGACGTGGCAGAGCGACTGCCGGCGCTCGTCGACGGCTTGGACGAGCCGGGCGGCGTGGCGCGGCTCATCGACGCGCTCGGTGACGTCCCGCCCTGGGGGACTCTGTGCAGCGCATGATGCAGGCGGTCGCCGCGACCGCTTGGGGAGCGCCCGAGGTGCTGCAAATCGTCGACGTGCCGGTACCCGAACTGCTCCCTGGCGAGGTGCTCGTGCGGGTCGAGGCCGCGGGCGTCAACCCAACGGATTGGAAGTCGCGCGCCACCGGGGGTCGCCGGCTGTGGAGGGATCCGGCAATCCTCGGCTTCGATCTCGCCGGCGTGGTCGAGGCCGTCGCTGACGGCTCGCACACGCTCGAAATCGGTGACCGCGTCTTCGGCATGCCGCGCTTCCCATTGCCCGCCCAGGCCTATGCGCAGCTGGTAGCCGCGCCGGCCCGCCAGCTCACCCGGATCCCGGACGGTATGGGCTTCGCAGAGGCTGCATCTCTGCCGCTCGCGGGACTGACGGCGCTACAGGCGCTCGAGGACGCCGGACGGGTCCGGGCGGGCCAATCCGTGCTGGTGTGCGGGGCCGCCGGAGGGGTCGGGCGACTCGCAGTGCAGATCGCCGTCGCGCTCGGGGCCGCCGTCACGGCATGCGCCCGACCCGAGCGGCTCTCCGACCTTGCCGCGCTGGGGGCGAGCGTTGTCGGGGCCGCGCCCAGCGGCATCCCGTCTGCGCCCTCCCTTCACGCGGTGGTCATCGATCCGTTCGGCGGCGATCGCACGGCTGCGCTGCTGGCTTGGTGCAGCGCAGGGGGAACGCTCGTCTCGCTGATCCCAAGGACGTCGGCTGCGGTCCAGGCAGAGGCAGCTGCAAGCGGCGTCGCGCTTCGCCGCATCGTGGTCGAGCCGTCGGAGCGCGGCATGGCGCGGCTCGCATCGCTTGTCGCGGAAGGCCGGCTCAAGCCTCGCGTCGCGCTCGAGCTGCCGCTCATCGCCGCGGCCGACGCGCATCGCGCGGGCGAGCGTGGCGGACTCGACGGGAAGATCGTCCTGCGGCCCTGGCGGGGCGCGGATGGTGCTCGGCTTGAGGAGGAAGAGCGGTGACCACAGCGTCGGAGATGTCCGCGCGACAACGGGGGAAGCAACGCAAACGCGATGCGATCCGGGCGGCCGCCGCATCGCTCATGGCGTCGAAGCAGCTCGATGAGATCACCATGCGGGAGGTCGCGCAACTCGCCGGCGTGGGCGAGGCGACGCTCTTCCGCTACGTCTCGGGGAAGAGCGACCTGCTGCACATGGTCTACGGAGACGAACTCGACGCCGTCCTCGATCGCATCGAGGAGCGCGATGCATCATTCGTCGCCGCGAATAGTACCCACGTGACGGGTGATCACTGCGTCCTGCGGGTGCGCGCCATTTACTTCGAGCGGTGCGCGTTCTACCGCCGCAATCCCGAGAACTCCGCGCGGTACCTGCGGGAGGGCTTCCGTCCCGAGCACGGGCCGGCCTCTCGCAACATTGCTCAGGGTGACCGCACCATTCGCCTCGTCGCGTCGATCATCGACACGGGGCAGGCCAACGGCGTCCTCGACCTACGCCCCCAGCCCTTGCTGGTGGCTCAGAATTGCCACGCGATCTACATGCACGAGATCGACCGCACGCCCGTACGAGGTTTCGACCCGGATGCGATCTGGGACCGCGTCGGGCCCAGGCTCGACGCGCAACTGAACCCGCTTGTCCCGCTCGCCGGACGCTGACCGCCCGCGGCGGTGCCGATGAGTCCTGCCGATCGGGCGCGGTTCGACGCTCACGAGTCCTTGTCGACGTCGCAGTAACCGAAGTACGCTCTCACTACTTCCAGGGAAGAAGACGCAAAGGAGCGGTCATGGCGGAGCGAGTGCTCATCACGGGCGGCGGCAGAGGCATCGGGGCGGCGACTGCCGAGCGCTGCCGCGCCGAGGGCTGGGAGCCCATCACGATCGATCTGCGCGACGGTGATATCGCGGCTGACCTCGGTGATCCGGACTCGACGCGCAAGGCCCTCGAGGAGGCGCTCGCCGATGGCCCGATCACTCGGCTCGTCAACAACGTCGGCATGATCGACGTCGCCGCGATCGAGGACGTGACGCTCGACCAGCTCGACCGGGTGGTGCGGGTCAACCTGCAGTCTGCGCTCCTCGCCGTGCAGGCGCTGCTGCCGGGCATGAAGGAGGCCGGCTTCGGTCGCATCGTGAACATCGCGTCTCGTGCGGCGCTCGGCAAGGAGGGCCGCACGACGTACGCCGCGACGAAGGCCGGCCTCCTCGGCGCAACGCGCACGTGGGCGCTGGAGCTCGGCGCGCACAGCATCACGGTCAACGCGATCGGCCCGGGTCCGATCGAGACCCCATTGTTCTCCCAGGCCAACCCGCCCGGGGCGCCCGCGACGCAGCAGATCATCGACTCGATCCCGGTGCGCCGCATGGGACAACCCGAGGACATCGCCCATGCGGTCGCGGGATTCCTCGACTCGCGCGCCGGGTTCACGACCGGCCAGACGCTCTACGTCTGCGGCGGCAAGACCGTGGGGCTCGTCACCGTCTGACGGCGACGCGGGTCAGGAGGTCTGACTCCGCGGCGCGGCGAGGGGCTCGAGCTGTGCGCGCAATCGCACCTCGAGTCTCTCCCATATGGTGGCCGGGTCGAAGCCGCGAACGGGCGTCCGGTCGATCTCGTGCATGTACGTGCCGTGGCAGTTCTGCGCGACGACGAGCGGGTCGACGATTCCGGTCAACGTGCCGACGTCCTGACCTTCCCGCAGGATCTGCGCGACAAGTCGGATAGTACGGTCGCCCTGTGAGATGTGGCGCGCGCTCTCCGTACCGGGCTTGAAGCCCTCGCGCAGGTAGAGCGAAGCGTTCGCCGGGTTGATGAGGTAGAACGCGCATCGCAAACGGTAGGCGTTCAGGACGCGCTCGATGAAAAACGCCGCAGTCGGCGTATCGGCTCGGCGCTGGGCGACCATGCGCGAGTCTTCCTCCTCGATGCGGTTGAGCTCGGCATCGAGCTGGTCGCCGTAGACGATCGTCAGCAGCTCGTGCTTCGAGCCGATGTGGCGGAACAGCGTCGCCTCACCCATGCCGGCCTCAGCCGCCACAGCCTTCGTCGTGATCTCTTCGAAAGAGTGGGTCAGCAGGAGACGGGCGGCGGCCTCCGCGATCTGCTGCTGCCGCAGCAGTTTCGCCCGACCACGACGGCCGACCGGTCGGCCCGCAGGAAGAGCGCCTGTGTTCATCCTGCCCCCTCTCGCGCGGAATCGGCAGCGCTCCGGTCAGCGGCGCCGTTCCGACGACACTAGCCGCGCGACAAGCCGTGAGGTCGGCGGCGCAGTGATCAGGCGTCTTTATCGGGCCGCGATGCGCATTGACACCGCACTCACGCGCTCCTTAGGTTGAGGTCCCAAGTGATAGTGCACTTCGGTTATGCCGCATCGCGTGGCCCGGAGCGCCAGGATCGAAGGAGATCTCATGCGTCGTCGCACCCGTATTGGGCTTGCCGCCATTGCAGTCGGGGCTCTCGCCCTCTCGGCTTGCGCGAATACCACGGAGGGGAGCCCGACCGCCGGTTCGGACACCGGCGACGATAGCGGCCCGTACCGCGTCGGGGTGCTCGTCCCCACGACCGGCGCGCTCTCGGCCGTCGGTGAGGCGATGCGCGACGGCATCACGGTGCAGGCCGACATCATCAACGAGCAGGGCGGCGTCAACGGCCGCGAGATCGAGTTGATCTTCAAGGATGACCAGTCGACCCCCGAGATCGGCGTCACGGCGATGAACGAGTTCGTCCGAGACGACGTCGACGCGGTCCTGGGCGGGTACGCGAGCGCCGTGACGCTCGCAGTCCAGCCCATCGCGGCACGCGCCAACATGCTGTACTTCGTCGCTGGCTCGCAGACGTCGCAGATGTTCGGCGACGCCGACCCGAACGCGCTGCGCATCAACACCAACAGCGAGGTCGCCGGCTACTCTGCCGCCCGCTACATCGCCGACTCCGGCGCCGAGACCGTCGGCATCCTCTGGGAGAACAGCGCCTACGGCCAGGACGCCCTCGCCCAATTCGAGTCGGAGCTCGAGTCGATTGGCGGCGTGGAGATCGTCGAGTCGGCGCAGTTCGAGACGGGGGACACTGACTTCCGCACGGCCGTCGGCAACGTCAAGGCCGCCGACCCGGACGTCGCCATCACCTTCGCCTCTCAGGCTCTCACCGGGCAGGTCGTGCTCATGCAGCAGCTCACGGCCGCCGAACTCGACTCTCAACTGATGGCCGGATTCGGCACGGTGTTCCCGGAGACGATCGAGCTCGCGGGGGAGTCTGCCGAGGGCTGGATCTCGGCCGACATCTACTACCCGTCGAACGAGCCGTTCACGTCATACGAGGCGAACGTCGCTCTCTCAGAGGGTTATTCCGAGCTGCGCGGCGGCGAGGCACCCAACCGCTGGGCCGCGGTGACGGCGCAATCGCTCATCCTCTGGGCGCAGACCGTCGAGGAGATCGACACCACCGAGGCGGCCGCGGTCGCGGACGCGATCAAGGGCGGGTCGTTCGAGAACACGATCCTCGGCGACGTGACCGTCACCGAGCAGGGCCAGATGACCGCGACGGTGCAGATCTACCGCATCGAGGACGGTCAGCCGGTTCCCGTGCAGCCGATCGAGATCCCGGAAGGGGTGTGGCAGGTTGGCGCCGCTGACTGACGCAAGGACGGGCGGCGCGGCCGCGTCGCCCGTTCTGAGGGTTGAGGACCTCACGATCCGATACGGCGCGTACACTGCGCTCGAGTCCTTTGCCTGCACGGCTGACGCGGGCCGCATCCTCGGCCTCATCGGCCCCAATGGCGCAGGCAAGTCGAGCACCTTTGCCGGCATGACGGCATCGGTGCCGAAGGCGAGCGGCCGCATCGTGCTCGACGGCCAGGACGTGAGCCGGTGGCACAACCAGCGGCTCGCGCGCGCGGGCCTCCGTCGCACGTTCCAGCAGAACTCGTTCTTCGTCGAGCTCGACGTGCTCGAGAACGCGACGTCATCGCTCGTGCTCACGCGGGAGGTGGGGCTCGGAACGTCGCTCGTCGCGCCGTGGATCGAGGCGCGCAAGCGCTCCGACACCCGGGACCAGGCCGCGGCACTGCTTGAGCGCTTCGGCATCGCCTCGCGCTTCTTCGGCTCGAATCCTGACAAGCTGCCCTACGGCCTGCAGCGCACGATGTCGATCGCGCTCGCCTATGGCGAGGGGGCGCGGGCGCTCCTGCTCGACGAGCCGGCCGCGGGCGTGGGCGGCGAGGACCTCGAGCACCTGCAGCACGTGCTGCATGACCTGCGGGACGAAGGAGTCGCCGTCGTGCTCATCGAGCACCACATGGACTTGCTGATGGCAGTGGCGGACGAGGTGATCGTGCTCGACCGCGGTAGGACGATCGCTGCCGGCACCCCTCAGCACGTGCAGGCGGACCCTCACGTACTCGAGGCCTACCTCGGGACCGCGGCATGAGCCGCGACGTGCTCGTCGCCAGCGAGGTCACGGTGCGCTACGGCGGCAACCGGGCGGTCGACGGCATGTCGATGCGCATCCGCGAGGGGGAGCTCGTCGCGGTAGCGGGCGGCAACGGCGCCGGCAAGAGCACTTTCGTCGGCGCCGTCGCGGGCTGGTCCCGTGGCACGCCGACGGTCACCGGCCGCGTCGAACTCGCCGGTCGCGACATCTCCGGCCTCTCGGCGCACGCGCGAGCCCGGCTCGGCGTCACGCTCGTACCGGAGGGACTGGGGGCGTTCGCCCAGATGACCGTCAAGGAGAACCTCACGCTCGCTCGACCTCCGAAGGACGCAGCCAGGCGGGCGTACGAGCTCGACGAGATCTTCGAGATCTTCCCAAACCTGGGCGAGCGCCAGGGGCAGATCACGGGCAGCCTCTCGGGCGGTGAGCGGCAGATGGTCGCCGTGGCCCGGGCGCTCCGCGGCGCACCGCAGGTGCTCATCCTCGATGAGCCATCCGTCGGGCTCGCGCCGAAGATCGTCGAGGAGCTCCTTCGGAGCGTGCGGCGGCTCGTCGACACGACTGGGCTCGCCGTGCTGCTCGTCGAGCAGAACGTGCGTGCCGCGCTCGCCGTCGCCGACGAGCTGCACCTCATCGAGCGCGGAAGGACCGTGGTGCAAGGGCCCGCCGCCGAACTCGCCGATGATCCGCGCATCAGCGCCGTCTACCTGGGGGGTACCCACGCATGAGGCTCATGGATCTGCTGGCCGATGGGGTCGCGCTCGGCGCGGGCTATGCGCTGCTGGCGATCGGCTGGACCGTGCTGTTGGGTGCTGCGCGCCTCGTCAACTTCGCCACCGGTCAGCTCTACATGCTCGGCGGCTTCACCACCTGGTGGCTCGTCGCGCAACTGGGCATCCCGTACTACTTGGCGCTGCCGCTCATCATCCTCGGCGGAGTCATCATCGGCGCGCTCATGCAATTCGTGCTCGCGCGGCTCATCGCCGAGCGGAACCTCGTCAGCATCATGCTCGCGACCCTCGCGATCGGCTTCGCTTTCAGCGGCCTTGCCGGCATCGTCTTCGGCGACAACCCGCAGATCGTGCCGAGTCCGCTGGCCGGTGGCCAGATTGCCTTCGGTGACTCGCGACTGCCGCACCAGGATGCGCTCATCATCGTGCTCGCGGTCGTCATGTACGTGGCGGTCTGGTTCGTCCTGAAGCGCACGAGGGCTGGCGCCTACGTCCGTGCCGTCTCCGAGGATCCGCCGCTGGCGACGCTCTACGGGATCAATCCGATGTGGATCTACGCCGGCGTCCTCGGCTTCTCCGTCGCGGCCGCGATGGTGTCCGGATGGGCGCTCACGCCCCGCGGGCCCATCTTGACGTCCATCGGCTTCCAAGAGGTGATCATCACCTTCGCGGTCGTCGTGATCGGCGGCATCGGGCGGATTTGGGGCAACTTCATCGCCGCGATCGGGCTCGGCCTGTTCGTGGCGCTCATCAGCCAGATTTGGGTCGCCGGGTATGCCATGGCGGCTGCGTTCGCAGTCGTGATCGTATTCCTGGTCGCTCGCCGACAGGAGGTCGGGGTCCGATGACCGCAACGAAGAACGTCTCGCGCGGCGCGGCGGCGCTCGCGCTGCTGCGCGCCCGTTGGCTGCTCTACGTCGCGATCGGCGCGGTCGCCTACTTGCTGCCGAGCGTCTTCGGCGGCGGCTCGCTCGCCTACGAGACGCTGGTGCTCGTTGCGATCTTCGCGATCATGGCTTACGGCGCCGATTTCGTGCTGTCCTATCTCGGCGAGGTGAGCTTGGGGCACACGCTCTTCTTCGCGGCCGGTGCCTACATCACGGCGATCGCCGCGACGAAGTGGGGCTTCTCGACGCTGGCGACTCTGGGCGCTTCGCTCGTGCTGACCGTGGTCCTCGCCCTCATCGTCGGGCTCTTCACGCTCCGGACGAGCGCGTTCGTCTTCTCACTGGTGACGTACGGATCGGCGTTCATCGCACTGACCGTGGTGGCCAACACACCCTTCCTCGGTGGCACGGACGGGATCGTCAGCATTCCTCCGATGGAGCTGCCGGCGTTCGGTGGCAGCTATGTCGCACTGACGCCGGAGCAGATCTGGCCGATCGCGTTCGCGTGCCTCGCCCTCGTCGTCTTCTTCGTCTCGCGCTTCCGCCGCTCGCGGCTCGGCGTCTCGGCGACGATGGTGCAGTCCAATCGACCGCTCGCGGCATCGCTCGGGATCGACGCCGGTCGCACGCGCCTCATGGTGTTCGTCATCTCGGCACCCGTCTCGGCGATCGCTGGTTGGCTGTATGCCTACCTGCGGTCCTACGTGAGCCTCAATCTCTTTGAGCCGTACTTCCTGCTGCTGATGTTGACGGCGATCATCCTGCCTGGCAGGCGACAGCTGCTGGGACCCATCATTGGGACCGCGATCCTGGTGCTGCAGCAGCAGCTCTTTTCTCTCGGCGCGCACGGCGACGACATAGTCCTCGGCATCGTCCTCACGGTCGTGCTCGTGCTGTGGCCAGGAGGCCTGGCCGGCATTGCGACCTCAATCCGCGAGCGTCTCGCCGAGCGGCGGCGGCGCGCGGCCGAGGAAGGCCCGGTGCGAGGCGACGCGCCGGACCATGAGCAGGAGCTGGCGGAGGTACGCGAATGAACGAGCACGAGGAGCGGCTCTCGTGGCGGATGCCGGTGGCCTTCCCTCCGCCCGGGGACTACGAGCTAGTCGACCTCTCGCAGCCGATGTACACCGGCATCCCACATCACCCTGCCCATCCGCCCTACAGCTTCACGCTCACGAAGAAGCACGGCGACGTGGTCTACCCGGGCGGCGTCTCCGGGGCGGCAGAGATGATCACAACGAGCGGCCACGTCGGCACGCACGTTGACGGCTTCTCGCACGTCGCACGCGACGGGCGGATGCTGCACGACGTCGACATCATTCCCGCGCAGTCGTATGGAGAGGGGATGGGCTGGCACTCCGTGCACACGTTGAGCCCGATGTTCGCCGTCGCGCACCTCGTCGATCTGCCGCTGCTCCTGGGCCGACCGCTCACGCCCGACGACGGCGCGACGGCGGAGCTCCTCGACGCGTGGTTCTCGGAGCGCGAGCAGCCCAAGGCCGGGGAGATCGTGCTCATCCGCACGGGCTGGGGCGCGAAGTGGGACGACCCGAAGACGTTCATCGGAGCGATGTCGGGTCTGCCCGGCGTCACCCTCGACGGCGGCCGATGGCTCAGCGCGCGCTCGCTCCGCGCGGCCGGCACCGACACGATCTCGTTCGAGAAGGTGCCCAACCACTCGCTCGACGTGCACGTGCACCTGCTTGTCGAGACAGGAATCTCGATCATCGAAGCGCTGAACCTCGAGCAGCTCGTCGGCCGCGGCATCGACAGCTTCTTCTTCGCGGCGTCGCCGCTGCATCTTCGCGGTGCGACCGGTTCGCCGATCCGGCCGCTCGCGTTCGTGCGCGCCCAGGCGGAGGCGCGGTGAGCGCCGGGGTGATGCCCGAGTTCGTCGACGCGGGAGCCGCGTCCGTGCGGCTTTGGCGCGCGGGCTCCGGCGCCGCGACGATCGTGCTGAGCGATCTCACGACCGCGACAAGCTCCGCGGTTGGGCGGCTCGCGGCACTCGAGCCGGACAGGGAGTTCATCGGGATCGAGCTGCCCGGATTCGGCGAGAGCGAGCTGCCGGCGGGCGACGCGTTGAGCGTCGATCGTCTCGTCCAGCTGATCGTCGAGACCCGGCGGAAGATCGGAGCGGTCGCGGCGCCGCTCGTCGCATTCGGCCACGCCGCCCCGATCGCCGAAGCGCTCATCGAGGCCGCGGCGGTGGACGCGGGGCTCGTCGGGGTCTTTGTGGGTCCCGGTCGGACGCAGCGAGTCTCCGCGCCGCCCGATCTCACCGTGCGCGCGGACGGCACGCACCTCGTGCGGCTGTGGAGCTTCCTCCGGGACAGTGCGCTCCTCGGGGCGGGGGCGCGGGTCGATGCCCACGGCGCACCGCTCGAGAGCGTCGAGGCGATCGAGGCGGCGTTTCTCAGTGCCGCGCGAGATCCCGGGCGCTATCTCGAGCTGTGGCGTGCGCTGGCGTCGGGCGCCAATCCTGCCGCGCCACGGCGGGGGGAAGGAGAGCAGGCCGCGGCGCGTTGGGTTGCGAGCATCGATGCCGCGCCGCTTCCCGTGGTCCCGTCCGCGCCGCCCGCGCGCAGGCGCTACGTCATGACGCCGAGCGGCATTTTCCACTGCCGGATCACCGGCGAGGGCCGCGCGGTCCTCATTCTGCCGAGTGCGCCGGGATCGGCCGAACCCGTCGCGGTCGTCGCGGAGCGCCTCGCCCGCTCGCGCACCGCCATCGCGGTCGACTATCTCGGGAATGGCGACTCGAGCAAGCCCGAGGGCCCGATCGACGTGCCGTGGATCGCACGGTCGCTCCTGCAGCTCGCCGACGCCCTGCATCTCGATTCCTTCGACGTGTGGGGCACGCACACCGGCGCTAACGTCGCGCTCGAGATGTCCCTCATCGCTCCAGAGCGGATCGGGAGACTCGTCCTCGAGGCGCCCATCCTCATGGACACGGCCGAGGTGCGCGAGCTCGTGCAGCGCTACTTCCACGACATCTCGGCGACCGACTTCGGAGACCACGTGCTGCGCGCCTGGCAGCTCCGACGCGACATGTTCCTCTTCTGGCCTTGGTACGAGCGGTCGCGCGCGGCCGCGCGCGCGATCGGCGTGCCGCCGGTCGAGATGCTGCACGACTGGACCATTGGACTGCTCAAGAGCGGTGCAACGTACCCGCTCACCTATCGAGCCGCGTTCGAGTACCCGACCGCGGATCGGTTGCGGCTGCTCGAACACCCGGCACTCATTTGCGCGGGCCCGGCCGACATGCTCGCCGGTGCTCTGGCAGTGGCGCCCCGACTGGCCCCGGAAGCGACCGTGATGCCCACCGCCGCGACGGTCTGGTATCCGCGACAGTCGGCCGACGCCATCGAGTCGACGCTTTCCGCTTACGAGGCGTTCCTCGCGCCTGCGAGGCCTCAACTCCCCTTCGGTCCGCTGCTCGAGGATCGGCTCCGGGACTCCGCTCGCAGTGAGGAAGTCCGCGACAAGTCACGTCACCTGCCTGAGCTCCTCATCGCGGTCGAGAGCGAGGGCGCCCGTGCGTGCTTCGCGCTGTCGAGGGCGGGTGCTCGCGCTGCACCGATCGGCGATGCCGACATCACGATCACCGGCCCCGCCGAGGCCTGGTTCGCGGTCCTGTCCGGCGAGCACGCGCTCGTACGGGAGACGAACGTCCACCTCGGCAGACTTGCCGTCCGCGCCGACCCTGTCGTGTCGTCGTGGGCGATGCCCGCAATCGCGGCGCTGCTCAAGCCGAGAGGAGAGGCCGCATGATCAGCGGCTCGTACGTCGATGTCCTGGGCTTGAAGACATATTTCGAAGAGGCGGGCCAGGGCCCTGTCGTCATCCTGCTCCATACCGCAGGTCGCGACGGGAGGCAATGGCACGGCGTGATGGAAGAGCTCGCGTCACGCTTCCGGCTGATCGCCCCCGACCTGCCCGGGCATGGTCGCAGCTGGCCGTTGGGCGAGTCGGGCTGCCTCGACGACATCGAGGCGATCGGCGCCTGGATCAGCGACTTCGCGAACGCCGTAGGCGTGGAGCGCTACGCCTTCTGCGGCTGCTCGATGGGGGGCAACCTCGCGCTATTGATGCCGACGATCGACGCGAGGGTTGTCGCGACGGTCGCGCTGCAAGGTGCCGACCGCACGCCCACCATCTCGCAGTCGTCGCTCGACATGATGTGCGACCCTCGCGTGAGCCTGCCGCACGCCAACATGGACTTCACCATGAGCCTCGTCGGCGCCGCTGCCGACCCGGCGGGCCGGGACTTCATCCGATGGGGAGTGCGATCCATCAACGCGCCGGCGCAGCGCGGCGATCTCACGGCCTACTCGCACGGCGATATTCGCGACCGCATGGCGCTGGTCACGGTGCCCGTGACGCTCGTCCACGGGACTGAAGATTGGGTCGTCACGCGCCAAATGGTGGATGCCGCTGCATCGCGGCTCACCCACGCGGCGCGGGTCGAGGTGATCTCGTTGCCCCAGATAGGTCACTTCCCGCATGTCGAGGCCCCAGAGCAGGTCGCGAGGCTCATCGAGCAGGCGCTCGAAGTGCTCTAGCTGTACCCGGTCGGGACGTTGGTGGCACTGGTGTGAGGGGGACCCCCGCGGGTTGAGTGGAGTTGTCGACGCTTCACTGACCAACGGAGGTCCTCGTGTCTCACGCTAACGCCCGCCTGACATCGCGTGGGAGGCGGCTGATCATCGACCGGCATCTGGCCGGCTGGAAGCGGGCGCACCTCGCCGCCGCGATGGCGAGAAGGGCATCACCTGCGCCGGCTTCCTCCGCCGCGCTGCCGCCTACTTCGGGACCCACGGCATCGCCCGCATCGAGCGGCTGATGACCGACAACGCGCTCGCCTACCGGTTCTCGCTCCACGCCGTCGTCGCCGAGCTCGGCGCCCGGCAGGTGTCCATCCGACCCCACTGCCCTTGGCAGAACGGGAAAGTCGAACGCTTCAACCGCACCCTGCAGACCGAATGGGCCTACCGGCAACCGTTCACGAGCAACGACCAGCGCGCAGCCGCCCTTGCCCCCTGGCTCGAGCGCTACAACACTGAACGCACCCACTCAGCCATCGGCCCCCACCCGTCAGCCGACTGCAACCAACCTGCTGACCGGGTACATCTAGCGCGCGTCCCCACCCACCCCGCTCGGGCCGGTTCGAGACGATCAAGATTCGTCATCGCCGGTTGACGCTGCGGAGCGCACCCCACTACTGTCGCGGCAGTGGATTTTGAGAGTGGACTCTCGAAAGTTACACTCAGGGTGTCTGACAACGAAGTTAGGAGCGCCATGCGCAGCATGAGCAGCAAGAACGGCCGGTCGCTCATCGCGGCGGGCGCCATCATGGGAATCGCACTGCTGGCCGGCTGCAGCAGCGCGGCGGGCGGCGGCGGCGCCACCGAGGCGCCCGAGGGCGAGGGCGGCTCGGCCTTCCCCGCAGGCGACGTGCGCTTCGTCATCCCCTACGCCGCCGGCGGCCCCACCGACGTCACGGCGCGCGCGCTCGCACCGTGCCTCAGCGAGACGCTCGACACGAACGTCATCGCCGAGAACGTCACGGGCGGCTCCGGCGCGGTCGGCCTGCAGGACATGATCTCGAAGCCCGCCGACGGCCAGACGATCGCGATCGTCTCGCCCGGCATGGTCGTGCTCTCGCCGCTCGCGAACGGCCTCGACTACTCCCGCGAGGACATCACCTCCGTGGGCGTCATCTCCTACTCGCCGATGATCATGATCACCGGCGAGGGCTCCCCGCACACGACCGCCGAGGAGCTCTTCGCGGCCGCCGAGTCGGGCACCACCATCAACGTCGGCGTCTCGGGCGCATCGACGCCGCAGGCGATCGAGCTGCAGCGCCTCAGCGAGGAGTACGGCGTGCCCGTCACGGTCGTGCCCTTCGACGGCAGCGCCGGCGCGATCACGGCCCTGCTCGGCGGCCACGTCGACGCGATCTTCGTGAACGACCAGCAGGACGTCGTCGACCGCATCGAGTCGGGCGAGTTCAACGCGCTCGCCGTCTCGTCGCCCGAGCGCCAGGATCACCTCCCCGACGTGCCGACGCTCGCCGAGCTCGGCTACGAGGACCTCACCCTCGCGGTGACGATCTACGCGCTCGCGGCCCCGGCCGGCACGCCCGACGACGTCGTCACGACGCTCTCCGACGCGCTCGAGGGCTGCCTCGAGGACGAGGAGACGGTCGCGGCGATCGGCGAGAACTACGTGCCCGCCGAGTACCAGGACCGCGAGGACTTCGACGGCTTCCTCACGGAGGCCGAGGAGGTCTACACCGAGATCCTCTCGAGCTGACCGACATGACCGACCTCGCCGACCGCACCGGGCCCGACGCCGTGACCGACGCATCCGAGCGCCCCGAGGGGCTCCGCGGACGCAGGATCGCGCGCTGGAGCGCCGTGGCGCTGCTCGGCGCGGTCGGCGTGGCGGCCATCGTCCTCAGCATCGGCTACGGCCTCGGCACCGGCAGCATGCCGGGGCCGGGGCTGTGGCCGTTCATCGCCGCCGTCGTGCTGCTCGGCGCGACCGTCGTCGTCGCCATCACCGACTCGCTCGACGACTACGAGTCGTGGGGCACCTCCTCGGTGCGCACGCTCATCGCGCTCGCCTCGCTCGTCGTCTTCGCGGCGCTCTTCACGCTGCTCGGCTTCACCGTGCCGGCGATGCTGCTCATGCTGCTGTGGCTGCGCATGTTCGGCGACATGCGCTGGCGCACGGCCGCACCGCTCGCGGCCGGCGGCGCGATCGCGCTCTTCCTGCTCTTCGACGTCGTGCTCGGCGTGCCGCTGCCGCGGGACGTGCTCATGACGCCCCTGACCTCCTGGATGTGACGACGTGCTCGACGGACTGCTCCAAGGCTTCGGGGTCGCGCTCGACCCCATCAACCTGCTCTACGTCTTCGTCGGCGTCGTCATCGGCACCGCGATCGGCGTGCTCCCGGGCCTCGGCCCGACCGCCACCATCGCGCTGCTGCTGCCCCTCACCTACGCGCTCGACCCCGCGACGGCGATCATCATGCTCGCCGGCATCTACTACGGCTCGATGTACGGCGGCACGATCACCTCGGTGCTGCTGCGCATGCCCGGCGAGGCCGCCTCCGTCGTCACGACCTTCGACGGCTACCAGATGGCCAAGCAGGGCCGGGCCGGGCCCGCGCTCGGCATCGCCGCGATCGGCTCGTTCATCGGCGGCGTCGTCTCGGTCATCGGCCTCGCGATCTTCGCGCCGATGCTCGCCGAGGCCGCGCTCGCCTTCGGCCCGGTCGCCATGGTGGCGCTCATGGTGCTCGGCCTCATGCTCGTCACCTCGCTCGGCACGGGCTCGATGTGGAAGGCGCTCACGATGGCGGCCGTGGGCCTGCTGCTGTCGGTCGTCGGCCAGGACCCCATCAGCGGGGTGCCGCGCTTCACCTTCGACAGCGCGTCGCTGCTCGACGGCTTCGACTTCGTCGCGATCGCGATGGGCCTGTTCGGCGTGGGCGAGATCCTCCACAACCTCGAACAGGGCGGCCACATGCAGCTCGTGGCGAAGAAGATCAAGCGCATCCTCCCCACGCGCGAGGACGCGAAGCAGTCGGCCCTGCCGATCGCCCGCGGCTCGCTGCTCGGCTTCTTCATCGGCGTGCTCCCCGGCGGCGGCGGCGTGCTCTCGTCGCTCGCCTCCTACGCGCTCGAGAAGCGCGTCGCGAAGGACCCCTCGCGGTTCGGCAAGGGCGCCATCGAGGGCGTCGCCGGCCCCGAGACCGCGAACAACGCATCCTCGACCTCCGCCTTCGTGCCCCTGCTGGTGCTCGGCATCCCCTCGAACGTCGTGCTCGCGCTCATCTTCGGCGCGCTGCTCATCCAGGGCATCACGCCCGGGCCCGGCCTCATCCCGAACCACCCCGACATCTTCTGGGGCGTGGTCGCGTCGATGCTCATCGGCAACGCGATGCTGCTCGTGCTCAACATGCCGATGGTCGGCATCTTCATCCAGCTGCTGCGCGTGCCCATCGGCATCCTCGTCACCTTCGCGATGGCGATCGTGCTCATCGGCACCTTCTCGATCTCGAACGACCCGTTCGACATCTGGCTCGTGCTCGGCTTCGGCGTGCTCGGCTGGCTCATGAAGCGCACCGGCTTCGACCCGGGCCCGCTCGTGCTCGCCTTCGTGCTCGGGCCGATCCTCGAGGCGTCGGTGCGCCAGTCGCTGCTCATCTCCGGCGGCGACCCGGCCATCTTCGTCAGCGACCCCATCGCCATCACCATCTACTCGGCCCTCGCGCTCGGCTTCGGCATCGCGTTCGTCCGGCGGCTCCGCAAGGGCAAGCCGGCGCTCCTCGAGCAGGCCCGGCACATCCCGCCGCCCACCGGCCTCGTGCCCGTCACGCGCGGCAAGCGTGCGGGCAAGGGCGGGGCGGATGCGTCGGCGGAGCCCGGCACGGACGGTGCGGGCGCCGGCGCCGGCACGGCCGCGGTCGCGGACGACGCGGCGGCCGCCGACGCCGACGGGCGCAGCGAGGAGGAGCGCGCGGAGGACGCGCGCCGGCGGTGAGGCCCGACGGGCGGGAGCGGTCGCTCGTCGCGGCGCTCTTCGTCTCCGGCTTCGCCACCTTCTCGCAGCTGTTCGACGCGCAGGCGATCCTGCCGAGCCTCGCGAGCGACCTCGGCATCTCGAGCGCGACCGCGTCGCTCGCCGTCTCGGCCACGACCTCCGGCATCGCCCTGTCGGTGCTGCCGTGGGCGTGGCTCTCGGATCGCATCGGCCGCACCGCCGTGATGCGCATCAGCCTCATCGCCACGACGGTGCTCGCGCTCGCGGCGCCGCTCGCGCCGACGCTCGAGGCGCTCATCGCGATGCGCGCGCTCACGGGCGTCGCGCTCGGCGGCATCCAGGCGGTCGCGATGGCGCTGCTCGTCGAGGTGCTGCCCCGCCACCGGGTGCCGGCCGCGGCGGCCGTCTACATCACCGGCAACACGATCGGCGGCGTCACGGGCCGCGTGATCGCGGGCCCGGTGAGCGAGCTGCTGCACTGGCGCGTGGGCCTGCTCGTCGTCGCCGGCATCGGCCTGATCGCGTGCCTGCTCTTCTTCGTGCTGCTGCCGCGCGGCATCGAGCAGCGCGACGGCCGCGTCGTCTCGATGCGCGAGGCGCTCTGGAACGTCGGCCACCACCTGTCGCGCTGGACCACGGTCTCGATCTACGTCCAGGGCTTCCTCGTGATGGGCGCGTTCACCGCCGTCTACAACTACCTCGGCTTCCACCTCATCGACGACCCGTTCCGGGTGCCGGCCGCGCTCGCGAGCCTGTTCTTCCTCGTCTACTTCGCCGGGGCCGCGAGCGCCCGCGTCGCCGGCGCGCTCGCCGCGCGCATCCCGCCGTGGGCCGTCGTGCTCGGCGGCGGCGTCGCCGTCGCGCTCGCCGCGCTGCCGATGCAGGCGACGAGCATCGGGGTGCTGCTCGCCGGCATCACGCTCCTGACGGTCGGCACCTTCATGGCGCATCCGATGTCGAGCACGCTCTCGGGGCTCGCCGCCGACCGGGGCCGCGCGCAGTCCACGGCGCTCTACCAGCTCAGCTGGCTCGCGGGTGCGGCACTGTGGGGGTGGTTCGGCGGCGTGCTCTACGACGAGCTCGGATGGAGCGGGGTCGTGGGGCTGTCGACCGCGCTGGCGATCGGGGCGGCCGGGATCGCGGCCAGCCGGGCGTGGGCGACCAGGACAGGACTCAGCGGAGAAGGGCGGACGGCATGAAGGCGATGCAGCACGACGCGGACGGCGCGATGACGTGGACGGAGGTGCCCGACCCGGTCGCGGCGCCCGGTGAGGTGATCGTCGAGATCGCCGCGGCCGCGGTGAACCGCGCCGACCTCATGCAGCGCGCGGGGAAGTATCCGCCGCCGCCGGGGGAGTCGGAGATCCTCGGCCTCGAGTGCTCGGGCACGATCGTCGCGCTCGGCGAGGGCGTGACCGGCTGGGCGGTCGGCGACGAGGTGTGCGCGCTGCTCGCCGGCGGCGGCTACGCCGAGCGGGCAGCGGTGCCGACGACGCAGCTGCTGCCGGTGCCCGAGGGCGTGCCGCTCGCCGAGGCCGCGGCGCTGCCGGAGGCGGTGTGCACCGTGTGGACCGCGATGCGCGACCTGCCCGCGCCCGAGCCCGGCGACCTCGCGCTCGTGCACGGCGGCAGCGGCGGCATCGGCACGATGGCGATCCAGCTGCTGCGCGCCGCGGGCTGGCGCGTCGCCACCACGGCGAGCGCCCGGCACCACGAGCTCTGCCGCTCGCTCGGCACCGAGCTCGTCATCGACTACCGCGCCGACGACTTCGTCGAGGCGGTGCAGGCCGCCACCGAGGGCCGCGGCGCCGGCGCCATCCTCGACGTCATCGGCGCCGACTACCTGGGCCGCAACCTCGAGGCGCTCGCGCTCGACGGCACCCTCACGGTGATCGCCGTGCAGGGCGGCACGCGCGCCGAGGTGGATCTCCGCCGGCTCATGCAGCGCCGCGTGACGCTGCGGGCGATGACGCTGCGCGCCCGCCCGCGCACCGGGCGCGGCTCGAAGGCGGCTGTGATCGCCGAGGTGCGCGAGCGCATCTGGCCCGGCTTCGCCGCGGGGCAGCTGCGGCCGGTCATCGGCGCGACGGTGCCGCTCGTCGAGGCCGACCGCGCCCACGCGCTCATGGGGTCGGCGGATGCGCCGGGGGGCAAGCTGCTGCTCGTGCGGTAGGCGGGCGGCGCGGTTGCGCGCGCGCCCCCGTTACGCCGACTGCAGCGGGCGGATCTCCTCCAGGCGCGCTCCGATGCGGTCGCGCTCGCTCTCGAGGTCGAAGCGCGACTGCAGGTTCACCCAGAACTGCGCCGAGGTGCCGAAGTAGCGTGCGAGCCGCAGCGCCGTGTCGGCAGTGAGGCGGCGCTTGCCGTGGACGATCTCGTTGATCCGGCGGGGCGGCACCCCGATCGCGACCGCGACCCGGTGCTGCGTGACGCCCAGCGGCACGAGGAACTCCTCGTGGAGCACCTCGCCGGGGTGCACTGGCTCCAGCTTGCTCATCGCTCCTCCTTCAGTGGCAGTCGACGATCTCGACGCCGGTCGGGCCGCTCGACGTCCAGACGAAGCAGATGCGCCACTGGTCGTTGATGCGGATGCTGTGCTGACCTGCTCGTCCTGCCTTGAGTGCTTCGAGCCGGTTCCCGGGCGGGATCCGCAGGTCGTCGATGGTCGCTGCGGCGTCGATCATCGCCAGCTTTCGCAGCGCGGTCCGCATGATCCGGGGATCGAGCGACCGCACCGACTCGCGCTGCCACAACCGCTCGGTCTCGCGATCGCCGAACGACTGGATCACGAGCAGAGTGTATAACGCGTGGCGTTATGAACGCAACGCGTTATGGGCCGCTTCCCCGTACTTGCCATGATCCGATGATGCGCTCAGGGATGACTCCGGGGGCAGGGTCGTCGGGCCGCTGTGGAAGAGATGCGACGATCGACGCATGCGAGTGGGCGTGCGTCGGGTGGCGGGGGCGCTCTTCGCGCTCGCGCTCGTCGCGCAGCTCGTCGTGCTCTACCTGCCGAGCCCGCCGTCCGACCTGCCGCAGGCGCCCGGGCTCGACAAGGTGCTGCACGCGGCGGTGTTCCTCGCGCCGGCGCTGCTCGGCGTGCTCGCGGGCCTCGCGCCCGCCTGGCTCGGGGCGGCGCTCGCAGCCCACGCCGTCGCCTCCGAGCTCATCCAGCACGCGCTGCTCGCCGAGCGCTCCGGCGACCCGTGGGACGCGGTCGCCGACCTCGTCGGCGTCGCGCTGGGCCTCGCGCTCGGCCTGCTGCTGCGCCGCCGCTTCGCAGGCCGCCGGCGGGTGCCGGCGGCCTGAGGAGTCGCCCGCTCAGCCCTCGATGCGCTCCGCCGCGTCGCGCGCGATCGGCGTGAGCCGCTGCAGCTGCGTCACGTGGCGCGGCTCGAGCTCGTCGAGCGACGAGACGCCCAGCAGCGCCATGGTGCGCTCGATCTCGGAGCGCAGGATGGCGATCGTGCGGTCGACGCCCTGGCGCCCGCCGGCCATCAGGCCGTAGAGGTAGGCGCGGCCGATGAGCGTGAACTTGGCGCCGAGCGCCACCGAGGCGACGATGTCGGCGCCGTGCATGATGCCCGTGTCGACCATGACCGTCGCGTCGCGGCCGACTTCGCGCACGACCTGCGGCAGCAGGTGGAACGGCACGGGCGCGCGGTCGAGCTGGCGCCCGCCGTGGTTCGAGAGCACGATGCCGTCGACGCCGCCCTCGATGAGCCGCACCGCATCCGGCACGTTCTGCACGCCCTTGACGACGAGCTTCCCCGGCCACATGGAGCGGATGACGTCGAGGTCGTCGTACGAGATGGTCGGGTCGAAGGCGTTGTTGATGAGCTCGCCCACGGTGCCGCCGGTCGTCGACAGCGACGCGAACTCGAGCTTGGGCGTCGTGAGGAAGTCGAACCACCACCACGGGCGGGGGATCGCGTCGACGACGGTCTTGAGCGTCAGCTGCGGCGGGATCGAGAAGCCGTTGCGCTTGTCGCGCAGGCGCGCGCCGGCGATGGGCGTGTCGACCGTGAACATGAGGGTGTCGTAGCCGGCCGCGGCCGCGCGCTCGACGAGCCCGTACGAGACCTCGCGGTCGCGCATGACGTAGAGCTGGAACCAGTTGCGCCCGTGCGGGTTGACCGCCTTGACGTCCTCGATCGTGGTGGTGCCGAGCGTCGAGAGCGTGAAGGGGATGCCTGCGGCGGCCGCGGCGCCGGCGCCGGCGGTCTCGCCCTCGGCCTGCATGAGGCGCGTGAAGCCCGTGGGCGCGATGCCGAAGGGCATCGAGCTCGGGCCGCCCAGCACGGTCGTCGACGTGTCGACGCTCGCGGCGGGCCGCAGGATGTCGGGGTGGAACTCGACGTCCTCGAAGGCCTGCCTCGCGCGGGTGAGCGAGACCTCGCCGTCGGCGGCGCCGTCGGTGTAGTCGAAGGCGGCGGCCGGGGTGCGCCGCTTGGCGATCGCCCGCAGGTCGTCGATCGTGAGGGCCGCGTCGAGCCGGCGCCGACGGGCGTCGAGGTCGGGACGCTTGAACTGCATGAGCTCGGCGAGCTCGCCGAGTCGGGGGAGTTGTCGCTTCATGATGCTCCTCGGTGTGGATGCGGGACGGATGGGCGCGGCTGGCGCGGCGCTCAGCGCACGTCGGGCACGGGATCGCTCGTCGTGGCCTCCTGCGTCGCCTCGACGTGCGCGACGCGCGAGATGAAGAATGAGGCGACGACCGACAGGCCGGCGCAGATGGCCACGTAGACGGCGATCGGCCACCACTCGCCGCCGCTCGCCTCGAGCAGCCACGCCGCGATCAGCGGCGCGGTGCCGCCGAAGATCGCAGCGCCCACCTGGTAGCCGAGCGTCGCGCCGGTGTAGCGCACCTCGGGGCTGAAGCTCTCGGCGATCAGCGTGCCGAGGATCGCGTTCACGCTGCCCCACAGCAGGCCAAACGCGACGATGGTCGCGGCGAAGACCGCCCACGTCTCACCGGTGTTCAGGACCCAGAAGTAGGGCGCGACGAGCACGATCGTCGCCGTCGCCGAGATCCGGTAGAGCACGGCGCGGCCGACGCGGTCGGAGAGATGGCCGAAGAACGGCATCCACACCGTGGCGACGAGCGCCGCGGCCGCGACGGCGAGCAGCACGATGTTCTGGCGCACGTCGAGGATGTTCGTGGCGTAGGCGATCACGTAGGTGCCGAAGATGTAGAAGGGGCCGGTCTCGGCGGCCTTCGCGCCGATCGAGACGAGCACGGCGCCCCAGTGCTTCGTGACGACCTCCTTGATGGGCAGGCGCAGGCGCGCGCCGGTGTCGCGGATCCGCTGGAACTCGGGCGTCTCGTCCAGTCCGTTGCGGATCCACAGGCCGATGAAGACCAGCACGACGCTCGCGACGAACGGGATCCGCCAGCCCCATGCCAGGAACTGGTCCTCGGGCATGAGCGTCAGCAGCGCGACGACGGCCGAGGCGAGGAGCAGGCCGAGGCTGATGCCCATCTGCGGCACGGCACCGTAGAGGCCTCGGCGGTGCTTCGGTGCGTACTCGTAGGCCAGCAGCAGGGCTCCGCCCCACTCGCCGCCGATGCCGATGCCCTGCATGATGCGGAAGAGGACGAGCAGGATCGGGGCCCAGATGCCGATCGCCGAGTAGTCGGGCAGGAGGCCGATCGCGACGGTGCCGCCGCCCATCAGCATCAGCGTGAGGAACAGCGTCTTCTTGCGGCCGATCCGGTCGCCGATGTGCGCGAAGACGACGCCGCCGATGGGCCGGAAGAAGAACGTCAGCGAGAACGACGCGTAGGCCAGCAGCGTCGAGATGAACGGGTCGTCGGTGGGGAAGAAGATGCGGTTGAAGACGAGGGCGGCGACCGTGCCGTACACGAGGAAGTCGAACCACTCGATGACGCTGCCGGAGAGGCTGCCGAACAGGACGCGGTAGTTGAGCCGATGCGGCGGCTGAGCTGCGGGAGCAGAGGTGCTGGACACGGTTTCTCTCCTTCGAGAAGCGTTCGAGTGTGGTCGGACCATGTGGTCAGACCACAGCGACGATAGAGCAGCGGGCACCCGCCGTCAAGCGCCGAAGGCGCGCGGTCCGCACCGGCGGAGCGCGTCGCTACCCCGTCGCGTCCGTCGCGGTGCGAGCGCCGTCCGGCTCCGTCGAGGTCTCGGCGTAGTAGCCGCGGATGTGGTCGCGAAGCAGCGCTGCAGCGCCCTCCCGGTCGTCGGCGCGCATCCGCTCATAGATGCCGCGATGCTCGGCGCGGAGCCGCGTCGCCGTCGTCGGCCAGTCGGGCAGCGCCTGCGCGCGCGCGAGCGTGTGGTCGGCGATGGAGGTGCGCAGCGCGTCCATGAGCGTGCTGATGAGCGGATTGCCCGCCGCGCGCGACAGCGCGACGTGGAACTCGGCGTCGAGCTGGAGGAACTCGGGCACGCCGAGCCCGGGGTCGTCCATGCGGTCGAGGAGGCGCTCGGCCGTCGGCCAGTCGCCGCTGGCGAGATCGGCGTGCTCGGCGCTCCAGGCCTCGAGCAGCAGCCGCACCTCGAACACGTGGGCGTGCTCGACGTGGCGGGTCGCGAGCTGCAGGTTGAGCGAGAGGGCGAGCGCCTGACCCGGTGACGCGGTGATGATCGTGCCCGAGCGCGGGCCGGAGCCGGTCGAGGTGCGGATGGCGCCGACCGCCTCGAGCACGCGGAGGGCCTCCCGCAGCGATCCGCGCGACACGCCCAGCGTCTCGGCGAGCGCGCGTTCACCGGGCAGGTGATCGCCGATCGACAGCCGGCCGCTCTGCAGCTCGGCCGTCACCCAGCCCATCACGGTCTCGTGCGCCTTCATCGCCCCGAGTATCGCAGTGCCACCAGGCACTCGGCCGCGCCCACGCGGTCATGGCTGCGCCGCGCGACCGATCGAGGAGCGAATCGGAGCCCGCCGCGGATCGAGGAGCGAGCCTCCTCGTTCCGCGACCGATCCTCAATCGGTGACGGGCTCGAGCCGCGCCGGCTCCCGGCTCGTCCACAGCAGCGCGGCCGCCAGGGTGGCGACGCCCGCGATCGCACCGAGCACGAGCGCCGTCCAGCCGAGGCCGATCGCCGCGCCGAGCGAGCCCGCGAGCGGGTACGTGACGATGAAGCACGCGTGCGAGAGCGAGAACTGCGCGGCGAAGACCGCCGGCCGCTCCTGCGTGGAGGCGTTGCGCCGCAACAGCCGTGCCGAGGCCGTGAGGATCGCGGCGTTGCCCGCTCCCAGCACCGCCCAGAGCGCGAGCAGCATCGGCCAGGACGGCACCGTCAGGAGCGCGGCCGTCGTCCCTCCGAGCCCCAGCGTCGCCGACGCGGCGCCCGCGAGCATGACCGTGCGGTCGGGCACGCGTTCGAGCAGCCGCGGCAGCAGCAGTGCGACCACCATGGAGCCCGCGCCGTAGGCGGCGAGCAGGAACGCGACATCCGCCTGCGGCCGCGCGAGCCGGTCCTGCACGAGCACCACCGTGTTCACGATCACCATCGCCGTGGGCGCCGCGACCGCGAGGTTGAGCGCGAGCAGCGCCCGCAGCTCGGCATGCCGCAGGAAGATGCGCGCGCCCTGCGTGAGGCGCTGGAAGAACGTCAGCCCCTGCTGCGCCTCGATCGCGGGGAAGCGCGTCGCGACGACGAGCAGCGCCGAGAGCGCGAAGCCGACGACGGTGCCGAGGAACAGGTTGGAGTAGCTCGTGACGAGCAGCAGCGCGGCGGCGAGCGCGGGGCTCACGAGCGACTCGAGGTCGTAGGCGAGCCGCGACAGCGAGAGGGCGCGCGTGTACTGGCGCTCGTCGGGCAGGATCTCGGGGATGACCGCCTGGAACGCGGGGGTGAAGGTGGCGGATGCGCACTGCAGCAGGAAGATGAGCACGTAGATCTGCCACACCTCGCCGACGAGCGGCAGCATGAGCGCGATCGCGGCGCGCACGACGTCGGCGCCGATGAGCAGCGCCTTCCGCGGCACGCGGCTGGTCGCCGCGATGAGCAGCGGCCCGGCGCCGACGTACGCGAGCATCTTGATCGTGAGGGCGATGCCGAGCACGACGCCGGCGTCGCCGCCCGCGAGGTCGAAGGCGAGGAGGCCCAGCGCGACCGTCAGGAGGCCCGTGCCGAGCAGCGCGACGATCTGCGCGCTGAAGAGCTTGGCGTAGGCGGGGTTCCGCAGCACCTCACGCACGGTCGCCGCCCACCTCCTCGGGCACGCCGAGGTGCTCGGGGGCCGTGCCGAGCATGTGCTCGGCCTGGTGCATGGCGACGGCGACCAGCTCGCTCGCGTGGTCGTCGGCGAGTCGGTAGTAGACGCGGGTGCCCTCGTGGCGGGCGACCACCATGCGCGCGAGGCGCAGCTTGGCGAGGTGCTGCGAGACGCCGGGCGTGGGCTTCCGCACCGCGGCGGCGAGGTCGCCGACCGACTGCTCGCCCTCGCGGAGCGCCAGCAGGATCTTCACCCGCGTCGCGTCGGCGAGCATCGAGAAGACCTCGACCGCGAGCTCGACCGGCTCGTCGGCTTCTTGCAAGCTTGCGCGCATACGCAGATTCTCGCACACGACCGACCGCGGGGCGACGACGGCGCCGCTCGGCCGCCGGAGGCTCCGGCGCTACGCCCGCGCGGGCTCCGCCGCCGGGCGCTCCTCCGCACGGCTCCGGAAGGAGCGGAGGCGGAGGCTGTTGCCGACGACGAAGACGCTCGAGAACGCCATCGCCGCGCCGGCGATCATGGGGTTGAGCAGGCCGAGCGCCGCGAGCGGGATCGCGATCACGTTGTACCCGAAGGCCCAGAAGAGGTTGCCCTTGATCGTGCCGAGCGTGCGGCGGGCGAGTCGGATGGCGTCGGCCGCGCTGCGCAGGTCGCCCCTGACGAGCGTGATGTCGGATGCCTGGATGGCGGCGTCCGTGCCGGTGCCCATGGCGAGGCCCAGGTCGGCCTGCGCGAGCGCCGCCGCGTCGTTGACGCCGTCGCCGACCATCGCGACGACCTTGCCCTCGGACTGGAGCCGCGAGATGACGTCGGCCTTGTCGCTCGGCAGCACCTCGGCGATGACCTCGTCGATGCCCACCTCGGCGGCGATCCGCTTCGCGACCGTCTCGTTGTCGCCCGTGAGCAGGATCGGCGTCAGCCCGAGCTCGCGGAACTGCCGGATCGCCTGCGCGCTCGTCGGCTTGACGGTGTCGGCGACGACCAGGAGGCCGCGGATCTCGCCGTCCCAGGCCACGAGCACGGCGGTCTTGCCCTGCTCCTCGGCTGCGGCCTTGCGGCGCTGCAGCTCGTCATCGACGGCCACCGACCAGTCGTCGAGCAGCGACTGGCGGCCGACGAGCACCGCGTGCCCGTCGACGACGCCGGTGACGCCCTTGCCCTCGATGCTGCGGAAGTCCTCGACCGGCGGCAGCAGGAGGTCGAGCTCCTCGGTGGCGCCCTTGGCGATCGCCTGGGCGATCGGGTGCTCGGAGGCGTCCTCGATCGCGCCGGCGAGGCGCAGCAGCTGGCCGCGGTCGGTGCCCGGCGCGGCGACCGCGTCGACGAGCGTCATCCTGCCGGACGTGACGGTGCCGGTCTTGTCGAGCACGATCGTGTTGACCTTGCGGGTCGACTCGAGCACCTCCGGGCCCTTGATCAGGATGCCCATCTGCGCACCGCGGCCCGTGCCGACGAGCAGCGCCGTCGGCGTCGCGAGGCCGAGCGCGCAGGGGCAGGCGATGATGAGCACCGCGACCGCGGCGGTGAAGGCGCTCGCGACCGGGAAGCCGGCGCCGAGCCAGGCGCCGAGCGCGACGACCGCGATCCCGATGGCGACCGGCACGAAGATGCCCGAGACCCGGTCGGCGAGGCGCTGCACCTCGGCCTTGCCCGACTGCGCATCCTCGACCAGCTTGGCCATCTGCGCGAGCTGCGTGTCGGAGCCGACTCGCGTGGCCCGGATGACGAGCCGGCCGCTCGCGTTGACGGTCGCGCCCGTGACGGCGTCGCCCGGGCCGGCCTCCACGGGGACCGACTCGCCGGTCAGCATCGACGCGTCGATGGCCGACATGCCGGAGACGATCACGCCGTCGGTCGCGATCTTCTCGCCGGGGCGCACGACGAACTCGTCGCCCACCGCGAGCTCGTCGATCGGGATGCGCACCTCGGCGCCGCCGCGCATCACCGCGACGTCCTTCGCGCCGAGCTCGAGCAGCGCGCGCAGCGCCGCTCCCGCCTGGCGCTTCGAGCGCTTCTCGAAGTAGCGCCCCGCGAGGATGAACATCGTGACGCCGGCGGCGACCTCGAGGTAGATGTTCGCGGCGCCGTCGCTCGGCGCGATCGACAGCTCGAAGGGGTGCGTCATGCCCGGGACGCCGGCGGTGCCGAAGAAGAGCGCGAACAGGGACCAGATGAACGCGGAGCCGGTGCCGACCGACACCAGGGTGTCCATGGTCGCCGCGCCGTGGCGCAGGTTCATCCACGCGGCGCGGTGGAACGGCCACGCGGCCCAGACGACGACGGGGGCGGCGAGGGCGAGCGACAGCCACTGCCAGTAGGTGAACTGCAGGGCAGGGATCATCGCCATGAGGATGACGGGCACCGAGAGCACGATCGAGCCGATGAGCCGCTGGCGCAGCGCGACGAGCTCGTGGTCGACGGGCTCCTCGTCGTCGCCCGGCTGCGCCTCGGCGGCCCTCGGCTTCGGTAGCGTCGCGGTGTAGCCGGTCTTCTCGACCTCCGCGATGAGCAGCGAGGGGTCGAACCCCTCGGGGGCGGTGACCCGGGCCTTCTCGGTGGCGTAGTTCACCGATGCCTCGATGCCCTCGAGCTTGTTCAGCTTGCGCTCGATGCGCATCGCGCACGACGAGCAGGTCATGCCGCCGATCTCGAGCTCGTAGCTGCTCGAGGGGCGGTCGCTGACGACGACGTCGGATGTGGTCATGGCTCTCGGGTCCTCAGTGGGTGCGGATGCGTGCGCTGGCGCAGCAGGTCAGTGGTCGTCGTCGCCGTGGTCGTCGCCCTCGGCGGCCTCGCCGTCCGTGCTGAGCACGAACGAGGCGGTGTGCACCTCGCCGTCGACCTGGAAGTCGAAGTAGAGGAGGTAGCGGCCGGGCGTCGGCGCCTCGGTGGCGAACTCGACCGTGGGGCCCGAGCGCTGACCGGCCTCGGGCTCGGCGCCCTCGGGGTGCACGTGCAGGTAGGCGAGGTCGCCGTCGCGCAGCGCCACGAGGTGGCCGAAGGCGCCGAGGTACGGCTCGATGGCGGTGACGGGCTCGCCGTCGCGGGTGACCTCGAGGGTGAGCGTCGAGCTGCCGCCCGCGGCGAGGTCGCCGATGAGCTCGACGTCGAAGCCGCCGGTCTGCGAGGTGCGCACCTCGTCCTGCTGCGCGACGGGCTCGAAGTCGCCGGCGACGCTCAGCGTGCGGGTGAGCGTCACGCCGCTCTCGGCGTCGCCCGGCGTGAAGTCGGCGAAGACGCGGTACGTGCCCGCCTCCTCCCAGCTCCACGGGATCGACCAGGTGCCCTCGGCATCGATCTCGGGGTGCACGTGGCGGAACTCGCTGCCGTCCTGGCGGACGACGATGAGGTGCAGGTCCTTCTCGTGCTCCTCGGTGTACTCGAGCAGCGGCTGGTCGTCGGCACCGAGCACCGAGAAGCGCAGCTCGGCCTCCTCGCCGGCCTCCGCGGGCGCGGTGATCGGGCTCAGCCGGTAGCCGTCGGCGTCGAGCGAGAGCCCCGGCAGCGTCGGCGCGGCCGCGCCTGCGGACGGGCTCTGCTCGTCGGAGCCGTGCGCGTCCTCCACCTCGGCGGTGCGCGCCTCGACGGCGGACTCCGGCACGACCGCGCCGGCGACCAGGAAGGCCGCGCCGAAGGCGGCGACGAGCCCGAGGCCGTACAGGCCGAGACGGGAGGGGGCGTTCATCAGGACCTCTTCCTCGGGCGGACTCGCGCCGCCGCCCGATGCTGGCTGGGTCCACGTTATACCCCAGGGGGGTATGTCTGCAAGGCACCCTCCGCCCGCGCGCGCCGCCGCATCCCGTGCGGCAGCTGCTCAGCCCGCGCTCTCCAGCTCTGACGCCGCCTCGGTGCCGTCCATCGTCTCGGGCTCCTCGGCGATCGCCTCGACCGCCTCGGTGAGCTCGGGCTCGCGCGCCGGCCGCGGGTCGAGGTGCACGCCCGCGATCATGCAGCGCACCGAGCCGCCCGCGAGCTCGATCGTGGGGATGTCGACCGCGACGATCTCGCACGACTCCTCGATCACCGCGATCTGGTCGGGCCGCAGCGACCTGCGCGCCCGCTCCGACATCGCCATGATCGTGCGGCGGCGACCGTCGGGCCGGCGACCCGAGAGCTCCACCGCGTTCCCGGCGAACTCGCGCACCTGCTCCTCGGTGAGCTCGACGACCTTCCGGCAGTGCACCTCGAGCCGCTCGCGCACCTCCTGCCGACGCCGCGCATCCGGGATCATGTCGAGCGCGAAGAGCGCCACGTCGGTGCCCACGCACGCGATGACGTTGGTGTGGTAGACGGGCACGCCGTCGGCGTCGACGGCGTCGAAGACCATCGGCTCGTACATGAAGTCGGTGCAGAACCGCTCGAGCACGTTCGTGTCGGCGCGGTGGCTGCGCGCCATGTACGCGACGCGCGAGACGTGGTCGAGCACCATCGCGCCGGTGCCCTCGAGGAAGATGCCGTCGGGCTCGAGCCCCGAGTAGTCGATGATCGTCTGCACCCGGTACGTGCTCTTCAGCATCTCGAGCACGTCGGTCCGGCGCTCATGCCGGCGGTTGGATGCGTACATGGGGTAGACGGCGACGGCGCCGCCGGCGTGGGTGGAGAGCCAGTTGTTGGGGAACACGCTGTCGGGGCGCGTGTGGTCCTCGTCCTCGAACACGTGCACCGTGACGCCGACCGCCCGGAGCGCCTCGGCGACCGCGTCCATCTCGGCGAGCGCCTTCGCGGCGGTCTCGTCGGGCGTCTCGCCGTCGTCGGGCTCGGCCTGGAAGGCGTTGTCGGCCGCGGTCGCCGGGTTGGGCCGGAACTGCAGCGCGCGGATCAGGATGACGGCTTCGGGGGCGGTGGCGCTCACACCTGCCGAATCTAGCGGCGCGGGCGCGCGCGTATCGGGCGTTCGCGCAAGGTGCTGGCGCGGCGAGGGGTCGCGACGGGCGAAAGCGTGCGTCTTCAGCGCCGGGGCGCTCGATTCCGGCTGCGGCGCCGCATCACGCCGGCGCGCGACCGATCCCGAGGCCGGGCTTGCGGCGATGCACGGAGAGGTAGCGGAGGCCCTCGGGGCCGGGGGTGACGGCGCGCGTCGAGCGCCGGGGCAGCCACACGATGGCGCCCGGCAGCAGCTCGAGCTCGCCGTCGTCGGTCGCGAGCGCGCCCGAGCCCGCGACCACGTGCCACAGCACGTCCTCGTCCGGACCGGCGTGCGCCTCGATACGCTCGCCCGGCGGCAGCGCGATCACGTTCGCGTCGAGGTGCCGCTCGGCCTCCTCGAGCCGCCAGATCGCGCCGCGGGCCTCCGGGTCGGCCGCGGCGCCGAGCTCGCCCGTCGTCGCGAGGATGCGCGGGGCGCGCACGACCGGCTCCTCGTCCGCCCCCGGCCGGGTCGCATCCGTCGTCATCGCCACCTCCTCGGGCCGGGACACCTGAATCCGAGGGTAGAGCCGCAGGCGCCCGCGCGGCATGCTGGCTCCATGGACCCCGTGCACCTGCCCTCCCTCGCCGACGAGCTGCTCGCCGCCGCCCGCGAGGCGAGCAGCGGGCGCGCCGGGCGGTCGATCCGCTCGGGCCGCGACGCGGCGCTGCGCCAGACGGTGATGGGCATCGCGGCCGGGCGTGGCCTCGACGAGCACGAGGCGAACGGCGAGGCGACGCTGCAGGTGCTCACCGGCACGGTGCGGCTGCGCTGGGCCGGCGGCGAGCTCGAGGCGTCGGCGGGCGACGTGGTCGGCATCCCCGACGAGCGGCATGCGCTCGACGCGGTGACGGATGCGGCGGTGCTGCTGACGGTCGCCGTCCGGTGACGCCGTCCGCGGCACCCGCGCGCGTCCCAGCGGGTTCGCAGGCGTGCGCCCCTACGGTCGCGGCATGAGCCTCCCGCCGCAGGGCGCCCCGCAGTCGTCGCAGCCGCCGCGGCCCGCGTGGCAGCCGCCCATGCCGCCGCAGCCGTCGCAGCCCGCGTGGCAGCCGCCCATGCAGCAGCAGCTCCCCGTCCATCCGCAGGTCGCGTGGCAGCAGGCCGCCCCGCCGCGCCCGCCGCTCACCGACGCGGAGCGTCGCCGGCTGCTGCGGATCGGCGCCGCGAGCGGCGCGCTGCTCGGCGTCGGGACGGCGCTCGGCGGCGTCATCCTGCTCTTCTGGGCGTTCATCGTCGGGGTCTCCGCCCTCATCACGCCCCTCGTCTACCTGTGGTCGGGCGTGAACCCGGTCGCGGACGGCATCGCCGAGATCGTGACGCCGATCACCGTCGGCGTCGTCGCCATCGGCACCGTGCTGTGCCTGCTGGGCCTGCTGCTGAGCTGGGGGCAGCTGCGGCGCTGGGGAGCGGGCCGCGCGCTCGGCATCACGGCGGCCGCGGCCGCGATCGCGACCGTGCCCGTGCACGTCGTCGCCGTGGCCGTCGCGATCGTGACCTCCCTGCTGGAGCCCGAGGGCGACCCGGCGACGAGCTTCGCCATCGCGGCGCTGGCCGCCGGGTTCATCGGCACCGTGGTCGGCGCCATGGCTGGGGCCGGGGCGTGGCGGTGGATGGGCGGGGCGCTGCGCCCGCGCGACGCGGCGCGTCGCGCCTGACCCGTCACCGGGCGAGGACGATCCAGGCCTCGCGCACGGGTCGAGGACGCGCCGTCCTCATCCGGTGACCGCTCCTCGATCCGTGCACCCAGGCGTCCGCCGCGGGCAGCCCGCCTACGCGCCGCCGCCCAGGTCGAGCGTGCCCGTGTAGAACCCGTACGTCGCATCCGCCTGCCGCCGGGCCGTCTCGCGATCGGTGCCGGCCGCGGTCGACGCCTCGGCCCACGCGTCGGCGGCGCCCCGGTAGAAGGCGTTGCCCTCCTCGGTCGCCGCCCACGCCTCGCCCTCGGCCGGCGTCATCGCCGTATCCGGCGAGGCCAGGTGCAGCCCGAGCCCCAGCAGGCCGCCGTCCCAGCCGACGCCGGTCGCACCAGGCCCGAACGTCTCCCGCATCTCGGCCGGCACCTCCGTCTCGCGCGCGACGTGCTCGAGCACGAGCCGCGTGCGCTCGTCGACGCTCGCGAGCCGCACGGTCAGCCAGGTGACGCCGCCGCCGAACTCCCACGTCGCGCGGTAGCGGGCCGCGCCGTCGGCGGGCGGCTCGCACTCCAGCACCTCGCCGCCCGCGTTGCCCTCGAGCTGGTAGCGGCCGCCGAGCCGCAGCTCGCCCGAGACCGGCAGGAACCACCGCGCGATGCGCTCCGGGCTCGTCACCGCATCCCACACGTCGTCGATCGGCGCGTCGTAGGTCTGCGCGAGGCTCTGCAGCCGCGCGGGCTCGCCATCGATCTCCGCGCCCTGCACCGTCCGGTCGACCGCGCCCAGCTGGGCCAGCACATCCACCATGGTCATCGCTCCTTCGTCGGGGTGGGGGAGGCGGGGCGGTCGCCCTCGCCGTCGTCATGGGCGGATGCGTGGGCCCGCCCGCCGTCGGAGGCCGGCGCCGCAGCCGCGCCGCCGTGCCGCTCGGCTGCGAGCCGGCGCTGCCGCCGGCCGCGCGCGAGCTCGGTGTCGAGCGCGGCGAGCCTCGGGATCCAGAAGGCGTCGAAAGCGCTCAGCCACTCGCGCGCGGCTCGGGGCCCGGCCGGATCGACGGCATAGAGCCGCCGCTGCCCCTCGGGCCGCACGGTCGCGAAGCCCTGCTCCCGCAGCACCCGCAGGTGCTGGCTCACGGCGGGCTGACTGATCCCGAACTCCGCTCCGATCGCGGCGGCGATCGCGCCCGCGCTCGCCTCGCCGTCGGCGAGCAGCTCGAGGATGCGTCGCCGCACCGGATCGCCGAGGACGTCGAGCGCGTGCATGAGGCTATGGTTGCATCGCGGCTTATATACGTCAACGGTGAATTGTCTCGCACGGGATAGCGTGGGGCCATGAGCGGACAGCTGGTCGACAACGCGCGGTTGCGCCGAGCGGTCGCGGCGTTCGCCGCCGACCCCAAGCCCGAGACCGTCGTGCATGTGCTGCGCGCCGCGCTCGCGGGCGAGCTGCTGCTCGACGCGACGGGCTCCGACATGGAGGTCAAGGACGGCCGCCTGCAGGAGCGCGCCCGCATCCGCATCAGCAGCCGGGTCGGCCCCGACGGCAAGCGGGCCCTGCTCGCCTTCACGAGCAACGACGAGATCGCCCGCATGCACCCCGAGGGCACCCGCGTGCAATCGGTCGCGCAGCCGGCCTCCGCGGTGCTCGAGATGGCGAAGCGGCAGGGCGCTGGCTGGCTCTTCATCGACCCGGCCGAGACGACCGCCGCGCTCTCGTCGGCCGACATCGAGGGCGCGCTGCGGCACCCGCGCAACGAGGCCCTGCAGCGCGTCATCGCCGCGGCCGACGCCGGCCTCGCCACGCCTGCCGACGTGCTCGCGGCGCTGCGGGTCGACGCGCCGCTGCTGCTCGCCGGCGCGCTCGAGGCCGGCCAGGTGCACGAGGGCAAGCCGCGGCTGCGGGTGAGCCGGCGGCCCGACGGCACCGTGGCGCTGCTCGCCTACACGTCGGCGCCCGAGGTCGCGGCCCGCGAGCCGCGCGACGGCGTCATCCCCACGACCACCACCAAGGTGCTCGAGATGCTGCGCGGCAGCAGCACCCTCTCGTCGCTCGTCATCAACCCGGCGGGCCCGTGGGTCGAGCTGAGCGCCGAGGAGCTCGCGAGCGCCTGAGCCGGGCCCCTCGCGCGGCGTCCCTCCCGCCCTGCGAGGCGCATCCGCGCCTCACGGCCCCGTCCACGGCACCTGCCCGACGCGTCGCCGGTCGTCGTCGAAGCGGTGCCCGAGCCGCTTGTAGTAGTGCAGCAGCAGCGAGCGGTCGAGCACCCGTGCGGGCAGCCCCCGCGTGATGCGGGCCTCGATCTCGGCCGCCTCCTCGAGCGAGCGCAGCCAGACGATCGCGTAGAGGTTGCTCGCGCCGCCGGCGAGCGCCGCGCACAGCCGCGTCGAGGGCAGCTCGCCGATCCGCCGCGCCGCCTCGTCGAGCTGCGCGGCCGGCACCACCATCCAGAGCGCGAGCGAGTGCGGCCAGTGCGGCTGGTCGAGGGTGACGTCGACCCGCTGCACGATGCGCCGCGTCTCGAGCAGCCGGCGCACCGTGCGCCGCGCATGCGCCTCCCCGGTGCCGAGCCGCTCGGCGATGCGCGCGGTGGGCGCGCGGCCGTCGAGCTCGAGCTCGCGCAGCACGCGGAGGGTCGCCGGGTCGGTGAGCGGCGGCGCCGCCTGCGCGGGCGCGCGCTCGGCCTCGGCATCGCCCTCGCGCTCCGCGCCGCCGAGCACGCCCGCGCGCCAGTGCGACCCCTCGCGGAACACCCGCGTCATGATCGACGACCGCACCCCCACGACGTCGGCGTGCGCGCCCAGGTCGTGCTGCAGGATGCGGCGCAGCTCGCTCAGGTCGTCGGCGAAGACGATGAGCCCGAGGTCGCGGTCGCCCGTCTGGGCCGAGACGGTGACGATGCGCGGATGCGTCGCGAGCTCGGCCGCGACGTCGTCGGAGGTGCCGGGCCGGCACCGCACCTCCACGAGCCCGGCGACGAGCCCGGCCCGCATGCCGGGGTAGCTCGTGATCCACGCGGAGCCCTCGGCGACGAGCCGCTCCCACCGCCGCCGGGCCGTCGGCGCGCTCGTGCCGATCGCGGCCGCGATCTGCGCCCACGGGGCGCGCGGATCGCGCTGCAGCGCCTCGATGAGGGCGAGGTCCGATTCCGACAGCCGGCCGGTGGCGTCGACGGCGTGCGAGTCCATATCGGACATCCTGCCGCCGATCCGGGCCGAGATCGTGCATCGTCACACGCCCGCAACACCGAGATCGCATCCTGGACGGCAACATCCGCGCCGGGTCCCGCTGCCCGAGCACTCCCGAGAGGGCCACCATGACCACCACCACCGACGACCGCGCCGCACGCCCGGCCCGCGACGACCTCGCCCTCGCCGAGGCGCCCGGCCTGACCGGGCGCATGCTGCGCGGCATCGAGCGGGTCGGCAACCGCCTCCCGCACCCCTTCTACCTGTTCCTCATCCTCGCGGGCCTCGTCGCCGTCGCCTCGGCGATCGCCGCGGGCGCCGGCGCGACCACGCTCGACCCGACGACCGACGAGGTCGTGCCGGTGCAGAGCATCCTGTCGGCCGAAGGGCTCGTCTACGCGCTCACGAGCGCGATCGACAACTTCGTCGCCTTCCCGCCCTTCGGCCTCATCGTCACGGTGATGCTGGGCATCGGCGTCGCCGAGCGGCTCGGCCTGCTGAGCGCCTTCATGCGCGGCGCGGTGCTCGCCGCGCCGCGCTCGCTCGTCACCGTCGTGGTGGTCGTCGTGAGCCTCATGGGCAACCTCGCCTCCGACTCGGCGATGGTCATCATCCCGCCGCTCGCCGCCGCCGCGTTCCTCGCCGCCGGCCGCCACCCGCTCGCGGGCTTCATCACCTCGTACGCCGCGGTCGTCGCCGGCTTCAGCGCCAACGTGATCATCGCTGGCACCGACGTGCTGCTGAGCGGCATCACCACCTCGGCCGCGCAGATCGTCGACCCCGAGGCGCAGGTCACGCCGCTCGCGAACTGGTTCTTCATGGCGGCGTCGACCGTGATCCTCGCCATCGCGATCACCGTCACGTGCCAGCGGTTCCTCGAGCCGCGGCTCGGTCCGTGGCGCGGCGAGGCCGAGGTCGACGACACGAAGCCGCTCGAGCGCGGCGAGCGCCGCGGCCTCATCGCCGCCGGCATCGCGCTCGTCGTCTTCGGCGCGCTCGTCGCCACCGCCGCGCTGCTGCCCGGCTCGCCGCTGCAGGGCGAGGGCGGCCAGCTGCTGCGCTCGCCGTTCATGGACGGCCTGCCGATCTTCCTGCTGCTGATGTTCCTCGTCGTCGGCGTGACCTACGGCCTCGCCTCCGGCACGCTCACGCGCTGGGCGCAGGTGCCCGAGATGATGGTCGAGGCCGTCAAGGAGCTCGTGCCGTTCATCGTCGTCATCTTCACCGCCGCGCAGGCGATCGCCTGGTTCGGCTGGTCGAGGCTGGGCCTGCTCGTGGCCACGAGCGGGGCGGATGCGCTCGGCGCGGCCGGGCTCGACGGCGTCGGCGGGCTGCTGCTGTTCAGCCTCTTCGTGATCCTCCCGGCGCTGCTGCTCGCGAGCGGCTCGGCGCTGTGGACGCTGCTCGCGCCCATCTTCGTGCCGATGTTCATGCTGAACGGCGTCGACCCGGCAGCCGTGCAGGCCGCATTCCGCATCGCCGACTCGGCCACCAACCCGCTCGTGCCGATGAACCCGATGCTGCCGGTCATCCTCGGCCTCATGCAGCGCTGGGCGCCGAAGGGCGGCCTCGGCACGCTGTTCAGCCTCGTGCTGCCCTTCACGATCGTCATCCTGGTCGTATGGCTCATCCAGTTCGCCGTCTGGGGCCTCGCCGGCCTGCCCTTCGGCCCCGGGCACGGGCTGATGCTGTGAGCCTCGCCGACCCCACCCATCCCACCGTCGTCCTGCCCCAGGAAGGAACCCGATGACCACCACCGACACCCCTCGAGCGCTGACCGTGCCCGCCCTCGTCGACGAGGCGCGCGAGCGGCTCGCCGCGCACCTGCCCACCCTCGTCGACGTCGCCGCCGATCTGCACGCGCACCCCGAGATCCGCTTCACCGAGGTGCACGCCGCGGCCCGGCTGACGGCCGAGCTCGAGCGGGCCGGGTTCGCGGTCGAGCGCGGGTTCGCGGGCCTCGAGACGGCCTTCGTCGGCCGGTGGTCGACGGCGGATGCGTCGGAGGGCACCACGACGATCGCGATCTTCCTCGAGTACGACGCGCTCGAGGGCATCGGCCACGCGTGCGGCCACAACATCATCGCCGCGGCGGGCCTCGGCGCCGCGATCGCGGTGCGCGACGCGCTGCTCGCCGACGGCGGGGCGCCCGCGCACCTCGTCGTCATCGGCAGCCCCGGCGAGGAGGGCGCGGCCGGCAAGGTGCCGATGATCGAGCACGGCGTGCTCGACGGCATCGACCTGGCGATGATGGTGCACCCGGCGGGGGAGGACGTCGCCGCGTCGAGCTCGCTCTCGCGGGTCGCGCTCGACGTCGAGTTCACGGGGCGCGCGAGCCACGCCGCCGCCCACCCGGAGCGCGGCATCAACGCCCTCGACGCATCCACCCTGGCCCTCACCGCGATCGGGCTGCTGCGCCAGCAGCTGCCCTCCGACGTGCGGATCCACGCGATCGTGACCGACGGCGGCCAGGCGCCGAACATCATCCCCGAGCACACCGCGATCCGCGCGTTCGTGCGCGCCGAGGACCGCGAGCTGCTGCTGCAGGACGTCGTGCCGCGCGTGCAGGCGTGCTTCCAGGGCGCCGCGATCGCGACGGGGTGCGAGGTGCTGATCGAGGAGCGCACGCCGCCCTACTTCTCGCTGCGCCCCAACCCGGCGCTCGCGGGACTCGCCGAGCAGGCGCTCGGGGCGCTCGGCCGGCCGCCGGCCGTCGCGCCGCAGATGGGCGGCTCGACCGACATGGGCAACGTGAGCCACGTCGTGCCGGCGATCCACCCGATGCTCTCGCTCGTGCCCGACTGCTCGCCGCACACGCGCGAGTTCGCCGAGGCGGCCGGCGGCGAGGCGGCCGAGCCCGTGATCGCCGACGGCGCCGCGCTGCTCGCGGCCGTCGCGCTCGCGGCCTTCCGCGACCAGGCCGTCGTGGCCGAGGCGAAGGCGACGTTCGAGGGCTGATCTGCCGGCGCGAGGGGCCCGACGCCGCAGCGGCGCCGGGCCCCGCGACCGTGCCCGCGGCAGGGCGCGACACGCCGAAGCGGTTCTTTTGAAAGAACTGTTGCGAAGCGGATGCTTTGAAAGTAGTCTTTCGGATGTCGGCACCACCCAGGGACCATCGCCGGCACAGACCGAGGAGGCATCCCATGGGACGCACCGACCGCATCCGCACCACGACGCTCCGCGTCATCGGCATGAGCGCCGACGAGCGGCACCGCGCGCGGCTCGAGGCGGAGCGCACCGAGCGCCGCTACGACCGCGTGCGCGCGGAGGCGATGATCCAGCGTGGTTGGATCTGAGCATGGCTGAGGAGCGCGACGCGCAGCAGCGCAGCGAGGGCCGGCACGACAAGCCCGACCTGCGCACGAGCGACCCCGCGGTGCTGCGGGCGCTCGCGCACCCGCTGCGCGTCGAGATCCTCGCCGTCATCGACGAGCTGGGCGAGGCGACGGCCACCCAGATCGCCGAGCAAGTGGGGGAGAGCCCCTCGAACTGCTCCTTCCACCTGCGCTCCCTCGCCAAGGCCGGCTTCATCGAGCGCGCCGAGGCGCAGGGCACGTCGAAGCCGTGGCGGCCCGCCCACCGCAGCCGCGACCTGCGCCCCGACCCCTCCGACCCGGCATCGCTGCGCACCTCCGCCACCATCGGCGCGCTCTACGTGCAGCACGAGGCCGCCCGCCTCGTCGACTTCTTCATGACCCGCGCCGAGGAGCCGGAGTGGGTCGAGGGCGTCACCGTCAACCTCTCAACCTTCTGGGCGACGGCCGAGGAGCTCTCGGAGCTCTCGGGCGACATCGCCCGGCTCACCGAGCGCTTCCACGGCCGCGAGGCCGACCCGGCGACCCGCCCCTCGGGCAGCCGCAAGGCCCACTTCTTCGGCGCGGTCAATCCCGACCCGGCGTCCGAGCCGACGCCGTAGCGCGCCCCCCGCTCGTCGAGTAGGCCCGCAGGGCCGTATCGAGACGCCCCCCGCTCGCCCTCCCGCTCGTCGAGTAGGCCCGCAGGGCCGTATCGAGACGGCCCCGCCCCCCCCTCGCTCGTCGAGCAGGCCCGCAGGGCCGCATCGAGACGACCCCACCCGCCCCTCGCGCCTCCACCGCCCCTCCCCGAGGAGACCCGCCATGACCGGCACCGCCGCCGCCACCGCACCCGTCGCATCCGCCCCCAGGCCGCCGAGCCCCATGCGCCGCCCGGCCTACCGCCGCCTCATGGTCGGCTGGGTCGCCACCAACCTCGGCGACAGCGCCCTCTACCTCGTGCTCGCCATCTGGGTGAAGGAGCTCACCGGCTCCGACGCGGCCGGCGCGCTCGTGTTCCTCTTCATCGGCCTGCCGGCGCTGCTCGCGCCGTTCGCCGGCCAGCTCGCCGACCGCGTGCACCGGAGGCCGCTGCTCATCGCCACCAACCTCGGCACCGCCGCCGTCGTGCTCACGCTCCTGCTCGTGCAGGGCGCGCAGCACGTGTGGCTCATCTACGCGGCCACGTTCGGCTACGGCCTGGCCGCCTACCTCACCGCCGCGGCGCAGTCGGGGCTGCTGCGCGACCTGCTGCCCGACGAGGAGCTCGCGGGCGCGAACGGCATCTTCACCTCGATCGACAACGGCTGCCGCATCGTCAGCCCGGCGCTCGGCGCCGCGCTCTACGTCGCGGCCGGCCCGTGGGCGGTCATCGCGCTCGCGACCGCCGGCTTCCTCGTGATGGCGGTGATGATGTCGACCATCCGCCTGCAGGAGTCCGAGCCGCAGCCGCGCCTCGAGGGCGAGACGTACTGGCACGAGCTCTCGGCGGGCTTCCGCGCGCTCCTCGCCGACCCGCTGCTGCGGCTGCTCACGATCGCGGTCGCCGCCGGCTTCGGCCTCACGGGCCTGCTGAACGCCACGATCTTCCCGCTCGTCGAGCACGGCCTGCAGGAGGGGCCCGCGGCCCTCGGCCCCGCGCAGGCGATCCAGGGCGTCGGCGCGCTCGCCGGCGGCCTCTGCGCCGCGTGGATGCTGCGCCGCATCGGCGAGCGCCGCCTGGTCGGCTGGGGGCTGGCGCTCCTCGGGCTCGGCACGCTCACCGCGTGGGCGCTCGTGCAGTGGCCGCTCGCGGAGGCGTGGATGCGCTGGGCCGGGCTGGGCGCGGTGCAGGGCCTCATCGGGTTCGGCGTGCCGTGGGTGATCGTCGGCGTCGTCACGCTGCGCATGCGGCTGACGCCGCCGCGCCTGCAGGGCCGCACGTCGGCGGCCCTCAACGTGTCGATCAACGTGCCGCAGATGCTGCTGCTCGCGCTCGGCTCGGCGCTGCTCGTCGTGGTCGACTTCCGCTGGCTGATCCTCGTCGCTGCGGTCGGCGTGCTGCTCGCGGCCGCCGCGGTGTGGGCCGGCCGCCGGCTCGACGCGCCGGCGGCCGCGTCGGACTGAGGCGGATGCGCGCTCTCGGGCCGCGCATAGCAAGGCCCGGCAGGGTGGTGGGCATGACGACGCTCAGCGACTTCCAGGCAGAGGCACTCACCGGCGGCGAGGTCGACCTCGGCGCGTTCGAGGGCAAGGTGGTGCTGGTCGTGAACACCGCGAGCCAGTGCGGGCTGACGCCGCAGTTCGAGGGCCTCGAGCAGCTGCACCGCGAGCTGCAGGACGAGGGGCTCGTCGTGCTCGGCTTCCCCTCCGACTCGTTCAAGCAGGAGCACGACTCGGTCGAGCAGATCGCCGAGGTCTGCCAGCGCAACTACGGGGTCTCGTTCCCGATGTTCGCGCCGATCGCGGTCAACGGGCCCGACACGCACCCGGTCTTCCAGTGGCTCAAGGAGGAGAAGAAGGGGAAGCTCGGCGGCGCGATCAAGTGGAACTTCACGAAGTTCCTCATCGGCCGCGACGGCCGCGTGATCGAGCGGTTCGCCCCGACGACGACGCCCGGCGAGCTGCGCGACGACATCGAGCGCGCGCTCGCGGAGCGCGGCAGCGCGGCGGCCTGAGCCGCGCCGCACCGCCTCCCTCGCGCCGCGCGGCCGTGCTCGCCCGGCGCATCCGCGGCTCGCGCCCCGCGCCCCGCAGAATATAGGGCCAGCGGCTGTCATCCGCGGCGGACGAGCGCCGCTGTCCCTACATCCGCGGAGCTCTGGGGCGCGAGACCAGCAGCGTCGTCTCGACTCGCGCCCTGCGGGCGCGGCTCGACGAGCGGGGCGAGCGGGGCTGAGCCTCAGCCCAGCCGCTCGATGATCGTCGCGTTCGCCATGCCGGCGCCCTCGCACATCGTCTGCAGGCCGTAGCGGCCGCCGGTCTGCTCGAGCTGCCCGAGGAGCGTCGCGAGCAGCCGCGTGCCCGACGAGCCGAGCGCGTGCCCGAGCGCGATCGCGCCGCCGCGCGGGTTCACTCGCTCGAGCGGCGCGCCCGTCTCCCGCAGCCACGCGAGCGGCACCGACGCGAACGCCTCGTTCACCTCGAACGCGTCGATGTCGCCGATCCCGAGCCCGGCCCTCGCGAGCACCTTCGCCGTCGCCGGGATCGGCCCCGTGAGCATCATGATCGGGTCGTCGCCGACGACCGACGACGCGACGAAGCGCGCCCGCGGGCGGAGCCCCAGAGCATCCGCCTTCTCGCGCGACATGATGAGCGCCGCCGACGCCCCGTCGGTGAGCGGCGACGCGTTGCCCGCGGTGATGCGCCACGCGATCTCGGGGAAGCGCTCGGCGTAGCGCGGGTGCTCGAACGAGGAGCCGAGGCCCGCGAGCCCCTCCCGCGTCGTCGCGGCCCGCACCGTCTCGTCGACCCGGTGCCGCCGCCCGTCGCCGAGGTCGATCGGCACGAGCTCGCCGTCGAAGCGCCCGTCGGCGCCGGCCGCCGCCGCGAGCTCGTGCGAGCGGGCGGCGAAGTCGTCGAGCTCGGCGCGCGACAGCCCCCACTTCGCCGCGATGAGCTCGGCCGAGATGCCCTGGTGCACGAGCCCGTCGGGGTAGCGCTCGGCGAGCCGCGAGCCGTGGATGTCGCGCTCGATCGCCGCCGTGCCGAGCGGGATGCGGCTCATCGACTCGACGCCGCACGCGATCACGACGTCCTGCGCGCCGGCCATGATCGCCTGCGCCGCGAAGGTCGCCGCCTGCTGGCTCGAGCCGCACTGCCGGTCGACGGATGTGCCGGGCACGTGCTCGGGGAAGCCGGCCGCGAGCAGGGCGCTGCGCGTCACGTTGCCCGACTGCTCGCCGACCTGCTGCACGCAGCCGCCGATCACGTCGTCGATCGTCGCCGGGTCGATGCCGGTGCGCGCCACGAGCTGCTCGAGCACCGAGGCGAGCAGGTCGACGGGGTGCACCCCCGAGAGCGCTCCGCCGGGCTTGCCCCGGCCCGACGCGGTGCGCACCGCGTCGACGATCACTGCCTCACGCATCCGTCACCCTCCCGCCGGTCGCGCGCCGCTACGGCTTCGCGCGCTTGGCGATGTCGCGGCCGATGATCTCCTTCATGATCTCGGTCGTGCCGCCGTAGATGGTCTGCACCCGCGAGTCGCGGAACGCGCGCGCGATCGGGTACTCCTCCATGAAGCCGTAGCCGCCGTGCAGCTGCAGGCTGCGGGTGATGACCCGCTGCTCGAGCTCGGTCGCCCACCACTTCGCCTTCGATGCGTCGACGGTCGTCAGGTGCCCCTCGTTGAGCGCGAGCACGCAGCGCTCGAGGTAGGCGCGCGCGATGTCGAGCTCGGTCTCGAGCTCGGCGAGCGTGAACCGCACCGTCGGCAGGTCGCCGACCAGGCCGCCGAACGCCGAGCGCTGGAAGACGTAGTCGCGGCCCCACGCGTAGGCGGCCTCGGCCGACGAGAGTGCGCCGGTCGCGATCGAGAGCCGCTCGCGCGGCAGCCGCTGCATGAGGTAGACGAGCCCCATGCCCGGCTCGCCCACGACGTTGGCGTCGGGGATGCGCACGTCGCGGAAGAAGAGCTCGGCGGTGTCCTGCGAGTGGAGGCCGACCTTCTCGAGCTTGCGGCCGCGCTCGAACCCGGCCATGCCCTCCTCGACGAGGAAGAGCGTGAAGCCGCGGGAGCCCGCCGCCGGGTCGGTGCGCGCGAAGACGAGCACCTTGTCGGCGTGGATGCCGTTGGTGATGAAGGTCTTCGAGCCGTTCAGCACCCAGCCGTCGCCGTCGCGGACGGCGCTCGAGTGGATGCCCTGCAGGTCGCTCCCGGCGCCGGGCTCGGTCATGCCGATCGCGCCGATCGAGGTGCCGGCGGCCATGCCCGGCAGCCAGCGCTCCTGCTGCTCGGGGCTCGCCAGGTCGAGCAGGTAGGGGATGACGATGTCGTCGTGCACGCCGAGCGTGGCGTTGAGCGCCGCCGCGCCGACGCGCGCGAGCTCCTCGCTGATCACCATGCGGAACCGGTAGTCGTCGACCTCCATGCCGCCGAAGCGCTCGGGGATGGCGATGCCGATCAGGCCCGCCTCGCCCATCCGCCGGTAGAGGTCGCGGTCGATGAGGCCGTCGCGCTCCCAGTCGCCGTAGTGCGGCGCGACGTGGCGCGCGGCGAACTCCCGCACGCTCTCGCGGAACGAGGCGTGGTCGTCGTCGTAGTAGTCGGAGCGCATCCGATCCCCCTATCTCGGCGCCATGCGGATGGCGCCGTCGAGCCGGATGGTCTCGCCGTTCAGCATCGGGTTCGCGACGATCTGCGTCACGAGCAGGCCGAACTCGGCGGGGTCGCCGAGCCGGGCCGGGTGCGGCACCTGCTGGCCGAGCGAGATGCGCGCCGGCTCGGGCAGGGCCGCGAGCAGGGGTGTGTCGAACAGGCCCGGGGCGATGGCGTTGACGCGGATCCGCAGCGCCGCGAGCTCGCGCGCGATGGGCAGCGTCATGCCGGCGACGCCCGCCTTCGAGGCGGTGTAGGCGGCCTGCCCGATCTGGCCGTCGAAGGCGGCGACGGATGCGGTGCTCACGATCACGCCCCGCTCCTCGCCGATCGGCTCGGTGCGCGCCATCCGCTCGACGGCGAGGCGGATGACGTTGAAGGTGCCGACGAGGTTGATGTCGATCACGCGCTGGAACTGGGCGAGCGGGAACGGCCCCTGCTTGCCGAGCACCTTCGCGGCGTCGCCGACGCCGGCGCAGTTGACCACGACGCGCAGGTCGCCGAGCGCGTCGGCGGCGTCGAGGGCGGCCGAGACCTGCGCCTCGTCGCGCACGTCGGCGGCGACCACGGTGACGCCCTCGATCGCGGCGGCCGCCTCGGCGGCGGGCGTGCCGCCCAGGTCGAGCACGACGACGTGCGCGCCCTGCGCGAGCAGCGCCTTCGTGGTCGCGAGGCCGAGCCCCGATGCTCCGCCGGTGACGAGGGCCACCTGTCCCGTGATGTCCATGCGCACCCTTCGCGGGCGCCGCCGTCGGCGCCATCGCCCCTGACGGTAGCGACCGCATCCGCTCTTCCTCAACCGCGCGGGCGGCCCGCCGCCTCGACTCCGTTCGTCAACCGGCTCCGTGCACGGCCGGCCGGACTATCCGGTCGGCGCCACACCTGGCCGGTCGACGAACGATGCGCGGGCCGATGGCATCGCGGCGCTGGCGCGCCGTGAGCCCGGGATGGTAGATATGTGGACGTCCATCTATCTGCGTGGACGCACAACGGATGCGACGAAGGGGTCGTGAGCGCATGTCCGCCACCAGCACCGCCGGCACGATGGCCGCCCAGGCCACCGCCGAGGAGCGCGCCGCGCTCGTCGAGGCGGTGCGCGACTTCGCCGAGGCGCGCCTCGCGCCCTTCGCCAACCAGCGCGACGCCGACAAGGAGTTCCCCGTCGAGACGCTGCGCGAGGCGGGCTCGCTCGGGCTCGGCGCGATCGTCGTCGGCGAGGACGTCGGCGGCTCGGGCCTCACCCGCGCCGACTCCGTCGCGATCTACGAGGAGCTCGCCCGCGGCGACGTGGCCGTCGCCGCCTACCTCTCGATCCACAACATGGTCGCCTGGATGATCGACGAGTTCGGCACCGACGAGCAGCGCCACCGCTGGCTCCCGCGCCTGTGCTCGATGGACGACCTCGCCAGCTACTGCCTCACCGAGCCCGGCGCCGGCTCCGACGCCGCCGCGGTCGCCACCACGGCCGGGCGCGACGGTGACGACTACGTGCTCACCGGCACGAAGCAGTTCATCTCGGGCGCGGGCTCGTCGGCGGTCTACGTCGTCATGGCGCGCACGGGCGGCAGCGACCCCGACCGGCAGGGATCGCGCGGCATGACCGCCTTCATCGTGCCGGGCGACGCATCCGGCCTCTCCTTCGGCCCCGACGAGCACAAGATGGGCTGGAACGCGCAGCCCACCCGCCAGGTGATCCTCGACGGCGTGCGCGTGCCTGCGGGCGACCGGCTCGGCGAGGAGGGCGACGGCTTCGGCATCGCGATGCGCGGGCTGAACGGCGGCCGCCTCGGCATCGCCGCGTGCTCGATCGGCGGCGCGCAGTGGGCGCTCGAGCGCAGCATCGCGTACGTCAAGGACCGCGCGACCTTCGGCCAGCCGCTCGCGTCGCGGCAGCACGTGCAGTTCCAGATCGCCGACATGGAGACCGAGCTGCAGGCCGCCCGCGCCCTCGTCGAGCGTGCCGCGGCGAAGCTCGACGCGAAGGATCCCGACGCGCAGGTCGCGTGCGCGATGGCCAAGCGGTTCGCGACCGACGCGGGCTTCCGCGTCGCCGACGAGGCGCTGCAGCTGCACGGCGGCTACGGCTACCTGCACGAGTACGGCATCGAGCGCGTCGTGCGCGACCTGCGCGTGCACCGCATCCTCGAGGGCACCAACGAGATGATGCGCATGATCGTCGGCCGCGCCATGCTGGGAGCGCGATGACCGAGCCGACCACGAGCGCGAGCGCGAGCGCGCCGCCCGCCGAGCACGTGCGCGTCGAGCGCCGCGGCGCGCTCGGCGTGATCGTGCTCGACCGGCAGCGGGCGCTCAACGCGCTCACGCACGCGATGGTGCGGGACGTGGCGGATGCGCTGCGCGCGCTGGCCGCCGACGACGCGGTCGAGCGCGTGGCGATCACGGGCGCGGGGGAGCGGGCGCTCTGCGCCGGCGGCGACGTCGTGAGCCTCCGCGACGACGTGCAGTCGAACGGCGGGCGCGGCGCCGCGCGCTTCTGGCGCGACGAGTACGCGATGAACGCCGCGATCGCGCGCTTCCCGAAGCCCGTCGTCGCGATCCAGCACGGCATCGTGCTCGGCGGCGGCGTCGGCATCTCGGGCCACGCGAGCCACCGCGTCGCCACCGGCAGCACCCGCATCGGCTTCCCCGAGGTGACGATCGGCTTCGTGCCCGACGTCGGCGCCACCTGGCTGCTCACGCGCCGCAGCGGCGAGCTCGGCACCCGCGCGGCGCTCACGGGCGACCACTTCGGCGCAGCCGACGCGATCGCGCTCGGGCTCTCCGATGCGCACGTGCCCGACGACCGCGTGCCAGAGCTGCTCGCGCTGCTCGAGACGACGCATCCGGACGACGCCGTCGCGCGCCTCGCGACCGCCCCGCCCGCCGGCACGCTCCAGGCGAACCGGCCGCTCATCGACCACGCCTTCGCCGGCGACGACCCGGCGCTGATCGTCGAGCGGCTGCGCGCCGCCGGCGACGAGGGCGTCGCGATGGCCGACACCATCGCGCAGCGCTCGCCCTTCGCCGTCGCGGTGACGCTCGCGGCGCTGCGTCGCGCGCGTCGGCTCGGCTCGCTCGAGGAGGCGCTCGTGCAGGAATTCCGGGTCTCGCGGCACGTGTCGCTCGCGCCCGACTTCGCCGAGGGCGTGCGCGCGCAGCTCGTCGACAAGGATCGCCGGCCGCACTGGCGCCCGGCCTCGCTCGCGGGCGTCACGCCTGCGATGGTGGAGGCCTGCTTCGCCCCCGTGCCCGAGGGCGACCTGGCACTGCCCACCCGACCGCAGCAGGAGGAGCGCGCATGACCGAGCTCGAGACCATCCGCGTCGAGCGGCGCGAGCGCGTCGCCTGGATCCACCTCGATCGGCCCGAGGCGCTCAACGCCCTCAACGCGCAGCTCATGCGCGAGCTCGTCGCGGTCGCGACCGAGCTCGACGCCGACGACGGCGTCGGCGCGATCGTCGTCAGCGGCTCCGAGAAGGCGTTCGCCGCCGGCGCCGACATCAAGGAGATGGCCGACCGGTCGGCCGCCGAGATGCGGCAGGGCGGGGCGGATGGGCGCGGGCACTTCGAGGCGTGGCTCGACTTCGCGCACGTGCAGAAGCCGGTCATCGCCGCGGTGTCGGGCTACGCGCTCGGCGGCGGGTGCGAGCTCGCGCTCATGTGCGACATCATCCTGGCCGCCGACACCGCCGTCTTCGGGCTGCCCGAGCTGAGCCTCGGCGTGATCCCCGGCATCGGCGGCACGCAGCGGCTCGTGCGCGCGGTCGGCTACCCGAAGGCGGCCGAGATCATCCTCACCGGGCGGCGCGTGCGCGCCGAGGAGGCGGAGCGCATCGGGCTCGTCTCGCGGGTCGTGCCCGCTGTCGAGCTGCTCGACGAGGCGCAGTCGGTCGCCGCCGGCATCGCGGCGAAGTCGCTGCCTGCCCTGCGCGCCGCGAAGGCGGCGATGGATGCGGCGCTCGAGGTGCCGCTCGAGCAGGGCATCGCCGTCGAGGCCGAGCTCTTCACCGGCCTGTTCGACACGGCCGATCAGAAGGAAGGGATGGCGGCGTTCCGTGAGAAGCGCGAACCGAGCTTCCGGCACCGCTGAGCCGGAGGCGCTCCGCTACAGCGGCTCGGGCAGCTCCGGCGGATCCTCGAAGTCGCCCGCGCGCTTCCGCAGCCGCGCGATGATGCGCACCAGGTCGGCCGCGTCGGCCTCGTCGAGGCCGACATCGGCGAACGCCTGCGCGTTGAGCGCCTCCGTGGCCCGCTCGACGAGCTCGCGCCCCGCATCCGTGATCGCCAGCACCGTCGCCCGTCCGTCGGTCGGGTGCTTCTCGCGCCGCACGAGCCCGTCGCGCACGAGCCGGTCGACCGTGCTCGTCACGCTCGTCGGGTGCACCTGCAGGCGCGCGGTCGCCGAGCCCATCGGCATGCGCCCGTCGCGCGTGAACGCGAGCAGCCGCAGCACCTCGAAGCGCGCGAACGACAGCGCGAACGGCCGCAGCGTCGACTCGACGGGCGCGACGAGCAGCTGCTGCGCCCGGTTCACCGAGGTCACGAGCACCATGCCCGGCACCGCATCCGCCCACCCGTGCGCGAGCCACTGGCGGCGCGCCTCGGCGATCGGATCGATCGGCATCGCGGGTCTGGCCAAGGGCTCCTCCTCGTCGAGCATCACCGTAGCCGAGGCGCGAGTCGCCGACACACCGAAGGGATCGCGATGAAGATCGTCGTGCTCATGAAGCCCGTGCCCGACACCTGGGGGCCGCGCGTGCTCAGCCTCGAGACCGGGCTCGCCGACCGCGCGGCGAGCGAGACGGTGCTCGACGAGATCGGCGAGCGCGCCCTCGAGGCGGCGCTGCGGCACGCCGAGTCGGCGTCCGACGTCGAGGTGGTCGTGCTGACGATGGCGCCCGAGGCCGCGCAGTCGACGCTCCGCAAGGGGCTTGCGATGGGCGCAGCCTCGGCGGTGCACGTCGCCGACGAGCGGCTCGCGGGCGCCGACCTCGGCCGCACCGCCGAGGTGCTCGCCGCCGCCCTGCGCCGAGGCGGCTTCGACCTCGTCATCGCCGGCGACGCATCCACCGACGGCGTCGGCGGCGTGCTCGTGCCGTGGCTCGCCGAGCTGCTCGACGTGCCCGCCATCACGCGGCTCGAGTCGCTCGAGATCACGGCGGATGCGGTGCGCGGCACCCGGGCGACCGACGGCGGGTCGATGGTCGCGCAGGCCGCGCTCCCGGCGATCGTGTCGATCACCGAGGCGCTGCCCGACCCGCGCTTCCCGGCGCTGCGCGGCATCATGAACGCCAAGAAGAAGCCGGTCGAGCAGCTCACGCTCGACGACCTCGAGGTCGAGGCTGACGAGACGGCATCGCCGCGCTCGATCATGACCGCCGTCGCCGAGCGGCCGCCGCGCGCCGCCGGCGAGATCATCACCGACGAGGGCGACGCCGGCGAGCGCATCGCCGCGTTCCTGGCCGACCGGAGGCTCGCATGACGCACCCCATCCTCACCGTGCTGCCCGCCGCGCCCGGCGGCGGCCTCCCCGCCGGCGCCGCCGAGGTGCTCGGCGCCGCCTCCGAGATCGGCACGCCCGTCGCGGTCGTCGTCGGACCGGCGGATGCGCTGGCCGGCCTCGCCGAGCAGGCCGCCTCGCTCGGCGCGACGGCCGTGCACACGGCGGCCGCGGACGGCGACCAGCTGGGCGTGCCCGCGGTCGACGCCGCGGCGGCGGCGGTCGCGCTCGTGCAGCCCGACGCCGTGCTCGTGCCCGCCACCATCGAGGGGCGCGACGTCGCCGGCCGCCTCGCCGCGAGACTGCGCGCTCCGCTCGCGGCCGACGTCGTCGGCGTCTCGCGCGACGACGAGGGCGTCGTGGTGCGGCACTCGGTCTACGGCGGCGCCTACGACGTCGACTCGGCGGCCACCTTCGGCCCGCTCGTGGCGACCGTGCGCCTCGGGGCGGTCGACGCGCGCGCCGAGGCCGCGACGCCCGACGTGCACGAGCTCGCGGTGGAGGCGTCGGGCCGCCGCGCGGCGGTCGTCGAGGGCTTCGAGCCCGCGCCGCAGACCTCGTCGCGACCGGATCTGCGCAGCGCCAAGAAGGTCGTCTCGGGCGGCCGCGGGCTCGGCTCGAAGGAGCAGTTCGCGCTCGTCGAGCAGCTCGCCGACACGCTCGGCGCGGCCGTGGGCGCCTCGCGCGCCGCGGTCGACGCGGGCTACGCCGAGCAGTCGTTGCAGGTGGGGCAGACCGGCACGTCGGTCTCGCCCGAGCTCTACCTCGCGGTGGGCATCTCCGGCGCGATCCAGCACCGCGCGGGCATGCAGACGGCCAAGACGATCATCGCGATCGACAAGGATGCGTCGGCCCCGATCTTCGAGGTCGCCGACCTCGGCGTCGTGGGCGATCTCTTCACGATCGTGCCGCAGCTGATCAGCGCCCTCGAGGCGCGGAAGGGCTGAGCGTGCCCGAGCCGATCGTCGTGCGCCGCGGGCTGCCGCGCGCGCCCGGCGGCGAGCCGTGGCCGCCGGGCGGGGCGGTCGCGCCGGTCGCGCCGGAGCCGGCCGCGCCGCCGGTGGCCGTCGCCGAGCCGATCTCCGGTACCGATCCGCGGGTCGCGCCTGCGGCAGGGATGCGCCGCGGACTGCCGAGGGTGCCGGGCGGGGAGCCGTGGCCGGATGCCGCCCCCCTCCGCTCGTCGAGTAGGCCGCAGAGCGGCCGTATCGAGACGACCCCCGCACCCGGCGCCCCGGATGATCTCGAGACGCGGCCTGCGGCCGCTCCTCGATCGGCGGAGGAGCAGTCGCGGCCCGCGGCCGCGGCCGCGGCGGACGCCGCAGCTCCCGCGCTCGACCGCGCCGCGTCGATCCGCCGCGGCCTCCCGCGCGTCGCCGGAGGCGAGCCCTGGCCGGCTGCGGCGGCCCGGGCGGCGAGCTCGGCGCCCGGTGCGACGGGTGATCTCGAGACGCGGCCTGCGGCCGCTCCTCGATCAGCGGAGGAAGCGGCGCCGCCGGCGGCGGCCCCCACCCGCTCGTCGAGCCCGGCGCGGAGCGCCGGAGTCGAGACGACCCCCGCGGAGGCTGCGACGGGTGATCTCGAAACGCGGCCTGCGGCCGCTCCTCGATCAGCGGGGGAGGTGACGCGGCCTGCGGCCGCTCCTCGATCAGCGGAGGAGGTGCCGCGGCCTGCGGCCGCTCCTCGATCAGCGGAGGAAGCGGCGCCGCCGGCGGCCGCCCCCTCCCGCCCGTCGAGCCCGGCGCGGAGCGCCGGAGTCGAGACGACCCCCGCGAAGGAGACCGCACCCGGCCTCCGCCCCGCCACGCGCCGCCAGTGGATCGCCGCCGGCGTGCTCGTCGCGCTCGCCGTCGTCGGCGCCGCCACGATCCTCGTCGCCCTCGCGCGCTGGTTCGTCGGCCTCGAGCCGATCGCCGCGTTCGTCGAGCAGTACCACGGCACCGCGCCGCTGCCCGAGGGCGCCCCCGTCGGCATCCCGCCCTGGCTCAGCTGGTCGCACTTCGCGAACGCGCTGCTCATCGTGCTCATCATCCGCTCGGGCCTCCAGGTGCGCGCCGAGCGCAAGCCCGAGGCCTACTGGACCTCGAAGCGCACCGGCACCAAGGCATCCCTCACCGTGTGGCTCCACACGAGCCTCGACGTGCTCTGGGTGCTGAACGGCGTCGTGTTCGTCGTGCTGCTCATCGCCACGGGGCAGTGGATGCGCATCGTGCCGACCACGTGGGAGGTCGTGCCGCACGCGATCTCGGCCGGCCTGCAGTACGCGACGCTCGACTGGCCCGTCGAGGACGGCTGGGTCGCCTACAACGCGCTGCAGCAGCTCGCCTACTTCGCCACCGTCTTCATCGCGGCGCCGCTCGCGATCATCACGGGCGTGCGCATGAGCGGCTGGTGGCCGAAGGGGAACGAGCGGCTCGACCGCGCCTACCCGATCGCGTGGGCGCGGGCCGTGCACTTCCCGGTGATGCTCTACTTCGTGGTCTTCATCGTCACGCACGTGCTGCTCGTGCTCACCACGGGGGCGCTGCGCAACCTCAACCACATGTACGCCGCGCGCGACGCCGACGACTGGATCGGGTTCCTCTGGTTCGCGGGCTCGCTGCTCGTGATCGCGGGCGCGTGGATCGCCGCTCGGCCGGCGCTGCTCGTGCCGATCGCGCAGCGCTTCGGCACGGTGTCGTCGAGGTGAGCGCCGCGCCGCGCCCGGGCGGTCACGGGGCCTGTTCGCGGCCTCCCGGCGGGCGTACGGTGACGCCATGACGGTGCCCAACCCTGCCCCGCAGCCCGGCGCACCCGGACCGCAGATGATGCCCCACCCGCAGCCCTCCGCGGCCGCGCCCCAGCCGCACGGCCACCTGTCCTCCGCGACGGCCGCGCCCCAGCCCGCGCGTCCGCCGCTCACCCGGCAGGCTGCCCGCCGCGCCCGCCTCGCCGGCGGCGTCGGCGGCGGCATCAGTTGGCTCGGCCTGCACATCGCGACCACGTCGGCCGGCCTCCTCGCCCTGCCGTTCCTCGTCGCGGGGCTCCTGAGCGCGCTCGCAGCGCTCTGGAACGGCGGCCTCGACGGCATGCCGCCGATCCTTCCCGGCGCGGTCGAGTGGCTCGCCTCGTACTCCGTCGCCTTCATCGTGGGCGTCGTCGTCGGCCTGGTGCTGCTGGTCGTCGGCTTCCTCGTCAGCATCCGCATGCTGCGCGGGCCTGGCGTCGAGCACCCGGTCGGCATCACCTTCGCCGGCTGGGGCATCGCGCTCGTCGGCACCAACGTGCTCACGGGCCTCATGTCGGGCATCACCATGCCGTTCGGCGGTGTGCCCATGATGGGCGCCCCCTGGGGCGGCCAGGGCACCGACGGCTCCGGCGACGGGTTCGGCGGCATGGGCTTCGACGGCACCGCCCTCGACGGCGGCCAGCTGCTCGGCTGGGGCATCGCGGTCGTGCTCATCGGCATCCTCGTGGGCGTCGTCGTGCACACCGCGGTCGGCGTCTTCACCTGGTGGTGGATGGCGCACGCCATGCGCCCGAAGGCGGTGCCCGCGGCGTAGCCGCAGGGCACGGCGGGCGGATGCGCCGGCGCACGGCAGAATGGACGGGTGACTGACGAGCTGGAGACCGACCGCCGCCGCCCGATCTGGGCCCTCGTCGGCATCGGCCTCTTCGCCGGCTTCCTCTCGGGCATGTTCGGCATCGGCGGCGGCATCGTCATCGTGCCGCTGCTCGCGCTCGCCGCCGGCTTCCCGCGCCGCCTCGCCGCCGGCACGTCGCTCGCCGCGATCGTGCCCGCCGCGCTCGTGGGCGTCGCCAGCTACGCCGTCGCCGGGAACGTCGACTGGCTCGTCGCGCTCATCCTCGTGATCGGGTCGGTCGTCGGCGCCCAGGTCGGCGCGCACCTGCTGCACAAGCTGCCGGTCGTCGCGATCCGCTGGGCGTTCATCGTCTTCCTCATCGCGGTCGCCGTGAGCCTGTTCTTCGCGGTGCCGTCGCGCGACGCGGAGCTGCAGCTCGACGTGCTGCCGATCATCGGGCTCGTCGTGCTCGGCTTCGTCACCGGCGTGCTCTCGGGCATCCTCGGCGTCGGCGGCGGCATCGTCGTCGTGCCGATGCTCATCCTGGTCTTCGGGCAGAGCGACCTGGTCGCGAAGGGCACGTCGCTCGCGATGATGATCCCGACCGCGATCTCGGGCACGATCGGCAACCTGCGCCGCAAGAACGTCGACCTGATCGCCGCGGTGATCGTCGGGCTCTCGGCGAGCGTCACGACCGCGCTCGGCGCGGCCGCCGCGGCCGCGCTCGACCCGCGCACCGCATCCATCGTCTTCGCCGTGTTCCTGGCGCTGCTCATCATGCGCCTCGTGGTGGAGGCGTGGAAGCAGGGCCACAAGGAGTAGCGGCGGCTACCAGCCGCGCGTGCCCGGCGCGCCCTTGAAGGGACCGGTGACGCGCGAGGTGATCCAGCCGCCGTAGAAGCCGCCCTCCTGCGGCACGACCCGCTCGCCGTCGACCTCGACGCGGTCCATGCGGCCGGGGTAGATCGCCACGTGGTCGCGCAGCGCCTCGAAGCCGGGGCGCGGCACCGGGTAGGTCCACGCCGCCCCCTGCTCAGAGCGGTCGCCGCCCGAGACGGTCAGGTAGCTCGCGCGGCCCTTCCACTCGCACACGCTCGCGCCGGGCGCCTGCGACAGCGCGCTCTCGACGAACGCGTCGCGCGGCAGGTAGTAGGTGGGCGGATGGCTCGTCTCGAGCACCCGCAGCGATGCGCGCGTCTCGGCGATCACCTCGCCGCCGAGCACGACCCGCACGAGCTCGTCGCTCGGCTCGACCCGCGGCGGCCGCGGGTAGTCCCACACCGACTCGACCTGGCGCATCCGATCCCCCCTCGCACCGCCTGCGGCGGCATGGTCACTTCACGACGTCGACGGACTCCGTCGCCGGCGGCAGCGTCAGCGTGCCGGTGCGGCTCATGCGGTCGTCGCGGCGGGCCTTGATCCACCAGACGGCGCCCAGGGCGAACGCCACGAGGCACGTGACCGACGCGACCATGATGCCGGCGCGGGGACCCCACGCATCCGCCACCCAGCCGACGATCGGCGCCCCGATGGGCGTGCCGCCCATGAAGACGGCGCCGTACAGCGCCATCACGCGACCGCGCATCTCGGGGGCGCTCGTGAGCTGCACCATCGCGTTCGCGTTGGTCATGAACAGCTGCGCCGTGAAGCCGGCGACCACGAGCGCGACACCGAAGACGATGATGTGCGGGGCGACGGCGGCGAAGGCGCACGCGAGCACGAAGAGGCCGATCCCGCCGATGATGAACGTCCAGCGGGGCCTGGCCGAGCGGGCCGCGAGCAGGGCGCCCGTCACCGAGCCGATCGCCATCGCGCTCGAGAGCACGCCGAAGGTGTCGGCCTCGGCCTGGTACTCGACGCTCGTCATGGTCGAGATGTAGATCGGGAAGTTCAGGCCGAACGTGCCGAGGATGAACGCCATCGCGAAGACGATGAGCAGGTCGCCGCGCTTCCGCACGTAGCGGAAGCCCTGCACGATGTCGCCGAAGCCCTTCGCGCCGCGCGGGCTCGGCTGCAGCTCGGAGGTGCGGATGCGCATGAGCGCGACGAGCATGGCGATGAACGTGAGCGCGTTGATGAGGAAGACGGGGCCGGGCGCGACGAGCGCGATCAGCACACCCGCGACGGCCGGGCCGACGAGCCGGGCGCCGTGGAACGAGGCGGAGTTCAGCGCGACGGCGTTGCCGATGTCGTCCTGCCCGACGAGCTCGGAGACGAAGGCCTGGCGGGCCGGCATGTCGAACGCCTGCACGATGCCGAACGCGAGCGCGAACAGCTGCACGTGCCACAGCTCGACGACGCCCGCCGTGACGACGACGCCCAGGATGAGCGCGAGGAGGCCCATCGCCGACTGGGTGACGAGCAGCACCTTGCGGCGGTCGTACTTGTCGGCGATGAGGCCGGAGACGGGCACGAGCAGCAGCTGCGGGCCGAACTGCAGCGCCATGTTGATGCCGACCGCGGTCGCGTCGTTGGCGGTGAGCACCGTCAGCACCGTCCACGACAGCGCGGTCGACTGCATCCACGCGCCGACGTTCGAGATGAGCGCGCCGGTGAACCACGTGCGGTAGTTGAACAGCCGCAAGGACCGGAACATCATGCTTCGGCCAGCCGCTCGATGAGGGGCACGGCCTTCTCGAGGATCTCGCGCTCGGCGGGGTCGAGCCGCTCGATGGCGGCGGCGAGCGCGCGGTTGCGGCGCTCGCGGGTCTCGGCGATCATCGCGTCGCCCTTGCCGCTGATGCGGAACACGACCATGCGCCCGTCGCTCGGGTGGTCGCTGCGCTCGACGTAGCCGAGCGCCTCGAGGTGCTGCAGCGTCTTCACCATGCTCGGCGGCTTCACGCACTCGGCCGCGGCGATGCGGGCGAGGGTGGGCTCCTCGAGCTGCTGCATGGCGCCGAGCGCCGAGAGGTGGTGGAGCGAGAGCGACTCGTCGCCCCGCTCGCGCCGCATGCGGCGCCCCATGCGCACGAGCGCGACGCGGAGGGAGTCGGCGAGCGCGTTGGACGGCATTTCGTTAGTCTACCTCACGACCTCGAGGGTCGTCCACCGCGGCGGCCGCCGCCGTTCGCGACTGGGGCGGCTGCGCCCGAGCGGGACCGGCGCGCCCGCCCCCGTCGGGCGCAGGTGCCCCGGTCGCCGGGCCGGCGGCGGGTCAGTCGTTCGAGGCGGCGGATGCGGCCGAGACGGCCGAGACGGAGTCGGCCGGAGGTGCGGGCACGGGCTGCGGGGCAGGCTCGGGGGCGGGGGCCGGCGCGGGGGCCGGGGCCGGAGCAGGCGCAGGCGCGGGAGCCGGTGCGGGCGCCGGAGCCGGCGCCGAGGACGCCGAGGGCGTCGCCGTCGCGGAGGGCGTCGCGGTGGGCGACGGCGCCACGATCGGGCTCGCCGCGGCCTTCTCGAGCATCTCGGCGACGGCGTCGCCGGCGCCCTGGCTCACCGCGTCGCCGCGGATCTCGGCGCCCGCGATCGGGGTGCCCGTCGCATCCTGCACCGACATCGCGTTGGCCACGCCCATCGCGCCGATGCCGAGGGCGCCGAGGCTGAGCACGCCGGCGCTGCCGACGAGGATCCACTGGGAGCGCTGCATGCCTCAAGCATCCCCGCCGCGGGTGAGGTGCCGCCGAGGCGCGCATGAGAGCTCTCTCATGATCACCCGAGGGCAGCGGCATCGGCATCGGGCTCGAGGAGCCGCACGCCGAGGTCGAGCTGCGCGCGGGCGGTGCCGAGGTCGCCGCGCTCGGCGGGCCCGAGCGCGTGGGCGAGCACGTGCACAGCGGTGCGGTGCGCCACGCGCGCGGCGCCGGCGCGGCCGTCGGCGAGCCAGCGCGCCGCCGCCGCGTCGAGCAGCCGGCGGAAGCCCGCAGCGCGCTCGGCGTCGGCGCGGGCGAGCGCGATCGACGCCACCAGGTGCCCGAGGAAGGCCGCCTCATCGTCGGCCGCGTCGCCGAGTCCCGCCGTGTCGATGTCGATGAGCCCCGAGACGGCGCTCGCGTCGGCCCCGTCGACGAAGAGCTGCCCCACGTGCAGGTCGCCGTGCACGGTGCGCCGGGCGTCGTCGGGCACGGCGAGGGCGGATGCGTCGGGCTCGGCGAGGCGCGCCTCGAGCGCCGCGACGAGCGCGAGCGCGTCGCCCGCCTCTGCGCCGCGCCCGTCGGCGCAGCGCGCGAGCGCCGCCCGCAGCCGGGTCAGGTACCAGTCCTGCCGCAGGGCGAGCGAGTGCCGCGCGTCCCTCCCCACGTCGACCGCGCCCATCCGCTCGCGCAAGGCATCGATCGAGTCGAGCAGCCGCTCCGGGTCGAGCTCGTGCAGCCGCGACGTGAGCGGCACGCCCGCCGCGGTCTCGGTGAGCACGATGCCGAGCTCCGACCAGCCGGTGATGTGCGGCACGGGCACCCCGCCCTCGCGCAGCGCCTCCTGCAGCCGCACGATCGCGGCCGACGACTCGGGGCGCACGATCTTGAGGTACGTCTCCCGGTCGCCCGCGCGCATCCGGAACATCGCCCGCTTGCCGGGCCGGTAGACGAGCAGCTCTGGCCGCCGGTCGATCGAGACGCCGAGCCGGCCCATGAGGGTCGCCGCCGCCTCGGGGAACGACGCGGGGGCGAGCGCGGGCAGGCGCGGGTCGGCCGGGTGCAGCCAGATGCGGGCCTCGGGATGCTCGGGGTCGCCGAGCACGAGGCCGGTCTCGGCCTCGACGCGGCGGCCGGAGGTGTCGACGTACCAGTAGCGGGTGGCGGGGGAGCCCGCGGCGCCGTCGCCGGCGCCCACCTCGTCGCGCAGCTCCTCGAAGCCCGTGAGCGACCCCGCGCCGAAGGGCTCGCGGCTCAGCACGCGGAGGCGGCCCTGCAGCTCGTCGCCGAGCGCGTCGCGCAGCAGCTGCTCCTCGGCGCTCGCGCGCGCCGTCGACCGATCGCTCTCCACGCTCCGATCTCACCAGATCCGCGGGCCCACCGGGCGCACGTGAGGCTTCTCTCACGCAGGCGCCCGCGCCGAGGCCCGCGCGGTTGAATGGGGGCATGCCCGCCGGAGCCCGACCGAGCCTGCGCACCTGGACGGTGCGCTCGCGCATCGTCGGGCTGCTCACGCTGCTGTCGCTCGTGACGGTCTTCGTCGCCGGCGGCGTCGCGTACGTCGTCGAGCGCAGCCGCGTGCTCGAGCAGATCGACCGCAACCTCGAGGCGGCGCTCGACGCGGGCGGCTTCACGGTCGCGCAGCAGGAGTGGGAGTCGGCCGACCAGGCGCTGCAGGCGATCGTGCAGCGCCTGGCGCCCGACGACAACACGGGCACGCTCGGCATCGTCGACGGCAGCGCCGCCTGGAAGCCGGGCGTGCAGACCGACGTGCAGCTCGAGGCGCTGCCGGGCTTCGTCGAGCGCATCGTCGCCGAGACGGCCGGCGGCGAGATCGTGATGGGCACCTACGCGCAGGACGGCCGCACCGTGCGCTACCTCTCGGCGCCCGTCATCATCGGCGAGCCGGCCGCGGGCGAGCCGCCGAGCGCGGTGTTCGTCACCGGCTACGACGTCGCCGCCGAGCTGGCCGAGCTCGACGAGGCCGCCCGGGTGTTCTCGCTCACGGCCCTGCTCGCGACCGCGGCGACCTTCGTCATCGGCCTGCTCGTCTCCGGCCGGCTGCTGCGGCCCATCCGCCGCATGCGCGAGGTCGCCGAGCGCTCCTCCGAGGCGAGCCTGACGGAGCGCATCCCCGTCGGCGACAGCCGCGACGACGTCTCGCAGCTCGCGGTCACCGTGAACGGCATGCTCGATCGGCTCGGAGGCGCGCTCGACAGCCAGCGCGACCTGCTGCGCGACGTGGGCCACGAGCTGAAGACCCCCATCACGATCGTGCGCGGCCACCTCGAGCTCGTCGACGAGCACGACCCGGCCGAGGTCGCCGAGACGCGCGCGCTCGTCATCGACGAGCTCGACCGCATGGCGCGGCTGGTCGACGACCTGCGGGCCGCCGCGCGGCTGCGCGACGCCGACGCCTTCGCGATCCGCGAGACCGACCTGGCCGCGCTCACCGAGCAGATCGCGATGAAGGCCCGCGGCGTCGAGGGCGCGGCGCTCGAGGAGCGCGTCGAAGCCGCGCCCGTGCTCGCCCGGCTCGACCCGGGCCGCATTACGCAGGCGATGCTGCAGCTCGTGGCCAACGCCGCCCGGCATGCGCAGGGCCCGATCGCGATCGGCTCGCGGCAGCGCGGCCGCGACGTCGAGCTCTTCGTGCGCGACCGCGGGCCGGGCGTGCCCGACGAGCTGAAGGCGGTCATCTTCGAGCGCTTCCGCCGCGGGGTCGCCGAGGGCCGCGGCGACGACGGCTCCGGCCTCGGGCTCGCGATCGTCGCGCTCATCGCCGAGCGGCACGGCGGCAGGGCATGGGTGGCGGATGCGGGCGCCGGCTCCGAGTTCGTCCTCACGCTGCCGGGCGCGGTCGTCGCGCCGCCGGCGCACGGCGCTGCCGCGGCGCCCGTCGCGCCCCAGACCGTCGCGCCGCACCCGGCTCGCCCCGGTGCCGCAGCGCATCCGACCCCCGCGGCGGCGAGCGGGGCCGCCCGCCCGGGTGCCCCGTCGCATCCGCCCGCCGACCCCGCCGCGGCCCCCGCGGCCCCCGAGGAGCAGCCATGGCATCGATCCTGATCGCCGAGGACGAGGCGCGCATCGCCGCGTTCGTCGAGAAGGGGCTCACCGCCGCCGGCTACTCGACGCGCGTCGCGCCGACGGGCACCGAGGCGCTCGACCTCGCCCTCACCGACGAGTTCGACCTGCTCGTGCTCGACATCGGGCTGCCCGGCATGGACGGCTTCGAGGTGCTGTCGCAGCTGCGCGGCTCGGGCTCGACGATGCCGGTCATCATCCTCACCGCGCGCGCGGGCGGCGCCGACACCGTCGCGGGGCTCGAGGGCGGCGCCGACGACTACATGCCCAAGCCCTTCCGCTTCGACGAGCTGCTCGCGCGCGTGCGGCTGCGGATGGCGTCCAACGGCTCGGCCGCCCATGCCGCGGCGGCGCTCGCGCACCAGGGGCTCGAGCTCGACATCCGCACGCGCCGGGCCAGGGTCGACGGGCGCGAGGTCGACCTGTCGGGGCGCGAGTTCGCGCTCGCGGAGGAGCTCGTGCGCAACGCCGGCCAGGTGCTCTCGCGCGAGCAGCTGCTCAGCCGCGTGTGGGGCTACGACTTCGACCCGGGCTCCAACGTCGTCGACGTGTACGTGCGCTACCTGCGCAACAAGCTCGGCGCCGACCGCATCGAGACGGTGCGCGGCATGGGCTACCGGCTGGTCTAGCCGCGCGGCGGCGCTCCGCTCAGCGCGCGGCGACCCGGGCGAGCTCGAGCGCGCGGTCGAGCAGCAGCTCGGCGGCACCGGGGGCGCGCTCGGCGGCACGGATGCCGTGGCCGAGCAGGTGCAGCACCGTGAGCGCCGTCGTGTGCGGGTCGCGCAGCCAGCGGTCGGCGGCCGCGTCGGCGATGGCCCGCAGCTGCGCGGCGTCGCCGTCGCGCCCGGCCGTCTGGTTGCGGGCGGCGCTCGCGGTCGCGTGGCCGATGAAGGCGGCGCTGTCGTCGGCTGGGTCGCCGAGGCCGGCGGTGTCGACGTCGATCACCGACGACACCTCGCCGCCGTCGAAGAAGAGCTGGCCGATGTGCAGGTCGCCGTGGACGACCCGCGGCGGACCCTCGCGCCGCACGTGCTCGAGCAGCGCGGGCAGCAGCCGCTGCGCGTCGGAGGCGCGCCCCGGCAGCCCGCCGGCCATGCGGTCGACGTGCCAGTCGACGCGCGACCCGACCGACGCGCGCGCGATGCGCCGCGTCTCGACCGTCAGCAGCCGCTCGCGCAGCGCGTCGACCGCGTCGAGCAGCTCGCCCGCCGGCATCCGCGCCGCGGCGACGGGCCCGGGTGTGCCGGTCGCGTCGCGCACGACGACGACCCCGGCGGGGCTCCAGTGCGCCACCTCGGGCGCCGGCACGCCCGCGGCGCGGCACGCCTCGTGGATCGCCGCGAGGTCCTCGGCCCCGCCCGGCCGCACGACCTTCACGAACAGGTGCACGCCGTGCTGCGTGAGCCGCACGACCGCGCGCCGGCCCGGTCGGTACGCGAGCACCTTCGCCTCGACGGGGCCGCTGCTGTCGGCGGCGGCCGAGATGCGGGCGATGCGCTCGGGGTCGACCGCGGTGCGCAGCGCGGGCAGGCGCGGGTCGAGCGGATGCTTCCAGATGCGGGCGACGACGACGCCGTCGCGCGAGCGGATCACGAAGCCCGTCTCGACGGGCACCGCCTGCTTCGAGCTGTCGACGAACCACTCGCCTGCGTGCTCGCCGCTGTCGACCGTGAAGCGCGCGATGCTGCCCTCGCCGAAGGGCTCGACGGCGATGAGGCGACCGGCGACGCCGATCGCCTTCTCCAGCAGCCGCTGCTCCAGCACGGCTCCATCGTTCCAGTTCCGGGCTGGGACGCGCCCGTCCGCGTCCACAGGACGACGCGGATCCGTCCGATCCGCACCGGGCCGAGCGGACGCCTCGCGTCAGTCGTGCGCGTCGCCGGGGTCGCTCGCGCGCCCGTCGAGCAGTCGCGCCCGCAGCGGGCCGAACACCCGGTCGAGCACCTCGAGCGCCTCGCGGTCGAGGTCGCCGAGGAACAGCTCCTCGACGTGCCGAGCGTGCACGGGCCGCGCCTTGCGCAGCCTGGTGCGCCCCGCGTCCGTGAGCACCGCATCCGTGCCGCGCCGGTCGGCGGGGCAGGGCTCCCGCGAGACGAGGGCCGCCTTCTCGAGCGCCGCGACGCGGTACGTGAGCCGGCCCGGGGCGAACGCGAGCGCGCGTGCCAGGTCGCCCATGCGCATCCGCCCCTCCTCGGCCTCCGAGAGCACGAGCAGCACGTTGAAGTCGCCGAGGTCCATGTCGGCCGACTCCTTCAGGCGCCGCTCGAGCTCGTTCTCGAGCAGGCGCGACCCCTCGAAGTACCCGCGCCACGCCCGCGGCGCGAGGCCGCTCGTCACGCGTGCCCCAGCATCTGCTCGAACGACACGAACGCCTCGCCCGACTCGTCGAACGGGTCGGCCTCGCGGCGCCGCGGCAGCGCCACCATGAGGTCGGCGAGCTCGCGGCCCTCGCGGGCGATGCGCCGGTCGAGGCCGGAGTCGGAGCCCCAGTCCTCCGAGGCGGCGAAGACGCCCGTCGGCACGACCTGCGCCTTGAGGTAGGCGAACATCGGCCGCATCGCGGTGTCCATCACCATCGAGTGGCGCGCCGAGCCGCCGGTCGCGCCGAGCGCCGTCGGGATCGACGCGAGCTGGCCCTCCTCGATCACGTCGAAGAACGACTTGAACAGCCCCGAGTACGACATGTTGAAGGTCGGCGTGACGGCGATGATCGCCTCCGCGTCGACCACCTCGGCGATCGCCGCGGCGAGCGCCTCGGACGGGTTGTGCGTGAGCATGTGGCTCGCGATGTCCTGCGCGAGCGGCCGCAGCACCACGTCGACCGCCTCCGAGTGCTGGCCGTGGTCGGCGAGCGCCTTGAGCGTCGCGTCGCGCAGGCGGTCGGCGAGCAGCTTCGTGCTCGACGGCTCCCCGAGGCCCGCCGAGACGACGGCGATGCGCGGCTTCGTCATGCGACCTCACGCCCTTCGCTGCCGCGGCCGCCCGGCTCGCCGGCCTGCCGCGCGATCGCGGCGCCGGTGTCGAGGTCGCCGCGCGCGCCCTGCTCGCGCCAGGCGCTGCCCTGCTCGCCGAGCTGCGTGCCCGCCTCCCTGGCCGCGGCGACGCGCGCGGCGTGGGTCGGCGCATCCGGCACGCCCGCCTGACGCACGCTGTCGAACTCGCGTCGCAGCACGGGCACGACCTCGGTGCCGAGGATCTCGATCTGCTCGAGCACCTCCTCGAGCGGCAGGCCGGCGTGGTCGACGAGGAACATCTGGCGCTGGTAGTCGCCGGCGTAGTCGCGGAACGCGAGCGTCTTCTCGATGACCTGCTCGGGCGTGCCGACGGTGAGCGGCGTCGCCTCGGTGAACTCCTCGAGGCTCGGCCCGTGGCCGTACACCGGCGCGACGTCGAAGAACGGGCGGAACCGCTCCTTCGCCTCGCGCTCGGTCGGCTTCATGAACACCTGGCCGCCGAGGCCGACGATCGCCTGCTCGGGCTCGCCGTGGCCGTAGTGCGCGAAGCGCGAGCGGTACAGGCGCACCATGCGCTCGGTGTGCTCCTTGTTCCAGAAGATGTTGTTGTGGAAGAAGCCGTCGCCGTAGTACGCGGCCTGCTCGGCGATCTGCGGCGAGCGGATCGAGCCGTGCCACACGAACGGCGCGACGCCGTCGAGCGGGGCGGGCGTCGAGGTGTAGCCGGTGAGCGGCGTGCGGTGCTTGCCCTGCCAGTTGACGACCGGCTCGTGCCAGAGCTTGCGCAGCAGCGCGTAGTGCTCGATCGCGAGCTCGATGCCGTCGCGGATGTCCTTGCCGAACCACGGGTAGACGGGGCCTGTGTTGCCGCGGCCGAGCGTGAGGTCGACGCGGCCCTCGCTGAGGTGCTGCAGCATCGCGAAGTCCTCGGCGATCTTCACCGGGTCGTTCGTCGTGATGAGCGTCGTCGCGGTCGAGAGGATGAGCCGCTCGGTCTTCGCGGCGATGTAGCCGAGCGTCGTGGTGGGGGAGGAGGAGAAGAACGGCGGGTTGTGGTGCTCGCCCGCGGCGAAGACGTCGAGGCCGACCTCCTCGGCCTTCTGGGCCATGGCGACCCACCCCTGGATGCGCTCGTGCTCGGTGGGCGTGCGACCGGTGGTCGGGTCCTCGGTGATGTCGCTGACCGAGAAGATGCCGAACTGCATGCTGCTCATGGGGTGTCCTTCCGTCACGGGCAATTCTTTCAAATCTGAACGAGTTGTGCAACGGTGCCGTCCCCCAGGCTATTCCCTGCGCCTCGACGCGCCCCGAGCGTCGTTCGTCAACCGGCTCCGCGCGTGTCCGGCCGGACTATCCGGCCGCAGGCGCGCGGAACCGGTTGGCCGACGGTGCGCCCGCAGCGCCGTCCCGAACTAGGGTCGAGGGATGCGAGCGGATGCGGTGGGCCAGCACGTGGCGGACGTCGCGGTCGTGGGCCTCGGCGCGATCGGCTCGAGCGCGGCCTGGCGCCTGGCGGCGCGCGGCCTCGACGTGGTCGGCATCGAGCAGCACGAGCCCGGCCACCCCTGGGGCGGCTCGCACGGCCGCACGCGACTCTTCCGCGTCGCGTGCCTCGAGCACCCCGGCCTCGTGCCGATCGCCCGCCGCGCGCGCGAGCTCTGGCGCGAGCTGGAGGCCGCGAGCGGCGAGCAGCTGCTGCTCGAGACCGGCGGCATCATGATCGGCCAGCCGGGCTCGCGCATCATCGAGGGCACGCTCGCCGCCGCCGCGGCGCACGACCTGCCGGTCGAGCGGCTGGAGGCCGACGAGCTCGCCCGCCGGCTGCCCGGGCACGCCAGGCTCGACCCCGGCGATGTGGGCCTGTGGGATCCGGAGGCCGGGGTGCTGCGGCCCGAGGCGGCGATCGTCGCCGCCGTCGACGCGGCGCGCGCCGCGGGCGCCACCATCCGCACGGGCGAGCGCGTGCTCGCGATCGAGCCCGACGCATCCGGCGTCACCGTGCGCCTCGCCGGCGGCGACGTGCGCGCGCGCCGGGTGGTGGTCGCGGCCGGCCCTTGGCTGCCGCAGCTCGTGCCGGGCCTCGCGATCACGCCCCACCGCGTGATCATGAGCTGGTTCCGGGCGCGCGAGGGCGGCGACGCGTCGATCGAGCGCATCCCGCTCTTCATCCGCTCGGTGCCGGGGCGCGACGCGTGGATCTGGGGCCACGGCGCGCTCGCCGGCGACCTCGCGAAGGTCGGCCCCGAGTTCGACGGGCCCTTCGAGGCCGACGACCCCGACGCGATCGACCGCGAGATCCATGCGGGCGAGACCGAGGGCATCCGCGACCTCGTCGCCGCCACCTTCGCCGACCTCGAGCCGGAGCCTGCCGAGCTCACGACCTGCATCATGGCCCACACGCCCGACGGGCAGTTCGTCGTCGGGACGACGGATGCGTCGGACCGGGTGGTCGTCGCCGGCGGCTGCTCGGGGCACTCGTTCAAGCACGCCTCGGCGCTCGGCGAGCTCGCCGCCCAGCTCGCCGTCGACGAGCCGCCGTTCACGGAGATCGGGTTCCTGGATCCTCGTCGGTGACGCCCTCCGCGGCGTCGGCGGGGGAGCGCTGCGCGCGGCTCAGCAGCACGAACGGCACCGCCACGGCCGAGAGCGCGCCGCTCAGCAGCAGTGAGAAGCCGTAGCCGCCGAGGTCGGCGCTGCGGCCGAGGAGCGGCTGGAAGGCCGAGCTGCCCGCCGAGCCGAGCAGCGAGTCGAACGAGAGCACGGTGGCCCGCTGCTTCGACGGGATCATGTCGTTGAGGTAGGCGCGGTGCACCGGGTCGTCGATCGCCGTCATCACGCCCCAGACGGCGACGAGCGCGACGGCGATCCAGAAGTCCTGCACGACGCCGAGCGCGAGCAGCACCCCCGTGCTCGTGACGGCCGCGAGCAGGATCGTGCTCGTGCGCCGCGCGAACAGGCGCCGCACGAGCGGTGCGATCGCGCCGCCGAGCATCGCCGCGCCCGAGAGCAGCGCGGCGGCGAGGCCCGCGATCGAGTAGGCCTCGGGATCGCCCCAGAGGTCGAGCAGGTGCGGCTGCAGGGCGTAGAAGACGTAGAAGCCGACGCCGGCCGTGAAGGGGCTCGCGAGCAGCAGCCACCGCACCGGTGCGCGCGCGAGCCCGTGGCGCCAGGAGGCGACGAGCACGGCGCGCGTGGCCCGCACGGGGCCGGCGCCGCGCTCGGGCGCGAAGCCGAGGTCGCGCATGAGCAGCGCCGCGACGGCGAGCATGACCACGAGCACCCCGGCGCGCACCAGGAACGGCACGCCGAGGTCGGTCAGCTGCGCGATGACGCCGCCGAGCACCGAGCCCGCCAGCATCGCGGCGCCGCTCACGACGAGCGAGCGGCCGAACACCGCCTCGAGGCTGCCGCGGTAGCCGGTCGCCTCGAGCGCGTCGACGAGCCACGCGTCGACCGCGCCCGTGAAGAAGGTGAAGCCGAGGCCGAGCAGCACCGAGACCGCCGCCCACGCCCAGAAGGGCGCCTGCCAGAGCCACATGAGCCAGTAGAGCGTGGTCGTCGCGGCGAGCGTCGCCGTGCCGAGCAGGTAGGAGGCGCGGCGGCCGAGCGTGTCGGCGACGACGCCGGTGGGGATCTCGAAGACGAGCACGCCGACCGTGTAGAACGCGTTGGCCGCGAACGCCTCGAGGTTGGTCAGGCCCGCGTCGAGCAGGAACAGCGTGTTGATGCCCCAGATGAACGAGGCGGCGAGCGTGTTGCCGAGCACGAGCACGTAGTAGGTGCCCTGCACGCGGCGCGGGCTGGGCAGCGCGCCGGATGCAGTCATGGCGCAAGCGTGGCACGGGCGGCGGTGCCTCACTAGCCGCGTGCGTGCGCGTGCACGCGCGTGCACGCGATAGCGACCGAACCTCAGAGCGCGTGTGCAGGGAGGTCGCTATCGTTGCCGACTTCGCGCCGGCGCCCTCCGCCGCGCCCTGGCACGCAGTCCGACACGCACGAGAAGAGACGACACGCACATGACGCACCACCATGCCCCCACGCCGCCCGGCAGCCCCGCCGCAGCCGACGCATCCGCCCCCGCCGCCGACAGCGCCCCGGCCCCCGACACCGGCGAGCTCCGCAGGCTCGAGGTCGACGACGTGCTCGTCGTGAAGACGAGCCGCGTGAAGACCGCCATCACCGGCACGGTCGTCGGCAACTTCATGGAGTGGTTCGACTTCGGCATCTACGGCTACCTCGCCGTCACGATGACCGCGGTCTTCACCGCCGGCATGGACGAGGGCCTGGGCCTGCTCGTCGTGCTGCTCGGCTTCGCGATCTCCTTCCTCGTGCGCCCGCTCGGCGGCCTCGTGCTCGGGCCGCTCGGCGACCGCATCGGCCGCCAGAAGGTGCTCTTCTTCACCATGGCGATGATGGCGCTCGCGACCGCGCTCATCGGCGTGCTGCCGACCGCCGCGCAGATCGGCGCCTGGGCGATCCTGCCCCTCTACGTGCTGAAGATGCTGCAGGGCTTCTCGACCGGCGGCGAGTACGCCGGCGCCACGACCTACGTCTCGGAGTTCTCGCCCGACCGCTCCCGCGGCTTCTGGTCGTCGTGGCTCGACGCCGGCTCGTACATCGGCTTCGCCGCCGGCGCATCGGTCGTCGCCATCACGACCGGCATCGTCGAGGCGATCTCGGGCCCCGACGCGATGGTCGAGTACGGCTGGCGCATCCCCTTCCTCATCGCCATCCCGCTCGGCATCGTCGCCATCTGGTTCCGCTCCCGCATCCCCGAGACGCCCGCCTACGAGGTCGCGCACGACGCCGAGCAGCGCGAGCACCTCGAGGGCCCGCTCGCACGCCACGGGATCGTCGGCATCGTGCGCCACCACTGGCGCGAGATCCTCATCGCCATGGCGATCGTCGCCGCGACCAACACCGCCGGCTACGCGCTCACCTCGTACATGCCCACCTACCTCGAGACGACCGTCGGCACGAGCAGCCTCACCGCGGCGCTCGCGACCGTGCCCGTGCTCATCGTGATGGCGGCGTGCCTGCCGCTGCTCGGCCGCCTCTCCGACCGGGTCGGCCGCAAGCCCGTCTACCTGGCCGCGGCCGCCGCATCGGTGCTGCTCATCCTGCCCGCGTTCGCGATCATGCAGCTCGGCCAGCTCTGGGCCGTGATGATCGCGCTCGTGATGGTCGCGGTGCCGGTGGCGCTCTGGGTGGGCATCTCGGCGGCGTCGCTGCCGGCGATGTTCCCGACCGCGTCGCGGTTCGGCGCGATGGCGATCGCCTACAACCTGTCGGTGTCGCTCTTCGGCGGCACGACGCCGCTCTTCAGCCAGGCGCTCATCGACCTGACCGGCAACGAGTTCATGCCCGCCTTCTACATCTCGTTCTTCGGCGTGCTCGGCGGCATCGCGGTGCTCGGCATGCGCGAGACCGCGAAGCGGCCGCTCGTCGGCTCGGTGCCGACGGTCGAGACGCGCGACGAGGCGGTCGAGCTCGTGCGCGGCCAGGACGACAACCCGCTCATCGACACCACCTCGATGCCGCTCGTCGACGCATCCGCCCCCGAACCGGAGCCCGCGGGCACCCGCCGCTAGCGCCCGCGCCCGCCGCTACCGCTCGCCGGGCGCCGGCTCGGCGGGCGCGGCGGCGGGCGGCGCGTGGTCGTCGCGCGCGCCCGCGCGCGGTCCGCGCAGCCGCTCGAGCGCATCCATCAGGTGGTAGATCACGAGCGTCGCGACCGTGCCGAGCACGATGCCCTCGAAGACGAGCTCGCCGGCGGTGAGCGTGTAGTTGGCGATCGCGACGATGAGGCCGACGCCCGCGGCGAACTGGTTGCGCGGGATCGAGAAGTCGACGCGGTTCTCGATCCAGATGCGCACGCCGATGATGCCGATGAGGCCGTAGAGGGCAGTCGTCACGCCGCCGAGCACGCCGGCCGGCACGGCGAAGATCACGGCGCCGACCTTGGGCGAGAGTCCCAGCAGGATCGCGGCGATCGCCGCGACCCAGTATGCGGCGGTCGAGAAGACGCGCGTGGCGCTCATCACGCCGATGTTCTCGCCGTAAGTCGTGGTCGCCGAGCCGCCGAAGAGGCCCGCGAGCACGGTCGCGCCGCCGTCTGCCATGAGCGCACGGCCGGCGAGCGGGTCGAGGTCGCGGTCGAGCAGCTGCCCGACGCCCTTCACGTGGCCGAGGTTCTCGGCGATGAGCGGCAGCACGACGGGCACGAACAGCAGCAGGGCCGGCAGCAGCGCGGGGTCGAGGGTCGGCATCTGGAACTCGGGGAGTCCGATCCACGCGGCCTCCTCGACGCCCGACCAGTCGATGCCGCCGGTGGCCGCGGCGACGGCGTAGCCGACCACCACGCCGACGAGGATCGCGAGCCGGCCGATCAGGCCGCGGAAGAGCACCGCGGTGACGATGATGGCGCCGAGCGTGACGACCGACAGGAGCGGGTCGGCGAGGAAGCTGTCGCGCGCGGCGGGCGCGAGGTTGAAGCCGATGAGCGCGACGATCGTGCCCGAGACGACCGGCGGCATGAGCGCGGCGATCCAGCGGGTGCCGGCCAGGTGCACGATGAGGCCGACGAGCGCGAGCAGCGCGCCGACGAGCACGATGCCGGCGAGCGCGAAGCCCTGCCCGCCGATCGCGGTCGCGGCGCCGATCGGCGCGAGGAACGCGAACGACGAGCCGAGGTAGCTCGGCAGGCGGTTGCCCGTCACGAGCAGGAACAGGATCGTGCCGATGCCCGAGAAGAGGAGCGTCGTCGAGGGCGGGAAGCCGGTGATGATCGGCACGAGGAACGTGGCGCCGAACATCGCGACGACGTGCTGCATGCCGAGGCCGATGGTGCGGCCCCAGCCGAGGCGCTCCTCGGGCAGGACGATGTCGGATGCGTCGAGTCGGCTCTCGTCGCGGCGGCGCCAGGTGGGCATGCGGCTCCTCGGTTCGGGTGTGCGGGTGCGGGGTGGGGCTGCGGGCCGCCTCCCGGATCGTACGGCAGTGCCGCGCGCGGGCGGGCGGCGGTACGGTCGACGCGTGGTCGAGCACATCAGCGTGCGGGGCGCGCGCGAGAACAACCTGCAGGGCGTCGACGTCGACATCCCGAAGCGGCAGCTGACGGTCTTCACCGGCGTCTCGGGGTCGGGCAAGTCGAGCCTCGTGTTCGGCACGATCGCGGCCGAGTCGCGCCGCCTCATCGACGAGACGTACGACGCGTTCGTGCAGGGCTTCATGCCGCCGGCGCCGCAGCCCGACGCCGACAGCCTCGAGGGCCTGACGGCGGCGATCCTCGTCGGGCAGGAGCAGATGGGCGCCAACTCGCGCTCCACCGTGGGCACGGCGACGGATGCGTACACGATGCTCCGCATCCTGTGGTCGCGGGTGGGCGAGCCCCGGCTCGAGTCGTCGGTGCTCTTCTCGTTCAACGACCCGCGCGGCATGTGCCCGGCGTGCGAGGGGCTCGGGCGGGTGTCGACGATCGACGTCGACGTGATCGTCGACCGCTCGAAGAGCCTCAACGAGGGCGCGATCGACTTCCCCAACTACGCCGTCGGCGGCTGGTACTGGAAGCTCTACGCCGAGTCGGGCCTGCTCGACCCCGACAAGCGCATCGCCGACTACTCCGACGACGAGCTGCGGCTGTTCCTGCATGGCGAGGAGCGCAAGGTCGACTTCGCGGGCTTCACCATGACCTACGAGGGCCTCATCCCCAAGCTCACGAAGAGCGTGTTCGTGAAGGACGTCGACTCGATGAAGCCGACGCTGCGCGGCATCGTCGAGCGCGCCGCCACCTTCGAGGCGTGCCCCGAGTGCGACGGCACGAGGCTCAACGCGGCGGCGCGCGAGGTGCGGGTGCAGGGCGTCACGATCGCCGAGGCGACCGCGATGCAGCTCACCGACCTCGCGCCGTTCGTCGCCGCGATCCCGCCCGAGGCGGGCGGCGCCGCGACCGCGCCGCTGCGGGCGAAGCTCGTCGACCTGCTCGAGACCTTCGACGCGATCGGGCTCGGCTACCTCTCGCTCGACCGCCCCGCCGGCAGCCTCTCGGGCGGCGAGGCGCAGCGCACCAAGATGGTGCGCCACATGGGCTCGGCGCTCACCGACGTCACCTACGTCTTCGACGAGCCGACCGCGGGCCTGCACCCGCACGACGTCGAGCGCATGAACGGCCTGCTGCAGCGCCTGCGCGACAAGGGCAACACCGTGCTCGTCGTCGAGCACAAGCCCGAGGTGATGGCGATCGCCGACCGGGTCGTCGACCTCGGCCCCGGCGCCGGCATCCACGGCGGCACCGTGGTCTTCGAGGGCACCTTCGCCGAGCTGCGCGCCTCCGGCACGCGCACCGGCGAGCACCTCGAGCACCGGCAGCAGCTGAAGGCCGAGGTGCGCACGCCGTCCGGCCGGCTCGAGATCCGCGGCGCGCGCGAGCACAACCTGCGCGGCGTCGACGTGGATGTGCCGACCGGCGTCCTCGTGGCCGTCACGGGCGTCGCGGGGTCGGGCAAGTCGTCGCTCATCCACGGCTCGCTGCCGCGCGACGGCGTCGCGTTCGTCGACCAGACCACGATCAAGGGCTCGCGGCGATCGAACCCGGCCACCTACACGGGCATCCTCGAGCCCATCCGGAAGGCCTTCGCATCCGCCAACGGCGTGAAGCCGGCGCTGTTCAGCGCCAACTCCGCGGGCGCGTGCCCCGAGTGCAAGGGCCTCGGGGTCATCTCCTCCGACCTCGCCTTCATGGCGGGCGTCGTCACGGAGTGCGAGCTGTGCGGCGGCCGCCGCTTCACGGCCGAGGTGCTCGAGTACGAGCTGCGCGGCGCGTCGATCGGCGACGTGCTCGACATGTCGGTCGAGGAGGCGCAGCGGTTCTTCACCGAGCGGCAGGTGCAGCCGATGCTCGGCCGCCTCGTCGACGTGGGGCTCGGCTACATCCGCCTCGGCCAGACGCTCACGACGCTCTCGGGCGGCGAGCGGCAGCGGCTGAAGCTCGCGATCGAGATGGGCACGACCGCGGCGGTCATCGTGCTCGACGAGCCGACGACCGGCCTGCACATGGCCGACGTCGACAACCTCATCGGCCTGCTCGACCGCATCGTCGACGCCGGACGCACGGTGATCGTGATCGAGCACAACCTCGACGTCGTCTCGCGCGCCGACTGGCTCATCGACCTGGGGCCGGGCGCGGGCGCGCAGGGCGGCGCGGTCGTCTTCGAGGGCACGCCGGCGGCGCTCGCGGCCGACCCGGGCGACTCGCTCACGGGCCGCCACCTCGCGAGGCGGCTCGCGCCGGCGTGATGCCGGGGCCGTAGGCCGCCGTCGTAGACTCCGCACCATGCCGCAGTTCACCGCGATCCGGGAGGAGTCGACGTTCGTCGACCTCCAGGGCGTGACTATCCATCGCTACCGCTGGCGGCCGGGCAGGCCGAAGGCGGTCGTGCTCATCGCGCACGGCCTCGGCGAGCACGCGCTGCGCTACGAGCACGTCGCGCAGCGGCTCGTGCAGGCCGGCTACGCAGTGTGGGCCATCGACCAGCGCGGCCACGGCGCCACCGGCGTCACGCAGCACGGCGGCGACCTCGAGCGCCTCGGGCGGCTCGGACCGGGCGGGATGCGCGCGGTCGTCGGCGACCTCGTGCACGTGCTCAAGCAGATCCGGGCCGAGCACCCGGGCCTGCCCGTCGCCGTGCTCGGCCACTCGTGGGGCTCCCTGTCGACGCAGATCCTGCTCAACGGCTACAGCGACCTCGTCGACGCCGCGATCCTCAGCGGCACCGCCTACCGCATGCCCGGCTCGATGAACCCGGGCGACCTCAACGCCCGCCACGCGCACCTGGGCGACACCGGCTACGAGTGGATCTCGCGCGACCCGGCGGTCGTCGCGGCGTTCGCCGAGGACCCGCTGACGTTCCCGGCGAAGGTGCTGCCGCTCTTCGGCGTCGCCGACGGCCTGCGCCTCTACGGCGTCCCCAGGCGCATCGACCCGCCCATCCCGATGCTCATCGCCGGCGGCTCCGACGACTCGATGGCCGGGCCCAAGTCGCTGCGGCGGCTCGGCGACGCCTACCGCTCGCGCGGCGGCCTCACCGACGTCACCGTCACGGTCTACCCGGGCGCGCGGCACGAGATCCTCAACGAGATCAACCGCGCGAAGGTGCTCGACGACATCGTCGCCTGGCTCGACGCGCGCCTGCTGCCCGCCTGATCGGCGCCGGCTGGCAGGGTGCCGCAGGCGCCGCGCGTGCGCAGTCCGCTTGACCGACCCCTCCCACCGACACCGACCCGGTGCACCGGGTCGTCGGGGGTGCAACGGGTCGGCGGGGGTGCCGGGCCACGACCGCGCGGCATGTGCCCGGCCGACCGCCGCCTAGGCTGGAGCGCATGCACGGCGAGTACAAGGTCCCCGGCGGCAAGCTCGTGGTCGTCGACCTCGAGGAGCAGGACGGCCGCATCGCCGGCTTCCGCCTCGCGGGCGACTTCTTCCTCGAGCCCGACGACGCGCTCGGCGCGATCGACGCCGCGGTGAACGGCCTGCCCGTCACCGCGACCGCCGTCGAGATCGGCGAGGCGATCAAGGCGGGCCTGCCCGAGGGCGCCGTGCTGCTCGGCTTCACCCCCGAGTCGGTCGGGGTCGCGATCCGCCGGGCGCTGCAGCACGCGAGCTCGTTCAGCGACTACGAGTGGACGATCATCGACGACGAGCCGCGGCTGCCGATCGTGCACGTCGCGCTCGACGAGGTGCTCACCGAGGAGGTCGGGGCGGGCCGCCGCGGACCGACGCTGCGATTCTGGAACCTCGCCGGCCCGGCCGTCTACCTCGGCTCGTTCCAGTCGTTCAAGAACGAGGTCGACCCTGAGAACGCCGAGCGCCACGGCATCCCCGTGCTCCGCCGCATCACGGGCGGCGGCGCCATGTTCTCCGAGCCCGACAACGCGATCACCTACTCGCTCTACGTGCCCGGCGACCTCGTGCAGGGCATGAGCTTCCAGGACTCCTACGCGTTCCTGGATGCGTGGGTCATCGAGGCGCTGAAGGGGCTCGGCATCGACGCGTTCTACGCGCCGCTCAACGACATCACGTCGGCGAAGGGCAAGATCGGCGGCGCCGCGCAGAAGCGCCTCGCCGGCGGCGCCGTGCTGCACCACGCGACCATGTCGTACGACATCGACGCCGACAAGATGACCGAGGTGCTGCGCATCGGCCGCGAAAAGCTCTCCGACAAGGGGACGACGAGCGCCAAGAAGCGCGTCGACCCGCTGAAGTCGCAGACGGGCATGGGCAAGGCCGAGGTGCAGGAGGCGCTGAAGGGCACCTTCCGCAAGCTCTACGGCGGCACCGACGGCGCGCTCACCGACGCCGAGCTCGCGACCGCGACCGAGCGCATCCGCACCAAGTTCGACACCCAGGAGTGGCTGCACCGCGTGCCGTGAGGTTCACCGCCTGCTCGCGAGCGCGACCGCGAGCGCGATGCGATCGGCCGCGACGAGGGCGTCGAGGCCGGCCACGGCGTGCACACGCGCGAGCCGCTTGCGCACGGTGTTCGCGTGGACGAACAGTGCGGCGGCGGCCTCCTGCACCGATGCGTCATGGGCGACGAACGCCTCGATCGTCTCGATGAGCCGCGCGTGGTGCCGCTGGTCGTAGGCCTCGAGCGGCGCCAGCACGTGCGAGCGGAAGGGCCCGAGCTGCTCGTCGGTGAGGCGCTGCAGCAGCCCCTCCCACGATGCGAGCTCGCGGGGGCCGGTCACCGCGCCGCTGCGCAGGCCGAGCCGGTGCGCCACGATCGCCTCGCGGATCGCGCCGACGAGCCCGCGCACATCGGCTGGGCCGCTCCAGCCCGCCGCTCCGCCGGCCGATGCGAGCGCCTGCTCGAGGTCGTAGGGCCGCAGGATCGCGATCGTGAGATCGCCCACCGTGCCGACGAGCGTCGCGCCGCGATCGGGCACGACCTCCGAACGGCTCGCGATGACCGACCACTCCTCCCCGCCCACGGCCTCGAGCAGCGGTAGGAGCACCGCGGCGCTCGCGAGCCCGCGGCGGACGGCGTCGATCAGCGCGCCGACGGAGTGCTGCTCGCTCACCCGGGCGTCGAAGCGCGCTCGCTCGGCCGCGATCCGCTCGGTGATCGACACGAACGCGACCGAGGGCGGCACGACGAGCACCGCCAGGCCGGCCCGGTTCGCCGCCGCGACCAGCGCATCGGGCACGGCGTCGGCGCCCGCGCCGATCGCGAATCCCACCGCCGCGGGGCCGGTCGGTGCGATCGCGGCGACGAATGCCGCGCAGTCGCGGGGCGTGCGCAGCGACATCCCCGTGGTGAGCACGAGCTCGCCGCCCTGCAGGTAGGGGCTCGGGTCGAGCAGCTCGGTCGTGATCGCCCAGCGGATGCCGCGGTCGAGCCCCACCGGGCTGCCGATGAGCCGCAGGTCGATGCCGCCCCAGGCGAGCGCGTCCGCGACCGCGATGCGAGCGGATGCGGTGGCTGGGGCGTGCATGTCGGCGACGCTATTGCTCGACCGTGTCACGAACGTTTCCGGGCCGTTGCAGCCCGGTGGAGCCTCCTCCACCCCGTCGCCCCTGACGGCGTCCGGTGCACCACACTTCGCGCTGCCGAAACACGATCGTGACGTGCAGGCGGTGCGATGGGTGCACTCCCGGAAGGAGCACCCCATGACCACCACCGCCAGCAGGCCCGAGGCGATCGTCCCCGAGCCCGACGACGCGCAGCCCGTGCGCATCGACACCGACTACCCGTTGACGCGCGTGCCGCTCTCCGCCCGCCAGGGCTGGTTCGGCGTGCTCGTCGTCGTCGCAGGATTCCTCTTCTTCACTCCGACCATGGTCACCGGCGGCGCCGTCGCGGGTGCCTTCGGCTTCGCCGGCTTCGTCGGCATCGCGATCGTCGCCTCGATCGTGCTCGCGCTCTACGTGGCCACGCTCGGTGCCGTGAGCGCCCGCACCGGCCTCTCGACCGTGCTGCTCGCCCGCCTCGTCCTGGGCCGCGTCGGCGGCAAGTGGGCGTCGATCGTGCTCGGCGGCACGCAGATCGGCTGGTACGGCATCACGGTCGGCATCTTCGCGAACCTGCTCGCGACCGCGCTCGGCTGGGACGTCACGTGGCCGCTGGCCATCTTCGGCGGCCTGCTGATGGCGACGACGGCCTATTGGGGCTTCAAGGGCATCGAGATCCTCTCGTGGGTGTCAGTGCCGCTCATGCTCGGACTCTGCTTCTGGGTGATGGGGCTCTCGGTCGGCGAGGTCGGCGGCTGGGCCAACCTGTGGGCCACCGAGGGTGATGCCTCCATCGCGCCCGGGATGGCGCTCACCATGATGATCGGGACCTTCATCTCGGGCGGCACGCAGATCGGCAACTGGACCCGCTTCTCGAAGAAGGCGGGAACCGCGTTCCTCACCTGCCTCGGCGTCGTCGTGGTGATCGAGTTCGCCCTGCTGTTCTTCGGCGGGATCGGCGCGATCGCGTTCGCGGAGCCCGACTTCACCAACCTGCTGCTCGGGCTCGGGCTGGCACTGCTCGCGGTGTTCATGCTGGTCTTCAACCTCTGGACGACGAACGACAACGCCGCGTACGCCTTCGGCGTCGCGGGCGCCGAGCTCTTCGGCGTCGCGAACAAGCGCCCGTTCATCATCGGCGGGGTCGTGATCGGCATCGCGCTCGCGGTCACGAACGCGGCGGATGCGATGACCGGCTTCCTCGTGCTGCTCGGCACCGTGATCCCGCCGCTCGGCGGCGCCGTGATCGGCACGTTCCTGTTCACGTGGCGGCTGCGGGATCCCGGCACGCACCTCGGCACGGTGCCCGCGTTCCAGTGGGCCGGCATCGCCGCCTACCTCGCCGGCACCGCCGCGGCGTTCTTCGGATCGTTCACCGGCATCGGCAGTCCTGCCCTGCAGGGCATCATCGTGGCCATCCTCGCCGTGCCCGTCGCCAGCGCGATCGCCCGCGCGGTCCGCAAGCCCGTCGCGACCGGAGCGGCCGCCTGATGGGCACCCTCATCCGCGGCGGCGACGTCGTCACGATGGATGCGTCGACCGGGTCGCGCGCGGTGCGTCGCGACATCCGGATCGCCGACGGCACGATCGTCGCGATGGCGCCCGCCCTTGAGGCGCAGCCGGGCGACGAGGTGATCGATGCGTCGGGGCTGCTGATCTCGCCCGGCTTCGTGAACGCGCACACCCACTCGTGGGAGTACCTCTACAAGGGCCGCTACGACAACCTGCCCCTCGAGCTGTGGATGCTGCTGTCGTACCCGATCCTCGGCGGCTCGCCGCTGACGCCCGACGTCATCCGGCTGCGCACCCTGATGTTCGCGATGGAGTCGATGAAGAACGGCGTGACGACCCTCGTCGACGACGTGCTCGAGACGCCCGGCCAGGATGCGGCCCAGCTCGCGGCGGTCGTCGACGCGTACGAGGCGATCGGCATCCGCGCCAACGTCTCGGGCCACATCATCAACCGTCCGTTCGTCGACACGCTGCCGTTCGTCGTCGGCTGGCTGCCGGAGGAGGTCGTGCGGCAGGTGCGGGCGCAGCAGGTGCTGACCGCCTCCGAGTACCTCGACTTCTCGAGGCAGGCGTTCGCGGCGCACCACGGTCGGGCCGACGGCCGCCTGCGCTACATGGTGGCGCCCTCCGGTCCGCAGCGCTGCACCGACGACCTGCTCGTGGGCGCCAACGCGCTCGCCCAGGAGTTCGACGCCGAGATGCACATCCACGTGCTCGAGACGAAGACGCAGGCGGTCACGGGGACGGAGCTCTACGGCCGCTCGCTCGTGCAGCACCTCGACGAGATCGGTGCGCTGTCGCGCAACACCACGTTCGCGCACGGCATCTGGGTGGACGACGAGGACATCGCGCGCATTGCGGCGAAGCACGTCTCGGTCTCGCACAACGCGATCTCGAACCTCAAGCTCGGCTCGGGCATCCTGCCGTGGCGCGACTACCACCGCCACGGGGTCAACCTCGGCCTGGGCACGGACGGCTGCTCGTCGAGCGACACCCCGCGGCTCATGGAGGTCATGAAGATGGCCGCGCTGCTGCACAAGGTGACGGAGCCCGACTTCGATGCCTGGCCGACGGTCGACGAGGTGCTCACGGCAGCGACGATCGGCGGAGCCCGCTCTGCGGTGCTCGACCACGCCGTCGGGTCGCTCGAGGTCGGCAAGCGAGCCGACCTCACGATGTTCGACACCAGCACGCTCGCGTTCCTGCCCAGGAACACGCTCGAGAACCACCTCGTCTACAGCGAGAACGGGTCGTCGATCGTGCGCGTCATGGTCGACGGCGTCGTCACGGTCGAGCACGGACGCCTGACCCTCATCGACGAGGATGCGGTGATCGCCGAGTTCCTCGCGGTGGCCGACCGCATCCGGGAGGAGCAGGACCGGCTCGACCGGATCAACCGCGTCTTCGTGCCCGCGTTCGCCCGGATGCACGCCGAGACGGCGCGGCGCGACGTCGGGGTGAACCGCTGGACGGGAGATGAGCGGTCCTGGCTGGCGGGGGCGCTCGCTCACTGACACCACCGCGATGCGCGGCGTCCGTCCGGTCGCCGCGCATCGCGGCTGTGAGGTTCTGGACACCTCGGATGCCTAGGCTTGGAACCACTATGGACTTCTCGCTCGAATTCACGCCCGACCTCATCGCGGTCTTCCTCACCCTGTTCGTGCTCGAGATCGTCCTCGGCGTCGACAACGTGATCTTCATCTCGATCCTCGCCTCGAAGCTGCCGAAGGAGCAGCAGGCGCGGGCGCGCAACCTCGGCCTCACGCTCGCGATGGTCATGCGCGTGGGACTCGTGCTGCTCGCCGGCTGGATCATCACCCTCAACGACGACCTCTTCACGCTCTTCGGCATGGGCTTCTCCGGCCGTGAGCTGATCCTCATCGCCGGCGGCGCGTTCCTGCTCTACAAGGCGGTCCACGAGATCCACCTGAAGCTCGAGGGCGAGGAGGAGCACGCCTCCTCCGCGGTGAAGGCCACCTTCGGCGCGGTGCTCGCGCAGATCCTGCTCATGGACCTCGTCTTCTCGCTCGACTCGGTCATCACCGCCGTCGGCATGACGAGCAACATGCTCGTCATCATCACCGCGGTGCTGCTGTCGTTCGGCATCCTGCTGTTCTCGGCGAAGTACATCTTCGAGTTCGTGAACCGCCACCCGACGGTGAAGATGCTCGCGCTGTCGTTCCTGCTGCTCATCGGCGTCTTCCTCATCGCCGACGGCTTCGGCATCCACATCGACAAGGCCCTCATCTACGGCCCGATGGCGTTCGCGGTGCTCGTCGAGGGGCTCAACCTCTGGGCGGCGTCGCGCCGCGCGAAGCGCAAGGGCAAGCAGGTCGAGCCCGTGCACCTGCACGACACGCTGCACGAGCAGGCCGACGGGACCGCCGCTCCCGAGGCGCCCGCCGCCGAGTCGCGCTGACGCCCTTGTCGGCGGCGGGGCCGCCGGGGTTGGATGGGTCGCATGACCGAGCCCGCATCGCACGACGTCCACGTGGTGGTCGGCGACGACTCCGACCGCTCCCGCTACGAGGCCCACATCGGCGACCGGCTCGCCGGCGTGCTCTCGTACGTCGATGACGCCGACGGCAACCGCGTGCTGCAGCACACGGTCGTCGGCGACGCGTTCGGCGGCCACGGCGTGGGCAGCGCGCTCGCGCGCTTCGCGATGCAGGACGCGACGGATGCGGGCCGCAAGATCGTGCCGCAGTGCACGTTCGTACAGGGCTGGCTGGGCAAGCACCCCGAGCACCAGTCGCTCGTGGCGCACCCCTACGTGCCCTCCCCGCCCACGGCGTAGCGCTCCCTCCGCTGGTCGAGCCGCGCGGCGCAGCTCCCTCCGCTGGTCGAGCCGCGCGGCGCAGCCGCGCGAGTCGAGACCACCCCGCCTCCCCAGCGCTCCCTCCGCTGGTCGAGCCGCGCGGCGGAGCCGCGCGAGTCGAGACCACCCCGCCTCCCAGCGCTCCCTCCGCTGGTCGAGCCGCGCGGCGGAGCCGCGCGAGTCGAGACCACCCCGCCTCCCAGCGCCGTGCCGTACCATGGACCCCAGCCGGTCACCCGGCCGCGCGGATGTAGTTCAATGGCAGAACTTCAGCTTCCCAAGCTGATAGCGCGGGTTCGATTCCCGTCATCCGCTCCTCAGGACCCCGCCGCAGGCGGGGTCCTTCGTCGCTCCTGCCGGGAATCGAACGGTCGAGCGGCCTGCGGCCGCGCTGGTCGGATCACGCGGAGCCCCACCGGGCCTCCGCGCCCGTCATCCGCTCCTCAGGACCCCGCCGCAGGCGGGGTCCTCATGCGTTCAGGCACCGATGCGCCACCCCATCTACCCTCGACCTGTGACCCAGACGAGCCGCCTCGAGACCCCGACGCCCGACGGAGCCCGCCGATGACCGCCACCGCGAAGCCCCGCCGCAGCCCCGGCCGCGCGTTCTTCATCGTCGCCGCGATCCTCGTGGTCATCGCGGCGCTCCTCGTCGTCGCCGAGCTCGTCGCGCGGCAGATGGTGCCCGGCGTCATCCGCTCCACCGTCGTCGAGCAGCTGCAGCTGCCCGCCGATCACCCGGTCGACGTCGAGGTCGACGGCATCCTGCTGCCGCAGCTCGTCGCCGGCTCGCTCGCCGAGGTGCGGCTCGCCTCCGAGGACGTCACCGTGGGCTCGTTCAGCGGCGATGTCGCCGCCGAGCTGCAGGACGTCCCGATCCGCGCCGACCGCGCCGCGGCCGGCGGCACCGCCGACGTGCGGATGACGACCGAGCAGCTGCGCGCCCTGCTGTCGACGATCGACGGCTTCCCGGCCGAGACGATCGAGCTCGACGAGCCGAACGTGACGGCGTCGACCGAGGTCGACGTGCTCGGCGCGGCCATCCCGCTCGGCATCGTGCTCGAGCCGGGCGCCGCCGAGGGCGACCTGGTGCTCTCGCCCGTCTCGGGCAGCATCGCCGACGCCACCGTCACCGCCGACCAGCTGCGCCAGCAGTTCGGCGGCCTGCTCGAGCCGCTGCTGCAGGACCGCAGCGTCTGCATCGCCTCCTCGGTGCCCGCCGCCCTCACCCTGCAGTCGGTCGAGGTCGTCGGCGACGAGGTCGTGGCCGGCTTCGCCATCGACGGCGGCATCATCGACGATCCCGAGCTGCAGGCGAACGGCACCTGCTGACCGCGAAGGCCCGTCAGAGCGAGAAGCCCGCGGGCGCCTCCGCGAGCGAGACGCTGTTGCCGTCCGGGTCGGCGATCGTCACGTGGTGCACGCCGTTCGCGTACCGCTCCGCGTGCTCGGGCCGCACGCCGGCGGCGGCGAGCCGCTCGAGCATGGCGTCGAGCCCGCGCACCGCGATCGTGACCGTGCACGCGCCCGCCCGAGCCGGCCGCTCATCGACGACGAGCCACGCATCCGCCCCGATCCGCCACAGCGCCTCCTCGCCCGCCATCGCGTCGGCGGGGCGCCCGAGGAGCGTCTCGTACCAGCGCATGCCCGCCGCCCGGTCGCGCACGCACGCGATCGCCAGCAGCTCGTCGAACCCCTCGCCCACGCTGTCCATGCCGGAACGCTAGCCCCGCGCGACATGCGGGCGAAACCTCCCGTCTGCCACGGTTGAGGCATGGAGCAGTCGCCGATCACCGTCGCCATCGAGCGCACCGTCGACCCGAGCATGGAGCGCTACGCGCACGCGTGGGTGCAGCACGGCGTCGCGCTCGCGACGCTCTTCCCGGGCTTCCTCGGCGCCGGCTGGGTGCGCGAGGAGCCCGGCAGCGTGCGCTGGCACATGATCTACCGCTTCGCCGACCGGGCGACGCTCGAGGCGTGGGAGCGCAGCGTCGAGCGCGCGCAGTGGATCTCGGCGGGCGCGAGCTTCGCCCGCGAGTCCCGCGTCGAGCGCCGCACCGGCATCGAGGGCTGGTTCGACGCGCCGGAGGGCGTGGTGCTGCAGGACGACGCCCGCGTCGAGATCCGGCAGTCGACGCCCGCACCGCCCGTGTGGAAGCAGATGATCGTGGTCTGGCTCGCGTTCTTCCCCATGAACGTGCTCGTCACGTTCCTGCTCGGGCTCATCCCCGGCTTCGCCGAGCTCGCGCTGCCGCTGCGGCTGCTCATCTCGACCGTGATCCTGACGCCGATCATGGTCGGGCTCATCCTGCCGTTCATCACGCGGCTCGCGGCGCCCTGGCTCCACCCGCGGTCGCGGCCCGGCAGCTAGCGGATCACTCCGGCGCGGGCACGTCGGGCACGGTCAGCGGCGCGAGCACGCCGAGCTCGAGCCACAGCAGCGGCGCGATGACCGCGAGCGCGGCGGTCAGCAGCAGCGTGAGCACCACGACGACGTACTGCACGCGCCGGCGCCCGTGCGAGATGCGCCGGAACCCCCACGCGATCGGGATGCCGACGAGCGACACCATGAGCGCGATCGTCGGCGCCACCCAGTGCGGGATGCACGCGAGCACCGCGAGCCCGGCGATGCCGGCCGCGATCGGCCACATGCGCGGCTCGCGCTCGCCGGCCGCGCCCTGCTCGGGCCGCGCGTCCCACGGCGGCGCCGGCACGGGCACGGAGGAGGTGGCGGATGCGTCGTCCGGCCGGCGGGTCGGCCGGGCTCCGCGGGTCCACGGTGCCGCCGCCGAGGTGCCGGGCTGCTCGGGCGCGTCCCCGCCGCCGGCGCCGCGCGCGGCCGGATGCCCCGGCGGCGCCCACCGCCGGGCGTCCTCGTCGTGCTCGCCCACGCATCCATCGTCGCAGGCCCGCCCGTGGCGCAGCCCCGTCCGCCCGCGGGACGGCCGCGCGTCATGGCAGCGGCGGCACCTGCCCCACGCCCGGCTGCCCGAGCCCGACCGGGCCGGTGAGCGGCGGCGGCTCGCGCCGGCCGCGCGCCGCGGTCATCGCGACGCCGACGGCGGCGACGATCACGAGCGCGAGCGCCAGCAGGTCGAGGCGGCCGAGCAGCTCGCCGATCACGAGGAAGCCGAAGAGCGCGGCCGACGCCGGCTCGAGCGCCATCAGGATGCCGAAGACCCGCGTCGGCACGCGGCGCAGCGCCAGCAGCTCGAGGCCGTAGGCGATGGCGCTCGAGAGCATGGCGACCGCGAACGCAGGCAGCAGCACCGACGGGTCGGCGCCGACCGCACCGATCGCCCCGAGCAGCCCGAAGGGCAGCACCGCGACCGTCGCGATCACGAGCGCTCCCGCAAGGCCGCCGACGCCCGGCACCTGCCGACCGACCGACGCCGACGCGAGGATGTAGCCCGCCCAGCAGGCGCCCGCGCCGAGCGCGAGCAGCACGCCGACCGGGTCGAGGTCCCCCGCGATCGACTGCGCGCCGATGACGCCCACGCCGATCGCGGCGAGCGCCACCCACGCGACGTCGACGAGCCGGCGCGACTGCACGAGGGCGAGCACGAGCGGCCCGAGCAGCTCGACGGCGACCGCGAGCGCGATCGGGATGCGCGGCAGCGACAGGTAGAAGAGCAGGTTCATGCCGGCGAGCGCGACGCCGAGCAGGGCTACCGAGCGCCACGCGGCGCGGTTCCAGGAGCGGATGCGCGGGCGCGCGATGACGAGGATCACGAGCGCCGCGAGGGCGAGCCGCAGCAGCGTCAGCGCGGCCGGGTCGATGCGGTCGAACAGCGTCTTCGCGATCGAGGCGCCGAGCTGCACGGAGGCGATCGAGCAGAGCACGAGCAGCACGCCCGCCACGACGCCGCCCGTGCGGAGGCGGGGGAGGCGCGGCATCCCTCCAGCGTAGGCGTCGGCGGCGACGTCATCCGCACGGATGACTCTGCGCGCGGCACTGGCCACGCGGCACCCGCGGGGGCCAGGATCGAGCCATGCAGCACCCCCTGAGCGGGCGACGATGACGTCCGGCGACCGGGCCGCCGAGCCCGGCGCGCCCGAGCCGATCCCCGCATCCGCCCCGCCCGTCTTCACCGACCCGCTCGACGGCGCGGCCGGGCGCCCGCCGCTCGACGCCGACGGCATCGTCGTCGACGAGGTGGCCCGCAGCTTCGGCAGCGTGCAGGCCGTGCGGCAGATGACCTTCCACGCCAGGCCCGGCCGCGTGACCGCGCTCATCGGGCCGAACGGCGCCGGCAAGACCACCCTGCTGCTCATGCTCGCGTCGCTGCTCGCGCCCGACGCCGGGCAGATCCGCATCGCGGGCGCCGACCCCATGCGCGACCCCCGCGCCGTGCGGCGCGCGATGGGGTGGATGCCGGATGTGCTCGGCACGTGGCGCACGCTGTCGCCGCGGCAGATCCTCACGACCGTCGGCCGGCTGCACGGCATGCCGACGGCGGCGGCGCGGGCACGGGCTGACGAGCTCATCGTGCAGGCGCGGCTCGAGGAGCTCGCGCGGCGCCCCAGCCGCGTGCTCTCGCGCGGCCAGCAGCAGCGGCTCGGCCTTGCCCGCGCGCTCGTGCACCGCCCGCGCGTGCTGCTGCTCGACGAGCCGGCCGCAGGCCTCGACCCCACCTCCCGCCTCGAGCTGCGGGAGCTGCTGCGCGGCTTCGCCGCCGCCGGCGGCACGGTGCTCATCTCGAGCCACGACCTCTCCGAGCTCGACGAGATCGCCGAGGACGCCGTCTTCGTCGACCGCGGCGAGGTCGTCGGCGGCGAGCGGCTCGTGCTCGCCCGGCAGGCCGCCCGCGAGTGGCGCATCCGCGCGCTCGACCCGCAGGCGCTCAGCTACCAGCTCGCCCACATCGGCGTCGCCTTCGACCGCGTGCGCATCGACGGCGACGTCGCGCACGTCGCGCTCGACCGCGAGGAGGACGCCGCCGACGTGCTCGCCCGGCTCGTCCGCGCCGGCGTCCCCATCACGCACTTCGCGCCCGCCGTCGGCGACATCGAGCGCACCTACCTCTCGCTCGCCGGAGGCCGACGATGAGCCGCACCGAGACCCCGCCCGTCGCCGACGAGGCGTCCCGCCCGGCTCCGCCCGACGCATCCGGAGCCCTCGGCTGGCTGCGGCTGCTCGGCGTCGTCGTCGGGCTCGAGCTCGCGCAGCGCGTGCGCAGCGTCGCCTGGTACGTGCTGCTCGGCGTCGTCGCGATCGTCGTCGGCGGCGTGATCACGGTGCTGTTCCTGTCGCTGCAGGGTTACCAGCGCGACCTCGGCGGCGCCATCTTCGCGATGACGATCTTCCTCGTGATGCTCGTCACGTCGCTCGTCACGCCGGCGCTCTCGGGCAACGCGATCAACGGCGACCGCGACGGCGGCACGCTCGCGTCGACGCAGGTGACGCAGGTGACGGCATCGCAGCTCGTGCTCGGCAAGGTGCTGGGCTCGTGGATCGCCTCGCTCGGCTTCCTCGCCGTGTGCACGCCGTTCATGCTCGCGTCGGCGATGCTCGGAGGCCTCCGCTGGGAGGCGGTGCTCGTCGCGATCCCCATCGTGGTGCTCGAGATCGGCGTCATCTCGGCGATCGGCGTCGGGCTCTCGGGCCTCATCCGCCGGCCGGTGCTCTCGACGGTCGTCAGCTACCTCGTCGTGGCGCTGTTCAGCGTGGGCACCCTCATCGGCTTCGGCGTCGCGACGATCGCCTTCCAGACCGAGGAGGAGCGGCAGGAGATCAGCTGGGACTACGACGAGCAGACCGGCAACGCCACGTGCGTCGAGACCGACCGCACCTACACGACCGTCGTCGCCCGGCCCGACCGGGTGTGGTGGATGCTCGCGGCCAACCCCTACGTGATCCTCGCCGACGCCATCCCGCCGCACTTCGGCGGCGACAGCTACCCCGACGACGTCTTCGGCCAGATCGGGCTCGGCGTGCGCGGGCTGCAGGAGCCGCCGCACGTCGAGTCGTGCGCCGACTACGACCCCATGGGCGGCTACCAGGGCGACTCGCCGCGCGAGATCTACGAGCGCACGGTGCCCAGCTGGTTCGTCGGGCTCGGCATCCACGTGGCGCTCGCGGCCGCGGCCGTGTGGGGCGCGATCGCCGCCGTGCGCGCCCCGGCCCGCCGGCTCGCCCCCGGCAGCCGCATCGCCTGACCCGCCCCGCCCATCCGCCCGCCCCATCGGCCCGCCCCATCCGCCCGACCCGCCGCCTCTGCTCGCTCCCTCGAGCACAACGCAAGCCCCGATCGCCCGGATGGCGGGCTGCCCGGGCCCGCGCCGCATCCGCCCGCGGAACGCGCACGCCGGGCTTGCGTCGTGCGCGAGCGGCCCGGGCAGGATGGGGGCATGACGCTTCCGACCAGGGCCGCCGCGATCCAGGCGCAGCTGCGCGAGCTCGGCATCGACCGCGACGTGATCCGCTTCGACGAGGGCACGCACACCGCGAAGGCCGCCGCCGCGGCGCTCGGCATCGAGGTGGGCGCGATCGCCAACTCGCTCATCTTCTGGATGGCGGATGCGCCGCTGCTCGTGATGACGTCGGGCCGGCATCGCGTCGACACGGCGATGCTCGCCGAGCAGCTCGGCGAGGGGCCGATCGAGCGCGCCACCCCCGAGCAGGTGCGCGCCGCGACCGGGCAGGTGATCGGCGGCGTCGCGCCGCTCGGGCACCCCGCGCCCATCCGCACGATCGTCGACGTCGCGCTCCGCGACCACCCGGAGCTCTCGGCAGCGGCAGGCACCGCAGACACCGTCTTCATGCTCACGTACGACGAGCTGCTGCGCATCACCGGCGGCGAGGAGCTCGTCGTCGGCGACTGATCGCCGGCCCCACTGCGGCGCCGGCTCGCACCTTCCCCGAAGCATGCCCGGCCTACACTCGGGCACGTGACTGACACTGCACCCACCCCCGCCCCCGCGCTCGAGGTCTGGCCCGGCGAGGCATACCCGCTGGGTGCCACGTTCGACGGCACCGGCACGAACTTCGCCCTCTACACCGAGTCGGCGGAGAAGGTCGAGCTGTGCCTGTTCGACGACGACGACGACGTCGAGACCCGGGTCGAGCTGACCGAGGTCGACGCGTACGTCTGGCACGCCTACCTCCCGAGCGTCCAGCCGGGCCAGCGCTACGGCTATCGCGTGCACGGCGCCTACGACCCGCAGCAGGGCCTGCGCCACAACCCGGCGAAGCTGCTGCTCGACCCCTACGCGAAGGCCACGAGCGGCACCATCGAGTGGGGCCAGCCGCTGCACAGCTACAACTTCGGCGACCCGCTGAGCCGCAACGACGACGACTCCGCGCCCAACATGGTCAAGGGCGTCGTCATCAACCCGTTCTTCGACTGGACGGGCGACCGCTACCCGCGCACGCCCTACAACGAGTCCGTCATCTACGAGGCGCACGTCAAGGGGCTCACGCAGACGCACCCCGACGTGCCCGAGGCGCTGCGCGGCACCTACGCCGGCCTCGCGCACCCGTCGATCATCGCCCACCTGCAGAAGATCGGCGTCACCGCGCTCGAGCTGATGCCGGTGCACCAGTTCGTGCACGACGCGACGCTCGTCGAGAAGGGCCTGCGCAACTACTGGGGCTACAACACGCTCAGCTTCTTCGCGCCGCACGCCGAGTACGCCGGCACCGGCGAGCGCGGCCAGCAGGTGCAGGAGTTCAAGGCGATGGTGAAGGCCATGCACGCCGCCGGCATCGAGGTCATCCTCGACGTGGTCTACAACCACACCGCCGAGGGCAACCACATGGGCCCGACCCTCAGCTGGCGGGGCATCGACAACCGCGCCTACTACCGCCTGGTCGACGGCGACGAGCAGCACTACATGGACTACACGGGCACCGGCAACAGCCTCAACGTCGGCCACCCGCACTCGCTGCAGCTCATCATGGACAGCCTGCGGTACTGGGTCACCGAGATGCACGTCGACGGCTTCCGCTTCGACCTCGCCGCGACCCTCGCCCGCGAGTTCTACGACGTCGACAAGCTCTCCACCTTCTTCGAGCTCGTGCAGCAGGATCCGGTGATCAGCCAGGTCAAGCTCATCGCCGAGCCGTGGGACATCGGCCCGGGCGGCTACCAGGTGGGCAACTTCCCGCCGCAGTGGACCGAGTGGAACGGCAAGTACCGCGACCAGGTGCGCGACTTCTGGCGCGGCGAGCCCACGGCGCTCGGCGAGTTCGCGAGCCGCCTGGCCGGCTCCGCCGACCTGTACGAGCACTCCGGTCGCCGGCCCGTCGCATCCATCAACTTCGTCACCGCCCACGACGGCTTCACGCTGCGCGACCTCGTCAGCTACAACGAGAAGCACAACGACGCCAACGGCGAGGGCGGCAACGACGGCGAGAGCCACAACCGCTCCTACAACTACGGCGCCGAGGGTCCGACCGACGACCCCGAGATCCTCGCGATCCGGGCGCGCCAGCAGCGCAACTTCCTCGCGACGCTGCTGCTCAGCCAGGGCGTGCCGATGATCCTGCACGGCGACGAGCTCGGCCGCACCCAGCAGGGCAACAACAACACCTACGCGCAGGACTCCGAGCTCAGCTGGATCGACTGGTCGTCGATCGACCAGCCGCTCATCGAGTTCACGGCCGCGGTGGCGCGGCTGCGCCACGACCACCCGACGTTCCGCCGCAAGCGCTTCTTCACCGGCTCGACGGTGCGCACCGGCGACGGCGAGCGCCTGAACGACATCGTCTGGCTGCGCGTCGACGGCACGCCCATGGAGTCGTCCGACTGGGAGGCCGCCGCGAGCGAGAAGGCCGTCGGCATGTACCTCAACGGCCACGGCATCGCGGGGCGCGGCATGCGCGGCGAGCGCATCACCGACAACCACTTCCTCATCTACTGCAACGCGTCCGAGGACGAGCTCGACGTGGCGATCCCGCCGGCCGAGTACGCCGAGGCATGGGATGTCCTCATCGACACGGGCGCGCAGGAGGCCGTCGAGGGGCCCGTGCGCGCCGGCGAGGTCGGCAAGCTCGCGCCGCGCTCGGTCGCGGTGCTCCGCGAGCACATCCCGCCCGTCGACCAGGACTTCTCGGTCGCGGCGTCGATCGCCGCGGCGAGCTCGTCGGCGCCGGGACCGGTGACGACGCCCGACTCGCGGACGACCGACGCGAGGCCGCTCCACGCATCCACGCCCCAGGCGGGCCCGGGCGAGCCGATCGAGCCCGGCCGCGAGGGCACCGTGCCCGACGAGCTGCCCGCCGACGGCGCATCCGACGACCATCCCGCCAGCTGACCCGAGGAGACCCGTGCGCACGCCGCAGAGCACCTACCGACTGCAGATCAGCGACGAGTTCACGCTCTTCGACGCGGCCGAGCGGCTCGACGCGCTCGCCGACCTCGGCGTCGACTGGGTCTACCTGTCGCCCATCCTCGAGGCCGAGCACGGCTCGAACCACGGCTACGACGTCGTCTCGCACGCCCGCGTCGACCCGGCGCGCGGCGGCGAGGCGGGGCTGGATGCGCTGGCCGAGAAGGCGCGCGGCCTCGGCATGGGCGTGCTCGTCGACATCGTGCCCAACCACATGGGCGTGGCCGTGCCGGAGCACAACGCGTGGTGGTGGCAGCTGCTGCGCGAGGGGCGCGAGAGCTCGATCGCGCCGGCGTTCGACGTCGACTGGGAGGCGGGCGGCGGCAAGCTGCTGCTGCCGATCGTCGGCGACGACGACTGGTCGGACGACGGCACCGTCGCCCACCTCGAGCTCGAGCGGGGCGACGACGGCGAGGCCCGGGCGCTGCGCTACTGGGACACGCGGCTGCCGGTCGCGCCCGGCACGGGCGAGGGCACGGCGCAGGAGGTGCTCGAGCGGCAGCACTATCGCCTCGGCCACTGGAAGACCGGCGACGACCAGCTCAACTACCGCCGCTTCTTCGCGGTGACGACGCTCGCCGCGGTGCGGGTCGAGCTGCCCGAGGTGTTCGACGCGACGCACGCCGAGATCGGCCGCTGGTTCGACGAGCGGCTCGTGCAGGGCCTGCGCGTCGACCACCCCGACGGCCTGCGCGACCCCGCCGGCTACCTCGAGGACCTCGACCGCCTCACGGGCGGCGCGTTCGTGCTGGTCGAGAAGATCCTCGAGCCCGGCGAGCAGCTGCCGCGCTGGGCGACGGCGGGCACGACCGGCTACGACACGCTCGGCGAGATCGACCGGGTGCTCACCGACCCGGCCGCGGCCGAGTCCCTCGATGCGCTCGACGCGCGACTGCGCGGCGGCGAGCCGGTCGACTGGGCCGAGCTCACGCACCGCACGAAGCGGCGCATCGCCGACGGGATCCTGCGCGCCGAGGTGCTGCGCCTCGAGCGCGAGGTGCGGGCGGCGGATGCGTGGGGCGACCGGGGCGCGCCCGACGACACCGCCGACGCGATCGCCGAGCTGCTCGCCTGCTTCCCCGTGTACCGCTCGTACCTGCCCGACGGGCTCGAGCACCTCGGCACGGCCGCGGAGCGCGCGAAGCAGCACCGGCCCGAGCTGGCCGAGACCATCGACGCGCTGCTGCCGGTGCTCGGCAACCCGCGGCACGAGGCGGCGCTGCGCTTCCAGCAGACGAGCGGCATGGTGATGGCGAAGGGCGTCGAGGACACCGCCTTCTACCGCTACTCGCGCCTGACGAGCCTCAACGAGGTGGGCGGCGACCCGGATGTCTTCGACATCACGGTGCACGACTTCCACACGTCGATGGCGAAGCGGCAGGCGGAGTGGCCGCACGCGATGAACGCGCTGTCGACGCACGACACGAAGCGCGGCGAGGACGTGCGCGCCCGCATCACCACGATCGCCGAGGTGCCCGAGCTCTGGGAGGGCTTGCTCGACAAGCTGCTCGTCTTCGCCCCCACCAGGGGCCGGGCGTTCGCGAACCTGCTGCTGCAGGCGGTCGTCGGCGCGTGGCCGGCGAGCGAGGAGCGGCTCGTCGCCTACATGGAGAAGGCCGCGCGCGAGGCCGACGCGATCACGCACTGGACCGACCCCGACACCCGCTTCGAGGGGCACCTCGCCGAGCTCGTGCGCAACGTGATGGCCGAACCCGCGAGCCGCGACGTCGAGGCGTTCCTCGCGGCGACGGAGGAGGGCTTCCGCTCGAACGTGCTGTCGGCGAAGCTGCTCAACCTCATGATCCCGGGCTTCCCCGACGTCTACCAGGGCTCGGAGGCGCTCGAGCAGTCGCTCGTCGACCCCGACAACCGCCGGCCCGTCGACTGGGAGCGGATGGATGCGCTGCGGTCGTCCGCGCGCGAGCCCGTCACGGGCGCGTGGGACCTCGAGGTCGCCAAGGTGCGGCTCGTGCGCGAGGCGCTGCGCCTGCGCCGCGAGCACCCGGAGCGCTTCGAGCACTACGAGCCGGTGCTCGCCTCGGGCGACGCCGAGCAGCACGTGCTCGCGTTCGACCGCGGGGGAGCGATCGCGATCGCGACGCGGCTGCCGATCGGGCTCGCCGCCCGCGGCGGCTGGGGCGAGACGGCGCTGCACCTGCCGCCGCGCGGCGACGACGCGGTGCGCTGGCGCGACGTGCTCACCGGCCGCGTCGTCGAGGGCGGCGAGGCGCGGATGGCCGACGTGCTCGGCACGCTGCCGGTCGCGCTGCTCACCCTCGCCGACTGACCACTGCCCGTCGAGCGCACGAGCGGCGGACTCCCGGCCCACCACCAGCCGGCGGGACTACCGTTCGCGCATGACGGCCGCAGGCGACGAGGTAGCGGCACCCCGGCCCACCTGGGTCGCGGTGCTCGGGCTCGTCGTGCTGTTCGGTGCCTGGGCCGCGTTCGCGTGGCAGGGCGCGCTCGTGACGCAGGGGCTCTGGTCGTCGCTGCCGAACGACCTCGGCGCGAGCGTGGCGACGGCGCTCACGACCTCGATCGCCTGGATCGCCCTGCTCGGCACGCTCCTGCTGCTCGTCGGCGCAACGCGCAGCAGCAGCTTGCGGATCCTCGACGGCGCGATCGGTGTCGCGGCCGGTGCCGTCGGCATCGCCGCGGCGGTCGCGGTGGCGGGGGCACCGGTGATGCCGTCGCAGCACGGCGTGGTCGCATGGGCTGCGGCGGGCGGAGCGATCACCGGTGGTGCGCTGCTGCTGGCGGCGCCACTGGTGCAGCGGCACCGCCGGGTGCATCCGAGCCGACTGCGGCACTCGTGACCGCGCCGTGAGGCGCGAACGACGGGTCGGGCGCTAGCGTGCAGTCGTGAGCAGCATCGACGCACCGCCCGACCGCAGCGGCACCGCGCGCCCGACCTCCCCGTGGACCGCCGTCCTCGGCCTCGCGCTCCTGTGGGGCGCCTTCCTTGGCATCGCCTACTTCGCGGTGCTCCTGACGCTCTGGTTCTTCGCGACGCTCGACCAGCCGGGCGCTGCCGTCGCCGTCGACCCCATCTCGCTCGTCCTCTCGGCGCTGCCCGTGCTCGCGCTCCTCGTCGTGCTCGTCCTCGCGACCCTCCGGCGACGCTGGGCCCGCTGGCTCGCCGTCGTCACGGGGGTCGGCGCGGGGATCCTCTCTTTCATCCTCCTCTTCGGGCTCACCGGCTCGCCTGCGCCCGAGACCGTGGCGATGGCGTCCGCCGCGCTCGCGGGCGCCGTGCTGCTTGCGCTGCCGTCCTCCAGCTCGTACTTCCGGCGTCGGGCGGACTGACAGCCCCGGGGACGAGCCCCGCACTCAGGCGCCGCTCCGCTTCGCTTGCGAGGATCGACGCATGAGCGAGCTGCACGAGTACCGGGTCTGGGCGCCGAACGCGCAGCGCATGCGCGTCGTCGCGGGCCGCGAGAGCGTCGAGATGACGAGCGCCGAGGGCGGCTGGTGGCACGCGCTCGCGCCTGCGGGCGACTACGGCTTCCAGATCGACGACGACGACGCGGTGCGGCCCGATCCGCGCAGCCGCCGGCAGCCCCACGGCGTCCACGAGCGCTCCCGCACGTGGGACGCATCCGCCCATGACTGGGCCGACGCCGACTGGACGGGCAGGCCCATCGCCGGCGGCGTGCTGTACGAGCTGCACATCGGCACGTTCACGCAGGAGGGCACGCTCGACGCGGCGGCCGAGCGGCTCGACCACCTGCTCGAGATCGGCGTCACGCACGTCGAGCTGCTGCCCGTCAACGGCTTCAACGGCACCCACAACTGGGGCTACGACGGGGTGGCCTGGTACGCGGTGCACGAGGGCTACGGCGGCCCGGCCGCCTACCAGCGGTTCGTCGACGCCGCCCACCGCGCCGGCCTCGCCGTCGTGCAGGACGTCGTGCACAACCACCTCGGCCCCTCCGGCAACTACCTGCCGCTGTTCGGCCCGTACCTCTCGAGCGAGGGCCGCTCCACGTGGGGCGAGCACGTGAACGTCGCCGAGCCGGCCGTGCGGCGCTTCATCCTCGACAACGTGCGCTTCTGGTTCGAGGACATGCACGTCGACGCGCTGCGCCTCGACGCCGTGCACGCGCTGCGCGACGAGGGGCCGCTGCACATCCTCGAGGAGATGGTGGTCGAGACTGCCGCGCTCGCAGCGCACCTCGGGCGGCCGCTCGAGCTCATCGCCGAGAGCGACCTCAACGACCCCACCCTCATCACCCCGCGCGAGGGCGGCGGCTACGGGCTCGACGCCCAGTGGTCCGACGACTTCCACCACGGCGTGCACGTCGCGCTGACGGGCGAGACCGAGGGCTACTACGCCGACTTCGCGCCGCTCACGGCGCTCGGCAAGGTGCTCGAGCGCGGCTTCTTCCACGACGGCACCTACTCGTCGTTCCGCGAGCGCGACCACGGGCGCCCGATCGACACCGACCGCTCGCTGTCGTGGCGGCTCGTCGTGAGCGCCCAGAACCACGACCAGATCGGCAACCGCGCCCGCGGCGACCGCATCACCGAGGCGCTCACCGAGTCGCAGCTGTTGTGCGCGGCGCTGCTGCTCTACGCCGGCCCCTACACGCCGATGCTCTTCATGGGGGAGGAGTGGGCGGCGTCGAGCCCGTTCCAGTTCTTCACCTCGCACCCCGAGGAGGAGCTCGGGCGCCTCACCGCCGAGGGCCGGCTCGCCGAGTTCGAGCGGATGGGCTGGGACCCGGCGGTCGTGCCCGACCCGCAGGACCCGGCCACCTTCGAGCGCTCGAAGCTCGACTGGGCCGAGGCGCGGCGCGAGCGGCACGCGCGAGTGCTCGACGGCTACCGGCAGCTCGCCGGGCTGCGCCGCGAGCTCGAGGCGCTCACCGACCCGCACTACGCGCGGAACGCCGTCGAGGTGGACGAGGCTGCGGGCGTGCTGCGGCTCGTGCGCCGGGCGGGCAGGACGGATGCGGTCGAGATCGTCGTGAACGTCGGCTCCGAGCCGCAGACGGTGCCGGTGACGAAGCGGCGGCTGCGCTTCCAGACGCACCCCGACGTCGCGGTCGCCGAGCAGCTCACGCTGCCGCCCGGCAGCGGTGCCCTCCTCGACTGACCCCGCGCCCCCTCCTCCCTCCGCCGGTCGAGCCGGTCGCGCAGCGACCGAGTCGAGACCACCCCGCCGCGCCCGCCCCGCCCCCTTCCGCCGGTCGAGCCGGTCGCGCAGCGACCGCGTCGAGACCACCCCGCCCCCACCCCGACTACCGTTGACCCCGTGACGCCCACCGTCGAGACCCTCGACCTCCCCGTGACCGGCTACCTCCAGACCCGCCGCGGCGAGATCGCCGAGGTGGCGATGTCGGCCGAGCCCGACGGCCCGCTGCGCCTCTACCTGCGCGTGCCGGAGGGCGCGGGCGAGCTGTCGCCCGGCCTCTACAGCACGTCGGTCGCGGCGCTGCTCGACGACGACCCCGACGAGGGCTGGCTGCTCACGGTGGTGCTCGAGCCGGAGGAGCCGGGCGCCGAGGTGCGCCGCGACCCGGTGTTCGACGCCCGCTACCCGTGGGAGGAGACCGACCTCGCCATCGCGCAGCACCGCGAGGATCTCGAGCTCGACGGCCCGGTGCCCGAGCGCGAGTGCGAGGTCGATCCGTTCGGCCTCTGGGCGGTCGACGAGCAGGGGCGGGCGTTCGTCGTCGATGGCGGCGTCGACGACGAGAGCGGGCTGCTGTGGCTGCACCCGGTCTCGCCCTACGGCCGTGCGCTGCACCCGGGCGTCTACGACGCCGTCGCGGCCGACGACGCGCAGGCGCCCGCGCTCGACGACGACGACGCCCTCGTGCCGGCGTCGGCGGTGCAGGCGCTGCAGGTGTACCTCTACGACGGCTTCCCGGATGCGCCGCACGGGGTCTGGCGCATCGGGTCGCGCGCCGCGCTCGAGGCCGAGGCCGAGGCCTCCCTGCCCGAGTACGACCCGACCGACTGGCTGCGCTGGCTCGTGCCGGTCGACGGCGGCGACCCGGTGCCCGTGCTGCTCGCCGACGCCGCCGACGGCTCGATCGCCTTGGAGGTGCTCGGTGCGCGAGCGCCGTCGTGGGCCGCCGGGCGGGCGGTGACGGCCGCCGCGCCGCGCCCCGACCAGGCGCCGGGGGATCGCCGCGAGCTGTCGCTCCTGTCGAAGCCGGTGGCCGAGCTGCGCTCCTCGAACGCGAAGATCCGCAAGCGCGCGCCCTCGCGCGTCGGCCGCTTCGTGCTCGAGGCAGAAGGGTGGATGCCCGAGGGCTGGAGCGCGCTCGGCTGACGCCGCCGTCGGGCGGGCGGGGACTCAGGCGTCGACCGTCTCCGAGACCGCGAACCGGCGGCGGTAGGCCGATGGCGCGACGCCCAGCTGCCGCGTGAAGTGGTGCCGCAGGAGCGCGGCCGTGCCGAACCCCGCCTGCTGCGCCACCGCATCCAGGCCCAGGTCGGTCGCCTCGAGCAGCGCCTGCGCGCGCTGCACGCGCTGCGAGACGAGCCACGCTGCGGGCGTCGTGCCGAGCTCCTCGCGGAACCGGCGCGCGAAGGTGCGCTCGGAGAGCCGAGCGCGACGGGCGAGCGAGGCGATCGTGTGCTCCTCGTCGAGCCGCGCCGCCACCCAGTCGATGAGCGGCGCGAGCGTGTCGGCGCGCTGCTCGGCGACCGGGCCGACCGCGTACTGCGACTGCCCGCCGTCGCGCAGCGGCGGCACCACCATCGAGCGCGCGATGATGGCCGCGACCTGGGCGCCCTGCAGCTCGCGGATGAGGTGGAGCGAGGCGTCGATGGCCGCCGCGGTGCCGGCGCTCGAGGTCACGGGGCCGTCGTCGGCCCAGAGCGCGTCGCGCTCGACGACGATGTCGGGGAACTGCTCGGCCAGCTGCTCGACGTGCCGCCAGTGCGTCGCGACCCGTCGGCCCGAGAGGATGCCGGCGCGCGCGGCGACGAAGGCGCCGGTGCAGAGCGTCAGCACGCGGGCGCCTCGGGCCACCGCCCGCTGCAGCACGTGGGCGATGCTCACCGAGCAGGCCGCGTCGATGCAGCAGTCGGCGTAGGGCGCGACGATGACGACGTCGGCCTCGTCGGCGAACGCCAGCCCCTCCTGCACCATGATCGGCAGGCCCAGCCCGCCCTCGACGCGGATCGGGCCCGGCGTGGGCGTCACCACCCGGAAGTCGTTGCGGGGCACGCCGCGGTCGGTGCGGTCGGCGCCGAAGACCTCGGCCGCGACCGCCAGCTCGAACGCGCTCACCTCGTCGTCGACGATGCAGGCCACCTGCAGCACGGCTTCCTCCGCTCTCCCTCGGGACCGATCCGCCTTGGCAGGATCTTGTCGAGTGTTGACCATCCTGCCACTGGTGGCAGGATCTTGGCAAGCGCAGACTTCCTGCCATGGAAGCACTCTGGATCATCCTCCTCATCGCCCTCGCGATCGGCGCCGTCGCCGGCACGATCGACGCCCTGCTGCGGCAGCGCGCCCCCCGCACCCCCGTCGACCCCGAGCGGCTCGCCCGGCTCCGCGAGCGCGTCGAGGACGCCGATGCCCGCCGCATCGCCGCCGAGGTCGAGGAGCGCATCGCCCACCGGCTCGACGCCCCCGGCAACGGCCTCGCCCCGCAGATGGGCGACGCCCGCGTCTGGGCCGGCGCGTACTGAGCCCCGCCGCCGCCGCCGCCCGATCCGCCTCTGGCGCGGGCGGCGGCGCAGGCGCATCATCGGTGCCATGGAAGCCACCTGGACGAGCGCGGCGACGGCCGATCCCACCTGGATCGTGCTGCTCGCCGCCCTCGGCGTCGTCGGCGCAGCCGCCACCGTCGTGCTGCTCGTGCTGCAGCGGGAGCCGCGCACGCGGGCCGACCGCGAGCGCATCGCCCGACGCCGCGAGCCCCGCGGCGCGCACTGACGCCGCCCGGGGCCTCGCCCCGGTAGCGTGCGAGGCATGCGCCTCGCGAACGCCCGCCTGCTCGACGGCACCCTCATCGACCTCGACATCCTCGACGGGGGCATCGAGCGGGTGAGCCCCGCCGGCACGACGCCCTCGACCGGCGCGCGGCACGACCTCGAGGGCGCGACGGTGCTGCCGGGCCTCTGGGACGAGCACACCCACATGGGCCAGTGGGCCCGCCACCGCACGCGCGCGAGCGTGCTCGACGCGGCGAGCGCTGAGGAAGCCGCCGCGCTCGCGGGACGCCACGCCCGCGCGCACCGGGGCGGCGAGCCCGTCGTGCTCGTCGGCATGCGCGACGGCCTCTGGCCCGCGCCGCCCACCCGCGCGCTGCTCGACGCGCAGACGGGCGACGTGCCCACGCTCGTGGTCTCGAGCGACGTGCACTGCTCCTGGCCGAACACCGCGATGCTCCGCCGCCTCGGCATCGACCTCGACGCGCCGCTGCTGCGCGAGGAGGCGGCGTTCGACGCGCTGAGCGCGGTCGAGGGGATGCTCGACGCCGACGCGCTCGACCGTCACGTCGTCGACGCTCTGGCCGCCGCCGCCGAGCGGGGCGTCGTGGGCGTGGTCGACCTCGAGTTCGACGACGCCGTCGGCGCCTGGATGCGCCCGGGCCGCTCCACGCCCCTCCGAGTGGAGGCGGGCGTGTACGCGAAGGACCTCGAGCTCGCCGCCGAGCGCGGCCTGCGGACGGGCGACGCGATCGCACGTCGGGCACGCATGGGGCGGCTCAAGGTGATCTCCGACGGCTCGCTCGGCACCCGCACGGCGTGGACGGCCCATCCCTACGGCTCTTTCGAGACGGGGGAGGAGGGCACCGGGGTGCGCAACGTCGACGACGCCGCGCTCGACCGCCTGCTCGCGCGCGCGGGCGAGCTCGGCATCGACGCGACGATCCACGCGATCGGCGACGCCGCCGTGACGGCCGCGATCGACGCGTTCGAGCGCGCCGGCACCGGCGGCCGCATCGAGCACGCGCAGCTCGTCTCGGGCGTCGACATCCCGCGGCTCGCGCGCCTCGGCATCACTGCCTCCATCCAGCCCGAGCACGCGCTCGACGACCGCGAGCTGACCGCGGCGCTGTGGGCCGACCGCAGCCGCGACGCGTTCCGCATCCGCAGCCTCTTCGACGCGGGCGTGGATGTCGTGCTCGGCTCCGACGCGCCCGTCACGCCGCTCGACCCGTGGCTCGCGATCGCCACCGCCGTCACGCGCACCCGCGGCGACGAGCACCCCTGGCAGCCCGAGGAGGCGATCTCCCTCGAGCAGGCCGTGCGCGCCTCGAGCCGGTCGCGGCTGGCCGCCGAGGAGCCCGCCGACATCGTCGTGCTCGGCGCCGCCCCGCCCGTGCCGTCGGCCCACGACGACCCGGCCGCCGTCGCCGCGGCGCTGCGCACCATGCCGGTGGCGCTGACGATGGTCGCCGGCGAGGTCGTGCACGGCGCCCTCTGACGACGAGGCAGCGCGCCGCGGGCCCTCCGCCGCAGATCATCCGCCAGGGGGCATCCGCCGCCTGCCATGATCGGCGCAGGCGAGAGGGCGACGATGGCGATGCAGGATCGGATCACGCTGCGGTTCCTCGCGGCGCCCACGGATGCCGCGCACGGCGGCGGCACCGTGCAGGCGGGCCGGGTGCTCGAGTGGATCGACAAGGCGGGCTTCGCGTGCGCCGCCGGCTACTCCGGCTCGTACTGCGTCACCGCCTACGTCGGCAACGTGCACTACACCGCGCCCATCCGGCCCGGGAGCCTCATCGAGGCGACCGCCCGCATCACCCACACCGGCCGCACGAGCATGCACGTGTTCGTCGCCGTCGAGGCGGCCGACCCGCGCACCGGCGAGTTCGAGGTCGCGCTCGACTGCCTGCTCGTGTTCGTCGCGGTCGACGAGCACGGCAGGGCCAAGCCGGTGCAGCCGTGGCGGCCCCGCACGAGCGACGACGAGCTGCTCGCGCGCGGCAGCGAGGAGCGCGTCGAGGCGCGCCGCCACATCCACGACCTGCAGCGGGAGATCGAGTTCTCCGACGACATGACGACGCCGGCCGAGACCTTCCGGTTCCTCGCGAACCCCGGCGACGTCAACTGGGGCGGCAACGCGCACGGCGGCATCGTCATGCGCGCACGCGCTCCGGCGACCCGCGCACGGGCGAGCTCGAGCTCGCCACCCAGTGCATGTCGGTCTACGTCGTGCGCGGCGACGACGGCGACGCGATCGCGCTGCCGCAGCTCGCGCTGACGAGCGATGCCGATCGCCGCGCCGACGCGCAGGTGCGCGAGATCGTCGCGCAGCGGGCGGCGCTCGCCCCGCTGCCCGTGCCGAGGCGCTGACGCCGCGACAGGGTTCGCACAGCGGATGCCCCGGGCCGTTGTGGATGCGGCACAACCGGTCGCGCCGGCCCGCGCCCGTCGTTGCACGGGCGTCCAACCCCTGACCGCACCCCTGGTCGACGCGCCTACCGTGGGGGCGCATCCGTCCTGAAGGGGGAACCATGGCCGACCGCACGTCCGCACCAGCCCGCGCCGATCGTCACCGCGCGAGCGCCGAGACCCGCCCGCGACTGCAGGGCCAGGTCGACGTGGAGTGGCTCGGCCGCGACCTGCTCGGCACGTGGGCCGAGCGCCGCCTCGCCGCCCGCGCGAAGGTCGCCGACCCCCGCTACCAGCGCATCGACGACCTCACGGTCGCCGAGCACCGCGAGCGCGTGCTCGGCCAGATGCGGCAGCTCGTCGACGACGGCGCCGTGCTCGCGGCCTTCCCGTCGCACCTCGGCGGGCAGGACGACCACGGCGGCAACATCGCCGGCTTCGAGGAGCTCGTGCTCGCCGACCCGAGCCTGCAGATCAAGTCGGGCGTGCAGTACGGCCTGTTCGGCGCCGCCGTGCTGCACCTCGGCACGCAGCACCACCACGACACGTTCCTGCCGCCGATCATGCGGCTGGATGTGCCGGGCGCGTTCGCGATGACCGAGACGGGCCACGGGTCCGACGTCGCGTCGATCGCCACGACCGCCACGTACGACGAGGCGACCGAGGAGTTCGTCATCCACACGCCCTTCCGCGGCGCGTGGAAGGACTACCTCGGCAACGCCGCGCTGCACGGCAAGCACGCGGTCGTCTTCGCGAAGCTCATCACGAAGGGCGTCGACCACGGCGTGCACGCGTTCTACACGCCGCTGCGCGACGACGAGGGGAGCTTCCTGCCCGGCATCGGCGGCGAGGACGACGGCTACAAGGGCGGGCTCAACGGCATCGACAACGGCCGCCTCCACTTCACGCACGTGCGCGTGCCGCGCACCAACCTGCTGAACCGCTACGGCGACGTCGCCCCCGACGGCACCTACTCGAGCCCGATCGCGAGCCCGGGCCGGCGCTTCTTCACGATGATCGGCACGCTCGTGCAGGGCCGCGTGTCGCTCGACGGCGCCGCGGTCGTGGCGCAGGAGGCGGCGCTCGCGATCGCCATCCGCTACGGCGCCGAGCGCCGCCAGTTCAACGCGTCGAGCGAGACGCAGGAGGAGGTGCTGCTCGACTACCGCCGCCATCAGCGGCGCCTGTTCACGCGCCTCGCGAAGGCCTACGCGCAGCGCTACGCGCACGAGATCCTGCTGGCGAAGTTCGACGGCGTCTTCTCGGGCCGCAGCGACACCCCCGAGGAGCGCGAGGACCTCGAGACGCTCGCCGCCGGGCTCAAGGCGCTCTCCACCTGGCAGGCGCTCGACACGCTGCAGGAGGCGCGCGAGGCGTGCGGCGGCGCCGGCTTCCTCGGCGAGAACCGCCTCGTGCAGCTGCGCGCCGACCTCGACGTGTACGTCACGTTCGAGGGCGACAACACCGTGCTGCTGCAGCTGGTGGGCAAGCGCCTGCTCGGCGACTTCTCCAAGCAGTTCAAGGGCGCGTCGAAGGCCGACATCGCCCGCTTCGCCGCCGACCAGCTCTTCGACCGCGCGACCGCGCTCGTGGGTCTGCGCACCCTGTCGCAGGACGTGCGCGACCTGCGCAACGTGAAGAAGTCGTCGATCGCCCTGCGCGACCGCGACGTGCAGCGCGACCTGCTCGAGGACCGCGTCGAGACGATGGTCGCCGACATCGCCGGTCGCCTGCGCCACGCGCCGAAGGACCAGGCGCAGGCCGCGGCCGCCTTCAACGACGAGCAGCACGAGCTCATCGAGGCCGCTCGCGCCTGGGTCGAGCTGCAGCAGTACGACGCGCTCGCTGCCGCGGTCGAGCGGATGCCCGAGGCGACCCGCAAGGTGATGACGCACGTGCGCGACCTCTTCGCGCTCACGATCATCGAGGAGCACGCGGCGTGGCACCTCGAGCACGGCCGCCTCTCGGGCGCCCGCTCGAAGGCCGTCACCTCCACGATCGAGCGACTGCTGCAGAAGCTGCGCCCGCACGCGCTCGACCTCGTCGCGGCCTTCGGGCTCGGCGACGAGCACCTGCGCGCGCGGATCGCCAGCGGCGCCGAAGGCGCCCGCCAGGCCGAGGCGATGGCCCACTACGCGGCGCTCCGCGCGGCGGGCGAGCTGCCGGTGCCCGAGAAGCGCGCGAGGGCGACCGACCCCGACGCGCAGCCGATCGTCGAGGCGGGCGCCGCGCCGCTGCCGCCGTCGGCGTTCGACTCGGCCGCCTCGGCGCCGTCGGTCGACTCGGTCGAGACGGTGCCGACGGATGCGTCGGCCGACGCCGAGGAGGCGCACGTCGCGACCCGCTGACCGAGCGGGAGGAGAGGGGGATGCCGGCGCCGGCATCCCCCTCTCGCCATCCGCCCCTCATGGCCGACTCATAGGGGTACATACCGCGAGCGGAATTGCGTACGCCATACGCTGAAGGAATGATCACCGCCGGAGCACTCCGCTCGACCATTCCCGCCAGCGAGCGGCAGACCGACGCGCCGCGGGCCGACTTCCGCGTCGTGGCCCGCGCCGTGCGCGACGCCGGCCTGCTCGAGCGCACCGTCGGCTTCTACGGATGGCTGATGGCCGGTCTCGGCGTCGCCCTCGTCGGCCTGCTCGTCGGCTCGGTGCTGCTCGGCGACTCGTGGTGGCAGCTCGCCATCGCGGCCGCCCTCGGCATCGTGCTCACCCAGATCTCGTTCATCGCCCACGAGGCGTCGCACCGCCAGGTGTTCAGGTCCGGCCCCGCGAACGACCGGCTCGGCCGCATCCTCGCCGCGGGCGTCGTCGGCATCAGCCACCAGTGGTGGCAGACGAAGCACTCGCGCCACCACGCGAACCCCAACCAGATCGGCCGCGACCCCGACATCGAGATCGACACGATCTCGTTCCTCCCGAGCGACGCCAAGCGAGCCCGCGGCGCCCAGCGCTGGATCACCCGTCGGCAGGGCTGGCTCTTCTTCCCGCTGCTGACGTTCGAGGGCATCAACCTGCACGTGCGGTCGATCGCCACGCTCTTCGAGCGCCGCGAGGTCAACGGCCGCTGGCTCGAGCTCGGGCTCATCACGCTCCGCTTCGCGCTGCTGATCACCTTCCTGCTGTGGGTCATGCCGCCGCTCATGGCGCTCGCGTTCCTCGGCGTGCAGCTGGCCGTCTTCGGCGTCGGCATGGGCGCATCCTTCGCCCCGAACCACAAGGGCATGCCGACCGTCAGCCGCGACGCCCGCCTCGACTTCTTCACGAAGCAGGTGCGCACCTCCCGCAACATCGGCGGCTGGGGCATGACGATGCTGCTCGGCGGCCTGAACTACCAGGTCGAGCACCACCTCTTCCCCAACATGGCGCGCCCGCACCTGCGTGCCGCGAGCAGGATCGTGCGCGCGCACTGCGCCGAGCACGGCATCCCCTACACGGAGACCAACCTCGTCGAGGCCTACGGCTCGGTCGTGCGGCACCTGAACCGCGTCGGCCTCGCGGCCCGCGACCCGTTCGACTGCCCGATGCTGGCGACGAGGCGATGACCGGAGGCTCCTCCCGCCGGCAGCCCGTCCGGCACGCGATCGCGCAGCTGCACTGGCGGCTCAGCCCCTGGCGGCTGCTGCGCGAGCAGCCGCCGCACGAGGGCCCGCGCCTCCTGATCGGCGCCCCGCACACCTCCAACCGCGACTTCGTGCTCATGCTCGCGATCACCTGGGATGCGCGGCTCCCGGTGCGCTGGCTCGGCAAGCGCGAGCTGTTCCAGGGCCCGTTCGGCCGCGTCATGCGCTGGCTCGGCGGCATCCCCGTCGACCGCGACGACCCCGCGGGCCTCGTCGAGCGCGTGGTCGAGCTCGTGCGCCACGACCCTCGCGCCGCGATCGTCGTCACGCCCGACGGCACGCGCAGCTCGACGCACTGGCGCAGCGGCTTCTACCGCATCGCGTACGACGCGGGGATCCCCGTCACGCTCGGCTTCGTCGACTCGATCACCGGCACCACGGGCCTCGGCCCGACCATCCGTCTCACGGGGGATGTCCCGACCGACATGGACCGCATCCGCGCGTTCTACGCCGGCAAGGCGGGCATCAACCCCGAGCGCACGACCGAGCCGCGCCTCGCCGACGAGGCCGGGCTCGCCGCCCGGCTCGCGCAGGAGCGCCTCGAGCCCTGACCGGCGGGGGTGGTGCGCCGCGGCCCGCGATGCCACGATGACGGCATGGACGAGAACCCGGTGCACGAGATCAGCGAGGCGGAGTGCCACAAGCTGCTGGCCGCGTTCGAGTTCGGGCGCATCGCGTTCCGCGTCGGCGAGGCCCTCGAGGTGTTCCCGATCAACTACCACGCGGCCGGCGGCGCGATCACGTTCCGCACCGCGCCGGGCACGAAGCTCGCGGGCGTGCTGCTCGCCGACGACGTGGTCGTCGAGATCGACCACATCGGGGCGAAGGAGGCGTGGAGCGTCATCGGCCACGGCAAGGCGCGCCGGCTCGAGTCGAGCAGCGAGGTCGAGGCGGCCGAGCGGCTGCCCATCCATCCGCTCGTGCCGACGGTGAAGCGCGAGTTCGTGCGCATCGACCTCGCGCGCGTCAGCGGGCGCCGCTTCCACCGCTTCGCCGAGCCGGACGCGGCGAGCGAGCCGCTCGTCGACTCGACCGACTGAGCTCAGCCAGCGGCACCGCTCGCGCCGCCGCCGTAGCCCGACATCGCGATGCGCGTGCCCGGGCGTCGCATCTCCATGCGGTACGCGGCCCACAGCACGAAGACCGCCTCGGCGTGCGTCAGGCCGGCCTCGAGCTCGAGCTCGGGCCGGTAGCGCCACGGGCCCGCCGGCGCGACGGAGCCGATCCGAGTGCCGCGCTGCTCGAGGTCGAGGCAGAGCGCGCCGAGCAGCCAGTTGGTGGTGCGCACGAGCTCGGTGGCGCCGCTCGGACCCTCCATGCGCCATCGCGACGCGAGCAGGCCGCCGCGCTCCAGCGCGATCGCGACCTCGCCGTCCCGCGCGGCTGCGAGGCCGCTCGGCCCGTGCTGGAACGCCCAGTCCTCGCCGAGCACCTCGACCTCCGGTGATTCGCTCCAGAAGCGCGCGCCCGTGCGCGCGACCTCCTCGCCGTCGACCTCGACCGCTCCCGCATCCCACCGGTACCGCATGCGACCACCGTACGGTGGTCGATCGGTGCTCGGCCGCACGCGGGAATCCCCGCGCGCCGACGAGCGTTGTCGGATCCGAGAGCCACAGCAGGGAGCAGCCGCATGCCGCATGAGGTCGCAACGACCACCGCCACGATCGAGCGACCCCGCGAGACTCGCACGGTCGCGATCCTGGGTGCGGGCAAGATCGGCACGGTGCTCGCGCGGCTCTCGCTCGCCGCGGGCCACCGCACGCTCATCGCGGGCTCCGGCAGCCCGGAGCGCATCCGGCTCATCGCCGAGTACCTCGCGCCCGGTGCCGAGGCGATGCGGTCCGCGGATGCGGCTGCCGCGGCCGACGTCGTCATCCTCGCCCTGCCGCTCGGCCAGCACCACCGCCTGCCCGTCGAGGCGCTCGAGGGGCGGCTCGTCATCGACGCGATGAACTACTGGTGGGAGACCGACGGCATCCGCGACGAGTTCACCGATCCCGAGCGGCCGACGAGCGTGATCGTGCAGGAGTCGATGCCGCGCGCGCGGGTCGTGAAGGCGTTCAATCACATGGGCTACCACGACCTCGCCGACTGGCCGCGGCCGGCGGGCCATCCGCAGCGTCGCGCGATCGCGGTGGCCGGCGACGACGCCGACGCGGTCGCCGAGGCCGCCGCGCTCGTCGACGGCTTCGGATTCGACCCGGTCGTGCTCGAGTCGCTCGCGGCGGGGCTGCGGCTCCAGCCCGGCTTCCCCGCGTTCGGCGCGAACGAGGATGCCGCGACGCTGCGCGGGCTGCTGGCCGACTAGAGCCAGAGCGCGAGCAGGAACGCCGCGTAGCTGGCGAGGCTCGCCCAGGCGAGCGCGGAGCGGAGCCGCGGCGCGGCATCGAGGGCGACCAGCGCGCCGACGACCGCGAGCAGCGCCCAGGTCGCCGCGTGGCCCCAGCGCAGCGCCAGCTTCTGCACGCCCGTCGCAGCAGCCGCCTGCTCGGGGACGACCAGCGTCCACAGCACCGCCATGGCCGCGGCGACGACCGCGCCGGTGAGCCCGAGCGCGCGGCGATGCCGCGCGGCCCAGGCGCGGGCGGGGGAGGGGCGGGCCGTCCCGGATGCGTCGCCGGACGCATCCGTCGGCGGCATCGGCGTCGTCACGGTCGAGAGCCTAGGTCGCGTCGCGGGCTCGCGCCAGACGGGCCGGCGCCAGACGGGCCGGCGCCGCGGTCGGCGGGCGGATGCGGCGTGTCGCACGATCAGGATTGCCGCACCAACGACGAAGCCCCCGCTTGGCGGGGGCTTCTGCTGTGGCTCCGACGGGCGTCGATCCCGTGACCTCACGATTTTCAGTCGTGCGCTCTACCAACTGAGCTACAGAGCCTGGCTCTCTCGAACCCGGCGGACCGGAGCCCGCCCTTGCACAAGGCCCTCTCGTGAGAGAGGGCCAGGGCAATGGCGACCCTGACGGGACTTGAACCCGCGACCTCCGCCGTGACAGGGCGGCGCGCTAACCAGACTGCGCTACAGGGCCATACCGGTAGTCCCATCGTACAGAGTGAATCCGCAGTGAGTGACCCCAACGGGATTCGAACCCGTGCTGCCGCCGTGAAAGGGCGGTGTCCTAGGCCGCTAAACGATGGGGCCATGCGCCGGAGCACATGACTACCGAGGGATGACGTTACAGCACGCGGAGGCCGCCGTGCAAACCGGGGCCGACCCGCGCGGCGAGCCCCTGGTGCGACCTGGGCGGCGGTTCCGGCGACACGCCCGCCTCAGTGTCGGCTGAACAGAACCTTCAGGTGGAACATGAAAGTTGATAGCGTGGCTCCCGTTGTGTGTCGTGACACGGGCGCAGCCCGGGTGCACGATGTTGATTGATGCAGCCGCGCGCTGCTCGAACGGAGCGACATGGCCCACCCCAGCCGGCCGGCCCCAGGCCTCGCGGATCGGTCGCGCCTGCGCGCCCTCCGCCACGGCCTCGCCACGGCTGCGGCAGTCGCCAGCCTCGTGCTCGTCATGGTCGTGCCCGGCGCCCCGAGCGCCAACGCCGAGGACCAGTGGGGCTACCCCACGTGGGCCGAGGTCGAGGCGGCGCGCGGCAACGTGACCGCGAAGAACGCGCAGATCGAGCAGATCCGGGGCCTCATCGCGCAGCTCGAGACCGAGGCCGTGAACGCGCAGGCCTTCTCCGACCAGAAGGCCGCCGAGGCGATCGAGGCGCAGCGCGTCTACGACGAGGCCGTCGCGGTCGCCCAGCGCCTGCAGGAGCAGGCCGACGAGGCATCGGCCCGCGCCAGCGAGTCGGAGCTCGCCGCCGGCCAGCTCGCCGCGCAGCTCGCCCGCAGCGGCGGCACCGGCGACATGAGCGCCGAGCTCTTCGCCAACCCCGGCTCCGCCGACAGCTGGCTCTACCGCCTCGACCTCATGGATCGCGCCGCCGGCACCGCCGACTCGCTCTACCAGCAGGCGCAGCAGGACTCGAACACCGCGCAGGCACTCCAGGACCAGGCGGCCGTCGCGCGCGACGCCCTCGGCCAGCTCAAGGAGGAGGCCGACGCCGCCTACCTCGCCGCGCAGGAGGCCGCCATGGCCGCGCAGGCCGCGGTCGAGGAGGAGCAGAACAACCGCGTCGTGCTCGAGGCGCAGCTGTCGGTGCTCGTCGAGAACCGCGCCGCCACCGAGGCCGACTACCAGGCCGGCCAGCGCTGGCAGGCGTACCTCGCAGAGCAGGAGCGGCTGCGCATCGAGCGCGAGCGCCGCGAGGCCGAGGAGGCGCGGCAGCGCTGGCTCGCCGAGCAGCAGCGGCAGCGCGAGGCCGCGGCGCAGGCCGCCGCGGAAGCCGCGGCTCGGGCTGCGGCTGGCGGCGGCTCGGGAGGAGGCGGCTCGTCGAGCGGTGGCGGCAGCTCCGTCCCGGTGGCGCCCCCCGCCAGCAGCGGCTGGCAGACTCCCCTGTACGGACGCTTCACGTCGGGCTACGGGATGCGCAACGACCCGGTCGGCCAGCTCGGCCGCAAGCTGCATGCCGGAGTGGACATCGCAGGCGGCTGTGGTTCGCCCATTTACGCCGCGGCCAGCGGCGTCGTGACGCTCCGCTCCCGCGACATCTATGGCGCGAACATGCTCTACATCGACCATGGCGGCGGCGTGCAGACCGAGTACTACCACATGATCAGACCCGCCAGCGTCGTTCCCGGTCAGCGCGTGAGCGCCGGACAGGTGATCGCCTACGAGGGCAGCACCGGCTGGGTGACCGGCTGCCACCTGCACTTCCAGATCCGCGTCGGCGGCACGCTCGTCAACCCCGAGTCGTTCCTGAACGCCCGCGGCGTCTACCTGCGCTGACCGCCCCGGCGCATCCGTACTCCCGCCGGTCGAGCCGACGGCCCTCCGGGCCGGCGAGTCGAGACCATGAGACGGTCGGCTGCGCCGACCTCCTCGACGAGCGGGGTGCGGGATGCGCCGACCAGGCGACGAGAGAGGGGGCGCACCTCGCGGTGCGCCCCCTCTCTCTCTCTCCGTGCGTCTGCGTCAGTCGGTGACGTCGCGCCCGCCCTCGGGCTTCTCGACCGACTCGCCCGACTCGTCGCCGTGCTCGGCGTCGAACGCGGCGATGCCGGCCTGGACGGTCGCCTCCGCGGCCTCCGCGCCCTCCCAGTCGCCGAGCTTGGCCCACTTGCCGGGCTCGAGGTCCTTGTAGTGCAGGAAGAAGTGCTCGATCTCGTTGCGGATCTGCTGGGGCACGTCGTCGATGTCCTGGATGTGGGCCCAGCGCGGGTCCTTCTCCAGCACGCAGATCACCTTCGTGTCGATGCCGCCGTCGTCCTCCATGTTGAGCTGGCCGACCGGGCGCGCACGCACGAAGACGCCCGGCGGCACCGGGTACTCGAGCAGCACGAGCGCGTCGACCGGGTCGCCGTCGAGGCCGAGCGTGCCCTCGAAGAAGCCGTAGTCGGTGGGGTAGACGAAGGTCGTGAACAGCACCCGGTCGAGGTAGACGCGGCCCGTCTCGTGGTCGACCTCGTACTTGTTGCGGCTCCCCTTGGGGATCTCGATGACGACGTCGTAGGCGGCCAACGGCGGCTCCTTCTCGTGGGGGTGGGGAATCGGCATAAGGTTACTTCATGCCCGAAAGCGACCGTCGACCGCGGCTGACGCCCGCCGTCGCCGACGTCCGGCGGGCGGTGCGCGAGGCCATCGACGACCTGCCCGAGGGGGCGCTCGTGCTGGTCGCGCTCTCCGGCGGCCCCGACTCGCTCGCCCTCGCCGCCGCGACCGCCTTCGAGGCGCAGCGCTCCGGCCGCCGGGCCGGCGCCGTCATCGTCGACCACGGGCTGCAGCCGGGCAGCGCCGAGATCGCCGAGCGCGCCGCCGACCAGGCGCGCGAGCTCGGCCTCGACCCCGTGCACGTGCTGCCGGTGCAGGTCGCGCACGACGGGAGCCCTGAGGCGGCCGCCCGCCAGGCCCGCTACGCGGCCCTCCTCCAGGCGCGCAAGGAGGCCGGCGCATCCGCCGTGCTCCTCGGCCACACGCTCGACGACCAGGCCGAGACCGTGCTCATCGGGCTCGCGCGCGGCTCAGGCCCCGAGAGCCTCTGGGGCATGCACCCACGCATCGGCTTCCTGCGCCGCCCGCTGCTGCAGGTGCGGCGCGCGACCACGCACCAGGCGTGCCGCGATCAGGGGCTCGAGCCCTGGAGCGACCCGCACAACGACGACGACCGCTTCCTGCGCGTGCGCGTGCGGCACCGCGTGCTGCCGATGCTCGACGAGGTGCTCGGCGGCGGCGTCGCGCTCGCCCTCACCCGCACCGCCGACACGCTCCGAGAGGACGCGGAGGCGCTCGCGCACTTCGCGCAGGAGCAGATCCTCGACCTCGTCGAGCACGCCGAGGGCGGCCTGTCGCTCGACGCCGGTGCGCTCGCGGCCAACCCGCCGGCGCTGCGCCAGCGCATCATCCGGCTCGCGGTGCAGAGCGAGTTCCACGTCGCGCTCTCGCGGCAGCAGACGCTCGAGGTCTCGCGGCTCGTCACCGACTGGCACGGCCAGGGGCCCATCCACCTGCCCGGCATCCGCGTGAGCCGCGAGGGCCGCAGGCTCGTCTTCGTCGCGGCCTGACGCGCATGCAGCGCCGCCGTCTCGCTCCCGCGATGATCGCGGCCGCTCTGCTGCTCGCGGGCTGCTCGAGCGCAGCCGAGGCGCCCACCGCGCCCACCTCGACCTCGGCGTCGATGTCGGCGACGCCCGCGCCGACGCCGACGGCCGAGCCTTCGCCCACGCAGACCGTCGATGCGACCGCGGACTGGCAGCGCATCGAGACCGAGGACGGGCTCTTCCGCTGGCGGATCCCCGCCGACTGGAGCATCGTCGACGAGAGCGGCGAGAGCGAGCTCGACGGTCGATGGATGAACCGCATGGACATCTCCAACGCCGACGGCGAGGTGCTGGCGTTCTTCAGCAGCCACTACACCGGCGGCGACCGCGGCGGCGTGTGCGACGACTGGGACGGCGACGGCACGGGGTACGTGCCCGCCGTCGTGCACCTCGACGAGGCGGTGCAGACCGCCGAGGGACCGCTGACGAGCTTCGTCGGGCCGGTCGAGGAGGGTCGGCTCGTCGCGTTCTCGAGCCAGCAGACCGCCGACACCGCCAGGTTCTTCGCAGGGCACTCGCTCAGCGATGTGCGGGAGGACAGCGTGCCGTGCCTGACCTACTCGGACGTGCCGACGCCCGAGGGCTACCCGTCCACGGGCTTCGGCACCACCGGTGACCCGGAGCGCTGGCGCATGGCCTCGCTGGAGGAGGGCATCGCGTACGCCGCGACCGAGGAGTACGACCAGCTCATCGAGATGTTCCGCTCGCTCGAGCTGCTCGAGGGGCCGCAGTGAGCCGGGGCGTCGTCCGGCGCTGAGCGACGCGCGTCCCTCCGCGTCGCCGGTAGGTTGGTCGCACCGCCGATGCCGACCGCTCAGGAGCGCACATGGACTTCACGCACGTCGAGGCAGACCTCTCGAAGACGCTCGTCACCGAGGAGGAGCTGCACGCGAAGCTCGAGGAGCTCGCGCGCCAGATCGAGGCCGACTACGAGGGCAAGGACCTGCTGCTCGTCGGCGTCCTCCGCGGCGCGGTCATGGTGATGGCCGACCTCTCGCGAGCGCTGCGCCGCCACATCGAGATGGACTGGATGGCCGTCTCCTCCTACGGCTCGGGCACCGTCTCCTCGGGCGTCGTGCGCATCCTCAAGGACCTCGACAGCGACCTCACCGGGCGCAACGTGCTCATCGTCGAGGACATCATCGACTCCGGCCTCACGCTCTCGTGGCTGCGCGGCAACCTCGAGTCCCGCGGCGCCGCCTCGGTCGAGATCTGCACCATGCTGCGCAAGCCCGACGCCCTCAAGGTCGAGGTCGACGTGAAGTACTGCGGGTTCGACATCCCCAACGAGTTCGTCATCGGCTACGGCCTCGACTACGCCGAGCAGTACCGCAACCTGCGCGGCATCGGCGTGCTCGCGCCGCACGTCTACGAGTGACGCCGCGATCGTGACCTGATCGTGACCCGCCGGGCGTGACCGGCGGGCAGGATCGGACATGTCGGTGAGCACGGGCCGCCCGGCCCGACCGAAGGAGTCACGATGTCCCGCACCGCCGTCCGCGCGCTCCGCGCATCCGCCGCCGTCCTCGCCGCGCTCGCGCTCGCCGCATGCGCGCAGCCTGCCGCGCCCGCGGCTCCCTCGAGCCCCGCGGCCGAGCCCGCGCCGACCGGCGCGCCCACCGCATCCGCGACGCCCGCGCCGAGCGCCTCCGCCGATGCGTGGCGGGCGTTCGAGTCGCAGGACGGCGCGGTGCGGTTCGCGGTGCCCGAGGGGTGGTCGGTCGACGACCGCAGCGCGATGGGCGAGGCCTCCGAGATGTACGACCGCGGCCCGGGCTGGCTCAACGAGCTCGTCGTGCTCGATGGCGACGGTGCCCAGATGCTCTGGTACCGGGAGGCGTACGGCACCGACTTCGCGGACTGCCGGCCGATCTACGAGACCCCGATCAAGGCTCCCGTCGACCCGTACAGCCCCGAGGCGCGGGCGGTCATCGAGCAGTCCGGAGGCTCGGCCGGCCCGAGCTTCGTGCTCGGGGAGCTCGCCGAGGCGAGCACCTGGAGCAACGACGCCGCGCCCGGCGCATGGTCCACGACGATGGGCATGACGACCACGATCGACCCGAGCCACGAGACGTGCCTCGACCAGACCGGCGTGCTCTGGCTCGGCAACCGCATCGCCGAGGTGTCGGTGACCGCCGATGGAGCCGGGGCTGCGGGAGAGCCGGACACCACCATCGACTTCGGCTCCGAGCAGCTTGCGCGCGACTGGTTCGCCGGTGAGGAGGCCGCGTTGCTCGTCGACGTCCTCTCCTCGTTCGAGTTCACCGGCGCCCCGGTGCTCGAGGAGGCGCCCTGAGCACGGCACTCGGTCGGCTCCCAGGCACGGGTGCGCGATCGTTTGGGAGGATGCTGGGATGAGGTCCTCCGCACGCGCGCTCGCGCCGCTCGCCGTCGCCGTCGTCGCCGCAGCGCTGGTCGGCTGCTCGACGGCGCCGACGCCGACGCCGCAGCCGTCGATCCCGCCCGGCATCACCGCGCCGCCGCCCACCGCGCCCGCCGAGCCTCCGGCGCCCGAGGTGGAGTCGTCGCTGCCGCCCGAGATCGCCGGCGTCGACACGAGCGCGTGGCAGCAGATCCCGATGGCCGACGTCGCCACCTTCCGCATCCCGCCCGAGTGGTCGACCGAGGAGATCTCGGGCGGCCTCGCGGTGCTGCGCGCCGACGGCGAGCGGCAGCTCGCGCTCACGATCGGCGCGACGGGTGAGACGCTCGCGTCGCTGCCCACCGGCTGCGTCGACGCCGCGGGCACCCCGGTGGGCTGGCGGACTCTGGGCCTCGACCGGCAGGACGTCACGATCACCGGTGCCACGGGCGTGGCCTTCGGCGCGGCGGCGCTCCAGCTCGGCGAGCAGTGGATCGTCAGCATGGGGCTGCGCCCGGCCGCCGAGGCGCAGTCGCCGCGCTGCCCGATCATCAACGCCTTCGACTCCGAGCAGGGGCTCGTCTCCTTCGGCTCGGAGACGATCGTGACCGGCGCGGGCGAGGGCGCCCCGTGGGCGGTCGGCTCGCTCGCCGACGCGCAGGCCTACGTGGGCTCCGAGGAGTTCGCCACCATCCGCGCGGTCCTCATGTCGCTCGAGCTGCTGCCGTAGCCCGCGCCCTCAGCGAACAGGCCGGTCCCGTGCGGATGCGCGGGGCTAGCCTGGTGCAATCCGACCAAGAAGGGCGTCATGGACTTCAAGAAGTTCCTGCGCGGTCCGATCCCCTGGATCGTGCTCGCGCTCGTCATCGTCGCTGTCGCGTTCAGCTTCTTCATGACGCCGCAGTTCCGCCCCGTGCAGACCGACGTCGGCATGCAGATGATCGAGGACGGCCGCGTCGAGCAGGCGCGCATCGTCGACGGCGAGCAGCGCGTCGACCTCATCCTCACCGAGCCCGACGCTGAGTTCGGCAAGCAGGTGCAGTTCTACTACGTCGAGCCGCGCGGCGAGGAGCTGGTGGACGCGATCACGGCCGCCGACCCCGCCGAGGGCTTCATCGACGAGGTGCCGCAGAGCAACTGGCTGCTCTCGCTCATGGGCATCCTGCTGCCCGTGCTGCTGCTGGCGGCGCTCTTCTACTTCTTCATGACGCGCCTCTCCGGCGGCAACCGCGGCGTGATGCAGTTCGGCAAGTCGAAGGCCCAGCTGATCACCAAGGACATGCCGCAGGTGAAGTTCTCCGACGTCGCCGGCGCCGACGAGGCGGTCGAGGAGCTCGGCGAGATCAAGGAGTTCCTGCAGGACCCCTCGAAGTTCCAGGCGGTCGGCGCGCGCATCCCGAAGGGCGTGCTGCTCTACGGCCCTCCCGGCACCGGCAAGACGCTGCTGGCCCGCGCGGTCGCGGGCGAGGCCGGCGTGCCGTTCTACTCGATCTCGGGCTCCGACTTCGTCGAGATGTTCGTCGGCGTCGGCGCGAGCCGCGTGCGCGACCTGTTCGAGCAGGCGAAGCAGAACGCACCGGCGATCATCTTCGTCGACGAGATCGACGCGGTCGGCCGCCACCGCGGCGCCGGCCTCGGCGGCGGGCACGACGAGCGCGAGCAGACGCTCAACCAGCTGCTCGTCGAGATGGACGGCTTCGACGTGAAGACCAACGTCATCCTCATCGCCGCCACCAACCGCCCCGACATCCTCGACCCCGCGCTGCTGCGGCCGGGCCGCTTCGACCGCCAGATCGGCGTCGACGCCCCCGACATGAAGGGCCGGGAGACCATCCTCACCGTGCACGCCAAGGGCAAGCCCATGGCCGAGGGCGTCGACCTCGCGGTGCTCGCGCGCAAGACCCCGGGCTTCACGGGCGCCGATCTCGCGAACGTGCTCAACGAGGCGGCGCTGCTCACCGCGCGCACCAACGCCACGCAGATCACCGACGAGGCGCTCGACGAGGCGGTCGACCGCGTGATGGCGGGCCCGCAGCGGCGCACGCGCGTGATGAACGACAAGGAGCGGCTGATCACCGCCTACCACGAGGGCGGCCACGCGCTCGCGGCGGCGGCGATGCGCCACTCCGACCCGGTCACGAAGGTGACGATCCTGCCGCGCGGCCGCGCTCTCGGCTACACGATGGTGCTGCCGGTCAACGACAAGTACTCGGTCACGCGCAACGAGCTGCTCGACCAGCTCACCTACGCGATGGGCGGCCGCGTCGCCGAGGAGATCGTCTTCCACGACCCGACCACGGGCGCCGCCAACGACATCGAGAAGGCCACCGGCATCGCTCGCAAGATGGTCACCGAGTACGGCATGACGGCGGCGATCGGCGCGGTCAAGCTCGGCGCCGCGCAGGGCGAGGCGTTCTTCGGCCGCGACATGGGCGGCGGGCGCGACTACTCCGACACCCTCTCCGAGGCCGTCGACCGCGAGGTGCGCGCGCTCATCGAGCAGGCGCACACCGAGGCCTGGCAGGTGCTCAACACCAACCGCGACGTGCTCGACCGGCTCGCGGGCGAGCTGCTCGAGAAGGAGACGCTCGACCACGTGCGGCTCGCCACGATCTTCGCCGAGGTCGAGAAGCTGCCCGAGCGCCCCCAGTGGCTCTCGCACCCCGACCGCCCGGTGAGCGACCGCCCGCCGATCGAGCTGCCGGTCTCGCAGCACGTCGACGAGGTCGTCGAGCCCGACGTCGAGACCGAGCCCGCCAGCTGATGGCCGTCGACCGGGAGAGGATCGCGGCGGCAGTCCGCGAGCTCCTCGCGGCGATCGGCGACGACCCGGCGCGGCCCGGCCTGGCCGAGACGCCGCGGCGGGTGGCGGAGGCGTACGCCGAGTACTTCTCGGGCGTCGGCGTGGATCCGACGGCGCACCTCGACTCCGCCGACCTCGCGGGCGAGTCGGGCGAGCTCGTGCTGCTGCGCGACATCGAGTTCCGCTCGATGTGCGAGCACCACCTGCTGCCGTTCACCGGCGTCGCGCATGTGGCCTACCTGCCGAGCGACCGCATCGTCGGTCTCGGGCGCATCCCGCGCGTCGTCGAGACGATCGCCTCGCGCCCGCAGATCCAGGAGCGCCTCACCGACGAGATCGCCGACGCGCTCGTCGCCGGGCTCGACCCGCGCGGCGTGCTCGTGGTGGTCGAGGCGGGCCACGGATGCGTCGCGGCGAGGGGCGCGCGGCAGGCCAAGTCGTCGACGGTCACGGTGGCGAGCCGCGGAGCGCTCGCCGAGCCCATCGAGCGCGCCGAGATCATGGCGCTCATCGGGGAGCGCCGATGAGCGAGGTGTGGGGCGTCCTCAACGTCACGCCCGACTCGTTCAGCGACGGCGGCCGCTACGTCGACGCGGGCGCCGCGATCGCGCACGCGCGGCGGATGCGCGCCCAGGGCGCCGACGTGATCGACATCGGCGGCGAGTCCACCCGGCCCGGCGCGACGCCGCTCGATCCCGCCGAGGAGCTCGCGCGCATCCTGCCGGTCGTCGAGGAGCTCGTGCGGGAGGGCATCCGCGTCTCGGTCGACACGATCCACGCCTCGACCGCGCGCGCCGTGATGGCCGCCGGTGCCGAGATCGTCAACGACGTCACCGCGGGACTCCACGACCCCGACATGCTGGCAGCCGTCGCCGAGGGCGGCGCCCGCATCGTGCTCATGCACTCGCGCGGCATCGACGTGACGCAGGACACGCACTACGGCGACGTCGTCGCCGAGGTCGTGGCGCACCTCGAGGAGCGCGTCGCCGCGGCGGAGGCCGCCGGCATCGCGCGCGAGCGCATCATCCTCGACCCCGGCTTCGGCTTCTCGAAGCAGCCCGGCGACAACTGGCGGCTGCTCGCGGGCCTCCACCGCGTGATCGAGCTGGGGCTGCCGCTGCTGGTCGGCACGAGCCGCAAGCGCTTCCTCGGCGCGCTCGTGCCCGAGGGCGCGCCGCCCGAGGAGCGCGACGCCGCGACCGCCGCGACCTCGATGCTCGCGGCGCAGCGCGGCGCCGCCGCCGTGCGCGTGCACGACGTCGCCTCCACCGTGTCGGCGCTGCGCGCGCTCGACGCGGTGCGCCGCGCCGACGGGCCGGACTGGGACGTCGTGCTCGACGACGTCGAGCGGCTCCACGGCACCATCCGCCTGCAGGGCATCCGCGCGCGCGGGCACCACGGCGTGCTGCCCGAGGAGCGCGAGGCAGGGCAGGAGTTCGTCGTCGACGTCGAGCTCGGCCTCGACATCCGCGACGCGGTCGCGAGCGACGACGTCGCGCGCACCGTCCACTACGGCGACCTCGCCGAGCGCATCGTCGCCGAGGTCGAGGGCGACCCGGTCGACCTCATCGAGACGCTCGCCGACCGCATCGCCCACGCGTGCTTCGACGACCGCCGCGTCGCGCACGCGGTCGTGACCGTGCACAAGCCGAGCGCGCCGATCGCCGTGCCGTTCGCCGACGTGTCGGTCACGGTGCAGCGAGCGCGGCTGCGCCACGGGACGGGCATCCGATGAGGCTCGCGCTCGAGCGTCGCGCGGTGCTCTCGCTCGGCGCCAACCTCGGCGACCGCCTCGCGACCATCGACGCGGCCGTGCGCGCCCTCGATGCGATCGACGGCATCCGCGTGCTCGAGCGCTCGAGCGCGTGGGAGTCGCCGTCGTGGCACCCCGACGGCGAGGGGCTCTCGCCGGACTACGTGAACGTCGTGCTCATCGTCGGCACGACCCTCGAGCCGCTCGACCTGCTCGACGCCGTCAACGCGGTCGAGGATGCGCTCGGCCGGGTCCGCGCGGAGCGGTGGGGGAGCCGCACGATCGACATCGACATCGTGACGATCGGCGGCGTCGAGCGCGCCGAGGACCGCCTGGTGCTGCCGCACCCTCGCGCCCACGAGCGGCAGTTCGTGCTGCAGCCGTGGCTCGAGCTCGAGCCCGACGCGTCGCTCCCGGGCCACGGCCCGATCGCCGAGCTCGCGGAGTACGCCGACGGCGACGTGTGGCGGCTCGCGTGACCCGCACGACCGCCCCGGTGCTGATCGTCGCGACCCTGCTCGCGGCGATCGCCGCGTGGGCGCTCGAGACCATGCTCGTGATGTCGGGGCGGCCGGCGATCGTGCCGCCGATCACGCTCGGGCCCGCGCTCGGGGTGCTCGGCGCGGTGCTGCTGCTCGTCGCGTGGCCGGTGCGGCAGGCCGCGCACGGCAAGCGCCGCATCGGCTACCGGCACGCGACGAGCGTGCTCGGCTTCGCGAAGGCGTCGTCGCTCGTCGGCGCGCTGCTCGGCGGCGCGGCGCTCGGCGCGCTCGCGTTCTTCGCCACCCGCGTCGTCGTCGCCGACGACGCCGTGCTCGCGCTCGCGGTCGTCGCGGTCGGCGGGCTGCTGCAGCTCATCGCGGGCCTCGTCGCCGAGCACTGGTGCGTGCTGCCGCCCGACGACGAGGACGAGGCGGGCGCGGCGGTGCGCGGCGCCGCCTGAGGCGCGCCTAGCGCTCGGGCGCCGGCTCGAAGGTCGTCATCGACTCCTCGTCGAACGCCGCGCGGATCTCCTCCACGCCGTCCCAGTTGACGTAGACGACCGACTGCGAGCCCTCCATGCCGACCCCGAGGGTGGGCATCGTGAAGGTGCGCACGTCGCTCGAGTCGAGCGATGCCAGCTGCGGCCCGAGGTCGATGACCGTCGGCAGCGAGAACGTGTCGCTCGTGGCCATGTAGGGCGAGACCTGCGCGAGGATGTCGGCCATCCGGTCGGGGTTCGTGAGGTTCTCGCGCGTCATCAGCTGCTCCATGAGCCCGCGCAGGAACGCGCGCTGGTTGTAGGTGCGCTGGTAGTCGCTGTCGGGGAAGGGCGAGCGGGCGCGCACGTACATCAGCGCCTCCTCGCCCTGGATCGTGATCTCGCCCTGCGGGTAGTCGTAGCCCTGGTAGCCGAAGGCGATGTCGTTCTGCAGGGTCACCCCGCCGAGCGCCTCGGTGAGCCCCTCGAAGCCGTCGAAGTCGATGATGGCGATGTGGTCGATGCGCTGGTCGATCACGCCCTCGACCGTCTGCACCATGAGCGGCACCCCGCCGAGCGAGAGGGCGGCGTTGATCTTGCTCATGCCGTGGCCCGGGATCTCGACCCACGAGTCGCGCATGATCGACATCAGCTGCATGGTCTCGCGGTCCGGCGGGATGTGCGCGACGAGGATCGTGTCGGCGCGGTCGCCGAGCCCGGTGAGCAGCGAGCCGTCGGCGGCGCGCGAGTCGCTGCCGAGGAGCAGGACGTTGATGGGCGCGGCCCCGTCGGTCGCGGCCTCGGTGGGCCGCAGCGACTCCTCGGGGAACGCCGTCTCGATGGTCTCGACCTGTTGCAGCGACGGGTTGACGCGCAGGAAGTACCAGCCGATCGCCGCGAGCAGCGCGAGCACGATGACGCCGACGATCCCGACGGCGACCCATCTGCCGGTGTGCCGCGTGCGCTCTTCCGTCTCTGCCTTCACCGCGGCAGTATCCCAGACCCGCCCCTCAGCCGCCTCGCACTAGCCTGGAGGCGGGTCCGCGGGGGCCTCCGGCTGCCCGCCGGACGACGGGGGAGGGAACCGTGGCCGAGCGCCTGGACGTCACCGGAGAGTGGCAGCGCGTGAGCATGCGCTACGCGGTCGTCGAGTCGATCGGCTCGGTCATCGGCTGGCTGATCGTCGCCCTCGGCGCCACCGTGCCCATCTGGCTCGCCAACGACCAGCGCATGCCGTGGTGGGGCTGGCTGCCGCTCGCCGCCGCCGGCGCGCTCGCGCTCATCGGCGTGGTCTGGGCGTTCCTGCGCACCCGCACCATCGGCTACCTCCAACGGCCCGACGACCTGCTCGTGCGCCGCGGCATGCTGTTCCGCCGCTTCGTCGCGGTGCCCTACGGCCGCATGCAGATCGTCGACATCACGCAGGGGCCGATCGAGCGGATGTTCGGGCTCAAGACCCTGAAGTTCGTCACGGCGGCCGCGTCGAGCGCGATCACGATCCCCGGCATGCCCGGCTCGACGGCGGAGGAGCTGCGCGACCGGCTGGTCGCCGTGTCGGAGTCGCGGCGGGCCGGCCTGTGACGACCGCCCCTCCGCCGCAGGCGCCCCCGCCTGCCGCGCCCGTCCCGAGCGCCGCGCAGCAGGCGCGCGCGCGGGCGATCGGGCTCGTCGACGGCGAGTGGCACCGCCTGCACCCCGCGACGCCGCTGCTGCGCGGCGGGCTCGCGCTCATCATCTTCCTCGGCATCGTCGTCTCCTCGTTCCGCGACCGCATCATCGGCATGTTCGTGCCCGACGAGTGGGACGCCGACTTCGACCAGGACCCCTTCGGCGACTTCGTGCTCGACCAGCTGCTGTGGGTCTCGCTCGGCGTCGTGGGCCTCGTGCTGCTCGGCATCGTGCTCCTCTGGCTCGCCTGGCGCGTGCACCGCTTCCGCATCACGGGCGACGCGGTCGAGGTCGAGCAGGGCATCCTCTTCCGCCGGCACCGCCGCGCGCCCCTCGCGCGCATCCAGGCCATCAACATCCAGAGGCCCTGGTTCGCGCGGCTGCTCGGCGCCTGCAAGCTCGAGATCCAGCAGGCCGGCAACGACTCCAACGTCGACCTCGACTACCTGAGCTCGTCGGTGGCGGATGCGCTGCGGTTCGAGATCATGGACCGCGCGTCGGGCAGGTCCGCCGCCGACGCCCAGCGCCTCGCCGCGCAGCGGCAGGCGGGCGCACCTGGCGGCGTCGTCGACGAGCTGCTGCGACCCGACGCAGAGATCGCCCACCTCGCGCCCGACTCGCTCGTGCGCATCCCCGTCGTGCGCATCGTCGTCTCGTCGCTGCTCGACGGCTGGATCGTGTGGGCGATCGCCTACGTCGTCGCCACCGGCGTGGCGATCATCGGCTTCCAGCAGTTCTGGGCGATCTTCGCGCTGCTGCCGGGCGCCATCGCCTTCTTCGCGGCGGGCGTGAAGTCGCTCGGGTCGAAGCTGCGCTACTCGATCGCGGCGACGCCCGACGGCATCCGCCTCGCGTACGGGCTGGCGTCGACGACGACCGAGATCATCCCGCCCGGCCGCATCTTCGCGCTGCAGGTGAAGCAGCCGCTGCTGTGGCGGCCGTTCGGCTGGTGGCAGGTGACGTTCACGCGCGCCGGCAAGATCAAGCCCGACGGGTCGGGCACAGGGCAGAGCAGCCAGATGGCGAGCTACCTGCTGCCGGTGGGCGACCTGCGCGATGTGCGCACGGTCGTCGGGCTCGTGCTGCCCGAGCTCGCCCACTCGCCCCTCATCGACCAGGGGCTCTTCGGCCAGGCGCCCGACGCGTTCGTCGTCAGCCCGCCGCGCGCTCGGGTGTTCCGCTGGTTCTCGGTGCGCCGCAACGGCTTCCACGTGCACCCGGCCGCCTTCCTGCTGCGGCACGGCCGCATCTGGCGCTCGCTGCAGCTCGTGCCGCAGGCGCGCGTGCAGTCGGTGGCGCTGCAGCAGGGTCCGCTCTACGGCCTCGCGCGACTCGGCAAGGTGCAGCTCCACGTGCCCGACACCGTGCTCTCGCCGGGCATCGGCGCGATCGACCAGCGCGACGCGGCGCTGCTCTTCGACCACGCGATGCGCACGATCAAGGTCGCGATCGACCGCGACGGGTCGGAGTCGTGGGCGTCGTCGCTGTCGCGCCACGCGGTGCTCGCGACCGCGCCGGCGGTGCAGGACGGCCTCATGCGGCCGCCGACCGTCACGCAGGCCGCCCCGCCCCCTTCCGCCCCACCCCCCTCCGCCCCGCCCTCCTCCGCCGGCCGAGCCGAGCCGGTCGCCGCGCGTCCGGCTCGAGTCGAGACCACCCCGCCCCCGATCCCGCCGCACCAGCACCCCGACGTCCGCTGGCAGCGGCCCCGGGACGAGCGATGAGGCCCGGCCGCCTCGGCGTCGGCATCATCGGCGCCGGACGCGTCGGCCCCGTGCTCGGCGCGGCGCTCGCGGGCGCCGGCCACGCGATCGTCGGCATCGATGCCACGGGCGAGGAGGCGGCCGACCGCGCCGAGGCGGTGCTGCCGGGCGTCGCCATCCTCGACGCGCCCACGATCGTCGAGCGCAGCGAGCTCGTGCTCATCGCCGTGCCGAGCGACGAGCTGCCGGGCCTCGTCGCCGGCCTCGCCGCGACCGGCGCGTGGCAGCCCGGGCAGATCGTCGTGCACACCGCGCCCGAGCACGGCATCGAGGTGCTGCGCCCGGCCGCGGCGCGCGGCGCGATCCCCATCGCGCTGCACCCGGCGATGACCTTCTCGGGCACGTCGCTCGACCTCGCGCGCCTGCTCGAGGCGACCATCGCCGTGACCGCGCCAGGCCCCGTGCTGCCGATCGGCCAGGCGCTCGCGGTCGAGATGGGCGGCGAGCCGATCGTCGTCGAGGAGGCCGACCGCCCGGCGTACGCGGAGGCGCTCGAGGCCGCGCGCGGATTCGCCGAGGGGATCGTCGCGCAGGCGCTGCGCCAGCTGCACGAGATCGGCATCGAGCGGCCCTCCCGCGTGCTCGGCGGCGTCGTCCGTTCGGCGGTCGAGACCGCGCTCGCGCGCTACCCCGACCCGCCGGTCGAGCCCTGAGCCGCTGCTCAAGCCCGGCCCTGAGCGCCCGCCCGCCTAGGCTGGCCAGGTGCCCGAGCCCATCCAGACCCTGACCACCATCGACGCGGTGCGCGCGCTCGTGCGCGATGCCCGCGCCGACGGGCGGCGCATCGCGCTCGTGCCGACCATGGGCGCGCTGCACGAGGGCCACGCCGAGCTCGTGCGCACCGGCCTCGAGCGCGCCGACCTCGTCATCGCCTCCGTGTTCGTCAACCCGATGCAGTTCGGGCCGCACGAGGATCTCGACCGCTACCCGCGCACACCCGACGCCGACACCGCGGCGCTCGCCGAGCTCGGGGTCGCCGCGGTCTTCATGCCGACGGTCGACGAGATGTACCCGGACGGCGGCCGCAGCGAGACGCTCGTCACGGCCGGCCACCTCGGCATGGTGCTCGAGGGCCGCAGCCGGCCCGGCCACTACGACGGCGTGCTGACCGTCGTCACGAAGCTGCTGTCGATCGTCGGCCCCGACGTGGCGCTCTTCGGCGAGAAGGATGCGCAGCAGCTGTTCCTCGTGCGGCGCATGGTGCGCGACCTGAACCTGCCCGTCGAGGTGGTCGGCGTGCCCACGGTGCGCGAGCCCGACGGCCTCGCGCTCTCGAGCCGCAACCGCATGCTGCGGCCGGGGGAGCGGGCGGATGCGCTGGCGCTGCCGCGCGCGCTGGCCGCGGCGGGCTCGGCCGCCGACCGCGGCGTCGAGGCGATGCTCGCCGCCGCGCAGTCGGTGTTCCAGTCCGACACGGGCGTGCAGCTCGACTACCTCGCGATCGTCGACCCGGCAACGTTCCGCCTCGCGCCGGCCGAGCACCACGGGCCCGTGCAGGTGCTCGTCGCGGCGCGCGTCGGCGCGGTGCGGCTCATCGACAACGCCGTCTTCACGATCGCCTGACCGACGGGCACGGCCCGCCCGCCGGTAGGATCGGACGTCGTGACCGAGACGACCGAGACGCCTGACGACAGCACTGCCGAGCACGAGCGCGCCGACTGGGTCTCCCGCCTGGCCGACGAGGTGATCGCCGAGGCGGAGCGCCGCGGCTCGCGCCCGGTCGCGGCATCCGGCATCTCGCCCTCCGGGCCCATCCACCTCGGCAACTTCCGCGAGGTCATGAGCCCGCACCTCGTCGTCGACGAGCTGCAGCGGCGCGGCGTCGACACCGAGCACATCATCTCCTGGGACGACTACGACCGCTTCCGCAAGGTGCCGGCCGGCATCGAGGGCGTCGACGAGACGTGGGCCGAGCACATCGGCAAGCCGCTCACGAGCGTGCCCGCCCCGCCCGGCAGCGAGCACGACTCGTGGGCCGCGCACTTCCGCAGCGCCGCCGAGGCGTCGTTCGCCGAGGCCGGCGTGCGCTACCGCGGCATCAGCCAGACCGAGCAGTACCGGGCCGGCGCCTACACCGAGCAGATCCTGCACGCGATGCGCCACCGCCGCGAGATCGACGCGATCCTCGCGCAGTTCCGCACCCTGCCGGCGGCGAAGGACGAGGACGAGGCGCTGCAGGCGGCGCTCGACGCGGGCTCCGGCGCCGCGACCGAGGACGACGGCTCGAGCGGCGGCGAGTACTACCCCTACAAGCCCTACTGCACGCGCTGCGGCACCGACCTCACGTCGATCGAGGCGTACGACGACGACTCGACCGAGATGACGTACTCGTGCACCTGCGGGCACCGCGAGACGGTGCTGCTGCGCGAGTTCCGCTCGGGCAAGCTCGTCTGGAAGGTCGACTGGCCCATGCGCTGGGCGTACGAGCGGGTCGTCTTCGAGCCGTCCGGCGTCGACCACCAGTCGCCCGGCTCGTCCTTCCAGGTGGGGCTCGAGCTCGCGCCGGTGTTCGGCTGGCAGCGGCCGCTCGGCCCGATGTACGCCTTCGTCGGCTTCGGCGGCGTCGCCAAGATGTCGTCATCGCGCGGCGGCGCCCCCGTGCCCGCCGACGCGCTCGCCGTGATGGAGGCGCCGGTGCTGCGCTGGCTCTACGCGCGTCGCCGCATGAACCAGTCCTTCGACGTCGCCTTCGGCTCCGAGCTGCAGCGCACCTACGACGAGTGGGACGCGCTCGCGCGGAAGGCCGCCGCCGGCACCGCGCAGCCGGCCGAGCTCGCCGCGCTCGAGCGCGCGGTCTCGACGGCGCACGAGCGCCTGCCCGAGACGCCGCGGCGCGTGCCCTACCGCACCCTCGCATCCGTCGTCGACATCACCTTCGGCGACGAGGCCCAGATCCTGCGGATCCTCGGCGGCCTCGACGCCGACGACCCGATCGTCGACCTCGACCCGCTGCGGCCGCGCCTCGACAAGGTCGAGGCGTGGGTCGCCACGCACATGCCGGCCGACGAGCACACGGCGGTGCGCGACGCCCCCGACCGCGAGGCGCTGCTCGCGCTCACCGAGACCGAGCGCGACGCGATCGCGCTGCTGCTCGACGGCGGGCAGGGCCTGCCGCCGCTCGAGGAGGCGTGGACGCTCGACGGGCTCACCCACCAGGTGTACGGCGTCGCGAAGGTGCAGCGCGGGCTCGAGCCCGACGCCATCGTCAAGGGCGACAAGGAGCTCTCGGCCGCGCAGCGCGCCTTCTTCGCCCTGCTCTACCGGCTGCTGGTCGGCCGCGAGACGGGTCCGCGCATCCCCACGCTGCTGCTCGCGATCGGTCGCGAGCGGGTGCGCGCGCTGCTCACCCCGTGAGGGGCGGATGCGCGCGGTAGGGTGGGGGCATGCCTGAGAGCTGGTGGGGGAACGCGATCTTCTCGCTCATCCCGACGATCATGCTCGGGCTCATCTTCTGGATGGTGCTGCGGATGATCATCCGCGGCGATCGCACGGCCCGTCGCGAGTACGACCGCATCGAGGCCGAGGAGCGCGCCAAGGCCGGCCTGCCGCCGAAGGGCGAGCGGCCCCTGGCGGCGGCCGATGCCGCGGCTGAGGCCGACGCCCCGCCGCAGGTCGCGACGACGCCGCCGGCCGACGGCCCGCCGCGCGCCTAGCTCAGCGCGCGCCGACGGGCTCGGGCGCGGCGATCGGCGCCCGCGGCTCGAGCAGGTCGGCCGCCGGCGTGCCGGTGGTCCACCGCTGCTCCTTGGCGAGGAAGAAGTGCACCGCGAGGTAGGCGACCGCGAGTGCCAGCGCGGTGACGCCGAACGACAGCCAGTCCTCGCCCGCGACCGGCTGCGCCGACAAGGCCGACGTGCCGGTGAGCGCGAGCGGCACCATGATGAAGACGTTGTTGGCCGTGTGCAGCACCGACGCGGCCTCGAGTCCGCCCGTGCGGAACGTGAGCATCGAGCACGTGAAGCCCACGAGCGCGAGCTGCAGCGTGGCCGACAACGACGGATGCAGATGAGCGGCCCCGAAGGCGAGCCCGGTGAGCACGCCCATCGTGATCGACGCGAGCCACTGGTTCCGGATCCAGCCGCCCAGCATCTGGGTCAGGAAGCCCCGGATCGCGAACTCCTCGCCGGTCGCCTGCAGCGGTGTCGTGAGCAGCACGATCGCGACGAGCGCCCAGTTCGGGTCCCACTGCCACTCGACCGACGGGTCCAGCCAGAGCGAGATGCCGATGTAGATCGCGAAGACCGGCAGGAGCACGATCGCCGAGCGGCCCACCGCGCGCCAGCGCCAGCGGCCGACGACGCTCGAGGCGAAGCCGGCGGCGCCCTTGCCGAACGCCGCCATCGCGACGATCGTGCCGGGGATCATCGCCGCCCAGGAGAGGTTCACGCCCAGCATGCCGAGCGGTGAGCCGATCAGCTGCGTGAGCCCGTCCAGGAACTCCTCCTCGGTCGGCGCGCTCGTGGGGTCGAGCTGCGAGAACAGGTCGACGACGCCGGGCATCAGCAGGGCGAGCGCGACGATCTGGCCCGCGGCGAAGAAGCCGATGGCGATCGCCCACGCGAGGAACCAGCGGCCCACCCGCTTCGACAGCGGCCGGAAGGCGCCGACGAACGCCTGCCCGCGCATCGGGAGCGCCGCCGGCAGCAGCGCGGGTCGCGTGGGCGCGGGCGGCTGCCGCGGCTGGCCGTAGGGGACGGGTGCCGCGCCGTACGGCGCCTGCCGGTACGGCGGCTGGCCGTACTGGGGCTGCCCGTACGGTGGCTGCCCGTACTTGGGCTGCCCGAACTGGCCGGGCGGTGGGCTCCAGGGCTGCGCGGGCTGATCGGTCACCGTGCTCCTCGTCGTCGTCTCTCAGAGGCTACCGATGTCACCCCTGCGTTCCGTGAGCGCCGACCGTGAAGAGGTCACCGGGTTGGCACTCGAGCGCATCGCACAGCGCGATGAGGGTGGAGAAGCGGATGGCCCGGGCACGGTCGTTCTTCAGCACCGAGAGGTTGACGAGGCTGACGCCCACCGCCTCGGCGAGGGCGGTGAGCGTCATGCCGCGGGACTCGAGCAGCTCGTCGAGCCGGCAGTGCAGCCGCGAGAGGTCCTCCTCGGCCGGCACTAGACGAGACCGTCGGCGTCCCGCTCGGCGCGGTCGGCGACGCGGAACACCGTCATCAGCGTCGCGACGACGAGGCCGAAGAAGATGGCCGCGGGGTTGAACGCCGCGACCGCGCCGTATCCGGCCGGGGTGCCCATCGCCTGCCACGTGCCCATGCTCACCCAGCCCTCGAGCGCATCCGCCACGATCGGCCCGGCGGCTGCGCCGATGAGCACGAGCGCGAGCGGCAGCTGCGCAGCCTGGAGGAATGCGCGTCCGCGCAGCAATCGGCCGGCGAGCATGGCGATGCCGACGAGCACGAGCGCGACGCCGGCCGATCGCGCGACGAGCGCGGCAACCATGGCGAGGGTGAGGTGCGTCGGCTGGCCGGTGAGGAAGACGACCGTGTCGAGCGACTGGGTGCTCACGACGGCGATGCCCTCCGTCGGCCCGGCCAGCGGCTCCGGCAGCTCGGGCTGCACGAGCAGCGGCGCCGCCCCCATGCCTTGGAGGAGCGGGAGCGTGGCGTTCAGCGCGGTCGTCACGGCTGTGAGCGCCGCACCGACCCACGCCGCGATCTGCACGAGCCGCAGCACGGCGCGATCGGTGCGGGAGAGGACTCTGGCGGTCTGTGCGGTCATCGCGAACTCCTTCGTTCAGCGAATCGAATGTCGATAAGTTATCGATGATCGATATGCGCGTCAAGCGCGCTGCGCGCTCGAGCGCTGCGGGCCATCCGCCCCGTGCCGCCGACAGCGAACACGGCCGTGTCCGCGAACCCGCGCGGCTACGCTCGAATCTCAAGGAAGGGAGGCAGCGATGTTCGAGAGGTTCACCGACCGCGCTCGCCGGGTCGTGGTGCTCGCCCAGGAAGAGGCGAAGCTGCTCAACCACAACTACATCGGCACGGAGCACATCCTGCTCGGCCTCATCCACGAGGGCGACGGGGTCGCCGCGAAGGCGCTGGAGCAGCTCGGCATCTCGCTCGACGCCGTCCGCGCGCAGGTGCAGGACATGATCGGCACCGGCAGCCAGCAGACCACCGGGCACATCCCGTTCACGCCGCGCGCCAAGAAGGTGCTCGAGCTGAGCCTGCGCGAGGCGCTGCAGCTCGGCCACAACTACATCGGCACCGAGCACGTGCTGCTCGGCCTCATCCGCGAGGGCGAGGGCGTCGCCGCGCAGGTGCTCGTCAAGCTGGGCGCCGACCTCAACCGGGTGCGCCAGACCGTCAACCAGCTGCTCGCGGGGTACCAGGGCAAGGAGTCGACGACGGTCGGGGGCGACCAGACGCAGCAGACCGACGCCAAGGGATCGCAGATCCTCGACCAGTTCGGCCGCAACCTCACGCAGGCCGCGCGCGACGGCAAGCTCGACCCCGTCATCGGCCGCGAGAAGGAGATCGAGCGGGTCATGCAGATCCTCTCGCGCCGCTCGAAGAACAACCCGGTGCTGATCGGCGAGCCCGGCGTGGGCAAGACCGCCGTCGTCGAGGGCCTCGCGCAGGCGATCGTCAAGGGCGAGGTGCCCGAGACGCTCAAGGACAAGCAGGTCTACACGCTCGACCTCGGCTCGCTCATCGCGGGCAGCCGCTACCGCGGCGACTTCGAGGAGCGCCTCAAGAAGGTGACGAAGGAGATCCGCACCCGCGGCGACATCATCACCTTCATCGACGAGATCCACACGCTCGTCGGCGCCGGCGCGGCCGAAGGCGCGATCGACGCGGCCAACATCCTGAAGCCGCTGCTCGCCCGCGGCGAGCTGCAGACGATCGGCGCGACGACGCTCGACGAGTACCGCAAGCACTTCGAGAAGGACGCCGCGCTCGAGCGCCGCTTCCAGCCGATCCAGGTCAACGAGCCGTCGGTCGCCCACACGATCAACATCCTCAAGGGCCTGCGCGACCGCTACGAGTCGCACCACAAGGTGACGATCACCGACGGCGCGCTCGTCGCCGCGGCCAACCTCGCCGACCGCTACGTGCAGGACCGCTTCCTGCCCGACAAGGCGATCGACCTGATCGACGAGGGCGGCGCCCGGCTGCGCCTGTCGATCCTCTCGGCCCCGCCCGAGCTGCGCGAGTTCGACGACCGCATCTCCGACGTGCGCACGCGCAAGGAGGCCGCGATCGAGGGCCAGGACTTCGAGGCCGCGGCGCGCCTTCGCGACGAGGAGAAGGAGCTGCTCGGCGAGCGGCTCCGCACCGAGAAGCAGTGGCGCTCCGGCAACGGCGGCCCCACGGGCGTGCTCGACGAGGGCGTGATCGCCGAGGTGCTCGCGAACGCGACCGGCATCCCGGTGTTCAAGCTCACCGAGGAGGAGTCGGCGCGGCTCATCTTCATGGAGAAGGCGCTGCACCAGCGCGTCATCGGCCAGGACGAGGCGATCAGCGTGCTCGCCAAGACCATCCGCCGGCAGCGCGCGGGCCTCAAGGACCCCCGCCGCCCCTCCGGCTCGTTCATCTTCGCCGGGCCCACGGGCGTCGGCAAGACCGAGCTGGCGAAGGCGCTCGCCGAGTTCCTCTTCGACGACCAGGACGCCCTGATCTCGCTCGACATGTCCGAGTTCAGCGAGAAGCACACCGTCTCGCGGCTCTTCGGCGCCCCTCCCGGGTTCGTCGGCTTCGAGGAGGGCGGCCAGCTCACAGAGAAGGTGCGGCGCAAGCCGTTCTCGGTCGTGCTCTTCGACGAGATCGAGAAGGCGCACGTCGACATCTTCAACTCCCTGCTGCAGATCCTCGAGGAGGGTCGTCTCACCGACGGCCAGGGCCGGGTGGTCGACTTCAAGAACACCGTGATCATCATGACCACCAACCTCGGCACCAAGGACATCTCGGGCGGGCCCGTCGGGTTCGTGCTCGAGGGCTCGAGCGAGAACGACTACGAGCGGATGCGCGCGAAGGTCCGCGAGGAGCTCAAGAAGAACTTCAAGCCCGAGTTCCTCAACCGCGTCGACGAGACGATCGTCTTCCCGCAGCTCAGCCCCGACGAGCTGCTGCAGATCGTCGATCTGTTCATCAAGCGGCTGCAGGAGCGCCTGCTCGACCGCGACATGACGATCGAGCTGACCGAGGCAGCCAAGCGCCGCCTCATCCACATCGGCCACGACCCGGCGCTCGGCGCCCGGCCGCTGCGTCGAGCGGTGCAGCACGAGATCGAGGATGCGCTGAGCGAGCGGATCCTGCACGGCGAGCTGGGCTCGGGCGAGCACGTCACGGTCGACTTCGTCGACGACGAGTTCGTCTTCACGCACACGTCGCCGGAGCCGCACGAGCCGGAGCTGGCGCCCGCCGACGCCTGACGGCGGCGCGGCGAGCCAGGCCGCACGAAGAGGGAGGGGACCCGGCGGGTCCCCTCCCTCTTCGTCGTGCTCGGACCGTTACCGGATGTTCACCAGGGGGAGGCGATTGGCCCTCGCGGTTCGCGAGAGAACTTCATAGGCTCGCGAGTGGCGTGCCTCGCGCGCCTCACATCCCCTGCAACGGAGAACCACAGTGAACAACCACTTCAAGCGCAACCTGGCGGCCGGCGCCGCCTGCGCGGTCGGACTCGGGCTGCTCGTCGCCCCGTCCGCGGCGCTCGCGACGGACGGCGGGGGCGACACCCCGGCCGACGCGCACGGCACCGTCGTCAACCTCATCCACTTCAACGACTTCCACGGCCGCATCGACAGCAACACGGTGAGCTTCGCCGGCACCGTCGAGCAGCTGCGGGCTGAGCAGGGCGACGCGAACTCGCTCGTCATCTCGGGCGGCGACAGCATCGGCGCGTCGCTCTACGCCTCGGCCGTGCAGCAGGACGCCCCCACGATCGACGTGCTGAACGCGCTCGAGCTCGAGGCATCCGCCGCGGGCAACCACGAGTTCGACCGCGGCATCGACGACCTGCAGGGCCGCGTCGACGAGCGGGCCGACTTCCCGATCCTGGCCGCCAACGCGACGCGCGACGGTGCGCCGATCGGCGATTCCTACGCCACCTTCTCCGTCGGCGAGGGCGACGACGCCGTCACCGTGGCCGTCATCGGCGCCGTCACCGAGGAGACCCCCTCGCTCGTCGACCCGTCCGGCATCGCCGGGGTCGAGTTCGGCGACCCCGTTGCCGCGGTCAACGCGGTCGCCGCCCAGCTCTCCGACGGCGACGCCACCAACGGCGAGGCCGACCTCATCGTCGCCGAGTACCACGAGGGCGCGCAGGCGACCCTCGCCCCGAACGCTCCGCAGGAGGAGCAGGCCGCGGCGCTCACCGCCGCGATGGCCGACAGCGACGCGTTCCGCGCGATCGTCGAGGACACCGCCCCCGAGGTCGACGCGATCTTCAACGGCCACACGCACCAGTCCTACTCGTGGCTCGCGCCCGCTCCGGACGGCAGCGAGCAGGACGTGCGCCCGATCATCCAGACGTCGTCCTACGGAGCGCAGCTCGGCCAGCTCGTCGCGACTGTCGACCCGGCCACGAGCGTCGCCAGCTTCGACCTGGCCCGCATCGTGCCGCGCACGCAGACGCCGCAGGACGAGCTGATCGCGACCTACCCGCGCGTCGCGGCCGTGGCCGAGATCACCGAGGCAGCGCTCGAGCAGGCGGCCGTCATCGGCCAGGAGCCGCTCGGCGAGATCACCGGCGACATCACCACCGCCTTCACGGGCGACGAGCGCGACGACCGCGGCAGCGCATCCACCATGGGCACGCTCGTGGCCAACATGCTGCGCGACCAGCTCGCGCCCGAGAACCGCGGCGGCGCCGAGATCGGCATCACCAACCCGGGCGGTCTGCGCGCCGAGCTCCTCTACGAGGCCGGCGAGGGCGAGACCGAGGACGGCATCGTGACGGTCGGCGAGGCCGCCGCCGTGCTGCCCTTCGCGAACAACCTGTGGACCACGACCCTCACCGGCGAGCAGCTGCGCGTCGTGCTCGAGCAGCAGTGGCAGCGGAACGCCGCGGGCGAGGTGCCCTCGCGCGCCTACCTGCAGCTGGGGCTCAGCGACAACGTCGAGTACACCTACGACTCGACGCTCGCCGAGGGCTCGCGCATCACCGGCATCTGGGTCGACGGCGCCGAGGTGGCCGCCGACGACACGTACCGCGTCGCGGTGCCCAGCTTCCTGCTCTCCGGCGGCGACAACTTCCGCGGCCTGATCGCCGGCACGGACGACCGCGACTCGGGTCTGGTCGACTCCGAGGCCTTCGCGGCGTACATCGAGGCGCAGTCGCCGATCTCGCCCGACTTCTCGCGCCGCCAGCTCGAGGTCGTCGGCCTGCCCACCGCGCCCGTCGCGATCGGCGCTCCCGTGTCGCTCACGGTGAACGAGATCGACCTGACGTCGCTCGGCACGCCGGTCAGCACCGAGCTCGAGCTGCACTACGGCGACGAGCTGCTGGGCACGTTCCCCGTGGTCGACGACTCGGCGACCGTCGAGTTCGAGGCGCCGCTGCCCGTCGCGGGCGACCGCTTCGAGCTGCGCACGGCCTCGGGCACCGCGGTGCCGTTCTCGATGCCGATCGCGCTCACGACCGAGCGCCTCGACGGCGTCAACCGGTACGAGACGGCCGTGCAGGTGTCGCAGGACGCCTACCCCGGCGGCGCTCCGGTCGTCTACGTCGCGAGCGGCCAGCTCTTCCCCGACGCGCTGACGGCCGGCCCGGCCGCCGCGCACGAGGGCGGACCGGTGCTGCTGACGCGCCTCACCGAGGCCCCTGAGGTCGTGCTCGACGAGATCGAGCGCCTCGGCGCCGCTCGCGTCGTGATCGTCGGCGGCGAGCCGTCGATCAGCGCGGAGACGGAGGCGCAGATCGCCGCGATCGCGTCGGTGGAGCAGGTCGACCGCCTCGGCGGCTCCGACCGGTACCACACGAGCCGCCTGGTCGCCGAGTACGCCTTCGAGGGTGCTGAGGGCGCGTACGTCGCCGCCGGCACGCGGTTCCCGGACGGCCTGTCGGCCGGTGCCGCCGCCGGTCACCTCGACTGGCCGCTGCTGCTCGTGAGCACGAGCACCGAGGTGCCCGAGGCCACGACCGCGCTGCTCGACGAGCTCGGCGCCGATCGCATCCGCATCGCGGGCTCGGCCGAGGCCGTCCCGTCGTCGATCGCGGGCGACTTCGTCGACGCGGGCTTCACGGTCAACCGCCTCGGCGGCTCCGACCGCTACGCCACGAGCGCCATCATCACGGCCTCGGCGTTCGACGCCCCGGTCGAGCGGGCCTACCTGGCATCCGGCCTGGTCTTCCCCGACGCCCTCGCGGGCGGCGCGGCGGCCGGCGCGCAGGACGCCCCGCTGCTGATCACGCGCACCGACTGCGTGCCGCAGCGCATCCTCGACGAGCTGGAGCGGCTGCAGATGCCGACGCTCACGCTCGTCGGCGGCGAGCCGTCGCTGAGCGCAGAGGTGGCGGCGCTGACGTCGTGCTCGTAGTCGCGTGATCGGCGTGAGGGGCGGGGCTTCGGTCCCGCCCCTCACGCCGCGCTGGCCGTCCCGGGCCGCCCGCGGTCAGGCGCTTCGCGCTGGCGTCACGTGCGGGACGACGCGCACGAGCACGACCATCACGACGAGCTCCACGAGGGTCTGCGTCACGACCGCGAGCGGCGCGATCGCCATTGCCGGCGGGAGGGCGAGCGCCAAGGGCAGCACGACGAGCGAGTTCCTGGTCGCGAGCGAGAAGATGACTGCCCGCTCGCCGGCAGCGTCGAGCCTGGCGATGCGGCTCACGAGCACGCCGAGTGCCGCCGCGACGCCCGCGAACGCCACGAAGAGGGGCACGACACGCATGAGCACCTGGAGCTGCGACCCGACCGCGGCGACCTGCGAGCCGACGACCACGGCGAGTGCGAGCATCATGAGCGGTGGTGTCGCATCCGCCATCGCGGTCGTGATCGCGCCCGCGGCGGGATGCTTCCGGGCGAGCGACTGGACGGTCGCGGCCGCCGCGAGCGGGATGGCGATGAGCAGCACGAACGCCTCGACGAACGGCGCCGGCTCGATCACGCCGAGCAGCTCGGCTCCTGCGAAGAGCGCGATGTAGACCGGCAGGAGGAGCACCTGCACGAGCATGAGGAATGGCGTCGCCGCCAGCAGGCGCGGACCCGCACCGCCCGCGAGGCCAGCGAAGACGACCACGTAGTCGACACAGGGCGCGAGCAGCACGAGCAGCACGCCGAGGAGGAGGCCCCGGTCGTCGGCGACCAGCAGCGACAGGCCCCACGCCAGCAGCGGCAGCAGCGCGAAGTTCGCCGTGAGCACGGTCGCGAGGAATCGCACGTCGCGCAGCGCTCGACCGAGCTGGGTCATCGGCACGCCGAGGAACGTCGCGAACAGCAGGAGCATCAGCGCGGGCTCGATCGCCCGCTCGAGAGCCGGGGCAGCGCGGGGTGCGAGGAGTCCCAGCCCGCCCCCAGCCGCGATCGCGGCGATGTAGAGCGGCACCTGGTGCCGGTCCAGGGCCCGGAGGAAGCGGAGCGTCATCCGCGGCGGGGAACGAGCCGCACGCGGGCCGCGACCGGTCTCGACCTGCCCGTCATCTCATCGCTCATGCCTCCACGCTATTGCCCCGAGCCGGCCCGGGCTGCGGATGCGTCGGCACGGGTGGCGACGAGAGCGCGCCGGAGATAGCATCGCTGCATGACGATGATACTCGAGCGCGGCGACGCCGATGTCGGGATGACGACGGCGTTCGCGCACCTGTTCCAAGCGCTCGCGGAGCCCTCGCGACTGCGCGTGCTCCAGCACCTGTCGACCGGCGAGCACCGGGTGCGCGATCTGGTGGGCCATCTGGGGCTCGCGCAGTCGACGGTGAGCAAGCACATGGCCTTCCTCACCGACTGCGGGCTCGTCAACGCCCGGGCCGACGGGCGGGCGACCTGGTACGCGCTGGCGCATCCGGAGGATCTCGAGCGCCTGGCCGCGGCGGCGGAGCGACTGCTCGAGGCGGCCGGCGCGCAGCAGCGGCCCTGCTCGCATATCAGCGCGCACGCAGCAGTGGTCGCGGGCGCCACCGGGGAGGAGGATCCCGATGGCCGCCGGGCATAGCCATGGATCGACCGACGGTGCCCCCGCGGCGACCGGCGACTTCCGTGTCCGTCTGGGCATCGCGTTCGCGCTGACAGCGACGATCGTCGTCGCCCAGCTGATCGGCTCGGTCGTGACGGGCAGCCTCGCCCTCCTGACCGACACGGCGCATGCCGTCACCGACGCCGCGGGGCTCCTGGTGGCGCTGATCGCCGCGTCGCTCATGCGGCGTCCGGCCACATCACGGCGCACCTGGGGCTTCCGTCGCATCGAGGTGATCGCCGCGCTCGGCCAGGCCACGCTGCTGCTGGCCGTAGGGGTGTATGCCGCCGTCGAGGGCATCCGTCGGCTGTTCGAGCCCCCGGAGATCCCGGCGTCCGAGCTGGTGGTGTTCGGCGTGATCGGACTCGTCGTCAACATCATCGCGATCCTGGTGCTGTCGTCCGGCCGCGGCGCGAACTTCAACATGCGCGCGGCGTTCCTCGAGGTGCTGAACGATGCGCTCGGCTCGCTCGGCGTCATCGCCGCTGCGATCGTCATCTGGACGACCGGATTCCAGCAGGCGGACGCGATCGCGGGCCTGTTCATCGCCGCGCTCATCGCGCCCCGAGCGCTCATCCTGATGAAGGAGACCGCGGGCGTCCTCATGGAGTTCACTCCGAAGGACCTCGACCTCGACGACGTGCGCCGACACATCCTCGAGCTCGACCACGTCGAGGAGCTGCACGATCTGCATGCGTCCACCGTCGCGACTGGCCTCCCGACGATCAGCGCCCACGTGGTGGTCGACGACAGCTGCTTCGCCGATGGGCACGCGGTCGAGGTGCTCGAGGACATCCAGCGATGCGTCGCCGAGCACTTCCCCGTCTCGGTGCACCACTCCACGTTCCAGCTGGAGACATCGCGGATCAGCGAGCAGGAGTCGGCCGCCGTGCGTCATCCCTGAGGCCGTGCCGGGCGCCGCGGGCGGAAGAGCGTCTCGGCATACCGCAAGCAGATTATTCGGCCAGCCGAAATCAGGTCTACGATGGCGCAATGACGTTCGCCGCGACGACGAGGAAGAGGCCTGCGCCCGGAGCGCTGCTGCTGCTCGGGCCGGCGCTGGTCGCCGGCGTGGCCTACCTCGATCCCGGCAACGTCGCCTCCAACGTCACGGCGGGCGCACGCCATGGCTACCTGCTGATCTGGGTCGTGGTGAGCGCCAACCTCGTCGCCTGGCTAATCCAGTACCTGTCGGCGAAGCTCGGCGTGGTGACAGGCAAGAGCCTCCCGGAGCTGTGCGGCGAGCGCATCGGATCGCGCGCCGGTCGGATCGCCTACTGGATCCAGGCCGAGGGCGTCGCGATGGCGACCGACCTCGCCGAGGTGATCGGCGGCGCCGTGGCGCTCTGGCTGCTGTTCGACGTGCCGCTGCTCGTCGGCGGGCTCATCACCGGCGGTGTCTCGCTGGTGCTGCTGGCGGTGCAGTCGCAGCGGGGTCCGCGCGCGTTCGAGCACGTAGTGATCGGCCTGCTCGCCGTGATCGTGCTCGGCTTCACCTGGGGAGTCGTCGTCGCTCCGCCCGACCCCCTCGGCATCGCGGCCGGGCTCGTGCCTCGGTTCGAGGGCTCCGGCTCCGTGCTCCTCGCGGTCAGCGTCCTCGGCGCGACGATCATGCCGCACGCCATCTACGCGCACTCGAGCCTGTCGCGCGACCGCTTCCGCGATCGGCGCGCGCTGAGCACGCCGCGGCTGCTACGGGCGACGCGCATCGATGTCTCGGTCGCGATGGTGATCGCCGGCAGCGTGAACGTCGCGATGATGCTGCTTGCGGCCGCGAACCTCGCAGGCGTCGAGGGGACGGACACGCTGGAGGGCGCGCACGCCGCGCTGGGTGCATCGCTCGGGCCGGTCGTGGCGACCATGTTCGCGATCGGGCTCCTGGCGTCCGGGCTCGCCTCGACCTCGGTGGGCGCGTACGCGGGCGCGGAGATCATGCAGGGCCTGCTCCGCGTCCGCGTCCCGCTGCTCGCCCGCAGGCTGGTCACGCTCGTCCCAGCGCTCGTCGTGCTGTGGCTCGGCGTCGATCCGACGCTCGCCCTGGTGCTGAGCCAGGTGGTGCTCTCCTTCGGCATCCCTTTCGCGCTCATCCCGCTTGTGCGCCTGACCGCCGACCGCCGGCTCATGGGGCCGCACGTGAACCGCATCTGGACGACGATCGCCGGCGGGGTCGCGGCCGCAGCGCTCGCAGCGCTCAACGCCGTGCTGCTGTGGCTCGTGCTCACGGGCGCGTGAGCCGACCTGCTGCGCCTGGAGGCCACGGTAGCCGCTGCGTCGCCGGCGTCGAACGAGTCACGCCGGCGCCACGGGGGCCTTCGGCCGCTACCCGACCTCGAGGCGCGTCTCTCGGGTCTGCAGCCACCTGAGCGGGTCGAACGACACGTAGTCGCTGTTCTTCATCTCGAGGTGCAGGTGCGGGCCGGTCGAGCGGCCCGTGCTGCCCACCCCGCCGAGGACGGTCGAGATGTCGACGACTTGGCCGACCTCCACGCGGATCGACCCCGCCTGCATGTGCGGGTACCACGACTGGACGAACTGGCCGTCGATGTTGTGGTCGACGAAGACGGCGTACCCGCCGCCCCCGGGGTTGTCGCCCTGCCACACCGCCGACACCACGCCGTTGGCGACTGGACGGATCTCCTGTCCAGGGGCCAATGGGATGTCGGTGCCGCCGTGGAAGCCGCCGGACCTGTACCCGAAGCCGCTCGAGATCGGCAGCTGCGTGACCTGGGGGAACGGCGTCTGCACGTAGTCGGTCTCCATCATGGACCAGGTGGCGGGGAATGCGGGGCGGCCGCCGTAGTAGGAGCCGCCGGGCTCTGAGTCGGCGACAGCCTGGAGGGCCGCACGCTCACCCTCGGACATCAGCGCGCTCTCGAGGGGGTCCCTGACCACGATGTCGTCACGGGCGAAGACCGTGCTGGCATCTGCGGCGACCGGATCCAGCGACTGCGTCTCGGGCTCGAGCTGCGCCACCTGGGGATCGAGCTCCCCGGGAGGCTGCACCGCTTGCGCAGGCATGGAGGTGACCACGACGAGCGAGCCGATGAACACGAGCGCAGCGCCGGCGGTGGCCTTCCGTGCGAAGCTGCGAGCTCGGCCGCGCACCGCAGCGGGGCGCCGAGTCGGGGCCTGGCGCTCGCCGACCGGTCGTGGGGATCGAGCGGGCCGGGCGATCGGCACGTGAGCGCCGCCCACACCGAGGGCGGGAGCGTCCACCGCGACGACCGGGGGCGCGTACGTCGGGCCGGTCACGCGGACCTCGAGCGACTCCGCCGAGCGCGTCGCGGCTTCCCGGAGCGCGCGGCGGCTCGAGTAGATCGGGGGAGACCCCGCGATGACGGTCGTGCGCGCCGCCGCCCGAGCCTCTGCAGCGGTCCTCGCGATGGCGGCAGCCGCGCGCTCCCGCTCACGGGCGGCCCTGCGGGTCTGCGCCTGAGGCGCATCAGGGGTCGAGCGGGATGCTCGGTCAACGTCCAGCGTCACGCGGCAAGCTGTCCTCGGGTCGAGTCGTGGAGCAGGGCTGCGGCATCCGCAGGCCCTGAGCGGAAGGGTTCCGAGCGGAACCGGGGCGCGGGCGTGCGGAGTGCTGTCCTCTGCACCGCTCGCTGACGCACACGCAACCTCGAAGGTAACGGAACGATAACGACAGCGCAAGGGGTCGCAGCGTCGGACGACGGTGCCGCCCGTCGCGCCACGACGGTCGTCGTGGCGTCACGCCTCCGGGTCCCCGTCGCCGCGCAGGTCGCGCTGCCGCAGCTGGGCGAGGTAGGCGTTGTACGCCTCTGTCTCCTGATCGGCGCGGCGCTGCTGGGCTCCTGCTCGCGACCGGTCGCGGCGCTGCCAGCGCGCGAGCGTCACGACCAGCATCGTCACGAGCGGCAGCTCTCCGAACGTCCATGCCAGCACGCCGGCGACGCCCTGATCGTGCACGGGGTCGACGCGCCACTCCGCAGGCGCAGACGTCGCGAAGTGGCGGACGAACGGCGCAGACGAGAACAGCATCACCAGGCCGAACGCGGCATGGACCTGCATCTCGAGGAAGATGTCGAGCAGTCGGCCCGGGTAGGAGGGTCGCCGGGGCAGCGGATCCGAGGACACCAGAGGTACCGTGATCAGGAGCCCCACGAGCAGGAATGCCGCCTCCATCAGGATGTGTCCGGCATCGACCTGCAGCAGCGCATCCGCCGCGCCGCCGACGTACAGCCCGAAGAAGCACAGCAGCATCAAGGGGATGACGAGCGCCGGGTGCAGCGCGAAGCGGGCTGCCCGCGAGCGCAGCCCGGACACGGCGACCCTGAGCACGGCGCGGCCGGCGCCGTGGCGGGGCGTCGCCCGCAGCAGCAGCGTGCCGGGCGAGCCGAGAGCGAGCAGCGGCGCGATCACCATCATGAGCGCGAGCTGCTGGAACATGAGCACCGAGAACATCAACTGCCCGTAGGCGTCGATCCGTGTCCCGGTGACCGCAGCGAGCATGCCGCAGCCCAGCAGGAACCATGCAGTGCGCAGCGGAGGCCAGTGTCGCCGCTGGCGTCGCAGCCGCGTGACGCCCGCTGCGTATGCGATGGCCATGATCGCCGCGAGCACCGGGAGCACCGGCGCACCGGTGGAGCCGGGGAGCAGGAACTGCTCGAGGCTCGGGGGCGGCAACCACGCTGCGTCGGAGCCGCTCACGGCGTGGGGAGGATGACGACCCGGCGCGGCCGGACCTGTCGCGGTCGGCGCTGAGCGCGACGTGCGTGGTTCGCGCGGGCCCGCGGCTCTGGCATGGTGCTGCTCCTGGGTCGCGTCGGTCGCCGGTCGGTGTCCGGCTGGGCTGGGCTGGTGCCGCCGACGGACCGATGATAGCCGGTGGGGCCGTTGAGCCCGCTCGGTCCGTCGATGCCGACCGGCCTGCGCGTCATCAAGCGTCACTCTGCGATGTATAGTCAGTACATGCTGACCACTGTCGACCGGCTCGATGCGATGGGCCGGCTCGGGCGCGCCATGGGCGACCCGACGCGCGCGCGAATCCTCCTCCGACTGATCGAGGGGCCCGGCTACCCGGCTGCGCTGGCACGTGATCTCGGGCTCTCGCGCACCAATGTCTCGAACCACCTGGCTTGCCTGCGAGGCTGCGGCATCGTCGTCTCCGAGACGGAGGGTCGGCAGGCGCGCTACGAGATCGCTGACCCGCACCTGACCCAGGCGATCGAGGCGATGCTCGCCGTGACGCTGCGGGTCGACGAGGGCGTCCCGTGCCTGGGAGCCGGATGCCCGGTCGAGGGCTGCTGCGGGGCAGCAGCGTGACCGCCGGCACATCCCTGGAGCGCCGCGCGCGCCTCCGCCGACGCGTGCGGTGGATCGTCGGAGTCGCCATCGCGTACAACGTCGTCGAAGCGGCGGTCGCGATCTGGGCGGGATCTGTCGCGTCCTCCGCGGCGCTCATCGGCTTCGGCCTCGATTCCGTGGTCGAGGTCGGCTCGGCGGTGGCCGTGGCATGGCAGTTCTCACGCAGCGATCCGGAGCGATGGGAAGCCGCGACGGTGAGGATCGTCGCGATCGCGTTCTTCGCCCTCGCTGCCTACGTCTCAGTCGATGCTGTGGCGGCACTGGTCACGCTGGAGGCGGCGGATCCCAGCCCTGTCGGCGTCGTGATCGCCGCGCTCAGCGTCGTCGTCATGCCGGCGCTCGCGATCGCGGAGCTGCGCACCGGCGAGGAGCTCGGCTCGCGGAGCGTGCAGGCGGACGCGAAGCAGCTGCTGATCTGCACCTACTTGTCGGCCGCCGTGCTGCTCGGACTGCTGGCGAGCTGGCTGCTCGGCTGGTGGTGGGCCGATCCCGTCGCCGCGCTGCTGGTCGCCGCACTGGCCGTGCGGGAGGGGTTGGAAGCGTGGGGCGGCGAGCTCTGCTGCGGTCCAGCGGATCGCGGAGGCGATGGCGAGGACTGCGCGGACGCGTGCGACGGGGTATGCGTCGCGCCCTGCCCGTAGACTGGTGCGATGCGCACTCGTCCAGTCATCGCGGCATCAGTCATCGCCGCCGCCGCGGCCATCCTCATCGGGGTGATGCTGCTCGTCGTGCGGCCATGGGAGAGCGGGGCGCCTCGAGACACGAGCGCCGGGCCGGCGTCGCCTGCCGCCTCCGCTGCCGCTGCGCCGCCCGTCCTGGATCCGTCGACGCACCTGCTCGACGATGCCGGCGCCGGCGCGCCGGTGGTGGTGGAGTTCCTCGACTTCGAGTGCGAGGCATGCGGTGCCGTCTACCCCACCATGGAAGCGCTCCGCGAGGAGTACGGCGGCGAGGTGACCTTCGGCGTCCGGTACTTCCCGCTGCCGGGGCACTTCAACTCGCGGAACGCGGCGATCGCGGTGGAGGCCGCCGCGCAGCAGGGCGAGTTCGAGGCGATGTACCAGCGCATGTTCGAGACCCAGCCCGAATGGGGTGAGGCCCGCGAGTCCGAGGCCGCCCGATTCCGCGGGTACGCCGAGCAGCTGGGGCTGGACATGGCTGCGTACGACGAGGCGGTCGCGGACCCCGCGACGGAGGCTCGCGTCGAGCAGGACTTCCAGGCCGGGATCGCGCTCGGCGTCGACCGCACGCCGACGATCTTCGTCGACGGGGAGCGACTCGAGCTGACCCAGGCGAGCGACATCGAGACGGCCATCCAGGCGGCGATCCGCGACTAGGGCGAAGTGAGCGTGCGCGCGGCCATGGCGGGCGCCGGCACGCTTCGACTCGGTCGGGTGGCGCCGGATGCACCGCGCGCTGAGCGTGCATGCCGGGGCCGATTAGGCTCGATGACCGTGACCTCCGACGCATCCGCCCCCGCCCCCGCCGCGCTGACCGTCCGCCGCGCGCGCACGGGCGACGTGCGCGCGATGCGCGACCTCATCGAGCCCTACGTGCGCCGACGCATCCTGCTCGGCAAGGAGCTCGTCACCCTCTACGAGGCCGTCCAGGAGTTCGTGGTCGCCGAGCGCGACGGGCAGATCGTCGGATGCGGTGCCCTGCACGTGCTGTGGGAGGACCTGGGGGAGGTGCGCACGATCGCCGTCGCCGAGGGCGCCCTCGGCAAGGGCGTCGGGCACGCGATGCTCGTCGACCTCGAGCAGCGGGCGCGCGACCTCGGGCTCTCGCGGCTGTTCTGCCTCACCTTCGAGACCGAGTTCTTCGGCCGCCACGGCTACGAGGAGGTGGCGGAGCAGGTCGTGAGCCAGGACGTCTTCGCCGAGCTGCTGCGCTCCCTCGACGGCGGCGTCGCCGAGTTCCTCGACCTCGCGCACGTCAAGCCCAACACGCTCGGCAACACGCGCATGCTCAAGCGGCTCTGAGCCGCCGCTCGCCTACGCTGGATCGGTGAGCAAGGCATCCACCGCGAAGCGACGCGCCGCCGTCCGCCGGCGACGGACCCTGCTCGGTCTGCTCGCCCTCATCGCCGTCGCCGCGCTCGTGCTGCTCGTGTGGCGGCCGTGGGAGGCGGGGAGCGATGTGCCGCCGCCCGCACCCTCCGGCACCGCGGCGCCCAGCCCGCAGCCGAGCGCGACGCCGACGCCGACGCCCACGCCGACGCAGCCGTTCACCCCGGTCGGCGGCACCCCCGAGACCGGCGAGCCCACCGAGCCGTGCGCGCCGGAGCAGGTGCGGCTGACGCCGGCGACCGATCGCTCCTCCTACGCGGCGGGCGAGCGGGTGCAGCTGTCGTTCACGATCGAGAACACGGGCGAGGCCGCGTGCTCGCTCAACGCGGGCACCGCCGTGCAGGAGTACGAGATCCGCACGGGCGACCAGGTCGTCTACCGCTGGTCGGACTGCGCGGCCGACGTGCAGGACAACGTCGTGCAGCTCGAGCCGGGCGCCCCGCAGTCGACGGTGCCCGTCGAGTGGGATCGCACCGCATCCTCGGTCGACTCGTGCACCGCCGAGCGCTCGCAGGTCGCCGCAGGCGGCGCCGCGTACAGCCTGAGCGTGCGCGTCGGCGAGTACGCCTCGACGGCCGCGACGCAGTTCATCCTCGAGTAGCCGCCGCGCCGCCGGGGCGCGCTATCGTCTCGCCAGGGAGCCGCGGAGCGGCCGGATCGGAGGACGCGGTGGCACAGGCGCAGCAGGCCGAGCTCGAGGTCGACGTCGTCATCGTGGGCGCCGGGCCCGCGGGGCTCTCCGCCGCGACCGCGCTCGTGGCCGCGGGCCGCTCGGTCGCGGTGCTCGAGGCGCGCGACCGCGTCGGCGGGCGCACCTGGACCGACGTCGTCGACGGCGCGATGCTCGAGATCGGCGGCCAGTGGGTCTCGCCGCACCAGACGGTGCTGCTCGAGACGATCGAGGCGCTCGGCCTCGAGACCTTCCCCCGCCACCGCGACGGCGAGTCGGTGTACGTCGACGGCGGCCGCGCCGTGCGCTTCACCGGCGACTTCCCGATCGCGCCGGAGACCGCGGCCGAGGTCGACCGCCTGGTCGCCGTCATCGAGGCGCTCGTCGCCGAGGTCGACCCCGAGGCGCCGTGGGCGCACCCGCGGGCCCGCGAGCTCGACACCGTCTCGTTCGAGGCGTGGCTCGCCGGCCAGACCGACGACGCCGCGGCCGCGCACCTCGTCGCGCTCTTCATCGGGCCCGCGATGCTGACGAAGCCGTCGCACGCCTTCTCCACCCTGCAGGCGCTGCTCATGGCCGCGAGCGCCGACGGCTTCGCCAACCTGCTCGACGAGGACGAGATCCTCGACCGCCGCGTCGTCGGCGGGATGCAGCGGGTGAGCGAGCGCATGGCCGAGGAGCTCGGCGAGGCCGTGCGCCTCGGCGCCCCGGTGCGCCGGATCGAGCGCGGCGACGACGCGGTGACGGTCGTCGCCGACGGCGTCGTGGCACGCGGGCGACGTGTGATCGTGGCCGTGCCGCCCAACCTCATCACCCGCATCGACGTGCAGCCGCCGCTCCCGCGCCGGCAGCACCAGCTGCACCAGCACCTCTCGCTCGGCATCGTCATCAAGGTGCACGCCGTCTACGACCGGCCCTTCTGGCGCGACGCGGGGTTCTCGGGCACCGGCTTCGGCCCGCACGAGCTCGTGCACGAGCTCTACGACAACACCAACCACGAGGATGCGCGGGGTACGCTCGTCGGGTTCGTGTCCGACGAGCACGCCGACGAGGCGTTCCGCTGGAGCGACGAGGAGCGGCGCGAGCGCGTGCTGGCCTCGATCGCGCGCTACCTCGGGCCCGAGGCGCTCGAGCCGGTCGTCTACTACGAGAGCGACTGGGGCAGCGAGGAGTGGACGCGCGGGGCCTACGCCGCGAGCTACGACCTCGGCGGCCTGCACCGCTACGGCGCCGACCAGCGCCAGCCGGTGGGGCCCATCCACTGGGCGTGCAGCGACTACGCCGGTCGCGGCTACCAGCACGTCGACGGCGCGATCCGCTCGGGCCGGCAGGCCGCCGCCGACGTGCTCGAGCGGCTGCAGCCGTAGCGGCGCAGCGGTCGTCGCTCAGCCCCGCGGCACCGCCGCGAGCGCGGGGGCCGGCGCGGGGTCGGCTCGGCCGACGCGCATCGCATCGGCCACGGCCGCGCGCACGAGCCCGACCGAGTCGTCGACGACGCGGGAGTAGCCCAGGCGCCGCGCCTCGGCGGCGCGGCGCTGCACCGCCGACGCGGCGCGGATCTCGCCCGCGAGCGAGATCTCGCCGATCGCCGCGAGCTGCCGGGGGAGCGCCACGTTGCGGTGGGCGCTCGCGATCGCGAGCGCGATCGCGAGGTCGGCACCGGGCTCGGTGATGCGGATGCCGCCGACCGTCGAGACGTAGACGTCGAAGCCGCCGAGGTGGAGGCCCGCGTGCCGGTCGAGCACCGCGAGCACCATGGCGACGCGCGAGGCGTCGACGCCGTTCACGACGCGGCGCGGCTGCGGCGTCGAGGCCTGCACGACGAGCGCCTGCACCTCGACCGGGATCGCGCGCCGGCCCTCGAGCGCCACCGTCACGCACGTGCCGGCGAGCGGCGTCGCGGAGCGGGAGAGGAAGAGGCCGGAGGGGTCGGGCACCTCGAGGATGCCGTCGCCGGTCATCTCGAAGCAGCCCACCTCGTCGGTGGGGCCGAAGCGGTTCTTCGAGGTGCGCACGAAGCGCAGCGCCGTCTGCCGGTCGCCGTCGAAGTGCGCGACCACGTCGACGAGGTGCTCGAGCAGCCGCGGCCCGGCCACGGAGCCGTCCTTCGTGACGTGCCCGACCAGCAGCAGCGGGACATCCGCCGCCTTCGCCGCCCGCGTGAGCGCGGCGGCGACGTCGCGCACCTGGCTCGGGCCGCCCGCGAGGCCCTCGTTGTCGGCGCTCGCGACCGTCTGCACCGAGTCGACGATCACGAGCTCGGGAGCGGTCGCCTGGATCTGGCCGAGGATCGTGGCGAGGTCGGTCTCGGCGGCGAGGTAGAGCTCGGGCTCGAGCGCGCCGGTGCGCTCGGCGCGCAGGCGCACCTGCGCGAGCGACTCCTCGCCCGAGACGTAGAGCACGCGCCGGCCCGCGGCGGCCGCCGTCGCGGCGACCGCGAGCAGCAGGGTCGACTTGCCGACGCCCGGCTCGCCCGAGCAGAGCACGACCGCGCCGGGCACGATGCCGCCGCCCAGCACGCGGTCGAACTCGCCGATCCCGGTCGGCCAGCGCGGCGCATCGCCCGCCTGCAGCTCGGTGATCGGGCGTGCGGCGCGCGACGCGGGCACGGCTGCGGGCGCGATGCGCGTGACGGTCGCGCCGACCTCCTCGACGGTGCCCCACTGCTGGCACTCGCCGCAGCGGCCGACCCATTTGAGGCTCGTCCATCCGCACTCGGCGCAGCGGTATCCGGGTGCTCTGGCCATGCGTGCGAGGCTATCGGGAGCCGCCCACGCGGGTCGCGGGCCGAGCCGCCGCAAAAGTTTGCGGACAACGTTACCAAAAGCGGAGCATTCCTGAGGCTTCCGCCGCTACGGTGACGCCATGCTGACCATCGGCTCCGTCGTGATCCGATGCGCCGACGTCGATCTTCAGCTGCGCTTCTGGACGGAGGCGCTGGACTACGAGCCGAGGCTGCCGATGGATGACGACTTCGCCCTCCTGAGGCCCCGGTCGGGCCCGGGGACGAACGTCTCGCTCGACGCGGCGCCCTCAGAGCGCACCCTGCCCCCGCGCATCCACCTCGACCTCTACGCCGACGACCAGGCCGCCGAGGTCGCGCGGCTCGAGCGCCTCGGGGCGCAGCGCGTGCACTGGCCGAAGCGGCCCGCCGACGCCGACTACGTCATCATGCAGGATCCCGAGGGCAATCGCTTCTGCGTCATCGACACCCGGCAGGGGGCGGCGGCATGACCGCGAACGTGCGCGATGCGAGCATCGACGACGCCGCCGGCATCGCGAAGGTGCGGGTGCAGACGTGGCGGGCCGCCTATCGCGGCCTCGTGCCGCAGAGCGTGCTCGACCGCATGGACGTGCAGCGGGAGGCGGAGCGGCGCGTCGAGCTGTGGGAGGAGCACCACGCGGATGCGCGCCGGCACGAGCTCGTCGCGGTGGCCGACGGCGAGGTGGTCGGCTGGGCGATGTGCGGCCCCGCCTACGACCGGGTCGAGGGCGTCACCGGCGAGCTCTACGCGATCTACGCGATGCAGGACCGCTGGTCGCGCGGCGTCGGGCACGCGCTGCTCGCCGAGTCGGAGCGCAGGCTCGCCGCCGACGGCCACGAGCGCGCCTACCTGTGGGTGCTCGCCGGCAACGAGCGCGCCGCGACCTTCTACGAGCAGCACGGCTGGCACGAGGACGGCGGCGAGAAGGTCGAGCAGGGGATGCACGAGCGCCGCCGGGTGCGCACGCTCTGCGTCAGGTTGGGGTCTGCGCCAGGCGTCGTGTAAGGTCTCCCCTTGGTGACGTGTCCGAGCGGCCGAAGGTGCGACTCTCGAAAAGTCGTGTGGAGCAACCCTCCACCGTGGGTTCAAATCCCACCGTCACCGCACTCGAGAAGCCCCGCCTCCCCGTGAGGCGGGGCTTCGTCGTGCCCGACAGGATCGCCCGTCGACGCGAGGACAGGCCGGACGTACGATGCGGACGACGGCGAGGCGTCGCCCGGCGGTGCCGGCTCCGGCGCAGCCGAGGAGCGAGGGCATCGTGGCGGAGCAGCGGCGGGGCGTGCAGGTGGTCGAGAAGACCGGCCCGTGGGGGTTCTTCTTCCTGCTCGCGTACATCGGCGCGGCGATCTACTTCGTCGGGCAGTCGGGCGGCGGCTTCTGGGCCGTGATCCTGGGCCCGCTGCAGGCGATGGTGTGGCCGGTCTACCTGATCTTCCACGCGCTGGAGGCGGTCGGCGCCTGAGGCGTCAGCGCCGCCCGCCGGGGCCGGGGCGGCCCGACCGGCCGTGCCCGCCGCGTCGGCGGGGGCGGCCCGGCGTCGGGGTGGGCTTCGGCTTCGACGGGCGCGGCTTGGCGCCGGTCGCCGCGTTGCCCGGCCCCACGCTGTGCCTGCCGCCGTCGCGCTCGGCGCCGCGCGACGAGCCGGCGCGACGGCCGCGCGCGATGCCGATGAGCTCTTGGTGCAGTGGCGAGTCGTTCGCGCGCAGCCAGGCGAGCGCGACGGTCGTGGGCGGCGCGTCGGTCACGACCCGGTGCCGGGTGTCGGGGCCGCCGAGCGCGCGCGCGACCGACATGGGCACGATCGCGAGCCCGGCGCCCGACGCGACGACCTCGAGCAGCTGCGCGGCGGTCATGCCCTCGTCGGCGAGCAGCGGCTCGCCCTCGAGGTCGGCGAGCGTCACCGTGTCGAACGCGACGATCGGGTGCCCCTTCGCCGAGACCACCACCGGCAGCTCGTCGTAGAGCGGCACCGCGTGCAGGTCGTCGCCCGCGAGCGGCAGGCGCGCGAGCACGGCGTCGACGCGCCCCTCCCGCAGCGCCGCCGGCGCCTCCGCCTCGGCGAGCTCGACGAGCTCGATCGGCACGTCGGGCACGCGCTCGGCCCACACCCGCATCCACTTGGCGGGCGTGACGCCCGGGACGCCGCCGAGCCTGAACCGCTGCATGGGTCCAGTCTGCCGTGCGCTCGATCGGCCTGAGCGCGCGCACGCCGCCGCATGCGCCGCGAGCCTTCGCTCGGGCCGATCGAGCGCGAGCCCGCTAGACGCGGCCGAGGAAGGCCACGACGTCGGCGAGCTCCTCGGCGACGATCGTGTGCGCCCGGTGGTAGGTGCGGCGCTCGACGGCGAAGTGCGCGTCGAGCCACGGCGTCGAGCGCTCGATCTTGTCGCGGTGGATGACGTCGTCGAGGTCGCCGATCGTCGTCAGGAGCGGGATGCGCGGCTCGCGCGCCGCGAGCACCGCGTCGCCGGGCAGCTCGCCCGCGTGCACGAACGACGCGAGGTGCGCGATCGACGAAAAGCGCTCGGGCGCGAGCCTCGCGAGCTGCACCGCCATCGCCCCGCCCTGCGAGAAGCCCAGCAGGTGCACGCGGTCGTGCTTACGCTCGAGCCCGTCGAGCCAGCCGAGCACGGAGGCGGCCGAGCGGTCGATGAGCTCGTGGTCGTCGCTGTCGACGGGCGAGAACTCGAACCAGGCGAAGCCGCCGCCGTAGGGCAGCGGCGCCCGGAGCGACGCGATCGTCAGCTCGGCCGGCAGGTGCGGCGCGAGGCCGAACAGGTCGCCCTCGTGCGAGCCGATGCCGTGCATCACGACCAGCAGCTCATCCCCGGTGCCCTCGCGCCAGCGCACCGCCTCGGCGTCGATCTCGTGCATGCGAGCCCCTCTCGTCACGAGGCGCAGGACGGCCCTGCGGCCTCACCGACACCGTAGCCTCGAAGCATGGAGCAGGGCACGTGACGAGCACCTCGGCGACCACCCGGGTGCTGCCGGGCATGGGCGGTCGCGGCGCCCGCGGCGGCCCTCGTCGCCCGTCGCGCCGCGGGCGCATCGGGCGCGTCGTCTCGCTCGACGCCGCGCGCGGGCTGCTCGTGCTCGCGACCGTCGCGTGGCTCGCGGCGCCCAGCCGCCCGTTCCCCGGCTCCGAGCCGTGGGGCGCGGTCGGCCTCGACGCCGTCGCGCTGCCCGCCTTCGCGCTCATCGCCGGCTGCGCGCACGCGCTCGCGCAGCACCGCGGCTGGACGAGCGCCGGCCGCGCGAGCCGGCGCACGCTCATCCTGCTCCTCCTCGGCCTCGTCGTCGCCGCGGGTGCCGCGCTCATCCGGGGGGCCGCGACCGGCATCCCGCTCGATCCGGAGGGCGGCTCCCTCGGCGGCCTCGAGCGGATCGCCGTCGCCGGCCCGCTCGTGCAGCTCGCGGTCGCGCTCGCGGCGCTCGGCCTGCTCGGCACGATCGCGCGCAGCTGGGCGGGCTGGGCATGGGCGACCGTCATCGCCACGGCCGTCGGCGCCGGTGCGCTCTGGCTCACGACCGGGCTCTGCGGCGAGCTGAGCGACCGGTGCAGCCCCGCCACGCTCGTCGTCGGCGGGATCGCGGATGCCGCGGGCACGACCGCCGATCCGCTCGTCGTGCAGGCGGTGACGACGGTCGTCGCCGGCCTCGGCCTCGCGGTGCCCGCTGCCGCCGGCGCCGCGCTCGCGCACGCGCTGCTGCGCGCCCGCAGCGTCCCCGGCCACCAGCGCGGCCGGGTCGTCGGCTACGGCCTGCTCGCCGCGACCCTCTTCGGGGTGCTCGGCATCCTCGCCTACTTCACGCCGACCGTGTGGGGGCAGCAGCCGCTCGAGCCGGCGACGGCGCTCTGGACGCCGCCGCTCACCCTCGCGGTCGCGAGCCTCGCCTCCGTGCTCGCGTGCGCGATGCATCCGACCGTCGACACCGACCTGCGCGGCGGCACGTCGGCGCTCGGCGCCTTCGCCGAGCCGTTCGCGGCCGTCGGGCGCATCAGCATGCTCGCCGTCGCGACGACCTTCGCGGCGCGCACGCTGCTGAGCGCGCTGCCCGACCCCGATCCGGTCGGCTGGTTCGCCGCGCTCGGCGACATCCCCTCGGTCGTGCTCGCGCTCGTCGTCGCCGCCGCCTGGCTCGGGCTCGCGCTCTGGGCCGACCGCTCCGGCCGCCGCCTGCGGCCCTGACCGCGGCGCATCCGCCCTCCGGCAGGCACAATGGGGCCATGGCTGTGCGCACCCCCGACCCCAATCCCGGCTGGCTGAGCGACGAGGAGCTGCAGCAGGCCCGCGAGCGCCTGCCGATCCTCTACGTCGAGGCCATCCCGGTGCGCCTCGACGGCATGGGCCAGGTGACCGAGGTCGGGCTGCTGCTGCGCATGAACGAGCAGAGCGAGATGACGCGCACGGTCGTCTCCGGCCGCGTCATGCGCGGCGAGCGCGTGCGCGACGCCCTCTACCGCCACCTCGAGAAGGACCTCGGCCCGATGGCCTTCCCGCAGCTGCCGGCGAGCCCCGTGCCGTTCCACATCGCCGAGTACTTCCCGCTCGTCGGCGACGGGCTCTTCTCCGACGACCGCCAGCACGCCGTCTCGCTCTGCTACATCGTGCCCGTGAGCGGCACGTGCGACCCGCGGCAGGACGCGCTCGAGCTCACGTGGCTCAGCCCCGAGGCGGCGGCGTCCGAGCTCATCGCGAGCGAGATGGAGGGCGGCCGAGGCTCGCTCGTGCGCGCGGCGCTCGCCCACTGCGGCGCGCTGCGCTGACGCGGCGACGACGGATGCGTCCAGTCGCGATCCGTAGGCTTGCAGGATGAGCGCTGACTACCAGGTGACCCTCGAGTGGGGCGCCGCCGGCGTGCGCGCGGCGTCCGCCGACGTGATCGTCATCGCCGACGCCGACCGCGGCGACGAGACGCGCGAGCTGCTCGCGCTCGCCCCGCGCACGTCGCTCGTGCTCGACGCGACGCTCGCCAACGCATCCGACATCGCCCGCGCCGCGCTCGACGAGCAGGTGCGCCTCGGCGACCGCGCCTCGATCGCGATCGTGGCGGCAGGGGAGCGGTGGGCCGACGGCAGCCTGCGGCCGAACGCCGCCGACCTGCTCGTCGCCGGCCGCGTCGTCGACGCGCTCGCCGAGCTCGGCATCGACTTCCACAGCCCGGCGTGCGCCGCGGCCTGCGCCGCGGCGGTCGCGCTGCGGGGCGCCACGAACACCCTCGTCGCCGCCGACGCGGCGGCCCACCAGAAGGCAGGAGCACGATGAGCTGGCAGGCAGACCCCGCACGCTACGACCGCATGCAGTACCGACGCGCCGGCAGCTCCGGCCTCAAGCTGCCGCTGCTCACGCTCGGCATGTGGCACAACTTCGGCGACGACGTGCCCCTCGAGCGGCAGCGCGAGCTGTTGACCACCGCGTTCGACCGCGGCATCACCCACTTCGACCTCGCCAACAACTACGGCCCGCCCTTCGGCGCCTCGGAGCTCAACTTCGGCCGGGTCATGGCGAGCGACCTCGCGGCGCACCGCGACGAGATCCTCGTCACGACGAAGGCCGGCTGGGACATGTGGCCGGGCCCGTACGGCATCGGCGGCAGCCGCAAGTACCTCATCTCGAGCCTCGACCAGTCGCTCGCGCGCATGGGCCTCGACTACGTCGACATCTTCTACCACCACCGGCCCGACCCCGAGACGCCGCTCGAGGAGACGATGGCGGCGCTCGACCACATCGTGCGCACCGGTCGTGCCCTGTACGTCGGCGTCTCGAGCTACAGCGCCGACGAGACCCGCCGCGCGCACGAGATCCTCGCGTCGCTCGGCACGCCGCTGACGATCCACCAGCCGTCGTACTCGATGCTCAACCGCTGGATCGAGCGCGACGGCCTCCTCGACGCGGCCGGCGAGCTCGGCATCGGCGTGATCGGCTTCACCGCGCTCGCGCAGGGGCTGCTGACCGGCAAGTACCTCGACGGGGTGCCCGCCGACTCGCGCGCCGGCCGCGGCGCGGCCCGCAAGCCGCTCGACACCGACGTCTCGCCCGAGGCGATCGAGCGCATCCGCGGCCTCGGGCGCATCGCCGAGCAGCGCGGGCAGACGCTCGCGCAGCTGGCGCTGTCGTGGGCGCTGCGCGACGAGCGCGTCACGTCGCTCACCATCGGCGCCTCGCGCGTCGAGCAGCTCGAGCAGAACCTCGGCGCGCTCGACAGCCTCTCGTTCGGCGACGACGAGCTCGCGGCGATCGACGAGCTCGCGCGCGACGAGCCGGGCGTCGACCTGTGGGCGGAGGCGCGCGACTCGCGCGGCTGACCCTCCCGGCACGCGCGGCGCCCGAGATCGACGGGTGCCGCGCGTGGGCGGTCGGGGCTAGCGTCGTCGCATGACCTCGAGCGAGGTGCGCACGGCGGGCGAGCGCACGTTCCTGCACGTGCTCGTCAACACGGCGATGGCCAACGTCACGACGAGCTTCCTGTGGTTCGCGCTCACCTTCTGGGTCTACCTCGAGACGCGCTCCGTGCTCGCCACCGGCATCATCGGCGGCGCCTACATGCTGTTCGTCGCGGTCGGCAGCATGCTCTTCGGCTCGATCGTCGACCACCACCGCAAGCTGCGGGTGATGCTGCTCTCCGGCACGCTCACGCTCGGGGCCTTCGCGCTCGCCGGAGCGATGTACCTGCTGCTGCCCGAGTCGGCGCTGCTCGACCTCGCGGCTCCGTGGTTCTGGCTGTTCACCGCGGTCATCCTCGGCGGCGCGGTCGTCGAGCACATGCGCAACATCGCCCTGTCGACCATGGTCACGATGCTCGTGCCCGACGCGCGGCACGCGAACGCGAACGGCATGGTCGGCACGGTGCAGGGCATCGCGTTCATCATCACGAGCGTCTTCTCCGGGATCGCGATCGGGCAGCTCGGCATGGGCTGGACCATCGCGATCGCCGTCGCCCTCACGGCCGCGAGCCTCGCCCACCTGCTGACGCTGCGCGTGCCGGAGGACGTCGTCGCGCTCGACGCCGACGACACGGTGCGCGGCATCGACCTGCGCGGCTCGGTGCGCGCGGTGCTCGCGATCGGCGGCCTGTTCGCGCTCATCGTGTTCTCGACCTTCAACAACCTCATCGGCGGCGTCTACATGGCGCTCATGGACCCGTACGGGCTCGAGCTGTTCAGCGTCGAGGTGTGGGGCATCGTCGTGGGCGTCTCGGCCACCGGCTTCATCATCGGCGGCATGGTGATCGCGAGGCTCGGGCTCGGCAGGCGCCCGATCCGCACGCTGCTGATCGTCGTCATGATCATGGGCGCCCTCGGGGCGCTCTTCACCATCCGCGACTGGTGGTGGCTGTACGCCCTCGGCATCTGGGCGTACATGTGCCTCATCCCGGCCGCCGAGGCCGCCGAGCAGACCATCATCCAGCGCGTCGTGCCGCTCTCGCGGCAGGGCCGGGTCTTCGGCTTCGCGATGGCGTTCGAGGCGGCGGCCGCGCCGGTCACCGCGTTCCTCATCGCCCCGATCGCCGAGTTCTGGATCATCCCGTGGGCGCGCTCCGACAGCGGCGCCGCCGCGCTCGAGCCGGTGCTCGGCACGGGCGAGGCGCGGGGCATCGCGCTCGTGTTCCTCATCGCGGGAGCGGTCATGGTCGTCGCGTCGGCGCTCGCCTTCCTCACCCGCTCGTACCGCGTCATCAGCGCCTCCTACGAGGCGGCCGCGCCGCCCGAGGCGGTCGAGGGCGCGGATGCGGCGGCCGGGCCGGCCGGGGCGGTCGCGCCCGGCGCGGTGCGGGCGGGGGATGCGTCGGCACCGCCCGCAGCTCAGGCGTCCGGCGCGGTGAGCGACGGCGGCAGCGCGGCGGAGCCCAGGTAGGCCGACCGCACCGGGGCGGGGGAGTCGACCGCGGTGGCGTCGCGCGCCGGCACCGGTGAGGCCTCGTCGACGAAGCGCCGCAGCCGATCCCAGCCGAGCACGGCGGCCGGCGGCGGCCCGGTGCGCACCCGCTCGCGCACGGCGTCGAGCGGCAGCGGCGCATCGCTCGCGAGCAGCACCGCGTTGCTGTGGCGGGCGCCGGCGAGCGTCGAGCCGGTGGTGACGAGCGCGACGTGGGCGAAGACGGCCCGCAGCGTCGCGAGCTGACCGCGGAGGAACCGCAGCGGCGGGCCGTCGGCCGAGTTCACCACGAGCGCGCCGCCGGGCTCGAGCGCCGCCCGGGCCGCCGCGAAGCACTCGAGCGTCGTGAAGGGCGCCGGCACCCGCCCCGCACCGAAGACGTCGATGGTCACGAGCGCGACCGGCGCGGCGACGCGCTCGAGCACGGCGCGCCCGTCACCGACGACGACGTCGATGCCCGCCGGCAGCGGCGCCGCCTCGGCGACGAGCGCGACGATCGCGGGCTCGAGCTCGACCACCGTCTGCCGCAGGTGCGGCAGCGCCTCCTGCAGCGCCCGCGGCAGCGCTGCCGCGCCGCCGCCGAGGTGGAGCGCCGTGCCGCCGCCGGAGGCGGCCAGCGACTCGGCTGCGGCCGCGAGCATCCACCGGTGCGAGGCGTGCCGGGGCGGCGATCCTGCGGGGCCGAGGTGCGACTGCTCGATGCCGTCGATCACCAGCACGAGTCCGTGCGCGTCGGCGACCAGTCGGGCCTCGAGCCCGTTCGAGAGCGTGCGCGCGGTCATCGCTCGCGCCCGCGGCTCACGCGGCCTGCTCGCGGCGGCGCCAGCGCACCTCGACCACGCGGCGCGCCGATCGCGTGCACGGCGTGCACGCGTAGCGGCCCCTGGGGGCCCGGAAGCGCACGTGCTCGTGGCCGCCGGGACACGAGCCCACCCAGCCGGCGCGCTCCGCGGCGATCTCGCCCTGGTGCGTGCGCCCGCCGACGTAGCCGAGCTCGCGCGCGGTGCGCTCCCAGCGCGGCCCGTGGCCCGCGCCCGGCCCGACCATCGCGTGGGCGACCTCGTGCAGGAGCGTCTGATGCACCTCGTCGTCGTCCCAGCGCGCGGCGAGGTGCCGCGAGACCGTGATGCGCCGGTGCGTGTAGTCCGTGAGGCCCGCGCGCTTCGCGGCGCGGTCGAAGGCGAAGCTCCAGCTGTCGTCGAGGTGCAGCCGGATGAGGGCCTCCGCCCAGATCCGCACCCGATCGAGATCAGCCATCCGCTCCTCCTCCAGCCCCGCGCCCGGCTGCGAGCATGCCAGCCGGCGCCCACGCCGCGCCAAGCGGCCGCGGACGCCTGTGGACGGTGGGCGTCAGCGCCCGCCCCAGATGGGGTGCGAGGCGCGCGGCACGTCCTGGTCGGCCCGCAGCGCCTCGGTCTGGGCGCGGTCGGTCGCGACGAGCAGCGCGACCTCGGCGGCCTCGAGCTGCTCGGCCGGCAGCTGCGCCTCGCGGCACAGCTCGACCGCGACGGTGAAGTCGACGAGCGACTCGTGCCACTGCTCGAGCGCGAAGTGCACGGTGCCGCGCTGCTGCAGCGCGTGCGCCCAGAGCTCGACCCAGTCGTTCGAGCGCGACTCGGCGATGATCGCCGTGCACTCGCGCAGCGCCGTGCGCAGGTCGCCGCGCGTCTGCACGACGGAGGCGCGCAGCAGCCGCGCCTCGGCGACCCGGTCGCGCGAGCCCGACGCTCGCGCGAGGGTCACCGCCTCGCTCGCCGCCGCGAGCGCCTCGTCGAGCCGGCCGATGCTCTCGAGCAGCCAGGCGCGCTCCGACACCGCGGCGAGCGATCGCTCGCGGCCGAGCTGGCGCAGCCTGCGGGCCGCGGCCCCGACGTCGACGGCGTTCCGCAGCGCGGTCTGGTCGTAGCCGATCGACTCGCTCATGCGGTCATCGTCCCGCACCGGGGCGGCTTTCCCCGGGAGCCCGCCCCGCGAGCCGCGGAGCGCCCGGCACAACGCAAGCCCGCCGTCGACGATCAGCGGCCGCTGGAGCCACCGCTCGCCGAGGCGCGCTGAGCCGGCGCGCCGGGCTTGCGTTGTGCGCCGGGGCCGCGCGGCCTGCGCCCGGGAAGGGACGGATGCGGCGGGTCGCGTCAGCCGAAGACGCCGCGGCCGGGCGCGGGGCTCGGCGTCGCGTCGGCGTCCCGCGCCGGCAGCGCGCCCCCGAGGAAGCGGCGCAGCTCGGCGCCCGAGACGACCTTGCCCGGCAGCGGGTCGCGCCGCAGGGCGCGGCCGATCGCGTCGAGGTCGGGCAGCGCCGCGCCCGCGACCGCCACGACGTTGCCGAACCTGCGGCCCTTGAGCATGCCGGGATCGGCGAGGGCGGCGACCTCGCCGTGCACCTCGTGCAGCGCAGCGAGCTGACGCTTGGCGAACGCGAGCGTGCGGTCGTCGGCGATGTTCACGACCACGACGCCGTCGGGCGCGAGCAGGTCGCGCACGAGCGCGTGAAACTCGACCGTGGTGACGTGCGCCGGCGTCTGCGAGCCCGAGAAGACATCCACCACCACGAGGTCGGCGCTGCCGCGCAGCCCTGCCGGCAGCCGGCCGAGCTGCTCGCGGGCATCGCCGTAGCGCACGCGCACGCTCGCGCCGCGGGGGAGCGGCGCGACCTCGCGCACGAGCTCGACGAGCAGCGGCTCGAGCTCGATCACCTGCTGGCGGGAGCCCGGGCGCGTGGCGTCGATGTAGCGGGGGAGCGTCAGCGCGCCGGCGCCGAGGTGCACCGCGGTGACCGGGCCGGGCGGCAGCGCGTCGATGACGTGCCCGATCTGCTGCACGTACTCGTAGACGAGCAGCTCCGGCCGCTCGGGGTCGACGTGCGACTGCGGCGTGCCGTCGACGACGAGCTGCCAGCCGCCCGCGCCGGCGAAGCGCATCTCGGCGTGCAGGCCGCTCGAGAGCCGGCGACTGGGGGTCTCCACAGGCACCATTGTCCGCCCTCTCGGCGATCCGGGTCGCGCGCTAGCATCGTCGGACGCAGGGGCGAGAGCCGACACGCCGACCCGGCTGGACATCCGGGCATCCGCGGCGTATCGTAGCCATTTGCGCTCACAGACATCCCCTCTGCCTTCATATTGCGGTCGGCCTGCGCCCGAACAGGGCGCTTCAGGGTGTTGACGAGTCTCTCACCGACGACACGATCCCGGGAAGACCCGCAACCCTTCCCGGCCCGGAGGTATCTGCCTTGGCTGAACTGAGCCCCAAGACCGGTCGGAACGCAAGCCGACTGAGCTTCGCGCGAATCTCGGACACCCTGACCGTCCCCGACCTGCTGGCACTGCAGACCGAGAGCTTCGAATGGCTCATCGGCGACGCTGCCTGGAAGGCCCGCCTCGACCTGGCGAACGCCGAGGGTCGCGACGACGTCCCCGCGCACTCGGGCCTCGAGGAGATCTTCGAGGAGATCTCGCCCATCGAGGACCTGAGCGAGAAGATGCAGCTCTCCTTCTCGGAGCCGGTGCTCGACGTGCCCAAGTACACGATCGACGAGTGCAAGGAGCGCGGCAAGACGTACGCCGCGCCGCTGTACGTCTCGGCCGAGTTCATGAACCACGAGACGGGCGAGATCAAGTCGCAGACCGTCTTCATGGGCGACTTCCCGCTCATGACCGAGAAGGGCACGTTCATCGTGAACGGCACGGAGCGCGTCGTCGTCTCGCAGCTCGTGCGCAGCCCCGGCGTCTACTTCGAGCGCACCCCGGAGAAGAACTCCGACAAGGACATCTACTCGGCGCGCGTCATCCCCAGCCGCGGCGCCTGGCTCGAGTTCGAGATCGACAAGCGCGATGCCGTCGGCGTGCGCATCGACCGCAAGCGCAAGCAGTCGGTCACCGTCTTCCTGAAGGCGCTCGGCATGACCGCCGAGGACATCGCGCAGGAGTTCGCCGGCTACGAGTCGATCCTCGCGACGCTCGAGAAGGACGCGCCCATGTCGAAGGAGGACGCCCTCCGCGACATCTACCGCAAGCTGCGTCCGGGCGAGCAGGTCGCCGCCGAGGCCGCCCGTGCGCTGCTCGACAACTTCTACTTCAACCCGAAGCGCTACGACCTCGCGAAGGTGGGTCGCTACAAGATCAACCGCAAGCTCGGCATCGACGCGCCCATGAGCGACTCGGTGCTCTCGGTCGAGGACATCGTCGCGACGATCAAGTACCTCGTCGCGCTGCACGCCGAGGAGACCACGCTGCCGGGCGTCCGCAAGGGCGAGGCCGTCGACATCCGCCTCGACGTCGACGACATCGACCACTTCGGCAACCGTCGCATCCGCGCCGTCGGCGAGCTCATCCAGAACCAGGTCCGCACGGGCCTGGCCCGCATGGAGCGCGTCGTCCGCGAGCGCATGTCCACGCAGGACATCGAGGCGATCACCCCGCAGACCCTGATCAACGTGCGTCCCGTGAGCGCCGCGATCAAGGAGTTCTTCGGCACCTCGCAGCTGTCGCAGTTCATGGATCAGAACAACCCGCTCGCGGGCCTGACCCACAAGCGCCGCCTCTCGGCCCTCGGCCCCGGCGGCCTGAGCCGCGAGCGCGCCGGCGTCGAGGTGCGCGACGTGCACCCCTCGCACTACGGCCGCATGTGCCCGATCGAGACGCCGGAAGGCCCGAACATCGGCCTCATCGGCTCGCTCGCGACCTTCGCGCGCATCAACTCGTTCGGCTTCATCGAGACGCCGTACCGCCGCGTCGAGAACGGCATCGTCGGCGAGCAGATCGACTACCTGACCGCGTCGGAGGAGGACGAGTTCGTCGTCGCCCACGCGAACAACCGCCTCAACTCGAAGCAGCAGTTCGTCGAGGACCGCGTCGTCGCCCGTCGCAAGGGCGAGGAGGTCGAGCTCGTCGTCCCGACCGAGGTCGACTACATGGACGTCTCGCCGCGCCAGATGGTGTCGGTCGCGACGAGCCTCATCCCGTTCCTCGAGCACGACGACGCGAACCGCGCCCTCATGGGTGCGAACATGCAGCGCCAGGCCGTGCCGCTCGTGCGCTCCGAGGCGCCGTTCGTCGGCACCGGCATGGAGGGCTTCGCCGCGATCGACTCCGGCGACGTCATCACCGCCGACAAGGCGGGCGTCGTCGCCGAGGTCTCGGCCGACATGGTCTCGATCCAGCTCGACGAGGGCGGCACGCAGCAGTACTTCCTGCGCAAGTTCGACCGCTCCAACCAGGGCACGTCGTACAACCACCGCGTCATCGTCTCGGCGGGCGACCGCATCGAGGCCGGCGAGGTCATCGCCGACGGCCCCGCGACCGACCAGGGCGAGCTCGCCCTCGGCCGCAACCTGCTCGTGGCGTTCATGCCGTGGGAGGGCCACAACTACGAGGACGCGATCATCCTCAGCCAGAACCTCGTGAAGGACGACGTGCTCTCGTCGATCCACATCGAGGAGTACGAGGTGGATGCGCGCGACACGAAGCTCGGCAAGGAGGAGATCACCCGCGACCTCCCCAACGTCGGCCCCGACCTGCTCGCCGACCTCGACGAGCGCGGCATCATCCGCATCGGCGCCGAGGTCGTGCCGGGCGACATCCTGGTCGGCAAGGTGACGCCGAAGGGCGAGACCGAGCTGTCGGCCGAGGAGCGCCTGCTCCGCGCGATCTTCAACGAGAAGAGCCGCGAGGTGCGCGACACGTCGCTCAAGGTGCCCCACGGCGAGCAGGGCACGGTCATCGCCGTCAAGCAGTTCCGCGCTGAGGACGGCGACGACGAGCTGGGCTCGGGCGTGCACGAGAAGGTCGTGGTCTACATCGCGCAGAAGCGCAAGATCACCGAGGGCGACAAGCTCGCCGGCCGTCACGGCAACAAGGGCGTCATCGCGAAGATCCTGCCCGAGGAGGACATGCCGTTCCTCGCCGACGGCACGCCGGTCGACATCGTGCTGAACCCGCTCGGCATCCCGAAGCGCATGAACTTCGGCCAGGTGCTCGAGACGCACCTCGGCTGGATCGCGAAGACGGGCTGGAAGGTCGACGGCACGCCGGAGTGGGCAGAGGGTCTCGACCCCCGCACGCTCGAGGCGCCCGCCGACACGAAGGTGGCCACGCCGGTGTTCGACGGCGCGACCGAGGAGACCATCATCGGCCTGCTCGACGCGACGCTCCCGACGCGCGACGGCCTCCGCCTCATCGACGGCTCGGGCAAGGCCAACCTGCTCGACGGCCGCTCGGGCGAGCCGTTCCCGTACCCGATCTCGGTCGGCTACATGTACATCCTCAAGCTGCACCACCTGGTCGACGACAAGATCCACGCGCGCTCGACCGGGCCGTACTCGATGATCACGCAGCAGCCCCTGGGCGGCAAGGCGCAGTTCGGCGGCCAGCGGTTCGGCGAGATGGAGGTCTGGGCGCTCGAGGCGTACGGCGCGGCCTACACGCTGCAGGAGCTCCTCACCATCAAGTCGGACGACATCGTCGGCCGCGTGAAGGTGTACGAGGCGATCGTCAAGGGCGAGAACATCCAGGAGCCCGGCATCCCCGAGTCCTTCAAGGTGCTCATGAAGGAGATGCAGTCGCTCTGCCTGAACGTCGAGGTGCTGAACGCAGCCGGCGACGTCGTCACGCTGCGCGATGACGAGGACGAGGCCCTCCGCACGGCCGAGGAGCTCGGCATCAACATCTCCCGGCCGGAGATGTCGTCGATCGACGACATCTGATCCAGCAGCCGCAGACAGAACTTCGAAACAAGAGGGAAATGCATTGATCGACGCAACCACGTTCGATGAGCTGCGGATCGGCCTGGCAACGGCCGACGACATCCGGGGCTGGTCCTATGGCGAAGTGAAGAAGCCGGAGACCATCAACTACCGCACGCTGAAGCCGGAGAAGGACGGCCTGTTCGGCGAGCAGATCTTCGGCCCGAGCCGCGACTGGGAGTGCGCGTGCGGCAAGTACAAGCGCGTGCGCTTCAAGGGCATCGTCTGCGAGCGCTGCGGTGTCGAGGTCACGAAGTCGTCGGTGCGCCGCGAGCGCATGGGCCACATCGAGCTCGCCGCCCCCGTCACGCACATCTGGTACTTCAAGGGCGTGCCCAGCCGTCTTGGCTACCTGCTCGACATGGCGCCGAAGGACCTCGAGAAGGTCATCTACTTCGCCGCGTACATGATCATCCGGGTCGACACGGAGGCTCGTCACGAGCGCCTGCCGCAGCTCGAGCAGGAGCTGCGCCTCAAGGTCGCCGAGATCGAGAAGCGCCGTGACGCCGACATCGCCGAGCGCCTCTCGCAGCTGGAGGCCGACGTCGCCCAGCTCGAGGAGGAGGGCGCCAAGGCCGACCAGAAGCGCAAGGTCAAGGACGCCGGCGAGCGCGAGATGGCGCAGCTGCGCAAGATCGCCGACGACCAGATCGCCCACATGGAGCGGGTCTTCGACGACTTCCGCACCCTGAAGGTCGGCGACCTGAAGGCGGAGGACGCGGCGTACCACGACCTCACCGACCTGTACGGCGAGTTCTTCGAGGGCCACATGGGCGCCGAGGCGATCAAGCTGCGCCTGCTCGCCTTCGACCTGGCCGCCGAGGCCGAGGACCTGCACACGCAGATCGCCGAGGGCAAGGGCCAGCGCAAGATCCGCGCGATCAAGCGCCTCAAGGTCGTCAACTCGTTCCTGCAGACGGGCAACAGCCCGGCCGCGATGGTGCTCGACGTCGTCCCGGTGATCCCGCCGGAGCTGCGCCCGATGGTGCAGCTCGACGGTGGCCGCTTCGCGACGAGCGACCTGAACGACCTGTACCGCCGCGTCATCAACCGCAACAACCGACTCCGCCGCCTGCTCGACCTCGGTGCCCCCGAGATCATCGTGAACAACGAGAAGCGCATGCTGCAGGAGGCGGTCGACGCCCTGTTCGACAACGGCCGCCGCGGCCGTCCCGTCACGGGCACCGGCAACCGCGCGCTGAAGTCGCTCTCCGACATGCTGAAGGGCAAGCAGGGCCGGTTCCGCCAGAACCTGCTCGGCAAGCGCGTCGACTACTCGGGCCGCTCGGTCATCGTGGTCGGCCCGCAGCTGCAGCTGCACCAGTGCGGCCTGCCCAAGCAGATGGCGCTCGAGCTGTTCAAGCCGTTCGTCATCAAGCGCCTGATCGACCTGGGCCACTCCCAGAACATCAAGCACGCCAAGCGCATGGTCGAGCGGTCGAAGCCGCAGGTGTGGGACGTGCTCGAGGAGATCATCCGCGAGCGCCCCGTGCTGCTGAACCGCGCGCCCACGCTGCACCGCCTCGGCATCCAGGCCTTCGAGCCGCTGCTCGTCGAGGGCAAGGCCATCCAGCTGCACCCGCTCGTCTGCTCGGCGTTCAACGCCGACTTCGACGGCGACCAGATGGCCGTGCACCTGCCGCTGTCGGTCGAGGCCCAGGCCGAGGCCCGCGTGCTGATGCTCGCGTCGAACAACATCCTGAAGCCGTCCGACGGCCGCCCGGTGACGCTCCCGACCCACGAGATCGTCTCCGGCCTGCACCACCTCACCACGGTGAAGGCGGATGCGGTGGGCACGGGCCGCGCGTTCTCCTCGGTCGCCGAGGCGATCATGGCCATGGACCAGGGCTCCCTGGACCTCGGTGCCGTGGTGCGCATCCGCCTGTCGGGCCTGGTCTTCCGCGACCAGGACCGCCCGGAGGGCTTCGTCGACGGTGAGCCGTTCCTGCACGAGACGACGCTCGGCCGCGCGCTCTTCAACGAGCTGCTGCCGGACGACTTCCCGTTCGTCTCCGAGGTCGCGGCGAAGCCGGTCATCTCGCTCATCGTGAACGCGCTCGCCGAGCGCTACCCGAAGACCGTGGTGGCGGCGACGCTCGACAAGATCAAGGACGCGGGCTTCTACTGGGCCACGCGCTCGGGCATCTCGGTCGCGCTCTCGGACGTCATCACCCCCGCGCGCAAGGGCGAGATCGTCGCCGCCGCGGAAGAGGTGGCGCGCAAGGTGCAGGACAAGTTCGAGAAGGGCCTCATCACCGACGCCGAGCGTCGCGGTGACCTGACCGAGCTCTGGACGAAGGCCACCAACGAGGTGCAGAAGGCGACGCAGGACGCGTTCGACGAGGGCAACTCGATCTACCGCATGGTGACCGCCGGCGCGAACGGCAACTGGATCCAGGTGCGCAACATCACCGGCATGCGAGGCCTGGTGACGAACCCGAAGGGCGAGGTCATCCCGCGTCCGATCATCTCCTCGTACCGCGAGGGGCTGACGGTGGCGGAGTACTTCATCGCCACGCACGGCGCGCGCAAGGGCTCGGCCGACACCGCGCTCCGCACCGCCGACTCGGGCTACCTGACGCGTCGACTCGTCGACGTCTCGCAGGACGTCATCATCCGCGAGGACGACTGCGGCACGGAGCGCGGCCTCGACACCCCGATCGCCGAGCTGGTCGACGGCCAGCTGGTGCTGCACGAGAACGTGGAGTCCGCGGTCTACGCCCGCAACGTCGCCACGGACGTCGTCGCGGCCGACGGCACGGTGCTCGCCACGGCGGGCTCCGACATCGGCGACCTCGAGATCCGCGCGTTCATCGCCGCGGGCGTCGAGCAGGTCAAGGTGCGCTCGGTGCTCACGTGCGAGTCGGCGGTCGGCGTCTGCGCCCACTGCTACGGCCGCTCGCTGGCCACCGGCAAGCTCGTCGACATCGGCGAGGCGGTCGGCATCATCGCCGCCCAGTCGATCGGCGAGCCCGGCACGCAGCTCACCATGCGCACGTTCCACACGGGCGGCTCGGTCGGCGCGAGCGACATCACGCAGGGTCTGCCCCGCGTGACGGAGCTCTTCGAGGCCCGCACCCCGAAGAACTCCTCGCCGATCGCCGAGGCGGCCGGCCGGGTGCGCATCGAGGAGGACGAGAAGTCGAAGCGCGTCGTGCTCACGCCCGACAACGGCGACGAGGAGCTCGTCTACCAGGTGCTGCGCCGCGCGACGCTGGAGGTCGGCGACGGCGACCACGTCGAGCAGGGCCAGCAGCTGCAGGTGGGCTCGGTCGACCCGAAGGAGGTGCTGCGCGTGCGCGGCGTCCGCGAGGTGCAGAAGCACCTGGTCTCGGGCGTCCAGGACGTGTACCGCTCGCAGGGCGTGCCGATCCACGACAAGCACATCGAGGTCATCGTGCGGCAGATGCTGCGCAAGGTGACGGTCGTCGACCACGGCGAGACCGACCTGCTCCCGGGTGAGCTCGTCGACCGCTCGCGGTACAACGAGCTGAACCGCGCGGCGCTCACCGAGGGCAAGAAGACGGCCTCGGCCCGCCAGGAGGTCATGGGCATCACGAAGGCGTCGCTCGCGACGGAGTCGTGGCTGTCGGCCGCCTCCTTCCAGGAGACGACCAAGGTGCTGACCGAGGCGGCTCTGGCCGGCAAGCGCGACCCGCTGCTCGGCCTCAAGGAGAACGTCATCATCGGCAAGCTCATCCCCGCGGGCACCGGCCTGGCGCGCTACCGCGACGTCTCGGTCGAGGCCACGGAGGAGGCGAAGGCGGAGCGCTACCCGAACCGCCTGTTCGCCGACGCCGGCGGCGTGGACGAGTCCGACCTGTCCTACCTCGACTTCGACGCCTTCACCGGCGGCGAGCTCGGCGAGGAGCCCGGGCAGTACGTCTAGCCCGCAGTCGACGAAGGGGCCGCACCCGCGAGGGTGCGGCCCCTTCGTCGTGCCGAGGGCAAAACGGATGCGCGCGGTGCGGCGCGGGGGACGCCCGGCGCGCCGTGCCTACAATCGGCCGACGGCGCGGCACCGAGCCGCCTCAGGAGGTTTCACCATGAGCGACGAGCAGCCCACCTCGTGGCGCGATCGGTTCTTCGGCAGCGCATCGGCCAAGGAGCCCACCACCGGCGACACCGGCGCTGAGGCCGTCGAGCCCTCGACGAGCGAGCGCCAGGTGCACCACCACTCGGCCGACGACGCGCCCGACGACGCGGAGGTCGCGGCCACCTCGGTCTCCGAGCACGACGAGCACCAGCCGCTCGTGGAGCACGAGCCGGGCACCGACACCGCGCCGCTCGACACCGCGGTCGCCGACGACCGGGGCGACAGCCCCATCGAGCCGACCGTGATCGCGCCCTCCACGCTGCGCGGCCCGTCGCACTCGGCCGCCGCGCCCGACGACATGGCCCGCACCGACGCCCACGAGGCGCACGGCGACGCGGCGGCCAGCTCGCTCGAGCAGCAGCCCGAGCTCGCCCCGCACGAGCCCGAGGGCCCCCGCGACGCGGCGGCCGACGGCGACGACGCCTCGCGCGACGCGGGCGACGGCCCGCCTCCGCTCGTCGAGCCGCGCCGCCCCTCCTTCGGCCTGCGCCGCCACACCGCCGGCACGGACGCCGGCGCGGCCGGTGACGTCGGCGGCGACGGCACGCCCGACGGCGACCCCGCGCCCGACGCCGATCGCGGCCACGCCGGCGCGCTCGCCGCGGGCGGCGTCGCCGCCGCCGGAGCCGCAGGTGCCGCCGCCGCCTCCCGCGACGGCCGCTCCGACCGCGACTTCGTCGAGCCGGAGCCGACGCAGGCGATGGACGCCCAGCACCACGACGACCAGGCCACCCGTGCGATCGACACGCACGACGCCGACGGCGACACCCGCGTGCTCGAGCAGCAGCCGGGCGCCGACGAGCGCACGCAGCGCTTCGGCATCGTGCGCGACGAGGTGCCCGCATCGGCGATCGCGGTCGACGAGGAGACGGCGCGCGCGGCCTCGGGCGGCACGCCCATCGTGCTCGTCGAGGAGCCCGTGCCGCCGCGCCGGAAGGGCGCCCGCGGGGTCGGCTTCGCGGTCGCGCTCCTCGCAACGGCGATCTTCGCGCTCGTGTTCGCCGCCGCGTTCTTCGCGGTCGGCTACCTCTTCGACCGCGGCTTCGACGCCGCCGAGACGCTCGAGACCGTGTGGCTGCGGCCGTCGTTCCTCCTGCCGGTCATCGTCTTCTTCCTCGCCTACTGGCTGGTCACGCTCGTGGTGAACCGCGCGGGCTGGTGGGCGCACGTGCTGGGCGCCTTCCTCGTCGCGCTCCTCGTCTACGCCGCGCACATCGGCGGCGCCTACATGGAGGCGGAGGGCGGCTGGGAGAGCTACACGGCGCTCCCGGGCATCGACGCGGAGGAGCTGGGCCAGCTGATCCTGGCGCCCCTGTCGGTGCTCGCGTTCGTCATCGCGCGCGAGGTGCCGGTGTGGGTCGGCGGGATCGTCTCCCGCCGCGGCCGCCGCGCCCGCGAGTGGAACCGCCAGGCGATGGACGACTTCAACGCCGAGAACGCCGAGCGCCTCGCGGCGTACGAGCGCGCTCGGGCTTGAGCGCGCGACACACCGCCCAGACTCGAGGCTCCCTCATCTGACACAATGGCCGCGGTCACGCTGTGCAAGCGTGCCCTCAGGTTTCGGTCAGCGTTTCTCATAGGTGGGGGAGCCGGTCTTGCTCCGGTGGGTGAAGCACCACCGCAGGTCTGCGGCAGCGGGCGGTCTCGTCACCGCCGTCTCCGTCGCGCTCGGGATCCTCGCCTTCACGTACGACGGCTTCACGACCACCGACGTCGACCTGAACGACGGCGGCGTCTGGGTCACGCGCACGAGCACGCAGGAGCTCGGCCGCATCAACATCCAGGCCGAGGAGCTCGACGCCGGCCTGACGTCGCCGACGGCGACGTTCGACGTGCTGCAGGACGGCGACCGGGTCCTGCTCCACAACCAGGAGGCATCCGCCGCCCTCGTCGTCGACCCGCTGCAGGTCGCCACGGGCACGAGCGTGCAGCTGCCGCCGCAGGGCGAGATCGCGATGGGCGGCGGCATCGTCGCGATCCTCGACCCCGCCGACGGCTTCCTCTGGGCGATGCCCTTCGACGAGCTGGGCGGCTTCTCTGCCGAGAGCACCGACCCGATCGCCGAGCTCGGCGAGGGTGCCGCCGTCGCCGTGGGGCTCGACGGCACCGTGCACGCCGTCTCGCCCAGCGGCGCGCAGCAGGTCGCCGTGCCGCTCGAGGACGGCGTGCTCGACGAGCCGCGCTTCCGCGAGCGGGGCGAGCTGCGCGAGATGGCCGACCCCGTCGTCACCGCCGTCGGCGCCGAGCCGGTCGTGCTCGACGCGAGCACCGGCGCGCTGCTGCTGCCCGGCCGCGCCGTCGAGGTGCCCGAGGGCGCCGCGGTGCAGCTCGTCGGCGACGCGTCCGACCGCGTGGTCCTGTCGACGCCGACCCAGCTCATCCGCCAGCCGCTCGGCGGCGGCGAGCCCGAGGTCGAGGAGCACCCGGACGGCGGCGACGCCGTGCGCCCCGTGCAGCTCGACGGCTGCGTCTACGGCGTCTGGCCCGCCGCGGCCGACTTCGTGCGCGACTGCCAGGACGACGCGCGCGACCACCGCGTGCAGGTCGAGGGGATGGACGGCTCGCCCACCGTCTTCCGCGTCAACCGCGACGCGGTCGTGCTCAACCAGTTCGTGCAGGGCGCCTCGTGGATCCTCGCCGACACGCTCATCATGGTCGACAACTGGGACGATCTCGTGCCGCCCGAGTCGGACGAGCAGTCCGAGGAGGAGGAGGACGAGTCGACCGAGGACCTCCTGACGAACCAGCCTCCGCCCGTCAACGAGGAGAACACCGCGCCCGTCGCGAACGACGACCGGTTCGGCGCGCGGCCGGGCCGCTCGACGATCCTGCCGGTGCTGTGGAACGACGTCGACGCCGACGGCGATGTGCTCACGGCCGCGGTCGCAGGTCCCCTCCCCGAGGGCGTGAGCGTCGCCCCGGTCGCCAACGACTCCCGGCTGCAGCTCGAGCTGCCGGCCGACTACGCGGGCGGCGGCTTCAGCTTCTCGTACGAGATCGACGACGGCCGCGGCGAGACCGACGAGGCGACCGTGGCCGTGCAGGTGCGCGCCCAGAGCGAGAACGGCGCGCCCGAGCAGCTGCGCGCGCAGGCGTTCGCCGTCGAGCAGGGCGGCGAGTACGAGTACCAGGCGCTCAGCGACTGGCTCGACCCCGACGGCGACGACCTCTACCTGCAGGGCGCCACCTCCGCCTCGGGCGACACGATCCAGACCGACCCGTCGGGCCGCCTCATCTACACGGCCACCGGCGACGTCGGCATCCAGGAGGTCGAGATCACGGTCTCCGACGGCCGCACCGAGACGACGGCCGAGGTCACCGTCGACGTGCGCGAGCGCGGCGACGCGAACCCGCTCGCGAACGCCGACTTCATCACGACCATCGAGGGCCGCGAGGCCACGGTGCGCCCGATGCTGAACGACTTCTCGCCCTCGGGGCGGCCGCTGCGCCTCGCGTCGGTCGAGCCCGCCGAGGGGCTCGAGATGACCTGGGATGCGTCGACCAGCACGGTGCGGATCACCGGCGGCGCGGTCGGCACCCACTACTTCACCTACATGATCGCCGACGGCCCGCTGTCGAGCATCGGGCGCGTACGCGTCGACATCCGGACGCCCGACGACGAGGCGCGACCGGTCGCGGTGCGCGACATCGCGCTCGTGCCGCAGCAGGGCAGCGCCGTCGTCGACCTGCTCGCGAACGACGTCGACCCGGCCGGCGGCGTGCTGGTCGTGCAGCAGTTCACGATCGAGAACGCGGCGCCGGTCACGGTCGAGCTGCGCGATCGCCGCATCGTCAGCATCGTCGACAACCGCGGCCTCGAGAGCCCCTTCCAGTTCACCTACACCGTCTCGAACGGCCGCTACTCCGAGACCGGCACGGTCGAGGTGATCCCGGTCGCGCCGCCCGAGCAGCCGCGCGCGCCGAAGGCCGTCGACGACGCGGCGACCGTGCGCGCAGGCGACTACGCGACGGTCGACGTGCTCGGCAACGACTTCTCGCCCGACGGCACGCCGTTCGAGATCAACCCGCAGGTGATCGACACGAGCTTCGCCTCCGAGGAGGAGGGCGTCGCCTTCATCTCCGAGGGCAAGCTGCGCGTGCACGCGCTCGAGGGCGGGCCGACGCGCGCGACCGTCACCTACGAGATCCTCGACGAGCTCGGCAACCGCGACTCGGCGACGGTCGCGGTGACGATCGTGCCGCGCGAGGCCGAGCAGAACGCGCCGCCCGCGCCCGAGACGGTCACCTCCCGCGTGCTCGCCGGCGCGACCGTGCGCATCCCCATCCCGCTCGACGGCATCGACCCCGACGGCGACGGCGTCGAGCTCGTGGGCTACGACACCGGCCCCGACGGCGGTCGCGTGCTGCCCGAGGTCGGGCCCGACTACTTCGACTTCGAGGCGTTCCCCGGCAGCGCCGGCACCGTCGAGTTCACCTACCGCGTGCGCGACCGGTGGGGCGCCGAGGGCACGGCGACCGCGATCATCGGCATTGCGCAGGCCGCCGACGTGAACCAGACGCCGTTCGCCCAGACCGACCTCATCACCGTGCGCCCCGATCGTGCGATCGCCATCCCGGTGCTCGAGAACGACTCCGACCCCGACCAGGACGCGCTGACGCTGCAGGCCGACGGGCTCGAGCTGCCCTCCGAGCTGCCAGACGCCGAGGTCAACACCGAGCGCAGCACCGTCGACCTGCGGTCGCCCTCGGCACCCGGCGACTACCAGTTCACCTACGCGGTGGTGGATGCGCGGGGCGCGAGCACGACCGGCACGGTGCTCCTGACGGTCGCCGAGGACGCGCCGCTGCAGCCGCCGGCCGCGCGCGACGACCCGCTGCCGCGCGACCAGGTCGAGCTCGACCAGGCATTCGACGTGCCCGTGCTCGAGAACGACCTCGACCCCGACGGCGACCCGAGCGACCTCGAGCTGTCGATCGTCACGGGCGAGGGCCGCGTGGTCGGCGACATGGTGCAGGTCGTGCCCTCGGAGGAGTTCCAGGTCGTCACCTACCGCGTCACCGACATCGACGGGCTCGCGGCGGAGGCGTTCGTCGCCGTGCCGCCGGTGCGCGACCGTGCGCCGTACCTCGCATCGACCCAGGCGCTGCAGATCGGATCGGGGCTCGAGCTCATCATCGAGCTGCGCGACGAGGTGACCGTGCCGAGCGGCGCGGCTCCGCGCATCACCTCCGGCGACACGGTGACGGCCGTCAACGCCGAGGGCTCGCTCATCGTCGACAACGACACGCTGCGCTTCCAGTCGCCGCAGGGCTACGTGGGCCCCGCATCCATCACCTTCGAGGTGACCGACGGCGACGGGCCCGACGACCCGGACGGCAACACGGCGATGCTGACGATCCCGATCGACGTGACGCCGTCGAGCGCGATCCCGCCGAGCTTCGCGGGCGCGGTCGTGCGCCCCGAGGCGGGCGAGCGCGCCGCGACGTTCGACCTGCTCGACGCCACCACCGACCCCGACGTGGGCGACATGGAGGCGATGCGCTTCGAGCTGCGCGGCGGCTCGATGCCCGGCGTGCAGCACTCGCTCGAGGGCTCGGTCTTCACCGCCTCCGCCGACCGCACGACCGCGCCCGGCACCACCGGCTCGTTCCAGATCGTGGCGATCGACCCGCTCGGCAACGAGGCGCCCGGCACCGTGGTCGTCGAGGTCGTCGCGACGACGAGGCCGATGGCGATCGCGCGGCCCGACACCGGCGAGGCGACGGCGAGCGAGCCGATCACGGTCGACGTGCTCGCCAACGACTTCAACCCCTACGCCGACGACGGCGTGCCGCTCGAGATCGTCTCGGCCGAGCTCGTCGCGGGCCAGGGCCAGCCGTCGACCGACGGCCGGCAGGTGACGGTCACGCCCGCCGCCGACTTCTCGGGCGTGCTGACGGTGCGCTACACGGTGCAGGACGGCACCGACCGCGCCGAGCGCCAGGTGACCGGCACGCTCACGCTCAACGTCAAGGCTCGCCCGGACGCGCCGCCGCGGCCGAACGTCGATGCGGTCGGCGACTCGCAGGTCACGCTCACCTGGGCGGCGCCCCCGTCGAACGGCGCGCCCATCACCGGCTACGTCGTGCAGTCGACCGACGGCGCGATCAGCTTCCCGTGCTCGTCCACCACGTGCACCGTCACCGGGCTGCGGAACAACATCACCTACACGTTCCAGGTGGTCGCCCAGAACGAGGTCGGCGACTCCGACCCCTCCCCGGCGTCGAACGAGGCCCGACCCGACCGGCGTCCCGAGCAGCCCGCACCTCCCGTCGTCGAGCGCGGCGACACGCAGGTGGGCCTGACCTGGACGCCGCCGGCGTCCTTCGGCTCGCCGATCCAGCACTACGTCGTCGAGATCTCACCCCCGGCGCCCGGCGGCGTCGTGCAGCAGCAGGCGGCGGGCACGAGCTTCACCTGGACGGGGCTGACCAACGGCACGGCGTACAGCTTCCGCATCCAGGCGGTGAACCTCGCGCCCGAGCCGAGCGACTTCTCGGCATACTCGCAGCCCGTCACGCCCGCGGGCCCGCCCACCCAGGTGCAGCAGGTGTCGGCGAGCCCCGACCGGTCGATCCCGGGCGAGGTGCAGATCCAGGTGACGTGGCAGGCGCCGAACCCCAACGGCGCGGCGATCGAGGCCTACACGGTGACGCCGTCGAACGGCGCGGCTCCCGTGCAGGTCACGGGCACGTCGGCGAACTTCCGGTTCCCGGCGGCCGACGAGAGCATCTCGTTCACGGTCACTGCCACGAACGACGCGGGCACGAGCCAGCCATCGGCGGCTTCCGCCCCCGTGCGCACCTACACGGCGCCCGACGCGCCGAGCGGCGTGAGCGCATCCGACGGCAACGGCGACTCGGTCGTCAGCTGGACGCCCGGCAACCCGAACGGCCTGCGCTCGAACGAGATCCGCTTCGAGGTGCGCGGCGGCGGCGCGGGCGCCCAGTCGTTCGGCCCCGGCGGCACCTACACCGGCATGGACAACAACGGTGGACCGTACACGTTCGAGGTGCGCGCCTACGCGATCGTCGACGGCGTCGAGTACTCGAGCGGCTGGACGGCGGCCGGCAACGTCGCGCGGCCCTACGGCGCGATCGGCAGCCCGTCGGCGAGCGGCAGCGGCCAGGTCGAGCAGGTGACCTTCCAGTGGAGCGCTCCCGCGCGGAACGGCCGGAACATCACCACGCGCATCCGCATCGACAACGGCGGCTGGCAGTCGGTGCGCAACAGCGACTCCATCACGGTCGGCGCCCGGGGCGGGCAGACGGTGCAGATCACGGTCGAGTCGTCGACCGGCGCCGACCCGACAGGGCACGGCGCGCAGACGACCACGGCGACCGCGCAGGCGACCGCCGACGTGCGCCTCAACCCCTCGGTCAGCCTCACGCGCGGCGACGTCGCCCACCCGGGGGAGTGCACGTCGCACACCGGCGGCGACTGCCGGTACTACGAGCTCAACTGGCGCGACCTGCGCCCGGGCAACTACCAGTTCACCTGCCACAACCGCGCCTCCAACGGCGAGGGCTCCTTCCAGAGCGGCACCGTGAGCGTCGGCAGCCTGAACGGCTCCACCCAGCGCCGGGCCGACGGCACGCGCATGTGCTACTCCGGTTACGCCGGACCGGCGTGGATGCGCGTGACCGGCGGCCCCGACAACGTCAACCTCACGACGCCAGAGGTCAGGAACTGGCCGTGATGCGACCCCAGCACCACCGAGAGGACCGCCGATGAGCGCACCGATGACCCGAGAGCAAGCGGCGTGGTTCGCCGAGACGTTCACCCGACTCGTCGACACCGTCGGCGGCGTCGTGCTCGGCAAGGACGACGTCATCCGGCTCGCATTCACCGCGATGCTCGCCGAGGGCCACCTGCTGCTCGAGGACGCGCCCGGCACGGGCAAGACGCAGCTGGCGAAGTCGATGGCGGCGACCGTGCAGGGCACGAACCACCGCATCCAGTTCACGCCCGACCTGCTGCCCTCCGACGTCACCGGCGTCACCGTCTACGACCAGAAGACCGGCGAGTTCGAGTTCCACAAGGGCCCGATCTTCGCCTCGATCGTGCTCGCCGACGAGATCAACCGCGCGAGCCCGAAGACGCAGTCGGCGCTGCTCGAGGTGATGGAGGAGGGCCGCGTGACCGTCGACGGCACGCCCTACTCGGTCGGCCGCCCGTTCATGGTCATCGCGACGCAGAACCCGATCGAGCAGGCCGGCACCTACCGCCTGCCCGAGGCGCAGCTCGACCGCTTCCTCATGAAGACGTCGATCGGCTACCCCGGCCGCGAGCAGACGGTCCGCATCCTCGCCGGCGCCTCGAACCGCAACGCCTCCGCCGGCGTGCAGCCCGTCATCACCACCGGTGCGATCGCCGAGATGATCGACCTCGCCTCGACGGTGCACGTCGACCACGCCGTGCTCGACTACGTCGCGCAGCTCTCGGAGCACACCCGCGAGTCGAAGGACACGCGCCTGGGCGTCTCGGTGCGCGGCGCGATGGCGCTCATGCGCGCGGTCAAGGTGTGGGCCGCGTCGAAGGGCCGCGCGTTCGTGCTGCCCGACGACGTCAAGGAGCTCGCGCAGTCGGTGTGGGCGCACCGCATCGTCATCGACCCCGAGGCCGAGTTCTCGGGCGTCACCGGCGACCGCATCATCGACCGGGCCATCGCCGACGTCGCCGCGCCGCAGGACCGGCAGCACGCTGCATGACGACGGCGCCCGAGCGGGCGACGTCGACCGCGCCCCCACCTGACACCGCCGGCATCGCCGACACCGGCGCATCCGGCACCACGCGGCTGCGCCGCGCAGCGCTGCGCGACCGCACGCCGCTGCAGCGCGCGCTCGATGCGGTCGTCGGCGACGAGTCGGTCGTCTCGGCGTGGTGGCGGCAGGCGGTGCGCAGGCTGCGCGCGCGGGTGTGGCCCGTGCTCGAGCCGATCACCGGCTTCGGCTGGGCGGTGCTCGTCGGCACGGCCGTCGCGCTCGTCGCGGGCATCGGGCTCGGCTGGAAGGAGCTCATCGTCATCGGCATCGCCGGGGCGCTGCTGCTCGTCGGCGGCATCGGCTTCATCGTCGGGCGCAACCGGTACCGCATCGAGCTCGACCTCGCCTACACGCGCGTCGTCGTCGGCGAGCGGGCGCTCGGCCGGATCGAGATCCACGCCGCCTCGACGAAGCCGCTGCTGCCCGCGACGATCGAGGTGCCCGTCGGGAAGGCGCTCGCCTCGTTCCACCTGCCGCGCATGCAGCCGGGCGACGTGCACGAGGACGTCTTCGCGATCCCGACGAGCCGCCGCACGATCCTGCAGGTCGGCCCGGTGCGCTCGGTGCGCGGCGACCCCGTGGGGCTGCTGCGACGGCAGGTGAAGTGGACCGATCCGGTCGAGCTCTTCGTCCACCCGAAGACGGTGCAGCTCGACGAGACCGCGCCCGGGCTCATCCGCGACCTCGAGGGCATCACCACCCGCGACCTCACGAGCAGCGACATCGCGTTCCACGCGCTGCGCGACTACGTCGCGGGCGACGACCGCCGCTACATCCACTGGAAGTCCTCCGCCCGCACCGGCCAGCTCATGGTGCGCCAGTTCGAGCAGACCCGGCGGAGCGTGCTCGCGCTCGGGCTCTCGACGAGCCCCGACGACTACGCCGACCCGCAGGAGTTCGAGACCGCCATCTCGATCCTCGGCTCGCTCGGCCTGCAGGCGGTGCGCGACGAGATGGATGTCGTGGTGCAGACCTCGCGCCGCACGCTGCCCGCGACGACCGGCAAGCGGCTGCTCGACGCGCTCTCGGGCGTCGAGTGGTCACCGCGCCACGACCGCTTCCTCGACCTCGCCGCGACGATCGCGCGGCAGCATGCCGGGGCATCCGTCGTCATGCTGCACGCCGGCGCGAACGTCGACCCCATGCTCGTGCGCCGCGCGCGCACGCTGCTGCCGACGCAGGCGCGCGTCGTCGTCTTCACCGTCGTGCGGGGCGCGAGCCCCAAGCTCCGGCCCATCGGCGACGTCGCGCTCGCGACCATCGGCTCGGTCAGCGACCTGCCGCGCGTGATGCGGGGGGTGGCGCTCCAGTGAGCCGCGACCAGCTCCTGCCGCGCACGCCGGTGCAGGCGGCGATCGACTGCGGCGCCGTGCTGCTCGTCATGGTCGCGGCGACGCTCTCGTTCGGGCCGGTCTTCGGCGGCCACGCGTACCTCGTCGCCGGCATCGGCGGCGCGCTGGCCGGCATCGCCGTGGGCGTCGCGACGAGCCTGCGGCCGCTCCGCAGCTGGCTCATGACCGCCGCGGGCGTCGTGCTGGCGCTCATCGTGCTGGGGCCCGCGCTCGCGGTGCCGCGCAGCACCCTGTTCGGCGTGCTCCCGACGCTCGAGGCGTGGCGCGAGCTGCTGCTCGGCGTCGTCTACTCGTGGAAGGGCCTGCTGACCGCCGAGCCGCCCGCCGAGGGCTTCCCGAGCCTCCTCGTGGTGCCGTTCCTCACGATGCTCGTGTGCGCGACGCTCGCGACGGTGCTCGCCCTGCGGCTGCGCCGGGGCGCGCCCCTCGCGATGCTCCCGGGGCTCCTCGCGCTCGTCGTCGGCATCGCCTTCGGCACCAAGATCGCCTTCTGGCCGATCGCGCTCGGCGTGGTCGTGGCGGGCGTCGTCGTCGCCTGGTGGGCCTGGCGCCGGGCGTCGTGGCGCACCGGGCTCAACGACGAGGTCGAGGTCACGAACGACACGCGCCACCGGGTGCGCGCGCGCCGGCAGCGGTCGCGCGGCGCGATCGCGATGATCGCCGCCGCCATGGCGGTCGCTGCGCTCGTGAGCATCCCGATCCAGCCGCAGAGCCGCGCCGTGCTGCGCGACGTCGTCGAGCCGCCCATCGAGCTCGCCGAGCACCCGAGCCCGCTCGCCGGCTTCCGCGACTGGCACAAGAACTTCGACGAGGAGGCGCTGCTCACCGTCCGCGGCATGCCCGAGGACGGGCGGCTGCGCATCGCCACGTTCGACTACTACGACGGCACCGTCTTCGCCGTCGCCGGCGCGCAGCAGACCAGCGGCTCCGGCTCGTTCGCGCGCATCGGCGACGAGGTGCTCGTGCAGCAGTCGGGCGACCCGGTCGAGGTGCGGGTCGACCTGCAGGCGTACTCGGGCATCTGGGTGCCGGGCGTCGGCTACACGCAGTCGCTGCGCTTCGACGGACCGCGCGCCGGCGAGCTGCAGGGCTCGCTGCACTACAACGGCCAGACCGGCACCGCGATCGCGCTCGACGGGCTCGCCGCCGGCGACGCCTACACGCTCGAGGCGATCGTGCCCGAGCAGCCCGACATCGACGAGCTCGAGGGCGTCGCGATCACGAGCGTCGAGGTGCCGGAGCCCGCGGTCGTACCCGACCTGCTGCAGGCATGGGTCAACGAGCGCGGCGCGACCGGCCAGAACCAGTTCGAGAACATCCTCGAGATGCAGCGGCTGATGACGAGCGGCGCCTTCAGCCACGGCCTCGAGGGCGACTTCCCCTCGCTCGCCGGCCACGGCGCATCCCGCATCCAGTCGATGTTCGACCAGGAGGTGCTGCTCGGCGACGACGAGCAGTACGCGACCGCGTTCGCGCTCGCGCTCTCGCGCATCAACGTGCCCTCGCGCGTCGTGATGGGCCTCTACCCGGACGACGGCTTCACGGGCGGCGACGAGCCGGTCGAGCTCACCGGCGGCGACATGCACGCGTGGGTCGAGATCCCGTTCGAGGGCTACGGCTGGGTGCGGTTCGACCCCACGCCGCCCGAGGACAACGACAGCATCCAGCCGGAGCCCGAGCCGCAGCCGCAGCCCAAGCCGCAGGTGCTGCAGCCGCCGCAGCCGCCGGAGGAGCCGGCCGAGCTCTCGCCCGACACGGTCGCCGACGAGGGCCAGGAGGACGACGAGGAGGTCGAGGACGCCTCGTGGGGGATCTGGCTCTGGATCGCGGGCGGCGTGCTGCTGCTGCTCCTGCTGCTCCTGCTGCCCTTCCTCGTCGTCGGCGCGCTGAAGGCCGCGCGGAGGAAGCGGCGCTTCCGCGCCGAGCGCGAGAGCGACCGCCTCTCGGGCGGCTGGCACGAGGTCGTCGACCACGCGGTCGACCTGGGCCTGCCCATCCCCGCCGGCGTCACCCGCCGCGAGGTCGCCGGGGTGGTGGAGGATCGCTACCCTCGGTCGAGGGCGACGGCCATCGGCGACTTCGTCGACGAGGGCGTCTTCGGACCGGGCGAGCCGGCCCGGGATGACGTGGATGCGTTCTGGGCAGACGTGGAGCGCAGCGTCAAGGGCATGCGCTCGGAGGCGACGCCGCGGCGACGCCTGCTGAGCACGCTCTCGCTGCGGTCGTTCGCGAGGCGCAGGCAGGAGCGGAGGCGACGATGATCTGGGAGATCGACGAGGGCAGGACGGTCGTCGAGGGGCTCGACGAGTCGGGCCGGCCCGACCCCGAGTACGCCGCCGCGCTCGGGCTGCGCCCCGCCCCCTTCGGGCGCCGCGCGCTCGCCTCGGCCATCGAGCTCGCCGTCTTCGCGCTCGTGCACCTGCCGTTCTGGATCGTCGCGCTGCCGACGGTGCTGAAGGTCGTCACGGGCTCGCTCCAGCCCTACGGGCTCGTGTCGCACCCGGACTTCGTGTGGATGGTGGTCGCGACCGTCGTCTCGGCCGTCCTCGCCACTGCCTTCTCGATCGTCCAGATCGTGCTGCACGGCCGCAGGGGCGTGACCCTCGGCAAGGCGTTCGTCGGCATCCGCAGCGTCAACGTGGCGACGCTGCAGCGGCCCGGGGTCGGCAGGGCGCTGCTGCGCGCGCTCGTGCTGTGGGCGAGCAGCGCGCTGCCCGTGCTCGGCACCGCGCTCTTCCTCGCTTCGCCGCTGCTCGACAGCGAGAAGCGCGGTCGGGGCTGGCTCGACAAGGTCGGCCGCACCTGGTTCGTGGATGTCCGCGACGGGCTGGATCCGTACCACGACAAGAAGATGCGCATCGCGCGGAAGACGATCGCCGCCGAGCCGGAGGCGGCCAAGTCGCAGCTGCCGTCGCTCGCGACCCCCGCCGACCGGCTCGCGCAGGCCTACCGCCCGGGCGCCCGCACGAGCTCGGGCGTCGTGGGGGTCGCGCGCCCCCAGCAGCCCGGCGGCGACGCCGTCGGCATCGGCGCGCAGCCGACGGAGCCCGCGCCCAGCCACACCGTGCCGGGCATGCCGGCGGGCGGGGCCCGCCTCGGCGGGTACCGGCCGGGCGAGCTGAGCGGCGCCGCGCGCCCCATCGCACCCTCCTCGCCCTCGCCCGGCGCCGGCGAGGGCCTCGGCGGCATCGTCGACAGCGTGCCCGGCGGCCGCCCGGCCCCGGCCGCGAGCCGTCCGGTCGCCCCGCCGACGCACCCCGCCCCCGCGCCGTCGGGCCCGATCGACGAGCACACGATCATCGAGCCGGATCTCGACGGCGGCTTCGACGACGGCTCGGACGAGGGCATCGACGACCGCACCGTGCGCCGCGTGGAGGTCGTCGAGGCAGACGACGACCTCGACGCCACGCGCGCGCGGGCATCGAGCCGCGCGGCCGTCGCGACGCTCGCGTTCGACAGCGGCGACCGGTTCGCCATCACGGGCGCCGCGCTCATCGGGCGCAACCCCGCGCCGGCCGCCGGCGAGGTCGTCGAGCACCTGCTGCCGATCGCCGACGACACGCGCTCGATCTCGAAGACCCACCTGCTCATCACCGCGGCGCCGCTCGCGGCGGTCGACCGCGCGTCGACGAACGGCTCGAGCGTCGTGCGCGGCGGTGTCGAGCACCCGCTCGCGCCGGGTGCGCCGTTCGCGCTCGTGCCCGGCGACGTCGTGCGGTTCGGCGACCGCACCGTGACGGTGGAGGGGGTCGCGTGAACGCCGTCGGCGAGTTCCGCTTCAGCCACCCGTCGATCGCGCTGCGCTGGGCGGGCGCCACCCACCCCGGCGCGCGCCGCACCGTCAACGAGGACTCCGTCTTCGCCTCCTTCCCGGTCTTCCTCGTCGCCGACGGCATGGGCGGCCACGCCTCCGGCGACGTCGCGAGCGCGCTCGCGGTCGAGGCGTTCCGCAGCCTCAAGGGCCGCACGCTCGCCGACGTCGCGTGCGTCGAGGAGGCCGTGGAGCGCGCCTTCGACGACGTGCGCACGCGCGCGCTCGACGAGCCGATCGGCGGCACGACGCTCACGGGCTCGGTGCTCGTCGACGTCGAGGGCGTCGCCCACTGGCTCGTGCTCAACATCGGCGACTCGCGCACCTACCTCTTCGAGCAGGGCGCGCTGCAGCAGGTGACGGTCGACCACTCCGTCGTGCAGGAGCTCGTCGAGGCAGGCGCCCTCCGCCGCGCCGAGGCCCGCAGCCACCCGCACCGCAACGTCATCACGCGCGCCCTCGGGCCCGGCGAGCGCCAGGCCGCAGACGTGTGGCTGCGCCCCGCCGAGCGCGGGCAGCGCCTGCTCGTCTGCTCGGACGGGCTCACCGGCGAGGTCGAGGACGACGAGATCGCCGAGATCCTCGGCGACGTCGCCTCGCCCGCCGCCGCCGCGGCGCTGCTGCTGCGCCGCGCCCTCGACGCCGGCGCGCCCGACAACGTCTCGGTGGTGGTCGTCGACGTCGACGCCGTCGCCCTCGCCGACGGCGACCTGCACGACACGCACGCGCAGTCGGTCGACGACACGATCCCGAGGGAGGCGCTGCGATGAGCGCACGCATCGAGTACGCGCCCGGCGAGGCCTGGTGCGTCGCGGCCGGCCGCGTGGTGCTGGTCTGCGAGCGCGACCTGCCGCCCGTACGGGCGCGGGCGCTGCACGACGCCGCGGCCGCGGTCGAGTCGGTGGACGACCTCCGCGCGGTGCTCGACGTCGAGCCCGCCGCGCTCCTGGGCCTCGTCGACCTGCCGGGCGAGCGCACGCTGCTGCGCCGCCTCGGCGTGCCGGCGACGACCGCCGAGGTCGCGCTGCCCGACCGGTTCGGCGCCGAGTGGGCGGCGGATGCGTTGCGGCCCGACGAGGCGGTGGCCGCGGGCGGCCTCGCGGCGCTCGACGCCGCGACGCTCCCGTTCGACGGCGGCGTCGTCCGCGTCGCCGCCGTGCGCGTCGCCCCGGCGGTCGAGCTCGAGCCCGTGCTGCCGGCGCCGGACGCCGCGCCGGAGCCCGCGCCCGCACCGGCGGCGGGTGCGTTCGGGCAGACAGCGCCCATGCCCGCGCCGGCTCCCGCGCCGACGTCGGCCCCCGCCCCCGCGCCGGCCCCCGCCCCCGCGCCGGCCCCCGCCCCCGCGCCGACGCCGCCCGCGCCGGACGAGGATCGCGCAGCGGCCGACGTCCCCGCCGACACGGGCAACCCGATCGGCGGCCTCATCGACTCCGTGCCGGGCTTCATCCGGCCCGCGGTCGACGTGCGCGCGATCCCCGAGCCCTCACCGCCCGCACGCGCGGCCGCGCCCTCGACGCCCGCCGCCGCATCCGCGCCCGAGCCGGTGCTGCAGCCGGCGCCCGCGGCGGCCGGCGACCACGACGGCATGACGATCACCGCCGAGCAGGCGCGCCGGCTGCAGGCCGAGCGGGCCGAGGGCGGCGCTCGCGAGCTGGCGCCCGCCACCGGACCGCTCGTGCTCTCGACCCTGTGCCCGCGCGGCCACGTCAACGCGCCCGGCACGGCGCACTGCGCCCAGTGCGGCGCGCGCGTCGACGAGAGCTCCGCGGCGCAGCGCCGCCGGCCCGAGGTCGCGGTCGCCGTGCTGCCCTCCGGCGAGCGCGTGCCGCTCGGCCGCGGCGTGGTCGTCGGCCGCCGCCCGCGCTCCCGCCGGGTCGAGGACGGACGCGTGCCGCGCCTCGTGACCGTCGACAGCCCGGGGGAGGACGTCTCGCGCAGCCACCTCGAGCTGCGCATCGAGGACTGGAACATCGTCGCCGTCGACCTCAGCTCGACGAACGGCACGCTGCTGCTGCGCGAGGGCTCGGCGCCGCAGCGGCTGCGGCCGGAGGCGTCGACCATCCTGCAGCTCGGCGACCGCCTCGACCTCGGCGACGGCGTCGTGCTCACGATCGAGCCGGTCGGCGACGCGGCCCCCGACGGGACGACCCGATGAGCCCGAAGCGCGCGCCCTCGGCCCCGCCCGAGCTGCCCGGCTACGACTACGTCTCGCTGCTGGGCTCCGGCGGCTTCGCCGACGTCTTCCTCTACCAGCAGCTGCTGCCCTCCCGCCGCGTGGCCGTGAAGGTGCTGCTGCCCGACGCCGTCAACCGCGAGCTCATCGAGAACTTCCGCCACGAGGCGAACGTCATGGCGCAGCTGTCGACGCACCCGTCGATCGTGACGATCTACGGCGCCGCCGTCGCGCCCGACGGCCGCCCCTACCTCGCGATGGAGTACTGCCCGAAGCCCAACCTCGGCGTGCGCTACCGGCGCGACCGGTTCGCGGTGCCCGAGGTGCTCTCGCTCGGCGTGCAGATCGCCGGCGCCGTCGAGACCGCGCACCGGGCGGGCATCCTGCACCGCGACATCAAGCCCGCGAACATCCTCGTGACCGCGTACAACCGCCCCGCGCTCACCGACTTCGGCATCGCGACGAGCGCCGGCGGCGCCGACGACACGAGCGGCATGTCGATCCCGTGGTCGCCGCCCGAGGCCTTCCAGGATCCGCCCCGGTCGAGCCCGGCATCCGACGTCTTCTCGCTCGCCGCCACGCTCTCGACGCTGCTCGCGGGCCGCACGCCGTTCGAGCTGCCCGGCGGCAGCAACACGAGCGTCGACCTCATCGACCGCATCCAGCGCGGCGAGATCTCGCCGCTCGCCCGTCACGACGTGCCCCCGCGCCTCGAGGCGGTGCTCGCGTCGGCGATGGACCCCGACCCGTCGCGCCGCTACGCGTCGGCGGTCGCCTTCGGGCGCGCGCTGCAGCAGGTCGAGGCCGAGATGGCGCTGCCGGTGACGCCGCTCGACGTGCTCGACGACTCGCTCGACGCCGACGAGGTCGACGAGGAGGACGGCGGCGCGACGCGCATCCGCGGCGTCGTCTCGATCGACCCGCACGCGGGCGAGCCGGCGCCGAGCGCGCTCGCCGCCCCCGACGCCACGATCCGCCGCCCGCGCCCCGGGCAGGCGGCGGCGGATGCGTCCGCGCCGGTCGCGCAGGACGCCCCGGCCCCGGCGGCGCGCGACCCGCGCCGCACGGCGGCGGCGATCGTCGGCGCCGCGCTCGTCGTGCTCGTCGGCGGCGGCATCGTGTGGATGGCGCTCGCGGCCGGCGACGAGCCGCCGCCGTCGGGGAACCCCTCCGCGACGGTCGCCGCGCCGGCGCCCGCGCAGCGCCCGCCGCAGCCGATCAACGTCGTCGGCGAGGTCGACGGCGAGACCGTCGTGTTCCGCTGGGTCAACGCCCAGCCGCAGGAGGGCGACACGTTCCAGTACCGCACCGAGCCGAGCGACGCCGACCCGGTGACCGCGATCGTCAACACCCCGGAGGTGGCCGTGCAGCGCGATCCTGATGGCGAGACCTGCGTGCTCGTGCGGCTCGTGCGCGCCGACGGGCGCGCCTCGAACGACGCGACGGGGTGCGTCGATGGCTGAGGCGCCCGTGCTGCAGATCGAGTTCGCCGGCGAGTGGTGCACGCTCGACCCGGCGAAGCCGTTCGTGATCGGCCGCGAGGGCGACCTGACCGTCGACGACAACCAGTACCTGCACCGCGCGTTCCTCGAGCTGCGCCACCGCGACGGGCTGTGGTGGCTGTCGAACGTCGGCTCGCGCCTGTCGGCGACCGTCTCGAGCGCGGGCGGTGCCGTGCAGTCGTGGCTCTCGCCCGGCGCGCGGCTGCCGATCGTGTTCTCCGAGTGCTCGATCGTCTTCACCGCGGGCCCGACGACCTACGAGCTCGGGCTGCACTGCGACGACGCCTCGTTCGCGATGTCGACCGAGCACCGCCGCCGCTCGTCGGGCGAGACCACGGTCATGCCGGTGGGCCTGACGCAGCTGCAGAAGCTGCTCATCGTCGCGCTCGCCGAGCCGATGCTGCGCCGCGACGGGGTCGGCGTGAGCGAGCTGCCCTCGAGCGGCGCCGCCGCCGAGCGGCTCGGATGGACGATGAGCCGCTTCAACCGCAAGCTCGACAACGTCTGCGACAAGCTCGACCGGATGGGCGTGCAGGGCCTGCGCGGCGGTGTCGGGAAGCTCGCGAGCAACCGTCGCGCCCGGCTCGTCGAGTACGCCGTCTCGTCGCAGCTCGTCACCCGCGCCGACCTCGACCTGCTCGACGACCCGGCGCTGCGCGACGCCGACGACCAGGACTGACCGTGAGGATGCCTGCATGAAGGTCAAGCTGACCCTCCACCGCCCGTCGACCGAGGCGACCGACGTCGTCATCACCGCCGACTCGACGGCGACGGTGGAGGACGTGGCGCGGCAGATCGCGCTCGCCGACCCGGCGCGCTCGATCCCGTGCTCCGATGCCGACACGCTCACGCTCGCCGTCGCCCCGCCCACCGAGCAGGCGCTCGTGCAGCTGCAGCCCGACGCCCTCATCGCCGAGGCGCCGATCGGCAGCGGCTTCCACACGCAGGTCGTCAACCTCGGCGCCGCCGGGGCGCAGCGCGGCGGCCGCGCAGGCACCGCGCTCGAGGCGGTCGCGGTGCTGCGCGTCGTCCGCGGCCCGCTGGCGGGGCAGGAGTTCCAGCTCGCCCGCGGGCACGCGACGATCGGCCGCGACGCCGCGAACGACATCGTGCTCGCCGACCCGCTCGTGTCGAAGCGGCACGCCCGCATCGAGGTGGGCGCGCACATCGAGGTCGTCGACCTCAACTCGGCGAACGGCGTGCTCGTCGACGGCGGCCTCGTCTCCCGCCTGCGGGTCGTGCCGGGGGCGGTCTTCACCATCGGCGACTCCGACCTGGCCGTCTCGCTCGTGGGCGCCTTCGACGCATCCGGCCCCGACCCCGTGCTCGAGCGCGGCGGCGCGCTCATGTTCAACCGCAGCCCGCGCGTCGAGGCGCGCTACCCGGGCACCGCGTACAAGGGCCCGCGGCTGCCGAAGGAGATGGTGCAGCGGCTCTTCCCGTGGCCGATGCTCGTGACGCCCATCCTGCTCGCCGGCGCGCTGTTCGCGATGACGAACAACCCGCGGTCGATCATCATCGCGCTCATGACGCCGCTCATGCTGCTCGGCAACTTCATCAACATGCGCACCCAGAACGGGCAGAAGCGCAAGCTCGAGACGCAGCTGTTCGAGACCCGCTACGAGGAGCTCGAGGAGACCCTCTACCGCGAGAAGCCCGTCGAGGAGCGCCTGCGCGGCCTCGAGGTGCCGCCGGTCGCCGAGGTCTTCGAGCACGCGATGCGGCTGGGCCCCATGCTCTGGACCAGGCGCCCCGAGCACTGGAACTTCCTGTCGGTGCGGCTCGGCACCTGCCGCGCCGAGTCGCGCAACTCCATCAAGGACGAGGAGTCGCAGGACGGCCTGCCCGAGTACATCGAGCGCGTCGAGCGCCTGCGCGAGCGCTACCGCTACGTCGACGACGTGCCGATCGTCGAGTCGTTCTCGGCCGTCGGCTCGATCGGCGTGGCGGGCCCGAAGTCGCTCGCGGCGGATGCGCTGCGGGGCCTGGCCGTGCAGCTGTACGGCCTGCACGCCCCCAACGAGGTCGTGACCGTGGCCATCTGCGACGCGGAGTGGACGGGCGAGCTCGAGTGGATGAAGTGGCTGCCGCACACCACGAGCGAGACGAGCCCCTTCAAGGAGATGCCGCTCGCCGACTCCGCCACCGCGGGCGCCGCGCTGCTCAACGCGCTCGAGGAGCTCGTGCTCGGCCGCTCGAAGCAGGCCGCGCCCGACCGCAAGACGCCGTTCGACGAGGAGTGGGACCCGATGCGGTACGGCTCCGACGTCGAGCGCGCCGCGAAGGACACCGTCACGAGCATCCAGACCTCGGTGGTGCTCGTCGTCACGAACGACGCGCCGGTCGACCGGCCGCGCCTCACGCAGATCCTCGAGCGCGGCTCGGCGGTCGGCGTCTACGGCGTGTTCGTCGCGCCGACGGTGGAATCGCTGCCGGCCGTCTGCCGCTCGTTCGTCGACGTCTCCGCGGGCCTCGGCGCCGCGCGCGTCGGCACGGTGCGCTCGGGCGTCGACTACGAGGGCGTCACCGTCGAGGGCGTCTCGAACGACTACATGCAGATGCTCGCCAAGCGCCTCGCGCCCGTCGTCGACGCGAGCATCGTGATCGACGACTCCTCCGACATCCCCGACTCCGTCATGCTGCTCTCGCTCGTCGGGCCCGAGCTCGCCGAGGACCCGAGCGCGGTCGTCGACCGGTGGCGGCAGGGCAGCACGATCCTCGACCGCTCGGGCGCGCAGAAGCCGCGGCTCAAGAAGGCCGGCACCCTGCGGGCCATCATGGGCCAGGGCGCGACGGACGCGATGACGCTCGACCTGCGCACGCAGGGCCCCCACGCGCTCGTCGGCGGCACGACGGGCGCCGGCAAGTCGGAGTTCCTGCAGGCCTGGGTGCTCGGCATGGCGGCGGCGCACAGCCCCGACCGCGTCACCTTCCTGTTCGTCGACTACAAGGGCGGCTCCGCGTTCGCCGACTGCGTCGAGCTGCCGCACTGCGTCGGGCTCGTCACCGACCTCAGCCCCCACCTCGTGCGTCGCGCGCTCACGAGCCTGCGCGCCGAGCTGCACCACCGCGAGCACCTCTTCAACCGCAAGAAGGCGAAGGACCTGCTCGAGCTCGAGAAGCGGCAGGATCCGGAGACGCCGCCGGCGCTCGTGCTCGTCATCGACGAGTTCGCGGCGCTCGCGGGCGAGGTCCCCGAGTTCGTCGACGGCGTCGTCGACATCGCGCAGCGCGGCCGCTCGCTCGGCATCCACCTCATCATGGCCACGCAGCGGCCCGCCGGCGTCATCAAGGACAACCTGCGCGCGAACACCAACCTGCGGGTGGCGCTGCGCATGGCCGACGAGTCCGACTCCAAGGACGTCGTCGACGACCCCGTCGCCGCGTCGTTCCCGCCGTCCATCCCCGGCCGCGGCATCGCGAAGACGGGGCCGGGCCGGCTCGTGCCGTTCCAGTCCGCCTACGCGGGCGGGTGGACGCGCCCCGACGAGGCGAAGCCCGCCGACGTGAAGGTCGCCGAGCTGCGGTTCGGCTCGGTGCAGCGCTGGGAGCCGGAAGCCGCGCCCGAGTCGGACTCGCACGACGAGGACCTCGGCCCCAACGACCAGAAGCGCCTGGTGCGCACCCTCATCGAGGCGACCCGCCTCGCCGGCATCCCGGCGCCCCGCCGCCCGTGGCTCGACGACCTGGAGACGACGGTCGACCTGCGCGACCTGCCCCTTGACGGCGACGGCCGCATCGTGCTCGGCAAGGCCGACATCCCCGAGCGCCAGCGGCAGGACGCCGTGCACTTCCACCCCGACCGCGACGGCTCGCTGCTCGTCTACGGCACCTCCGGCTCGGGCAAGTCGACGCTGCTGAAGACGATCGGCATCGCCGCCGGGATCCGGCCGGAGCTGAGCCGCGCCGAGGTGTACGGGCTCGACTTCGCCTCCGGCGCGCTCAAGTCGCTCGAGGTGCTGCCGCACGTCGGGTCGATCATCGCCGGCGACGACGCGGAGCGCGTGCAGCGGCTGCTGCGCTCGCTCGGCCGCGAGCTCGACCGCCGGGGGAAGGCCTTCGCCGCCGCGAGCGCCGCGAGCCTGACCGAGTACCGCGAGCTCGTCGACCCCTCGACGAGCCGCATCTTCCTGCTGCTCGACAACTTCCCGCAGTTCAAGGCCGACTGGGAGATCACGAGCGCCAGGTCGCCGTTCTACCAGGTCTTCATGCGCATCCTCGGCGAGGGCAGGCCGCTCGGCATCCACGCGGTCGTCACCGCCGACCGCTCCGGCGCGGTGCCGACGGCGGTGAGCTCGAACATCTCGCGCCGCGTCGTGCTGCGCCTCTCGGACGAGTCGGGCTACATGCTCGTCGGCGCCCCGAAGGACGTGCTCGACGACCGGTCGGCGCCGGGGCGCGCGATCGTCGACGGCCTCGAGATGCAGGTCGCGACGCTCGGCGGCACGCCGAACGTGGCCGAGCAGACGAAGCTCATGGGGCAGCTGGCGCAGGCGCTGCGCGAGCAGGGCGCGCCCGACGTCGAGGAGATCGGGGCGCTGCCCACGCGGCTCTCGCTCGAGCAGCTGCCCGACCGCGTCGACGACCTGCCGGTGCTCGGCGTCGCCGAGGACACGCTCGCGCCGCGCGACTTCGACCCGGTCGGCACGTTCATCGTCGCGGGGCCGCCCGGATCGGGCAAGACGAACGCGATGCGCGCGCTGGTCGTGGCGATGGAGCGGTTCGACCCCGACGTGCGGCTGTTCCACTTCGCGGGGCGCCGGTCGGCGCTCGAGGGGTTCCGGCCGTGGGTGCGCAGCGTCACGAAGCCGGATGCCGCGAAGGAGCTCGCGACCGAGCTCGCCGAGATCGTCGGCGACGAGTCGATCCCCGGCCGCATCATGATCGTGGTCGAGAACGTGCCGCAGTTCGCCGACTCGGACGCCGAGCGGGCGCTCAAGGCGCTCTTCCAGGCCGTCAACCGCAGCGACCACCTGCTGATCGGCGACGCCGACATCACGCAGGTGACGGGCGGGTACGGCTTCATCGGCGACTTCAAGGCCGGCCGGAAGGGCATCGTGCTGAAGCCCGACGCCTACGACGGCGACTCGGTCTTCAAGGTGCCCTTCCCGAAGGTCAAGCGCGGCGACTTCCCCGAGGGCCGCGGCATCTTCGTGCAGCAGGGCCGCGCGGTCACGGTGCAGCTGCCGCTCGTGCCGGAGGGCGCCGCGCTCGCCGCGCAGGCGCAGCCCGAGCCCGCGGGCATGGGGAGTCCTCCCCATTGATGGGCGAGGGGCCCCTCCGTAGCGTGGGGTCTCGGATGGTCCGGCTGGGCCATGGATCGGCAACGATGAAGGGATCGGACCCATGAGCGATTTCGGCGCCTCCTATGCGGAGATGGAGTCGGTGGCGGGCAAGCTCGACACCGGCAAGGAGGACATCTCGGGTGTCCTGAAGGACCTGAAGAGCCAGGTCGACACCCTGCTGGGTGAGGACTTCAAGACGCAGCACGCGTCGGGCAAGTTCGGCGAGGGCTACGAGGAGCTGACGACCGGCCTCGAGCAGGCGATCGAGGGCATCTCCGACATGGGCGAGGCCCTGCGCGGCATGATGCAGGCGATCCAGTCGCTCGACGAGCAGATGGCCGGCAGCTGACCGCAGCGGCATCGAGGGGCCCGGCAGCGATGCCGGGCCCCTTCCGCGTGGTCCGGGCAGGGCGATCCGGGTGGGCACCTCTCCCCATCGCGCTCCCAGCGCGCGAATCGTAGAGTCTTCCTCAGGTGGCCCGGTCGGGCCCCGGAACACGATCCGAAGAGGAGACGGCCATGAGCGATTTCGGTGCTTCCTATGCCGAGATGGAGTCGGTGGCGGGCAAGCTCGACACCGGCAAGGAGGACATCTCGGGTGTCCTGAAGGACCTGAAGAGCCAGGTCGACACCCTGCTGGGTGAGGACTTCAAGACGCAGCACGCGTCGGGCAAGTTCGGCGAGGGCTACGAGGAGCTGACGACCGGCCTCGAGCAGGCGATCGAGGGCATCTCCGACATGGGCGAGGCCCTGCGCGGCATGATGCAGGCGATCCAGTCGCTCGACGAGCAGATGGCCGGCAGCTGAGCCGATGCTCGCTGAGGGGGCCGGCGACGTCGGCCCCCTCCACGCGGAGCGGGGCGGCGCGCACCGGGTGGGGAGTCCTCCCCATCGCCGGGCGCGGCGGCCCCGCCTAGGTTGGGAATGACGGAGGGCGCGACTGCCGCGCCGAGCAAGGGGAGATCATGCACGACGTGCTCATCACGTTCGATGAGCTGCTCGCTCTGCGCATGCAGCTCGACGAGATCATCACCGAGCTCGAGAGCGCCGGCGACCGGTCGAGCGAGCTCGAGGCCGCGATCGGGCGCCCGTTCGGGCGCGGCGACCTCCGCGACCGGGCCGGCGACTTCGAGAGCCGCTGGAACGACAAGCGGGTCGACCTCGCCCGCGACATGACCAAGGTGCGCGACCACGTCCAGGGCGTGCTCGAGGGCTTCGCCGAGTTCGACCAGGAGGCCGCGCTGAAGCTCGAGTCCTCCGACGCCGCGGCCTGATCCGACGGAGGAGACCGAGATGGTGTACGCAGGACCGCAGTCGCCCAAGGGCCGCTGGATCGAGTACGTCGAGGGCGACGCCGGCAGCATCGTCGAGCGCGGCGAGCGCATCGAGCAGCTCGGCCAGTCGATGATCGCGAGCGCCGACACGCTCGAGCAGGTGAAGGACGGCGCCGACGGCCAGCGGGGCCTCGCGGTCGAGAAGCTGCGCGAGGTGGTGGGCGACACCTACGGCCTGCTGCGCGAGGCCGGCGAGCTCTACGAGCCCACGGGGCCCGTGCTCATCGCCTACGGCGAGGCGCTCGCCGACGTGCAGCCCAAGATCACCGTGCACGTCGACGAGTGCGCCGCGCTCTGGGCGACGTTCCAGTCGCTGCCCGGCTCGGTCGAGCCGCGCGGCACGGGCGGCTGGTTCGAGCCGGAGGCCGACAGCCCCGAGGCGCAGCAGCAGGCCGAGGAGGACGCCGCGAAGCTCGCCGCCTACGAGGCGTGGGAGGCGGAGGCCGGTCGCTGGGACGCCGACTACGACACGTGGGAGGACGCGTTCGACACCGCCGCGAAGGACATCGGCGAGGTGCTCGAGGGCAAGGTGAAGGACGGCTTCTGGGACAACGTCGACGGGTTCGTCGCCGGGCTCCAGAAGGCGCTGGCCTGGGCCGGCCTCGTCGTGGGCGTGCTCGCGATCATCGTCGGCGGGCCGATCCTGGCCCTCATCGGCGCCGTGATCGGCGTGATCGCGCTCGCGCTCACGATCTACCAGAAGATGCGCGGCGACGCCGGCTGGATGCAGCTCGGGCTCGCGATCGTCGGCGTCCTGCCGTTCGGCAAGCTCGGCAAGATCGCCGGCGGCAAGTTCAGCTTCGCCGACGACATGTTCGGCGGCGCCTTCGGCAAGACGGCATGGAGCGCGGCCGGGTCGCAGGCGCGCGAGCTCGGCTTCGCCTACCTGTTCCACGGCCGCGGCGCGAGCGGCGTGCTCGGGGGCCTGCGCCAGTTCGTCACCGGCAACAACCCCAACGGCATCGGCGACGTCATGGCGCGGCTGCTGACCGGGCGCGACATCGCCGCCTACGAGAAGATGAGCGACGGTGCGACCGGCATCCTCCCCGCGCTCGCCACCGCATCCGACCTCATGCACGGCCTGATGGGCGTGCCGCTCAAGTACGACGGCTGGATCTCGATGTTCAGCGGGCATGAGACGATCAAGAAGCGGTTCCCGGCCTTCGACATCCTCTGGTGAGCGAGGGCTCGGCGACGGGCGGCGACGGAGGGTGCGAGCGGTGACGGACATGTGGCGGATCTCTGCGAGCACGGCCGCTCCGGGCTGGCTCGGCATGCCGGGGCCCGGCGGCGACGACGCCGGCTGGGTGGCCGAGCGCGCCGAGGGTCTGCGGCGCGCGTTCGGCGAGCGGTGGACGCCCGAGCTCGACCGCGCGGTGCCCGTGCTGCTCGAGGCCGGCCTGTCGCGGCGCGACCCCGACGACCTGCTCGCGTGGCAGGTGTGGCCGGGCGCGCTGCCCGTGTTCGCCGTCGTGCGCGCCCGCGTCGTCGACAGCGCCGCGATCCCCGACTGGCGCGAGTCCGGCGCCGCCGTGCAGCCCTTCCGGAGCGCGACGCTCGGCGACGGCGTGCAGGTGAGCGCGACCGCCTCGATCGACGACGTGCAGCCGGGCGCCGCCGCGGGCTTCGTGCTCTACGCGTTCGACGACGGCGCGGCGACCGTCGTCGTGTCGGTCGAGCCGACCCTCGCCGAGGTGCTGGCGCTGTGCATGCCGGGGCTGCGCGACCTCGTCGACGGCATCGAGGTGCACCGGCCGGACGGGTCGCCGTTCCGCGGCTCGCCGCACCCGGCGTTCGTCGCCGACGAGGCCGGCTGGCCGCTCGAGGAGGGCGCCGCGTGAGCCTGCGCCACGAGAGCGCCCTCGCCTGGGCCGACGACCTCTCCGCCGCCGCCGAGCCGCGCCTCGGCATCCTCGAGGCGTACGCGCTGCAGCGGCACCCCGAGGCCCTCGCCCACATGGGCGACGACGGCGCCGGGCTCGCCCGCGTCGCCGCCGCGAAGGGCAGCGGGATGGCGGGCCTGTGGCTCATGCTGCCCGCGCTGCTCGCGCTCATCGCCCCGCTCATCGGCCTCGCCGCCATCCTCGGCGACCCGCTCGGCCTCCACCGCATGGACGCGAGCATCTCGGTGCCGATCGCCGGCGCCTGCTTCGCGATCGCCGCCGTCGTGCAGGCGGTGGCCGCCGGCTGGTGGCTGCGCGGTCGCCGCGAGCGCCACGGCACGCTGCTGCTGCTCGGCTTCGGCACCGCGGTCCTCGCGGGCCTCACCGCGTGGACGATGAGCAGCGCCGGGGCGCTGCAGGCCGTCGCCGACGCGGGCCCGTGGCGCGTGCCCGTGCTCATCGCCGGCGTCCTCGGGCTCGCGCTCGGCGTGCTCGTGCTCGGCGCCGGCTCGCGGGTCGACGCCGGCGCGGCGGAGCGCGAGGCGGCCGAGCGCGCGCACGACGGCGATCGCCTCCGCGCCGCCCTCGCGACGATCCCCGCGAGCGAGCTCGACCGCATCCGCGCCGACCGCGACGGCGCCATCGCGCTGCTCGTCGAGCGCGGGCGCATCCCGGCCGAGACAGGGGAGCGGGCGCAGCGCGCCGAGCTCGGCACGCTGCACCGCATCGACACCGAGGCGAGGGGACGCCGATGAGCCAGGACACCGACCTTCGGGCCGCGCTCGGCGCGCCGCCCGAGCCCGACTTCGAGCTCGAGCTGCCGCCGGGCTGGGCGCGCCACCGGCCGGACCGCGCCGAGCAGGAGGCGATGACGGCGAGCGTGCGCGCGCGGGCCATGCAGGCCCACCGGCCCGACCTGCTCGCGCAGGCGCAGGCGATGCTGCGCGAGTCGTTCGAGAGCATGCGGCGCGGCGACGTGCGCGCGTTCTTCACCCCCACCGAGCCGGGCGACGACACGCTCTGGATGCCCGCATCCATCCTCGCCTCGGTGCGACGTGCCCAGCCCGACGTGTCGCTCGACGACGTCGTGCGCCACGCGATCCGCGAGTACGGCGCGACCGCGCTCGACGACGACCGCCGCATCGTGCGCTTCGAGCGCGACCGGCTCGAGTCGATGGGCGACGAGTCGATGCGGGTGCTCACCGTGGTCTACCTCACGCCCATGCCAGGCACGCACCGCCGCGCGGCGCTGCAGCTGACGGCGACGCTCGCCCGCCCGCTCGACGTCGAGGCCGACGACCCGCTCGTCGAGGGCATGCGGGTGCTGTTCGACGCGTGCGCGTCGACGCTGCGCTGGGTGCGGCCCCGCCCGTAGGCGCGCCATGGGGAGTCCTCCCCATTCCCGCCCGGCGCCGCGCTCCCTAGCGTCGCAGGCGAGGGGGCTCCATGACCGACATCCGCATCTCCTACGCGGAGCTCGACGGCGCGGTCTCGCACCTCGAGCACGTGGCCCGGCAGCTGGGCGCCTCCGATCGCACGAGCGGGGCCGTCGCCGAGGCGGTCGGCCACGAGCTGCTCGCCGCGCGGGTGCGCGACTTCGCAGACACGTGGGACGACACGCGCGAGCGCTTCCAGGAGGCCGCGGAGCGCCTCGCGGCGACGGTCGACGGGATCGCCGACGCCTTCCGGCACGCCGACCGGCGGCTGGCGGCCGACGGATGAGCCTCGGGCAGCTCGAGGGGCGGTGGCCGGTCGTCGAGGGCCACGGCGATGCCTACCGCCGCACCGCCGCCGCGATCGAGCAGGCGATCGCGCACCTCGACGCGATCCGCGACGAGGAGGCCACCCGGGCGCAGGCGTTCGACTGCGTGCGGGAGGCGGCGGGCGAGGTCGCCGAGCAGCTCGGGCGCGCGACCTCGCGCTACGCCGTCGCGGGCGAGGCGCTCGTCGACTACGCCGAGCAGCTGCGGGTCGCGCAGGACGAGGCCGACGAGGCGGATGCGCGGTGGCGGGCGGCCGACGCCGCCGCGACGGCGGCCGCGGCCGAGCGCGACCGGCTGGCCGTCCAGGCCGCCGGGGCCGACGCATCCGCCGCCCTCGTCGCCGAGCAGCAGCGCGTCGTCGAGCAGCACGCCGCGGCGCGGGAGGCCGCCGCCGACGCGTGGGCCCTGGCGCGCGAGCGCAAGGAGCGGGCGGCGGCGGATGCGGCGGCCCGCATCCGCGCGGAGGTCGCGGGCTCGTCGCTGCGCGACTCGCTGTGGGACGACGTGCGCGGCGCCGTCGGCGACCTGCTCGAGGCGGTGGCCGACGCGCTCGTCGAGGCGATCCGGTGGCTCGGCGCGATCGTCATCGCCGCCGTCGCGGTCGTCGTCGCGGCCGCGCTCGCGATCGCCGTGATGGCGACGGGGCTCGTCGGCCTGCTCATCGGCGGGCTCGCGCTGCTCGTCCTCGGCTCGTGGGTCGCCGGCGGCGGGTACGAGGCCTTCGTGCGCACCCTCGTCGCCACCGGCTCGCTCGAAGCCGCGCTCGTCGGCGGCACGATCGGCTGGCTGCACGGCACGCTGCCGTGGCTCGCCGACTGGCTCGTCGCCGGCGACGCGGGCGCGCCGCAGCTCGTGTGGACCGGGGCGCAGCCGGCGCGCACGGGGGAGCCGGGCGGCTTCGGCGACCACCTGGCCCGCCTGCAGGCCGGCAACCGCGGCGTCGACGCGCACGCCGGCGGGCCGAGGGGCACCGACCCGGCCGCCTCGACGATGGTCACCGTGACCGCGGTGACCGACGGGGCGGCGACGGTGTGGCGCGTGCACATCCCCAGCACGCAGATGTGGAAGCCGGGCTCGTCCTCCATCAACGACGTGCACGCCGGTGTGGCGGCGACCCTCGGCGACGGGCCCACGCAGCTCGAGCGAGCGGTGGTCGAGGCGATGCGCCAGGCGGGCGTGCCCGAGGGGGCGAGCGTGCTGCTGTCGGGCTGGAGCCTCGGCGGGCTCACGGCCGCGCGCCTCGCGGCCGACCCCGCCTTCACCGCCGCGTACGACGTCGACGCGGTCGTCGTGGCGGGAGCGGGCATCGACGCGACGGCGATCGGCGGCCACATCCCGGTGCTCGCGTTCGAGCACGGGCGCGGCGACGGCGCGGTCGATCCGGTGCCGCTCGCCGAGGACCCGAGGCTGCCGAGCCTCGCCGCCGACGCGCACCGCACCACGGTGCGGGTGCCTCCGCCCGGGCTCGCGGGGCCCGTGCCGCACGACGGGCGGTCGTACCAGGCCACGATGCAGGAGCAGGGCGACCTCGCGGGCTCGCGCGCGGCGACCTGGATGGCGCTCCACGACCTCGAGCGCTACTTCGTCGGGCTCGAGCAGCCCCACTCGTCGATCTTCGTGCGCGGCCGCTGATGGGGCGGGCATGAGCCTCGTGCTCGCGCTGCCGGGCCGGTGGTTCGCGATGCCGCTCGGACAGCCCGACGCGCCCGCCCGCATCCGCGCCCTCGCCGAGGAGCTGCACGGCGGCGCCGACGACCGCGCGGGCGTCCGCATCGCGCTGCGGCGCAGGCTCGAGGCGGCGCTCGAGCGCGCCGAGGCGGGCGGTGCCGAGCAGCTGCACCTCGGGATCGCGCTCGAGGCCGACGTGCCCATGCCGGCGGCAGCATCCGTCTACCCCGGCATCGCCGTGCCGACCGCGGCGAGCACCGGGCCCGACGACGTGCTGGCCGCCCTCGTGCCGCTCGTGCTGCGCGCCGCGCACGAGGGCGAGGGCGGCACCGCGCGCCCGGGCGACGACGACCGCGTGCTGCGCTCGGGGGCCTCGCGCATCCTGCGCCGCCCGACGGTGCGCGAGGCGGGCGGCGCGGGGGAGCTCCCGGCGCTCTCGGTCGACTGCTGGATCACCGTGCCGGGCGATCGCCGCGCGGTGCTGCTGCACCTCGACGTGCCGCTCGTCGCCCCGCCGCAGCTGCTGCTGGCGCTCTGCGACGCGGTCGCCCTCGCGGCGCGCTTCGAGCGGCCGCTCGCGCTCGCCGACGAGCTGCGCCGCGCGGCCCGCCCGCGCGCTTGACCGTGCATGCGGCGTGGCCCTATCCTTGATCGGGTGTGCGCACATGCGCGCCTTGCGCCATGCGCGAGGAGCGCACGGGCCGCACGTGGGCAGCGGGTCCGAACCCGCCAGCCCCCACGGCATATCCACCACCTGAAGAGGGCACGCGAGAGCGTGCACGGGGGATCACCGATGGAGCCGGCCCAGCCGGCGAACCACATCGAAACGCTGTCACCGTGCAGCAGGAAGAAGCAACGTGCCCACTATCCAGCAGCTGGTCCGCAAGGGTCGGTCGCCGAAGGTCTCGAAGACCAAGGCGCCGGCGCTGAAGGCGAACCCCCAGCAGCGCGGCGTCTGCACCCGCGTCTACACGACCACCCCCAAGAAGCCGAACTCGGCGCTCCGCAAGGTCGCCCGCGTGAAGCTCTCGAACGGCACCGAGGTCACCGCCTACATCCCCGGTGAGGGCCACAACCTCCAGGAGCACTCGATGGTGCTCGTCCGCGGCGGTCGTGTGAAGGACCTCCCCGGCGTGCGCTACAAGATCGTGCGCGGCGCGCTCGACACCCAGGCAGTGAAGAACCGCAAGCAGGCTCGCAGCCGCTACGGCGCGAAGATGGAGAAGAAGTAATGCCTCGCAAGGGTCCCGCCCCCAAGCGCCCGGTCGTTGCCGATCCCGTCTACGGCGCACCGATCGTCTCGCAGCTCGTCAACAAGATCCTCCTCGACGGCAAGAAGGGCCTCGCCGAGCGCATCGTCTACGGCGCGCTCGCCGGCGTCGGCACCAAGTCGGGCCAGGACGCGGTCGCAGTGCTCAAGAAGGCGCTCGACAACATCCGCCCGACCCTCGAGGTCAAGTCGCGCCGCGTCGGCGGCTCGACCTACCAGGTCCCCGTCGAGGTCAAGCCGCACCGCGCGAACACGCTCGCGCTGCGCTGGCTCGTCTCGTACGCCAAGGCTCGTCGCGAGAAGACGATGACCGAGCGCCTGCAGAACGAGATCCTCGACGCGTCCAACGGCCTCGGCGCCGCGGTGAAGCGTCGCGAGGACACGCACAAGATGGCCGAGTCGAACAAGGCCTTCGCGCACTACCGCTGGTGATCGCCTGCGGGGATCCCGGCCCACGGCCGGGGTCCCCGCACCGCGGCATCCCCCAACTCCCGCTCCATCCACTCATCGGAGGAACCCTGTGGCACAGGACGTGCTCACCGACCTGAACAAGGTCCGCAACATCGGCATCATGGCCCACATCGATGCCGGCAAGACCACGACGACCGAGCGCATCCTGTTCTACACGGGCGTCAACCACAAGATCGGCGAGACCCACGACGGCGCCTCGACCACCGACTGGATGGAGCAGGAGCAGGAGCGCGGCATCACGATCACGTCGGCCGCCGTGACCTGCTTCTGGGACAAGAACCAGATCAACATCATCGACACCCCCGGCCACGTCGACTTCACGGTCGAGGTCGAGCGCTCGCTCCGCGTGCTCGACGGCGCGGTCGCCGTCTTCGACGGCAAGGAGGGCGTCGAGCCCCAGTCCGAGACCGTCTGGCGCCAGGCCGACAAGTACGACGTCCCGCGCATCTGCTTCGTCAACAAGATGGACAAGATGGGCGCCGACTTCTACTTCACGGTCGACACCATCATCAACCGCCTCGGCGCCCGCCCGCTGGTCATCCAGCTGCCGATCGGCTCGGAGAGCGCCTTCGAGGGCATCGTCGACCTGGTCGAGATGAAGGCGAAGACCTGGCGCGGCGACGCCAAGGGCGACGTGAAGATGGGCGCCGAGTACGCCATCGAGGAGATCCCCGCCGATCTCGTCGAGAAGGCGCAGGAGTACCGCCAGGCGCTGCTCGAGACGGTCGCCGAGACCGACGACGCGCTCATGGAGAAGTACTTCGAGGGCGAGGAGCTGACGGTCGCCGAGATCAAGGCAGCCATCCGCAAGATGACGGTCGCCTCGGAGATCTACCCCGTGCTCTGCGGCTCGGCGTTCAAGAACCGCGGCGTGCAGCCGATGCTCGACGCGGTCGTGGACTACCTGCCGACGCCGCTCGACGTGCCGGCCATCCCCGGCCACGACGTGCGCGACGAAGAGGTCATCATCGAGCGCCACGCCGACCGCGACGAGCCGTTCGCGGCCCTCGCGTTCAAGGTCGCCGTGCACCCGTTCTTCGGCCGCCTGACCTACGTGCGCGTCTACTCGGGCCACGTCGACTCCGGTGCCGCGGTGGCGAACTCCACCAAGGGCAAGAAGGAGCGCATCGGCAAGATCTTCCAGATGCACGCCAACAAGGAGATCCCGGTCGACTCGATGACCGCGGGCCACATCTACGCGGTGATCGGCCTCAAGGACACCACGACCGGCGACACGCTCTGCGACCCGGCCAACCAGGTCGTCCTCGAGTCGATGACGTTCCCCGAGCCCGTCATCGAGGTCGCGATCGAGCCGAAGACGAAGGCCGACCAGGAGAAGCTCTCCCTCGCCATCCAGAAGCTGGCCGAGGAGGACCCGACCTTCCGCACCGAGAACAACCCCGAGACCGGCCAGACGGTCATCAAGGGCATGGGCGAGCTGCACCTCGACATCCTCGTCGACCGCATGAAGCGCGAGTTCAAGGTCGAGGCCAACGTCGGCAAGCCCCAGGTCGCGTACCGCGAGACCATCAAGGGCACCGTCGACAAGTACGACTACACCCACAAGAAGCAGACGGGTGGCTCCGGCCAGTTCGCCAAGGTGCAGATCAAGCTCGAGCCGATGGACCTGGCCGGCGAGGAGACCTACGAGTTCGTGAACGCCGTCACCGGCGGTCGCGTGCCCCGTGAGTACATCCCCTCGGTCGACGCGGGCATGCAGGACGCGATGCAGGTCGGCGTGCTCGCCGGCTTCCCGACGGTCGGCGTCAAGGCGACGCTGCTCGACGGCGCGGCGCACGACGTCGACTCCTCGGAGATGGCGTTCAAGATCGCCGGCTCGATGGCCTACAAGGAGGCAGCGCGCAAGGCTCAGCCGGTGCTCCTCGAGCCGCTCATGGCGGTCGAGGTGCGCACGCCGGAGGAGTACATGGGCGACGTCATCGGCGACCTGAACTCGCGTCGCGGGCAGATCCAGTCGATGGAGGACGCCCAGGGCGTGAAGGTCGTCAAGGCCCTCGTGCCGCTGTCGGAGATGTTCGGCTACGTCGGCGACCTCCGGTCGAAGACCTCGGGCCGCGCCGTCTACTCGATGGAGTTCTCGACCTACGCCGAGGTCCCCAAGGCCGTCGCGGACGAGATCGTCCAGAAGAGCAAGGGCGAGTGACCAGCCGGGGCGGCGCGAGCCGCCCCGGCCCACCGCCGGCCCGCTCGGTTTCGCGTGGACCGGCGAGCCAAGTACCATATTCCAACACCACCCGAACGCCTGCCGCGGACGCGGCGGTGCACTCATGAGAACAGTCCTAGGAGGACACAGTGGCTAAGGCCAAGTTCGAGCGGACCAAGCCGCACGTCAACATCGGAACGATCGGTCACGTCGACCACGGCAAGACGACGCTGTCGGCGGCCATCTCGAAGGTCCTTGCAGACAAGTACCCGTCGGCGACCAACGTGCAGCGCGACTTCGCCTCGATCGACTCCGCTCCCGAGGAGCGCCAGCGCGGCATCACGATCAACATCTCGCACATCGAGTACGAGACGCCGAAGCGCCACTACGCGCACGTCGACGCGCCGGGTCACGCTGACTACATCAAGAACATGATCACGGGTGCTGCCCAGATGGACGGCGCGATCCTCGTGGTCGCCGCCACCGACGGCCCGATGGCGCAGACGCGCGAGCACGTGCTGCTCGCCAAGCAGGTCGGCGTGCCGTACCTGATGGTCGCGCTCAACAAGTCCGACATGGTCGACGACGAGGAGATCCTCGAGCTCGTCGAGCTGGAGGTCCGCGAGCTCCTCTCGAGCCAGGACTTCGACGGCGACAACGCCCCCGTCGTGCGCGTCTCGGCGCTCAAGGCGCTCGAGGGCGAGGAGAAGTGGGTCGACGCGATCCTCGAGCTCATGCAGGCCGCTGACGACAACATCCCGGACCCGGTCCGCGACCGCGACAAGCCGTTCCTCATGCCGATCGAGGACGTCTTCACCATCACCGGCCGTGGCACGGTCGTCACGGGTCGCGCCGAGCGCGGCACGCTCGCGATCAACTCCGAGGTCGAGATCGTCGGCATCCGCCCGACGCAGAAGACCACGGTCACGGGCATCGAGATGTTCCACAAGCAGCTCGACGAGGCATGGGCCGGCGAGAACTGCGGTCTCCTGCTCCGCGGCACCAAGCGCGAGGACGTCGAGCGCGGCCAGGTCGTCGTGAAGCCGGGCTCGGTCACGCCGCACACCAACTTCGAGGGCACGGCGTACATCCTGTCCAAGGACGAGGGCGGCCGCCACAACCCGTTCTTCACGAACTACCGCCCGCAGTTCTACTTCCGCACCACCGACGTCACCGGCGTCATCTCGCTGCCCGAGGGCACCGAGATGGTCATGCCCGGCGACACCACCGACATGACGGTCGAGCTGATCCAGCCGATCGCCATGGAGGAGGGCCTCGGCTTCGCCATCCGCGAGGGTGGCCGCACGGTCGGCGCCGGCACGGTCACGAAGATCGTCAAGTAGTCCACTCGGACCACAGCGAAGGGCCCCGCTCCGGCGGGGCCCTTCCGCGTGTCCGGGGGCGCGCGGCGACGCCTACGATGCGAGCATGCAGCCGGCCGACCACGACGCACTGACCGCGGCCCTCGCCGACTGGGCCGAGCGGGCCGACGGCGCGCTCGGGCTCGTGCTCCTCGGGAGCACCGCAGGCACGGCGCACCGCGCCGACGACTGGAGCGACCACGACTTCTTCGTGATCGCCGAGGCGGATGCCGCCCCGCGCCTGCGCGCGAGCACCGACTGGCTGCCCGTGCCACCAGCGCGGATCGTGCTGCACGAGCGCGACACCGAGCACGGCGCCTGGGTCGTGACCGACGACGGGCATCTGCTGGAGTACGCGGTGTTCACGCCGGAGGAGCTGGCCGAGAGTCGCTCGGACGCGCACCGCGTCGCCGTCGACCGCCTCGGCGACCTCGCCGAGCGCATCCGCCCGACCCTCGTGCCGCCGGCCCGCGACCCGGGCACCGTGGCGACGGCGCTGCTGCGGTCGCTGCTCGTCGGCGGCGGCCGCGCCGCGCGCGGCGAGCGGCTCGTGGCGCGCCGGCACCTGCTCGATGCGGCCGGCGGCGTGCTGGTGCTCGCGCGCCTCCTCCAGCCCGCGGCGGCGTCGGTGGCCGACGCGCAGGACCCGTGGCGGCGGGCCGAGCAGACGCATCCGGCGCTCGCCGCCGAGCTCGACGCGATCCTCGCCCGCTCCGACGCGCGGGCCGCCGGCGACCTCGCGGAACTCGCCGAGCGGATCGCGGGGGCGGCGCCGTGGTGGCCCGCCGCGCTGTCTGCCGCGGTGCGCCGCCGGCTGGCAGGCGGCCGCGAGGTCGAGCAGCCCGGACGCGCGTAGCCTGGGCGCATGGCAGAGCCGAAGACGCAGCCGACCGACGCCTCCGTCGAGGCGTTCCTCGATGCCGCGCAGCCCGCCCGGCGCGTCGAGGAGGGGCACCGGCTCGACCGCATCATGCGCGAGGAGACCGGCGCCGAGCCCGTGCTCTGGGGGCCGTCGATGGTGGGCTACGGCAGCTACCACTACGTCTCGCCGTCGCGCACCTCGCGGACGGAGGGCGAGTGGCCGAAGGTCGGCTTCTCGCCGCGGAAGGGCGCGCTGTCGCTCTACGGGCTCAAGGACCTGCCCGAGGGCGCGGCGCTCCTGCCCGAGCTCGGCGCGTCCACCGAGGGCGCGGGCTGCGTCTACGTCAAGCGCCTCGAGCTCGTCGACGAGGGCGTGCTGCGCCGGCTCATCCGCATCGCCTGGAGCCGTGACGACGACGGGCGCGCCGATGGCTGAGGCGGCCGGGCTCACCGGCGCCGTGCTGCTGCTCGTCGGCGCCGCCTTCAGCGTCGTCGTGTGGCCGGCCTTCCTGCGCCGCGTCGCGCGCGACGAGCGGGCGAGGGATGCGCAGGGCCGCCCGACGCGGTTCCTCACCGTGCACGTGACGCTCGTCGCGATCGCGCTCGTGCTCGCGATCGCCCAGGCGGTCGCCGGCATCTGGTGGCTGCTCGCGCGCTGACGGGCCCGCGTCGATGCCGCTCCCAGGCTCCGGTGCTCTACTGGCTGCGCCGGCGCACCGGCGTCGGCCAGGAACGAGAGGTGCGAGCATGGCAGACAGCGACATCCGCGACGGCGGCGACCAGCCGCTCGACGACGAGCAGCCCCTCCCCACCGGCGGCGAGCCGCCGGCGCCGGCGCCGAACGCCGACCGCGACGGGCAGGCCGACTTCGCGGCCGAGGCGACCGGCGAGCGCTACGAGCGCGTCGTGCAGGAGGGCCTCGACCGCATCGACGAGCACCGCGAGCGCATCGCCGAGCTCGAGGCCGAGCAGCCCGGCGGCAGCCCCGAGGAGCCGGGCGAGCCGCTGCAGCCCGGCCCCGGCGCGCCCGAGGCGCCCGGCGCGCCCGGCACCCCAGACGTGCCCGGAGCGCCCGCCGGTCCGGGCGGCCCGGACGCCCCCGTGCCGGGAGCGTCAGGAGCCCCCGAGGCGCCGCAGGGGCCCGGCACGCTCGACCCGACCGCGCCCGTGGGCGACCCGGCCGGCGACGCGAGCGCGCTCGACGACACCGACCGCGCGCAGCCCTGAGCCGCGCGCCCAGCAGAGGAGGGCCAGATGGTGCAGCACGAGGAGGACGAGGAGCCGCGCCGCGACGAGGACGCCCCGGAGCTCGCGGTCGACGCCGATGCGCCGGCCGACGTCCCCGGCGACATGTCGGGCAGGTCGTTCGACGAGCTCGCGGATCGCGCACGGGCGGCGATCGAGCGGGAGCACCTCGCCGACCACGCCGACCTCGAGCCGGACGACGCATCCCTGACCGCGCAGGCGCAGGCGTCGCCGCCGCGGCCGGACGCCGACGACCGGCCCGTCTGAGGCGGCGGTCGCGGGTCGACGGCACGGCGGCTCTGTGACGCCCCGCGACGCCGCGTGACGCCGTGCGACGCGGCGGGCTTCCTCGCCCGCCGCGTCGCTCCCTAGCGTGTGGATCCCCGACCCGAGGAGATCCGCATGAGCATCACCACCGCATCCGCCGCCCCCGTCACCGACGCCGACCGCGAGGAGCGCCTCGACCAGGCTGAGCGCGCCTGGGGCGAGCGGCTCGCCGCCGACGTCGCGAACGCCCGGCTCGTCTTCCGCGCCGACGGCGATGCCCAGGGCGCGGTCGCGACCCGCATCCGCGCCGGCCGGCACGAGTGGCTCATCGACGAGCCGGCCGGCCTCGCGGGCGACGACGCCGGCGCGAGCCCCGTCGAGGCGGCGCTCGGCGCGCTGCTCGCGTGCCAGACCGTCGTCTACCGCCTGTACGCCAAGCGGCTCGGGCTGACGATCGACCGGCTCGAGCTGCGCGCGGAGGGCGACCTCGACGTGCGCGGCCTGTTCGGCGCCGACGACGTGCGCCCCGGGTTCGCCGGCGTGCGGGTGGTCGTCGACATCGACGGCCCCCACGAGCGCGCCCGCTTCGAGGAGCTGCGCCGGCTCGTCGACGCGCACTGCCCCGTGCACGACCTCTTCTCGAACCCGACGCCGGTCGAGACCCGCCTGGCCTGACGGCTCAGCCGCCGCCGAGCCTGCGCGTCAGCTCGGCGGCGGCCGCGGCGCTCGCGCCGCCGAGCACCGCCCACGCGGCGTCGTCGGCGTCGACCAGCCGGAACGTGAGGCCCACCGACGCCGCGGGGTAGCCCGCGGCGTCGCGGGCGGCGGCCGCGACGGAGCCGTAGGCTGCGTCGACCTCGCCGTCCTCGGTCGCCCAGCCGCGTCGCCGCACCCCCGCGAGCAGCGCGGTGAGGGCGGCCCGCGTCGCCGGCCGCTCGCCGGCCAGGTCGCGGTCGTGCGGCAGCAGCGCCCGCACCTGGTCGTCGCCGAGCGCCGCGAGCATCGCGCGGCCGGTCGCCGTGCGCACCGCGGGCAGCCGCACGCCCACGCGCGAGACCGTCACGGGGGAGCGGCGCCCCTCGCCGCGCCCGGCGTAGGCGACGTCGCTGCCGGCGAGCACCGCGAGGTGGCTCGTCGCGGGGATCGGCGATCGCGCGACGAGCCGGTCGAGGATCGGCTGCGCGAGCCGCTCGAGCCGGGTCGCGGCCGCGACGCGCGAGCCGATCTGCTGCACCCGCGCGCTCGGGCCCCACGCGCCGAGCTCCGGGTAGTGCACGAGGAAGCCCTCGTCGCGCATGACCTGGAGCAGCTGGTAGGCGCTCGAGCGCGGCAGGCCGAGCTCGCGCGCGATGGTCGCGGCCCGCACGGGTCCCGCCTGCTCGGCGAGCAGCGACAGCACGCGCAGGGCGCTCCTGGCCGCCGGCATCCGCGGCATCCCCATCGGCACCCTCCGGTCCTCCCGCGGCGGCCACGGCCGCCGATCGTTCCAGTGTAGGCGCGCGTCCGAGATCTCAGACACGAAGCGGCGGGAGGCGGATGCGCGCGCCCGACCGGGGCGCTGGAATGGCGGCATGGCAGTGGTCATCGGAGACGCCCCTCTCACCCGGCACCAGGTGGTGCAGGTCGCCCGCTTCGACGCGCGGGTCGAGCTGAGCCCCGCGGCGCTCGAGCGCATCGACGCGGCCCGCGTCGTCATCGACGCGCTCGCGGCCGACGATCGGCCGCACTACGGCATCTCGACCGGCTTCGGCGCGCTCGCGAACACCGCCATCGCGCCCGCCGACCGCACGCGCCTGCAGCAGTCGCTCATCCGCTCGCACGCCGCCTCGAGCGGCGAGGCGGTCGAGCGCGAGGTCGTGCGCGGCCTCATGCTGCTGCGCCTCCAGACGCTCGCGACCGGGCGCACCGGCGTGCGCCGCGCCACCGCCGAGCTCTACGCCGCGATGCTCAACGCCGGCATCACCCCCGTGGTCGGCGAGTACGGGTCGCTCGGCTGCTCTGGCGACCTCGCGCCGCTGTCGCACGTGGCGCTCGCGGCGATGGGCGAGGGCGTCGTCGAGGTGAGCGGCCCGGGCGAGCTCGACGGCGAGGTGATGGATGCGTCGGCCGCGCTCGAGCGCGCCGGCCTCACCCCCGTCGTGCTCGCCGAGAAGGAGGGCCTCGCGCTCGTCAACGGCACCGACGGCATGCTCGCGATGCTCTGCCTCGCCCTCGCCGACCTCGACAAGCTGCTCGCGACCGCCGACCTCGCCGCCGCGATGAGCGTCGAGGGGCTGCTCGGCACCGATGCGCCGTTCGCCGCCGACCTCATGGCGCTGCGCCCGCACCCGGGCCAGGCGGCGAGCGCCGCGACGATCGCGGCGCTGCTCGAGGGCAGCCCGATCGTCGCGAGCCACAAGGGGCCCGAGGACACCCGCGTGCAGGACGCCTACTCGCTGCGCTGCGCCCCGCAGGTGCACGGCACCGCCCGCGACACGGCGGCGCACGCCGCGCGCGTGGCCGAGGTCGAGCTCGCGAGCGCGATCGACAACCCGGTGGTGCTGCCCGACGGCCGGGTCGTCTCGAACGGCAACTTCCACGGCGCGCCGGTCGCGGCCGTGCTCGACTTCCTCGCCATCTCGATCGCCGACGTCGCGTCGATGAGCGAGCGGCGCTCCGACCGCTTCCTCGACCCCGCGCGCTCCTGGGGCCTCCCGCCGTTCCTCGCCGACGACCCGGGCGTCGACTCGGGCCTGATGATCGCGCAGTACACGCAGGCGGGGATCGTCTCCGAGCTGAAGCGCCTCGCGGTGCCCGCCTCGGTCGACTCGATCCCGTCGAGCGCGATGCAGGAGGACCACGTGTCGATGGGCTGGGGCGCCGCACGCAAGCTGCGCCGCGCCGTCGACGGCCTCGGCCGGGTGCTCGCGATCGAGGTGATGACCGCCGCGCGCGGCATCGAGCTGCGCGCCGAGCTGCCGGGGGAGCGCACAGGCCGCGTGATCGCAGGGCTGCGGCGCCTCGTGCCGGGCATCGGGCCCGACCGGTTCCTCGCCCGCGACATCGAGGCATCCGTCGCCTTCGTGGTCGGCGGTGGCGCGCTCATCGAGGCCGGCTTGGTCGAGGGCGGCGAGGCGTGGACGGCGGATGCCGCCGAGGCGTTCCAGGTGGGGATCGATCGAGAGGGAGGCGCATGATGCGCGGAGCACGACCGGTGCGCGCGGCGCGCGGCAGCGAGCTGACGGCGAAGGGCTGGCAGCAGGAGGCGGCGCTGCGCATGCTCATGAACAACCTCGACCCGGAGGTCGCCGAGCACCCCGACGAGCTCGTCGTCTACGGCGGCACGGGCCGGGCGGCGCGCGACTGGGCGAGCTACGACGCCATCGTGCGCGAGCTCGAGGCGCTCGAGGACGACGAGACGCTGCTCGTGCAGTCGGGCCGGCCGGTCGGCGTCATGCGCACCCACGCGTGGGCGCCGCGCGTGCTGATCGCGAACTCCAACCTCGTCGGCGACTGGGCGTCGTGGCCCGAGTTCCGCCGCCTCGAGGCCGCGGGGCTCACGATGTACGGCCAGATGACCGCCGGCAGCTGGATCTACATCGGCACCCAGGGCATCCTGCAGGGCACCTACGAGACGTTCGGCGCGGTCGCGGCGAAGCTCGGCCGCGAGAGCCTCGCCGGCACGATCACCCTCACCGCGGGCCTCGGGGGCATGGGCGGCGCGCAGCCGCTCGCCGTCACGATGAACGACGGCGTCGCGATCTGCGTCGAGGTCGACCCGAGCCGCATCCGCCGCCGCATCGAGCACCGCTACCTCGACGTGGAGGCGAGGACGACAGCGGATGCGCTCGCGCGCGCCGTCGAGGCGAGGGACGCCGGGCGGGCGCTCTCGATCGGCCTCTGCGCGAACGCCGCCGACGTGGTGCCGGAGCTGCTGCGGATGGGCGCGCCGATCGACGTCGTCACCGACCAGACGAGCGCGCACGACCCGCTCGCCTACCTGCCGAGCGGCGTCGCGTTCGACGACTGGGAGGCGGAGCGCACGCGCGACCCGGAGGGCTTCACCGAGCGCGCCCGCGCCTCGATGGCGCGGCACGTCGAGGCGATGGTGGGCTTCCAGGCCGCGGGCGCCGAGGTCTTCGACTACGGCAACTCGATCCGCGCCGAGGCGAGGCTCGGCGGCTTCGAGGACGCCTTCGCGTTCCCCGGCTTCGTGCCCGCGTACATCCGCCCGCTCTTCTGCGAGGGGAAGGGGCCGTTCCGCTGGGCGGCGCTCTCGGGCGACCCGGAGGACATCCGGCGCACCGACGAGGCGATCCTCGAGCTGTTCCCCGAGAACCGCCGCCTCGAGCGCTGGATCCGCATGGCGCAGGAGCGCGTGCACTTCCAGGGCCTGCCGGCGCGCATCTGCTGGCTCGGCGCGGGGGAGCGGCACCTCGCGGGCCTGCGCTTCAACGAGATGGTCGCGAGCGGCGAGCTCTCGGCGCCGATCGTGATCGGCCGCGACCACCTCGACGCGGGCTCGGTCGCGAGCCCGTACCGCGAGACCGAGGCGATGCGCGACGGCTCCGACGCGATCGCCGACTGGCCGCTGCTGAACGCGCTCGTCGCGACGGCCTCAGGCGCGAGCTGGGTGTCGATCCACCACGGCGGCGGCGTCGGCATCGGCCGCTCGATCCACGCCGGGCAGGTGACGGTCGCCGACGGCACGGCGCTCGCGGCCGAGAAGCTCGAGCGGGTGCTCACGAATGACCCGGCCATGGGCGTCATCCGGCACGTCGACGCCGGCTACGACGAGGCGATCGGCTTCGCCGAGGCGCACGGCGTGCCGATCCCGATGCGGCGCGGCTGATGTCGACCCTCGTCACGGGCATCGGCGAGCTCACCACGAACGACGACGAGCTCGGCCGGATGCGCGACGCGGCCGTCGTGCTCGAGGGCGGGCTCGTGGCGTGGGTCGGCGAGGCCGCCGCCGCGCCCGCCGCCGACGCGCGCGTCGACGTCGCCGGCCGCGCCGTGCTGCCGGGGTGGGTCGACAGCCACACGCACCTCGTGTTCGCGGGCGACCGCACCGCCGAGTTCGAGGCGCGCATGGCGGGGGAGCCCTACGCGGCAGGCGGCATCGGCGTCACCGTGGCCGCGACGCGGGCAGCCTCCGACGCCGAGCTCGCCGCGAACCTCGACCGGCTCGCCGACGAGGCGCTCCGCGGCGGCACGACGGCGCTCGAGGTGAAGACGGGCTACGGCCTCACGGTCGCCGACGAGCTGCGCTCGGCGCGCATCGCCGCCGCCCGAGCGGACGCGGTCACCTTCCTCGGCGCGCACCTCGTGCCGGAGGGCTCGGATGCGGAGGGCTACGTCGACCTCGTCGCGGGCGACATGCTCGAGGCCGTCGCGCCGCACGTCGACGCGGTCGACGTCTTCTGCGAGCGCGGCGCCTTCGACGAGCAGCAGTCGCGGCGCGTGCTGGAGGCCGCGCGGGCGCGCGGGCTCGCCCTGCGCGTGCACGGCAACCAGCTCGGGCCCGGTCCCGGCGCGCGGCTCGCGGTCGAGCTCGGCGCGCTGAGCGTCGACCACGTCGCCTTCCTCGACGACGACGAGGTGGCGATGCTCGCCGACAGCTGGCACGGCGGCCGCGGCACGGTGGCCACGGTGCTGCCCGCGTGCGACCTCTCGACCCGCATGCCGCTCGCGCCCGCCCGCCGGCTGCTTGATGCGGGCGCCGTCGTGGCGATCGCGAGCAACTGCAACCCGGGCACGAGCTACACGACGTCGATGGCGTACTGCGTCGCGACGGCGGTGCTGCAGATGGGCCTCACCGTCGAGGAGGCGGTGCGCGCGGCCACCCTCGGCGGTGCGGCGGCCCTCGACCGCGACGCGCCCCGCACGGGCCGCGACGGCCGGCCGCTCGCGCCCCTCGGGCGCATCCGCCCCGGTGCCCGCGCCGACCTGCAGGTGCTCGACGCGCCCTCGATCACCCACCTCGCCTACCGCCCGGGCGTGCCGCTCGTGCACGCCGTCTGGCGCGCGGGCGACCTCGTCGTGGAGCCTCCCCGGCTGCCGTAGCGACGCACAGGCGCCGCCACTACGCTCGCCGCATGACGGTGACGCTGAGGGGCCTGTCCACTGCCGTGCCGCCCACGCGGCTCGTCCAGACCGAGGTGGCGGAGGTGTTCGGCGCGCAGCCGGGCCTGTCGAGGCTCGGCCAGCGCATCGTCTCGACCTCGTTCGGCGTCTCGGGCATCGACCACCGCTACACGGTCGTCGACGAGCTGACGCTCTCGGGCGACGGGCCCGAGGAGCCCGCGTTCTTCGACCGCAGCACCGGCCTCCTGCTCGACCCCGGCACGCGGCTGCGCAACGATCGCTACGCCGAGCACGCGAGCCGCCTCTACGTCGAGGCGGGCGGCGCGGCGCTCGCGGCAGCGCCCGACCTCGAGGCCGCCGACGTCACGCACGTCATCACCGTCTCGTGCACCGGCTTCTACGCGCCGGGGCCGGACTTCGTGCTCGCGCGCGACCTGGGCCTGCCGGCGGGCGTGCAGCGCTACCACCTGGGCTTCATGGGCTGCTACGCGGCGATGCCGGCGCTGCGGCTCGCGGCGCAGCTGTGCGAGGCCGACGCGTCGGCGGTCGTGCTCGTGGTGAGCGTCGAGCTCTGCACGCTGCACCTGCGCACCTCCAACGACCCCGACACGATCGTCGCGACGTCGCTCTTCGGCGACGGCGCGGGCGCGGGCGTCGTGACCGCGCGGCCCACGGCCGAGGGTGAGCGCGCGCTGCGGCTCGACGCGTTCGCGACCCGCACGACGCCGCAGGGGGAGGGCGACATGGCCTGGCGGATCGGCGACCACGGCTTCGAGATGGTGCTCTCGAACGCGGTGCCGTCGCTCATCGGCGAGCACATCGTCGGCGCGATCGAGCCGCTGCTGTCGCAGGAGCCGGCGCTCGGCGCCGCGCTCGGCGAGGGCCGCGCGGGCGACGCGGTCGAGCACTGGGCCATCCACCCCGGCGGGCGCAGCATCCTCGACAAGGTCGAGTCGACGCTGCGGCTGTCCGAGGCGCAGCTCGTGCCGGCGCGCGAGACGCTGCGCGACTTCGGCAACATGTCGAGCGCCACCGTGCTGTTCGTGCTCGACCGGATCCTGCGCTCGGACGCCGCCGACGGCGAGCGCGTCGCGGCGATGGCGTTCGGCCCCGGCCTCACGGTCGAGTCGGCGCTGCTCACCGTCCAGGGATGAGCGTGCCGCGCTGGGCGCTGCGCGATCGTGACCCGGATGCGCGCGAGGCGATGGACGACCCGGGCTGCGACCCAGAGGTGCTCGCGCGCACCTACGCGAGGTTCGACCTCGTCAACGCGGCGGTGTCGGGCCGCGGGGCGCTCTACCGCCGCTGGATCCGGCCGCGGCTGCGCGCAGGACGGCACGTGCGGCTCCTCGACGTCGGCACGGGCGGCGCCGACCTGCCGCGCCGGCTGCTGCGCTGGGCGGCGCGCGACGGCGGCGGGCTGCGGGTGGTGGCGATCGATCCGGATGCGCGCGCGATGGCCTACGCGCGCGGGCTGGACCCCGTGCCCGGTCTCGAGCTGCGCCAGGCGACGACGGGCGACCTGGTCGCCAAGGGCGAGCGCTTCGACGTCGTCGTGTCGAACCACGTGCTGCACCACCTGTCGCCCGCCGAGCTCGGCGCGGTGCTCGCCGACTCCGAGCGGCTGACGGCGCCGGGCGGCGTCGCCGTCCACGGCGACATCGCCCGCTCGCCGCTCGCGTACGCGGCCTTCGCCGCCGCCACCTGGCCGCTGCAGCCGACGCTCCTGCGCGGCACGCTCATCCGCCCCGACGGCCTCGCCTCGATCCGCCGCAGCAGCACGCCCGCCGAGCTCGCGGCCGCGGCGCCGCCCGGGTGGAGCGTGCGGCGCGGCCTGCCGTCGCGGCTCGAGCTCGTGCGGGAGGCCCCGTGAGCGCCCGCCACGACGTCGCGGTCGTCGGAGCGGGCGCCGTCGGCCTGCACCTCGCGTGCCTCCTGGCGCAGCGGGGGCTCGACGTCGTCGTGCTCGAGCGGCGCACCGAGCCGTCGGCGGCGTCGCGCGCGTTCGGCATCCACCCGCCGGGGCTCGCGGCCCTCGACGCGGCGGGCGTCGGCGACGTCGTGCGCGCGGAGTCGGCCGCCATCACCGCGGGCGCGGCGCTCCGCGGCGGGCGGGAGCTCGCGCGGCTGCGCTTCGACGAGGCGCCGATCCGCGCGCTGCCGCAGCACCGCACCGAGGCGCTGCTGCGCGAGCGGCTCGCGGCGCTCGCGCCCGAGGCGCTGCGCACCGGCGCGCGCGTCGTGGCGCTGACGCAGCGGGCGGACGCCGTCGGGCTCGGGATCGAGGGGAGCGCCCCGGTCGAGGCGCGCTGGGCGGTGGGCGCCGACGGCGTGCGCAGCGCGGTGCGGGCGATGCTCGGCGTGCGCTGGCGGCTCCGCCACGGCTGGGGCGCGTACGCGATGGTCGACGTCGACGAGCCGGAGGGCGCCGGCGCTCGCCCGGATGCGCAGCACGGCGAGGCGCACCTGCACCTCGAGCCCGGCGGCATCGTCGAGTCGTTCCCGCTCCCGGGCGGCCGGCGGCGCTGGGTGGTGCGGCTGCGGGAGCCGGAGCCCGGCATCGGCCTCGCTCGGTTCCAGCGCCTCCTCGACGAGCGGCTCGTCGACCCGCCGCGGCTGCCCGCAGGCGCGGAGCCGAGCGCGTTCGTGGCGCGCCAGCACCTCGCGGAGCGCGCGGCGGTCGGGCGCGCGGCGCTCGTCGGCGACGCGGCGCACGAGGTGAGCCCGATCGGCGGCCAGGGCATGAGCCTCGGCTGGCTCGACGCGCTGGCCCTCGACGCGGCGCTCGCCCGGGCGCTCGCCGACGAGCGGCGCGGCGCCGAGGCCCTCGCGGCCTACGCCCTCGCGCGCGGCGAGGCGGCGAAGCGCGCGATGCGCCGCGCCGCCTGGAACATGGGGATGGGCTCGCCCGCGAGCGGCACGGAGCTCGCGGCGCGGATGCTGCTCGTGAGGGCGCTCGCGCTGCCGCCGGGGCGGGCAGCCGTGGCGCGCGCGTTCACGATGCGGGGGCTCTGAGCGCCAGGCCCGCGAGCGCCTCGAGGATCCCGAGCGCCACGAGCCGCACGGTGCGCCCGTCGGGGGCGTCGGCGGATGCGTCGACCTCGGTGAAGTCGATCGACGTCACCTCGGGCGCGGCCGCGAGGGCGCGCACGAGCTGCCGCAGCTGCCAGGCGCTGAGCCCCCCGGGGGTGGAGGCGGGGCAGCCGGGCGCGACGGCGCGGTCGCAGGCGTCGACGTCGACGTCGACGTGCACCGGCCCGCCCGCGGCCGCGGCGATCGCGACGGCGCGAGCGGCGATCTCGTGCATCGGCGCCGCCTCGCACGCGTCACGGGGGATCACCGTGATGCCCGCCGCCTCGGCCCGCTCGGCGTAGGCCGCGGAGTTTGCGAAGTCCTGGATCCCGATCTGCACGACCCGGCGCCCGTCGAGGCCCGCCTCGAGCAGCCGGCGCACGGGAGAGCCGTTGCTGCGGCCGTCGCGCAGGTCGTGGTGCGCGTCGATCGTGATGAGGCCGGCGGAGCCGACGGATGCGCCCCAGGCGCCGAGGGCGGCGGGCACGGTCGCGGCGTTGTCGCCGCCGATCGCGAGCACGAGCCGCGCGCGGGCCGCGGCCCCCGCGACGAGCGCCGCAGCGCCTGCCTCGTCGCCGTCGGGGTCGGCCGCGTCGCCGGCGTCGGCGATCCGCAGCCCCGCGAGCGGCGCCGCCGCGGCGTGCGGCGAGTAGCGGCGCAGCGCCTCGCGCACCGCGGGCGGCGTCGAGTGCGCGGCGGTGGGGCTCAGCGACGTCGCGTGGGTGCCGAGCCCGACGAGCACCGCGTCGACGGACCCCTCGGCCTCGGCGAGCTGCGGCCATCCGCCCGCGCGGGGCCAGCTGGGGTCGTGGGGGAGCGCCATGCCGCGAGCGTAGCGATCGGGCCGGAGCACTGGCGCGATCGCCGCGGGTGTGGTTCGGTGGTGGGCACGCCGCGACCCGCGCGACGAGACAGGAGGCATGCATGGGCATCGATGACTTCGTGAACAAGGCGAAGGACGCGCTCGACAACGAGCAGGGCGAGCAGCACAGCGACCAGGGCATCCAGGCCGCCGGCGACGGCTTCGACCGGCTCTCGGGCGGGCGCTTCGCCGAGCACACCGACGGCGTGCAGGAGCACGCCGACGGCTTCCTCGGCCACTCCGACGCAGACGCTGCCGGAGCGCAGCCGCAGGACGACGAGCCGCGCCAGTAGCGCGGGAGCACCGAGGGGCGGGGAGCGATCCCCGCCCCTCCGCCGTGCGTGGGAGGATGGCGGCGCGGTCGGCCGCAGCCGCGGAACGACGCGGCAGAAGGCGCGACACGCCCGGGTTGCACGGACATCCTGATCCGTGCGAGAATCGACAGGTTGCAAACGCGGCGTCTCACGCCGCTCACTGCCCTGGCAGTGCACAGGACGATCACGATCCTGGGCCGCGGGCAGCCGACAAGAACTTCGCCGAAGCCGAGCGCGGCATGACCGTGCTCAGCGGCGGTGCGCGCCCTCCGGGGCATTGACAGAAGAACAGCGGTGCACTGACAGGTGTGTTGCGAGCAGTCCGAGCGGCTGCGTCGACAGGAAAGAGAGTCAGCCATGGCGGGACAGAAGATCCGCATCCGACTGAAGTCGTACGACCACGAGGTCATCGACTCGTCGGCGCGCAAGATCGTCGACACCGTGACCCGAGCGGGCGCGACGGTGGTGGGCCCTGTGCCGCTGCCGACGGAGAAGAACGTGGTCGTGGTGATCCGTTCTCCCCACAAGTACAAGGACAGCCGCGAGCACTTCGAGAAGCGCACGCACAAGCGACTCATCGACATCATCGATCCGACGCCCAAGGCCGTCGACTCGCTCATGCGCCTCGACCTGCCCGCTGACGTCAACATCGAGATCAAGCTCTAAGGAACGCCATGTCGAAGATCACGACGACTCGCGGCCTGCTCGGCAAGAAGCTCGGGATGACCCAGGTGTGGGATGAGCAGAACAAGCTCGTCCCCGTCACGGTGCTCGAGATCACGCCGAACGTGGTCACGCAGATCCGCACGCACGAGAAGGACGGCTACGCGGCCATCCAGATCGCTGCCGGCCAGGTCGACCCGCGCAAGGTCAACAAGCCCGCCGCCGGCCACTTCGACGCCGCCGGCGTCACCCCCCGCCGCCACCTCGCAGAGGTGCGCACCGACAACGCCGGCGAGTACGAGCTCGGCCAGGAGCTGGCCGTCGACCTGTTCGCCGCAGGCCAGAAGGTCGACGTCGTCGGCACCTCCAAGGGCAAGGGCTTCGCCGGTGTCATGAAGCGCCACAACTTCGCCGGCGTCTCCGCCTCGCACGGTGCCCACCGCAACCACCGCAAGCCGGGCTCCATCGGTGCCTCGTCCACGCCCAGCCGCGTCTTCCGCGGCATGCGCATGGCCGGCCGCATGGGTGGCGAGCGCGTGTCGGTGCTGAACCTCACGGTCCACTCGATCGACGTCGAGCAGGGCCTCATGCTCGTCAAGGGCGCCGTCCCCGGTGCCCGCGGCCGACTCGTCTTCGTCCGCAACGCTGTGAAGGGAGCCTGAGCATGACCGCACAGGTCGCCATCGTCGACGCGAAGGGCAAGCAGGCAGGCTCGGTCGAGCTGCCCGCCAGCATCTTCGACGTCCAGACGAACGTTCCGCTGATCCACCAGGTCGTGGTCGCGCAGCTCGCTGCCGCACGCCAGGGCACGCACTCGACCAAGGGTCGCGGCGAGGTCTCCGGCGCCGGCCGCAAGCCGTTCAAGCAGAAGGGCACCGGCCGCGCGCGCCAGGGCTCGATCCGCGCGCCCCAGATGACCGGCGGTGGCATCGTCCACGGCCCGACGCCGCGCGACTACTCGCAGCGCACCCCCAAGAAGATGATCGCCGCGGCCCTGCTGGGCTCGCTGTCCGACCGCGCTCGCGGCGGCCGCCTGCACGTCGTCGAGACCTTCGGCTCCGCCGAGGCCCCGAAGACGCGCGCAGCCGTCGAGATGCTCGCGGCGCTCGGCGTCGTCAAGAACGTGCTCATCGTGCTCGACCGCTCCGAGGAGACCGCGTTCCTCTCGGTGCGCAACCTCACCGAGGTGCACGTCCTGTCGTGGGACCAGCTCAACGCGTACGACGTGCTCGTGAGCGACGACATCGTCTTCTCGAAGACCGCCTACGAGGCGTTCGTCGCCGCGAAGACGAAGGGCGAGGCCGTCGTGGCCGCCGCTCCCGTCGAGCAGCCGGCGACGGCCGACGAGGCCGCCCCTGCCGCTGAGGCAGAGGTCGCCGAGGGCGACTTCGGCGCCGACTCGGCCGCACCGCTGGCCGACGGCTCCGCCCCCGAGGGCTTCCCGATCAAGGGCAACGCGAACTCGATGAAGTTCCACCGCCCCGAGGGTCGCTGGTTCGAGCAGACCGAGGCCGAGGTGTGGTTCCGCACTGCCGAGGCCGCTGAGGCCGCTGGCTTCGTCGAGGCCGGCAAGGGCTCGAAGGCCGCTGCGGCAGACAAGGACGAGAACTGATGAGCGGTTACAACAAGGACCCTCGCGACATCATCATCCGCCCGATCGTGTCCGAGAAGAGCTACGCGCTCATCGACATGGGCAGCTACACCTTCGAGGTCGACCCGCGCGCCTCGAAGACCGAGATCAAGCTCGCGATCGAGAAGATCTTCGGCGTCAAGGTGGAGCGCGTCAACACCCTCAACCGCGTCGGCAAGACGCGCCGCACCCGCTTCGGCATCGGCAAGCGCAAGGACACCAAGCGCGCGATCGTGAAGCTGAAGTCCGGCTCGATCGACATCTTCACGGCTGTCGGCTGAGGACGGAAGGAACAAGCACATGGCAATCCGCAAGTACAAGCCGACGACCCCCGGTCGTCGCGGCTCCTCCGTCGCAGACTTCGCTGAGATCACCCGGTCGACGCCCGAGAAGTCGCTGCTGCGCCCGCTGCCCAAGACGGGTGGCCGCAACAACGCCGGTCGCATCACGACCCGCCACATCGGCGGCGGCCACAAGCGCCAGTACCGCGTCATCGACTTCCGTCGCAACGACAAGGACGGCGTCAACGCCCGCGTCGCGCACATCGAGTACGACCCCAACCGCACGGCGCGCATCGCGCTGCTGCACTTCGAGGACGGCACGAAGCGCTACATCCTGGCCCCCAACAAGCTCGGCCAGGGCGACATCGTCGAGTCGGGCGCAGGCGCCGACATCAAGCCCGGCAACAACCTGCCGCTGCGCAACATCCCGACGGGAACGGTCGTCCACGCGATCGAGCTCCGTCCGGGCGGCGGCGCCAAGCTGGCCCGCTCGGCCGGCGCATCGGTCCGCCTCGTCGCCAAGGACGGCCCCTACGCGCAGCTCCGCCTGCCGTCGGGCGAGATCCGCAACGTCGACGCGCGCTGCCGCGCCACGATCGGCGAGGTCGGCAACGCCGAGCAGTCGAACATCAACTGGGGCAAGGCTGGCCGCAAGCGCTGGCTCGGCGTCCGTCCGACCGTCCGCGGTGTCGCGATGAACCCGGTCGACCACCCGCACGGTGGTGGCGAGGGCAAGACGAGCGGTGGCCGCCACCCCGTCAGCCCGTGGGGTCAGGCCGAGGGCCGCACCCGCCGGCCGAACAAGCCGAGCGACAAGCTCATCGTCCGCCGCCGCCCGACCGGCAAGAAGAAGCGCTAGTAGGAGAGTCCGATGCCCCGCAGCCTCAAGAAGGGTCCGTTCGTCGACGACCACCTCCTCACCAAGGTGGTTCGCCAGAACGAGGCCGGCAGCAAGAACGTCATCAAGACGTGGTCGCGCCGCTCGATGATCGTCCCGGCCATGCTCGGCCACACGATCGCCGTGCACGACGGCCGCAAGCACATCCCGGTCTTCGTCACCGAGACGATGGTCGGCCACAAGCTGGGCGAGTTCGCGCCCACCCGCACCTTCCGCGGTCACGTGAAGGACGACAAGAAGGGTCGTCGCCGCTAAGCGCGGCGACGGAAGGAGAAGGCAATGGTTGAGTCGATCGCTCGCGTTCGTCACATCCGCGTGACCCCTCAGAAGGCCCGCCGCGTCGTCGACATGATCCGCGGCAAGCAGGCCGAGGAGGCCCTCGCGATCCTGAAGTTCGCCCCGCAGGGCGCCTCGGAGCCGGTCTACAAGCTCGTCGCCTCGGCGATGGCGAACGCCCGGGTCAAGGCCGACGCGACGAACGAGTTCCTCGACGACGCCGACCTGTACGTGTCGCGCGCATTCGTCGACGAGGGCACCACGCTCAAGCGGTTCCAGCCGCGTGCACAGGGTCGCGCGTTCCGCATCAACAAGCGGACGAGCCACATCACCGTCGTGCTCGCGACGCCGACCACGGAGGACGAGAAGTAATGGGACAGAAGGTCAACCCGTACGGCTTCCGCCTCGGCATCACCACCGACCACGTGTCGCGCTGGTTCGCCGAGTCGACCAAGCCGGGGCAGCGCTACGCCGACTACGTGGCCGAGGACGTGCGCATCCGCAGGATGCTCGCGACGAGCCTCGACCGCGCCGGCGTCGCCCGCATCGAGATCGAGCGCACCCGCGACCGCGTCCGCGTCGACATCCACACCGCCCGTCCGGGCATCGTGATCGGTCGCCGCGGCGCCGAGGCCGAGCGCATCCGCGCCGACCTCGAGAAGCTCACCGGCAAGCAGATCCAGCTGAACATCCTCGAGGTCAAGAACCCCGAGGCCTCGGCTCAGCTCGTCGCGCAGGGCATCGCCGAGCAGCTCAGCGCTCGCGTGGCATTCCGCCGCGCGATGCGCAAGGGCCTGCAGTCGGCGCAGCGCGCCGGTGCCAAGGGCGTCAAGATCAAGGTCTCGGGCCGCCTCGGCGGCGCCGAGATGAGCCGCAGCGAGTCGTACCGCGAGGGTCGTGTGCCCCTGCACACGCTCCGGTCGAACATCGACTACGGCTTCTACGAGGCCCGCACCACCTTCGGCCGCATCGGCGTGAAGGTCTGGATCTACAACGGTGAGCTCACCAACCGCGAGCTGGCTCGCGAGCAGGCGAACCAGAAGCCGCAGCGCGAGCGTCGGGGCCCCCGTCGCGACGCGCCGGCAGCAGCAGGAGTCGAGGCGTAATCATGCTCATTCCCCGTCGAGTCAAGCACCGCAAGCAGCACCACCCGAAGCGCCGCGGTCAGGCCACCGGTGGCACGAAGGTCAGCTTCGGCGAGTTCGGCATCCAGGCGCTCACGCCTGCGTATGTCACGAACCGCCAGATCGAGGCCGCTCGTATCGCCATGACGCGCCACATCAAGCGCGGCGGCAAGGTGTGGATCAACATCTACCCCGACCGTCCGCTCACGAAGAAGCCCGCCGAGACCCGCATGGGCTCCGGCAAGGGCTCGCCCGAGTGGTGGGTCGCGAACGTCAAGCCGGGCCGCGTCCTGTTCGAGGTCGCCGGCGTCAACGAGGAGCTCGCACGCGAGGCGATGATGCGAGCCATTCACAAGCTGCCGCTCAAGGCACGCATCATCAAGCGCGAGGAGGCTGACGCATAATGGCGATCGGTTCCAAGGAGCTCCTGCCCGCCGAGCTCGCCAGCATGGACGACGAGCGTCTCGTCGTCGAGCTGAAGCGGGCCAAGGAGGAGCTGTTCAACCTGCGGTTCCAGTCGGCCACCGGCCAGCTGGACTCGCACGGCCGCCTGCGCGCCGTCAAGCGCGACATCGCGCGGCTGTACACCGTGATCCGCGAGCGCGAGCTCGGCATCAGCGCCTCCCCGGCGCCGGTCGAGAAGGCTGCGGACAAGAAGAAGTCGAAGAAGGCCGACGAGGCCGCGAAGGCCCCTGAGGCCCAGGCTTCTGAGGACCAGAAGGCTGAGGACAACTGATGGCTACCACTGAGCAGCCCAAGGACGAGACCGTCCAGCGCGGCTACCGCAAGTCGCGCATCGGCTACGTCGTCTCCGACAAGATGGAGAAGACCGTCGTCGTCGAGGTCGAGGACCGCGTCAAGCACCCCCTCTACGGCAAGGTCCTGCGCAAGTCCTCGAAGGTCAAGGCGCACGACGAGCAGAACGCCGCCGGCATCGGCGACCGCGTCCTGATCGCAGAGACCCGCCCGACGAGCGCCACCAAGCGCTGGCGCCTCGTCGAGATCCTCGAGAAGGCCAAGTAGGCCTCGGCCTCGAAGGAGATCCAGACATGATCCAGCAGGAATCCCGCGTCAAGGTCGCCGACAACACCGGCGCCAAGCAGCTCCTGACCATCCGCGTCCTCGGCGGCTCCGGCCGTCGGTACGCGGGCCTCGGCGACACCATCGTCGCCACGGTCAAGGACGCCATCCCCGGCGGTGCCGTCAAGAAGGGCGATGTGGTCAAGGCCGTCATCGTCCGCACCGTGAAGTCCACCCGCCGTCCCGACGGCTCGTACATCAAGTTCGACGAGAACGCAGCGGTCATCCTGAAGAACGACGGAGACCCCCGCGGCACGCGCATCTTCGGCCCCGTCGGTCGCGAGCTCCGCGACAAGCGCTTCATGAAGATCGTCTCGCTCGCACCGGAGGTGATCTGACCCATGGCCAGCATCAAGAAGGGCGACCTCGTGCAGGTCATCGCCGGCGCGCGCGAGTCGCGCGGCGGCGACCGGGGGAAGACCGGTCGCGTGATCGAGGTCCTGCCCGAGCAGAACCGCGTGATCGTCGAGGGCGTCAACCTCGTCACCAAGCACATCAAGGTCGGCCAGACCAACCGCGGCACCCGCACGGGCGGCATCGAGACCCACGAGGCCCCGATCCACGTGTCGAACGTCGCGCTGATCGACCCCGAGACCAAGAAGCCCACCCGCGTCCGCCGCGAGGTCAAGACCGTCGAGAAGAACGGCGTCACGACCACGACGAAGGTCCGCGTCGCGAGCAAGTCGGGCAAGGAGATCAAGAGCAATGACTGACACCGCTGTGCGCCTGCCCCGGCTCAAGCAGCAGTACCGCGAGACGATCGTGCCGCAGCTCCGCGAGGACTTCGGCTACGGCAACGTCATGCAGGTGCCGGGCCTGACCAAGATCGTCGTCAACACCGGCGTCGGCGAGGCCGCGCGCGACTCGAAGGTGATCGAGGGCGCGATCCGCGACCTCACGCAGATCACCGGACAGAAGCCGATGGTGACCGCCGCACGCAAGTCGATCGCGCAGTTCAAGCTGCGCGACGGCATGCCGATCGGTGCGCACGTGACGCTCCGCGGCGACCGCATGTGGGAGTTCCTCGACCGTCTGCTGACGCTCGCGCTGCCCCGCATCCGCGACTTCCGCGGCCTGAGCCCGAAGCAGTTCGACGGCAACGGCAACTACACGTTCGGCCTCCAGGAGCAGTCCGTGTTCCACGAGATCGACCAGGACAAGATCGACCGCGTCCGCGGATTCGACATCACCGTCGTCACGACGGCGAAGTCGGACGACGAGGGTCGCGCGCTGCTCAAGGCGCTCGGCTTCCCCTTCCAGTCCTGACCCCATCGGCGCCGCCGGCGCCGAGCAGCTTCAAGGTCGCTGTCCGCGGAACGGGCAGCGAAACCAGAACGGAGAACCACCCATGACGATGACCGATCCGGTCGCCGACATGCTGACGCGTCTGCGCAACGCCAACACGGCGATGCACGACGAGGTCACGCTGCCGTCGTCGACCCTGAAGGCGAGCATCGCCGAGATCCTCGAGCGCGAGGGCTTCATCTCGGCCTGGAAGGTCGAGGACGCACGCGTCGGCAAGACGCTGACCCTCAGCCTGAAGTACGGCCCGAACCGCGAGCGCGCGATCGTCGGCCTCAAGCGCGTGTCGAAGCCCGGCCTCCGGGTGTACGCACGCTCGGCCGAGATCCCTCAGGTCCACGGCGGCCTCGGCGTCGCCATCCTGTCCACGAGCTCGGGCCTCCTCACGGACCGTGAGGCCGAGCAGAAGGGCGTCGGCGGGGAAGTCCTCGCCTACGTGTGGTGAGCTGACATGTCACGAATCGGACGTCTTCCCATCGACATCCCCTCGGGTGTCGACATCACGGTGCACGGCGACGTCGTCACCGTCAAGGGCCCCAAGGGCGAGCTCCAGGTCCCGATCGCCAAGCCCATCCAGGTCGAGGTGGCCGACGGCCAGATCCAGGTCACGCGCCCGGACGACGAGCGCGAGTCGCGCTCGCTGCACGGCCTGACCCGCACGCTGATCGCCAACGACATCCTCGGCGTCACGGAGGGCTACTCCAAGTCGCTCGAGGTCGTCGGCACCGGCTACCGCGTGGCGGCGAAGGGCACGGGCATCGAGTTCGCGCTCGGCTACTCGCACCCGATCAACGTCGAGCCGCCCGCCGGCATCACGTTCACGGTCGAGGGCAACAACAAGGTCACCGTCAGCGGCATCTCGAAGCAGGCCGTCGGCGAGGTGGCCGCGAACCTCCGCAAGCTGCGCAAGCCGGAGCCCTACAAGGGCAAGGGCGTCCGCTACGCGGGCGAGCAGATCCGCCGCAAGGCTGGAAAGGCTGGTAAGTGATGGGCATCGGTACCCGAGGCAAGAGCAAGTCGGCTGCCCGCGGTCGTCGCCACGCACGCCTCCGCAAGAAGATCGTCGGCACCGCGTCGGTGCCGCGCCTGGTCGTCACCCGCTCGGCACGCCACGTGTTCGTGCAGGTCGTCGACGACTCGAAGGGCGTCACCGTGGCGTCCGCATCCACGATGGAGGCTGACCTCCGCGGCTTCGACGGCGACAAGACCGCCAAGGCGAAGCGCGTCGGCGAGCTCGTCGCGGAGCGCGCCAAGGCGGCCGGCATCGAGTCGGTCGTGTTCGACCGCGGCGGCAACCGCTACGCCGGTCGCGTCGCCGCGATCGCCGACGGCGCACGAGAGGCAGGGCTGGGACTGTGAGCGAAGAGAACAAGGACACGCAGGTGACGGACACCACGCAGCAGGCTGCGCCCGCTGAGGCCGGCCAGGGCGGCGACCACCGCGACGAGCCTCGCGAGCAGCGCCGCGGCAGCCGCGACCGCGGCACGCGCGGCGAGCGCGGGCGTCGTGACGACCGCGGCACGGAGAACCAGTTCCTCGAGCGCGTCGTGACGATCAACCGCGTCTCGAAGGTCGTCAAGGGCGGCCGCCGCTTCAGCTTCACGGCGCTCGTCGTCGTGGGCGACGGCGACGGCATGGTCGGCGTCGGCTACGGCAAGGCCCGCGAGGTCCCCACGGCCATCTCGAAGGGCGTCGAGGAGGCGAAGAAGAACTTCTTCCGCGTCCCCCGCATCGCCAAGACGATCCCGCACCCGGTGCAGGGCGAGGCCGCTGCCGGCGTCGTGCTGCTCCGTCCCGCTGCCGCCGGTACCGGTGTCATCGCGGGCGGCCCCGTGCGCGCCGTCCTCGAGTGCGCCGGCATCCACGACGTCCTGAGCAAGTCGCTCGGCTCGTCGAACTCCATCAACATCGTCCACGCGACGGTGGCAGCGCTGCGCCAGCTCGAGGAGCCCCGCGCAGTGGCCGCCCGTCGCGGCCTCGATGTCGACCGCGTCGTGCCGGAGCGCCTGCTCCGCGCCGAGGCGGAGCACACCAAGCACGAGGCTGAGATCGCGAAGGCGGCATCCAAGTGAGCAAGCTGAAGATCACGCAGATCAAGTCCGTGATCAGCGAGAAGCAGTACCAGCGCGAGACGCTGCGCTCGCTGGGCCTCAAGCGCATCGGCCAGTCGGTCGAGCGCGAGGACAACGAGCAGAACCGTGGGTACGTCAACACGGTCCGGCACCTCGTCAAGGTCGAGGAGATCCAGAATGACTGAGAAGAACGAGTCGGCCGAGCTGCCGTCGCTCAAGGTGCACCACCTCCGGCCCGCGCCGGGCGCGAAGACCGCCCGCACGCGCGTCGGTCGCGGTGAGGCGTCGAAGGGCAAGACGGCCGGTCGAGGCACGAAGGGCACGAAGGCCCGCTACTCGGTGCGTCCCGGCTTCGAGGGCGGCCAGCTGAACAGCGTCATGCGCGCTCCGAAGCTGCGCGGCTTCAAGAACCCGTTCCGCACGGAGTACCAGGTCGTCAACGTCGGCCAGCTGCAGGCGCTGTTCCCGAACGGGGGCGACGTCACCGTCGCCGACCTGGTCGCCAAGGGCGCCGTCCGCAAGAACGAGCTCGTCAAGGTGCTCGCCGGCGGCGAGCTGACGGTCGCGCTGACCGTCGCCGTCGACAAGGTCTCGGCAGCGGCTGAGCAGAAGATCGTGGCCGCAGGCGGCTCGGTCAAGTAAGTAGGCTGAGGGGCGGTCCGTGCGCGGGCCGCCCCACTTGCCATTCTCGGAAGGTTGCACGTGTTCAGTGCCATCGCACGCATCTTCAGGACGCGCGACCTGCGTCGGAAGATCCTCTTCACGCTCGCCATCGTGGCGGTGTTCCGGCTCGGGTCGTTCATCCCCGCGCCGTTCGTCGACTACGGCAACGTGCAGGAGTGCATCGCAGCGAACCAGACGGCCACCGGGCTCTACCAGCTGGTGAACCTGTTCTCCGGCGGCGCCCTGCTGCAGCTGAGCATCTTCGCGCTGGGCATCATGCCCTACATCACCGCGGCGATCATCGTGCAGCTGCTCCGCGTGGTGATCCCGCACTTCGAGGCGCTCTACAAGGAGGGCCAGTCGGGGCAGGCGAAGCTCACGCAGTACACGCGCTACCTCACGATCGCGCTCGGCGTGCTGCAGTCGACGACCCTCATCACCGTCGCGCGCTCCGGCGCGCTGTTCTCGGCCACCGGCGGCCCCGCGCTGCCGCAGTGCCAGAACCTCCTGACGAACGACTCGTGGTGGGCCATCTCGCTCATGATCCTCACCATGACGGCCGGCACCGGCCTCATCATGTGGCTCGGCGAGCTCATCACCGAGCGCGGCGTCGGCAACGGCATGTCGCTCCTCATCTTCACGTCGATCGCCGCGACGTTCCCCGGCGCCCTCGGCATCATCCTCGAGACGCAGGGCTTCAACACCTTCGTCATGGTGCTGCTCGTCGGCGTGCTCATCATGGGCCTCGTGGTCTTCGTCGAGCAGTCCCAGCGGCGCATCCCCGTCCAGTACGCGAAGCGCATGGTCGGCAGGCGGATGTACGGCGGCCAGTCCACCTACATCCCGATCAAGGTGAACATGGCCGGCGTCGTGCCCGTCATCTTCGCCTCGTCGCTGCTGTACCTGCCCGCGCTCGTCGCGCAGTTCAACATGCCCGCCGACGGCTCCGCGCCGGCCGACTGGGTGCTGTGGGTGCAGGCCAACTTCACGACCGGCGACCACCCGCTCTACATGCTGGTGTTCTTCCTGCTGATCGTCGGCTTCACCTACTTCTACGTCGCCATCACCTTCAACCCGGAGGACGTGGCCGACAACATGAAGAAGTACGGCGGCTTCATCCCGGGCATCCGCGCGGGACGGCCGACCGCCGAGTACCTGGACTACGTGCTCACCCGCATCACGTTCCCCGGATCGATCTACCTGGGCCTGATCGCGCTCATCCCGCTGATCGCGCTCGCCACGGTCGGCGCCAACCAGAACTTCCCGTTCGGCGGCGCCTCGATCCTCATCATCGTCGGCGTCGGCCTCGAGACGGTCCGCCAGATCGACGCGCAGCTGCAGCAGCGCCACTACGAAGGGCTCATCCGCTAGATGCCGAACCTCCTCATCGTCGGCCCGCCCGGTGCGGGCAAGGGCACGCAGGCAGCCAGGATCGCGACCGCGCTCGGCGTGCCCGCGGTGTCGACCGGAGACATCTTCCGGCAGAACATCAAGGAGCAGACCGAGCTCGGCCAGCGCGTGACGGCGATCCTCGACGCGGGGGACTACGTGCCCGACGAGCTCACGAACGAGCTCGTCGACGACCGGCTCGCGCAGGACGACGCCGCTGAGGGCTACCTGCTCGACGGCTACCCGCGCACTGCGGGGCAGGTCGAGTTCCTCGACGGCGTGAACCTGCGCCGCGGCGAGCAGCTCGACGCGGTGATCCGGCTCGTCGCCGACACCGAGGAGGTCGTCCGCCGCCTGCTCGCGCGCGCCGAGCAGCAGGGCCGCAGCGACGACACCGAAGCGGTCATCCGCCGTCGGCTCGAGGTGTACGAGCGCGAGACCGCGCCGCTGATCGCGATCTTCGGCGACCGCGACCTCGTGGTGGAGGTCGACGGCATCGGCGCCGTCGACGAGGTGACCGACCGCATCCTCGCCGGCCTCGCCGAGCGCGGCATCCGCGCCTGATGCGCGGGCGCGGGCCGTACAAGTCGCGGCGCGAGCTCGCCGGCATGCGCGAGCCGGGCCGCATCACCGCGCTCGCCCTCGAGGCGGTGGAGGCGGCGATCGCCCCGGGCGTCACGACGCTCGAGCTCGACGCGATCGCCGAGCGCGTGATCCGCGAGCACGGCGCGGTGCCGAACTTCCAGCTCGAGCCCGGGTACGAGCACACGCTCTGCGTCAACGTCAACGACGTCGTCGTGCACGGCATCCCCGACGACGAGCCGCTGCAGCCGGGCGACCTCATCACCGTCGACTGCGGCGCGACGATCGGCGGCTTCCACGGCGACGCCGCCATCTCGGTCGTCGTGCCCGGCGGCGACCCGGAGACCGCGGCCGCGAGGCAGCGGCTCAGCGACGTCACGCGCGGCGCGCTCTGGGCGGGCGTCGCCGCGCTCGCCGGCGCGAAGCAGCTCGGCGAGGTCGGCATCGCGATCGAGGAGCACATCGAGGCGCACAGCGACTACGGCATCAGCGAGGACTACATCGGCCACGGCATCGGCGCGAGCATGCACGAGGACCCGCCGGTGTTCAACTACCGCACCCGCGTCATGGGGCCGGCCGTGAAGCCGGGCCTGTGCGTTGCGATCGAGCCCATCATCCACGCCGGCAGCATCGAGACCACGGTCGACGACGACGGCTGGAGCGTGCGCAGCGCCGACGGCGCCGACGCGTGCCAGTGGGAGCACTCCGTCGCGGTCCATTCGGGTGGCATCTGGGTGCTCACGGCGCTCGACGGCGGTGCCGCGGGCCTCGCCCCGTTCGGCATCGAGCCGACCCCCATCCCCGACCGCTGAGGCCGTCTGCCCGCTCTCGGGAGCCGGTGGTAGCGTGACTGCACCCGGGCCGGCCGCGGCCCCGTCGCGGAGGAGCAGCATGGCCGAGCGCACCGTCACCGTCGAGTCGTCGCACGGGCTGCACGCGCGGCCCGCCTCCCTCTTCGCGCAGGCCGCCGGGCGCGCATCCGCGCCCGTCACGGTCACGAAGGGCGACAAGCAGGTGAACGCCGCGAGCATCCTGTCGGTCATCTCGCTCGGCGTGAACAAGGGCGACACCGTCACGATCACGACCGACGACGAGACGGCGCTCGACGAGCTCGAGCAGCTGCTCGCCACCGACCACGACGCCTGATCCCCTTCCCAGCACGGAGTCGACGATGACCACCACCGCACCCGCCGGACAGAGGGGCGGGGCGCGCGTCGCCGTCCAGAGGTTCGGCACCTTCCTCTCCGGCATGATCATGCCGAACATCCCGGCGCTCATCGCGTGGGGCATCCTGACCGCGCTCTTCATCCCGGTCGGGCCCCTCCCGAACGAGAGCCTCGCGAGCATCGTCGGTCCGACGATCCACTACCTGCTGCCCATCCTCATCGCCGGCACCGGCGGGCGGATGGTCTACGGCACGCGCGGCGCGGTGGTCGGCGCGTTCGCGGTCATGGGCGCGATCGCCGGCTCCGACTGGCTCATCGCGCAATTCAACGCCGCGCAGCCCGAGGGCAGCGGCGAGCTCGGCGAGGTGCACATGTTCATCGGCGCGATGATCCTCGGCCCGCTCTCGGCCTGGGTCATGCAGCAGCTCGACAAGCTCTGGGACGGCAAGGTCAAGGCCGGCTTCGAGATGCTCGTCAACATGTTCTCGGCCGGCATCGTCGCGTTCGTGATGGGCCTCGTCGGCTTCTACGTCGTCGCGCCGGTCGTGAACTGGATCATGTCGGTCGTCGGCGGCGCCGTCGGCTGGCTCGTCGAGACGGGCCTGCTGCCGATCGCCTCGCTGCTCATCGAGCCGGCGAAGGTCTTCTTCCTCAACAACGCCATCAACCACGGCGTGCTCACGCCGCTCGGCACCACCGAGGTGGCCGCCGACGGCAGCTCGATCCTCTTCCTGCTCGAGGCGAACCCCGGTCCGGGCCTCGGCCTGCTGCTGGCGTTCTCGGTCTTCGGCGTCGGCGCCGCGCGCGCCACCGCCCCCGGTGCCGCCATCATCCAGTTCCTGGGCGGCATCCACGAGGTCTACTTCCCCTACGCGCTCATGAAGCCGATCCTCATCGCCGCGCTCGTGCTCGGCGGCGCCTCGGGCGTCGCGACGAACATGCTGCTCGGCACGGGCCTCGCCGGTCCCGCGGCGCCCGGCAGCATCTTCGCCGTCGGCGCGCAGGCGCTGCTCGTCGGCGGCGGCAACCTCATCGGCGTGCTGCTGTCGGTCGTGATCGCGGCCGCGGTGACCTTCGCCGTCGCCGCCGTCATCCTGCGCGCGAGCCGCAAGCGCGACCTCGAGCGCGAGGCCGCCGGCGACGACGCGCTCGGCGCCGCGGTCGCGCAGACGCAGGCCAACAAGGGCAAGCCGTCCGAGGCGCTGTCGGGCCTCACGGCCGCGGGCGCAGCGGGCGCCGCGACCGCCACCGCGACCGACCGCACCGCACCCTCGGAGGCGCACGAGCCCATCCACCGCATCGTCTTCGCCTGCGACGCGGGCATGGGGTCGAGCGCGATGGGCGCGAGCGTGCTGCGCAGCAAGTTCAAGAAGGCGGGCCTCGAGGACGTCGACGTGAAGAACGTCGCGATCGCCAACCTCGACGGCGGCGAGGACCTCATCATCACGCACCAGGACCTCACCGCCCGCGCGCAGCAGCGCAACCCGCACGCGACGCACGTGTCGGTCGAGAACTTCATGAACAGCCCGAAGTACGACGACGTCGTCAGGCTCGTCGCCGAAGCCAACGCCACCGACTGAGGAGTCCCATGCCCGTCCTGTCCGTCGACCAGATCACCACCAGCCCTCGCGCCACCACGAAGGACGAGGCGATCCAGGAGGCGGCAGACATGCTCGTCGCCGCCGGGGCCGTGACGCCCGACTACGCCGAGGCGATGCGCGAGCGCGAGCGGAGCGTCTCGACCTACATGGGCAACCTCCTGGCCATCCCGCACGGCACGAACGAGTCGAAGGACGCGATCCTCGACTCCGCGCTGTCGGTCGCGCGCTACGAGACGCCGCTCGACTGGGACGGCAACCCCGTGCGGTTCGTCGTCGGCATCGCCGGCAAGGACGGCGGGCACCTCGAGATCCTGTCGAAGATCGCGGTGGTGTTCGCCGACGAGGACGAGGTGGCCAAGCTCGAGGCGGCGCCCGACGCGGCGGCGATCCTCGAGCTGCTCGGCGACGTCAACGAGTGATGCGCGCCGTCCACTTCGGGGCCGGCAACATCGGCCGCGGCTTCGTCGGGCTGATCCTGCACCGCGCCGGCTACGAGGTGGCGTTCGTCGACGTCAACGCCGAGCTCATCGCGATGCTCCAGGCGGCGGATGCGTACCAGGTGCGCGAGGTCGGGCCCGAGGCTCGCGTGCACACGGTCACGGGCTTCACCGGCATCGACTCGAGGGCCGACCCCGACGCGGCCGCGCGGGCGGTCGCCGAGGCCGACGTCGTCACGTGCGCGGTCGGGCCGAACGCGATGCGCTTCATCGCGCCGGTGATCCGCGCGGGGCTCGCGCTCCGCTCCGGCGCCCCGGTGACGGTGATGGCGTGCGAGAACGCGATCGGCGCCTCCGACACGCTCCGCGAGCACGTGCTCGAGGGCGCGCCCGAGCTCGCAGACCGCGCGGTCTTCGCGAACACGGCCGTCGATCGCATCATCCCGCCGCAGGACCCGCACGGGCTCGACGTGGTCGTCGAGGACTTCTTCGAGTGGTCGATCGACCGGCGGCCGTTCGCGGGCCGCGAGCCGAGCATCCCCGACGCCCACTTCGTCGACGACCTGGCGCCCTTCGTCGAGCGCAAGCTCTTCACCGTCAACACCGGGCACGCGACCACCGCCTACGCGGGGTGGATGCGCGGCATCCCGACCATCGCCGAGGCGCTCGAGCACCCCGGGATCCGGCACGCGGTCGAGGCGGCGCTCGCCGACACGTCGCGGCTGCTGGTCGCGAGGTTCGGCTTCGACGCCGCGCAGCACGGCGCATACGTCGAGCGCGCGCTCGCGCGGTTCGAGAACCCGGCGCTGCCCGACACGTGCGAGCGCATCGGCCGGCAGCCGCTGCGCAAGCTCTCGCGCCACGAGCGGTTCGTGGAGCCCGCGGCGCAGCTGCTCGAGCGGGGCGAGCCGGCCGACGCGCTCGTCGCGGCGATCGGCACGGCGCTGCGCTTCGACGCGCCCGGCGACGAGGAGGCGGTCGAGCTGCAGCGGCTGCTCGCCGAGCTCGAGCCGGCGGCCCTCGTCGCGCAGGTGATGGGCATCGAGGCGGGGCACCCGCTCGCGCCGCAGCTCGTGGCCGCGGTCGCCGACGCGCAGGCGCGCTGAGGGGCGCCGGCCGGCTCGCCTCGGCCGGTCGCGCTGACCGGTCGTCCTGCCCGGTCGCCCTGGCCGGGCGCTCCGGGCCGCCGCTAGCGTGAGGCCATGAGCCTCGTCGCGCTGCTGCGCCGGTACCCGCTCGTGGCGGCGACGCTCGCCGTCGCCGCCGCGGGGGGCCTGCTCGCGCTCACGCCCGCGGCGTGGCTCGTGCCGTGGGTCGTCGGCGGCTGGGCGGCCGCGATGGCGGCGCGCGCTGCTGTCGGCATGGTGCGCGACCTGCTCGCCGGGCACGCCGGCATCGACCTGCTCGCGATCGTGGCCGTCACCGCGACCGTGCTGGTGGGGGAACACTGGGCCGCGCTCATCGTCGTGCTCATGCTCACCGGCGGCGAGGCGCTCGAGGACTACGCCGCCCACCGGGCGCGCGCCGACCTGTCGCGGCTGCTCGAGCGCGCCCCGTCGCGGGCGCACATCGAGCGCGAGGGGCGGCTCGACACCGTCGACGTCGGCGAGGTCGCGATCGGCGACGTGGTCGTCGTGAAGCCGAACGAGATCGTGCCGGTCGACGCCGTGCTGCTCGACGTGCCGGCCGAGCTCGACCTGTCGTCGCTCACGGGGGAGTCGCTGCCGGTCGAGGTGGCGGTCGGCGGCGCGGTGCCCTCCGGCGCGGTCAACGGCGCGGCGGCGGTGCGGATGCGCGCCGAGCGCGCCGCCGTCGACAGCCAGTACCAGGCCATCGTGCGGCTCGTCGAGCAGGCGAGCGAGCAGAAGGCGCGCACGGTGCGGCTCGCCGACCGCTACGCGGTGCCCTTCACCGTCGGCGCGCTCGCGATCGCCGGCGCCGCCTGGTGGCTCTCGGGCGACGCCACGCGCTTCGCGGAGGTGCTCGTCGTCGCCACCCCGTGCCCGCTGCTCATCGCGGCACCGGTGGCGTTCATGGCCGGCATGAGCCGCGCCGCCCGCGCGGGCGTGGTCGTGAAGGGCGGCGACGTGCTCGAGCGGCTCGCGCGCGCCCAGACGTTCGTCTTCGACAAGACCGGCACGCTGACCGGCGGCGAGCCGCAGCTCGAGGAGGTGCGCGCCGCGGACCCGTCGCGCACGCTGTCGCTCGCGGCGGCCGCGGAGCGCTACTCGACGCACGCGCTCTCGGGGGCCGTGCTGCGCGCGGCCGAAGCCCGCGCGCTCGCGGTGCCCGACGCATCCGACGCCCGGGAGACGGCGACGAACGGCGTCGAGGCGACGGTCGCGGGGCAGCTCGTCGTCGTGGGCAAGCGCGCCTACGTCGAGCGGTTCGCGGGCGCCGTGCCCGAGCAGCGGCTCGAGCCCGGGCAGGTCGCCGTGTACGTGGCGATCGGCGGCGAGGACGGCGGCGCGCTCGTGCTGCGCGACCGGCTGCGGCCGGAGGCGGCCGCGACCGTGGCGGCGCTGCGCGCGTGCGGCGCCGAGCTGCTCATGCTCACGGGCGACGCGCGCGCGACGGCCGAGCACGTCGGGCGCGAGGTCGGCATCGACCGCGTGCAGGCCGACTGCCTGCCGGCCGACAAGGTCGAGGCGGTGCGCGGCGCGACCCGGCGCCCGGTGGTGATGGTCGGCGACGGCATCAACGACGCACCCGTGCTCGCGGTCGCCGACGTGGGCATCGCGATGGGCGCGCGGGGCGCGACGGCGGCGAGCGACTCGGCGGATGCGGTCGTGCTCGTCGAGGACGTCGGCGCGGTCGAGCGCGTGGCCCGCATCGCGCGCGACACGGTGCGCATCGCGCTCCAGAGCATCTGGCTCGGCATCGCGATCTCGGTCGGCCTGATGGCGGTCGCGGCGCTCGGGCACCTGCCGGCGATCGCGGGCGCGTGGCTGCAGGAGCTCGTCGACCTCATCGCGATCCTCGGGGCGCTGCGCGCCCTCGGGCCGCGCCGTGAGCGGCACCCGGGGCCGGCGGTCGAGCGCCCGGGCGCTCCGGCGGCGAGGTCTGTGAGGATGGAGCCGTGACGATCGGGACGGGGCCGCGATGCTGACGGCGGGGCCGCGATGCTGACGCGCGGCGCGCGCCGCCAGGGGCGCTCGAGCGCGAACCCCCGCCAGCGGCTGCTGCACGGCTGGGACTGGGCGGATGCGGCCATCGAGCTCGAGGAGATCGCGCCCGGGAGCCGGGTGCTCGCGTCGGCGGGCGCGGGCGAGCTCGTCGCGGCCCTCGCGGACGCCGGGCACCGGGTGACCGCGATCGGCGCCAACCGCGAGCAGACCGACTACGCGCGGCGCAGGGTCGCGGGCGGTGCGTTCGAGCCCGGGTCGGCGGAGCGGCTCATGGACGTGGGGCGCGGCATGGTGCGCGCCGCGAGCCCCGCGTGGAGCCGTCGCCGCGTGCGCGCGTTCCTGCAGGAGACGGACCCGATGCGTGCCGAGGCGCACTGGAAGGAGCGGCTCGACAACCGCACGCTCGCCTCGATCCTGAAGACGATGCTCGGCCCGGCCGGGGCGCTGTCGGCCCTCGTGCTGCGCGACTTCGCCACGCCCATCCCACCCCACTTCGACGAGGCGATCCGCGGCCGCATCGCTCGCGCGCTGCGCAAGCACGCGCCCGCCGGCAACCCCTTCGCGTGGCGGCTGCTGCTGGGGGAGGAGCTGCCCGAGCACCGCGCGCCGGCCGTCGACCCGGCGTCGGTCGCGTGGACCGCCGAGCCTGTGCTCGACCACCTCGAGCGGATCGCCCCGGGCACGTACGACGCCATCTCGCTCTCGAACGTCATCGACGGCGCGAACGAGCGGTGGGTGCGCGACCTCCGGAAGGCGGCGCTGCGCGCGGTCGTGCCGGGCGGACCCGTCATCGCGCGCACCTTCGCGACCACGATGGACGACGAGGCGGCGAAGCGGGCGCGGCGCGACCGCTCGATGCTGTGGGGCGCGATCGTCGTGCAACGCGCTGGAGCGTGAGGCGCGGCGACACGCCCGGCTTGCGCGAGCGGGCACTTCCCGCGTAGAGTCGACCGTTGGTGTCATGCGCGCTCTGCGCGTGCCACTCGCACGACCGGCAACCAGTATTGAAGAGGCTATGGCCAAGAAAGACGGCGTCATCGAGATCGAAGGCTCGGTGAACGAGGCGCTCCCCAACGCGATGTTCCGCGTGGAGCTCTCGAACGGGCACATCGTGCTCGCACACATCTCCGGCAAGATGCGGCAGAACTACATCCGCATCCTGCAGGGCGATCGGGTGATCGTGGAGCTCAGCCCCTACGACCTCACCCGCGGGCGCATCGTCTACCGCTACAAGTAACCGGCTGCCGGGCAAGGAACGGCTCGCGCGACCGCGCGAGCACGAGGCCAGCGAGGAAACGAACACATGAAGGTCAACCCCAGCGTCAAGAAGATCTGCGACAAGTGCAAGGTGATCCGCCGGCACGGTCGCGTGATGGTCATCTGCGACAACCCGCGCCACAAGCAGCGCCAGGGCTGAGCCCCGGCTCGCTCGCTGAGCGGCACGCACAACTGAACACGATCCTGCAGCGGTAAGAGCTCTCTTCGAGAGGGACACCTTGGGGGGAGGCCCAGGCACCTCCGCTGCACCACACCTCCCATACTCCTTAGGAGACACACGATGGCACGCATCGCAGGTGTCGACATCCCGCGCGAGAAGCGCGTGGAGATCGCACTGACGTACATCTTCGGCGTCGGCCGCACCCGGTCGGTCGCAACGCTCGAGGCCCTCGGCATCGACCGCAGCATCCGCGTCAAGGACCTGACCGACGAGCAGCTGGTCGCTCTGCGCGACCACATCGAGGGCACGTTCAAGGTGGAGGGCGACCTGCGCCGCGAGGTGGCAGCAGACATCCGCCGCAAGGTCGAGATCGGCTCGTACGAGGGCATCCGCCACCGTCGCGGCCTCCCCGTGCGCGGTCAGCGCACCAAGACGAACGCGCGCACCCGCAAGGGCAAGAAGCAGACGGTCGCCGGCAAGAAGAAGGCCGGCCGCTAGGCCGCTCGGAGGGTAGAGGAACATGGCAGCTCCCAAGTCCGCGGTTCGCAAGCCGCGCAAGAAGGACAAGAAGAACATCGCGGTGGGCCAGGCCCACATCAAGTCGACGTTCAACAACACGATCGTCTCGATCACCGACATCACCGGCGCCGTCGTCACGCAGGCCTCGGGTGGCGCTGTCGGCATGAAGGGCTCGCGCAAGTCGACGCCCTACGCCGCGCAGCTCGCCGCCGAGTCGGCCGCGCGCCAGGCGCAGGACCACGGCATGAAGAAGGTCGACGTCTTCGTCAAGGGCGCGGGCTCCGGCCGCGAGACGGCCATCCGCTCGCTCCAGGCCGCAGGCCTCGAGATCGGCGCGATCCACGACGTGACGCCGCAGGCGCACAACGGCGTTCGCCCGCCGAAGCCGCGCCGCAACTAGTCGCTCCTGCCGGGCAGGCGAATCACGCCTGCCCGGCATTCCGCCGTCACTGAACACGCGAGTCATATAGCGGACTCGCGACCGAAAGGAACCGACACGTGCTGATCGCCCAGCGCCCCACTGTCACCGAGGAGTCCATCGCCGAGCACCGCTCGCGATTCACGATCGAGCCGCTCGAGCCCGGCTTCGGCTACACCCTCGGCAACTCCCTCCGCCGCACCCTGCTGTCGTCCATCCCGGGCGCCGCCGTCACGAGCATCCGCCTCGACGGCGTGCTGCACGAGTTCTCGACGATCGCCGGTGTCAAGGAGGACGTCACCGAGATGATCCTCAACATCAAGCAGCTCGTGGTCTCGTCGGAGCACGACGAGCCCGTGGTCGCCTACCTCTCGCGCCAGGGCGCGGGCACGGTGACGGCCGCCGACATCACGGCTCCGGCCGGTGTCGAGATCCACAACCCCGAGCTCGTGCTCGCGACGCTGAACGACTCGGCGAAGCTGCAGCTCGAGCTGACGATCGAGCGCGGCCGCGGCTACGTCTCGGCGGCGCAGAACCGCGACGAGTTCGCCGAGGCCGGGGTCATCCCGATCGACTCGATCTACTCGCCCGTGCTCAAGGTCACCTACCGCGTCGAGGCGACGCGTGCCGGTGAGCGCACCGACTTCGACTCGCTCGTCGTCGACGTGGAGTCGAAGCCGGCCATCACGCCGCGCGACGCGATCGCATCGGCCGGCCGCACGCTCGTCGAGCTCTTCGGCCTGACGCGCGACCTGAACGCCGAGGCCGAGGGCATCGAGATCGGCCAGGCGCCGGCGGAGGCCATCGGCTCCGGCGAGCTCGCCACGCCGATCGAGGAGCTCGACCTGTCGGTCCGCTCGTACAACTGCCTCAAGCGCGAGGGCATCAACACGGTGTCCGAGCTCGTGGCGCTGAGCGAGACGCAGCTGATGAACATCCGCAACTTCGGCCAGAAGTCGGTCGATGAGGTCAAGGACAAGCTCGTCGAGCTCGGCCTGTCGCTCAAGGACGCCGTGCCCGGCTTCGACGGCGCGCACTTCTACAGCGGTTACGACGAGGACGCTCGCTGAACGCGGGCCGACTGAAGAACTAGAGGGATACGAACCATGCCCAAGCCCACCAAGGGTCCCCGCCTCGGAGGCGGCCCGGCGCACGAGCGCCTGCTGCTCGCGAACCTCGCGGCCGCGCTGTTCACGCACAAGTCGATCAAGACGACCGAGACGAAGGCCAAGCGCCTGCGTCCGATCGCCGAGCGACTCATCACGTTCGCGAAGCGCGGCGACCTGCACGCGCGCCGTCGCGTGCTCGCCGTGATCGGCGACAAGGGCGTCGTGCACGAGCTCTTCACCGAGATCGCTCCGCTCGTCGCCGAGCGCGAGGGCGGCTACACCCGCATCACGAAGCTCGGCTTCCGCAAGGGCGACAACGCCCCCATGGCGCAGATCGAGCTCGTGCTCGAGCCGGTCTCGAAGAAGCCGTCGAAGTCGAAGGCCGCCGCTGCCGCGTCGACCGCCGCCGCCGACCAGGAGGCCGCGGAGGCCAAGGCAGCCGAGGCCGACGAGGCTGAGGTCGACCCGACGGAGGCCGCCGAGGCCGACGCCGCCGCGGCCGATGTCGAGACGACCGAGGCGCCCGAGTCGGGCGACGAGGCTGTCGAGGCCGAGCCCGAGGGCGACGACGCCAAGTAGTCCGTCCGCTCGAGAGGGGGTTCCGCATGCGCGGGGCCCCCTCTCGTCATGCGCCGCAGCGGCCGCGGCTCAGCGGTGCTGCGCGGCCGCGATCTCGGTCGCCGCGAGCACGAGGCCGAGGTGCGAGAACGCCTGCGGGAAGTTGCCCCAGTGGTGGCCGGTGGCCGGGTCGATCTCCTCGGCGAGGAGGCCCACGTCGTTGCGCAGCGCGACGAGGCGGTCCATGAGCGCAGTGGCGTCGTCGAGGCGCCCGCACTGGGCGTAGGCGATCACGAGCCAGAAGCCGCAGAGCACGAACGGATGCTCGTCGCCGGCGAGGCCGTCGAGGCCCGTCGTGCGGTAGCGCAGCGGCAGCCCGTCGAAGAGCAGCTCCTGCTCGATGCGCGCGACGGTGCCGAGGAACCGGGGGTCGTCGGCGTCGACGATCCCGATCGTCGGCAGCTGCAGCAGCGAGGCGTCGACGTCGCTCGTGCCGTAGTGCTGGCGGAACGAGCCGGTCGTCTCGTCGAACCCCTCCGTGAGCACCTCCTCGCGCAGCGCGTCGCGCAGCGCGATCCAGCGCGTCGGGTCGCCGTCGCATCCTCCCTCCTGCACGGCGCGCACGCCGCAGTCGAACGCGGCCCACATCATGGCGCGCGAGTGCGTGAAGCGCTGGGGCTGGCCGCGCATCTCCCACAGGCCGTGGTCGGGTCGCTCCCAGTGCGTCGCGAGCTCGTCGAGCAGCGCCCGCTGCAGGTGCCACGAGTCGTGGGTGTCGTCGAGCCCGATCGCGCGGAGGCGCTGGAGCGTGAGCATCACCTGGCCGAGCACGTCGTGCTGGCGCTGGTCGGCGGCCCCGTTCCCGATGCGGACGGGCGCCGCGCCGCCGTAGCCCGGCAGGTGCGGCAGCTCGCGCTCGAGCAGGTCGCGGCCGCCGTCGCGCCGGTACATGATGCGCATGTCCTCCGGGTCGCCGGCGATCGCCCGCAGCAGCCAGTCGCGCCAGAGCCCCACCCTGCCGGTGAGCCGCACGGCGAGCATCGCGTCGACGGTGAGGGATGCGTCGCGCAGCCAGGTGAAGCGGTAGTCCCAGTTGCGCTCGCCGCCGGGGTCCTCCGGCAGCGAGGTGGTGGGCGCGGCGAGGATGCCGCCGGTCGTCTGGTCGGTGAGTGCGCGGAGCACGAGCACGCTCGTCTGCACGGCCTCGAGGTAGGGGCCCTCGTAGTCGAGCTCGGCGAGCCACTCGGCCGACTCCGCGACCGTCGTCTCGAGCACCTCGGGCTCGCCGACCGGCGCCGCGATCGGCAGCCAGGAGTGCTGCCAGCACAGGTCGAGCACGAAGCGCTCGCCCTCGCGCACGGTGAAGGCCGCGCGGTGCGCGTGCTCGTGCGCCCGCGGCAGCGGGGCGCCGCGCAGCACGAGGCGGTCGGGGCCGGCGACGGCGACGAGCACCTCCTCGCCGCGGTCGTGCTCGCGCCGGAACCAGGGCGGCACGGCGCCGTAGCCGAAGCGCACGACGAGCTCCTGCTCGAGCTCGACCTCGCCCGCGACCCCCTCGATCACGCGCACGACGTCGGCCCGGTCGTCGCCGGTGGGCATCGCATCCGTCACGCGCACCGTGCCCGTCGCCGTCTCGTGCGTCGTCTCGAGCACGAGGCTGCCCGGCAGGTAGCGGCGCGTGGAGGTCGCCTCGCCCGCAGGGCCGATGCGCCAGTGCCCGTGCTCGCGATCGCCGAGGATCGCGGCGAAGCACGCGTGGGAGTCGAAGTGGGGCAGGCAGAGCCAGTCGATCGCGCCGTCGCGGCCGACGAGCGCCGCCGTGCTCCGGTCGCCGATCATGGCGTAGTCCTCGATGGGCTGGGGCATGCGGCGAGGCTATCGAGCGCGCCTCGGCGTCCCGTCCACGCGGCTCCTGCATAGGCTTGCCGCATGCCGCGCATCCGCCTCGACCTCGCGTACGACGGCGGCGGCTTCGCAGGCTGGGCGGCGCAGCCGGGGCTGCGCACCTGCCAGGGCGAGCTCGAGCGGGCGCTCGCGACCGTGGCGCGCGAGCCGGTGCGGGTGACGGTCGCCGGGCGCACGGATGCGGGGGTGCACGCGAGCGGGCAGGTCGCGCACGCCGACGTGCCGGCCGCGCTCGCGCCCGCGACCGCCCAGGAGGGCGAGCGGCTCGCGCTGCGGCTGTCGCGGCTCGCGTCGCGCGAGGGCGACCTCGTGGTGCGGGGCGTCTCGCTCGCGCCCGCCGGCTTCGACGCGCGCTTCTCGGCGGTCTCCCGCTCGTACCGCTACCGGATCGTGACGGGGCCTGCCGACCCGCTCGAGCGGCGCACGGCCGCCCACGTGCCGCAGCCGCTCGACGCCGACGCGATGGCGCGCTGCGCCGAGGCGCTCGTGGGGCTGCGCGACTTCGCCGCCTTCTGCCGCCCGCGCGAGGGCGCGACCACGATCCGCGAGCTGCGCGAGTTCACCTGGCGGCGCGACGGGCAGCTGCTGACCGCGTCGCTCACGGCCGACGCCTTCTGCCACTCGATGGTGCGGGCGCTCGTCGCCGCGTGCGTGCGGGTGGGCGAGGGCCGGCTCGGGCTCGCGCAGGCAGCGGCGCTGCTGCAGGAGCGCCGCCGCTCGGCGCTCACGGGCCTCATGCCCGCGCGCGGCCTCACGCTCGTCGCGGTCGGCTACCCGCCCGACGCCGAGCTCGCGGCGCAGGCCGATCGCGCGCGGGCGCGGCGGAGCGAGGCCGACCTCGACGCCTGAGCGTCGTGCTCGAGCCGGCGTCAGGCGGCGAGGGCCTCGCGCAGCTCGTCGACGGAGTCGACGATCCGGTCGGCGCCGGCCTCGGCGAGCTCGGCGTGGCCGCCGTAGCCGTAGGCGACGCCGATCGAGCGGATGCCGAGCTCGCGCGCCGACGCGATGTCGTTGACGCGGTCGCCGACCATCACGACGGCATCCGCGGGCAGCCCGATCGAGTCGATCGCGCGCGCGATCACCTCGGCCTTCGAATGGCCGGCCTCCCCGTCGATGCGCCCGTGCACGCCGCGGAAGCGGTGGCGCAGGGCGTAGTGCTCGATCACCGCCTCGGCGTCGCGCTGGATCTTGTGGGTCGCGACCGCGAGCTGCCGTCCGGCGCCGTGCAGGTCGGCGATGAGCGCATCCACGCCCGGGTAGAGGGTCGAGTCGACGAGGCCGCCGTCGGCCATCCGAGCTCGGAACGCCGTCAGCGCAGCGTCGATCTCGGCGGGCGAGCGGCCCGACTCCGCGAGCACGGTGACGAGCGGCGGGCCGAGCCAGCGCATGAGCTCGGTCTCGCTCGGCACCTCCCAACCGACGGCCTCGTGCATGTGCCGCAGGCTCGCGAGGAGGCCCTGCTTGGAGTCGGTGAGGGTGCCGTCGAGGTCGAAGATGATGCCGCTGGGAGTCATGTCCCTCCATCATCCCAGAGATCAGATCTCGCCGTCCCGATCCCGCTCGACGCCTAGGATGGAGGGCGGCCGAGGCAGAGCTCGGCAGGAGCCGGAGCGCAGTCATGGCCGAGCAGCCGCACGCATTCGATCAGGCCTTCCGCGGCTACGACCGCGAGCAGGTCGACGCCGCCCTCGCGCAGCTGCGCGAGGCGCTCGCCGAGGTCGAGCGGGGCCGCGAGCAGGCGGCGCTCGACAGCGAGGCGCGGCTGCAGCACCTCACCGAGGACCTCGACGCGGCCGTCGCGCGCGCCGACCAGGCCGAGTCGCGCATGCTGCGCCTCGCCCAGCAGGTGCAGACCCTCGACGACGACGCGGCCTCCGACGACGACGAGGGCGCCGACGCCGCCGACGGGCGGCAGACCCGCGTGCGCTTCGCCGAGATCCTGCGCGTCGCCGAGGACCAGGCGTCGACGCTCGTCACCAACGCCTCGACCTCCGCGCAGCGCGTGCTCGACGACGCGAACGCCGAGCGGGACCGCATCCGCCGCGACGCGCAGGAGGAGGCGCAGCGCGTGCTGCAGGAGGCCCAGCACGAGGCCGAGCTCGCCCGCCGCCGCAGCGAGACCGAGCAGACCGCGCACCGCGCGCGGATCGAGGCCGAGCTCGGCTCGCTCGACGAGAAGGTCGCACAGGCCGATCGCGAGGCGCAGGTGCTGCTCGGCGAGGCCGAGCGGGCCGCCGCCGCGCTGCGCGCCCAGGTCACGCGCGAGACCGACGACCTGAAGCTCGACGCCGACCGCATCGTGCGGGAGGCGAAGGCGCGCAGGGTCGAGCTCGACGCGGCGCTCACCCGGCGGCAGGACGACGCCCAGCAGGAGTTCCTGCGCCTGCACAACCAGGCCGTCTCGCACGCCGAGCGCATCACCGCCGACGCGAACGACAAGGTCGCCTCCGCGCTCGCGCACGCGAAGCACGTCGCCGAGCAGTCGGAGGCCTACGAGCAGCTGTCGAAGGCGCAGGCGGCGCAGATCGAGGCGAGCGCGAAGGCGCGCGCCTCGGCGATGCTCGACGAGGCGCGCCGTCGCGCGCAGTCGATCGTCGAGACCGTCGCGACGCACACGAAGGACGTGCTGCGCGAGGCCGAGGACCGCGCGCGGGGCCTGCGCTACCAGCAGTCGCAGCTGTCGGGCTTCATGGCCGAGGTGCAGTCGCTCATGCACGTCGCCGACGCCGCCGACCCGCGCACCTGGAGCTCGGCCGGCGCCGAGCGCGACGAGCGCCCCGCCGCCGACGCGCGCGATGCGGAGGAGGCGGATGCGCCGTCGGCGGCGCTGCCGACGGTCGCCGCGGAGGACCGGGCCGTCGTGCCCGACGCCTTCACCGCATCCGCTCCGGGCGGCGACCCGCTCGACGACCTGACGCTCGACGTCGACGCGCCCGCCGGCGACCAGGCCGCGGACGAGCCGGTCGAGGGGGAGGCGCTCGAGGAGCCCGCCACGCGCGAGGAGGTCGTCGACGTCGTGTGGCACGAGGAGCGGGACGAGTACGACCCGTCGATCGACCGCTGAGCGGCGGCGCGCCGACGGCTTGACCGCGCGGCCCCGTGCCGCGTATGCTCGATCCTTGGTGCGTGCAGCCTGCGCGTGCCCGAATGAGCCCTCCACCGGATGGTTCGCGCGCATCGCGCCGGCGAACGCCTCGGAGTGGGATTCACGACCATCCATTCGATCAGTGAGGCACCAATGACTCGCACCTACTCGCCCAAGGCGAGTGACGTCCAGCACGACTGGGTCGTCATCGACGCCACCGACGTGGTCCTCGGCCGGCTGGCCAGCCACGCCGCCGCCATGCTCCGCGGCAAGCACAAGCCGACGTTCGCCCCCCACATGGACATGGGCGACTACGTCATCGTCGTGAACGCCGAGAAGGTGGCGCTCACCGGGCAGAAGCTCGCCAAGAAGGTCGCCTACCGCCACTCCGGCTACCCGGGCGGCCTCAAGGCCACCGGCTACGAGGAGATGCTCGCGCGGTTCCCCGTCCGCACCGTCGAGAAGGCCATCCGCGGCATGCTCCCGAAGAACTCGCTCGGCCGCGCCCAGATCAAGAAGCTCAAGGTCTACGCAGGCCCCGAGCACCCGCACGCGGCGCAGCAGCCGACCCCCTACACGTTCGACCAGGTCGCCCAGTAGGGCGCGAGGAGACACCAGACATGGCGAAGATCGCAGACTCCATCGAGGCTCCCGAGAGCTTCTCGACCGAGACGCCGGCAGCTGAGGCTCCCAAGGCGCCCCGCGTCGTCAACATCGGCGGCCAGGCCGTCGGCCGTCGCAAGCAGGCCATCGCCCGCGTGCGCCTCATCCCCGGCTCCGGCTCGTTCACCGTGAACGGCCGCACGCTCGAGGACTACTTCCCGAACAAGCTGCACCAGCAGCTCATCAACGACCCGTTCACGCTGCTCGAGCTCGCCGGCAGCTACGACGTGATCGCCCGCATCTCCGGCGGCGGCCCCTCGGGCCAGGCCGGTGCGCTGCGCCTGGGCATCGCTCGTGCGCTCAACGAGATCGACGTCGAGAACAACCGACCGGAGCTCAAGAAGGCCGGCTTCCTCTCGCGCGACGCTCGCGTCATCGAGCGCAAGAAGGCCGGTCTCAAGAAGGCCCGCAAGGCGCCGCAGTACTCGAAGCGCTGATCCATGTCGCGCCTCTTCGGCACAGACGGGGTTCGAGGTCTCGCAGGCCTCGACATCACGGCGGAGTCGGCGCTGGCGCTCGCACAGGGCGCCGCACTCGTGCTCGGGCGAACAGCCCGGCAGGAGGGGCGGCGCCCTGTCGCCGTCGTGGCGCGGGATCCTCGCATCTCGGGTGAGTTCATCGTCGCCGCGGTGTCGGCGGGGCTCGCCTCGAGCGGCGTCGACGTGCTCGACGCGGGCGTCATCCCGACGCCCGCGGCCGCGTACCTGATCGGCGACATCGACGCCGACTTCGGCGTGATGGTCTCGGCGTCGCACAACCCCGCGCCCGACAACGGCATCAAGTTCTTCGCCAAGGGCGGGCGCAAGCTGCCCGATGCGGTCGAGGACGAGATCGAGGCTGCGCTGGGCGCGCCGCCGTTGCGCCCCATCGGCGCCGAGGTGGGCACGGTCCGCCGCTTCTCCGACGCCGAGGACCGCTACCTCGTGCACCTGCTCGGCACGCTCGAGGTGAGCCTCCAGGGCCTGCACGTCGCGCTCGACTGCGCCCACGGCGCGGCCGCCGGCGTCAGCCCGCGCGCCTTCGCCGACGCGGGCGCGAAGGTGACCGTCATGGGCAACGACCCTGACGGCACGAACATCAACCGCGAGGTCGGCTCGACCCACCTCGAGCAGCTGCGCGACCTCGTGCTCTCGTCGGGCGCCGACCTCGGCATCGCCCACGACGGCGACGCCGACCGCTGCCTCGCGATCGACGCGAACGGCGACGTCGTCGACGGCGACCAGATCATGGCGCTGCTCGCGCTCTCCGGCAAGCGCCGGGGCCTGCTCACCGACGACACCCTGGTCGCGACCGTGATGTCGAACCTGGGCCTCAAGGTCGCGATGGACGAGCACGGCATCCAGCTCGTGCAGACGGCCGTCGGCGACCGCTACGTGCTCGAGGCGCTCGGCGAGTACGGCCTCGCGCTCGGCGGCGAGCAGTCGGGCCACATCATCTTCTCCCGCTACGCCACCACCGGCGACGGCGTGCTCACCGGCCTGCAGATCGCGGCCGAGATGGTGCGCACCGGCAAGACGCTCGCCGAGCTCGCCTCGGTGATGGAGGTCTACCCGCAGGTGCTCGTGAACGTGCCGGGCGTCGACAGGCTGGGCCTGCGCGGCAACCGGCCGATCGCCGAGGCCGTCGCGCGCGCCGAGCACGAGCTCGGCAGCAACGGCCGCGTGCTGCTGCGCCCGTCGGGCACCGAGAAGATGGTGCGCGTCATGGTCGAGGCGCACGAGCGCCACATCGCCCAGACGATCGCCGACGAGCTCGCCGACCTCGTGCGACAGGAGCTGTCGGTCACGTCCTGACGTCGGCCGCGTGGCGGCTGCGGAACGCCGCGACGTTGGTGCGCGACTGGCACGTCGTCGAGCAGAAGCGCCGCGACCGGTTGCGCGACAGGTCGAGGTGCATGCGGTCGCAGCGGCTGTCCGCGCAGCGCCGGCAGCGCTCGAGGTCGTCGGCGCGCACGAGGTCGGCGATCGCCATCGCGGCGTCGACCGCGATCCGGTCGGCGATCGGCGAGCCCGAGGGCAGGCCGTGCAGGTGCCAGTCGGAGCCGTCGTGCCGCACGAGGTGCGGCCGGGCGCCGGTCTCGTCGAAGACGCGGTTCACGAGGCCCGCGACCGCGTCGCGCTCGCCGTCCCACATCCGCTCGACGGCCGGCAGGTGCGCCCACGTCGCCTCGGCGTCCGCGCGCGTCGCGGAGCTCGCGCCGGGGAAGCCCCACTCCGCGCAGATCGCGCGCAGGCTGGCCGCCGAGTCGAGCTCGCCGGCGCGCCTGCGGTTGCAGACGTCGGCGATGAACTCCAGGGAGCGGATCAGCTCTCGGGGGTAGGGGAGCGACACGGTCACCTCGGCTACGATCACGACTGTCAGGGCCAACGGCCGTGACGTGTGCCCGCCGTGGTGAGCACGATGCTAGCCCTTCGCACCCCTGTGAGCCGCCCATGCAGCCCCGTCGCCCCATCGGGCTCGCGTTCGCCCTCGCGAGCTCGGCCTCCTTCGGCCTCTCCGGCATCTTCGCCTCCGCGCTGCTCGCGGGCGGCTGGAGCCCGGGCGCCGTCACGACCGCCCGCATCGCGGGCGGCGCGCTCGTGCTGCTCGTGCCGACGCTGTGGCTGCTGCGCGGCCGGTGGGGCGCGGTGCTGCGGTCGTGGCGGGAGGTGCTCGTGCTGGGGCTCCTCGCGGTCGCGCTGTGCCAGCTCGCGTTCTTCAGCGCCGTCGCCTACATCGAGCCGTCGCTCGCGCTGCTCATCGAGTTCCTGGGGCCGGTGCTGCTCGTCTTCTTCACGTGGGCGGTGAGCCGCCGCGCGCCGGCGATGCTCACGCTCGCGGGCGCGGGCGTGGCGCTCGTCGGCCTCGCGCTCGTCTCGGGCGTCGGCGGTGAGGCGCTGCACCCGCTCGGGGTGCTGCTCGCGCTCGGCGCCGCGGTCGGCAACGCCGGCTACTGGATCGCCGCGTCGAAGGCCGACTCCGAGCTGCCGCCGATCGCGCTCGCCGGCCTCGGGCTCATCGTCGGCGCCATCGTGCTCGTCGCGGCCTCGGCGAGCGGCCTGCTGCCGTTCGTCGCCACGGCTCGGCCCGTCGTCCTCGCGGGCGCCACCCTGCCCGCGTGGACGGTGCTGCTCCTGCTCGTGCTCGTCGCGACCGCCGCCGCCTACGTGCTCGGCATCCTCGGCGCGCGGCGGCTCGGCGCGACGCTCGCGAGCTTCGTCGGCTACTCCGAGCCGATGTTCGGCATCCTCTGGACCGCCGTGCTGCTGTGGCTGCTGCCGAGCGGCATGCAGTGGCTGGGCGCGGCGGCGATCATCGCGGGCGTCGTGCTCGTGAAGCTCGGCCAGGTCGACCGCCCGCGCGTCTCCGACTCCCCGGCGATCGTCGAGGGCATCCCCAGCCCCTAGCCCGACCCGTGAGTGGCGCCTCCCGACATCGAGTGGCGCCGCTGGCGATCGAGTGGCGCCACTCGATGCTGGGACGCGCCGCTCGATGCTGGGACGCGCCGCTCGATCGCGGGAGCCGCCACTCGATGCTGGGAGGCGCCACTCGATGCTGGGAGCCACCGCTCGGGCGCGGGGTCAGACCTTGCGGAGGAGCACCGAGCGGATGGTGTGGTCGTCGTCCTTGCGCAGCACCAGGTCGGCGCGCGGCCGGGTCGGCAGGATGTGCTCGACGAGGTTCGGGCCGTTGATGGAGTCCCAGACGTCGGTCGAGTAGGCCCTCGCCCGCGCATCCGACATGTCCGCGAAGCGGTGGAAGTACGACTGCGGATCCTGGAAGGCGCTCGCCTTGAGCGCGAAGAAGCGGTCGACGTACCACTGGCGGATCGCGCTCGTGCGCGCGTCGACGTAGATCGAGAAGTCGAACAGGTCCGACACGGCCAGGTGCGACCCCGACGGCGGCGGCTGCAGCACGTTGAGCCCCTCGACGATGAGCACGTCGGGCCGCCGCACCACGATCTCCTCGCCCGGCACGATGTCGTACGACAGGTGCGAGTAGACGGGCGCGCGCACCTCGGCCTCGCCCGACTTCACGCGCGAGACGAAGCCGAGCAGCGCCCGCCGGTCGTACGACTCGGGGAAGCCCTTGCGCTGCATGAGCCCGCGCTCCTCGAGCACGCGGTTCGGGTGCAGGAAGCCGTCCGTGGTGATGAGGTCGACCTTCGGCGACCCCTCCCAGCGGCTCAGCAGCTCCTTGAGCAGGCGGGCGGTCGTGGACTTGCCGACCGCGACGCTGCCGGCCACACCGATGACGAAGGGGGTCGGATGCGCCGTGGCGCCGAGGAACTCGGTGGTCTCGCGGTGCAGGCGGGCGGCCGACTCCTGGTAGAGGCTCACGAGCCGCGACAGCGGCAGGTACACCTCGGCCACCTCGCGCAGCTCGAGCCGGTCGCCGGTGCCGCGGAGTCGCCGCACCTCGGCCTCGGTGAGCGGGTTGGGCATGCGGGGCGCGAGGCGCGCCCAATCGCGGCGCTCGATCTCGACGAACGGCGACTGGATCGGCTGGGACATCGCACGGAGCCTACCGCCGGTAGGATCGGAGGCATGTGCGGCATCGTGGGCTATACCGGTGAGCGCAGCACGGTCGACGTGCTGCTCGAGGGTCTCAGCAGGCTCGAGTACCGGGGCTACGACAGCGCCGGCGTCTCGGTGATCGACGGCGACCGCGTCGCGCTGCGCAAGAAGGGCGGCAAGCTCAAGGTCCTCCGCGACAGCCTCTCGGACGCGCCGCTGCCCGAGTCGTCGACCGGCATCGGCCACACGCGCTGGGCGACGCACGGCGGGCCGACCGACGAGAACGCGCACCCGCACCTCGGCGACGAGGGCCGGCTGTCGCTCATCCACAACGGCATCATCGAGAACTTCGCCGAGCTGCGCGCCGAGCTCGAGGCCGCGGGCGAGGTGTTCGCGAGCGAGACCGACACCGAGGCCGCGGCGAAGCTGCTCGGCCGCGCCTACCGCGAGACGGGCGACCTCACGCTCGCGATGCGTCAGGTCGTGCGCCGGCTCGAGGGCCAGTTCACGCTGCTCGCGATGCACGCCGAGCAGCCGGGCGTCGTCGTCGGCGCTTCGCACAACTCGCCGCTGCTCGTCGGCTACGGCAAGGGCGAGCACTTCCTCGGCAGCGACGTGAGCGCGTTCGTGAAGTTCACGCCCGACGCGGCCGCGCTCGACAACGACCAGATCGTCACGATCACCGCCGACAGCGCATCCGTCACCGACTTCGACGGCACCCCGACCGAGCCGAAGCGCTTCGAGGTCAACTGGGACGCCTCGGCCGCCGACAAGGGCGGCTGGCCGTCGTTCATGGCGAAGGAGGTCTCGGAGGGGCCGGAGGCCGTCGAGAACACCATGCGCGGCCGCCTGACCGACCACGGCGTCGACCTGGGCGAGCTGGGCGTGCTCACCGACGAGGTGCTGCAGGGCATCCACCGCATCGTCATCGTCGCGTGCGGCACAGCGAGCTACTCGGGCCTCGTGGGCAAGTACGCGATCGAGACGTGGGCGCGCGTGCCCGTCGAGGTCGACCTCGCGCACGAGTTCCGCTACCGCGACCCGGTGCTCGACGAGCACACGCTCGTCATCTCGATCTCGCAGTCGGGCGAGACGATGGACACGAAGATGGCCGTGCAGCACGCGGTCGCGCAGGGCGCCCGCACGCTCTCGATCTGCAACACGCAGGGCGCCACCATCCCGCGCGAGTCGGAGGCGGTGCTCTACACGCACGCCGGCCCCGAGGTCGCGGTCGCGTCGACGAAGGCGTTCCTCGCGCAGGTGATCGGCCAGCTGCTCTTCGGCCTGCACCTCGCGCGCGTGCGCGGCACGATGACGGAGGAGCAGATCGCCGAGGTCGTCGGAGAGCTCCGCGAGCTGCCCGACGAGCTGCGCCAGGTGCTCGCCGAACAGGAGTCGGTGCACGAGCTCGCGCACTGGATGAGCGACACCCGCTCGGTGCTCTTCCTCGGCCGCCACGTCGGCTACCCGGTGGCGCTCGAGGGCGCGCTGAAGCTCAAGGAGATCAGCTACATCCACGCCGAGGGCTTCGCGGGCGGCGAGCTGAAGCACGGCCCCATCGCGCTCATCGAGCCCGGCCAGGTCGTGTTCGTCGTGGTGCCGAGCCCGCGCAACGAGCCGCTGCTGCACTCGAAGATCGTCTCGAACATCCAGGAGATCCGGGCGCGCGGCGCCCGCGTGATCGCGGTCGCCGAGGCGGGCGACGCCGCGGTGCTGCCGTACGCCGACGTGGTGCTGCGCGTGCCGCTGACGCTGCCGATGCTCGAGCCCGTGCTGCAGGTCGTGCCGCTGCACATCTTCGCGCTCGAGCTCGCCACCGCGAAGGGCCTCGACGTCGACCAGCCGCGCAACCTCGCGAAGTCGGTCACGGTCGAGTGATCCGGCTCGTCGGCGAATGACCGGGGTCGGCTCGTGATCGTGGGGCTCGGCGTCGACGTCGTCGACCTGGCGCGCTTCGAGCGCGCCGTCACGCGCACGCCGCGGCTCAAGCAGCGGCTCTTCGCGCCCGACGAGCTGCTCGTCGACGGCCGCGAGCGGTCGCTGCCGTCGCTCGCGGCGCGCTTCGCCGCGAAGGAGGCCGCGTTCAAGGCGCTCGGCGCGAACTCGGGGATGCGCTGGGTCGACCTGGTGGTCGTGCAGGGCCCGGGCGGCGAGCCGAGCCTCGACCTGCGCGGCACCGCCGCCGAGCGCGCGGCCGCGATCGGCGCGACGCGCGTGCACGTCTCGATGAGCCACGACGCGGGCGTCGCCACGGCGACGGTCATCGCGGAGTCCTGATGCGCATCGAGGTCGACACGGCGGCCATCGCCGCGAACGTGCGCGCGCTCGCCGCGCGGGCGGCGACGCCCGTGTGCGGCGTCGTGAAGGCCGACGGCTACGGCCACGGGGCCGTCGCATCCGCCCGCGCGATGCTCGACGGCGGTGCCGCCATGCTCGGCGTCGTCGACCTCGCGGAGGCGCTGCAGCTGCGCGCCGCCGGCATCGACGCGCCGATCCTCGCCTGGCTGCACGGGCCGGGCGTCGACTTCTCGCTCGCGGCGCGCCACGGCGTCGACGTGGCAGTGAGCTCGATCGCGCAGCTCGAGGCGGCTGCCGCCGCGGGCGCCGTCATCCACCTGAAGCTCGACACGGGCCTCGGCCGCAACGGCATCGCGCGCGGCGACCGCAGCGCGGCGATCGCGCGCGCGATCGCGCTCGCCGCCGACGGCGCGCGCATCCGCGGCGCGATGTCGCACCTCGCCGGCACGAGCCGCGAGGCCGACCTCGCGCAGGTGCGCGACTTCGCGTCGGCGCTCGCCGAGGCCGAGCCGCTCGGCCTGGAGCTCCGGCACCTCGCGAGCTCGGCGGCCGCGATCGGGCTGCCGGAGGCCCGCTTCGACCTCGTGCGCATCGGCATGGCCGCGTACGGCGTCGACCCGAGCGGCCCGGGCGCCGGCGACGGGTCGGAGGCCGCGGCGCTGGGCCTCAGGCCCGCGATGCGCGCGAGCGCCGCCTTCGTCGACGGCGTCGCCGAGGTCGGGCTCGACGACGGGCTGCTGCCCGCGGTCGGCGCGCCCGTGCTGCTCGGCGGCGAGCTCGCGCACGTCGCCGCGGTCGGCGCGCGCAGCCTCAGGATCGAGCCGCCGCGCACCGGCGACGGCGTGCTCTGGGGCGACCCGGCGGCGGGCGAGCCGAGCGCCGACGCGTGGGCGCGCGCGGCGCGCACGATCACCTACGAGGTCGTGACCCGGATGGGCGCGGCCGGCCGGGGCGCGGGCGTCGTCGCCGCGGGACCAGAGACGGCGCCGCGGCGCGTGCTCGAGCTCGGGCTCGACGGCGAGCCCCGCCGCCTCGTCGGCGAGCTCGTCGGCGTCAAGCGGGTGGAGCCCGGCCTCGGCGTCTCCTACGGCGGCGAGTACGTCACGCCGAGCGCGACGACGCTCGCGCTCGTCGGCCTCGGCTACGCCGACGGCGTCACGCGCAGCGCCACCGGCCGCCCGGCCGTCGTCGCCGGCGACGGCGCGCACCCGATCCGCGGGCGGGTGGCGATGGACCAGGTCGTGCTCGACGTCGGCGACCGCCCTGCCCGCGTCGGCGACCCGGTCGTGCTCGAGCACGCATCCGCCCCCGAGCTCACCGGCATGATCGGCCCGCGCGTGGCGGTCGAAGTCGCCGGCTCGGTCGCCGACGCCGATGCGATGGAGCTGCTCGGCGAGCGCATCGGCGCGGTGCTGCGCGCCGGCGACGCCGTGCTGCTCATCGGCCCGCTCGGCGCGGGCAAGACCACCCTCACGCGCGGCATCGGCCGGGCGCTCGGCGCGCGCGGCACCGTGCAGAGCCCCACGTTCGTCATCGCCCGCACGCACCGCACCGCCGCCGGCCCCGACCTGCAGCACGTCGACGCGTACCGGCTGGGCGACGAGGCCGAGCTCGACGACCTCGACCTCGACCTCGACGGCGCCATCACGGTCGCCGAGTGGGGCGCGCCGCTCGAGCACGCGCTCGAGAGCTGGCTGCGCGTCGAGATCGACCGCGGCGAGGCCGACGGCGACGACGAGTCGCCGCGCTCGGTGCGCCTGCGCGGGCACGGCCCCGGCTGGGACGCCGCGCGCGTGCGCTCGCTCACCGCCCCGGGCCCGACGGAGGAGGCACCGTGATCCTGGCCATCGACACCTCGCTCGGCACCTCGGTCGCCGTCGTCGACGGCGACGACGTCGTCTTCCGCGCGCACCAGGGCGACGCGCGGCGCCACGCCGAGCACCTCGGGCCCATGCTCGAGCGCGCCCTCGCGGGCCGCCGCGACCGCATCGAGCTCGTCGTCGCCGGCATGGGGCCGGGCGCCTTCACGGGCCTGCGCGTCGGCATCGCGGCGGCGCGCGCGGCGGCGATGGGCCTCGGGGTGCGGTGCGTCGGCATCGCGAGCCACGCGGGCATCACCGAGGGCACGGCGCAGGTGACGACGGATGTGCGGCGCCGGGAGCGCGCGTGGAGCTCGGTCGTCGACGGCCTGGTCGTCGACGGCCCGCACCTCGCGCCCGCCGACGCGGTGCCGCCGCCCGCCGCCGCGCACGCCGGCGCGCCCCGCCTCGACGCCGAAGCGGTCGACGCCGCGCTGCTCGCCCGCGCCGCGGTGCGCGGGGCGGCCGAGGTGGAGCAGGCGCTGTACCTGCGCGACGCCGACGCGACGCCGTCGGCCGGCCCGAAGCGGGTGAGCCAGTGAGCGTCGTCATCCGCACCGCGGGCGCCGGCGACCTCGACGCGATCATGGCGATCGAGCAGGCGTCGTTCGGCGCGAGCGCGTGGGAGCGCGGCACCATGCAGCAGGAGATCGCGAGCGACTGGGGCCGCTACGTCATCGCCGTCGACGAGGACGACGACGGCCGCACGGTCGGCTACGCGGGCCTGCGCGCCGTGGGCGTCGAGGGCGACGTGCAGACGATCGCCGTCGCCGCCGGCGCCCGCGGGCGCGGCATCGGGCGCGCACTGCTCGCCGAGCTGCTCGCCGAGGCCGGGCGGCGCGGCGTGCGCGAGCTGTTCCTCGAGGTGCGGGCCGACAACCCGGTCGCGCGCGGCCTCTACGAGTCGGTCGGGTTCCGCGAGATCGGCGTGCGGCCGCGCTACTACCAGCCGGAGGACGTGGATGCGGTGGTCATGAAGCGGGAGTCGGCGTGATGGTGCAGGGGCAGCGGCCGCCGGTGGTGCTCGGCATCGAGACGAGCTGCGACGAGACGGGCGTCGGCATCGTGCGCGGCACCGAGCTGCTCGCGAACCGGATCGCCTCGTCGATGGAGCTGCACGCGCGCTTCGGCGGCGTCGTGCCCGAGATCGCCGCGCGCGCCCACCTCGAGGAGCTGCAGCCGACGATCCTCGCGGCGCTCGCCGACGCATCCCTCACCCTCGACGACCTCGACGCGGTCGCCGTCACCGCCGGGCCCGGCCTCGCCGGCGCCCTCATGGTGGGCATCGGGGCCGCGAAGGGCCTCGCCGCCGCGCGCGACCTGCCGCTGTACGGCGTCAACCACCTCGTCGGCCACGTCGCCGCCGACGTGCTCTCGGGCGAGCCGCTCGAGCTGCCGACCGTCGCGCTGCTCGTCTCGGGCGGCCACACCTCGCTGCTGCTCGTGCGCGACCTCGCGGGCGACGTCGAGCTGCTGGGCGAGACCATCGACGACGCGGCGGGCGAGGCCTTCGACAAGACGGCGCGGCTGCTCGGGCTCTCGTACCCGGGCGGGCCTTCGATCGACAGCGCCGCCGTGGGCGGCGACCCGGCGGCGATCCGCTTCCCGCGCGGGCTCACGGCACCGAAGGACCGCGACCGCCATCGCTTCGACTTCTCGTTCTCGGGCCTGAAGACGGCCGTCGCGCGCCACGTCGAGCGGGCCGAGGCCGCGGGGGAGCCGCTGCCGGTGGCGGATGTCGCGGCGAGCTTCCGCGAGGCGGTCGTCGATGTGCTCGTGGCGAAGGCGCTCGACGCGTGCGCGGCGCACGGCATCCCGCGCCTGCTGCTCGGCGGCGGCGTGGTCGCCAACCGGCGCCTGCGCGAGGTCGCGGCCGAGCGCTGCGAGCAGGCGGGCGTCGCGCTGCGGATCCCGCCGCTCGACCTGTGCACCGACAACGGGGCGATGATCGCGGCCGTCGGGGCGATGCTCGTCGCGCGCGGCGACGCTCCGAGCCCCGCCGGCTTCGCGGCCGAGTCGACGCTCGACGCGAGCACCGTGCAGGTCACGGCGTGAGCGGCGCGACCGGGCGGATGCACAGGTCGGCCTGGCAGGATCGCCCTGCGCCGCGCGCCGATCGGCTCGCGCGGCCGCGAGCCGACGAGGAGCGGGCATGAGCATGGCGGGGCAGCAGCCGGGATGGGGCCCGCCGCCCGCGCCGCCGGCGCTCGCGCCCTTCCGCTCGCCCACGCATCCGGGCCCGAGGACCGACGCGCTCGCGATCTGGGCGATCGCCTCGGCGGCCGCCGGCACGACGATCCTCGTCGGCCTCGGCTCGATCGCCGCGATCGTGCTCGGGCTCATCGCGCTGTCGCGCATCCGGCGCTCGGGCGACGACGGCAGGCTGCTCGCCGTCTGGGCCGTGATCCTGGGCGCCGTGACGCTCGTCGCCCTGATCGCCGCGACGGTCGCGGGCATCGCGATGATCGTCACGGTCGTCGGGGGACTGCAGGGGATGCCCGGGGTCTGAGCCGGGGTCTGAGCCCCGACGCGCCGAGCTGCCGTTCGGCCCGCTTCCAGGCTTCGCGCCTCGGCGGCAGGGTACGGTGAACCACGCGCGCAGTCGCGCATCGCAAGGAGGATCCCGTGAGCGACCAGTACCCGCCCGCCGACGACCGCTTCCGTCGCCCCGACCAGGAGGGCGCCGCACAGCCCGGCGATGCCGACACCGCCCAGCCCGCGGCCGACTTCGGGCAGCAGCCCGAGCAGGCCCCGTCGTTCGGCCAGCCGCACGACGCAGCCCAGGGCCAGGGCGACCACGCCCAGCCGCCCGCCTACGGCCAGCAGCCGGGTTACGGCCAGCAGGCTCCGCAGGACGGCCAGGCCGGCTACGGCCAGCAGCCCGCCTACGGCGGCAGCGCCCCCTCCTACGGCGCGAGCGCGCCGTCCTACGGCCAGCAGCCCGGCTACGGCCAGCAGCCCGGCGGCGACCAGGCCTACGGCCAGCAGCCCGGGTACGGCCAGCAGCAGCCGGCCTACGGGCAGTCGACCCCCGAGCAGGGCTACGGCCAGCAGGCCGCCTACGGGCAGTCGGCGCCGGCCGAGCAGGGCTACGGGCAGCAGCCCGGCTACGGCCAGCAGGCCGCCTACGGCCAGCAGGCGCCGGGCTACGGCCAGCAGCCGGCGTACGGCTCGAGCGCTCCCGCCGACGCCGCCTACGGCCAGCAGCCCTCGTACTCGCAGTCCTACGGCGACGCGGCCGCCACCGGCTACGCCCAGCAGCAGCCGTTCGGCGCGGCGCCGGCGGGCGAGAAGAAGCTCAAGGGCATCACGATCGCCGCGCTCGTGCTCACGGGCCTCGGCTTCCTCGGCATGTGGTTCGCCGGCTCCGGCTGGCTGTTCGCGCTCATCGGCGCGATCCTCGGCTTCGTCGCGATGAAGAAGAACCCCGAGGCGAAGCCGTGGCCGATGATCGCCGCGATCGCCGGCTCGATCATCTTCATCATCTGCCTCGTGATCGGCATCATCATGGCCGTGAACTGGATCCCGTACCTCATGGAGATCAGCTCGATGTGAGCCCGGAGCGCTCACCCTCGCGGTGAGCGCGGAGGGCTCAGGTCGAGGAGCGCGCCGCACGCGGCGCGCGTCACGAGACCTCGTCGTCCAGCGAAGCCCCCGGCCCCAGCGGCCGGGGGCTTCGTCGTGCTCAGGCTTCGTCGGGCTCAGGCCCGGTCGGCGAGCACCGCGCGATGCCGCCCGGCGATCCGCGTGAGGATGAGCGTGGCGCGCGCGTCGCCGCGCAGCTTGAGCCGCCTCCGCAGCGCCGCGGGATCGATGTCGGCGCCGCGCTTCTTGATCTCGAGCTCGCCGATGCCGAGCTCGCGCAGGCGCTGCGCGATGCGGCGCTCGTCGAGCGGCAGCGTCTCGCGCACCCGGAACGCCTGCGCGAGCGGCGTCCCGACGTGGCGCGCGGCCGTCAGGTAGGCGATGCCGTCGCTCACCGCGCGGGCATCGAGCCGCTCGGCGAGCGCGCCGATGAGCTCGGCGCGGATGACCGCGCCGGCCGGCTCGTACAGCCACGCGTCGAGCTCGCCGGGCTCGGGGTGGCTCGGGTCGCCGGTGAGCTCCTCGGCGACGCCGTCGCCGAGGACGAGCGCGCTGCGCGCGACGCCGGGCCGGGCGAGCCGGCCGGTCCACACCACCGCCTCGACGGTCTCGAGCCCGTCGGTGACCCACTGGTGCTCCGCGTCCGGCGGCAGCAGGTCGCGGTCGATGCCCGGCGCGAGCTTCACGCCCGCCGGCTGCGCGGCGGCGCGCGCGAAGACGGCGTCGAGCGGCGGCGACCAGTCGGCGGGGTCGCTGAGGCGCCGCGCGCCGTCGCGGCGGGCGGGGTCGAACCACAGCGCCTCCGCGTCGACGGGGGTGTCGAGCGCGTCGCCGTGCACGACGGATGCGTGCCACGCGGCGAGGTTGTACGTCGCGATCGCGGCGGTCACCTCGTCGCGCTCGACGGCCGTGACCTCGAGCCCGAGCGTCGCGAACGCGAGCGCGTCGGCGCCGATGCCGCACCCGAGGTCGGCCACCGAGACGATGCCGGCCCGGCGCATCCGCCCCGCGTGGTGCGCGGCGACGCGCAGGCGCGTGGCCTGCTCGAGCCCGGCCTCGGTGAAGAGCATGCCGCTCGCGAACTCCCCGAACTTCGCCCTGGCGCGGCGGCGCAGGCGGGCCTGGGTGAGCACGGCGGCGACGAGCCGGGGGTCGTGCCCCTCGGCGCGGAGCCGCGTCACCTCGCGCACGACGTCGCCGTCGAGGCCCGCCTCCGCGCGCTCGAGCAGCGCGAGGCCGTCCTTCGACAGCAGCAGTCGCAGCTCCTCGGCATCCATCGCACTCATCCAAGCACCCGCGGCGCGGCTGGCACTCATGTTGACCGAGTGCCAGCCGACCGCCTAGGCTTGCTCAGGTGCCCGGCACTGCCGGGCGCACCCCAGGATCTGACAGAAAGAGGCAACCGTGTCGGTTTCCATCAAGCCGCTCGAGGACCGCATCGTCATCAAGCAGGTCGAGGCAGAGACGACCACCGCCAGCGGTCTCGTCATCCCTGACACCGCCAAGGAGAAGCCCCAGGAGGGCGAGGTCGTGGCCGTGGGTCCGGGTCGTGTCGACGACAACGGCAACCGCGTCCCGATCGACGTCGCCGTGGGCGACAAGGTGCTGTACTCCAAGTACGGCGGCACCGAGGTCAAGTTCGGCGCCGACGAGTACCTGGTGCTCTCGGCTCGCGACGTGCTCGCGATCGTCGAGCGCTGACGCTCCGCTGAGATCGACGGCGGCGCCCCCTCGCGGGGCGCCGCCGTCGCAGTTCCACCACGGATCACGGGCCTCGGGAGGGTCGGATGGGTGAGCACCCGGGCGGGCGCACGCGCGCCGGCATCTGGTACGCGGTCTTCGCGTACGCCTTCTGGGGCGTCGTCCCCGTCTACCTGCAGCTGACGAAGGGCATCGACGGCTTCGAGCTCATCGGCTGGCGGGTGATCGCCTCGGTGGTCGTCGGGTTCGCGCTCGTCGCGGCCACCCGCGGCTGGAGCAGGCTCGCCGGCGTGCTGCGCAGCCGCCGCGACACCGTCTCGCTCGTGCTCGCCGGCTGCGCCGTGCTCGTCAACTGGACGGCCTTCTTCATCGGCGTGCTGAGCGACCGCGTGCTCGAGACGAGCCTCGGCTACTTCCTCAACCCGCTCGTGAGCGTCGTGCTCGCCGTCGCCTTCCTGGGCGAGCGGCTGCGGCCCGTGCAGTGGGTCGCGGTCGGGCTCGGCGCGCTCGGCGTGCTCGTGATGGTCGTCGGCTACGGCGAGGTGCCCTGGATCGGCCTGACGGTCGCGCTCTCGTTCGGCGTCTACGGGCTCATCAAGAAGCGGGTCGGCGGCTCGGTCGACGCGCTCTCGGGCTTCACGATCGAGACGGTCGCGGCGCTGCCGGCCGCGCTCGTGATGATGGGCATCGCGATCTCGCTGCAGGGCGTGACGGTCGGCGCGAACGGCGCCGCCGGCATCTGGGGCACCGTCGGGCTCGGCGTCATCACGGCGGTGCCGCTGCTCGCCTTCGCCGCCGCCGCCCGCCGCATCTCGCTCACGGCGCTCGCGTTCACGCAGTACCTCGCGCCGATCATCTCGTTCCTCTTCGGCGCCTTCGTGATGCTCGAGCCCATGCCGCTCGAGCGCTGGATCGGCTTCGCGCTCGTCTGGGCGTCGCTCGCGCTCGTGTCGCTCGACCTGCTGGGCCGCCACGCGCGCCGCCCGCGGCCCGAGCCCGCCGCGGCCTGACGCGGAGCGCGGGCCCGGGCGCGCAGCGAGCGGCTACGCCGGCTCCGGCCGCTTCTGCCGGAACATCCTGGCCGGGCGGTCCTCGCCGTCCCACACCTGCACGATGCCCCACGCGACGGCCGCGATCGGCACCGAGAGCACGGCGCCGACGATGCCGCCGAGCACCGTGCCGACGGTCAGGGCGATGAGGATGACGAGCTCGTGGATCTGCAGCGAGCGCCCCATCACGACCGGCTGGAGGAAGTTGCCCTCGAGCTGGTTCACGAGCACGACGGCCGCGAGGACCACGAGCGCCACGACGGGGCCGTTCGCGACGAGCGCCACCAGGGTCGCGAGCGCGCCGGCGACGGTGGCGCCCACGAGCGGGATGAACGCGAGCAGGAACACGAGCACCGAGAGCGGGAGGGCGAGCGGCACCTGCGCGAAGGCGAGCACGACGCCGATGCCGACCGCGTCGACGAGCGCGACCGTCGCCGTGCCGCGCACGTAGCCGCCGAGGGTGTCGACGGTGCGGCGGCCGATGCGCTTGCCGCGGGCGTAGCGCTCGCCCTCGAGCGGCCGCAGCAGGAACTCCCAGATGCGCGGGCCGTCCTTGAGGAAGAAGAACAGCACCACCAGCATGAGCACGAGGCCGGTGAGGAAGTTGGCCGCGGCGGCGGCGCCGGCGACGGCGCCCGAGCCGAACTGCGAGCTCGTGAGGAAGTCGACGACGGCGTCGCGGCCCTGCTGGATCTGCTCGTCGGTGGGCGCGAAGGGGAGGGTCGAGACCCAGTCGATCACCTGGTCGATGCCCTCGGACGTCTGCGCCACGAGCTCGTCGAGCTGCGAGCGCACGGCGTTCACGACGAGCCACACCACGCCGCCGAGCGCGAGCGCGATCGCGAGCATCGCCCCCGCGGTCGCGAGCCCGCTCGGCACGCCCTTGCGGCGCATCCAGCGCATCACGGGCGCGAACGCCGAGGCGAGGATGAGCGCGATGGTCACCGGGATGATGACGAGCGTCAGCTGCGTCATCGCGAACACGACGCCGGCGACCGCGACGACGACGATGATGCCCTGCAGCGCCCGCGTCGCGAACCGGCCGAAGGTGTCACCCCACAGCCGTGCCCGATCGCTCCGGTCGGCCAGCTCGACCTCGGTGGCGGTCCTCTGCCTGAACAGTCCCATGTCGCGCTCCTCGCCGTCGCGGCAACGCTACCCGCGCGTGCCTGCGTGCGGGTCGCGAGGCGGCGGGGGAGGGCCGCGCGCACCTGCGTCCCTCAGGGCCGCCCGAGGATAGCCCGAGCGGGGGTCGGATGCGCCAAGACCGTTACCAGGACGTAACGCGGATCGGCCGAAAACGGTCCGCCGCTCGCCTACTGTTGTGCCAATGCACGCGTCAGCGCGCACCTCCAGAGGAATTAGGAGCACAGTGCAGTCCTTCCTTCGCACCACCGGGCACCCCCGTCGTGCCGCGGCGCTCGGCGCCGCGACCGCCGGCGTCCTGCTGCTCGCAGCCTGCGCCGGCGGCGGCACCACGCCGGCGCCGTCCGGATCCGCAGGGCCCGACGAGGGCGGCGAGGTCGACACCTCGTTCGTCGTCGGCACGATCCTGCCCCAGACCGGCAACCTCGCGTTCCTCGGCCCGCCCGAGTTCGCGGGCGTCGACCTGGCGGCGGCCGACCTCGAGGCCGCTGGCTTCGAGTTCGAGGTCGACGTGCAGCACCGCGACTCCGGCGACACCACGACCGACATCGCCACCGCCTCGGCGGGCGAGCTCGTCTCGGCCGGTGCCGACGTCGTCATCGGCGCCGCGTCGTCGGGCGTGTCCTTCACGTTCATCGACCAGCTGATCGACGCGCAGGTCGTGCAGATCTCGCCGGCCAACACGTCGCCCGACTTCTCCGACTACGAGGACGACGGGTTCTACTGGCGCACCGCGCCCTCCGACGTGCTGCAGGGCCGCGTGCTCGGCAACCTCATGACGGGCGACGGCGCCGCGAGCGTCGGGTTCATCACGATCAACGACCCGTACGGCACGGGCCTGCAGGAGAACGCGGCGATGGCGGTCGAGGCCGCCGGCGGCACGGTCACCGGCAACGTGCTCTACAACCCGGGCGACACGAACTTCACGTCGCAGGTGTCGGAGCTCATGCAGGGCGACCCCGACGCGATCGCGATCATCGCGTTCGCCGAGACGGCGCAGATCGTGCCCGAGCTCGCGACGCAGGGCTTCCCGTCCTCCGGCATGTACTTCGTCGACGGCAACCTGTCGAACGACTACAACTTCCCGGAGGGCACGCTCGAGGGCGCCAAGGGCACGCTGCCCGGCAACCCCGCCGACGAGGGCTTCAAGGACCGCCTGCTGGAGCAGGACCCCGAGCTGGGCGACTTCTCCTACGGCCCCGAGTCGTACGACGCCGTGATCCTGGCAGCCCTCGCGGCCGCGCAGGGCGGCAGCGCCGACCCGATCACGATCCGCGACAACATGCAGGCGGTCTCCACCGAGGGCACGAAGTGCACCGACGTGGCCGAGTGCCTGGAGCTGATCGAGGCCGGCGAGGACATCGACTACGACGGCCCCTCGGGTCCGATCGAGTTCGACGAGAACGGCGACCCGACGGAGGCCTTCATCGGCATCTACCAGTACGGCGCCGACAACAAGTACACCTTCCTGAACGCCGAGGAGGGCTCGCTCAACGAGTGACCCGCCCCTGCGACGAGAGGGCCCCGCTCCGGCGGGGCCCTCTTCCGTCCCCCGCCGGTCGAGCCGTGCAGCGCCCGCAGGCGCCGCACCTCCCCGCCCCCGCCGGTCGAGCCGTGCAGCGCCCGCAGGGCCCCGCGATTCCCCCGCCCCGCCGGTCGAGCCGTGCAGCGCCCGCAGGGCGCCGCACGAGTCGAGACCACCACTCCACGAGGAAGGGCCCCGCTCTCTCGAGCGGGGCCCTTCCTCGTGCCGCCGTCCCGGCGCCTCAGACGCCTGGGTCGACCGTCGGCTGCGACGTCGTGCGCGCCTTCTCCTCGACGTCGGTCGCGAGCGTGCCGAGGTAGAGCTGGATGACCTTCGGGTCGTTGAGCATCTCGCGGCCGGTGCCCGTGTAGGCGTCCTTGCCCTGGTCGAGCACGTAGGCGCGGTGCGCGATCTGCAGGCAGCGGCGCGCGTTCTGCTCGACCATGACGATCGTCACGCCGTGGCTGTTGATCTCGGCGACGCGCAGGAACGTCTCGTCCTGGCGCACGGGGCTGAGGCCCGCGCTCGGCTCGTCGAGCAGCAGCACCGCCGGGTCCATCATGAGCGCGCGGCCCATCGCGACCATCTGCCGCTCGCCGCCCGAGAGGCTGCCGGCGCGCTGCTTGCGACGCTTCACGAGCTCGGGGAAGAGGCCGCCGACGAACTCGAAGCGCTCCTTGAACATTCGCGGCTGCTGGAACAGGCCCATCTCGAGGTTCTCCTCGATGGTGAGCGACGGGAACACGTTGTTGTTCTGCGGCACCATGCCGACGCCCTTGCCGACCAGCCGGTCGGCCTTGAGGCCGGTGATGTCGTCGCCGTTCAGCAGCACGCTGCCCTCGCGGATGTTCACCTGGCCGAACACCGCCTTCAGCAGCGTCGACTTGCCGGCGCCGTTCGGGCCGATGATGCCGATCAGGTCGCCCTGGTTGGCGACGATCGAGCAGCCGTTGAGGATGTTGACGCCCGGCAGGTAGCCGGCCACCAGCTCCTTGGTCTCGAGCACGGGGGTCGCGGTCATCGCCTGCCCTCCTCCTGGTCGGCGTCCGTCGTGGACGCGGCCGACGCATCCGTCGTCGGCGCGGATGCGTCGTCGGCGTCGACGTCCGCGTCGGCGTCGTGGTGGATCTGCGCCACCTGCTGGTTCGTGAGCGTGCCGAGGTCGGTGTCGTGGTGGGCGCCCAGGTAGGCGTCGACCACGGCCTGGTTCTGCATGATCGTCTCGGGCGGGCCCTCGGCGACGACCCGGCCCTCGGCCATCACGATCACCCAGTCCGAGATGTGGCGCACCATGTGCATGTCGTGCTCGACGAAGAGCACCGTCATGCCGTCGTCCTTGAGGCCCTTCACGTGGTCGAGCAGCGACTGGGTGAGCGCGGGGTTCACGCCGGCCATCGGCTCGTCGAGCATGACGAGCGTCGGCTCGCTCATGAGCGCGCGCGCCATCTCGAGCAGCTTGCGCTGGCCGCCCGAGAGCGACGCCGCGTAGTCCTCGCGCTTCGTGTCGAGCTTGAAGCGGGCGAGCAGCTTGTCGGCCCGCTCGGTGTTGGCCTGCTCCTGCGCCTTCCACAGCGGCTTCACGAGCGCCGCGAACATCCCCTCGCCCCGCTGGTCGCGCGCACCGAGCAGCATGTTCTGCAGCACCGTCAGGCGGCCGAGCGACTTCGTCAGCTGGAAGGTGCGCACCATGCCGCGCCGTGCCACCTTGTGGCTCGGCACGTGGGCGAGCGACTGCCCCTCGAACGACCAGGTGCCCTTGTTGGGGCGGTCGAAGCCGGTGAGCAGGTTGAAGAAGGTCGTCTTGCCGGCGCCGTTCGGGCCGATGAGCGCGGTGATCATGCCGCGCGGGATCTCGACGTGCTCGACGTCGACGGCCGTGAGGCCGCCGAACTGCCGCACGACGCCGTCGGCGACGACGATCGCGTCGACCTTCTTGCAGCCGGGGGCCACCTCGCCCTCGACGAGCGGATGCGTGCGGGGAGGTGTGGTCGTGTCAGACATGGAACGACAGCTCCTTCTTGTTGCCGAGGATGCCCTGTGGTCGGAAGACCACCAGCAGCATCAGTGCGACGCCGATGAGCACGAAGCGGATCTGGCCGGCCTGCGAGCCGGACATGTCGCCGAAGAGGCCCATGCCGTGGAGCACGTTGATGACGCCGCCGGTGAACGACAGCAGCACCCAGAAGAGGATCGAGCCGAGCAGCGGCCCGAACACCGTGGCCGCGCCGCCGAGCAGCAGCGCCGTCCAGATGTAGAAGGTCATCGTCGTCGCGAAGTTGTCGGGCTGCACCGCGCGGGGCAGCACGAACATCACGCCGGCGATCGCGCCGATCGTGCCGCCGAGCACGAGCGCCTGCATCTTGTAGCTGTAGACGTTCTTGCCGAGCGAGCGCACCGCATCCTCGTCCTCGCGGATGCCCTTGATGACGCGGCCCCACGGGCTGCGCATGAGCAGCCACACGAGCACGAGCGCGACGATCACGAGCGACCACGCGATGATGCGCACCCAGGTGTCGTAGGCGGTCGCCGTCCACGGGCCGAAGCCGTAGGTCGTGCCGGTCAGGGGGTTCATGGCGTCGAAGTCGCCCTTGTAGTCCTGACCGCGCAGGCCCTGCGAGCCGCCGGTGACGGCGGTGAGGTCCTGCGTGCGCACGGTGAAGCGGATGATCTCGGCGGCCGCGATCGTGACGATCGCGAGGTAGTCGCCGCGCAGCCGCAGCGTCGGGATGCCGAGGATGAGCGCGAACACCACCGCCGCCACGATCGCGACGATCACCGCGGTGAGGGACGACAGCCACGCGGGCCAGCCGAGCGTCGCGGTCGGGTCGGCCATCATCGTGAAGATCGCGAACGCGTACGCGCCGATCGCCATGAAACCGGCCTGGCCGAAGTTCAGCAGGCCCGAGTAGCCGAAGTGGATGTTCAGGCCGATGGTCGCGAGCGCGAAGGCGGCCGTGGTGGGGGAGAGGATCTCGCCCGCAGCGGTGTTGAGGATGCTGAGGAAGTCCATGTCAGCCGATCCTTTCCCGTCGACCCAGGATGCCCTGCGGTCGGAAGAGCAGCACGAGGATGAGCACCAGCAGCGCGATCGCGTAGCGCAGGTCGGGTGCGATGAACAGCGTCGAGATCTCGGTGACGAGGCCGATGATCACCGCGCCGACGAGCGCGCCGAAGGCGCTGCCGAGGCCGCCGAGGGTGACGCCGGCGAAGAGCAGCAGCAGGATCGTGAAGCCCACGTCCCACTTGATGTTCGCGCCGATGAAGTAGGTGTAGAGGATGCCCGCGCCGCCGGTGAGGAGGCCCGCGAGCACCCAGACGATGCGGATGACCCGGTCGACGTCGATGCCGGATGCGGCGGCGAGGCTCGCGTTGTCGCTCACCGCGCGCGTGGCCTTGCCGATGCGCGTGCGGGTGAGGAAGAGGCCCACGGCGATGAGCACGACGATCGCGATGACGGTGCTGACGACGTTCGACGTCGTCATGAGCACGGGGCCGATCTGCAGGACCGGGCCGCGGTCGACCGAGAGGCCGTACGTGCCGCCGCCGATGAGGAACTGGTAGAAGTACCGCAGCGCGATGGAGAGGCCGATCGTCACGATCAGCACCTGCACGAGCCCCACGCGGCGGCGCCGCAGCGGCTTGAAGATGCCCCAGTCGTGCAGCCAGCCGAAGGCCGCGGAGGCGGCGAGCGTGAAGACGATCGCGATCCAGGCCGGCCAGTTCACGAGCGTCGTCGTGACGTAGAAGACGATGCCGCCGAAGGTCAGCAGCTCGCCGTGCGCGAAGTTGTTGACGCCGGTGGTGCCGAAGATGAGCGTGATGCCGATCGCGGCGAGGGCCAGCAGCAGGCCGAAGTTGAGGCCCGAGATGATGCGCGAGAGCAGCTGCGAGCCGAAGTCGTTCGAGGAGGTGCCCGTGGAGGTCTCGCCGCCCGGCGAACCCTCGCCGCCGGTCGCGGGCTCTCCGCCCGTGCCGCCCTCGCCGCCCGTGCCCGTGTTGCCGCCGGTGCCGGTGTTGCCACCGGTGCCGCCGGAGCCGCCCGAGGACTCGCCGAACGGGAACAGCACGCCCACCGAGCTCGAGCCGCCGATCTCGAACTCGCGGCTCTCGAACGACGGATCGCGGAGGGTCAGCCCCTCGGGCAGCGTCGACGTGTCGATCGAGACGGTGTAGGTGCCGCGCTCGGGCACGCCGACCGACCACCGGCCGTCCGCGCCCGTCTCGGCCGTCTCATCCACCCCGTTGCCGGTGACGGTGATCGCGACGCCCTCGACCGGCTCCTGGCCGTCCCGGATGATGCCGTTGAAGCTGAACGGGCTGGGCTGCTCGGTCGCGGGGAGGGGAGCGGCGGCGACCGCGGTCGCGCCTCCTGCCACCATCCCCATGACGGCCAGGGCAACGGCGATCGCTCGCCGCAGCCCGCTCCGTCGCGGTCTGCTGGACGTCTTCACATGTCCTCCATGCTGTGGGGCGGGCGGGGCCGCAGGAATGCGGTTCGCAGGATGCCCGTTACATCGGTGGTGACACAGTAGCGGCCGCCTGGACCGCCGATCGTCCAATTGCAGAGCCCTGCGCCGTTCTTCACCGGGATGCCGCTGGACCGTAACCGAATCGATACGATGGAGGCGATGGAGATGCGCAACCCGTTCGGGCCGATCGGCCTCACCTACGACGACGTCATGCTGCTGCCGGGCCGCACGGATGTGATCCCGAGCGAGGCCGACACCGGCACGCGGCTCTCCCGCCGCATCCGCCTCGCCATCCCGCTCGTGTCGAGCGCGATGGACACCGTGACCGAGGACCGCATGGCCATCGCGATGGCCCGCCAGGGCGGCATCGGCATCGTGCACCGCAACCTCTCGATCGCCGACCAGGCCGGGATGGTCGACCGCGTGAAGCGGTCGGAGTCGGGCATGATCACCGATCCCGTCACAACGCACGCCGACGCGACGATCGAGGAGGTCGACCGCATCTGCGGCGAGTTCAAGGTCTCGGGCCTGCCGGTCGTCGACGAGACGGGCGTGCTCGTCGGCATCGTCACGAACCGCGACATGCGCTTCGTGCCCCGCGACGAGTTCGCGACGACGCTCGTGCGCGACGTGATGACCCCGTCGCCGCTCAAGACCGCGAAGGTCGGCATCTCCCGCGAGGACGCCTTCGAGATCTTCCACCAGACGAAGCTCGAGAAGCTGCCGCTCATCGACGAGGACGGGCGCCTCGGCGGCCTCATCACGGTGAAGGACTTCGACAAGGTCGAGCAGTACCCGAACGCCACGAAGGACGCCCACGGGCGGCTCCGCGTCGGCGCCGCGATCGGCTTCTTCGGCGACGCGTTCGAGCGGGCCGAGGCGCTCGCGGAGGCCGGCGTCGACGTGATCGTCGTCGACACGGCCAACGGCGAGAGCCAGGGCGTGCTCGACATGGTGGCGCGCCTGAAGGTCGACGCGCGCTTCGCCGAGATCGACATCATCGGCGGCAACGTCGCGACCTACGAGGGCGCCGCGGCGCTCATCGAGGCGGGCGTCGACGCCGTGAAGGTCGGCGTCGGACCGGGCTCGATCTGCACCACCCGCGTCGTCTCGGGCGTCGGGGTGCCGCAGGTCTCGGCCATCTACGACGCCGCGCGCGCCGCGCACGACGCGGGCACCGGCATCCCGATCATCGCCGACGGCGGCCTGCAGTACTCGGGCGACATCGCGAAGGCGCTCGTCGCCGGCGGCTCGTCGGTCATGCTCGGCTCGCTGCTCGCCGGCACCAACGAGAGCCCGGGCGACCTGGTGCTCGTGAACGGCAAGCAGTTCAAGACGTACCGCGGCATGGGCTCGCTCGGCGCGATGCAGACGCGCGGCAAGAAGACGTCGTACTCGCGCGACCGCTACTTCCAGGCCGACGTGCCGAGCGACGAGCAGCTGATCGCCGAGGGCATCGAGGGCCAGGTGCCGTACCGCGGCCCGCTCGGCTCGGTCGCGTACCAGCTCGTCGGCGGCCTGCGGCAGTCGATGTTCTACACGGGCGCGCGCACGATCGAGGAGCTGCAGCAGAAGGGCCGCTTCGTGCAGATCACCGCCGCGGGGCTCAAGGAGTCGCACCCCCACGACATCCAGATGGTGGTCGAGGCGCCGAACTACCGCCGCTAGCCCGGCGCGCTCGGGCTGCCGCCTCGGCGAGTGGGGCGCTCGCGCCCGAGCGGGGTCGGCGCGCCCGCCCCAGCGGTGCGCAGCCGCCCCAGTCGGCGGCGCCGACGCGGCGCGGGCTCACCAGCCGGGCAGCAGGGCGCCGCCCACGGGCAGGTGCGCCTGCGCGAGCATCGCGCGCAGCAGCTCCGGGCGCTGCGCCGCGTCCCACATCCAGTGCAGCGTGTCGATGTGCTCGCGCAGCGCGTCGTCGCGGCGCTTCTCGGCGATCACCGCGTCGACCGCCTGCACGCCGTTCGACTCCGCGATCACGCCGTACTTCCACGCGCCGTCGAACTCCCCGCCCAGCGGCCGCATCCCGGGCCGCTCCCAGAGGAAGTCGGGGTAGCGGGAGCCGAGCCGCGTCGCGACCTCGACCTGCAGCTGCGGTGCCGGCGCGCCGATGCGGTGGATCGCCACGCGGCTCCACGACTCGCCGACCGACTGCGAGCGCGGGTCGGCGAACGCGACCACCCAGGATGCGCGTCGCCGGCCCCGCGCGCCCTGGCGGCCGAGCGCATCCGTCACCTCGTCCTTCGTGACCGCCTCGAGCCGGAGCGCCTCGTCGAGCGCGCTCACCGCGTCGACCTGGCGTCCGACCCGCGCGAGGTGCGCGAGCGCGTAGGCGGTGGTGCAGCGCGCGATGCCGTCCTCGACGATGACGTCGTCGTCGGCGATGGCGACGCGTGCGCTGACCACGCCGTGGCGGCGACCCGAGGCGCCGGGGTCGCCGATCGTGAACACCTCGCGCGGTCGCCCGTGCGGCAGGCCCGCGAGCGCGAGCGCCGACTCGCGGGCGAATACGGCGCCGGGACGCGTGAGGGCGACGGCGCGCACCGCGACCGCGTGCCGGCCGTGCTCGGGGAGCGCCGCGTACGCCGCCCGGTCGACGTAGGCGCCGCGCCGGATGCGCCGCAGCTCCGGAGCGCGCCGGAGGCGCATCGGCTCCCCGGCGTCGACGGCGAGGATGTCGAGGTCCATGCGCGGCACCATGCCGCATCCGTTCACGCGCGTCGCCGGCTGAGCGCCGCGCTGTGCACAACCGCTGTCTCGCCCCGCGACGACCATCGCTGCCCGGGAGCCCGCCCGGCTCGCCGAGTGGGGCGGCTGCGCCCGAGCGGGGCCGGCGCGCCAGCCCCGCTCGGGCGCACCTGCCCCACTCGCTGCCGCAGGGGCGCGGCGAGAGGCGCATGGCGGATGGGCGCGGGCACGTCTGCGAACTCGGGGTTGTGCGGCGCGAAAACGCGATATATCGTGTGTTGCAGCAGACGCGATATATCGCGAGTGAGCGGGAGGAGCTCAGCATGGAGCAGCAGTGGGAGAGCGGCGACACGAGGCCGCGCAGCGCATCGGGCGCGGGCGCCTCGGGCGCCGACGCGATCACCGAGCGGTGGACGATCGCCGAGGGCCAGAGCCGCGTGATCGACCTCGACGCGGTGCAGTCGCTGCGCGTCGGCGTGGTCGGCGGCAGCGTCGACATCGTCGGGCACGACGAGCCGACGGCGCGCGTCGAGGTGCACCGGGTCGAGGGGCGCGACCTCACCGTCACGCTCGAGCAGGGGCGGCTCTCGATCGCGCACCCGCGCGTGAGCTGGGACGACGTGTGGGAGTCGGTGAAGGCCCTCGTGGGCGTGCGCGCCCGGGTCGAGCTGAGCATCCTCGTGCCCCGGCAGGTGGCGCTGTCGCTCGGCCAGGTGAGCGCATCCGCCCTCGTCTCGGGCCTCAGCGGCCAGGCGACCCTCAGCACCGTGTCGGGCCCGCTGCAGGTCGAGTCGCACCGCGGCGACCTCGACCTCAACACCGTCTCCGGCGACGTCGAGGTCTCGGGCGGCGCGGGCTCCCTCTCGGTGCACGCGGTCTCGGCCGACGTCACCGCGAGCGGCGCCCTCACCGACATCGGCGTCGACACCGTCAGTGGCGAGGTGCTGCTCGACGTGCATGGCTCGCCCCGCAGCATCTCGGCCAACACCGTCTCGGCCGACGTGACGCTGCGGCTCGACGCCGGCCAGGGCGTGCGCGCCACCACGCGCACCGTCTCGGGCCGCGGCAGCGTCGTCGGCCGCTCGCTGCCGAAGCGCGGCGGCAGCGAGACGATCGACGGCGCGAGCGCCTTCGGCTTCTCGGCCAACACCGTCTCGGGCGACATCACCGTCGTGCGGAGGGACGCATGACGCCCGTCTTCGGCCACGGGGCGCTCCGCCTCTACCTGCTGAGCCTGCTCGCCGAGGCGCCGCGCCACGGCTACGAGCTCATGCAGGCGCTCGAGCAGCGCTTCGGCGGCACGTACTCGCCGAGCGCGGGCACCATCTACCCGCGGCTCGCGAAGCTCGAGGAGGAGGGGCTGCTGACGAAGACCGCCGACGGCCGCAAGACCACCTACGAGATCACCGACGCGGGCCGCGCCGAGCTCGCCGCCCGGCAGGGCGAGCTGCGCGACCTCGAGGGCGAGATCACCGACTCGGTGCGGCGGATGGCCTCCGACGTGCGGGCGGGCGTCAAGAGCGCCATGCAGGCGCTGCGGGCCGACCTCGCCGCGGCCGAGCGCGAAGCGCGCAGCGCGCCGAGCGCGCCCTCGTGGTCGAGCGCGCCGCGGCCTCCCGAGCCCGCCCGGCCCGACGCATCCGCGCCCCCCGAGCGGCCGGTGCAGAACCCGTGGAGCGCACCGCGGCCGGAGCCGGAGGAGCGGGCGGATGCGCCGTCGGCGCCCGGGCGGGCGGCCGCGCGCATCGCGATCCACGACGTCGACCTCGCGCTCAACGACTTCCGGCAGCAGGTGCGCGACGCGGTGCGCGCCGACCGCGGCGAGCGCATGTCGGCCGCGGCCGCGACCCGGGTGCGCGACGAGCTGGAGGCGGCGCTGCTGCGCATCAAGAGCGTGCTCTGACCATCGGGCGGCGCTGGGGGCGCTCCCGGGCGGCTCTGGGTCGGCTCCGGGGCGGCCCGGGATAGGCTGGGGAGCGTGACGGAGATCGAGATCGGCCGCAGCAAGCGCGCCCGGATGGGCTACGGCTTCGACGACATCAGCATCGTGCCGTCGCGGCGCACGCGCGACAGCGACCTCGTGTCGCTGCAGTGGCAGATCGACGCCTTCAAGTTCGACATCCCGGTGCTCGGCGCACCCACCGACTCGGTGATGAGCCCCGCCACCGCGATCGCGCTCGGCAGGGCCGGCGGGCTCGGCGTGCTCAACCTCGAGGGCGTCTGGACCCGCTACGACGACCCCGAGCCGCTGCTCGCCGAGATCGCAGGGCTCCCCGCCGACCTCGCGACGAACCGCATGCGCGAGATCTACGCCGAGCCCATCAAGCCCGAGCTCATCCGCGACCGCCTCGCGCAGATCCGCGACGCCGGCGTGGTCGTCTCCGGCAGCCTGAGCCCGCAGGCGGTGCAGGAGCACTACGAGACCGTGCTCGCCGCGGGCGTCGAGCTCATGGTCATCCGCGGCGCGACGGTGAGCGCCGAGCACGTCTCGGCCGAGTCGGGCGCGCCCCTCAACCTCAAGCGCTTCATCTACGAGCTCGACGTGCCGGTCGTGGTCGGCGGCGTCGTGACCTACACGGCGGCGCTGCACCTCATGCGCACCGGCGCCGCGGGCGTGCTCGTCGGCTTCGGCGGCGGCGCCGCCTCGACGAGCGAGAAGGTGCTCGGCGTCGCCGCGCCCATGGCGACCGCGGTGAGCGACGTCGCCGCCGCGCGCCGCGACTACCTCGACGAGTCGGGCGGCCGCTACGTGCACGTCATCGCCGACGGCTCGCTCGGCACGTCGGGCCAGATCGTGAAGTCGCTCGCGTGCGGCGCCGACGCCGTGATGCTCGGCACCGCGCTCGCGCGGGCGACGGATGCGCCGGGCCGGGGCTGGCACTGGGGCCCTGAGGCGCACAACCAGAAGCTGCCTCGCGGCAACCGCGTGCAGGTCGACCAGGTCGGCCAGCTCGACGTCGTGCTGAACGGCCCGTCGCCGTCGGCCGACGGCACCGCCAACATCATGGGCGCCCTGCGCAAGGCCATGTCGACGACCGGCTACAAGGACCTCAAGGAGTTCCAGCGGATCGACGTGGTCGTGGAGGCCAACCCGCCGCGCTAGATCCGCCCGGCACTCGGGCGAGCAACCAAGGAGGAGCCATGTCGGAGACCACCAACAGCGTCAGTCGGTCGAGGAAGCTCGGCCCGGAGGAGCGCGCCGCCGCGATCGCCACCATGCGCGACCGCGAGGTCGACGTGCTCGTGATCGGCGGCGGCATCGTTGGCACGGGCGCCGCGCTCGACGCGGTCACCCGCGGCCTGCGCGTGGGCCTGATCGAGGCGCGCGACTTCGCGTCGGGCACGTCGAGCCGCTCGTCGAAGCTCATCCACGGCGGCATCCGCTACCTCGAGCAGCTGAACTTCGGCCTCGTGCGCGAGGCGCTCATCGAGCGGGGCCTGCTGCTGCAGCGCATCGCGCCGCACCTCGCGAAGCCGGTGCGGTTCCTGTACCCGCTCGAGAAGCCGCTCATCGAGCGCGCCTACATCGGCGCAGGCATGGCGCTGTACGACATCTTCAGCTACACGGGCTTCATGAAGCCGGGCGTGCCCATCCACCGGCACCTCACGAAGAAGCAGGTGCTCAAGCAGATCCCGTCGCTCGACCCCGACGCCTTCGTCGGCGGGCTCACGTACTACGACGCCCAGGTCGACGACGCCCGCTACGTCGCCGAGCTCGCGCGCACCGCATCCTTCTACGGCGCCCACGTCGCGAGCCGCGTGCGGGCGGAGGGGTTCCTGAAGGTCGGCGAGCGGGTCGTGGGCGTGCAGGCGCACGACTACGAGACCGGCGAGCAGTTCGAGATCCGCGCGAAGCAGGTCGTGAACGCGACCGGCGTCTGGACGGGCGAGACGCAGGCGATGGTCGGGGAGCGCGGCGAGTTCAAGGTGCGCGCCTCGAAGGGCGTGCACCTCGTGGTGCCGCGCGACCGCTTCCACTCCGAGATGGGGCTGCTGCTGCGCACCGAGAAGAGCGTGCTCTTCGTCATCCCGTGGGGCCGCCACTGGATCCTCGGCACGACCGACACCGACTGGAACCTCGACAAGGCGCACCCGGCGGCGACCGCGGCCGACATCGACTACATCCTCGACAACGTCAACACGGTGCTGGCGACGAAGCTCACCCGCGCCGACGTCGAGGGCGTCTACGCGGGGCTGCGGCCGCTGCTCGCGGCGGGCGACGGCTCGTCGACCGCCAACCTGTCGCGCGAGCACCACGTCTCGCACACGGTGCCGGGCCTCGTGCTCGTCGCCGGCGGCAAGTGGACCACCTACCGCGTGATGGCCAAGGATGCGATCGACGAGGCCGTGAGCGCCATCGACGGCAAGGTGCCCGAGTCGTGCACCGAGCAGATCCCGCTGCTCGGCGCGACCGGCTACCGCGCCGCCTGGAACAAGCGCGCGAAGATCGCGCGCGCGTTCGGCCTGCACAAGGCGCGCGTCGAGCACCTGCTCAACCGCTACGGCGTGCTCACCGACGAGCTGCTCGACATGATCAAGCAGGAGCCGCAGCTCGCCGAGCCGCTGCCCGGGGCCGACGACTACATCGGCGCCGAGGTGCGCTACGCCTGCACCCACGAGGGCGCGCTGCACCTCGACGACGTGCTCGCCCGCCGCACCCGCATCTCGATCGAGTCGTGGGACCGCGGCGTCGCGGCGGCGCCCGTCGCCGCGCGCATCATGGCGGAGGTGCTGGGCTGGGACGAGGCGCGCATCGAGAAGGAGATCAACACCTACAACAAGCGGGTGGCGGCCGAGCTCGCGAGCCAGCAGCTGCCGGACGACGAGTCGGCCGACCGCGCGCGCACCGAGGCGCCCGAGATCATCCCGCTGAGCGCCCTGCCGACGGCCGACACCGTGGGCACGCGGAAGGAGCCGGCGGCCTGATCCGCCGGTAGGATGGGCGTGCCTATGAGCGCCCCCATCCCCACCTTCCGGCAGGTCGCCGTGCGGCCGCGCTGGATCGCCGCGCTGCTGGGCTGCCTCGCGGTCGCGGCCGTCTTCGCGCTCCTCGGCCAGTGGCAGATCGAGCGGGCCGTCGAGCAGGGCCAGGCCGACGAGCGCGACACCGAGACCGCGGTGCCGCTCACGAGCGTGGCCGAGCCGAACGCATCCCTCACCACCGAGGCGGGCGGCCGCATGGTGTCGTTCTCGGGCGCGTGGGCGCCGGGCGACTTCGACACCCTCGCCGGGCGCACGCAGCACGACGCGCAGGGCACGTGGGTGATCGGCCGCGTGCTCGCCGAGCAGCCCTCGGGGGAGCCCGTCTCGCTGCCGGTCGCGGTCGCGTGGTTCGCCGAGCCGGCGGCGGCCGAGGCGCACGCCGCCGCGCTCGCGGCGGGAGCGGCGGATGCGCCGGCCGAGCTGGTCGGGCGGCTGATGCCGACCGAGGCGCCCACGATGGGCGACATCCAGGGCGACACCCGCGAGGCGATGAGCGTCGCGGCGCTCATCAACGAGTGGGAGGGCTGGGACGGCCGCGTCTACGGCACGTACGCGATCCTCGACGAGCCGTCGGCAGCCGCATCCGGGGCCCTCGACGCGGGCGGCGAGCCGATCGTGTCGATGCGGCCCGTCGTCGACACCCAGCTGAACGCGCTCAACATCTTCTACGCCGTCGAGTGGATCGCCTTCATGCTCTTCGCCTTCTACCTCTGGTACCGGCTCGTCAAGGACGCCCTCGAGCGCGAGGTCGAGGCGATCGAGGACGCGGAGGCAGCCGCTGCCGCCGCCGGCGGCGCACCCGCGCGCGGATAGGCTGGACACCGTGCCGCGCCCCATCGACCAGCTCCCGCAGATCCGCTCCGCGGTCACCTTCTACCGCGTCATGTCGTGGGTGACGGGCGTCTTCCTGCTGCTGCTCGTGGCCGAGATGGTGCTGAAGTACGCGCCGAGCCACGTCGAGGTCTTCTCGGGCGGCTCCGGCGGCCCGCTGTCGCTGCAGCCGGTCGTGCCCGGCGACGGGTGCCAGTGGTACTCGCTGTTCGTGCCCGGCGGCATGGGCTGCGAGATCGTCTCGCTCGGCGACGGGTTCAACATCTCGCTCGCGATCCTCATCGTGCACGGCTGGATCTACGTCGTCTACCTGCTCGCGTCGTTCCGCCTCTGGAGCCTGCTGCGCTGGCCGTTCGCGCGCCTGCTCGCCATGGCCGCCGGCGGCGTCGTGCCGTTCCTCTCCTTCTTCGTCGAGCGCCGCATGCACCGCATCGCGCTCGCCGACGTCGCTCGCCTGGAGGCCGAGAGGGCCGCCCGGGACAGCGCATCCGCCACCGCCTCCGCCCACCGGGAGTCCTGATGTCCGACACCGCCCAGCGTCCCGTGCTCGTCGTCGACTTCGGCGCGCAGTACGCGCAGCTCATCGCGCGCCGCGTGCGCGAGGCCGACGTCTACAGCGAGATCGTGCCCTCGACGATCACCGCCGAGGAGGTGCGCGCCAAGGATCCGGCGGCGATCGTGCTCTCGGGCGGCCCGTCGAGCGTCTACGAGCCGGGCGCGCCCCGCCTCGACGAGGGCATCCTCGAGCTCGGGGTGCCCACGTTCGGCATCTGCTACGGCTTCCAGGTGATGGCGGCGCAGCTCGGCGGCACGGTCGCCCGCACCGGCAACCGCGAGTACGGCTCGACGGCGGTCACCGTCGACGCGCCCGGCACGCTGCTGCACGGCCAGCCCGAGGCGCAGACGGTGTGGATGAGCCACGGCGACTCGGTCTCCGAGGCGCCGGAGGGCTTCACGGTGCTCGCGACGACCGTCGACACCCCGGTCGCGGCGTTCGAGCACCGCGAGCGGAGGATGGCCGGCGTGCAGTGGCACCCGGAGGTCAAGCACTCCGAGCACGGCCAGCGCGTGCTGTCGTCGTTCCTGCACGAGATCGCCGGGCTCCCGGGCGACTGGGACTCGGGGAACATCATCGAGGAGCAGGTCGCGCGCATCCGCGAGCAGGTCGGCTCCGACAAGGTCCTGTGCGCCCTCTCGGGCGGCGTCGACTCGGCCGTGGCCGCCGCGCTCGTGCACGAGGCGATCGGCGACCAGCTCGTCTGCGTCTTCGTCGACCACGGCCTGCTGCGGCAGGACGAGCGCCGCCAGGTCGAGGAGGACTACGTCGCCTCGACGGGCGTCAGGCTCGTGACGGTGGATGCGCGGGAGCGGTTCATGCAGGCCCTGAAGGGCGTGACGGACCCGGAGGAGAAGCGCAAGATCATCGGGCGCGAGTTCATCCGCGTCTTCGAGCAGGCCGAGCGCGACCTCGCCGCGGAGGCGGCCGCCGACGGCGAGCCGATCCGCTGGCTCGTGCAGGGCACGCTCTACCCCGACGTCGTCGAGTCGGGCGGCGGCACGGGCGCGGCCAACATCAAGAGCCACCACAACGTCGGCGGCCTGCCCGACGACCTGCAGTTCCAGCTCATCGAGCCGCTGCGCGCGCTGTTCAAGGACGAGGTGCGCGCGATCGGCCGCGAGCTGGGCCTGCCCGAGGCGATCGTCGGCCGACAGCCGTTCCCCGGCCCGGGCCTCGGCATCCGCATCATCGGCGAGGTCACCGAGGAGCGCCTCGACACGCTGCGACGGGCGGATGCGATCGCGCGCGCCGAGCTGTCGGCCGCCGGCCTCGACGGCGAGATCTGGCAGTGCCCCGTGGTGCTGCTCGCCGACGTGCGCTCGGTGGGCGTGCAGGGCGACGGCCGCACCTACGGCCACCCCGTCGTGCTGCGCCCGGTCTCGAGCGAGGACGCGATGACCGCCGACTGGACGCGGCTGCCCTACGACGTGCTCGCGCGCATCTCGAACCGCATCACGAACGAGGTGCCCGAGGTCAACCGGGTCGTGCTCGACGTCACGTCGAAGCCGCCGGGCACCATCGAGTGGGAGTAGCGCCGACAGGAGCATGATGGGCGCATGACCCGGGACACCGCGCGCACGCGCGCGGCTCGCGCCACGGCGCTGTGGACGCTCGTGATCGGCTTCGTCGCCAGCGTGCTCGTCGGGCTGTCGCCGGCCAGCTACCTGCAGGCGCGGCTGCGCTTCGGCTGCGCGTTCGTCGGCGAGGACTGGGTCTGCGACGACCAGGCGGCGCTCCTGTGGCCCGCGATCGGGATCGTCGCGCTCGGCGCGCTCGCGCTCGGCTGGGCGGCGCTCATCGTGCGCGCCACCTGGGATGCGCCGCGCGAGCGCGCGGGCCAGCTGGCGGCGATCGGCATCATCGCGGTCGCGCCCACGATCATGCTCTTCGCGCTGCTGCTCGTCGACGCGCTCGTGCACGACGCGGGCGGCGTCAGCTACGAGGCGTCGCGCGTCGCCATGTGGGCCGAGCGCGCCATGGTCCCCGCGCTCAGCACCGCCCTCGCGGGCGCGCTCGCGTTCGTGGGCCTGCGCGTGCGGGCGGTCGGCGCGCTCCCGCGCCTCGCGACGCTGCAGCTCGCCGGCGCCATGCTGCTGCTGCTCGGCGCTGCGGCGATGTCGTCGCTCGGCACCCTGCCTTCGGGCATCGTCGCGGCGTCGGCCATCGCCGCGGGGTGGACCGTGGCGGCGGCGACCGGACCCGACCGCCGGGCCCGCCGGAGCGCATCCGCCACCGATGTCGATCCGAGCCGTTCCCGTTCGACGCAGTGAGTGAGAGGGTCGGACGACGGCCCCCGGATCACAGGAGGAACCATGCAGTACATGCTCATCATGCGCGCGGACGACGACGCCGTCGCCACGTATCGCGAGATCCCCTTCGAGCAGGTCATCGAGGCGATGGGGAAGTACAACGAGTCGATGATGGAGGCGGGGGTGCTCATCGCCGGCGAGGGCCTGTCGGATGCCTCGGAGGGCTTCGTCGTCGACTTCTCGGCCGACCCGCCGCTCGTCACCGACGGCCCGTACGGGGAGACGAAGGAGCTGTTCAACGGCTTCTGGATCCTCGAGGTGTCGTCGAAGGAGGAGGCCGCGGAGTGGGCGAGCCGCTGCCCGCTCGGCCCCGGCGCGAAGCTCGAGGTGCGACGCGTGACCGGCCCCGAGGACTTCCCGGCCGACAACGAGTGGGTGCAGAAGGAGGAGGGCTGGCGCGAGGAGCAGGCCGCCCGCAAGGCCGCGGACGCGCCCGGCGGCGTCGCGGGCTGAGCGGCGGGCGAGGAGCGGCTCATGCAGTTCATGCTCATCATGCGCGACGAGGACGCCGCGGCCGTCGAGCGACGCCACGCGCCCTTCGAGGCGATGCTCGAGCGGATGGGCCGGTACAACCGGGCCATGGCCGACGCGGGCGTGCTCGTCAGCGCGCAGGGCCTCGCGAGCCCCGGCACCGGCATCGTCGTCGACTTCTCCGCCGACCCGCCGCTCGTCACCGACGGCCCCTACGGCGAGACGAAGGAGCTCTGCAACGGCTTCTGGGTGATCGACGTGCCCTCGCGCGACGCGGCGGTCGAGTGGGCGAGCCGGGCACCGCTCGGGCCCGGCACGAAGCTCGAGCTGCGGCGGGTGCACGGCGAGGAGGACCTGCGCCGGTGACGGAGCCGGTGATGGAGCCGGCGACCGGCGACGACCGGGCGCGGCGGGCCGACGACTCGGCCCGCCGCGCTGTCGTCGCCGTCTGGCGCATCGAGTCGGCGCGCATCGTCGCGACGCTCACGCGCTTCACGGGCGACTTCGCGCTCGCGGAGGACCTCGCGCAGGAGGCGCTCGCGGATGCGCTCGTGCAGTGGCCGGCGCAGGGTGCGCCGCGGAACGGCGCGGCCTGGCTCACCGCCGTCGCGAAGCGCAAGGCGATCGACCACTGGCGCCGGCGCGAGCGCTACGACGAGCGCCTCGCCGCGATCGCGCACGACCTCGAGCGCGCCGAGCACGAGGCGGCGGATGCGGTGCCCTGGGATCCGGACGCGATCGACGACGACGTGCTGCGGCTCGTGCTCACCGCGTGCCATCCGGTGCTGAGCCCGCAGGCGCGCGTCGCCCTGACCCTGCGCGTCGTCGCGGGCCTCGAGACGGCCGAGATCGCGCGCGCCTTCCTCGTGCCCGTGGCGACGATCCAGCAGCGGATCGTGCGCGCGAAGCAGGCGCTCGCCGAGGCGCGCGTGCCGTTCGAGACGCCGGCTCGCGCCGAGCGGGCGCAGCGGCTGGGGGCGGTGCTCGGCGTCGTCTACCTCATCTTCACCGAGGGGCACGCCGCGACCGCCGGCGACGAGTGGATGCGGCCCGACCTCGCCCGCGAGGCGGTGCGGCTCGCGCGCGTCCTCGCCGCGCTGCAGCCGGAGGAGCCCGAGGTGCACGCGCTGCTGGCGCTGCTCGAGCTCACCGCCGCCCGCTTCCCGGCGCGCGTGGGCGCCGACGGGGAGCCGGTGCTGCTCACCGACCAGGACCGGCGCCGCTGGGATCGCGCGGCGATCCGCCGCGGGCGGGCGGCGCTGCGCCGGGCGGAGGGGTTCGGCCGCGGCCTCGGCCCGTACGGGCTGCAGGCGGCCATCGCCGAGTGCCACGCCGTCGCATCCGACGTCGCCTCGACCGACTGGGCGCGCATCGTCGCCGCCTACGACGGGCTGCTGCAGCTGTCGCCGTCGCCGGTCGTGGCCCTCAACCGGGCCGTCGCCGTGTCGATGGCGGACGGGCCGGCGGCGGCGCTCGCGATCGTCGACGCGCTCGCGGGGGAGCGGGCGCTCAGGGCCGGCCACCTGCTGCCGTCGGTGCGCGGCGAGCTGCTCGCGCGCCTCGGGCGCGACGCGGAGGCGCGTGAGGCGTTCGCGCTCGCGGCCGAGCGGCCGCAGAACGCCCGCGAGCGCGCCGTGCTGCTCGCGCGGGCGGCCGCGGGGCGCTGAGCCCGGGCCGTCCGCCGAGGGCCGCCCTCGCCAGCCCGCCCGCGGCGGCCGGGGCGGCGGCGACTACCCTGGGAGCGTGACGATCGGAACCCAGCCCGCCCTGACCGAGGAGCGCATCCAGCAGCTCCGCGGCGACTTCCCGATCCTCGCCGAGCAGCCCGCGGGCGTGCCGCTCGTCTACCTCGACTCCGGCGCGACGAGCCAGCAGCCGCGGCAGGTGCTCGAGGCCGAGTGGGCCTTCCGCACCCGGCACAACGCGGCCGTGCACCGCGGCGCGCACACCCTCGCGTCGCTCGCGACCGACGACTACGAGTCGGCCCGCGACCGCGTCGCGCGCTTCGTCGGCGCCCGCCCGACCGAGATCTCCTGGGCGATGAACGCCACCGACGCGCTCAACACGGTCGCGCTGTCGCTCGCCGAGGCCAACCGGGCCGGCGACGTCGACCCGGCGCTGCGCATCCACGAGGGCGACGAGATCCTCGTCACCGAGGCCGAGCACCACGCCAACCTGCTGCCCTGGCAGCGGCTCGCCGACGAGACCGGCGCGCGGCTGCGCTGGGTGGAGGTCGACGACGACGGGGTGTGGACGGCGGATGCGGCGCTCGCGCTCATCACGGAGCGCACGCGGGTCGTCGCGGTCGCGCACGTCTCGAACGTGACGGGCCTCGTCGCGCCGGTCGAGCCGATCGTCGCCGCCGCGCACGCGGTCGGCGCGCTCGTCGTGCTCGACGCGTGCCAGTCGGTGCCGCACCGCCCGGTCGACCTCGGCGCCCTCGGCGTCGACGCCGCCGCGTTCAGCGGCCACAAGATGCTCGGCCCCGGCGGCATCGGCGTGCTCTACCTCGCCGAGCGCCTCGGCGCCGCGCTGCCGCCGGCGCGCGTCGGCGGCTCGATGATCACCACCGTCACGATGACCGAGCGCGAGTTCCTCCCCGCGCCGCAGCGCTTCGAGGCCGGCACGCAGCCGGTGTCGGCGATCGTGGGCCTCGCCGCAGCGGTCGACTACCTCGAGGGCGTCGGCATGGCGGCGATCGAGGCGCACGAGGTCGCGCTCGGCGAACGGCTCGCGGCCGGTGCCGCCGCGATCGAGGGCGTGCGGCTCGTGGGGCCGCCGCCCGGCGTCGAGCGCGCCGGGCTCGCGAGCGTCGTCGTCGACGGCGTGCACGCGCACGACGTCGGCCAGGTGCTCGACGCCGCGGGCATCGCGGCGCGCGTCGGCCACCACTGCGCCCAGCCCCTGCACCGCCGCCTCGGCGTCGCGGCGACGACCCGCGCATCCACCTACCTCCACACCACGGAGGCCGAGGTCGACCGGTTCCTCGACGTGCTCTCGACCGTGCGCGGCTACTTCGGGGCGGGGCGAGCATGAGCGATCCGCTGGCGGGGCTCTACCAGGAGCTCATCCTCGAGCACGCGAAGCGGCGCGAGGGGGAGGGCGCGCTCGAGCCGTTCGATGGCGAGCGCTTCCTGCGCAACCCCACGTGCGGCGACGAGATCCGGCTGCGCGTGCGGCTCGACGGCGACGCGATCGGCGCGCTCGGCTGGGAGGGGCAGGGCTGCTCGATCTCGCAGGCGTCGGCGTCGGTGCTCGCCGAGCTCGCGCCCGGCCTCACGATCGCCGACGTGCGCTCGCGCATCGAGGCGCTGCGCGAGCTGCTGCGCTCGCGCGGCGCGGTCGAGCCCGACGAGGCGGTGCTCGGCGACGCGGTCGCGTTCGCCGGGGTCGCGAGGTTCCCGATGCGGGTGAAGTGCGCGATGCTCGCGTGGGTCGCGCTCGAGGAGGCGCTCACCGAGCTCGGGCGCTGACGCCGAAGCCTCCTGCGCGCGAGCGGCATGCATGCTGTGGTTCGCTGTCTGATAGCACCATAGGAGGTCTGCCATGTCCCGCACCATGACGATCGGCGAGCGCGTGGGGCGCGTCGCCGGCACCTGGTTCCCGCTCATCGTCCTCGCCGCCGGCGCGATCGCGATCCTCGTCCCGCAGGTCTTCCTGCCGATCGGGCCGTGGATCAACACGCTGCTCGGCATCATCATGCTCGGCATGGGCCTCACGCTGCAGCCGGTCGACTTCGCCGTCATCGCCAAGAAGCCCAAGGCCTTCGCCGTCGGCGTCGTGGCGCAGTACGTCGTCATGCCGCTCGCCGCGATCGGGCTCGCGCTCGCCTTCCAGCTGCCGCCCGAGCTGCTCGTCGGCGTCGTGCTCGTCGGCTCGGCGCCCGGCGGCACCGCCTCCAACGTGATGGTCTACCTCGCCAAGGGCGACACCGCGCTCTCGGTGGCGATGACGACCGCCTCCACGCTGCTCGCGCCGGTGCTCACGCCGCTGCTCGTGCTGTGGCTGGCCGGCTCCTACCTGCCGGTCGACGCGTGGGGCCTGTTCCAGTCGATCATCATGATCGTGCTGCTGCCGGTGATCGCCGGCCTCGTGCTGCGGATGCTGCTGCCGAAGGTCGTGCGGGCCATCCTGCCGTGGCTGCCGCTCGTGTCGGTCGTCGGCATCACCCTCGTCGTGCTCGCGGTCGTCGCCGGCTCCGCCGCGACGATCCTCTCGGTCGGCCTGCTCGTCGCGCTCGTCGTCATCCTCCACAACGGCATCGGCTACGGCCTGGGCTTCCTCGCCGCGAAGGCCGTGGGCCTCGACGAGAGCGCCCGCCGCGCCGTCGCGATCGAGGTCGGCATGCAGAACTCGGGCCTCGCCGCTGGCCTCGCCCGCACGCACTTCACGCCCGAGTCGGCGCTGCCGGCGGCCATCTTCTCCGTCTGGCACAACGTGTCGGGCTCGCTGCTGGCCTCGTACTGGTCGCGGCGCCCGCCGAAGGGCACGGCCGCGACGGCGCCCGCGCTCGACGACCAGCCGGTCGCCAGCTGAGGCATCCGCTCGGCGTCCCGCGCGCTCCCGCCCCGCCCCGTCGCCCCGTTGTGGGCGGCGGGGCGTAGCGTTGCCCCATCGACTCCGAGGAGGCTGCGATGGCGCTGCGCTGGTATTCGAACGTGATCGAGACGACCGATGTCGTGCGGCTGGCCCGTTGGTGGGCCGACGCGCTCGACTGGGACGTCATCTACGAGACCGACGACGAGTCGGTGGTGATCCCGAAGTGGGCGCAGGAGCTCGGCGAGCGGCTGACGTTCCACCAGTTCCCGCCCGGGCTCGTCTTCGTGCGCGTCGACCATGAGAAGGCGACGAAGAACCGCATCCACATGGATCTCGCGCCGCACACGAGCGACGACCGCGACGCCGAGATCGCCCGGCTCGAGGCGCTCGGCGCACGTCGCATCGACGTCGGCCAGGGGCCGGATGTGTCGTGGACGGTGCTCGCCGACATCGACGGCGACGAGTCTGCCTGCTGTCGTCGCGGGAGCAGTGAGGGCATGAGGAAGGGCCCCCGGGGTGTGCCGGGGGCCCTTCCTGCGGAGCGAGAGATCTCGCTACGCGTGCGACTTCGTCGCGCGCTACTCGATCTAGCGTCCTCCGGGCTCAACGCGGCTGCGCCGCATTGAGCCCTCCGGACGCTAGTTGTTGCCGCGGAGGATCGCGATGATGCGCAGGATCTCGACGTAGAGCCAGATGATCGTCATCGTCAGGCCGAACGCCGCCGACCAGCCGTACTTCTTGTGCACGCCGCGCTTCACGCCCAGCTCGATGCCCTCGAAGTCCATGACGAGCGAGTACGCGCCGAGCAGCACCGCGAGGCCGCCGAGCAGCACGCCCCACGGGATGCCGAAGATCGGGCTCGGCGCCGAGCGCATGCCGAAGGCGAGGTCGCCCGTGGCGCCGAAGAGCATCATGCCGAAGTTGACCAGCGAGAACAGGCCGTAGCCGATCAGCACGATGAAGAAGATCTTGTTCATCCGCGGCGACGTGCGCACGATGCGGAACGCGTAGAGCGCGAGCGTCGCGGCGATCACGCAGGCGGTCGCGAGCAGCGCCTGGAAGATGATTCCGTCGAGGCCCATGCCGAACTCGAGCAGGCCCGAGAAGCCGCCGAGGAAGAGGCCCTGGGCGCCGGCGTAGGCGAGCACGAGCGCCGGGCTCGGCTCCTTCTTGAAGATGTTGACGAGCGCCAGCACGAAGCCGACGAGCGCGCCGCCGTACGTGAGCACGTAGAAGGGCAGCGAGGTGCCCGTCATCAGCAGCATGCCGAGCGTCACGATGAAGCCGAGCGCGGTGACGCCGAGCGTGACCACGGTCTTCGTGATGACGCCCTCGTAGGTCAGCCGCTCGGTCTCGAGCGGCGACGCCGCCGGCCGGTTGAACTGCTGGTCGAGCTGGTCGGGCGAGGGCTGGCCGTAAGGGGCCTGGCCGTACTGCATCGGCTGCCCGTAGGGCTGCTGGCCGTACTGCTGCTGACCGAAGGGCTGCTGGCCGTACTGCTGCTGGCCGTAGGGCGCCTGCTGGCCACCGGGAGCAGCCTGCGCGGCGCGCTGGGTGTTCTCGGTGAACGCGGGCGAGTTGCGGAACGCCGGGTTGCCTGCCAAGGGAAGGTCTCCTGTTCGAGAAGGTCGAGCTGCCGCCGCATGGGCGGACGCGTTCAGCGTAGCGACGGATGCCCAGATCTCCCTGTGGATCCGGGCATGTTCGCGCCAGGCGCAGGCCGTTCACCCGCACCGCGCCGATCGTTCACCCGCGCGCCCTAGCCTGGCGCCGTGCAGCCCACTCGACTCATCGCCCACCGGGGCGCGTCCGGCTGGGCGCCCGAGCACACCGAGACGGCCGTGCGGCTGGCCGCGCGGCTCGGCGCCGACGCGGTCGAGCCCGACCTCGTCGCCACCCGCGACGGCGTGCTCGTCGTGCGGCACGACAGCGAGCTCGGCTCCACCACCGACATCGCCGACCGGCCGGAGCTCGCCGACCGGCGCCGCACGCAGACGATCGACGGCGAGGAGGTCGCCGGCTGGTTCGTCGAGGACTGCACCTGGGCCGAGGTCGCCACGCTCCGCGCCCGCGAGCGCCTGCCGCGGCTGCGCCCGCTCGGCGCGCTGCGCGACGGCCGCGAGGGCGTGCTCCGCTTCACCGACCTGCTCGCGATCGCCGACGAGACGGGGCTCGACGTGGTGGCCGAGCTCAAGCACGCGAGCCACCACGCCGCGCTCGGGCTCCCGCTCGACGCGCTGCTGGCGGATGCGGTGGCCGGCACCCACTGGGCGGGCGACGGGCGGCTGACGGTCGAGTCGTTCGAGGAGGCCGTCCTGCACGAGGTGCGCGACCGCGGCGTCGAGGCGCGCCTCGTCTACCTGATGGGGGAGGGCGGCACCGCCGCCGACCTCGTCGGCCGCGACGGCGCATCCGCCCCCACGTACGCCGAGCAGCGCGGCGACGCGTCGCTCGCCGAGCTCGCCCGGCGCGTCGACGCGATCAGCGTCGACAAGGCGGTGCTCTTCGACCGGTCGGACGGCGCGCTGCGCGCGAGCGACCTCGTCGAGCGCGCCCGCGCCGTCGGCCTCGGCACCATCGCCTGGACGCTGCGGCCCGAGAACGCCTTCCTCGAGCCCGAGCACCGGCTCGGCGAGCACCCGGCCGCGTGGGGCGACTGGACGACCGAGTGGCGCATGCTCGCATCGCTCGGCCTCGAGGCGGTCTTCGCCGACCACCCCGACCTCTGGCGCCGCCTCGAGGCGTAGCCGGCGCATCCGACGACGCCGGCCCGGCCCGGCGCGTCACCGGCCCCTCGTAGACTGGTCTGCTGATGAGCGATCTCTGGGGATTGGGCGACGAAGGCTTCGACTCGGTCCAGCGACCCTCGCCGATCGGGCCGCGCGGCGACGCCGTGCCCGAGCACCTGCTCGAGGGGCTGAACCCGCCGCAGCGCGAGGCCGTGCTGCACCGCGGGCCCGCCCTCCTCATCGTCGCCGGCGCCGGCTCCGGCAAGACGCGCGTGCTCACCCACCGCATCGCCGGCCTGCTCGCGACCCGTGAGGCGTGGCCGAGCCAGATCCTCGCGATCACCTTCACGAACAAGGCCGCCGCCGAGATGCGCGAGCGCGTGCACAGCCTCATCGGCGAGGAGGCGAGCGGCATGTGGATCCGCACGTTCCACTCCGCGTGCGTGCGCATCCTGCGCCGCGAGGCCGAGGAGTTCGGCTTCAAGCAGTCGTTCACGATCTACGACTCGGGCGACGTGCGGGCGCTGATCAAGCGGCTCATCAAGGAGCGCGGCGCCGACATCCAGGGCCTCACGCCCGGCGGCGTCTCGGCGCGCATCTCGAAGGCCAAGAACGAGCTGCACGACGTCGACTCGTGGGCGCGCACGGCCAACCTCGAGAACCCGCTCGACCAGGCGTTCCTCGAGCTCTGGCGCGACTACGACCGCGAGCTGCGGCGGGCCAACGCCTTCGACTTCGACGACCTCATCTCGCAGACGGTCTTCCTCTTCCGCGCGTTCCCGCACGTCGCGGCGCAGTACCGCAAGCGCTTCCGGCACATCCTCGTCGACGAGTACCAGGACACCAACGCGGCGCAGTACGCGCTCATCCGCGAGCTGACGCAGCCCGTCACGCGCGCCGACCTGCCCGACCTGCGCAGCGACCTGCCGGGCGCCTCGCTCACCGTCGTGGGCGACTCCGACCAGTCGATCTACGCCTTCCGCGGCGCCGACATCCGCAACATCACCGACTTCGAGCGCGACTTCGCCGGCGCCCGCGCGATCCTGCTCGAGCAGAACTACCGCTCGACGCAGAACATCCTCTCGGCCGCCAACGCCGTCATCGGCAACAACTTCGACCGGCGCGAGAAGCGGCTCTGGACCGATTCGGGCGACGGGGCCAAGATCGTCGGCTTCACCGGCTACTCGGGCCACGACGAGGCGCAGTTCGTCGCCGACGAGATCGTCGAGCTCACCTCGGGCGGCATGGCCTACAGCGACATCGCCGTGTTCTACCGCACCAACGCCCAGACGCGCGCGCTCGAGGAGGTGCTCATCCGCACCGCCATCCCCTACAAGGTGATCGGCGGCACGAAGTTCTACGAGCGCGCCGAGATCAAGGACGCGATGGCGTACCTGATCACCGTCGCGAACCCCGCCGATCCGCTGAGCCTGCGGCGCATCATGAACGTGCCGAAGCGCGGCATCGGCCCCGCGACCGAGGCGGCGCTGCAGGCGTTCGCCGACGAGCACGGCATCACGCTGCGGGATGCGCTGCGGCGCGTCGACGAGATCGCCCTCGGCCCGAAGGTGGCCGCGGCCATCAAGGATCTGGCGGCGCTGCTCGACCACTGGAGCGAGCGGCCCGAGGCCGACCCGGGAGAGGTGCTGCGGGATCTGCTCAGCCGCTCCGGCTACACCGACCAGCTGCGCCGCTCGCCCGACCCGCAGGACGCCGCGCGGCTCGAGAACGTCGAGGAGCTCGTCGCGGTGACGCGCGAGTACCGCCGCCAGAACCCGGGCGGCAACCTCATCGACTTCCTCACCGAGACGGCGCTCGTCGCCGCCGCCGACGAGCTCGACGACTCGGGCGGCCAGGTCTCGCTCATGACGCTGCACACGGCGAAGGGGCTCGAGTTCGACGCGGTGTTCATCACCGGCGTCGAGGAGGATCTGCTGCCGCACCGCATCTCGGCGAACGAGCCCGGCGGGCCCGCCGAGGAGCGGCGGCTGTTCTACGTCGGCATCACGCGCGCGCGGCAGCGGCTGCACCTGTCGCTCGCGATGACGCGCGCGCAGTTCGGCGAGGTCAACCCCGCGGTGCCGAGCCGCTTCCTCGAGGAGATCCCGGCCGAGCTGGTCGACTGGCGCACGCTGCCGACGACGATGCGGCCGGCGCCCGCGCAGCGCGCCGTGGGGCGCTGGAGCGACGGGCCGCGCGAGTCGTTCGTGACGGGCTTCCGCGACCCGAAGCCGCTCCCGAAGGGCAAGGGCACCTTCGCCAACACCATCACCGAGGTGCGCGACAACTCGGCCCTCGAGCTCTCGCCCGGGGACCGCATCCGCCACAAGGACTTCGGTGAAGGGCGCGTGCAGGCGGTCTCGGGCGCGGGCGCGAAGCGCATCGCCGAGGTGCAGTTCGACCAGGTGGGGCGCAAGCGGCTGCTGGTCAAGATCGCGCCGATCGAGCTGCTCTGAACCATGGTCTCGACTCGGGCGGCCGCCTCCGGCGGCAGCCCGGCTCGACCAGCGGGAGGGCGGCGGCGGCCCGGCTCGACCGGCGGGAGGGCGGCGGCAGCCCGGCTCGACCGGCGGGAGGGCGGCGGCGGCCCGGCTCGACCGGCGGGAGGGCGGCGGCTACAGCGCCTGCGTCACCAGCAGCACCATCGCCACGAGGGTGAGCGCCGCGGCGCCAACGATGAGCGGGCGGAACCGGCGCGCCATCGTGCGCGGCGGCCGGTCGTCGTCGAAGCGCTCGAAGTAGGGGTCGAGCTCGGGCGGGACGCGGTCGTGCTCGTGGCGCTGCTCCTGCATGCGCCCCAGCCTCCCACGAGACGATCAGCGACGCACAGGCAGGGCCGGACTATGGTGCGGAGCATGCGTCGACTGGTCGGAGCGAGCGGCATCGCAGCGCTCGCGCTCGCCCTCGCGGGCTGCGGCCTCACCGTGCCCTCCGACCCCGACGGCACCCTCGAGACCGTCTCGGGCGGCGTGCTCGAGGTGGGCGTGACGCCCAACCCGCCGTTCACCGAGATCGACGACGCCGACGACGAGCAGCCGTCGGGCACCGAGGTGACGCTCGTCGAGTCGTTCGCGGCGTCGATCGACGCCGAGCTCTCGTGGACGGTCGGCAGCGAGGAGGACCTCGTGCGCCAGCTCGAGGAGGGCGACCTCGACCTCGTCATCGGCGGCATCACCGAGCAGACGCCCTGGGCGGCGCACGCCGCGCCGACGCGCGCCTACGCGCAGGCGCTGCAGCCCGACGGCTCGACCACCGGCGTCGTCATGCTCACGCCGATGGGCGAGAACGCCTTCCTCGCCGCGCTCGAGCAGCACCTCGACGAGGCGGCGCCATGAAGCGCATCGGCCGCACCGAGCTGCCCCCGGCCCAGGAGCAGGCGCTCCGCAAGGCGCGCCTCGTCGAGTGGCTGAGCCTCGGCTACGCCGCGATCGCGATCACGCTCGTCGGCCTCGTGATGGGCGGCTCGCAGGCGATGCGCACGGCGTGGATCGAGGACATGCTCTCGACCGTCCCGCAGCTCGCGTTCCTCATCGCCCTCGCGGTCATCCGCCGCCCGCCGAGCCAGAAGCATCCGTACGGGTACCACCGGGCGATGGGCATCGGCCACCTCGTCGCCGGCGTCGCGCTCTTCGCCGTCGGCGCGACCCTCGCGTTCGACGCGATCAGCGGGCTCGCCTCGCTCGAGCACCCGTCGATCGGCACGGTGCGGCTCTTCGGCACCACGATCTGGCTCGGCTGGCTCATGGTCGGCACGATGCTGCTCATCTCGGCGCCGCCCGTGATCCTCGGCATCGTCAAGATGCGGCTCGCGAAGCAGCTGCACAGCAAGCTGCTGCACGCCGACGCCGACATGATGCGCGCCGACTGGACGACGCACGCCGGCTCGATCGTGGGCGTGCTGGGCGTCGGCCTCGGCATCTGGTGGCTCGACGGCGCCGCCGCCCTGTTCATCTCGGCCGGCATCATCTGGGACGGCGTGAAGAACACCCGCGCCTCGGTGCTCGACCTCATGGACATGCGCGCGACGACCGTCGACCAGTCGGAGTCCGACCCGCTCATCGACCGCATCGAGGACACGCTGCGGCGGCTGCCGTGGGTGCGGGATGCGGCCAGTCGCGTGCGCGACGAGGGGCACGTGTTCCATGTGGAGGCGTACGTCGTGCCGCTGCGGCGCAAGGTCAAGGTGGAGGACGTCGACCGCGCGGTCGCGCAGGTCACCGCGCTCGACTGGCGCGTGCAGGACGTCACGATCGCGGTCATGGGCCGGCTGCCGTCGCCGGAGGCCGAGCGGCGCGACGACGACCGCGCCGACGACGGAGCCGCCGCGCCGGAGTGATCCGGGCGGCGGCTCCGATGCGGCTCGCTACGCGTCGCGGCCGCGATCCGGGTCGCGACCCGGGCCGGGCTCCGCGTCCGGGTCGGCGCCGCCGCGCTGCAGCGGCACCGCGCGGGTCGACAGCCGGCCGCGGTCGAGCTCGGGGTGCGGCTCGTGCGACTCGATCTCCTCGTCGACCGCGGCGATCGTGGTCGTGTCGATCGACGGCAGCGCGGCCTCGAAGCGCGCGCGGCGGCGCTTGAGCCACAGCGCGAGCGCGATGATGAGCGCGAGCAGCGCGTAGGCGACGATCGAGAACGGGCTGTGCACGAGGTAGGCGGGGTCGCCCTGGCCGATCTGCATGGCCTTGCGCAGCTGCTCCTCGGCCATCGGGCCCAGGATCGCGCCCACGACGAGCGGCGCGATCGGGAAGCCGAGCCGCCGCATGAAGAAGCCGAGCACGCCGAGCACGAGCAGCACCGCGATGTCGAAGACCGTGAAGTTCGCAGCGTAGGCGCCCAGCCCGGCGAAGACGAGGATGCCCGCGTAGAGGTACGGGCGGGGGATCTGCAGGAGCTTCACCCACATGCCCACGAGCGGCAGGTTGAGCACGAGCAGCATCGCGTTGCCGATGAAGAGGCTCGCGATGAGCGCCCACACGAGCGCCGGCTGCGTGTCGAACAGGCGCGGGCCCGGCTGGATCCCGTACGTCTGGAAGGCGCTCAGGATGATCGCCGCGGTCGCCGTGGTCGGGATGCCGAGCGTCAGCAGCGGCACGAGCACGCCCGCGGCCGCCGCGTTGTTGGCCGACTCCGGACCCGCGACGCCCTCGATCGCGCCCTTGCCGAACTGCTTCCGGTACTCGCCCTTCGCGAGGCTCCGCTCGGTCGCGTAGGAGAGGAAGGTCGCGACGTCGGCGCCGCCGGCGGGGATCGAGCCGATCGGGAAGCCGATGCCGGCGCCCCGCAGCCACGGCTTCCACGACCTCGCCCAGTCGGAGCGGCGCATCCACGTGCGCCATCCGCGCGTGATGGGGATGATCGGGATCTCGCCGCCCCGCAGGCGGGAGCCCACGTACAGGGCCTCGCCGAGCGCGAAGAGGCCGACCGCGACGAGCACGACGTCGATGCCGTCGCCGAGCTGCGGGATGCCGAGCGTGAAGCGCGCCTGCCCGGTGAGCGAGTCGACGCCGATGAGGCCGATGAACAGGCCGATCGACAGCGACACCATGCCGCGCCAGGCACTGTCGCCGAGCAGCGCGCCGACCGTGAGGAACGCGATCACCATGAGCGCGAAGTAGTCGGATGGGCCGAGGCTGACTGCGAGGCGGGCGACGGTGGGCGCGAGGAGCGTCAGCAGCACCGTGGCGATCGTGCCCGCGACGAACGAGCCGATCGCGGCGGTGGCGAGCGCCGCCGCGCCGCGGCCGGCGCGCGCCATCTTGTTGCCCTCGAGCGCGGTGACGATCGACGCGGACTCGCCGGGGGTGTTGAGCAGGATCGACGTGGTCGAGCCGCCGTACATGCCGCCGTAGTAGATGCCGGCGAAGACGATGAACGCCGCGGTCGGCTCGAGCGCGTACGTGATCGGCAGCAGGAGCGCGACCGTCATCGCCGGCCCGATGCCGGGTAGCACGCCCACGGCGGTGCCGAGCAGCACGCCGAGCAGCGCGTACAGCAGGTAGACGGGCTGGAGCGCGGTCGCGAAGCCCTCGAGCAGCAGGGTCCAGGTGTCCATCAGAGGCCGATCCAGGAGGTCAGGGTGCCGGTGGCGGGCAGCGAGAGGCCGAGCAGCGTGCCGAACACGAGCTGCGTGACGACGCCGAGGGCGAGGCCGATCGCGGTGGCGAGCCACCAGCGCTTCGCGCCGAGGGCGAGCGAGGCGCCGGTGAAGAGGATGGCGACGCCGAGGGGCCAGCCGAGGTGGGGGATGGTGAGCATGAGCGACAGGAAGCTCAGCACGACGATGCCGGTCGAGCCCCACGAGGTGCCGTGCTCGAGGTCGATGTCCTCGCCCTCCTCGGCGTGCCCGAAGCGGCCGCGGAGCTGGCCGACGAGCACCACGAGCGACGAGAGCAGCAGCAGGCCGCCGACGGCGTACGGCACGACGCGCGCGCCGAGCGTGTTGGTCGATCCCGGGGGCTCGCGGATGGTGGTGGTCGAGATGAGCACGGCGATCGCCAGCACCACGAGCAGCCCGACGAAGACCATCGCCTCGATGCGGGCCGAGCGCGCCGCGGCCGACGCACCCGTGGGTGCGCCGGCCGGGGCGGTGCTCATTCGATCAGGCCGATCGTGCGCAGCGTCTCCTGGGTGAGCGTGATGTCGTCGGCGAGGAACGCGTCGAACTCGTCGCCCGGCATGAACGCATCCGTCCAGCCGTTGGTCTCGAGCGTCTCGGTCCACGCGTCCTGCTCGTGCAGCTGCGTGACGAGGTCGACGAGCGCCGTGCGCTCCTCGTCGGTGATGCCGCCCGGGGCGATCACGCCGCGCCAGTTCGTGAGCGTCACGTCGATGCCCTCGTCCTGGATCGTCGGCACGTCGGGCAGCGCCTGCGCGGGCTCCTCGCTCGAGACGGCCAGGGCGCGCAGGTCGCCCGAGAGCACGGACTCCGAGAACTCGCCGACGCCCGAGATGCCTGCCTGCACGGTGCCGCCGAGCAGCATCGTGAGCGCCTCGCCGCCGCCGGAGTTGGCGACGTAGTTGAGCGTGGTCGGGACCTCTGCCGCGTCGACGCCGGCCTCGGTGAGGAGCAGGCCCGCGAGGATGTGGTCGATGCCGCCGGCGGAGCCGCCGGTGACGGCGAGGCCCTGGCCCTCGGCGACGATCGCGTCGACCAGGTCCTGCAGGCTCTCGTAGGGAGAGTCGGCCGGCACGACGATGACGAGCGGCTCCTCGGTGAGCTTCGCGATCGGCGTCATGTCCTCGATGCGCACCTCGGAGGCGTTCGTCTCCACGGCGCCGACCATGACGGAGCCGGTGATCATGAGCGTGTTGGGGTCGGTCTCGGTCGCGAGGCTCGCGAGGCCGACGGTGCCGCCGGCGCCGCCGATGTTCTCGACCGGCGCCGAGCTGACGAGGTCGGTGTCGGTCAGCACCTGGCCGATGGCGCGGGCGGTCTGGTCCCAGCCGCCGCCCGGGTCGGCGGGAGCGATGACGCTGACCTCGGTGACGGCGGCCGGCGCCTCGCCCTCGGCGCCGCCGGTCGAGGCGGGGGCGCCGCCGGACGAGCAGGCGGCGAGCGCGAGCGCTGCAGCCCCCGCGAGGCCGATGCGGACGATGGTGCTGGTGCGCGTGCTGTGCGCGGTGCGTGGGTGCATGGATCGCACGTCTCCTCCTTGAGCGCCCGGCGCCGTGCCGGGTCGCGATCTGGGGGTGACGCTAGCGGCGCCGGATGCCCGGTGCGCGGTTGTGGTCGATGTGCACGTTTCGGTCGTTTCGGTCGCCCGCCGCGGGGGCCCGCGCGCGCCTATCCTGAGGGCATGGGGCGGGCGATGACGCTGCGGACGCAGCTGGTGCTGCTGCAGAGCGCCATCATGCTCGTCGTCATTGTCGGCTCCGGCGTCGCCGCCGCCTGGGTGCAGGAGCGCGCGATCCGCGACGCCTACCTCGACCGCATGGTGGGCGTCGCCTCGTCGGTGGCCCAGCTGCCGTCGGTGGTCGACGCGTTCGACGATCCCGACCCCGCCGAGGTCATCCAGCCGATCGCCGAGACGGTGCGCGTCGCATCCGCCGTCACCTACGTCGTCGTCACCGACGTCGCGGGCGTGCGCTACTCGCATCCGAACCCCGACCGCATCGGCGAGGTCGTCTCGACCGACCCGACCGCCGCGCAGTCCGGCGAGCGGTTCGTCGGCACGCAGACCGGCACGCTCGGCACCTCGTGGCGCGTGAAGGTGCCCGTGCACGACGCCGACGGTCAGGTGATCGGCCAGGTCTCGGTGGGCATCCTCGAGGCCGAGCTGCACGCCGACTGGCTCGGCAGCATCTGGGTGCTCGCGCTGTGCCTCGCCGCGGCCGCCGTCGTCGGCGTGCTGCTCGCGAGCTGGGCCGCGTCGCTGGTGCGCCGGCGCATCCACGGCGTCGAGCCCGACGAGATCAAGTCGATGCTCGAGACCCGCAACGCGACCCTGCACGGCATCGGCGAGGGCCTCGTGGTGCTCGACGAGCGGGCGACGATCGCGCTCTGCAACGACGCGGCGCTGCGGCTGCTGGGGCGGGAGGGCGACGAGCTCGCGGGCGTGCCGGTCGCCGAGGTGCTCGACGCGCGGCTCGAGCCGCTGCTGACCGACGCGGGCGAGCAGCAGCTCGTGCTCGCGGGCGAGCGGGTGCTCGTCGCGCGCGCCGACCCCGTGGTCGTCGACGGCCGCACGGTCGGCACCGTGCTCATCCTGCGCGACCGCACCGAGCTCGACGCGGCGCTGCGCGACCTCGCGGGCGCGCAGGGCATGACCGAGACGCTGCGGGCGCAGCAGCACGAGTTCGCCAACACGCTGCACACGCTCGGCGGCCTGCTCGAGCTCGGCGAGGCCGACGCGGCGATGCAGGTCATCGCTCGCGCCGGCGCCGGCGGGGCGCTGTCGTCGCTCGCGCCCGCCGAGGGCGTGCTCGACCTCGAGGTCGCGGCGCTGCTGCTCGCCAAGCGGGCGCAGGCGCGCGAGCACGGCGTCGAGCTCGCCGTCGCGCCCGGGTCGACGCTGCGCCCCGCCGCGTCGACGGCGGGCTCGAGCGACTGGGTGACGGTGCTCGGCAACCTCATCGACAACGCGGTGGATGCGTCGGGCGGCGGGCGCGTGCAGGTCGCGATCGCCGACGACGACACCGACGCCGGCCGGGTCGTCACGATGGCGGTCGACGACGACGGCCCCGGCGTGCCCGAGGAGCGGCGGCAGCGCATCTTCGACCTCGCCGTCTCGACGAAGACGCACGCCGCCGGCCTCACCCGGGGCTACGGGCTGACGCTCGTGCGCCGCGTCGCCGAGCGGCTCGGCGGCGACGTGCGGGTCGAGACGTCGCCGCTCGGCGGCGCGCGCTTCGTCGCGACGCTGCCGGTCGACCGCAGCGAGGTGCCCGCGTGAGGCCGCTGCGCGCACTGATCGTCGAGGACGACAAGGCGGTCGCGATCGTCACCCGCGGCTTCGTCGAGCGCCACGGCGGGTTCGTCGTCGCGGGGGAGGCCGCCACCGGGCGCGACGCGCTCGAGGCGATCGAGGCCGTGCGCCCCGACCTCGTGCTGCTCGACGTGCACCTGCCCGACGCATCCGGCATCGAGGTGCTGCGCGTCGCCCGCGCGCGCGGCTTCGCGGGCGAGGTGGTCGCGGTCACCGCTGCGCGCGACCTCGAGACCGTGCGCGCGGCGCGCGCGTTCGGCGTGCGCCACTACCTCGTGAAGCCGTTCGGGCTCGAGGCGATGCGGGAGCGGCTCGAGGCGATCCGCGCCGAGATCGAGCGGGCGGAGGCGCACGGGCCGCGCGCGCTCGACCAGCGCGCGGTCGACGCGATGCTGCAGCCGTCCGAGCGCTCGGCGAAGCCGGCGCCGGCGGGGTCGCAGCTCACCCTCGACCGCGTCGCGGCGCTGCTCGAGTCGATCGGCGCCGACGTGAGCGCGGCGGAGGTGGGGGAGCGGCTCGGGATGTCGCGGGTGAGCGCCCGCCGCTACCTCGAGCGGCTCGTCGTCGACGGCGCGGCCGAGGTCGCGCCCCGCTACGGCGGCACCGGGCGCCCCGAGCTGCGGTACACCGCGCGCCGCTGAGCGGCGGCGGCCCGCCGCGCTAGTGCACGGGCGTGCCGACGAGCGTGCCGATCAGCCACGTCGCGGCGAGCGCGAGGATGCCGCCGAGCAGCACCCGCAGCATGCCGATGCGCTTGCCGGAGCCGCCGATCCGTGCCGAGACGACGCCCGTGACGAGCAGCGCCAGCACCGTCGCGACGACGATCGGCCAGGGCATCCACGCCGCGGGCGCGACGAGCGCCGCGACGAGCGGCACGAGCGAGCCGAGCGTGAACGCGACCGCCGAGGACGCCGCTGCAGACCAGGGGTTGTTGAGGTCGTCGGGGTCGAGCTTGTACTCGACGTCGAGGTGCGCGCGCAGCGGATCGGCCTCGGTGAGCTCGACCGCCACCTGGTGCGCGGTCGCCGGGGCGAGGCCGCGCGCCTCGTACATGTGGGCGAGCTGGTCGATCTGCCCCTCGGGGTTGCTCTCGAGCTCGGCGAGCTCGCGGCGGATCGCCGCGCGCTCGCTGTCGCGCTGCGACGAGACCGAGACGTACTCGCCGACCGCCATCGAGAAGGCGCCCGCGACGAGCGCGGCGACGCCCGCCGTGAGGATGCCGCCGATGCCCGTGCCGGCGCCGGCGACGCCGACCATGAGCGCCGACGTCGACACGATGCCGTCGTTCGCGCCCAGCACGCCGGCGCGCAGCCAGTTGAGCTTCGACGCCATCGACTCGACCGGCGGGGGCAGGTCGGGACGGCGCTGCATCGCGGGATCCATGGTTCCTCCTGGGTCCATCGTCGGCGGTCGCCGGGACCCCCGCAAGCAAGGCGAGGCTCGTGCGATTCCGGCAAGAAACCCGAATCTTCGGGCTTCGGCGGGCCGAAAGCGGCGGGGGCGGCATCCGCCGGAGGGCTAGGCTTGCCCAGGCGAATCCCCCACCCACACACGGATTGGATGACGCGTGGATCTCTACGAGTACCAGGCAAGGGACCTGTTCGAGCAGCACGGCGTGCCCGTGCTGCGAGGCATCACCGCCGACACCCCCGAGCAGGCCGAGGCAGCAGCCACGGAGCTCGGCGGCGGTGTCGTCGTGGTGAAGGCGCAGGTCAAGACCGGAGGCCGCGGCAAGGCCGGCGGCGTGAAGCTCGCGAAGAGCCCCGCCGAGGCGAAGGCGGCGGCGGAGGCCATCCTCGGCCTCGACATCAAGGGGCACACCGTGCACCGCGTGATGGTCGCCGAGGGTGCATCGATCGAGGAGGAGTACTACTTCTCCGTGCTGCTCGACCGCGCCAACCGCTCGTACCTCGCCATGTGCTCGTACGAGGGCGGCATGGAGATCGAGCAGCTCGCCGAGGAGCGCCCCGAGGCGCTCGCGAAGGTCGAGGTCGACCCCGCCGTCGGCATCGACGCCGCCAAGGCCGAGGAGATCGTGCGCGCCGCGAGCTTCCCCGAGGAGCTCGTCGCCAAGGTCGCCCCCGTGCTCGTGCAGCTCTACGGCGTCTTCGCCGCCGAGGACGCCACGCTCGTCGAGGTCAACCCGCTCGTGCTCACCGCGGGCGGCGACGTCATCGCGCTCGACGGCAAGGTCACGCTCGACGAGAACGCCGCGTTCCGGCACCCCGCGCACGCCGACCTCGAGGACAAGGCCGAGGCCAACCCGCTCGAGGCGAAGGCCAAGGCCGCCGACCTCAACTACGTCAAGCTCGACGGCCAGGTCGGCATCATCGGCAACGGCGCGGGCCTCGTCATGTCGACGCTCGACGTCGTCGCGTACGCCGGCGAGCAGTTCGGCGGCGTGAAGCCCGCGAACTTCCTCGACATCGGCGGCGGCGCATCCGCCCAGGTCATGGCGGCGGGCCTCGACGTGATCCTGGGAGACGCGGACGTCAAGAGCGTCTTCGTCAACGTCTTCGGGGGCATCACGGCGTGCGACGAGGTCGCCAACGGCATCGTGAAGGCGCTCGAGATCCTCGGCGACGAGGCCTCGAAGCCGCTCGTCGTCCGACTGGACGGCAACAACGTCGAGGAGGGCCGACGCATCCTCGCCGAGGCGAACCACCCGCTGGTGACCGTCGTCGGCACCATGGACGAGGCAGCGGCCAAGGCCGCCGAGCTGGCTGCGGCATAGGAGAGCAGAAGATGTCGATCTACCTCAACAAGGACAGCAAGGTCATCGTCCAGGGCATCACCGGCGGCGAGGGCTCCAAGCACACCGCCCGCATGCTCGCGGCCGGCACCCAGGTCGTCGGCGGCGTCAACGCGCGCAAGGCCGGCACGACCGTGACGCACACCGCGAAGGACGGCTCCGAGGTCTCGCTGCCGGTCTTCGGCTCGGTCGCGGAGGCGATGGCCGAGACCGGCGCCGACGTCTCGATCGTCTTCGTGCCGCCGGCCTTCGCCAAGGACGCCGTCATCGAGGCCATCGACGCGGGCATCGGCCTGCTCGTGGTCATCACCGAGGGCATCCCCGTGCAGGACTCCGCCGAGTTCTGGGCGCACGCGAAGGCGAAGGGCACGACCCGCATCATCGGCCCGAACTGCCCCGGCATCATCACGCCGGAGGAGTCGCTCGTCGGCATCACGCCGGCGAACATCACCGGCAAGGGCCCGATCGGCCTGGTGTCGAAGTCGGGCACGCTGACGTACCAGATGATGTTCGAGCTGCGCGACCTCGGCTTCTCGACCGCCATCGGCATCGGCGGCGACCCGGTCATCGGCACGACGCACATCGACGCGCTCGAGGCCTTCGAGGCCGACCCCGAGACGAAGGCGATCGTGATGATCGGCGAGATCGGCGGCGACGCCGAGGAGCGCGCAGCCGACTACATCAAGGCGCATGTGACGAAGCCGGTCGTCGGCTACGTCGCCGGCTTCACCGCGCCCGAGGGCAAGACGATGGGCCACGCCGGCGCGATCGTCTCGGGCTCGTCGGGCACCGCCGAGGCGAAGAAGGTGGCCCTCGAGGCCGCCGGCGTGAAGGTCGGCAAGACGCCGTCCGAGACCGCCCGCCTCATGCGCGAGGTCATCGAGTCGCTCTGACGTGAGCGCTCGCGGGGGGCCCCGGCTGCGGCCGGGGCCCTCCGTCATGCCGGCGTGCGGATGCGGGGGCTAGGGTGGGCGCACCTGACGCGAGCACGGAGGACGACATGAGCCATCACGACGACCACCAGCACGACCACCAGCACGACGCGGGCGACGACGGCACGAGGAAGCCCGGCGGCCTCGGCGACGAGGGCACCATCCCGAACGACCCGGACGGCCTCGGCGCGACGACGACCGATGAGGAGTCGACGTTCGAGCCCGAGGAGGACGAGCAGGCCGACCCCGACCTGCCCTCGCGCTAGCGCCGGCGGGATCGGGCGCTCGCGCGAGCGCCGGGTGCGGGTGCAGAGTGGGCGCATGACCATCCTCTGCGCGACGTGCGGTGTCGAGACCGGCGAGCCGCTCCCCGAGACCTGCGCCATCTGCGCCGACGAGCGGCAGTGGGTGCCGCTGCACGGGCAGATCTGGACGAGCACAGGCGAGCACGCGGAGCGCGGGATGCGCATCGACCTCGTCGAGGACGAGCCGGGCCTGTGGGCGCTCACCTCCGACCCGGCTGTCGGCATCGGGCAGCGGTCGCTGCTCGTGCAGACGCCCGAGGGCAACCTGCTGTGGGATCCGCTCGGCACGATCACGGATGCGGCGGTCGAGCAGGTGCAGGAGCTCGGCGGCCTCGCGGTCGTCGCAGCCTCGCACCCGCACATGTTCGGCGTGCAGTGCGCGTGGGCCGACGCGCTCGACGCGCGCGTGCTCGTGAACGCGCGCGACGCGTCCTGGGTGCAGCGCGAGCTTCCGCGCGTCGAGCAGTGGGATGACGAGCTCGAGGTGCTGCCCGGCGTGCGGCTCATCCGCATGGGCGGGCACTTCCCCGGCGCGGCGGTCGCGCTGTGGGAGCAGGGCAGCGACGGGCACGGCTCGCTGCTGGCGGGCGACACGATGCAGCCGAAGCCCGACCGCGCGAGCGTCGGCTTCATGCGGTCGTACCCGAACAACATCCCGCTGTCGGCCGGCGTCGTGCGGCGGCTGGCCGACCAGGCGGCGACGCTGCGCTTCCGGCGCATCTACGGCAACATCGGCGGGCAGGTGATCGACGACGGCCCCGCCGCGATCGCCCGCAGCGCCGAGCGGCACATCGCCTGGGTGACGGGCGAGCACGACGACCTCACGTAGGGCCCGCGCTGCACCCGCCGCGTCGACCGGGGCGGATGCGCCCGTCTGGGGCCGGCGCGCCCGCCCCGCTCGGGCGCATCCGCCCCACTCGACGACGAAGGGCCCGGCCGGAGCCGGGCCCTTCGAGCGCTGCGTCAGCGCAGCGGCGCGAGGATCGCGTTCAGCGACGCGCTCGGACGCATCGCCGCGTCGGCGAGCTCGGCGTCGACGCGGTAGTAGCCGCCCAGCTCGACCGGGCTGCCCTGCACGTCGAGCAGCTCCTGCTCGATCGTCGCCGTCTGCGCGACGAGCTGCTCGGCGACCGGCCCGAACGTGGCCGCGAGGTCGGCGTCCTCGGTCTGCGCCGCGAGCTCCTCGGCCCAGTAGCGCGCGAGCCAGAAGTGGCTGCCGCGGTTGTCGAGCTCGCCGACCTTGCGCGACGGCGACTTGTTCTCGTCGAGGAACGTGCCGGTCGCCGCGTCGAGCGTCTCGGCGAGCACGCCCGCGCGGGCGTTGCCGGTCGTCTCGGACAGGTGGCGGAACGACTCCGCGAGCGCCATGAACTCGCCGAGCGAGTCCCAGCGCAGGTGGTTCTCCTCGACGAGCTGCTGCACGTGCTTCGGGGCCGAGCCGCCGGCGCCGGTCTCGAACAGGCCGCCGCCGTTGAGCAGCGGCACGACCGACAGCATCTTCGCGCTCGTGCCGAGCTCGAGGATGGGGAACAGGTCGGTGTTGTAGTCGCGCAGCACGTTGCCCGTGACCGAGATGGTGTCCTCGCCGCGCCGGATGCGCTCGATCGAGAGCTTCGTCGCCTCGACCGGGCTGAGGATCGTGATCTGGAGCCCGTCGGTGTCGTGCTTCGCGAGCTCCTCCTCGACCTTCCTGATCAGCTCGGCGTCGTGCGCGCGCGCCTTGTCGAGCCAGAAGACCGCGGGGGTCGACGAGGCGCGGGCGCGCGTCACCGCGAGCTTCACCCAGTCGCGCACCGGCACATCCTTCGTCTGGCAGGCGCGCCAGATGTCGCCGGCCTCGACGTCGTGCGCCATGAGCACCTCGCCGGAGGAGCTCACGACCTCGACCCGGCCGTCGCGCTCGATGCGGAACGTCTTGTCGTGCGAGCCGTACTCCTCGGCCTTCTGCGCCATGAGGCCCACGTTCGGCACCGAGCCCATGGTGGTGGGGTCGAAGGCGCCGTTGGCCTGGCAGTCCTCGATGACGACCTGGTAGATGCCGGCGTAGGAGGAGTCGGGGATCACGGCGAGCGTGTCGGCCTCCTCGCCGTCCGGGCCCCACATGTGGCCGGACTGGCGGATCATCGCCGGCATCGACGCATCCACGATCACGTCGGAGGGCACGTGCAGGTTGGTGATGCCGCGGTCGGAGTTCACCATCGCGAGGCGGGGGCCGTCGGCGAGGCCCTGCTCGATCGCCTGGCGGACGCCCGCGGCGGTCGACTCGTCGAGCTCCGACAGGCCGGAGAGGATCGAGGCGAGGCCGTTCTCGGCCGAGAGGCCCGCGGCCTCGAGCTGGGCGCCGTAGCGCTCGAAGACGGCGGGCAGGAACGCGCGCACGACGTGGCCGAAGATGATCGGGTCGGAGACCTTCATCATCGTCGCCTTCAGGTGCGCCGAGAACAGCACGTGCTCGTCGCGGGCGCGCTGCACCTGCTCGGCGAGGAACGCGTCGAGCGCCTTCGCGCTCATGAACGTCGCGTCGACGATCTCGCCCTCGAGCACCGCGAGGCCGTCCTTCAGCACCGTCGTCTCGCCGTCGGCGACGAGGCGGATCTGGAGGGTGTCGGCGGCCGGCATCGTGACCGACTGCTCGTTGGCGCGGAAGTCGTCGGCGCCCATCGTGGCGACGGCGGTCTTCGAGTCGTCGGCCCACGCGCCCATCGAGTGGGGGTGCTTGCGGGCGTACTCCTTCACCGAGCGGGGCGCGCGGCGGTCGGAGTTGCCCTCGCGCAGCACGGGGTTGACGGCGGAGCCCTTGACGGAGTCGTAGCGGGCGCGGATGTCGCGCTCGTCGTCGGTCGTGACCTCGTCCGGGTAGTCGGGGAGGGCGATGCCCTGCGACTGCAGCTCGGCGATCGCGGCCTTCAGCTGCGGCACCGATGCCGAGATGTTGGGCAGCTTGATGATGTTGGCCTCGGGCGTCTTGGCGAGCTCGCCGAGCTCTGCCAGCGCATCCGCCTCCTGCTGGTCGGCAGGCAGGCGGTCGGCGAACGACGCGACGATGCGCCCGGCGAGCGAGATGTCGCGGCGCTCGACCTCGACGTCGGCCGCGGCGGCGAACGCCTCGACGATCGGGAGGAACGAGTGCGTCGCGAGCATCGGCGCCTCGTCGGTGTACGTGTAGATGATCTTGGCCATGCGGCTCGAACCCCTCGCGGTCTCGGAATGGCGGCGGCCGCGAGTGCGTGCGCGGGCCGCGCCGTGCGGCTCCAACCTACCGCGACCTCGCTCGGGCGGCGCGCGGCGGGGCAGCCCCGACGAGGGCGGATGCGTCGATACAGTTGCCAGCCGTGAGAACAGGGCCCGCAGTGCGCCGCCTGTGGGCCGGGATCGGCCAGGCGGTGGAGTCGGCCGCCATCGTGGCGGTCGGCATCGTGCTGTGCGCGCTCGTGCTGCTCGCCGTCTGGGGCATCGACCAGGGCTTCGCCGGCGACCCGTCCGCGCAGTGGCGCGTCGCGGTGGACGCGTGGCTGCTCGGCCACGGCGTCGCGATCGGCGTGACGCTCGGCACCGACGCGATCGTCGCCGTGGGCATCGAGGAGGCCGGGAGGCCCTTCGTGCTCAGCCTCGGCGCGTGGGGGATCGGGCTCATCACCTTCTGGCTCCACTGGCGCAGCGGCCGCCGGCTCGCGGAGCTGCCGCTGATCGAGACCGGCATCGCCGTGGCGTCGGGCGCCGTCGCGACGGGCCTCGTGGGCCTCGGCGCCGCCGCGACGGCGACGCACGGCATCGCCGCGCCCAACCTCGGTCAGGCGTTCGCCCACCCGGCGCTCGTGGCGCTCGCGGGCATGCTCGCCGCGGTCCTCGCGGTGCACGGCCACGACTGGCTCGCCGCCGCCGCGCGCGGGCTCACGATCGAGGAGGGGTGGATGCGCGCCATCCGCACCGCGATCCGGTCGGGCCTCGGCGGGGCGGCCGGGGTGCTCGGCGCCGGCGCGCTCGTGCTCGGAGCGGGCCTCGTGCTGCGCTTCACCGACGGCATCCTGCTGATGGAGGCGCTGCAGGTCTCGCACGTGGGCGTCGTCGTGCTGTTCCTCGTGCAGCTGGCGCTCCTGCCCGTCGCGGTCGTGTGGGCCGCGTCATGGGCGATCGGGCCGGGCTTCATGATCGGCACCGGCTCGAGCATCTCGCCGCTCGGCACCGACCTGGGGCCGGTGCCGTCGCTGCCGCTCCTCGCCGCGATCGACCCCGAGGCGGCGCCCTGGATGCTCGCGGTGGTGGCGCTGCCCGTGCTCGCGGGCGTGCTCGTCGGGGTGCTCGCGCGCCAGACGATGCTCGCCGGCACGGCCGAGCGCCCGGTGCACTGGTGGGAGCTCGCGATCGCCGGCGTCGGCGGCGGCGCGCTCGCGGGGGCGCTGCTCGGCGTCGCGGCCATGCTCGCCACGGGCTCGGCGGGGCCCGGCCGCCTCGCCGAGACGGGGCCCGACGCGGTGCTCGTCGCGGCGTGGGGCGCGCTCGAGGTGGGCGCCGGGCTGCTGGTCGGCATGGCCGCGGGCGGCCGCGGCGCCGGGGCGCTCGCAGGCATCGCGCTGCCGCTCGCCGGCGAGCGCGAGGGCTCGCGGGTGCGTGACTTCCTCGGCTTGGGCGCGGCGGATGCGCCCGACGGTCGGGAGGCGGCGGCGGATGCGGCCGACGGGCGCGAGGGCGAGGCCGAGTCCGAGGCGGCGGATGCGTCGGCGGACGACGCGCCGGTCGTCGCGCCGAGCGCCGACGACCAGGAGACCGCCGCGATCGCGCCGCTCGCGGACGCGCAGGAGACCGCGGCGATCGCGCCGCTCGCCGACGCCCGGGCCGAGCGCGCGGCCGGGGCCGAGCCGACCCATCCGGAGCCCGCGCCCGAGCAGGGTCGTCCTGCGACGTAGGATGGAGCGCGTGCTGCGCCTCGTCGTCCTCGTCTCCGGCAGCGGCACCAACTTCGCGGATCTGCTCGAGCGCACGCGCGCGGGGCGGGTGCCCGCCGAGATCATCGCCGTCGGCGCCGACCGCGAGTGCGGCGGCCTCGAGATCGCCCGCGCCGCAGGGATCCCCACCTTCGTCGAGCCGTTCCAGCCGCCGCGCGAGGCGTGGTCGATGCGGATCGCCGACCGGATGGCGGCGTTCGAGCCCGACGTGGTCGTGCTCTCGGGCTTCATGCGGCTGCTGTCGGCCGCCGCGGTCGCCCGCTTCGAGCCGGCGATCCTCAACACGCACCCCGCGTTCCTGCCCGAGTTCCCGGGCGCCCACGGCGTGCGCGACGCGCTCGCGGCCGGCGCGACCGAGACCGGCGCCTCCGTCATCATCGTCGACAGCGGCGTCGACACCGGTCCGATCCTCGCCCAGCAGCGCGTGCCCGTGCTGCCCGACGACACGCAGGACTCGCTGCACGAGCGCATCAAGCTCGTCGAGCGCGACCTGCTCGCGCAGGTGATCGGCGACATCGCCGACGGCACGTGCGACCTCGCCGAGCACTGCAGCGAGCGCGGGCGCCACCGACCGACGCACCCCGACCCGAGACCAGAGGAAGCACAGTGAGCGGACCCCAGCACGACCCGAGCCTCTACCGCGAGCGCGACGCGGTGCCCTTCCGCCGGGCGCTGCTGTCGGTGAGCGACAAGACCGGCATCGTCGAGCTCGGCCGCGCCCTGTCCGACGCGGGCGTCGAGCTCGTCTCGACCGGCTCGACCGCGCGCATGCTCGCGGACGCGGGCCTCGCGGTCACCGAGGTGGCCGAGGTCACCGGGTTCCAGGAGGCGCTCGACGGGCGCGTGAAGACGCTGCACCCGGCGATCCACGCGGGCCTGCTCGCCGACCTGCGGCTCGAGCACCACGAGGCGCAGCTGGCCGAGCTCGGCATCGCGCCGTTCGAGCTCGTCGTCGTGAACCTCTACCCGTTCGTCGAGACCGTGCGCTCGGGCGCCGCCGACGCCGACGTCGTCGAGCAGATCGACATCGGCGGACCGGCGATGGTGCGCGCCTCGGCCAAGAACCACGCCAACGTCGCGATCGTCACCGACCCGCGCATCTACCCGCTCATCGCGAAGGCCGCCGCCACCGGGCTGTCGCTCATGCAGCGCCGCGCGCTCGCCCGCGACGCGTTCGCCCACACCGCCGCCTACGACCGCGCCGTCGCGCGCTGGTTCGCCGGCGAGCCGGTCGACGAGGCGGCCGCCGCGCAGCCGGCCGCTGCCGCGGCAGGCGATGCGGCCGCGGCGCCGGCGCAGGAGGCGGCGCCCGCTGCCGCCTCGCCCGCGGCGACCCGCGCGCCCGAGCCGGCCGAGGCATCCGCCCCCGACACCTCGAGCGCGACGGGCCTGCTGCAGGCCGTCGGCCGGGCGACGCTCGTCGCCGGCCTGCGCTACGGCGAGAACAGCCACCAGCAGGCGGGCATCTTCGCGCTGCCCGGCGGCCGCGGGATCACGCAGGCCGAGCTGCTGCACGGCAAGCCGATGTCGTTCAACAACTACGTCGACGCCGACGCCGCCCTGCGCGCCGCCTTCGACTTCACCGAGCCGGCGGTCGCGATCATCAAGCACGCGAACCCCTGCGGCATCGCCATCGCCGCGCCGCGTGCCGACGACCCGATCGCCTCGGCGCACGAGCGCGCCCACGCGTGCGACCCGGTCTCGGCCTTCGGCGGCGTGATCGCCGCGAACCGGCCGGTCACGCGCGCGATGGCCGAGACGGTCAAGGACATCTTCACCGAGGTCGTCGTCGCGCCCGACTTCGAGCCCGAGGCGCTCGAGCTGCTGACGCAGAAGAAGAACATCCGCCTGCTGCGCCTGCCCGAGGGCTACGCGCGCGAGGGCTCCGAGCTGCGGCAGGTCTCGGGCGGCGTGCTCGTGCAGCAGCCCGACACGTTCGAGGGCTTCTCGTCGCACACCTGGCGCCGCGTCTCGGGCTCCCACGTGCCGGATGCGGTGCTCACCGACCTGGAGTTCGCGTGGCGGGCCGTGCGGTCGGTGAAGTCGAACGCGATCCTGCTCGCCTCGGGCGGCGCCTCCGTCGGCGTCGGCATGGGCCAGGTCAACCGGGTCGACTCGTGCCGGCTCGCGGTGACGCGCGCGGGGGAGCGGGCCGCGGGCTCGGTCGCCGCGTCGGACGCCTTCTTCCCATTCGCCGACGGCCTGCAGATCCTGCTCGACGCCGGCGTGACCGCGGTCGTGCAGCCGGGCGGGTCGGTGCGCGACGAGGAGGTCATCGCGGCCGCGAACGCCGCCGGCATCACGATGTACTTCACGGGGGAGCGCCACTTCGCCCATTGACCGGGCGCCTCGGTAGGGTCGCCGGGTGAGCGCGGGGACCATCGACGACGTGCGGCGGGCGCGCCGCGTGCTGTGCTTCGGCGCGACCGGGTCGGGCAAGTCGACCATGGCGACCCGGCTCGGCGAGCGGCTCGGGCTCCCCGTCACGCTCGTCGACGACCTGTGCTGGGATCCGGGCTGGCGGGAGCCGTCGCAGGAGGAGCGCGACCGGCGCGTGCTGCCGCTGCTGGAGCGCGAGGCGTACGTCTTCGACTCGGTCTACGGCCCGCACAACGCGGTGGCGCTCGAGCGCGTCGACGCGATCGTCGCGCTCGACTACCCCCGGCACGTCTCGCTCGCGCGGCTCATCCGCCGCACGGCCCGCCGCATCCGCACGGGCGAGCTCGTCTGCAACGGCAACGTCGAGACCCTGCGCCTCGCCCTCGCGCGCGACTCGATCATCGTGTGGCACTTCCGCTCGTGGCGCTCGAAGCGCGAGCGGATGCGCCGGTGGCACGCGGATGCGTCGGCGCCGCCCGTGCTGCTGCTGCGCCGGCCCGCCGAGGCCGACGCCCTGCTCGCGCAACTCGGCTGAGCCGGCTTCGCCGACCCGCTCCACCCCGGGCGACCCGGTGCACCGGGTCGCGTCGGGTCGATCGGGTCGGGAACCGCGGTGAGGACTGCTCGAGGAAGTGATCGGGAAACGCCGATGGGGGCTGGACGCGGCGCTGTGAGCCTGCTTAGAATCGAAGGCTGTCCGCGCCACCAGGGAGCGGCTGACCTGGAGGATGCCATGAGCACGACGACGACCGCCCCGATCGCTGCCGGCCGTGCCCTCCGCGTCCGCCTCGTCCCCGCCGGACGCCGGTAGCGAGCGGGGCCTCCCGCCCGCCGCGAGCACCGCTCGCCCCGTCGTGTCGGCAGCACCGCCGACGATCGACGCAGCACCACCATCGCGACCCACCCGTCGCACCGCACCATCGCCGATGCACGACGTCGGCGACCTCGAAGGATCCCCTCCCATGTCCTCGACGCCTCCCGATCCCACTCCCACGAAGGTCGCCGGGCACCTGCCCGCGCTCGCGCGCCTGCTGCCGTTCCTGCGCCCGGTGCTGCCGCGGCTGCTCTGGGGCACCGCCGCCGCGCTCGTCTCGGCGCTGCTGAGCCTCGCCACCCCGATCGCGATGCGCGCGCTCGTCGACGGCCCGCTCGCCGAGCGCGACTCCGCCGCCGTGTGGCCCGTCGCGATCGCGATCCTGGCACTCGCGCTCGGCGAGGCGTTCTTCGTCTACATGCGCCGGTTCCTCGTGACGCTGCCGTCGACGCAGGTCGAGGCGTCGATGCGCCGCACCCTCTACGCGAAGCTGCAGGCGCTGCCGGTCGCCTTCCACGACCGCTGGCAGTCCGGCCAGCTGCTCAGCCGCGCCGTGCAGGACCTCGGCATGATCCGCCGCTTCAGCGCCTTCGGCGCGCCGCTGCTGGTCGTGAACGCGATCACGCTCGTCGTGGGCATCGTCATCCTGTTCTTCTGGAGCCCGCTGCTCGCATCCGTCTTCGTCGTGCTCTCGGCGCCGGTCGTGTTCGTGGCGCTGCGCTTCGAGCGCCGCTACTTCGTCGTCTCGCGCGCCGCGCAGGACCAGGCGGGCGACCTCGCCACGACCGTCGAGCAGTCGATCCACGGCATCCGCGTGCTGAAGGCCTTCGGTCGCGGCCGCCACGCGCTCGAGGGCTTCACCGACCAGGCGTCGACGCTGCGCGAGACCGAGATCGACAAGGCCCGCATGGACGGGTACCTGTGGATGTGGCTGACGATCGTGCCGTACATCTCGTACGCCGTCTGCCTCTTCCTGGGCGTCTGGCTGGCCGCGAGCGACCAGATCTCCGTCGGCACGCTCTTCGCGTTCTTCGCCGTCGCGATGGTGCTGAACTGGCCGATCGAGTCGATCGGGTTCCTCTTCGCGTTCCTCATCGACGCGTCGAACGCCTCGCGCCGCTTCCACGAGATCCTCGACGCCGAGAACACGATCGTCGACCCCGAGCGGCCGACGACGATCCCCGCGCCGAAGGGGCGGCTCGTGTTCGACGACGTGCACTTCCGCTACCAGGACGCGCAGCCGCACGAGCGCGACCTCGTCGACGGCGCGAGCCTCGTGCTCGAGCCGGGCGAGACGATGGCGCTCATCGGCGTCACCGGCTCCGGCAAGACGACGCTCACCGCGCTGCCCGCGCGCCTGTACGACGTCACCGGCGGCCGCGTGCTGCTCGACGGCGTCGACGTGCGCGACCTGTCGCTCCAGGAGCTGCGCACGCACGTCGCGATGGCCTTCGAGGACGCCACGCTCTTCTCGGCCTCCGTGCGCGACAACGTGCTCATGGGCGCCCCGGATGCGTCGGAGGATGCCCTCGACCGCGCGCTCGCGATCGCGCAGGCCGACTTCGCGCGCGACCTGCCGGACGGCCTCGACACGCAGATCGGCGAGGAGGGCCTCTCGCTCTCCGGCGGCCAGCGGCAGCGCCTCGCGCTCGCCCGCGCGGTCGCCGCCGACCCCGCGGTGCTCGTGCTCGACGACCCGCTCTCGGCGCTCGACGTCGAGACGGAGGCGCAGGTCGAGGCCGCGCTGCGGCACGTGCTCGAGCGCACGACGGCGCTGATCGTCGCGCACCGCCCGAGCACGGTGCAGCTCGCCGACCGGGTGGCGCTCATGCGCGACGGCCGGATCGACGACGTCGGCACCCACTCCGAGCTGCTCGCGCGCAGCGAGCACTACCGCTACGTGATCTCGAGCCTCGAGGAGGCCGAGCGCGACAGGACGAGCATCGAGGCCGTCACCGGCTCGATGCAGCGCGTCGACCTCGACGACCTCGACGGTCTCGACGCACAGACCGAGGAGGTGTCCCGATGACCGTCCAGGGCGTCGCGGGCGAGGACCGCACCGACTACACGAAGGCCGAGTCGAAGGCCATCCGAGCGCGCTCGCGGAAGCTGCTCGGCGCGCTGCTGCGGCCGCACATCGGCCGCGTCGTCGTGACGATGATCCTGGTGGTGATCGCGGTCGCCGCGAACATCGCCGGTCCCATGCTCATCGCGTACGGCATCGACCACGGCCTGCCGGCGATCGTCGAGCGCGCCGACTGGATGCCGCTGTGGGCGGCGACGCTCGCCTACATCGTCGCGGCGATCCTCGGCGGCGTGCTCATGTACGTCTACACGGTGAGCATCGCGCGCATCAGCCAGACGGTGCTGTTCGAGCTGCGCCGCCGGCTCTTCGACCACGCGCAGCGCCTGAGCCTCGAGTTCCACGAGTCCTACACGTCGGGCCGCATCATCGCGCGCCAGACGAGCGACCTGGAGTCGATCCGCGACCTGCTCGACCAGGGCCTCAACGAGCTCGTGCGCGGCGTGCTGTTCATGTCGTTCACGGGCATCGCGATGGCGATCCTCGACCCGCTGTCGGGCCTCATCATCGGCATCGCGCTCATCCCGGCGATCATCCTCACGCGCTGGTTCCAGGTGCGCTCGACGGTGCTGTTCCGCGAGACGCGCACGACGAGCGCGCGCATGATCGTGCACTTCGTCGAGACGATGACCGGCATCCGCGCCGTGAAGGCGTTCCGCAAGGAGCCCGCCAACCAGCGCGACTTCGACGAGCGGGTCGACGACTACCGCGACGCGAACTTCCGCACCATCAACATCTTCGGCATCTACGAGCCGGGCATCATGGCGATCGGCGCGATCACGGTCGCGACGCTCGTGCTCGTCGGCGGCCTGCGGGTCGTGGATGGGTCGCTGCAGATCGGCGCGCTGCTCGCGATCGCGCTCTACGCCCGCAACTTCTTCCAGCCCATCCAGGGCATCGGCATGTTCTTCAACGGCTACCAGTCGGCCTCGGCCGCGCTCGAGAAGATCTCGGGCGTGCTCGAGGAGGAGCCGACGGTCAAGGAGCCGGTCGCCGCGCAGGCGCTGCCCGCCTCGCGCGGCCAGATCGACTTCGACCGCGTCGAGTTCTCGTACGGCAGCGGCAAGGTCGTGCTGCCCGACTTCGACCTGCACATCCCGTCCGGCCAGACGATCGCGCTCGTCGGCACCACCGGCGCCGGCAAGTCGACGCTCGCGAAGCTCGTCTCGCGGTTCTACGACCCGACGGCGGGCAGCGTCAAGCTCGACGGCGTCGACCTGCGCCAGCTGTCGAACGACGACCTGCGGCGCGCGGTCGTGATGGTGACGCAGGAGGCGTACCTGTTCTCGGGCACCGTCGCCGACAACATCGCGCTCGGGAAGCCCGGCGCGACCGACGACGAGATCGAGGCGGCCGCCCGCGCGGTGGGCGCGCACGAGTTCATCGAGGCGCTGCCCGACGGCTACGACACCGACGTGAACAAGCGCGGCGGGCGCGTGAGCGCGGGGCAGCGGCAGCTGCTGTCGTTCGCGCGCGCGTTCCTCGCCGACCCGCGGGTGCTCATCCTCGACGAGGCGACCGCCTCGCTCGACATCCCCTCGGAGCGGCTCGTGCAGGAGGGCCTCACGACCCTGCTCGCCGACCGCACGGCGATCATCATCGCGCACCGCCTGTCGACGGTCGCCATCGCCGACCGTGTGCTCGTGATGGAGCACGGCCGCATCATCGAGGACGGCTCGCCCGACGAGCTGATCGAGGCGGGCGGCAAGTTCGCGTCGCTGCACCGCGCGTGGCGGGAGTCGCTGGTCTAGCGCCCCAGCTGGTCGAGCCGCCGGCCGGAGGCCGGCGAGTCGAGACCACCCCGCTGCTGCAGGATGCGGGGTGGTCTCGAGACGCCCGCGGCCTGCGGCCGCGGACTCCTCGACCAGCGGAGGGGGCGGACGCGGGGTGGTCTCGAGACGCCCGCGGCCTGCGGCCGCAGGCTCCTCGACCAGCGGAGGGGCGGCCGCGGGCTCCTCGACCAGCGGAGGGGGCGGCGGCCGGCTCCTCGACCAGCGGCGGCCGGAGGGTTACGGCCGCGTGAAGCGGTCGAGCGCGACCGCCTGCCACGGGCCCAGCTCGAGGGCTGCGACACCGTCGACGACCTCGACGACGGATGCGCAGTCGGGCACCACGACGTCGCAGTAGCGGCCGTCGGGCAGCTCGACCGGCACCTCGACGGTCGTCGGCTCGTCGTCGAGCTGCACCGCGAACGCCGCCGTCTCGCCGCGCAGCTGCGCGAGCGCGGTGCCCATGGGCTCGGTCGCCGTCACCGGCGCATCCACGACCCGCGTGCGCCACGCGACGAGCTCCAGCGTGCCGGGCCAGCGGTGCTGGCACACCCACGCGCCGTCGGCCCACTCGGCGTCGGCGGCCTCGTCGCCCGTGCACGACGCATCCGTCACCGAGCCGTCGGCCTCGAGCGCGGGCCCCGCGTCGCGGTCGCTGAAGGCGTAGCCCGAGTAGAGCGTCGGCGGCCCGTAGTCGCTCGCGAGCATCACCGCGGTCGCCGCCGCGAACGCGCCGCCGTCGCGGTAGGCGAGCGTCGAGCCGTTGCGCTCGGTGTCGTGGTTCGCGACGAAGGTGCGCGCCTGCTCGTCGAGCAGCCCGTACGCCTCGGGGGAGAGGTCGGCGAGCGCCCGCGCGGCGCCCGAGCGCACGAACGCGCCGACCCGGTCGGCCCATCCGAACTCCCACACGGTCGAGGAGGCCGTGTACTGCTCGGGCTGCACCGGCTCGCCCGTGCCGCGGATCACCTCGCTGATGACGGGCGTGCCCTCGGGGAGCGCCGCCACGATCGCGGCGACGTCGTCGGGGTCGATGTGCTTCGCCGCGTCGATGCGGAAGCCCGCCACGCCGAGCGCGAGCAGGTCGTCGAGGTAGGCGCCGATCGTCGCGCGCACCCGCTCGGACTCGGTCGCGAGGTCGGCGAGGTTCTCGAGCTCGCAGTGCTGGATCACGAAGGGCTCGCGGTACGCGTCGATGTCGTCGTCGGGCGTGCGGTCGCAGTCGTGGAAGTCGTCGGGCGCGTAGAGCCCGGGATACGCGTAGTGGGTGAAGTCGGTGCCCGCCCAGCCCCTGCCAGACTCGACGCCCGCCATGTGGTTGACCACCGCATCCGCGTAGACGTCGACGCCCGCCTCGGCGCACGCGGCGGTCATCGCGGCGAACTCGTCGCGCGTGCCGAGCCGCGACTCGACGGCGTACGAGACCGGCTGGTACGACCACCACCACTCGGAGCCGTCGGCACCCGCGAGGCCGGCGGTCGCGCCGTCGACGTGCTCCTGCGGCGGCGACGTCAGCACCCAGGCGACGCCCGCCTCGCCGAGCGCGGGGCACTCGGCGGCGATCGCGTCCCACGTCCACTGGAACATCGCGAGCCCCGTGTCGCGGCGCTCGGGGGCGGCGGATGCGCAGCCGGCGACGGCGAGGACGGCGGCGGTGGCGACGGCTGCCGTCAGGCGGCGCGCGGTGCGACTCGCTGGCACGGCAGGCTCGGCGCTCGCCGCGTCAGAGGCTCTTGCGGCCGATGGCCTCGCCGTACTCGTTCTCGCCGATCACCTCGAAGCCGACGGCCTCGAAGAACTTGCCGGGGCCGAGGTCGCCCTCCTCCCAGACGGCGTAGACGCTGTCGAAGCCGAGCCGGCGCGCCTCCTCGCACACCTGGTCGACGGTGAAGCTGCCGACGCCCCTGCGCTGCGCGTCGCCTGCGACGTACATGCGCAGGATGCTCGAGCGGTACTCCTCGCGGTCGACCTCGGGGTCGAAGTTCGCCATCACGAACGCGACCGGGTCGTCGCCGTCGAAGATCACGCGCTGCCAGGCGCTCTGCGTGTTGACGAACTCCTCGAGCCGCGCGTTGCCGGCGAGGAAGGCCTCCTGGCCCCGCTTGAGCGTCATGCCGTTGGCGGCGACGATGTTGGCCGCGTTCAGCTCTTCGAGGCGCAGGTTCTCCATGCGCACACCGTACCAGCGCGCCCACGGATGCCCAGGGGCCTGGGGATGAACGTTCGGCGTCAGCCGATGGGCGTGATGCGGATGTGCCGAGCGAGCTCGCGCGGGTCGGCGATCGTGCCCGCCTGGGCCGCCAGCACGGCCGAGGCCGACCACGCGGTGGCCCGCGCCAGCTGCTCCTCGAGGGTCGCGCCCTCGGGGATCGCCTGCGCGAGCGCGGCGACGGCGGCGTCGCCCGCGCCGGTCGGGTTGCCGTCGAGCACCTGGTGGATGCGCGCGTGCCAGGCCCGTCCGTCGGGCAGCACCGCGAGCATCCCCTCGACGTCGAGCGACGCGAAGACGGTGCCGGTGCCGAGGGCGGCGAGCCTGCGGGCGGCGTCGAGCGGGTCGGCGCCACCCATGGCGTCGAAGAGCTCGTGCCGGTTGGGCTTGACGGCGGTGGCGCCCGCGGCGACCGCGTGGCGCAGCTGCTCGCCGCCGACGTCGACGATCACGGGCGTGCCGGCAGCGACGGCGATCTCGACGATGCTGGCGCACAGGTGCGCGGGCGTCTCGGGCGGCAGCGAGCCCGAGGAGGCGACCGCGCGGGCGCCGGGCGCCTCTTCGCGCAGGATGTCGAGCAGCTGCTCCCAGCCGCGCGCGTCGACCGCCTCGCCCGTCTCGTTGAGGTTGGTGGTGCCGGCGGGCGTGACGATCGCGGTGGTGCGGCGGGTGGGCGCGTCGACCTCGACGAGCCGGTGGCGGATGCCCGAGCGGTCGAGGTCGTGCACGAAGATCGCCTGCACCGGGCCGCCGATCGGGGCGATGACCATGGCGTCCTCGTGCTGCTGGTGCAGCACGCGCGCGACGTTGACGCCCTTGCCGCCGGCGCGGGCGAGGCCCGTGGGCACGCGGTGGCTGACGCCCGGTCGCAGCTCGTCGATCGTGTACGTGATGTCGATCGCGGGGTTGGTGGTGACGCAGAGGATCGGGCCGCGAGGGGCCGAGTCAGCGGTCGGTGCGACGCTTCGGGCATCGGCGTCGGTCGCCATCTGGCCTCCTCGTCGCGGTCGCCCCCGCAGCGGGCGGGGTGGCTCGATCATCCCACGCGGGCCGATCGTCGACACGCCGCCGCCGGTTGACCCGTTCGAACGTGTGTTCGAGAATGGAGGGATGGGGATGGCATCGACGAGGCTCGAGCGCCGCACGGGGAAGGACCGCACGGCGACGGTCGAGGCGCTGCGCGAGCGGCTGCGCGGCATGCAGCAGGCGGGTTCCCTGCAGGTCGAGCCCGCCCCGGTCGAGCCGGCCGCGGTGGGGCTCGCGGAGGTCGTGCGCGCGCTCCGGCCCGGCGCCGCGCACAGCATCGAGTCGCGCAGCCTCGCCCTCGCCTGCCTGGGCGCGGCGATGCCGGCCGGCGCGTGGGGCGCGATCGTGGGGATGCCCGACCTGGGCGTCGAGGCCGCCCGCGACCTGGGCGTGCCGATCGAGCGCATCGCGCTCGTGCCGCATCCGGGCCGCGCCTGGCTCGACGTGGTCGCGAGCCTCGCCGAGGCGATGCCGGTCGTGCTCGCCGCCTCGCCCGGTCGCGTGACCCACACCGACGCGGCCCGCATCGCGGCGCGGCTGCGCCAGGCGTCCTCGACGCTGCTGGTCGCCGGCCCGTGGCCCAACGCCGCGACCGTCGTGCGGTCGCTGCGCGCCGAGTGGGAGGGGCTCGCCGACGGCGACGGCAGGATCGCCGGGGGCAGCCTGCTCGTCGAGGCGTCGTCGGGCGGAGCGCCGCGGCTCGCGCGCATCCCCATCGGCGGCCCGGCGGCCGAGGAGCAGCCGGCCGCGTGAGCCGGGGCGTCCGGCGTCGACACGGCATCCGGTGCCCTGTACGCTCGTCCCGAGCACGGGAGTCCGTACAGCGGGCTGAGAGGGAGTACTCCAACTCCGACCGTCGAACCTGATCTGGATCATGCCAGCGCAGGGAGCGATCAGCAGCCCCGTCGAGCGGGGCGTCCTCCCGAGCTGATGATCGCCCGGGAGGGGAACCATGACCGACACAGCCCAGCGAGCGCTCGCGCCGGAGGAGCTGCGGGAGGATCCGCTGCGGTTCGGCGTCGGCGCCCGCGTCACCGTCGCGGTGATGTCGGACCGCTTCGTCGAGGTCGTCCTCGACGCGCTCCGCCGCACCGACACCACCGGCCTCACGGTGCAGACCGGGGACGTGAGCACCTACCTCGGCGGGGCGGAGCCGCAGCTCCTGCGCGCGCTCACCGGCCTCGCCGAGACGGTCGCGGCCACCGGCCTGCACGCATCCATCACCATCCACCTCTCGCGCGGCTGCCCCGGCGAAGCCGTGTGCGAGCTGCCCGGGGGTGCCGGCCCGCGCGCGGTCGTCGTGCCCGAGGGCCGCCGCACCGGCCGGTTCGCGGCCGCCGAGTGGGCGCTCTACCCGCTCGCCGACACCGCCGGCGCGCAGGAGGCCGATCACATGCGAGACATCCTCGCCGCCATCGAGCTCGCGAAGTCGAACGGCACGTACCGGGCGTCGGAGCACTTCGTCACGCGGCTCGAGGGCGACCTCGGCGACGTCATCGCCACCGCGCTCGCCGGATGGGTCGTGGTCGGTCGCAGCGTGCAGCACGTCACGAGCCACCTCACGATCTCGGTCAACAGCCCGAGCCACGCCCGTGTCGGCTGAGCCGCGCGCCGCCCGCCCCCGGCTGGCGATGCGCGACATCGTGCTGATGGTGATGCTCGGGGCCGTCTTCGGCTTCCTCTACTGGGCGCTCGTGCAGGCGTGGACCGCGCTGTCGATCGCGATGGGGCCGGCGGGCGATCTCGCCCAGCACTTCCTGCTGGGCGGTTGGCTGCTCGTCGCGCCGATCGCCGTCGCGATCATCCGCCGCCCGTTCGTCGGCATCATCGCCGAGGTGATCGCCTCCGTCATCGAGGTGGTCTTCCTCGGCTCGCCCGTCGGGCCGCTGCTGCTCATCGCCGCGCTGCTGCAGGGCGCGGGCAGCGAGCTGCCCTTCGCGCTCGGGCGCTATCGCAGGTTCGGCTGGCTGACCTTCGCGCTCTCCGGGCTCGCCGGGGCGGGCCTGGTGTTCGTCTACTCGGCGTTCCGGTTCGCGTGGTGGGAGCAGGACATCCTGCTGCTGCGCCTGGGCATCCAGCTGGTCTCGGGGATCGTGCTCGGCGGCATCCTCGCCAAGCTGATCGTCGACGCGCTGCGGCGCACGGGGGTGCTGGATGCATTCCCGATCGTCCGCGAGACGGCCGAGGCCGCGCCCGTGCGGCGGCGTGGCTGAGGAGCCGCTGCTCGTCGCGAGCGCGCTCGAGGCGGTCTTCCCGAGCGGCGACGGGGTCGGTCCCATCGACCTCGTCGTCGAGCGGGGGGAGTCGCTGCTCGTGGTCGGGCCGTCCGGCTCGGGCAAGTCGACGCTGCTGCGCATGCTGCACGGCGCCGTGCCGCACGCGGTGCCGGCCCGGACGACCGGCCGCGTCGCCGTCGCCGGGCGCGAGGTGGGCGTCCATGGGATGGCGTCGCTCGCGGATGCGGTGGGCGTGCTCGCGCAGGACCCTGAGAGCGGCGTGTGCATGCCCGACGTCGAGGACGAGGTGGCCTTCCCGCTCGAGAACCTCGCCGTGCCACGCGATCGCATCGAGCCCGCGGTCGCCGCCGCCCTCGAGCGGGTCCGCGCGAGCGGCCTGCGGGCGCGCCGCACGACGGAGCTCTCCGGCGGCGAGCTGCAGCTGGTCGCGCTCGCGGCTGCGACGGCGGCGGATCCGCCGCTGCTGCTGCTGGACGAGCCGACGTCGATGCTCGACGGCGACGGCGTGCGCGCGGTGCGGGCCGCGATCGCCGAGCTGCGCACCCGCACCGGGGCCGCGCACGTGCTCGTCGAGCACCGCCTCGACGAGCTCGCGGGCGACGAGGGGCTGGTCGCGCTGCCGCCGCGCTGGCTCGTGCTCAGCCGCTCCGGGCGCGTGCTGCACGACGGGCCGCCCCGCGAGATGGGCGCGCCGCTGCTGCGGCGGCTGCTCGCCGAGGGGTGCTGGCTGCCGCTCGAGCTCGAGCTGCGCGCGCTGCTCGACGCCGACGCCGCCGAGGGAGCTGACGCGGTCGAGGGCCGGGCGATCGCGCTCGCGCTGTCGGACGCCGCTGCGGCCTCGGCCGCGCCGCCGCCCGCCGCGGCTCCCGTGCTGCGCGCCCGCGGACTCGCTGTCGCCCCGCGCGATCCCTTCGCGCGCCGCTCCGCCCGGCGTCCACCGGTGCTCGAGGGGATCGACCTCGACCTGCGCACCGGCGAGACCGCTGCGCTCGTCGGCGCGAACGGCAGCGGCAAGTCGACGCTGCTCACGTGCCTCGCCGGCATCGCACGGCCCCGGGCGGGCACGGTGGAGGGAGCGCGCGCGGGCCTGGTCTTCCAGCATCCCGAGCACCAGTTCGCAGCCCGGACCGTGCGCGCCGAGATCGCGCACGGCCTCGGCCCTGGTGCGCAGGGGCGCGTCGAGGCGATGCTCGCGCGCTTCGGGCTCGCGGAGCATGCCGATCGCGACCCCCACCGGCTCTCCGGCGGTCAGCAGCGGCGCTTGAGCCTCGCGGCGATGCTCGTGCACGAGCGGCAGCTGCTGCTCGCCGACGAGCCGACGTTCGGCCTCGACCGCCGCGGCACGATCGAGGCGCTGCGGGCGCTGCGCGAAGCGGCCGGCCGCCGCGCCGTCCTCTTCTCCAGCCACGATCTACGGGCCGTCGCCGGGTACGCCGACCGCGTCCTCGTCATCGCCCACGGGCGGCTCGCGGCCGACGTCGAGCCGTTGGCCCTGCTGCGCGATCCTGCGCTGCTCGCCGCCGCCGGCATGCGACCGTCCCGATCGCTGCGGCGGCTGGCGACTGCGGTGCGGCACCCGGCCCACCTGCAGCGGGCGCTCCGCGCGCTCGACGACCGGGCGATGCAGGCGTCCATGGCCGCTGCTGCGGAGGCGCCGCGGTGAAGGACTCCTGGCTCTCGGGCTGCGACCCGACCGTGAAGGCGGGCGTGCTCTTCGCCGCCTCGGTCGCACTGCAGCTCGTGTTCGAGCCGCTGCCGCTGCTCGCGCTCCACGCGCTCGTGCTCGTCGCCGTGCGCGCCGCGGCACGGGTGGGCTGGCGCACGCTCGCGCTCGCGCAGGCGCCCTTCGCGCTCTTCGGGCTCGGCCTCGTCGTGATCAACGCGCTCGCGCGCCCCGGCGAGCCGCTGCTGCCCGACGCGCCGCTGCGCGTCACGGTCGAGGGCCTGTCGGTCGGTGCGGCGCTCGCGCTCCGGGGCCTCGTCATCGGCGCACTCGCGGTCGGCTTCCTGGCGAGCACTCCCCCGAGGGAGCTGATGACGAGCCTCGTGGCGCACGCTCGGCTGAGCCCGCGCTACGCGTTCGCGCTGCTCGCGGGGCAGCGGATGCTCGCCGGGATGCCGCGCACGTGGTCGACGATCAGCGCTGCGCACGCGGTCCGCGCGCCGCTGCGCGCAGACGGCACGCCCCGTCGCGGCATCGTGGGGTTCGCGCGGCAGGCGTTCGGGCTCCTCGTCGCCGCGATCCGATCCGCCGAGCGCGTCGCCCTCGCGCTCGAGTCGCGCGGGCTCCGGGACGGCCCTCGCACCGCCTGGCGCCCTGCTCGCCTCGGGTCGCGCGACGCCGTGCTCGTGATCGTCGCGGTGCTCCTCGCCGCGGCCGTGCTGGCTGGAGACGAGCTGGTGTGAGCGGCGCCTCGGCGGCGAGGTGCGCCTGGCAAGGTCCTGGGAATCGCGGACTGCGCGGCACATCGGGAGTACCGTCTGCACGGTAGAGCCAGGAGATCGCAGCATCGGAGGCACGCATGGCCGAGTCGGGCGCACGTGCAGGCGGCCGCCGTCTGCTGCGCCTGGCCGTCGCCACCGGGGCGGCGTCGATCGGCACCATCGCGATCTCGCTCCTGGTGGGCGGTGCTGCTGCGAGCGCCGCCGAGGACGGCGTCGCGGGTGGTGCGGGCGCAGCCGGCAGCGCTGTCGGCGCAGCGATCCCCCTCTCGCCCGATCCCGACGTCGGACTCGCGGCCGCGATCACGGTGGTCGAGCCGGCCGGGCTGCCGGCACCCGAGCCCGCCGCTCCTGCAGCGGAGCTCGTCGAGACCGTAGCGGTCGCTGCCGAGGCCGTGCCGGCTGCTGTGGCTGAGGTCGTGCCGGCGTTGCCGGATCCACTCGCGTCGGTGACGGAACCGGTCGCATCGCTCGGCGGAGACGCCGTCGAGGTCGTCGCGTCCGCGCTCGAGCCCATCGCCGAGGGCATCGATCCGGCGGTCGATGCCGTGCCGGTCGCCGATGCGCTGCTCCAGGAGCGATCCACGATGGCCGTCCCGACATCCGCAGCCGCGGAGCCCAGCGCTCCGGAGCCTGCGGTCACCGGACTCGTGCTCCGGACCGCGGCCGGCGACGCATCCGTCGTCGCCGCATCGGGAGCGGTCCGCTGGTCGCCGTCGTCCGGGGCTGCCGTGCCTGGGCTGCCGGCGTCGGAGCTGCTCGTCGATCTGTCGCCGGATGCCGGTCCGGATCCTGGTCCCCCGGCGCTCGCGCCCTCCGGCGCGGGCGGCGGCGCCGCCGGGCAGCCGCCGGCGACCCTCGATGCCCGCTCCGAGCCCGAGCTGCCGGGCGGGAGCGCCGGCGCGGTCGAGCACGACCGCGTCCCCGCATCACTCGTGGAGGAGCTCGCCGCGAGCCCTGATTGAGCGATCCCCGGCCGCGCCATGCGCGCGGCACGCGGCCGTCCCGGAGCGGGGCGGCAGATCGACTCAATCAATGGAAGGGCAGAGCGATGAACAAGCTCATCATGCGAGCGCTGTGGACGACAGCGCTCGCGGGCGGCCTCTGGGCCGCTGGCACTGGCGTAGCCAGTGCCGTCGAGGCCGACGCGACAGTCGGCGTCGGAGACCAGGTGGCGGTCGTGACCGTGACCGATTCGGTGGCGGACACGACGGCGGATGCGGTGGTGGACGCGACAGCGGATGCCACGGCGGATGCCACGGTGGACGCCACGGTGGATGCCACGGTGGATGCGGTCGACACGACGGCGGATGCGGTGGTGGACGCGACAGCGGATACCACGGCGGATGCCACGGTGGATGCGGTTGACACGACGGCGGGTGCCACGGTGGATGCGGTCGACACGACGGCGGGTGCGGTGGTGGACGCGACAGCGGATGCCACGGTGGACGCCACGGTGGATGCGGCGACGGACACCACGGCCGATGCCGCAGTCGACCCCGTGCTGGTCGACGCTGCAGCAGCGACGACCACGGATGCCGCGACGGATGCGACGGCCGACGGCACTTCGGCGCCGACGGTGGAGGCGCTGGCCGTCGCGGATGCTGAGGTGCAGGCGGGCGATGCGCTCGCCGTCGACGCGGACGCCTGCCTGGCGGCCGCGATCAACGGCAGCCTGCCGAGCGGCTGCGACTCCGCGGTTGCAGCCGGTGAGGGCTCGACCGGCGACGCGCTCGCGCCGACGGTGGAGGCGCTGGCCGTCGCGGATGCTGAGGTGCAGGCGGGCGATGCGCTCGCCGTCGACGCGGACGCCTGCCTGGCGGCCGCGCTGGGCGGATCGGCGTCGGGCTGCGACACGGCCGCAGCTGGGGCTCCTGCTGAGGGCGGCGTCGATGTCGGAGCCGGAGGCGGCTTCGAGATCGATGGCGGTGTCGTCGTCGGCGACGTCGGGGCCGCTGGCGGCGGTGATGCCCTCGGTGGCGTCGAGGTCGGCGACGCCGGCGGCGACGCCGGGGCCGGCGGCAGCGGTGCCTTCGGTGATGTCGAGGTCGGCGATGCCGGCGGCGACGTCGGCGCCTCCCTCGAGATCGGGGCTGCTGTCGAGCGCGCCAAGGCGACCCGGCCGATGCCGGTGACCGCTGACGCGGGCACGCTGCCGCAGACCGGTGCAGGTGCGGGGGAGACGCTGCTCCCGGCCCTCGCGCTGCTCGCGGCGGGGATGCTGCTGCTGACCCGTCGGCGCATGGTCGCCGTGCAGTGATCCAGACCCGGGTGCGGGGCGCGCAGCGGCGCGTCCTGCACCTCGGCATGCCCCGCCCCGGCCGCCCCGCTCGACACGCCGCATCCGCTTGACGGCATTCGAACGTCTGTTCGATCATGGGGTGTGGCAGCCGAGACGACCAGCAGCAGCGCCCCGCCCCGCGCGCGGGTGGGCGGCGGTCGCGTGGGCGTGCTGCGGGTGCCCGACTGGCCGGTCGTCGTCGCGCGCCAGACGGGCGCGCTGCCCGCCGGCGGCGAGCAGGGCGCGCCCGGCGCGATCGTGCACGCGCTGCGCCTCGTCGCGTGCGACGAGCAGGCCCGCGCCGACGGCGTGCGGGTCGGCATGCGGGTGCGCGACGCGCAGGCCGCGTCGCCCATGCTCGCGCTCGCCCCCGCCGACCCGGTGGGCGAGGCGCTCGCGTTCGAGCGGGTGGTGCGCGCGGTGCTCGCCGTCGTGCCGGCGGCCCAGCCGATCGGCGACGGCGCCCTGGCGTTCCGGATGCGGGGGGCCAGCCGGTTCTACGGGTCGGAGTCGCGGGCGCTCGAGGCGGTGCGCGGCGCGCTCGACCCGCTCGGGCTCTCGGCGAGCTTCGGCGTCGCCGACGACCGCTTCACGGCAGAGCTCGCCGCGCAGCTGGACCGCGAGACGATCGTGCCGGCAGGGCGCAGCCGCGACTTCCTCGGCCCGCTGCCGGTGGGCGTGCTCGGCGACGACGAGCTGCCCGGCATGCTGCACCGGCTCGGCGTGCACACGCTCGGCGGCTTCGCGCAGCTGCCCGACGACAGCGTGCGCGACCGGTTCGGCGAGGCCGGGCTCGTCGCCCTCACCCGCGCCCGCGGCGGCGACGACCGCCGCGTCGACGACAGCGGGCTCGGCGAGGAGCGGGCGCTGCGGCTCGTGTTCGAGCCGGGCATCGAGGGCGTGCAGGAGCTCGCGCTCGCCGTGCGCGAGCCGGTCGAGCGCTTCGTGCGGCAGCTGGCCGAGCAGCGGCTCGTGTGCAGCGAGATCCGCATCGTGCTGCGCGGCGAGGAGGGCCGCGTCAGCGAGCGGCTGTGGCGGCAGCCCGGCTTCCTGCGCGCGGGCGACATCGTCGACCGCATGCGCTGGCAGCTGACCGAGGGCGACCTCGGCTCGGCGCTCGTCGAGGTGCAGGCGCTGCCCGAGCGGCTCGACGCCGACGCCGAGCACATGCCGGGGCTGTGGGGCGGCGGCGACATCGACGACCGCACGAAGCACGCGCTCGAGCGGCTGCAGGGCATGCTCGGCCGCGAGGCGGTGCTCACCGCGACCCCCGGCGGCGGCCGGCTGCTCGCCGAGCGCGGCGTGCTCACGCCCTGGGGCGACGCGGCGCCCGCGCAGGCGGCCGGCCCGTGGCCCGGTGCGCTGCCGCCGCCCCGGCCGGCGGTCGTGTTCCGGCCCCCGCTGCCGGTGCGGCTGCTCGACGCGGCGGGCGCGCCGGTCGAGGCTGCGGCGCTCGACGTGCGCGAGGGGGCGCCCGCGGGGTTCTCCCCGCCCGCCGCGCCCCGCCGCCGCGTCGTCGCCTGGGCCGGGCCGTGGCCCATCCGCCGCCGCGACCTCGGCGACGTCGTGCACCGCGTGCAGATCCTCGACGGCGAGGGGGAGGCGTGGGTGCTGCTGCAGGCCGACGGCGCCTGGCTCGCGGAGGGTCGCTATGCGTGACGTCGCGCTGTCGGCCGGCCGCGCTCGTCCGTCGACCGGTCCTGTGCGCGCTCGACCGGACTCTCCGGTCGGGCGCACACGGAGCCGGTCGACGAACGGCGCCTGGGGCCGGGCGGGTGGCCTCGACTCGACCGCTGCGCGGGCGGCTCGATCGGCGGATGAGCGGGGGAGGTGACCGATGGCCGGCTGGAACAACCCCGCGATGCCCTGGCGCGAGCTCGAGGGCATCCTCTCCGACCGCGATGTCGGCGCCGGCAAGGTCGCCCACCCGGCCGAGCTCGACGACGCGCGCCGCGAGCGCATCCGCGTGCCCGCCCCCGGCGCCGCGACCCCGTACGCCGAGCTGCACGCGCACTCGCACTACTCGTTCCTCGACGGCGCCTCGAGCCCTGCCGAGCTCGTGAACGAGGCGCGCAGGCTCGGCCTCGAGGCGCTCGCGCTCGTCGACCACGACGGCCTCTACGGCGCCGTGCGCTTCGCCGAGGCCGCCGCCGAGGCGGGCCTGCCGACCGTCTTCGGCACCGAGTTCACGCTCGGCCTCGAGGCACCGCAGCAGGGCGTGCCCGACCCCGACGGCTCGCACCTCGTGGCGCTCGCGACCGGCCCCGCCGGGTACACGGCGCTCGCCACCGCCCTCACCGACGGCTACCTCGCCACCGACCTGCACGGCCCGGGCGAGAAGGGCAGGCCCATCTTCGAGCTCGAGCGGCTCGCCGAGACCGCGCGCGGCGAGTGGCTCATCCTCTCGGGCTGCCGCAAGGGCGGCGTGCGGCAGGCGCTCGAGCGGCACGGCGCCGGTGCCGACGGGGCGGATGCCGCGGGCCGCGAGCTCGACCGGCTCACGTCGCTGTTCGGCCCGGACCGGGTCGCGGTCGAGCTGAGCGACATCGGCGACCCCCGCGACTTCGAGCGCAACCGGGTGCTCGCGCAGCTCGCCGAGCAGCGCCGCCTGCCCGTGGTCGCGACCACCAACGCGCACATCGCGAGCCCCGCCCGGCAGCGGCTCGGCGATGCCGTCGCCGCGGTGCGCGCCCGCCGCTCGATCGACGAGCTCGACGCATGGCTGCCCGCGGGCGGCGTGCCGTCGCTGCGCGCCGGCAGCGTGATGGCTCGCCGCTTCCGGGCGTTCCCCGGCGCGGTCGGCACCGCGGCCGCGCTCGGCCGGGCCCTCGCCTTCGACCTGCGCGCCGCATCCCCCCGCCTGCCCGTCATCGACGCGCCCGGCGACCACACCCCGATGAGCTGGCTGCGCGAGCTCGTCGCCGAGCGGCTGCCGCGCGTCTACGACACCGTCGACGGGCGCCCGAGCGCCGAGGTCGCCGCCCGGCTCGAGCACGAGCTGGGCCTCATCGAGCAGAAGGGCTTCGCCGGCTACTTCCTCATCGTCTTCGAGATCGCCGAGTTCGCGCACGCGCAGGGCATCCTGTGCCAGGGCCGCGGCAGCGCGGTGGCGAGCGCCGTCTGCTTCATCCTCGGCATCACCGCCGTCGACCCGATCCGCTACCGGCTGCCGTTCGAGCGCTTCATCTCGATGATGCGCGAGGAGGAGCCCGACATCGACATCGACTTCGACGCCGGCCGCCGCGAGGAGGTCATCCAGCACGTCTACGAGCGCTACGGCCGCCGCAACGCCGCCCAGGTCGCCAACGTCATCACCTACCGGCCGAAGTCGGCGGTGCGCGACGCGGCGAAGGCGCTCGGCTACGCCGTCGGCCAGCAGAACGCCTGGTCGAAGTCGGTCGAGTCGTACTCGAAGGTCGACGTCGACACCATCCCCGAGCCGGTCGTGTCGCTCGCGGGCGAGTTCCTGCACGCCCCGCGGCACCTCGGCATCCACTCCGGCGGCATGGTGCTCACCGAGGAGCCGGTCGGCTCGGTCTGCCCGATCGAGCCGGCGCGCATGCCGAACCGCACCGTGCTGCAGTGGGACAAGGACGACTGCGAGTGGATGGGCCTGGTGAAGTTCGACCTGCTGGGCCTGGGCATGCTCGGCGCCCTCTCGCACACGCTGGCGCTCGCGGCCGAGCACACGGGGGAGTCGTGGTCGCTCGCGAGCATGCCCGCCGAGGAGGAGGGCGTCTACGACATGCTCTGCGAGGGGGATGCGGTGGGCGTGTTCCAGGTCGAGTCGCGCGCGCAGATGGCCACCCTCCCTCGCCTGAAGCCGCGCTGCTTCTACGACCTGGTGGTCGAGATCGCGCTCATCCGCCCCGGCCCCATCCAGGGCGACGCGGTGCACCCGTACCTGCGCCGGCGGGTGGGGGCCGAGCCGATCACGTACGCGCACCCGCTGCTGGTGCCGGTGCTCGAGCGCACGCTCGGGGTGCCGCTGTTCCAGGAGCAGCTCATGCAGATGTCGGTCGCGGTGGGCGGCTTCGACGCCGGCGAGGCCGACCAGCTGCGGCGCGCGATCGGCTCGAAGCGGTCGCGCGAGCGCATCGAGGCGCTGAAGGCGAAGCTCTTCGAGGGCATGGCCGCGAACGGCATCCCGCAGGAGGTGGGCGAGACGATCTACCGCAAGATCGAGGCGTTCGCGGGCTTCGGCTTCGCCGAGTCGCACTCGCTCGCGTTCGCGAAGCTCGTCTACGCGTCGTCGTGGCTGAAGCTGCACTACCCGGCAGCGTTCCTCGCGGGGCTGCTGCGCAGCCAGCCGATGGGCTTCTGGTCGTCGGCGTCGCTCGTCGCCGACGCCGCGCGGCACGGCGTCGAGACGCTGCGGCCGGATGCGGTGCGCTCGGGCGTCGACGCGGGCCTCGAGCTGCACGGCGAGCGTCGGGCGGGCGACGACGCGTGCCTCGCGCGCGAGCAGCCGCCGGTGCCGCCCGCGGCGACCGAGTCGAGGCGGATGCGCGAGCGGCACCGGCGCGACGCGGGCCTGGCCGTGCGCATGGGCCTGTCGAGCGTCGCGGGCGTCGGCCGCGCCGCCGCCGAGCGCATCGTGGCGGCGCGCGAGGAGCGCCCGCTCGAGGGCATCCACGACCTCGCCCGGCGCGCGTCGCTCGACCGCGGCGAGCTCGAGGCGCTCGCGACCGCCGGTGCCCTCGAGGGGCTGGGGGTCGGGCGCCGCGAGGGGCTGTGGCTCGCGGGCCCGGCGTCGACGGAGCGCGAGGATCAGCTCGAGGGCACGCAGGTGACGCTCGAGGTGCCGCTGCTGCCGCTGCTGTCGGCCGAGGAGCAGGTGGCGCTCGACGTCTGGTCGACGGGCGTCGCCACCGACGACCACCCGGTGCGGCACGCGCGGGCGATGCTCGAGGCGCGCGGGGTGCTGCCGATCTCGTCGCTCGCCGAGGCGGAGCCGGGCAGGCGGGTGCAGGCGGCCGGCATCGTCACGCACCGCCAGCGGCCGCGCACGGCGCAGGGCGTCACCTTCATGAACCTGGAGGACGAGACGGGCATGCTCAACGTGATCGTCTCGAAGGGCCTGTGGGCGCACTCGCGGCAGGTGGCGCGGCACTCGCCCGCGCTCGTCGTGCGCGGCATGCTGCAGCGCACGGCGGAGGGCGTCATCGCGGTGCTGGCCGATCGGCTCGACCGCTTCGACGTGCCGAGCCCGCGGTCGCGCGACTTCGCGTAGGAGCGCCGGTCGAGGGGAGTCGGGCTGCGGAGCGCGGGCTGAGGGCCGCGGACCGCGCGCCGGGCACGGCGAAGGGGCCCGGCCGCAGCCGAGCCCCTCCGCGTCAGGACGTCAGTCCGTCGCCCCGTCGGTCACACCGCGCGCGGCGCGCCCGGGCCCTTGCCCTTGCCGAAGCCCTGGCCCGGGTGGTCGTCGCCGTGCACCGGGTGCGCGTCGCCGAACACCGGGTGGCCGCCCGTGCCGGGCTCCTCGGGCTCGTCCTCGGGGAACGCGAGGCCGATCACGACGGCGTCGTGGTCGCTCGCCCGGTAGGGGTCGGGCGCGAAGAGCGCATCCTGCGCCGCCTGCTTGAACTGCATCGAGTAGTCGATGAGGCTCGTCTCGTCGGCGTTCGCGTGCCACGCGTCGGCGCCCACCACGTACGGCAGCATCTCGGCGTCGGCGAGGCCGTAGTCGAGGTAGCCGAGCTGGCCGTCGAACACATAGGTGTGCTCCTCCTCGCCCTGGAACTGCGCGAGCAGGTCGGTCCAGCCGGCCGCCGCGAGCGCCGCGATCGGGTCCTCGTGGTCGTACGAGTTCAGGTCGCCGATGATGAGCGAGCCGTCGGACTCGACGCCCGTCGGGCCGGTCGCGAGCCAGTCGGCGAGCGCCTCGGCCGCGGCCGTGCGCACGTCGTTGCAGTTGCCCTGCTCCGGCTCACCGGTGTCGCCCTCGCACGCGGAGCCCTTCGACTTCAGGTGGTTGACCGCGACGGTGAGGATGCGGTCGGTCGCGAGGTCGCGGAACGACTGCGCGAGCGCGGGCCGGTTCTTCGTCGTGTCGAACCGGGGGTCGACGCTCGAGTCGAGCACGGCGTGGGCGCCCTCGGGGCTGACGAGCGCCGGCTGGTAGATGATCGCCGTCGTGATCTCGTCGGTGCCGAGCGTGCCCGTGTCGATGCCCGCCCAGCGCGCCGAGCCGTCGGCGTCCGGGCCGGCCGCCTCGTTGAGCGCCGCGACGAGCGCGTCGAGCGCGGCCCCGTCGTTGTTCTCGATCTCGAGCAGGCCGACGACCGCCGAGTCGAGCTCGGTGATGGCGGCGACGATCTTCGCCTCCTGGCGCGCGAGCTCCTCAGCGGTCTGCGCGCCGCGGCTGCCGAGCGTCGTGAAGTAGTTCAGCACGTTGAACGACGCGACCTCGAGCGTGGCGCCCGCGATCTCGGGCGACGCCTCGCGGGTGTTCACCTCGGCGTAGGTGCCCGCCGCGGTCGGCTGGATCGCCCAGGTGTCGAAGCGCCAGTCGAGCACGCCCGTGATGCCGGTGATCGTGTCGCCGCCGCGGAAGTCGTTCTCGAGCGTGAACTCGGCGAGGTTGCCGGGGTGGATGGCCGGGTCGGGGTTCTGCGTCGACCGGCCGTCGTCGATCGTGATGCGGTTCGCCGCGTTGGCCGCGGCGATCGCGGCCGCCTCGGCCGAGCCGGGGTCGGCGACCGCGGTCGGCTGCATCTGGCGCTCGGTGCCGACGACGACCTGGCCGTAGCGGCCGTAGCTGTAGTACTCGAGGATCGACAGCGTCTGGGGCAGCGTGACGAGCATGCTCTCGGTGGGCTCGTGGTCGGCCACCGGCAGCGTCAGCTCGACGGGCGCGGGCAGCGCGCCGTCGCCGCAGTCGAGCACCGAGGCGTTCGAGAGCTGCGTCATGCCGTAGTGCTCGGCGGCGGTGCCCGTCACCTGCACGAGGTCGCCCGCGGCGACGTCGGGGGAGGAGGGGGCGTAGACGAAGATGCCGTCGCTCGTGGCCGCGTCGCCGTCGCCGGCGTCCTGCAGCGTGAAGCCGTTGAAGCCGCCGCTCTGCCAGTCGCCCGTGACCGTGCCGCGCACCGTCACCGTCGTGCCCTCGACCGGGGTCGAGGAGCCTGCGCCCTGCACGGCGCCGATCGCGGTCGCGTCGGCCTCGCACGTCAGCTCGACCGGCGGCTCCTCGGCCTCGAAGGCCTCGTTCGCCGCGCCCGGGGTGTTGTAGGCCTCGCCCGCCGAGATGGTGCCCGTGTAGCCCGCGAGCCCCGCGCCGTCGTAGTCGTTGCGCACCCAGTCGGACGGCGCATCCGTGTCGGTGCCGTCGGGCACCCGGCTCGCGCCGCCGACCGTGAACGAGCCGCCGTCGAAGGACGGCGCGAGCGCCGTGCCCCAGCCGAGGTCGCCCGAGCCGCCGTCGAGGAGCGCGATCGCGTCGACGACCGTGAAGGCGACGCCCGCGTCGATCGTGCCGTCGAGGTCGGCGTCGACGCTCGAGCCCACCGCGGCGGTGCCGTCGACGAGCAGCAGCGAGACCGAGCCGTTCTGGATGCCGTTCACCGGGTACTGCAGCGTGCCGCGGCCGTCGGCGTCGAGCGCCGGCGCCGGGTTGGACTGCAGCACCAGGCCCTGCTGCGTGCCCGTGTCGCCCTTGACGACGAGCAGCGAGTGGCCGCTGACGTCGGTGCCGGGGTCGGCCAGGATCTCGATGTACTCGATGTCTGTGCCGGTGATGTTGGCAGAGAACTCGTTGATCACCGGGTGGCCGGCGGCGTGTGCCGGGGCGGTGACGATGCCCGTGAGGGCGAGCGCGGCGACCGTTCCGGTGCCGAGCAGGGTGCGTGCGCGCATGGATCTCTCCGTCGAGGTGCAGGGACGCTCCTGAACCTAGCCGGAGGGTGTGACGCGGGACCAGACCCGCCGATGAACATCCGATGACGGATGCGCGCGACTAGCGGAAGATGATGGTGCGCTGCCCGTCGAGCAGCACGCGGTCCTCGGCGAACCACTGCACGGCGCGCGACAGGGTGCGCGACTCGACGTCCTGCCCGATCGCGACGAGCTGCCCGGGCGACTGGGCGTGGTCGACGCGCTCGACGTTCTGCTCGATGATCGGGCCCTCGTCGAGGTCGCTCGTGACGAAGTGCGCCGTCGCGCCGATGAGCTTCACGCCGCGCGCGTGCGCCTGCCGGTAGGGGCTCGCGCCCTTGAAGCCGGGCAGGAACGAGTGGTGGATGTTGATCAGGCGCCCCTCGAGCGCCGCGCACAGCTCGGGGGAGAGGATCTGCATGTAGCGGGCGAGCACGACCAGCTCGATGCCCTCGCGCTCGACCACCTCGAGGATGCGGCGCTCGAACGCGGCCTTCGACTCGGCGTCGACGACCGGCGCGTGCTCGAACGGCACCCCGTAGAACGCGGCGAGCGAGCCGAGGTCGGGGTGGTTGGCGAGCACGAGCGGGATCTCGACCGAGAGCTGGCCGGCGCGCTGGCGGAAGAGCATGTCGTTGAGGCAGTGCGCGGCCTTCGACGCGAGCACGAGCGTCTTCAGCGGCCGGCCGACGTCGTCGAGCTGCCACTGCATGCCGTAGCGCTCGACGACCGGCGCGAGCCGCGCCTCGAAGTCGGCCCGCTCGGCCTCGGCCTCGACCTGCAGCCGCATGAAGAAGCGGTCGGTGTCGGCGGAGGAGAACTGCTGCGACTCGGTGATGTTGCCGCCGCAGTCGACGATGGCGCCCGTGATCGCGTGCACGATGCCGGGCCGGTCGTCGCAGACGAACGACAGGATCCAGTGGTTCGCGCTCACCCGGTCGAGTCTACGAGGCGCGCGGCGCTCACTCGGGCCGCGAGCCCTCCGGCCACTCGGGCTCCGGCAGGGCGCCGGCGACGAGGTCGAGGAGCGCATCGACGTCGGCGACGCGGTAGCGGCCCCCGTGCGGAGCGCAGCGGCAGCGCGACGATCGCCTCGAGGGTCAGCATCCGCCCAGCGTAGGCTTGCCGGTCGTGAGCGAGCAGAGCACGGCCCGGGGCGAGACGACCGGTCGCTTCCCGCTCGCGGCGCTGCTCGTGCTCGCGCTCGCGATCTTCGTGAACATCTCCATCGAGATGCTGCCGATGGGCCTCGTGCTGCCGATGAGCCGCGACCTCGGCGTCTCGGAGAGCGCGATCGGCCTGCTCGTGTCGGTCTTCGCCTTCACCGTCGTGCTCTCGTCGACCACGCTCATCCGCCTCACTCGGCGGCTGCCCCGGCACCGGCTCGTCATCGGCGTGCTGCTCGTCTTCGCCGCGGCCACCGCTGCCGGCGCCGTCGTGCCCTCGTACGAGTGGGTCGTCGCCACGCGCATCGTCGGCGGCCTCGCGCACGGCGTCTTCTGGACGGTGGTGGGCGCGTACGCCGCCTACCTCGTGCCGAAGGAGCAGATCGGGCGGGCGGTCGCGATCACGAGCGCGGGCGGCTCGCTCGCGTTCGTGCTGGGCCTGCCGCTGTCGACGCTGCTCGGCCAGGCGGTCGGGTGGCGCGCGTCGTTCGCGGTGCTGGGCGTCGCGTGCCTCGTCGCCGCCTTCGCGGTGTGGCGGGTGCTGCCCGCCGTCGACCACCTCGCCGACGTGGCGACGACCGAGACGGGCTCGATCGCCGTGCCCGTGGCCGACCCCGACAAGTCGGTGCGCGGCATCGTCGTCGCGGTCGTCTCGACCACCCTCGCGATGACCGGGCAGTACGCCTTCTACACGTTCATCGCCCCGTTCCTCGTGCAGCACGCGGGCCTGCCGGAGGCGTGGCTCAGCCCCGCGCTGCTCGCCTACGGGCTCATGGGCGCGCTCGCGATCGTGGCGCTCACCCTGTGGCTCGGGCGCCGAGCGCTTGCGGGCGTCGTGCTGTGCATGGTGCTGATGCTCGCGACGATGCTCGTGCTCGTGCTCTCGACCGCGCTGCCGCTGACGATCGCCGCCGTGCTCGTCTGGGGGCTCGCGATGGGGGCGCTGCCGCCGCTGCTGCAGACGCGCGTGCTGCACGCCTCGACCGAGCGGCTGCTGCAGCCGGCGATGGCCTGGTACACGACCGGCTTCAACACCGGCATCGGCGGCGGCGCGCTGCTCGGCGCGATCGTCTACGACGCGGCCGGCCCCGGCGCGCTGCCGTGGGTGCTCTTCGCCGCCGTCGCGATCAGCCTCGTGCTCATCGGCTTCACGACGCACCGGCGGCCGCTCGCGGCCTGACCGCGCTCACGCGAGGCCGGCGGGCACCGCCTCCTGCAGCGCTGCCCGCACGGCCGCGATCGCCGGGTTGCCGTCGGAGGCCGCGCGGGCGGCCGTGAACACCTCGCGGCGGGGCGCGCCCGGCAGCTCGACGATGCGGAAGCGCACGGGCGTGCCCGCCCACGTCAGGTCGTTCATGATGCCCACCGCGTGGCCGGTCTCGATGAGCCGCATCTGCGCCTGCAGGTCGGCGGTCGCGAAGCGCACGTCGGGCTCGAAGCCCGCCACTCGGCACTGCTGCTCGCCGAAGTGGCGCGAGGCGGCGCCCACCGGCTCCATCACCCACGGCATCGCGGCGGCGTCGGCGAGGGCGCGGATGCCGCTGCCCGGCGGCACCGCGAGCCGCAGCGCGTCGGTCATGAGCAGCCGCCGGTCGAGCCCCGCGTGCTGCGGTGCCGCGTGCCCGGGGTACTGCTCGGCGACGACGAGGTCGAAGTCGCCCACGAACGTGTCGTAGAGCGCCGTCTCGGGCTCGCGCTGCACCATCTCGACGCGCACCTCGGGCGCCGTGCCGGCGAGGATCCGCAGCATCTGCGGCACGAGCCCGAGCGCCGCCGACTGGAACACCGCCACGCGCACCGTGCCGACTGGGCGGCCGAGCGAGGCGGCGACGGCGCGCTCGGCGGCCTCGAGGGCGGTGAGGATGCCCTCGGCGTGCTGGGCGAGGAGCTCGCCCTGCGGGGTGAGGGCGAGCCGCCGCCCCTGCTTGCGCGTGAGCGGCACGCCCACCTCGCGCTCGAGCGCGGAGAGCTGCTGCGAGACGGCGCTCGGCGCGTAGGCGAGCGCGGTCGCGACGGCGGCGATCGTGCCGCGCAGGCGCAGCTCGCGCAGCAGGCGCAGGCGACGGATGTCGAGCATCGGCCCTCCCTCGAAAGCATCGTCGATCGCGACGGGTATCCGTCGTGAACCGTCACTGTACGCGATGGGTCGGCGGGTGCAGACTTGCCGCGGCGCGCGCTCGCGCGCCCGCAGCACGAGTGAAGAGAGGGCAGCCGCATGGGCGCAGCCGCCACCCCCGCCGAGACCGACCACGCGAGCGAGCTCGCGAGCCTCCGCGCGCTCGCGCCCGCCATCGTCGCGCAGGTGCGCACGTGGCTGGAGGAGGCCGAGCGCATCCCCGCCGACGCGAGCGCCGAGCAGCTCGCCGGCGTGCTGCGCGACCCGAAGGGCCTCGACTTCGCCGTGCGCTTCGTCGACGGCGTCGTGCGCCCGGAGGACGTGCACGTCGCAGCCCTGACGCTCCGCGAGATCGCCGGCGCCGCGCCCGCCTTCCTGCCCTGGCCGATGCGCCAGGCGCTCAAGCTCGGCGGCGGCGTCGCGCCGCTCGCGCCGCAGGTGGTCGTGCCCATCGCACGCCGGGTGCTGCGCGAGATGGTCGGCCACCTCATCATCGACGCGACCGACGCCCGCCTCGGCGCCGCGATCGCGCGCATCCGCGCCACCGGCGCCCGCCTCAACGTCAACCTCCTCGGCGAGGCCGTGCTCGGCGACCGCGAGGCCGCCCGCCGGCTCGAGGGCACGCTCGCGCTCATCGAGCGCCCCGACGTCGACTACGTCTCCATCAAGGTCTCGGCCACCACCGCGCCGCACCAGCCGTGGGCCTTCGACGCCGCCGTCGAGGAGGTCGTCGAGCGCCTGCTGCCGCTCTACCGCCGCGCGCACGCGACCGGCACCTTCATCAACCTCGACATGGAGGAGTACAAGGACCTCGAGATGACCATGGCGGTCTTCACGCGGATCCTCGCCACCGAGGGCCTCGAGTCGTACGAGGGCGGCATCGTGCTGCAGGCCTACCTTCCCGACGCCATGCCCGCGATGGAGCGCCTGCAGACCTGGGCGGCCGAGCGCATCGCCGCCGGCGGCGCACCCGTCAAGGTGCGCCTCGTGAAGGGCGCGAACCTCCCCATGGAGCGCGTCGAGTCGTCGCTCCACGACTGGCCCCTCGCCACCTGGCACACGAAGCAGGACAGCGACACCCACTACAAGCGCGTGCTCGCCTGGGCGCTCACGCCCGAGCGCGTCCGCGCCGTGCGGCTCGGCGTCGCCGGCCACAACCTCTTCGACGTCGCCTTCGCCTGGCTGCTGGCGAAGCAGCGCGGCATCGAGGCGGGCGCCGGCTCGGGCTCCGGCCTCGAGTTCGAGATGCTGCTCGGCATGGCGCAGGGCCAGGCCGAGGTCGTGCGCCGCGACGTCGGCGGGCTGCTCCTCTACACGCCCGTCGTGCACCCGGCCGAGTTCGACGTGGCGATCGCCTACCTGATCCGCCGCCTCGAGGAGGGCGCGAGCCGCGAGAACTTCATGTCGGCCGTGTTCGAGCTCGCGCGCGACGAGCACCTCTTCGAGCGCGAGCGCGACCGCTTCCTCGCATCGCTCGACGCGCTCGCGGCCCCCGCGCCCGCGACGCACCGCGTGCAGGACCGCACGCAGCCGGTCGCCGAGGGCCTCGCCGACGGCTTCCGCAACGCGCCCGACTCCGACCCGTCGCTGCCCGCCAACCAGGCCTGGGCGGCCGGCATCCGCGAGCGCGCCCAGCACTCGCGGCTCGGCGTCGACCTCGTCGCCGAGAGCACCCTGCACGACGCCGCACAGCTCGAGCAGACGATCGAGACGGCCGTCGCCGCGAACGCCGCGTGGCGCGCGCTCTCGGGCGACGAGCGCGCCGAGATCCTGCACCGCGCCGGCCGCGAGCTCGAGGCGCGCCGCGCCGACCTCATGGAGGTCGCGGCGGCCGAGGCGGGCAAGACGCTCGACCAGTCCGACCCCGAGGTCTCCGAGGCGATCGACTTCGCCCACTACTACGCCGAGCGGGCCCGCGACCTCGACCGGGTCGACGGGGCCGTCGCCGTGCCGTCGCGCCTCATCGCGGTCACCCCGCCGTGGAACTTCCCCATCGCGATCCCCGCGGGCTCGACGCTCGCCGCCCTCGCCTCCGGCGCATCCGTCATCATCAAGCCCGCGCGCGTCGCCGCGCGCAGCGGCGCCGTGATGGTCGAGGCGCTCTGGGCGGCCGGGGTGCCGCGCGACGTGCTGCAGCTCGTGCAGCTGGGGGAGCGCAGCCTCGGCGACCGGCTGATCGGCGACCCGCGCGTCGACCGCGTCATCCTCACCGGCGGCTTCGAGACCGCCCAGGCCTTCCGGCGCATCCGCCCCGACCTGCAGCTGCTGGCCGAGACGAGCGGCAAGAACGCCATCATCGTCACGCCCTCGGCCGACTACGACCTCGCCGCGAAGGACATCGTCGCGAGCGCCTTCGGCCACGCGGGCCAGAAGTGCTCGGCGGCGTCACTCGCGATCCTGGTCGGGCAGGCGGGCCGCTCGCACCGCCTGCACAACCAGATCGTCGACGGCGTGCGCTCGCTCACGGTCGGCCAGCCGTGGGATGCGACGACCCAGATGGGCCCGATCATCGCGCCCGCCGAGGGCAAGCTGCTCGAGGGCCTCACGACCCTCGGGGAGGGCGAGCAGTGGGTGATCGAGCCCGAGCGGCTCGACGAGGAGGGGCGCCTGTGGAGCCCCGGCGTGCGCGCGGGCGTGCGCCCGGGCAGCGAGTACCACCGCACCGAGTACTTCGGCCCGATCCTCGGCATCATGCGCGTCGAGACGCTCGAGGAGGCGATCGCGCTCGTGAACGAGATCGACTACGGCCTCACCTCCGGCCTGCACTCGCTCGACCCGGCCGAGATCGGCGCGTGGCTCGAGCGCGTCGAGGCGGGCAACCTCTACGTCAACCGCGGCATCACGGGCGCCATCGTGCAGCGCCAGCCCTTCGGCGGCTGGAAGCGCTCGGTGGTCGGCCCCACGACCAAGGCGGGCGGCCCGAGCTACCTCATGCCGCTCGTCGACTGGCGCCCCTCGCAGGCGCGCGAGCTCGCGCCCCTCGAGCACGAGGGCGTGCGCGTCGTCGTCGAGGCGGCCGAGTCGCTCGCGCGGTCGGCGGATGCGTCGGTGACGGCCGACGAGGCCGCCGCCGTCCGGCGGGCGGCCGGCTCCGACCAGCACGTGTGGTCGCGCGAGCTGGGCGTCGCGCTCGACGTGCAGCGCCTCTCGGCCGAGCGCGACATCCTGCGCCACCTGCCGATGCCCGGCGTCACCATCCGCCTCGCCGAGGGCGGCCGCGTCGCGCAGCTCGCGCGCACGGTCGCCGCGGCGCTGCGCGCCGGCGCCGAGGTGCGGGTCTCGACCGCGGTCGAGCCGGCGCCTGCCATGCGGGCGGCGCTCGCGGCCGCGGGCATCCCCGTGGCGGTCGAGGACGACGCGGCCTTCCGCGTCTCGGCGCAGCGCCTCGCGCAGGGTCGCATCCGCTACCTGGCCGCCGAGGACGCGGTCGCCGAGGGCGTGCGCGCGCTCGCGGAGGCGGTCGACGGCCGCCCCGACCTCGCGATCGTCGCCCACCCGGTGACCGAGTCGGGCCGGCTCGAGCTGCTGCCGTTCCTGCGGGAGCAGGCGGTCGCCATCACGGCGCACCGCTTCGGCACGCCGAACCACCTCACCGACGCGCTCATCTAGCGCGTCCGCCCGCCGATTGGTCACTCGTTGCTGCCTGGAGCCCGCTCCGGCAGCAACGAGTGACCAATCGGGATGGAGCGGGTTCGGGCGCGGAGGAGCCGGCGGCGGCCGCGCGGGCCGGGACGTGGCAGGTCAGGCGGCCGCGCCGTGCGCCTCGCGCAGCCAGGCGTCGACCTCGTCGTCGAGCTCGCTCGCGTCGCGCACCTCGAGGTGGTGCATCCACACGCGCGGGGACGGATGCGCGATCTGCTTCCAGCGCGGCGACGGGTCGGGGCGCGGGAGCGCGATCGACAGCACGACAGGCACGTCGGAGCGCACGACCATCTCTGGCCGCCAGACGATCGCGAACGTGCGCCGGCGCCGGTAGGCGATCTGCGTCCTCGACTCCCGCTCCTCGACCTCGCCGAGCGCCTCGACGCGGGCGGCGATCGCGCGCTGCAGCGCCGCGCCGCGCGGATCGTCGGCGAAGAGCGCTGCCGCCGGTGCCCGCATGCCGCGCCCGGCTACAGCACGAGGTGCTGGCGGCCGTCGAGCAGCTCGCGGGCGGCGTCGAGGTGCCCCGCGTGGGTCGCGGTGTCGACGAGCACGTGCAGCAGCACGGCGCCGAGGTCCCCGAACGCGGCCTCCGGCCAGTCGGGGTCGGGCATGCGCGGTGCCGCGTCGAGCGGGAGCGCGGCGAGGATCCGGTCGGAGCGCGCGATCGCGTCGCGGTACTCCTGCACCACCGCATCCGTCGGCTCGTCGGGCTCGACGCGCCAGTCGGCGGGCCGGCCCTCGTCGAGCGCGGCGTCCTCGACGGGCCAGTAGTCGAGCGGCTCGCCGGCCATGACCGTGTGGAACCAGTAGCGCTCGCAGCCGAGCGTCACGTGCCGCACGAGCCCGATGGGCGACCAGCCCGACGGCAGCGCGGGGGTGCGCAGCTGCGCGTCGTCGAGCCCCTCGATGGCGGCGAGGATGTGGCGGCGCTGGGCGTCGAGCGCCTCGAGCAGCTGGGCGCGGACGCGGTCGTGGCTCACGCGGCGATCCAACCACGCGCCCCTGCGGCTCAGCCCGCCGACCAGCCGCCGTCGTTCGGGATGATCGCGCCCGAGACGTTGCTCGCCGCGTCCGAGACGAGGAACGCCGCGAGGTTCGCCTGCTCGATCGGCTGCGCCACGCGCTGCGCCGACTGGTGCACGGGCGTGAGGGCCGCGAGGCCCTCCTGGTCGATGTGCTGCTGGATGTCGGGCGTCATCACGTTGGTCTCGACGCCGCCGGGGCAGATCGCGTTCGCGCGGATGCCCTGCTTGGCGTAGACGTACGCGGTGTTGCGGGTGAGGCCGATGAGGCCGTGCTTCGAGGCGGTGTAGGCGGCGCCGGCGGCCGCGCCGCGGATGCCCGCCTCGCTCGCGATGTTCACGATCGAGCCCGAGCCCTGCGGCAGCATGACGCGCAGGGCGGCGCGCGTGAGGTAGAACGGCGCCGAGAGGTTGACCCGCAGGATGCGGTCCCACAGCGCGTCGTCGACCGCGGCGGCGCCGGCGAAGCGGTCCATGATCCCCGCGTTGTTGACGAGCGCGTCGAGCCGGCCGTAGCGCTCGACGGCGGCCGCGACGACCGCGTCGGCGACGGCCGGGTCGCCGATGTCGCCGACCATGGCGGATGCGGTCCCGCCGTCGCCCGCGACGGTCGCGACCGTCTCGTCGGCGGTCGCGGCGATGTCGCTCACGACGACGCTCGCGCCGAGGCTCGCGAAGAGCTGGCAGATGCTGCGGCCGATGCCGCTGCCCCCGCCCGTGACGACGGCCACCTTGCCGGTCAGGTCGATGACGCTCATGGACGCTCCTCACACCGGTCGGGGCGGCTCCGCGGCTCGGCGCCGCTCCCGAGGGATCCTCCGCTCAGCGTGCCCCCCGCGTCGGGCCCGCGCAAGTACCATGAGAGCGGCCGTGACTGGCGCAGAGGTGGAGCACCACCGGGGAGCGGCCGACCGTGAGCCGCGCGCCTGGGCGTCCCATCCAGCGACGCGCGCCAGCGCACCAGCGAAGGAGCATCCGTGACCGACCGCCTGCCCAGCACGTTCAACTCGCCTCTCACCGAGGTCGACCCCGAGATCGCCGCGGTGCTCCAGCAGGAGCTCGACCGCCAGCGCGACTACCTGGAGATGATCGCCAGCGAGAACTTCGTGCCGGTCGCGGTGCTCGAGGCCGCCGGCTCGGTGCTCACGAACAAGTACGCCGAGGGCTACCCGGGCCGCCGCTACTACGGCGGCTGCGAGTTCGTCGACGTCGCCGAGTCGCTCGCCATCGAGCGCGCGAAGGCGCTCTTCGGCGCTGCGTTCGCGAACGTGCAGCCCCACTCGGGCGCGACCGCCAACGCGGCCGTGCTGCATGCGATCGCCCGGCCCGGCGACACGATCCTCGGCCTCTCGCTCGACCACGGCGGGCACCTGACGCACGGCATGAAGATCAACTTCTCCGGCCGCCTCTACGACATCGTCGCCTACGGCGTCGACGAGCAGACGAGCCGCGTCGACATGGCCGAGGTGCGCCGCCTCGCCGTCGAGCACCAGCCGAAGGTGATCATCGCCGGCTGGTCGGCGTACCCGCGCCAGCTCGACTTCGCCGAGTTCCGCGCGATCGCCGACGAGGTCGGCGCGCTGCTCTGGGTCGACATGGCGCACTTCGCGGGCCTCGTCGCCGCGGGCCTGCACCCGAACCCCGTGCCGCACGCGCACGTCGTGTCGTCGACCGTGCACAAGACGATCGGCGGCCCGCGCTCCGGCTTCATCCTCACGAACGACGCCGACATCGCCAAGAAGCTGAACTCGGCGGTCTTCCCCGGCCAGCAGGGCGGACCGCTCATGCACGTGATCGCCGCGAAGGCGACCGCGTTCAAGCTCGCCGCGTCGGAGGAGTTCAAGGAGCGCCAGGAGCGCACCCTGCGCGGCGCGCACATCCTCGCCGAGCGGCTGCAGCAGCAGGACGTCAAGGATGCGGGCATCTCGGTGCGCTCCGGCGGCACCGACGTGCACCTCGTGCTGGTCGACCTGCGCGATGCCGCGATCGACGGCAAGCAGGCCGAGGACCTCCTGCACGAGATCCGCATCACCGTGAACCGCAACGCGGTCCCCAACGACCCGCGCCCGCCGATGGTCACGAGCGGCCTCCGCATCGGCACCCCGGCGCTCGCGACCCGCGGCTTCGGCGACGAGGAGTTCACCGAGGTCGCCGACGTCATCGCGCTCGCGCTGCTGCCGGGCGCCGACCTCGAGTCGCTCCGCGCGCGCGTCGCGACGCTCGCCGAGGCCTTCCCGCTCTACCCGGGCGTCGGACCCTCCGGGCAGCCCGAGGTGGTGCACGAGCTCGGATCGAGCGTCGACCGATGACCGCGCAGATCCTCGACGGCAACCGCACCGCATCGGCCATCAAGGCGGAGCTGCGCGAGCGGGTCGACGCGCTGAAGGCGAAGGGCGTCACGCCCGGCCTCGGCACCCTGCTCGTCGGCGACGACCCGGCGAGCCGGTCGTACGTCAAGGGCAAGCACCGCGACTGCGCCGAGGTGGGCATCGAGTCGATCCGCGTCGACCTGCCCGCGAGCGCCTCGAGCGCCGACGTGCGGGCCGCGATCCGCGACCTCAACGAGGCGCGCGAGGTGACCGGCTACATCATCCAGCTGCCGCTGCCGCCGGGCCACGACGAGCACGCGATGCTCACGCTCATGGATCCGGCGAAGGACGCCGACGGGCTGCACCCGATCAACCTCGGCAAGCTCGTGCTCGGCGTCGACGGCCCGATCGACTCGCCGCTGCCGTGCACCCCTGCGGGCATCGTGCAGATGCTGCGCCGGCACGACATCGAGATCGCGGGCGCGACCGTCGCGATCGTCGGCCGCGGGCTGACGGTGGGGCGGCCGCTCGGGCTGCTGCTGACCCGCAAGGGCATCGACGCGACCGTCACGCTGTGCCACTCGCGCACGCCCGACCTGGCGGCGCAGGTGCGCGAGGCGGACATCGTCGTCGCGGCGGTGGGCGTGCCCGGCCTCATCAAGGCCGACTGGGTGAAGCCGGGCGCCGCGGTGCTCGACGTCGGCATCACGCGCGGGCTGTCGGCCGAGACCGGCAAGGTGAAGCTGCTCGGCGACGTCGATCCCGGCGTCAAGGAGGTCGCGGCGTGGGTGTCGCCCGTTCCCGGCGGCGTCGGCCCCATGACGCGCGTCATGCTGCTCGACAACGTCGTGCAGATGGCGGAGCAGGCGGTGCGCTCCCGCTAGTCGGAGCCGCGGTAGGCGTCGCGCAGCGCCGGGTAGTAGTCATCCCAGTCGGGCATCGGCTGCCCGGCGAGCGCGGCGACCAGCCGGTCGAGGTACCACTCCCAGCCGGCCGCGATGTCGGGCACCGAGGCGGCGGGCACATCGTGGTGGGTGAAGCGGATGGTCGTGCCCGAGCCCGTCTCGTGCCCGCCGTCGACGAGCTCGACCTCGAGGCTCCACGAGCCGTGCTCGTCGGTCGTCAGCACCGCGAGGTGCTCCGGGGCGTCGCAGTCGAGGATCTCGACCGCCTGGGTCGCGTCGCCCTCCTCGGCCGTCATCGCGAGCACCACCTCGCCGGAGTCGGGGTCGCCCACGTAGGCGCCGAACCAGGAGCTGAGCTCGCGCGACTCCGCGAGGTACGGCCAGACCGCGATCGCGTCGTGGCCGACCCTGCGCTCGAGCACCAGCTCGGCGGCGTCGCCGTGCCGCACGACCGTGCCGGTCGGTGTGATGGGCATGTGGCTCCCTCCGGTGCGGCCGAGCCTACGCATCCGCAGACCCAGCCCGCTAGGGCGCCGGCGGGTCAGTGCGCGTGGATGGCGTCGACGTAGAGCTGGATGCGCTTGGCGTACGTCTCGGCGTTGCGGGCGATGCCGCGCCGCTCGTCCTCGGTCGTCTCGCGGCGCACCTTGCCCGGCACGCCCGCCACGAGCGAGTGGTCGGGGATGACGATGCCCTCGGTGACGAGCGCGCCGGCCGCGATGATCGACCCGGTGCCGATGACGGCGCCGTTCATCACGGTCGCGTGCATGCCGATGAGCACGTCGTCCTCGACGGTGCAGCCGTGCACGACCGCGTTGTGCCCGATCGACACCCGCGCGCCGATCCTGAGCGGCGAGCCGTGGTCGACGTGCAGCGAGCAGCTGTCCTGCACGTTCGAGTCGTCGCCGATCGTGATCGGCTCCTCCTCGGCGCGGAGGCTCGCACCGGGCCAGACGCCGACGCGCTCGCCCAGCGAGACGGCGCCGGCGATCACGGCGCCCGGCATCACGAGCGCGGACTTCGGCAGGTGGGGCGCGTGCCCCGGCAGCGGGATGATCGTGGCGCGCTCGTGGACGGTCATGGCGTCAGCCTACGCCGGGGCGCGAGGGGCCATGATGGCCGCATGCGCACCTCGCCCGACCGCATCGACGCCCTCCAGCCCAACGAGGTCTTCGTCTTCGGCTCCAACGCCGCAGGCGCCCACCACGGCGGCGCGGCGCGCCTCGCGCACGAGCGCTTCGGCGCCGTGTGGGGCGAGGGGCACGGGCACCACGGGCAGTCGTACGCGGTCGACACGATGAGCGGGCTCGCCACCATCCGCGACGAGGTCGCGACCCTGCTGCGCTATGCCGCCGAGCATCCGGAGCTCGACTTCCTCGTCACCGAGCTCGGCTGCGGCATCGCCGGGCACCGCCCGGAGGAGATCGCGCCGCTCTTCGCCGGCGCGGGCGAGAACGTGCTGCTGCCGAGGCGCTTCCGGGCGCTGCTCGACTGAGGCATGCCGAGAAGCGATTCGTGCGCTTCTCGGAGAAGTGGGGTACACAGAGAGGAGCGGCCCGCCCGGGACGCCCGATCCGAGGGAGGCACGGTGTCGACGACGAGCGCGAAGCCGCGCATGACCAAGCTGCAGCGGCGGGAGGCGATCGCCGGCTACCTGTTCATCTCGCCGTGGATCGTGGGCTTCCTCGTGTTCACGCTCGGCGCGATGGTCTACAGCCTGGTCATCTCGTTCAGCCACTACCAGCTCGCGACCGACACGGCCCGGCCGGCCGGCTTCTCGAACTACCAGGCGCTCGTCGAGGACCCGAAGGTCATGACGGCGCTCGCGAACACGCTGTACTACGCGGTGCTCGCCGTGCCGCTCGAGGTGCTGCTCGCGCTCGGGCTCGCGCTGCTGCTCAACAGCCAGCGGCGCGGCGCGGGGCTCTTCCGCACCATCTTCTACCTGCCGAAGATGACGCCGGTGGTGGCCACGGCATCCGTCTTCCTCCTGCTGCTGAACGGCAGCCAGGGCGCCATCAACCGCGGGCTCGCGGCGATCGGCATCGACGGGCCGCAGTGGCTGCTCGACCCGGCGTGGATCAAGCCCTCGATCGTGCTCATGACGCTGTGGGGCGTCGCGGGCACGATGGTCATCTTCCTCGCCGCGCTGCAGAACGTGCCGACCGACCTCTACGAGGCGGCCTCGCTCGACGGCGCGGGCGCCTTCCGGCGGTTCTGGAACGTGACGCTGCCGATGATCTCGCCGGCGATCTTCTTCAACGTGCTCGTGCTCACGATCGCGGCGTTCCAGATCTTCGACCAGGCGTTCCTGCTCTTCCACCGCGACACGGTGCAGGGCTCCTCCGACGCATCGCTCTTCTACGCCATCTACCTCTTCCAGCAGGCGTTCCGGCAGTTCAACTTCGGCTTCGCGGCGGCCATGGCGTGGCTGCTGTTCCTCATCATCCTCGTCATCTCGCTCATCCAGATGCGGGTCGGCAACCGGTTCGTCTACTACGAGAGCGAGGAGGCGCGATGAGCTCGCCCGTCCAGCCAGGCCAGATCCAGGAGGCGCACGTCGTCGCGCCCGAGCCGGCCGAGCCGGCCGAGCGGGCCGACGCATCGCCCCGCCGGCGCCGTCGCCGGCCCGGTCCCGCGCTCTCGCCGCTCGGCCGCGTGGGGGAGGCGGTGCGATGGGTCCTGCTGCTCGGCTGCAGCGCGCTGTTCCTCTACCCGTTCGCGTGGCTGCTGGCCGCGAGCTTCAAGCCGCGCGGCGAGGTCTTCGACAACCGCCTCATCCCGCAGACCTGGCAGCCCGAGAACTACGTGCAGGTCTTCGACGAGCTGCCGCTCGTGGCGTGGCTCGGCAACAGCCTGCTGATCGCCGTGCTCGCCGCCGCGCTCGTGACGGTGTCGAGCTCGCTCGTCGCCTTCGGCTTCGCCTACTTCCGGTTCCCCGGCCGCAAGGTGCTCTTCGGCGTCGTGCTCGCGACCATGATGCTGCCGGGCGCGGTGACCCTCGTGCCGCAGTTCCTCATCTGGAACCAGCTCGGCTTCGTCGGCACCCACGTGCCGCTGTGGGGCGCCAACCTCTTCGGCTCCGCGTTCTACATCTTCCTGCAGCGCCAGTTCTTCCTCAGCCTGCCGAAGGAGCTGTTCGAGGCGGCGCGCATCGACGGGCTGAGCGCGTGGGGGCAGTTCTGGCGGATCGCCTTCCCGCTCTCGGTGCCCTCGTTCGTGATCGTGTTCCTCTTCGAGTTCCAGGCCAGCTGGAACAACCTGCAGGGCGCGCTCATCTACCTGAACGCCGGATCCCCCGAGGCCTACACGGTGCCGCTCGGCATCGCGAGCGCGATGACGAAGTACAGCCCCACCTCGGGCGGCCACGGCGACTACCAGTACGTGATGGTCGCGGCGCTCATCGTGACGCTGCCGATGCTCATCCTGTTCGCCTTCGGGCAGCGCTCGTTCATCGAGGGCCTCGCGACCTCCGGCCGCAAGGGCTGAGCGGCCCGGGCGCAGACAGCACGACGGGGCGGAGTCGCCTCCGCCCCGTCGCTCCGTCCAGCGCCGCGTCAGCCGCCCGCGACCTGGTCGTACGCGCGCTGCGCGGCCTCCTGGGCCGCGGTCAGCGCCTCCTGCGCCGAGCGCTCGCCGAGGAGCGCCGACTGCATGGCGTTCTCGAGCTCGCCCTGGATCTGCTGACCGGCGGGCGAGCCGCCGAGCGACGCGCCCTCCGCCGCGACCGCGTAGTACGCCTCGATCGCCTCCTCGAAGCCGGGGAAGCCCTCCGCAGAGGCGAACTCGTCGCGGATCTGCATGTCGCTCTCGGGCGAGCCGGTGAAGAGGCCGGTGTTGATGCCGAGCCGCTCGGGCTCCGCCTCGGTCGTCTCGGCACGCGCCTCCGCGGCCGCCTGCCACGCCTCGGGGTCCGTCAGCGCGAGCGCCCACGCGCACGCGGCCGACGGGTTCTCGGCGCTCGCGGGGATGACGAACGACGAGCCGCCGGTCGCCGTGAACGGCTGGCCCTCCTGGTTCCTGATCGGCACCGCGCCGATCTCGATCTGCTCGGCGTACGGCGTGAGCACGTTGACGTACCACTGGTCGAACACGGCGGCGCCGACGCCGTCGGTCACGTACGGGTTGCCGTCGCCGAAGATGTCGAACGACTCGACGAGGCCGGTGACCTCGGCGAAGCCGCCCTGCGCGTCGTAGAGCTCGATGAGGAACTCCGCGGCCGCGACGTTCTCCTCGCGGTCGAGCGTGGGAGCGCCCGACTCGTCGACGATGCCGCCGCCGAACGACAGCATCCACATCGCCGCCTTCGAGACGCCCTGCGGGTCGAAGCCGACGCGGCTGATCGAGCCGCCCTCGGAGACCGTCATCGCCTCGGCGGCCGCGATGAGCGCCTCGGGGTCGCTCGGGTCGAGGTCGTCGGCCGAGACGCCGGCCTCCTCCATGACGCGGGTGTTCGTGAGGATGAGCGGCGGCTGGTAGAACTGCGGCACCGCCCACACCTGGTCCTGCCACGTGACGTCCTGCACGACCTGCGGGTACCAGCGCTGCTGCGCGTCGACCTCGTGCGCCGCGAAGCACTCGTCGAGCGGCATGATGAGGCCCTGCGCCGCGTACGTCGCCACGAACTGCCGGTCGATCTGCACCACGTCCGGCATGTTGCCGGAGGCGGCGAGGGTCGTGAACTTCTGCGCGTCGAACGCGGTCTGGTCGAGCTCGATCTCGACGCCCTCCAGCTGCGAGGCCGCGTGGTCGAGGCGCGCCTGCCCGACGTCGTCGGTGTTCTCGAAGCCCCATCCCGTCATCGCGCCCGTGGGGTCCGCAGTGAAGTCCGCGTCGGCCGCCGCCCCGCCGCCGCCGCACCCGGTCAGCAGCAGTGCTGCTGCGATGGCGCCTGCCGCGCCCGCCCGTGCTCGCATGTCGTTCTCCTTCTGCCAGGGATGGCCGAGCGCGGCCCGCGTCGGCCCTGGCTGGATCGTAACCCGATCCTGTCCCCCAGAGGGAAGCGGTTCTCCCAGGAACCGCTCCGCCGCTCCCGCACGCGAGTGCCGCGTACCGTAGGAGCGGGCAGCGGCCCGGCCCCCGTAGCCCAACCGGCAGAGGCGGCGGACTTAAACTCCGCGCAGTCCGGGTTCGAATCCCGGCGGGGGCACCGCTCGGGACTACGCACCTCTGCGCATTCCCACGCGGCCCCGGCGCGCCGATGATCGAGGGGAACCGGGGCGCCCCAGCTCCCGGCACTGTCGAGGAGGACACATGAACCGCGCCGCATTCGCGCGCCGCGCCACGGCCGCCGTCGCGCTCACCGCCGCCATGAGCATGGTCGGGGCCGCCGCGGCCTCAGCGCACCACTGCTACCGCGACCAGTGGGCGGCCGCCGCCTACCAGCACCACATCCAGGGCGGCACGGCGTGGGTGTCGCTCAGCGACCTCGGCGCCATGTTCATCATCCCGCCCGAGCTGCAGGCCGACTGCGGCTGGGTCGCCGACGAGGTCGTCGCCGACTGGATGGCCGACGAGGGGCTGACGCAGGAGCCGCTCATCCACTCCAAGGCGACCGTCGGCAGCGGCGCCGCCTACCAGGGCAAGGGCAACATGCCCTTCAGCTACCTGAGCGAGGCGCAGTTCGAGGTGCTCGGCATGGCGCTCATGGAGGGCGTGGAGGCCTGCGCCGCCGAGCTGCCCTAGACCCGGCGCGCGCCGCCGGCAGCGACGGGCTCCTCCCCGGCGACGGGGGAGGGGAGGAGACCCGTCCGCTGCCCGACGAGCACCGCGCCGAGCCGGTCGCAGGCGCCGAGCTTGCGGTAGAGGTTCTCCTGGTGCTTGTGCACCGTGCGCGGCGAGACGCCGAGGTGCGTGCCGATGGCCGCCGCGGTGCGGCCCGCGTGCATGAGGTGGAGCACCGTCTGCTCGCGCGGGGTGAGGAGCGGGGCGTCGGCGGCGGGCACGGCGGGCGCGAGGGCGCGCATGCGGGCCAGCAGCTCGATGTGGCTGTCGAGGCCGCGCAGCAGCCGCGCGTGCTCCTCGAGCGGGCGCAGCTGCAGCCGCCGGATCGGGCTGGGTGCGATGAGCGTCCAGCCGTCGTACTCGCGGCCGGGCGCGGTCGTCACCTCCACCTGGTGCGCCGAGATCTGCAGCGTCTCGAACACGCGCCGCGTCGCCTCGCCGAGCAGCCATCCCGCGCGCACCGCGTCCTCGAGGCGCGTGGGGCGGGTGTCGCCCGTGTGCGCCCGATAGCGGTAGAGCGGGTGCGCGCGGATCTCGGCCGCGCACGGCAGCTGCTCGGCCGCCGGCCGGAAGCCGTGGCCGTGGATCCGCAGCACCGCGTCGGGCTGACCCGCCCGCACGCTCACGCGCGTGGCCATCTCGGTGTCGGTGTCGGCGAGCATCGCCTCCGCGAGCAGCGCCCGAGCCATCGCGACGTCCTGCTCGTTGAGGACGTCGGCGACCACGTCCACGATCCGACCGTGCATGGCGCGAAGCCTAGATCCGCGCCGCGCGGCGGGGAAGAGGCCGGTTCCGGCGCCGGTGCCGGCGGTCGGGACGAGCGGGATCGGGACGCCATCTCCTAGGCTCGCCCCATGCGCCCGCCCACAGGACAGCAGTTCACCATCACCCGCGACGTCGACGGGCGCCGCCTGCGCGCCACGATCACCGAGGTGGCGGCGACGCTCCGCGAGCTGACCGTCGACGACGTCGACCTCGTCGAGCCGTTCGCCGAGGAGAAGCGCCCGGCGAAGGGGCAGGGGATCGTGCTCGCGCCGTGGGGCGGCCGGGTCGCCGGCGGCGACTGGCAGCTCGACGGCGAGACGCAGCGGCTGCCCATCACCGAGCGCGACAAGGGCAACGCCAGCCACGGGCTGCTGCGCTTCTCGCCCTACCGGCTGCTCGAGCAGACCGAGTCGAAGGTGCTGCTGCAGGCGACCATCTACCCGCAGACCGGCTGGCCGTTCCTCGTCGACACGTTCGTCGCCTACGAGCTCACCGACGACGGCCTCACCGTCACGCACGAGGCGATCAACAGCGGCACCGAGCGCGCTCCCTGGGCATGCGGCGCGCATCCGTACCTCGCGGTCGGGGCGACGCCCGCCGACCAGCTCACCCTCACGGTGCCCGCGGCGCGGGTCTTCAACGCGGTCGACCTGATCCCGACGGAGGAGACGCTCGTCGATGCGATGGATGCGTCGGCCCCCGACCTGCGGGGCGGCCGTCGCCTGGCGGAGCTCGACGTCGACCACAACTACGCGGGGCTCGAATTCGTCGGCGGGGTGGCGACGGCGTCGCTCGTCGACGACCAGGGGCGGGGCGTCGAGCTCTGGCAGGACGCCGCCTTCCCGTACTCGGTGGTGTTCACGCCGCGCGACTTCCCGGCCGTCGACGGGGCCCGGCACGCCGTCGCGGTCGAGCCGATGAGCGCGCCGGCGAACGCGCTGAACTCCAGGCAGGGGCTCGTCTGGCTCGAGCCCGGCGAGACCTGGCGCGGCCAGTGGGGCATCGCGCCGGTCGGCTTCTGACGGGTCGGCCAGGTCAACTCCTGACAGGTCGGGCCTCTGACGGGTGGGCTCCTGAGCCTCGTCTCACGCTCCTCTCACGGGGTTCTCACGGCCGCTCGTCAGCGTCGGCCGCATGATCACCGACTCGAAGCTGCGCACGCCGTTCCTGCTGACGCTCGCCGCAGCCGCCACCATCGCGCTCGCGTCGTGCGGCTCGGCCACGCCCTCCGCGCCGTCCGGCACGGCTCCGACCGGTGACGCGCTGCCCAGCGCGAGTGCATCGGGGTCGCCCGAGGCGACCCCGGGCGGCGCCGCAGCGAGCATGGAGGGAGCGCTCGCCGCGATCGCCCTCGCCGAGCGCGAGACGGGCGCGGTCGCCTACGAGCTCGACGACGAGGACGACGACGGCTCGTGGGAGGTCGAGCTCGCCGAAGGCACCACGCAGGTGAGCGTGCACGTCAGCGGCGACGGCGCCACCGTGCTGTCGACCGAGCGCGACGACGAGGTCGACGGCGACGATCGCGCCGCGCTCGACGCCGCAGGGATCTCGCTCGCCGACGCGATCGAGGCCGCGGCTGCGGAGGCGGGCGGCGCGCCACTCGACGAAACGACGTTCGAGGACGACGGTGACGGGCAGGCATGGCAGGTGAAGTTCGACGACGAGCTCGAGGTCTACGTCGCGGTCGCCGACGGGTCGATCCTCCGCGTCGACTGACGCGTCAGCGAGCGCCGGCCCCCGCCGCCGTGCCGCGCTCGGCGGCCGCGACCGGCTGCCGCAGGATGGTGCGACGGCGGGCGGGCTCGACCCGGCGGAAGTCGCTCAGGTAGATCTCGTGGTGCCGGCCGGTCATCCGCAGTCCGGCGCCTGCGATGAACTCCTCGTGCATGCGCGCCAGCACGGGTCCCTCGTCGTCGAAGGCGCCCACGTGCAGCGTCTGCACGCAGCGGCCCTCGGCCAGCGTCTCGAGCCGCACGTCATCGAACCGCGCCGGTGCGCCCTTCTTGCGCACCGCATCCATCGCCTGTGCGAGCAGCCCGCGGTCGATCCAGTCGGGCACGAGCATGAGCAGCGTCCAGTCCCACCGCGCCTTGTCGCGGGCCGTCGTGAACGACGCCGGGTCGGCCGCAGACCACAGCCCCTCGAGCGGCATCGCCGCGTAGTCGCGGGCCAGCTCGCGCTTGCTCGCGAACTTCAGGGCGTACGCCAGCGGGTAGAGCGACGCGATCGCCTCGGCGAACGGGGCGCCGTTCGGATCGCCGTGCCCGTCGATCATCAGGTATTGCAGCGGCGGCACGTCGACGGTGCGGAACTCGCCCCGCTTCGCCCGGTAGGCATCGAGCTGCCGCTTGAGATCGATCTTCTCCACGCCCTCACCCTGCCAGGCAGCACGCCTTCGCGGGGACCCGCGCGCCGCCGCTGCGGGTATAGTTGACCTGAGTACAAGAAGTCTGATCGGCGAGTGCCGCGGGGAATGGGAGCGGACGAGCTGATGCATGCGAGCGGCACGGCGATCATCGCGCTCGCGGGCGTCACCAAGCGCTACCGGCGCGGTGACGACGCCCGCCCGGCGCTCGACGCCGTCGATCTCAGCATCGACCGCGGCGAGATCTTCGGCGTCATCGGCGAGAGCGGCGCAGGCAAGTCGACGCTGCTGCAACTGGTCAACGGGCTCACGACCGCTGACGCCGGCACGGTCACCGTCGCCGGCCGAGACGTCGGCGGGCTCGGCCGCCGCGGCCTGCGCGAGCTGCGCCGCGACATCGGCGTGGTGTTCCAGGGCATCCACCTGCTCAGCAACCGCACGGTGGCGGCGAACGTCGCGCTGCCGCTGCAGCTCGCACCGCGGGCGCAGCGCCAGTCGCGGCAGGAGGAGGCGCGGGCGGTCGCGGAGATCCTCGAGTTCGTCGGGCTCGGCCACCGCGCGCACCACTACCCGGCGCAGCTGAGCGGCGGCGAGCGGCAGCGGGTGGGCCTCGCCCGGGCGCTCGTCGGCCGCCCCTCGCTGCTGCTGTGCGACGAGCCCACCTCGTCGCTCGACACGACCACGACCGCCGAGGTGCTGCGCGTGCTCGCGAGGGCGCGCGACGAGCTGGGCACCACCGTCGTCGTCATCACGCACGACCTCGACGTCGTGAAGGCGATCTGCGATCGCGCGGCGCTGCTCGAGCGGGGCGCCCTGCGCGAGGTGCTCACGGTGGCGCGGAGCGACTACCGGTCGCTGCCGAGCTATGCCGAGCAGGTACGACGGGAGCTGCAGGCATGACCTGGCTCGCCGACCTGCTCGCCGAGCACGGCGCCGACCTGCTCGAGTCGCTCGCCGAGACCGGCTACATGATGGTCGTCTCCCTGGCCGCCGCGGTCGTGATCGGCCTGCCGCTCGGGATGACGGTGTTCCTCACGCAGCGCGGCGGCATCGCCGAGCACCGCCCGGTGTGGTCGATCGCCAACCTGTACATCAACGTCGTGCGCTCGTTCCCGTTCCTGCTGCTGGTGGTGTTCCTCATCCCCTTCACGCGTGCCGTCATGGGCACCAGCTTCGGCACGCAGGCGGCCACTTTGCCGCTGTGCTTCGTGGCGGTGGCGATCTACGCTCGCCTGGTCGAGCAGATCCTGCGGGAGATCCCGCCCGGCATCTCGCTGGTGGCGCTCGCGATGGGCGCCACGCTGCCGCAGGCGGTGTTCCGGGTGCTGCTGCCCGAGGCGCGCTCCGGACTGCTCTACGCGCTGACGTCGGCGGCGATCAGCCTGCTGTCGTTCTCGACGGTGCTCGGCGTCGTCGGCGGCGGCGGCATCGGCGACTTCGCGATGCGCTACGGCTACCAGGAGTACGACGACGCGCTCATGTACCTCACGATCGCCGTCATCGTCGTGGTCGTGCTGGCGATCCAGGCCGTCGGCCACCGCATCTCGGTGCGCCTCGACCACCGCTGACCGCGCCTCACACCCCCTCACACCCCGACACCCCTCGACCTCCCCACGACCCAGTCCCTCCCGAAGAAAGAAGACGCATCCATGCGACGCACCTCGACCCGCGCCCTCGCGCCCGCCCTCGCCGCCGCCCTGCTGCTCACCGGCTGCAGCGCCCAGTCGGCACCGGAAGCCGCAGAGTCCGGCGCGCCCGCCGCCGAGACCGTCACGATCCAGGTCGCCGCCGTGCAGAGCCCGATGACCGACGTCGTGCTCGCCGCGGGCGAGGCCATCGAGGAGGGCTACGAGATCGAGCTCGTCGAGGTCTCCGACTACGTGACCGCGAACACGATCGTGGACGCCGGCGACGCCGACGCGAACTTCTCGCAGCACGTGCCCTACATGGAGCTCTTCAACGAGGCCAACGACGGCACCCTCACCGCGGTGCAGCCCGTCTACAACTTCGTCATCGCGTTCTACTCGAAGACGCTCGACGACATCGCCGCGCTCCCGACCGGCGCGACCGTCGCGATCCCCGACGACGCCTCGAACACCGGCCGCGCCCTGGAGCTGCTCGCGAGCGAGGGCGTCATCGCGCTCGACCCGGCGGTCGACCCGTACGCGGCGACGGTCGACGACATCACCGAGAACGCGAAGCAGCTGGAGTTCCTGCAGGTGCCGATCTCGTCGCTGAACGCCGCCTACGAGGAGGCCGACCTGGTCTTCCAGTGGCCGTCGCACATCGCGGCCCTCGGCCTCACCCCCGAGGAGGACGGCCTCATCACCGAGCTCGACGACACCTTCGCGCTGCACCTGGTGGTGCGCGAGGAGGACGCGGACTCGGAGGCGACCGCGGCCCTCATCGACGCCTTCTCGAGCGACGGGGTGCGCGAGGTGATCGAGGCGAACCCGACGATCGAGGTCGCGTTCGGCTGACGACGAGCGGATGCGGTGGGCCCGGTGGGGCTCGAACCCACGACCAGCGGATGAAGAGTCGGACGCTCTGTCGATCTGGTGGGCCCGGTGGGGCTCGAACCCACGACCAGCGGATTAAAAGTCCGACGCTCTACCGACTGAGCTACAGGCCCCTCCCTCCAGCGTACCGAGCGGCGCGGGGGTCGGCCGCGCGGATGATTCCGGTCGCTCCCCCTGGTGAGCATGGCGCGCATCCGTCAGAGTTGGCCCGACCCGCCCCTCCAGGAAGGCCGCATGACCGCCGAGACACCCGCGCGCTCGTCGTCGCCCGACGACGCGACGGCTGCGGCGATCGCCGGCGAGCCCGTGCGCCAGCGGCTGCTCACGACCACCGATCCCGCGGTCGGGCTGACCGCGGCCGAGGTCGCGGCGCGGGTCGCCGACGGGCGCGCGAACCGGCTCGCGCACGCCTCCAGCCGCACGCTCATGTCGATCCTGCGCGCCAACCTGTTCACGCTGTTCAACCTCGTGATCGCCGTCTGCACGGCGGTGCTGCTGCTGCTCGGCCGCTGGCAGGACGCGCTCTTCTCGTTCGCGGCGATCTCGAACGTCGTCATCGGCGTCGTGCAGGAGCACGGCGCGAAGCGCAAGCTCGACTCGCTCGCGCTGCTGCACGTGCAGCGCAGCACGGTGGTGCGCGACGGCGAGCGGCTCGACGTCGCCATGGAGCAGCTCGTGCAGGACGACATCCTGCTGCTGCGCCTCGGCGACCAGGTGCCCGCCGACGGCGTGATCGTCGCGACCGAGGGCATCGACGTCGACGAGTCGCTGCTGACCGGCGAGTCGGAGCCGCAGCTCAAGCACGTCGGCGACGGCGTGCTCTCGGGCTCGGCCGTCTCGGCGGGCTCGGCCGCCGTGCAGCTCACGAGCGTCGGCGGCGACTCCTTCGCGGCTCGCCTCACCGCCGAGGCGCGCCGCTTCTCGCTCGTGCACTCCGAGCTGCGCGCGGCGCTCGACCGGGTGGTGCGCTGGATATCGATCGCGCTCGTGCCGCTCATCGCGATCGTGCTCCACGGCCAGATGCAGGCGCGCGGCGGCTGGGCCGCGGCGATCGAGAGCGGCGCCTGGCAGGACGCGGTCGTGCTCGCGACCGCCGCGATCTCGGCCTCGGTGCCGCAGGGCCTCATCCTCATGACGTCGATCGCCTTCGCCGTCGCCGCCGTGAAGCTCGCCCGCCGGCAGGTGCTCGTGCAGGAGCTCGCCGCCGTCGAGGGGCTCGCGCGCGTCGACGTCATCTGCCTCGACAAGACCGGCACCCTCACCGAGGGCGACGTCGAGCTGCTCTCGGTCGCGCCGGTCGGCGACGACGGGAGCCCCGGGGATGCGCTGACCCCGGACGACCTCGGGCACGCGTCGGGCGCGTGGCTCGACGCGCTCGCCTGGTTCGGGCACGACGAGAGCGCCAACGCCACCGCGAAGGCGATCGCCCCCGCGCTGCCGAGGCCCGCCGATCGCGCGAGCGCCGTCATCGGCTTCTCCTCCGCGCGCCGTCGGAGCGCCGTCGCGTTCGCCGCCGGGCGGATGCGCGGCACCTGGATCCTGGGCGCCCCCGAGTCGGTCGTCGGCGACGAGGCGGCGCACCCGGCCGTCGCCGCGCGCGCGCTCGAGATCGCCGCCGGCGGACGCCGCGCCCTCGTGCTCGCGCACGCACCGCATCCGATCTCCCCCGAGGAGGCGGAGCGGCAGGAGCTGCCCGAGGCGCGGCCGGTCGCGGTGCTCGCGTTCGGCGAGCACGTGCGGCACGACGCAGCCCTGACCCTCGACTACTTCCGCGCGCAGGGGGTGGAGGTGCGCATCCTCTCGGGCGACCACCCGCGCACCGTCGGCGCGGTCGCGCGCCAGGTGGGGGTCGACCTGCCCGGCGACGCCTTCGACGCGCGGCAGCTGCCGGCGGAGCCCGCGGCGCTCGCGGCGGTGCTCGCCGAGCACCGGGTGCTGGGGCGCGTCACGCCGGGGCAGAAGCGCGGCATCGTCGAGGCGCTGCAGTCGATGGGCCGCACGGTCGCCATGACCGGCGACGGCGTCAACGACGCGCTCGCGCTCAAGACCGCCGACCTCGGCATCGCGATGGGATCCGGCGCGCCCGCGACGAAGGCCGTCGCTCGGCTCGTGCTGCTCGACGGGCGCTTCTCGCACCTGCCGCGCGTGGTCGCCGAGGGGCGGCAGGTGATCGCCAACATCGAGCGCGTCTCGCGGATCTTCCTGACGAAGACGACGTACGCGTTCACGATGGCGCTGCTGTTCGGGGCGCTGCTGCTGCAGTACCCGTTCCTGCCGCGGCAGCTGTCGGCGACCGACGGGCTCACCATCGGCATCCCCGCCTTCTTCCTCGCGCTCATGCCGGCCGCGACCCGCTACGTGCCCGGCTTCCTGTTCCGCAGCCTGCGCTTCACCGTGCCGTCGGGGGTGACGGTGGCGCTCGCGATCCTCGCGACGACCCTCCTCGGCCGCGCCGCCGGCGCCGACGAGCGGCAGGTGCAGACCGCGGCGGTGATCACGCTCACCGTCTGCGGGCTGTGGGTGCTCGGCATCGCCTGCCGGCCGTTCACGCCCACGCGGGCGGCGATCGTCGCGGTCATGGCCGCGTCGCTCGTGGTCGCGGTGCTGCTGCCGCCCATCCGCGACTTCTTCGAGTTCCGGCCGCCGGGGCCCGACCTGCTGCTCGGCGCGATCGGCCTCGGCCTCGTCGCGAGCGTGCTCATCGAGCTGTGGCACCGGCTCGCGCCGAAGCTGCCGCCGGCGATCGTCGCGGATGCGCCGCGGGCGGCGGGCGACACGGCCTGAGGGTGCGGCGCGCGTCCAGCCTCGCCGCCTATCGTGCTCGCAGGACCGCCACTCGAGGAGCCGCCATGACCCCGTCCCTCCGCCGCCCCGCGCTCGCGCTGCTCGTCGGCGCCGCCGCCGCCATGCTCACCGTCGGGTGCGTGCCGCAGCCGCCGGCCGCGCCGCCGCAGCCCACCGAGACCCAGGCGCAGCCGGTGCCGAGCGAGTCGCCCGAGGCGACCGAGACCGCGGCGCCGAGCGACACCGCCGCGCCGGCCGAGGGCCCCTACGAGATCACCGCCGAGGGCCAGGACGGCTCGGTCTGGAGCTTCGAGGTGACCGACATCGCGGTCGTCGAGACCGACGCGGCGGGCGACGCGGCGGAGCCGGGCAAGCAGCTCGTCGAGGTGCTCGTGTCGGGCGAGATGCTCGAGGGCGACGAGGCCGACTTCTTCCACGCCTTCCACATCTACATCGTCGACGACGCGACCGGCTCGCAGTACGGGCTGAGCTCCGCATCGAACTACTACGCCGAGGGCGACCTGTTCACCACCGGCACCGAGCCGTCGTTCGTCGACGGCGTCGGCATCTTCCACATCCCCGACACCGTCGAGCTGAACCACGTGCGGGTCACGACCGACCAGGGCGGCGTCTGGGACTTCACCGGCTGACGCCGACCGGCGCATCCGGGATGATGGGGCGGATGGCTGACGACTTCACCCGCCCCACGTTCTTCTCGAACGACTGGTTCGACCGCGTCGAGGGCGACGTCGACCCCGCGGTGCGGCTGCAGCTGGCGAGCGAGACGGCGCAGGCGCTCCTCGCGCGCGTGCGCAGCGGCGCCGACCCGGGCGTCGTCGAGCGCATCCTGCGCGTCGCGCGCGAGGACGGCATCGACACGGTCGCCGAGCTCTGGTCGCAGGCCCGGCCGCACTCGCTGCCGGGGGCGCTGTGGCGGGTGAACCTGCTGCACGCCCTCGTCACGCAGCGCGCGCCCGAGGCGGCCGCGCTCTACCAGGAGGGGGCGGATGCGCTCCACACGGCCGCGCCGGTCGTCGCGGGGGTGCCGGCACCGGCGAGCCCCGCGGAGCTCCGGGCGCTCACCGAGACGATCCTCCGCGGCGTCTTCGCCGGGGACTTCGCGCTCGCGCTCGAGCGCGCCGCCGCGTTCGCGACGGTGACGGCCGCCGGCGCCGTGGAGGCCGCCCACCGGGACGAGGCGATGCATCCGGAGCGCGCGGGCGAGCGCACCCGCATGGCGGCGTCGCTCGCCGACATCGCGGGCGACCTGCAGGTCTGCGCGCGCATGTGGCGCTCGGAGAGCCTCGTCTGAGCCGCGCGGCGCGCCTGTGCACAGCCTCAGCGTCGCCGATGAGGATCCGTCATAGGCTGACGGCCGGGTCGGCGCACGGGCGCCGGCGTCCGACCAAGGAGCACGACATGGCACGCCGCACCCTCGCCGCAGCGATCATCCTCACCGCGGGCGCGCTCGCCCTCACCGGCTGCATCCCGCTGCCGCCGGCCGTCCCCGCCGCGCCCACGGCGCCCGTCGAGCCGGGCGACCCCATGCAGCCGACCGAGTCGACCGAGCCCGGCGCGACCGCCGAGCCCGGCACCGGAGGCCAGGTCGCGGGCGAGGAGTTCACCGTCGACGACGGCCTCGGCGACGTGTGGACCTTCTCGGTCGTCGCGGTCGAGGCCGATCCGCCGATGGAGTTCGCCGAGCCCGAGCCCGGCACCGCGTTCATCGGCATCGTCATCGACGGCGAGCACCTCGAGGGGAGCCTCGACTTCACCGGCTGCTTCGACATCATCGTCGTCGGCAGCGACGGCGAGCAGTACGACTGGGCCGACACGATCGGCACCGCGACCGCCGAGGACGACATCTTCTACGCCGACACGCAGTCGTTCACCGGTGCGCGCGCGGCCGTGCAGCTGCCCGAGGGCGTCACGCCCGCGCAGCTGATCTTCCGGTCCGTCTACGGCGAGCCCGACGTGCCCGACACGGTCATCGACGTGCAGTGACCGACCGCTGAGCGGCAGGGGCGCCCGGGTTCCGGGCGCCCCTGCCGCGTTCGCGGGGAGCGCATCTGCCTGCGTGTCACGCCGAGGCTCGCTACCCTGGTGAGGCCGGGCCGCGTCACCCCGGGCTCCAATATTCGCCGCTGCGAGCGGCCTTTCCGCCGAGAGGCGTTTCGCGGTCCGGCACTCTCATGCCCGGAACCCTGCGGCCGCGTTCACCCGCTGTTCACCTTCGCGGAGCCTCGTCGCCACCCGGTCTGCCTACCGTGGTCCTCGGCGCGCGATCGTGCGCCCAGTCACGGGGAGCCTCAGCCCCCGCACCGACACTTTCCGAAAGGGAACACTGTGAAGTTCACGAAGCTCGGCCGCGCTGCGGTCGTCGCCGCAGCGGGCGCGCTCCTGCTCTCGTCCTGCGCCGCCAACGAGCCCGCCGCCACCGAGCCGACCGCCGGCGAGACCCCCGCCGCCGAGTCGACCCTCTCGGGCGACCTCGCGGGCGCTGGCGCCTCGTCGATGGGTGCTGCGCAGGAGGCTTGGATCGCGGGCTTCCAGACGGCCAACCCCGACGTCAACGTCACGTACGACCCCGCCGGCTCCGGCGCGGGCCGCGAGCAGTTCATCGCCGGTGGCGTCGGCTTCGCCGGCTCCGACGCGATCCTCGGCGACGACGAGCTCGAGGGGACCTTCGGCGCCTGCGTGCCCGACACGCTCCCGGTCGACCTGCCCGTCTACATCTCCCCGATCGCGGTCATCTTCAACGTCGAGGGCGTCGAGTCGCTCAACATGGACGCCGCGACGATCGCCGGCATCTTCTCCGACCAGATCACCAACTGGAACGACCCGGCCATCGCCGAGCTGAACCCCGACGTGACGCTGCCCGACGCCCCGATCACCGCCGTGCACCGCTCGGACGACTCGGGCACCACCGAGAACTTCACCGAGTACCTCGCCGCGACGGCTCCCGACGTCTGGACCGAGGGCGTCTTCGAGACGTGGGCCTACGGCGGCGAGGGTGCCCAGGGCACCTCGGGCGTCGTCGACGCGGTCACCAACGGCACCAACACGATCGGCTACGCCGACGCGTCGCGCGCCGGTGGGCTCGGCACGGTCGCGCTGCAGGTCGGCGAGGAGTTCGTGCCGTTCTCGGCCGAGGCCGCCGCCGCTGCGGTCGACGCGTCGCCGCGCATCGAGGACCGCCACGAGGGCGACATCGCCGTCGAGCTCGACCGCACGACGACCGAGGCGGGCGTCTACCCGCTCGTGCTCATCTCGTACGCGATCGCCTGCACCGACTACGAGGACGACGCGACCGCCGAGCTCGTGAAGGCGTACCTGTCGTACATCGTCTCGGCCGAGGGACAGTCGGCAGCAGAGGCAAACGCCGGCAACTCGCCGATCTCGGACGCGCTGCGCGACGAGGTCCTGGCTGTGATCGACACCATCCAGTAAGACTGGCATCATCACTCCGTAGCCTTCGGGCTGCACCGTCCGGCCGGGGCGCTCGTTCGCCCCGGCCGGATTCCATGCCCTGGTCCGTCCCCGAGCCCGCTGGGAGCCCCATGACCACCGCAGCACCGCCCGCGTCGCGCGCAGCCGCGCCGAACCGGCCGGCTGACGTCATCTTCAAGGCGGTCTCCACCACCGCCGGCGTGCTGATCCTCGTCGCCCTCGCGGGCGTCGCGATCTTCCTCGTCGCGCAGGCGGTCCCGGCGCTCATCGGACCGCTCCCCGAGGACGACAGCTTCCTCGCCTGGGTGTGGCCGCTCACGTTCGGCACCCTCTGGTCGGCGTTCCTCGCGATGCTCATGGCGGTGCCCGTCGCGATCGCGATCGCGCTGTTCATCACGCACTTCGCACCGCGCCGGCTCGCGATGGGCCTCGGCTACCTCGTCGACCTGCTCGCCGCCATCCCCTCGGTCATCTACGGGCTGTGGGGCATCGCCGTGCTCGCGCCGTTCCTGCAGCCGTCCTACGCCTGGCTCGCGCAGAACCTCGGCTGGCTGCCGCTGTTCAGCCCGCCCGCCTCGGGCACCGGCCGCACCGTGCTCACCGCATCCATCGTCCTGGCCGTGATGGTGCTGCCCATCATCACCGCGCTCTGCCGCGAGATCTTCCTGCAGACGCCGCGCCTCAACGAGGAGGCGGCGCTCGCGCTCGGCGCGACGCGCTGGGAGATGATCACGATGGCGGTGCTGCCGCACGGGCGCTCCGGCATCATCGCCTCCTCGATCCTCGGCCTCGGCCGGGCGCTCGGCGAGACGATGGCGGTCGCGATGGTGCTCGCCTCCTCCGGCGCCGTCACGTTCGTGCTCGTCGGCTCGCAGAACCCCTCGACGATCGCCGCGAACATCGCGCTGCGGTTCCCCGAGGCGCACGGGCTCACCGTCAACATGCTCATCGGCTCCGGCCTCGTGCTCTTCGCGATCACGCTGATCGTCAACGCCGTCTCGCGCATCATCATCGCGAAGACGACCGTGGACGGAGGGAGGTAGGCCATGACCACCACCACGACCGCTCCCCGCCGCGAGACGTCGAACCCGCTCACCGCGGGCCAACTGCCCGCGTGGGGCCCGTGGGCGCTGCTCGGCGTCGCGGTGCTCATCGGCGCCGCCGTCTCCGGCCTCGTCGCGGGCGCCTCCGGCACCGACTTCAGCATCGTCTCGACCGTCGTCATCGGCTACGTCATCTACCTCGTCGCGATCACCGTCGTCAGCCAGCTCATCGAGGGCGGCCGGAAGGCCACCGACCGGCTCGTCACCGGCGTCGTCGTGGGCGCGTTCGCGCTCGCGCTCGTGCCGCTCGTGTCGCTCATCGTCACCGTGGTCATCAACGGCGCGGCCCGCTTCGACATGACGTTCTTCACCTGGACGATGCGCAACATCGTCGGCGAGGGCGGCGGCGTGCTGCACGCGATCATCGGCACCCTGCTCGTGACGCTCTGGGCGGCGATCATCTCGGTGCCCGTCGGCATCTTCACCGCGATCTACCTCGTCGAGTACGGCAAGGGCGCGCTGTCGAAGGCGATCACGTTCTTCGTCGACGTCATGACCGGCATCCCCTCGATCGTCGCCGGCCTCTTCGCGTACGCGCTCTTCGCGCTGTTCGCGGGCGAGGGCGTGCGCTCGGGCTTCGGCGGCGCGGTGGCGCTCAGCCTGCTCATGATCCCGACCGTCGTGCGCTCGACCGAGGAGATGCTGAAGCTCGTCCCCAACGACCTGCGCGAGGCGTCGCTCGCGCTCGGCGTGCCGAAGTGGCTCACGATCGCCAAGGTCGTGCTGCCCACCGCGCTCGCCGGCATCGTCACGGGCGTGACGCTCGCCATCGCCCGAGTCATCGGCGAGACCGCGCCGCTGCTCATCATCGCCGGCTTCACCACGAACATGAACTACAACGTGTTCGACGGCCGCATGATGACGCTGCCGGTGTTCGCGTACAACCAGTACGTGAGCCCTGGCGTGCAGGAGCAGGCCTACTTCGACCGCGCCTGGACGGCCGCGCTCGTGCTCATCCTCATCGTCATGGTGCTGAACGTGCTGGCGCGCCTCATCGCCCACTTCTTCGCACCGAAGGCCGGAAGGTAATCCCGACATGTCCAAGCGCATCGAAGTCAACGACCTCGACGTCTACTACGGCAGCTTCAAGGCGGTGGAGGGCGTCTCCGTCGAGATCGAGCCCCGCAGCGTGACCGCCTTCATCGGGCCCTCCGGCTGCGGCAAGTCGACCGTGCTCCGCACGCTCAACCGCATGCACGAGGTCATCGCGGGGGCGTGGGTCGACGGCGAGGTGCTGCTCGACGGCGCCAACCTCTACGGCCCGGGCGTCGACCCGGTCAACGTGCGCCGCCAGATCGGCATGGTCTTCCAGCGCCCGAACCCGTTCCCGACGATGTCGATCCGCGAGAACGTGCTCGCCGGCGTGCTGCTCAACAACCGCCGCATGTCGAGGAGCGACCAGGACGACCTGGTGGAGCGCTCGCTGCGGGGCGCCAACCTCTGGAACGAGGTGAAGGACCGCCTCAACATCCCGGGCTCGGGCCTCTCCGGCGGCCAGCAGCAGCGCCTGTGCATCGCGCGCGCGATCGCCGTCAGCCCCGACGTGCTGCTGATGGACGAGCCGTGCTCGGCGCTCGACCCGATCTCGACGCTCGCGATCGAGGACCTCATCGAGGAGCTCAAGCAGGAGTACACGATCGTGATCGTGACCCACAACATGCAGCAGGCGAGCCGCGTCTCCGACAAGACGGCCTTCTTCAACATCGCGGGGACCGGCAAGCCGGGCAAGCTCATCGAGTTCGGCGAGACCACGAAGATGTTCTCGAACCCGTCCGTGCAGGCCACGGAGGACTACGTCTCGGGCCGCTTCGGCTGATCCGCCGCCGTCGGCGAGTAGGCCGCGCAGCGGCCCTATCGAGACCCCACCCCGTTGGTCGAGTAGGCCGCGCAGCGGCCGTATCGAGACCCCCACCCCCGTTGGTCGAGTAGGCCGCGAAGCGGCCGTATCGAGACCCCCACCCCGTTGGTCGAGTAGGCCGCGCAGCGGCCGTATCGAGACCGGCGCGGGTTCGTCTCGATACGGCGCCTGCGGCGCCTACTCGACGAGCGGGAAGATGCGGCGCCTACTCGACGAGCGGAGGCGATGCGGCGCCCGGCTCATCCGGAGGCGGCCCGTCCACCCGCCCTCCTGCCCGCCGGCGCTCGCGGTAGCCCTCCCAGTCGCGCTTCTTCGCGCTCGCCGAGATCGCTGCGAAGTCGCCCCGGATCAGCGCCTCGCGCTTGGCCCTGCTCCAGCCCTGGAGCTGCTTCTCGAGCGCGAAGCACGCTGCGATGGAGTCGTCGAAGTGCGCGAACGCCAGCTCGACCGGCCGTCGCCGCTTCGTGTACGCAGCGCCCTCGCCGCGCTGATGCTGGTCGAGGCGGCGCTCGACGTCCCAGGTGCTGCCGACGTAGGTGGAGCCGTCGCTGCAGCGGAGGAGGTAGACCCAGGGCATGGGGGTCATCGTGCGGCTCTGGCGGTGGCGCGGGGGCGCGGATGCGTCGGGGCTGTGGAGAAAGTGCGGTTCCGGTTCGTCTCGATACGGCGCCTGCGGCGCCTACTCGACGAGCGGTGGGGTGGCGGGAGTGCGGCGCCTACTCGACGAGCGGGGTGGGGGCGGGCGCCTGCTCGACGAGCGGGGTAGCGGTGGCGAGAGGCTCAGCGCTCGGGGGAGCAGTGCGTCTCGAGCGCCACGAGCGCGGGCTCGTCGCCGGCGCTCACGTGCAGCACGGTGAACTCGGCCGTGTGCAGCATCGACGCGCGGTGCGTGCGCTCCGACTCCAGCGCATCCGTCGCGTGCACGACCGCGGTCACGATCTCGGGGATGATCGGCGCGTGCGAGCAGAGCACCGTGCCGCGCCGCTTGCGCACCGCCTTGCCGATGCGCCGCGCGAGCGCATCGCGCGGGTCGACGGGCGACTCCTGGCTGATGTCGGCCGTCGCCTTGGGCTCGAGCCCCGTGAGCGCCGCGAGCGGCTCGACGGTCTGCCGGCAGCGCACGGCGTCGGAGGTGACGATGCGCTCCGGGCCGAAGGCGGCGATGCCGGGCGCGATCGACCGCGACTGCCGCTCGCCCCGCTCCGTGAGCGTGCGCGACGCATCCGCCCCCTCCCAGGAGAACGGGCTCGCCGCCTTCGCGTGCCGCAGCGCGACGATCGGGAACGTGCGCTCGTGGCCGCGCTCCAGGCGCTCCTCGAACCGCTCGATGATCGCGACGTCGTGCCGGTAGCTGCAGCGCGCCTTCGCGTCGGCGATCGGCAGCCACTCGAGCTCGAGGATCTCGTCGTTCGGCGCGAACGCCGACGCCGCGACGGCCTCCTCGTCGACGGAAGCCTGCCAGTAGTAGACGACCTTGTCGCGGCCGTCGGGCAGCCGGTACTCGCTGTGGCCGAGCGGCGCGCCGAGCACGATCGCGAGGCCGGTCTCCTCCTGCATCTCGCGCGCCGCGCACTCGGGCAGCGTCTCGCCCGGGTCGAGCTTGCCCTTCGGCAGCGAGTGGTCGCGGTGCTGGGTGCGCTCGACGAGCAGCACGAGCACCTCGCCGTCGACGCGCCGCCAGAGCACGGCGCCGGCGGCGAGCACCGGCGTCGCGGGCAGGTCGGTCACCGGTTCGTCCGCTTCCGCCGCTGGATCTGGATCATGCGGTCGCGGTGCAGGTCGTCGAGCGGGGCGCCGTCCTCGGTGTAGAAGCGGCGCGTCCACGTGCCGTCCGACTCGGCGATCCAGGCGGCGGTCTGGGGCGACATCGCCTTGTCGAAGTGCTGCGAGATGTCGCGCATGTGCTCGCTCGAGGTGAGCTGGATGAGCGTCTCGACCCGGCGGTCGAGGTTGCGGTGCATCATGTCGGCCGAGCCGATGAAGACCTCCTCGCTGCCGTCGTTCCAGAACGCGAACACGCGCGAGTGCTCGAGGTAGCGGCCGACGATCGAGCGGACGACGATGTTCTCGCTCAGCCCCGGCACGCCCGGCTTGATCGAGCAGATGCCGCGCACCCAGATCTGCACCTCGACGCCCGCACGGCTCGCGCGGTAGAGCGCGTCGATGACCTGCTCGTCGACGATGGAGTTGAGCTTGAGGCGGATGCGCGCGGTGCGGCCGGCGGTGGCGGCGGCGGTCTCGCGCTCGATGCGCTGCAGCAGCCCCTTCCGCAGGTGCCGGGGCGCGACGAGCAGCCGCTGGAACGACTTCTCCTTCGCGTAGCCCGAGAGCTCGTTGAACAGCCGGGTGATGTCGCGGCCGACCTGGTCGTTGTCGGTGAAGAGCCCGAAGTCCTCGTAGATGCGGCTCGTCTTCGGGTTGTAGTTGCCGGTGCCGATGTGGCAGTAGTGCCGCAGCCGGCCGTTCTCGCGCCGCACGATCATCATGAGCTTGCAGTGCGTCTTGAGCCCGACGATGCCGTAGACGACGTGCACGCCGGCGCGCTCGAGCTGGCGCGCCCAGCGGATGTTGGCCTGCTCGTCGAAGCGCGCCTTCACCTCGACGAGCGCGAGCACCTGCTTGCCGGCGGCGGCCGCGCGGATGAGCGCCGCGACGACGGGGGAGTCGCCGGAGGTGCGGTAGAGCGTCTGCTTGATGGCGAGCACGTCGGGGTCGTCGGCCGCCTGCTCGAGCAGCGCCTGCACGCTCGTCGCGAACGACTCGTACGGGTGGTGCACGAGCACGTCCTTGCGCGTGATCGCCTGGAAGAGGTCGGGCTGGTCGTCCTGCTCGCCGGGGAGGAACGAGGGCGCGGTGACGGGCACGCGCTTCGTGTAGTGCAGGTCGGGCCGGTCGATGCCGGCGAGCTGGAACAGGCCGCTGAGGTCGAGCAGCCCGGGCAGCCGGTACACCTCGCGGTCGGTGATGCCCAGCTCGTCGACGAGCAGGTCGAGCGTGTCGTCGTCCATGTCCTCGGCGACCTCGAGGCGGATGGGCGGGCCGAACTTGCGGCGCGAGAGCTCGTGCTCGAGCGCCTTGATGAGGTTCTCGGTGTCGTCCTCGTCGATCGTGACGTCCTCGTTGCGGGTGACGCGGAAGACGTGGTGCTCGACGATCTCCATGCCCGAGAAGACCTCGTCGAGGTTGTTGGCGATGAGCTCCTCGAGCGGCAGGAAGCGCTGCGAGCCGTCTCCGCCGCGCGAGAGCTCGACGAAGCGGGGCAGCACCGCGGGCACCTTGAGGCGCGCGAACTGCTCCTCCTCCTCGTCGGGCACGCGCACGCGCACGGCGAGGTTGAGCGAGAGTCCCGAGATGTAGGGGAACGGATGCGCGGGGTCGACCGCGAGGGGCATGAGGACGGGGAAGATCTCGGCCTCGAAGCGCGCCGACATGGCCTCGCGCTCGGCGTCGCTCAGCTGCCCCCACGTGACGATGCTGATGCCGGCGGCCTCGAGCTCCGGCGCGAACGACTGCTGCGCCGCGCGCGCGTGCCGCTGCTGCAGCTCGTGCGCGCGGTGCACGATCTGGTCGAGCAGCTCGTGCGGGGCGATGCCGACGTTCGTGGGCACGGCGAGGCCGGTCGTGATGCGGCGCTTCAGGCCCGCCACCCGCACCATGAAGAACTCGTCGAGGTTGGAGGCGAAGATCGCCAGGAAGTTGGCGCGCTCGAGCAGCGGCACGCGCGGGTCCTCGCCCAGCTCGAGCACGCGCTCGTTGAAGGCGAGCCACGACAGCTCGCGGTCGAGGAAGCGGTCGGCGGGCAGCCCGTCGTCGGTGGGCGTGCCCTGCATCTCGGCCGACCAGCTCGACTCGTCGTCGTAGTCGTCGAAGTCGGCCTCGTTGGCGTCGTGGAAGCTCTGCTCCTCCTCGAGCGAGCGCGTGCGGCGCTCGAGGGGCGGCTCGTCGGTCGCGGGGGCCGAGCCGGGGGCGGTGACGTCAGTCATGCCGCCATTGTGTCAACGACGGGTGGACGGCGCGCGGTGCCACCGCACGTCGATGGCCCATTGGTCGAAGCCGGCACCCCGGTAGAGCGCGAGGGCCGCGGCGTTCTCGCCCTCGACGTAGAGGTGGGCCGTGCCCGCGCCGAGCGCGCGCATGCGCACGAACGCGGCCTCGAGCATCCGCGCCCCGAGCCCCGCGCCCTGGCGCGCGGGCGAGACGCCGAGCACGTACAGCTCGGCGACGTCGCCGTCGGGCTTGACCCACGCGAACGCGTCGAGGCCCTGCTCGCCGGGCGCGACGACGAGGTTCGCGTCGTCGTGCCACGGCTCGGCCCTGCGCGCGGCGAGGTCGTCGGCCGACATGCGGCCCTGCTCGGGGTGATCGGCGAAGGCGGCGGCGTTGAGCGCGAGGAGGGCGGATGCGTCGGCGGGCTCGAAGGGACGCACCCCGTCGGGCAGGCGGTCGGCCCCGGCCGGCACGGGCGCGCGCAGCTGCAGGAGCGTGCGCACCTGCGTCATGCCGAGCCGCTCGGCGATGGCGCGCGCGCCGGGCAGGTCGCCGTGCGCCCACGCATCGAACCCGTCGAGCTCGGCGGCGACCCGCTCGGCGAGCGCGCGGCCGAGGCCCCGGCGGCGCAGCCCGGGCGCGACGGCGAGCTCGACCTCGCGCTCGGCGTCGCTCACGACCGCGAGCGCGCCGGCCTCGCCGACGACGCGCCGCTCGCCGCGCTCGAGCTCGACGAGCGCCTGGTCGTTGAACGGCCGGCTGCCGTCGTGCGCCGCGCACGCATCGGCGAGGGCCCGCACCTCGACGATCACTCGTCCACCAGCTCGAACCGGTAGCCGACGCCGCGCACCGTGCCGATGACGCTCTCGAGGTCGCCGAGCTTCGCGCGCAGCCGCCGCACGTGCACGTCGACGGTGCGGGTGCCGCCGAAGTAGTCGTAGCCCCATACCTCGCTCAGCAGCTGCTCGCGGGTGAACACGCGCGCCGGGTGCGAGGCGAGGAACCGCAGCAGCTCGAACTCCTTGTAGGTGAGGTCGATGGGCTTGCCGTCGACCTTCGCCTGGTAGCTGGCCTCGTCGATCGAGAGCCCGCTCGTGACGATCGGGCCGGCCTTGTGGCGGCGCGACGAGGCGAGGCGGATGCGCGCCTCGAGCTCGGCGGGACCGGCGGAGTCGAGCACGATGTCGTCGACGCCCCAGTCGGCGGTGACGGCCGTGAAGCCGCCCTCCGACAGCACGAGCAGCACGGGCGTCGAGTCGCCGTCGAGGAGGCGGCAGATCGCCTTGGCGGCGGCCAGCTCGACCGCGCCGTCGACGATCGTGAGGTCGGCGTCGGGGGCGTGCGCGACGGCGGCCGCGGTGCCAGGGAGCGTGGTGACGCGATGCTCGAGGAGCTCGATGCTCGGCAGCACGCCCTGGTCGCGGCGGGTGAAGATCACGACGTGCGCCATCCAGCCTCCTGCCAGCACGATCCTACCCAGCGCCGCGTGCGGCCTGCGCCGCCGCCCGACCTGCGACACAATGAGCGGCATGACGTGGCGATGGGCGAGCGTGTGGCCGGTGTGGCTGCTCGCTGCCGTGGGCGCCGTGCTCGTGGCACTGCTGCAGCCCGACGACGGCATCGTCTGGCTGCCGATCGTGCTGGGCGTGTGCACGCTCACCGCGTTCGCGATCCAGCTCGGCGGACCGACGGTGCCGGGCCTCGTCGACCGGCTCGCGGCGGCCGTCTTCGGCTCGGTCGTGGTGCTGGCGCTCGCGAGCGCGATCCTGGTGCCGCTCACGGCGCTGTAGGCCGGGCGTCCGCCGGGGGAGGGCTAGGATCGACGCATGGCAGGAATCCCCGTCGTCGCCCTCGAGATCTTCTTCCTCGGTCTGCTCGGCCTTGCGATGGTCGCGATCCTCGGCGTCTCGTTCGTCGTGATCCGCAACCTCTTCAAGGGCCAGCGCTAGCCGGTGCTCGAGCTCGATCCCACGCTCCCGGCGGAGCTCGGCCCGCTGCAGTGGCTGATCGGCAGCTGGGAGGGCACGGGCGTGCTCTCCTTCCCGGTCGGCGACCGCACCGTCGAGCGCGAGTTCGGGCAGCGCGTCTCGTTCGCCCACCACGGCCACCCCTACCTCGCGTACGAGGCGTACGCCTGGATCCTCGACGACCAGCTGACGCCGCTCGCGGCCGAGACGGGCTTCTGGCGGCTCGCCCGGCCCGCGGCCGAGGCCGACGCCGGTCCCGGCATGCTGCCGCCCGAGGGCACCCCGGCCTACGACTCCGCCGAGGCGGTCGAGGCCCTGCGCCGCCCCGACGGCGCCTTCGACCTGCAGGCCCTCATCGCGCATCCGGCCGGCGTCGCCGAGCTCTACCTCGGCACGATCGACGGCCCGCGCATCGACCTCGCGACCGACGCGGTGCTGCGCGGCGCGGGCGCGAAGGAGCACACGGCCTCCACCCGCATGCTCGGCCTCGTCGACCAGCACCTGCTGTGGGCGTGGGATCTCGCGGCGCTCGGCCAGGGGCTCGAGAGCCACGCCTCGGCGAGGCTCGCCCGGGTCACGCCGAGCGAGGCGAACGAGGGCCGATGAGCGCCGCCGCGCTCGCCGCCGCGATCCCGGGCGCCGTGCTCGACGAGGCCACCGGCCTGCCGCTGCACGTCGGCAACCCGATGGCCGAGCAGCGCCGGCTGCGGCAGGGCGCGCTCGTGCTGCTGCCGCGCGACGTGCTGCGCATGAGCGGCCCCGACACGCTGCCGTGGCTCGACTCGATCACGAGCCAGGCGCTCACGGCGCTCGCGCCGGGCGACTCGGCCGAGACGCTCGTGCTCTCGCCCGAGGGGCGCATCGAGCACACGCTGCGGCTGCGGTGGACGGGCGACGAGCTCTGGATCCTCGTCGACGCCGGCACGGGCGACGCGCTCGAGGCGTGGCTGACGCGGATGCGCTTCTTCAAGCAGGTCGAGATCGACCGGCCGGAGGTCGTGGTCGTCGGCACCGCGGGCGAGCCGGCCGTCGGCCTCGCGTGGATCGACGGCTGGCCCGAGGTCGCGCCTGGCGGCGTGCGCTACGGCGAGCCGACGGGGGAGCCGTGGCGCTGGTCGGAGGCGATCCTCGCACCCGACGAGGCCGCCGCGCTCGACCCGGCGCGCTTCGTCGGCACGCTCGCCGCCGACGCGCTGCGCATCGCCGCCGGCCGCCCGGCGCTCGCCGAGGTCGACGAGCGGTCGATCCCGCACGAGCTCGACTGGCTCACCACCGCGGTGCACCTGCAGAAGGGCTGCTACCGCGGGCAGGAGACGGTCGCGAAGGTGCACAACCTCGGCGCCCCGCCGCGCCGCGTGGTGCTGCTGCACCTCGACGGCTCCGAGAACGCGCCGGTGGCGGCGGGGGATGCGGTGGTGCGGCCGGGCGAGGATGCCGCAGAGGTCGGCACGGTCACCTCGGCCGCGATGCACGACGAGCTCGGCCCGATCGCCCTCGCGGTGGTCAAGCGCGGCGCGCCCGCCGACGAGGACCTCGCGGTGCGCACGGCCGACGGCGTGCTCGTCGCCGCCGCCCAGCAGGTGCTCGTGCCGCCGACGGCGGGCCACGCGCACCGGCCGCCGCGCCTGCCGCGGCTCGGCGCGGTGCGCCGGCCGGCGCCGCCGGCGTAGCGCGCGCGGCTCACGCGCGCGGCGCGACCGCCTCCCACGCGACCGTCAGCTCGCCGAGCCGCCACCTCGCCGCCGTGCCGAGCACCGGCCAGCCGGTGTCGCGCATCCGCCGCACCGTCGCCTGCCACCGCTGCACCGCGCCGAAGTCGGCGAGCGGCGCATGCGACGCCCACGCGCGGTCGAGCTCGGCGAGCAGCGCGTGCACGCGCTCGCCCGGCACATTGCGGTGGATGAGCGCCTTCGGCAGCCGCTCCGCGACCACCGACGGCGCCTCCATCGCGTCGGAGCCGAGCTCGTCGACCTTGAGCGCGATCGTGAGCGAGCGGGGGCCGGCGGCGTCGAGCGCCACCCAGGAGCAGACGCGGCCGACCTCGTTCGAGGTGCCCTCGACGAGCAGACCGCCCGCCGCGAGCCGCTCGAGCATCGTCGCCCAGTGGCCGGCGACCTCGGCCTCGTCGTACTGGCGCAGCACGTTCATCGCGCGGATCACGTGCGGCGGCCGCGGCGCGGGCACCTCGAAGCCGCCGAGCGCGAACGACACCCGCGCATCCGCCGCGATCGCGCGGCCGTACCGCGTCGGGCCCGCCTCGCGGGCCGCGGCGAGCTCGGCGGTCGCGCGGGCGACGCGCTCCGGGTCGATCTCGAGCCCCAGCACCTCGAGAGTCGGGTTGCCGCGCGCGAGCCGCTCGTGCAGCTCGAGGCTCGTGGTGGCGCTCGCGCCGTAGCCGAGGTCGACCACGAGACAGCCGGGCACGCGCGCGGCCGGCTGCGCGGCGATCCAGCGGTCGACGCGGCGCAGCCGGTTCACCCCGGTCGTGCCGCGCGTGATGCGCCCAGTCGGCTTCGCCACGCCTCCATTGTCGCGGCGGGCCGGCGCGCGTCACTCCAGCCGGTCGAGGATGCCCTGCATCTGGGCGATCTCCTCCCGCTGCGCCTCGACGATGCTGTCGCACAGGGCGACGACCTCGGGGTCGCTGAGGTCGGCCTCCTGGCAGACGAGGATCGCCCGCGAGTGGTGGGGGATCATCGACTCCAGGAACGCGCGGTCGCCGACGAACGCCTCGCTGCGGCCGAGCGCGAACGCCCCGACGAGCAGCGCCGCGAAGCCGATGAGCAGCGCGATGTTGGCCTTCGCGCTGCGGAACATCGACCACATGCCGACGAGCATCAGGATGCCCATCGCGGCCACCATGATGAGCGCCATGTAGAAGTTGCTGAGGTTGAGGATGAAGTGGCCGGGCTCGCGCACCATCGACATCGACAGCACCCACATGAGCCCGAGGCTCAGCAGGAGCATGATGCCGAACTTCACGTACATGCGGGCGGGGCTGCCGTGGTCGGATGCGCCGTGGCGGGACTGGTCGTGGTGGTGGGACATGCGGTCCTCCTCGAGGGATCGGCGGTGGACGGTTCGCGGTGCGCGGGAGCGCGCAGGAGTGGGCGGCGCTGGGCTGCGGCGCGGGAGGGGCGGGGACGACCCGGAGGCCGTCCCCGCCTGCGTCACAGCTCGGTGAGCAGCTGCCGCATCTCGGCGATCTCGGCGGTCTGGTCGTCGAGCATGCGCTGGGCGAGCTCGCCCACGGCGTCGGCGCGGCCCATGCTCAGCTGCGCCTCGGCCATCATGATCGCGCCCTCGTGGTGCACGATCATCTGCTCGAGGAACAGGCGCGACGCCTCGGCGCCGTCGGCGGCCTCGAGCGCCTCCATGTCGTCCTCGGACATCATCATGCCGCCGCCGGTGCCCATGCCGTGGCCGCCGTGGCCGTTTGAGGCGTCCACCTCGTAGCCCCACTCCTCGAGCAGGGCGGTCATCTCCTCGATCTCGGGCTGCTGCGCAGCCCGGATCCGCTCCGCCAGGTCGGCGACGCGCTCGTCGACGCCGTCCTTCGCGAGCACGATCTCGCTCATGTCGATGGCCTGCTGGTGGTGGGGGATCATGTTCTCGAGGAACGTCACGTCGTGCTGGTTGCCCTCCGACGCATCCGCCCCGCTCGTGGCGGCGGGCGCGGTCTCGGCGGCGGTGGGGGTCGAGGCGGGCTCGGCGTCGGGGCTGCTGCTGCAGCCCGTGAGCACGAGCGCGGTCGTGAGCGCGCTGAGCAGCAGCGCGCGAGTGGTCGTCTTCATCGGGGTTCTCTCTCGGTCGATCGGATGCGGTGGGCTCGGTGCGCGCCGCGGCGATGCCGCAGCGCGCGCGGGCGCCATCAGGTCCGACTGATCGAGAGCTCGACGAGGGTGAGGGCGGGCACCGGGCGCCGCGGCGGCGCGCGCTCGGCGAGGACGCCGCGGGGGAGCCGCAGGAGCGTCGCCGCGACGGAGGGCCGCACGACGAGGACGAGCGCGAGCAGCGCGAGCACGCAGCCCGCGGCCATCGCGGCGAGGCCCTCGCACCCGTCGTCGCTGCAGTCGAGGGCGGCGAGCAGCCCGGCCGGCTCGTCCGGCGCTGCGGCCGGCATCGCGTGCCCGGCGTGGTCGCCGTGGGCGGCGGCCGCAGCGGGTGCGGCGTGCCCGTCGGGGGCGGTGGCCTGCGCGATGCCCGCCTCGTGGGCGGCGTGCCCGCCGCCGGAGAGCGTATGCATCGCGAGCAGCCCCACGAGGATCGCGGTGACGGCGAGCAGCGCGAGCAGCAGCCGCCGCGGGGCCAGCGGCCCTCGCGGAGCGAGCCTGCGCAGCGCTTCCATCGCGTCCCCTCCGTCGGCGTCGATGCTACCCCGGCCGCGCAGCCGGGCCCCAGGCGCCGCCGCCGACGGGGGCCGCTGCGCCCGACGGGGGCGGGCGCGCCGGCCCCGCTCGGGCGCAGCCGCCCCAGCGGCCGCACCCGGCTCCGGCACGCGCCCGCGGGCTAGGCTGGCGGCATGACCGAGCGCACCCTCATCCTGCTCCGCCACGGCCAGTCGACGTGGAACGAGAGCAACCAGTTCACCGGTTGGGTCGACGTGCCGCTGACGCCGAAGGGCGAGGCGGAGGCGAAGCGCGGCGGCGAGCTGCTGCGCGAGCACGGCGTGCTGCCCGACGTGCTCTACACGTCGCTGCTCACCCGCGCGATCAAGACCGCCAACATCGCGCTCGACGCGGCCGAGCGCGACTGGATCCCCGTGCACCGCTCGTGGCGGCTCAACGAGCGCCACTACGGCGACTTGCAGGGCAAGGACAAGGCCGAGACGCTCGAGCAGTACGGCGAGGAGCAGTTCATGCTCTGGCGCCGCTCGTTCGACACCCCGCCGCCGCCCATCGCCGACGACAACCAGTACTCGCAGGCCGACGACCCGCGCTACGCCGACATCGACGGGGAGGTGCCGAAGACGGAGTGCCTGAAGGACGTCATCGAGCGCTTCCTGCCCTACTGGGAGTCGACGATCACGAAGGACCTCGACGCGGGCCGCACCGTGCTCGTCACCGCGCACGGCAACTCGCTGCGCGCGCTCGTGAAGCACCTCGACGGCATCTCCGACGACGACATCGCGGCCCTCAACATCCCCACCGGCATCCCGCTCGTCTACCGCCTCGGCGATGACAACATGCCGCTCGGGCCGGGGGAGTACCTCGACCCGGAGGCCGCGGCCGCCGGTGCCGCCGCCGTGGCGAGCCAGGGCAAGCACTGACCTCGCGCTGACGCGAGCACGCGAAGAGGGCCCCGCGATCGCGGGGCCCTCTCGTCGTGCGGGGCGGCTCAGCCGAGGTCGGCGGGCTGCACCGGCTCCGGCGACAGCGCCGCGTGCGCATCCTCGTCGCCCACCCAGTCGCCGGTCGCGAGGTACTTGACCTTCTTGGCGATGCCGACCGCGTGGTCGGCGAAGCGCTCGTGGTAGCGGCTCGCGAGCGTCGCATCGACGGTCGTGTGCGCTGCGCCCTGCCACTCGGTGCCGAGCACGTGCGAGAAGACGTCGCGGTGCAGCTGGTCGACGTGCTCGTCCGAGGCCTCGATGCGCTCGGCGATCGAGAGGTCCTGGGTCGCGAGCAGGTCGCGCAGCAGCTTGGCGATCTCGATGTCGCTCGCGCCCATCTCGGCGAAGGTCGGCTGCAGCGACTCGGGCACCACCTGCATCGGGAAGCGGTAGCGCGCGAGCATCGCGATGTGCCGGGCGAGGTCGCCCATGCGCTCGAGCGACGCCGAGATGCGCAGCGCCGAGACGACGATGCGCAGGTCGCGGGCGACCGGCGACTGACGGGCGATGATGTCGATCGCGAGCTCGTCGAGGGCGGACGCCTTGTCGTCGATGAGCGGGTCGGCGGCGATCACCTGCTCGGCGAGCTGCACGTTCGAGTCGCCGAACGCCCGCACCGCCGCCTCGATCGAGACGATGACGTGGTTGGCGATGTCGACGAGGCGGTCCTGCACCTCGGCGAGCTCCTGCTGGAAGACGTCGCGCATTGCTCCTGCTCCTTGCTGTGCCGCCCACTGCGTCGCAGCACGGGCATGGTCGGACACCGAGTGTTTCGTCGCCAGGTTACCGGGGGGTGTCCGCAGTCTGAACCCCAGGGGGGTACATCGCGCGCCACTACGCTGGCGGGGTGGACGCCTCCTGGTACGTGCTCCTCGCGCTCCTGCTGGGCTTCGCGATCGGAGCGGCCTCGGTGCATCTGCTCGGCGTGGCCGCGCAGCGCGGCCGCCGGGTGATGGCGATCGCGAGCGAGCCGGTGCCCGACGGCATCGCCGCGATGGTGCACGTGCTCGAGTCGGCGGGCATCGTCATGGACGGCTCGAGCCAGGTCATCCTCTCCTCCCCGGGCGCCGTCGCGCTCGACCTCGTCGACGGGCGCGCGCTGCGCTCGCCCGAGATCCTCGCCGCGGTGCGGCGCGTGTGGCGCACCGGCGAGGCCGAGGTGCTCGACCTCGTGCACCGCCGCGGCCGCATCGGCACGGGCACCGAGATGCACCTGCGGGTGCGCGTCGCGCCGCTCGGCAACCGCTTCATGCTCGTGCTCGCCGCCGACCGCACCGAGGAGCTGCGGCTCGCGGGCGTGCGGCGCGACTTCGTCGCCAACATCAGCCACGAGCTGAAGACCCCCATCGGCGCCGTCGCGGTGCTCGCCGAGGCGATCGAGGCGGCCGCCGAGGATCCCGCCCGCGTGCGCGCCTTCGCCGGCCGCATGCAGCTCGAGGCCGATCGGCTCGCGCGCATGTCGAAGGAGCTCATCGACCTGTCGCGCATCGAGGCCGCCGACCCGCTCGCGCACGCGGAGCGCGTCTCGATCAGCCGCATCGTCGACGTCGCGATCGACCGCAACAAGGTGCAGGCGGCGGCGAAGCGGATGCGCATCATCCCGCGGGTGCTGGACGAGGCGGAGGTGCTGGGCTCGGAGGAGCTCGTCACGATGGCCGTGCAGAACCTCGTCGCGAACGCCGTGCAGTACTCGCCCGAGGCGACGCACGTCGGCGTCGGCGTGCGCGTCGCGGACGGCATCGTCGAGATCGCGGTGACCGACAAGGGCGTCGGCATCGCGCCGGAGGAGCAGGAGCGGGTCTTCGAGCGGTTCTACCGCGTCGACCCCGCGCGCAGCCGGGTGACCGGCGGCACCGGCCTCGGCCTCAGTATCGTGAAGCACGTCGCCGCCAGCCACGGCGGCGAGATCACGCTCTGGTCGCGCCCCGGTCAGGGCTCGACCTTCACCCTGCGGCTGCCGGTCGCCGGCGCCCCCGCGAAGGAGACTGCATGACGCGCATCCTGATCGTCGAGGACGAGCACGCGCTCGCCGAGCCCCTGTCGTACCTGCTCGAGCTCGAGGGCTACGAGACGGCGCACGCCGACGACGGCGACCGCGCGGTGCAGATGTACGAGCAGGACGGCGCCGACCTCATCCTCCTCGACCTGATGCTCCCCGGTCGCAGCGGCACCGAGGTGTGCCGGCACATCCGCCGCACCTCGCAGGTGCCGATCATCATGGTGACCGCGAAGGACAGCGAGGTCGACACGATCGTGGGGCTCGAGCTCGGGGCCGACGACTACGTGACGAAGCCGTACTCGTCCCGCGAGCTCGTCGCGCGCATCCGTGCCGTGCTCCGCCGCCGCGCGGCCGAGGAGGAGGACGACGACTCGGTGGTCGAGGTCGGCCCGGTGCGCCTCGACGCCGACAGCCACACCGTCACCGTCGGCGGCGCCGAGGTGGCGATGCCGCTGCGCGAGTTCGAGCTGCTCGAGTACCTGATGCGCAACGCCGGGCGCGTGCTGACGCGCGGCCAGCTCATCGACCGGGTGTGGGGGAGCGACTACTTCGGCGACACGAAGACGCTCGACGTGCACATCAAGCGGCTGCGGGCGAAGATCGAGGACGACCCCTCGAACCCGACCCGCGTGGTCACGCTGCGGGGGCTCGGCTACCGCTTCGAGCGGTAGCCCGCCTCACTCGCCCGCGACGGGCGCGAAGTCGGCGTAGTCGGGGAACTCGGTCGAGAAGACCTGCACGCCCACGCCCGCCGGCTCGGCGCCGTCGGCCTGGAACGAGACGTTCCGCTGCGCGCCGAACTCGATGTCGCCGCCCGCCTCGAAGACGAGCTGCTGCTCGGGGAAGCCGTAGGTGGTGACGCCGCTCGGGATGCGCACCTGCTGCGCCTCGTCGTCGACGCGCACCTCGACGAAGGTGGCCTCGCCGTCGTTGGTGAAGGTGACCGCGAGGTTGAGCGCGTCGCCCTCGGGCTCGCCGATGAGCATGGCGTTGTGGAACTCGACCGTGCCGGTCTGGCCCGAGATGCCGTCGGATGCGTCGTACTGGATCGTCGTCGCCTGCGGCGTGAGGATGTTGCAGCCGGTCGCGGCGAGCGCGACGACGACGGCTGCGGCTGCTGCGGCGAGGGAGCGGTGACGCACGGGGACCCTTTCGACGAGGCCGGCAGCGCTGCTTCGGATGCGCCGCCGGTCGGGCTTCACTCTAGTACGCCGCCCGCCGCGACGGGCGTCGGGGCGACCGGTCGACGCGGGCCAGGAGCCAGCGCGGAGCGCGATCCAACCACCCTCGGGTACGCGCTCGCGAGCGACACGCTGTGATAAAATCAAGGTTCTGGCTATGACGAGGAGCATTCGATGAACTTTGAGGTCGGAGAGACGGTCGTCTACCCCCACCACGGCGCCGCGACGATCACCGAGGTCAAGGTCCGCAAGATCAAGGGCGTCGAGACGACCTACCTCAAGCTCAACGTCGCACAGGGCGGGCTGACGATCGAGGTCCCCGCGCAGAACGTCGACATGGTGGGCGTGCGCGACGTGATCGGCGAGGAGGGCCTCGGCCGCGTGTTCGAGGTGCTGCGCGCCGACTTCACCGAGGAGCCGACCAACTGGGCCCGCCGCTACAAGGCGAACGTCGAGAAGCTCGCCTCGGGCGACGTGATCAAGGTGAGCGAGGTCGTGCGCGACCTGTCGCGCCGCGACCAGGACCGCGGCCTGTCGGCGGGCGAGAAGCGCATGCTCGCGAAGGCGCGCCAGATCCTCGTGTCCGAGCTGGCGCTCGCCGAGCACACCGATGAGGACGCGGCCGCGTCGCGCCTCGACGAGGCCCTCGCCCCCGCGAGCTGAGCCGCACCGCAGACCGAGGCGCCCTGTCCCCAAGGCAGGGCGCCTCTTCTGCTGTCGCCCCGCCCGAGGTTCGAGGAGGCGGACCGCAGGGCCGCCGTCTCGAGACCATGGCGCCGCGCGCGCCCTAGGCTGACCGGGTGACCGACACCGCCCTCATCGTCGTCGCCGCCGGCAGCGGCACGCGCCTCGGCCGCGGCGTGCCGAAGGCCTTCGCCGAGGTCGCGGGCGCGACCATCCTCGAGCACGCGCTGCGCGGCCTCGCGGGCGTCGACGCGCGGCTCGTCGTCGTGGCGCCGACCGGGCTCGAGGCGGATGCGTCGGCGATCGCCGAGCGCGCGGGGGTCGTCGCGTCGGTGGTGGCGGGCGGCGCGACGCGCGCCGACTCGGTGGCCGCGGGCCTCGCCGCCGTCGGCGACGCGCGCCGCGTGCTCGTGCACGACGCGGCCCGGGCGCTGACCCCGCGCGAGGTCGTGCAGCGGGTGATCGACGCGCTCGCGGCGGGCGCCGCGGCGGTGGTGCCGGTGCTGCCGGTGATCGACACGATCCGCGAGGCGCACGATGGTGAGCTCGGCGGGATCGTCGACCGCTCGCGGCTGCGCGCGATGCAGACCCCGCAGGGCTTCGACGCCGCGGTGCTGCGCCGCGCCTACGCCGAGGCGCCCGACCGAGCCGCCTCGACCGACGACGCGCAGCTCGTGCAGGCGCTCGGCGTCGACGTCGTGGCGGTCGCGGGCGCCGAGCTCGCCTTCAAGATCACGACGCCCGCCGACGCCGAGCGCGCGGCGTCGCTGCTGGCGCCGCAGCCCGCTCCTGCTCCCGAGGTCCGCGTCGGCATCGGCGCCGACGTGCACGCCTTCGGCGGCGACGGCCCGCTGCGGCTCGCCGGGCTCGAGTGGGAGGGGCAGGGCCTCGCCGGCCACTCCGACGGCGACGTCGTCTGCCACGCGATCGTCGACGCGCTGCTCGGCGCCGCGGGCCTCGGCGACATCGGCGCGCTCGCTGGCGTCGACGACCCCCGCTACGCGGGCGCGCGCGGCGAGGTCTTCGTCGGCGCCGCGGTCGCGCTGCTCGCCGAGCACGGCTGGCGGCCGTCGAACGTGGCGGTGCAGGTGCTCGGCGTGCGCCCGCGCATCGGCAGTCGGCGCGACGAGGCGCAGCGGGTGCTCTCGGCGATGGTGGGCGCGCCGGTCAGCGTCAGCGGCACCACCACCGACGGGCTCGGCGCCCTCGGGCGCGGCGAGGGCGTCCAGGCCATCGCGACCGCGCTCATCGCGCGCCGTTCCCCGCTCGTCCAGTAGCGCCGGAGGCGCGCATCGAGACGGATCCGCCGGCACAGGCCGATCTCGAGGCGGCGCCTGCGGCGCCTGCTCGATCAGCGGTCGGGGCGGGATGGGCGCAGTAGCCTTGGGCCCGTGACCGTGCGCATCTACGACTCCCGCCAGCAGGCCGTCGTCGACCTGCAGCCGCTGCAGCCGGGCCGGGTGTCGATGTACGTCTGCGGCCCGACGGTGCAGTCGTCGCCGCACATCGGGCACGTGCGCAGCGCCGTCGCCTACGACGTGTGGCGCCGCTGGCTCGAGCACCGCGGGCTGCGCGTCGCGTTCGTGCGCAACGTCACCGACATCGACGACAAGGTGCTCGTGAACGCCGTCGACGAGCCGTGGTGGGCGCTCGCGTACCGCGTCGAGCTCGAGTTCTCGGCGGCCTACCGGGCCGTCGGCGTGCTCGCGCCGACCTACGAGCCGCGCGCCACCGCATCCGTGCCCGAGATGCACGCGCTCATCGCGCTGCTCATCGAGCGCGGCCACGCCTACCCGGCGCTCGACGGCTCGGCCGACGTCTACTTCGACGTGCGCTCGTGGGAGGCGTACGGCGCGCTCACCCGCCAGTCGGTCGAGAAGATGGAGCCGGCCGCCGACGCCGATCCGCGCGGCAAGCGCGACCCGCGCGACTTCGCGCTCTGGAAGGCGCAGAAGGACGACGAGCCCGAGTCGGCCTCGTGGGCGTCGCCGTGGGGCCGCGGCCGCCCCGGCTGGCACATCGAGTGCTCGGCGATGGCGCGCCGCTACCTGGGCGACGCGTTCGACATCCACGGCGGCGGGCTCGACCTGCGGTTCCCGCACCACGAGAACGAGCTCGCCCAGTCGACCGCTGCGGGGCTCGGCTTCGCGAGCGTCTGGAGCCACAACGGGCTCGTCAACGTCGACGGCGAGAAGATGTCGAAGTCGCTCGGCAACTCGATCTTCGCCGCCGACCTGCTGCGCGCCGTGCGCCCGATCGTCGCGCGCTACTTCCTCGTCGCGCCGCACTACCGCTCGACGATCGACCTGCGCACCGCCGACGGCAGCCTCGAGGGCGGCTCGCTCGCCGAGGCCGAGACGGCGTTCGGCCGCATCGAGGCGATGCTCGACCGCGCGGCGCGCATCAGAGCGCTGCCCGACGAGGCGGTGCCGGATGCGTTCGGCGCGGCCATGGACGACGACCTCTCGACCCCGCAGGCGGTGGCGGTGCTGCACGACACCGCGCGCGCCGCGAACATCGCCCTCGACGCCGGCGACGACCGGGCGGCCCTCGAGCGAGCGGGCCAGGTGCTCGCGATGCTGCGGGTGCTGGGGCTCGACCCGGGCGACGAGGTGTGGCATTCTGGGCAGTCGGCCGAGGCGGGCGCGCTCGCGAGCCTCGTCGAGACGCTCCTGGCGGAGCGCCGCTCGGCCCGCGAGGCGCGCGACTTCGCCGCCTCCGACCGCATCCGCGACGCGCTCGCGGCCGCCGGCATCCTCGTCGAGGACGGCAAGCACACGACCACCTGGAGCATCGCATGAGCAAGCCGCAGCGCACGCCGCGCAAGAAGGGCCCCCTCAAGGGCACCGGCGGCCACGGCCGCAAGGCCCTCGAGGGCAAGGGCCCCACGCCGAAGGCCGAGGACCGCTCCTGGCACGTCGCCGGCAAGCGCAAGGCGGCGCGCGAGCGCTACGAGGCCGCCTCGTCGAAGGGCCGCCCGTCGCAGCCGCCGCGGCACCGCAAGCCCACGTCGGCCAAGGACGACTCCGAGCTCGTGACCGGCCGCAACGCGGTGCTCGAGGCGCTCCGCACGAAGATCCCGGCGACGTCGCTCATCCTGGCCGCGCGCCTCGAGATGGACGACCGCGTGAAGGAGATCCTCTCGATCGCGACGAAGCGCGGCGTGCCCATCCTCGAGGTGATGCGCCCCGAGCTCGACCGCATCTCGGGCCACGACACCGTGCACCAGGGCGTCGCGCTCAAGGTGCCGCCGTACCAGTACGCGCACCCGATCGACCTGCTCGAGCAGGTCGTCGACCGCGGCCAGACGCCCCTCTTCGTCGCGCTCGACGGCGTCACCGACCCGCGCAACCTCGGCGCGATCATCCGCTCGGCCGCCGCGTTCGGCGCGCAGGGCGTCATCGTGCCGCAGCGCCGCTCGGTGGGCGTCACCGCGAGCGCCTGGAAGACGAGCGCCGGCGCCGCCGCGCGCGTGCCGGTCGCGATGGCGTCGAACCTCACCGCCTCGCTCAAGGAGCTGAAGTCGCAGGGCTGCTTCGTCATCGGCCTCGACGGCGACGGCGACGTGGCGCTCCACGAGCTCGAGCTCGCCAACGGGCCGCTCGTCATCGTCGTGGGCAGCGAGGGCAAGGGGCTGTCGCGCCTCGTCGCCGAGACGTGCGACGCGATCGTCTCGATCCCCATCGAGTCGATGACCGAGTCGCTCAACGCCGGCATCGCCGCATCCGTCACGCTCTACGAGGTCGCGAAGCGCCGCTCCGAGCGCTGAGCCGCCGCGCTCGGCGCAGCGCCGGGCGTCACACCTTGTCGCGCCAGTCGCCGTCGTCCTCGTCGTCCTGCAGGTCCTGCAGGGTGACGATCGGCATCGTCATCGTCGTCGGCACGTTGAGCAGCGCCGCCTCGTCGCGCAGGTACGCGAGCTGCGTCTCGATGTAGCTCGCGGCCGCCTCGACGAGCGGCACCTCGCACTGCCGCTGCTCCGACAGGTACCAGCGGTGCTCGAGCACGTGGTGGAACACCTCGGGGCCCTCGAGCTTGCCGCGCAGCTCGAGCGGCACCGACTCGACGATCGGCGCGAAGACCTGCTCGAACCACTCGTTGGCGAGCGCCTCGTCGCCGACGTTCGGGCGCTGGTCGTGCTGCACCGCGACGTACTCGTCGAGGTCGTTGAGCAGCCGGCGCGCCTGGTTCTCCTGCGCGTCGATGCCCGTGAGCGACTGCAGCCGCCGGTGGTGGTGGCCGGGGTCGACGACCTTGGGCTGGATGCGCACGGTCGTGCCGCCGTCGCCCGTGCTGATCGAGAGCTCCTCGATGTCGAAGCCCAGCAGGTTCAGGCGCTCGATGCGGTCGCGGATGCGCCAGCGCTCGGAGGCGGGGATCACCTGCTCGGTGGTGAGCTCGTGCCACAGCGAGCGGTACTGCTCGACGATGGAGCCGGCGACCGCGACGGGGTCGATCGAGGGGTCGAGGCGCTCGCCGGCGGCGAGGTCGAGCAGCTCGCCCGCGATGTTGACGCGCGCGACCTCGAGGTCGTCCTCGCGGCGGCCGTCCGAGAGGCCGTCGCGCTCGAGGGTGCCGGTCTCGGCGTCGACGAGGTAGGCGGCGAAGGCGCCCGCGTCGCGGCGGAACAGTGTGTTCGACAGCGACACGTCGCCCCAGTAGAAGCCCACGAGGTGCAGCCGCACGAGCAGGCCCGCGAGGGCGTCGACGAGGCGCTGCGCGGTCGACGGCTGCATCGAGGAGGAGTAGAGCGCGCGGTAGGGGAGCGAGAAGCGCAGGTGCCGGGTCACGAGCGCGGCGTTCAACGGCTCGCCGTCGGCGTCCGAGCGCCCCGCGATCACCGCGAGCGGCTCGACGCACGGCACATCGAGGCGCTGCAGGGTGCGGAGCATCGAGTACTCCCGCGACGCCATCTCCTCGGTCGTCTCCTTGATGGCGACGACCCGGCCGTTCAGCCGCGCGAAGCGCACGAGGTGGCGCGAGATGCCCTTGGGCAGCTGCACGACGTCGTCCTCGCTCCACTCGTCGAGCGGCAGGTCCCAGGGCAGGTCGAGCAGCGTCGCGTCCATCACCGAGGAGGTGATCCGCATGTCGGAGCGCATGCGGCCATCGTAGGCCCGCCCGCGCATCCGCCCAGGGGCGATCCCGGCGCCCGCGGACCCGGCGACGGGCCCCGGCGCGATGCCGGGGCCCGTCGCTCGGTGCGCGCTCAGAGGCGCGTGCCCGACTCCTTGTCGAACACGTGCAGGTGCTCGGGGTCGGGCGTGATGTAGACGGTGTCGCCTGCGGTCGCGTGGTTGCGGCCGTCGACGCGCGCGACGATGTCGACGCGCTTGCCCTCGACGTCGGCGTGGCCGTACAGGTAGCCGTCGGCGCCGAGCTCCTCGACGAGGTCGACCTCGACCGGCAGGCCGTCGCCCTGCTCGGAGACCGAGACGTCCTCGGGGCGGACGCCCACGATGACGCCCTCCTTCGCCTTCGCGAGCCGCTCGCGCTCGATGGTGGTGAGGTGCTGGCCGAAGTGCACGCCCTGGTCGCTCATCTGCAGCGACATGAGGTTCATGGCCGGGCTGCCGATGAAGCCGGCGACGAAGACGCTCGCCGGGTTCGCGTAGAGGTCGCGCGGCGTGCCGACCTGCTGCAGGATGCCGTCCTTCAGCACCGCGATGCGGTCGCCCATCGTGAGAGCCTCGGTCTGGTCGTGCGTGACGTAGACGGTCGTGACGCCGAGGCGGCGCTGCAGCGACGCGATCTGCGTGCGCGTCTGCACGCGCAGCTTGGCGTCGAGGTTCGACAGCGGCTCGTCCATGAGGAACACCTGCGGCTGGCGCACGATCGCGCGGCCCATGGCGACGCGCTGGCGCTGGCCGCCCGAGAGCGCCTTCGGCTTGCGGCCGAGGTAGGGCTCGAGGTCGAGCAGCTTCGCCGCCTCCTCGACGCGCTTCGCGCGCTCCTCCTTGGCGACGCCCGCGATCTTGAGCGCGAAGCCCATGTTCTCGGCCACCGTCATGTGCGGGTACAGCGCGTAGTTCTGGAAGACCATCGCGATGTCGCGGTCCTTCGGCGGCATGTCGGTGACGTCGCGGTCGCCGATCATGATCCGGCCGTCGTTGACCTCCTCGAGGCCCGCGAGCATGCGGAGGGTGGTGGACTTGCCGCAGCCGGAGGGGCCGACCAGGACGAGGAACTCGCCGTCGGCGATCTCCAGGTCGATCGAGTCGACCGCGGGCTTGGTGCTCCCCGGATAGAGCCGGGTTGCGTTGTCGAACGTCACAGACGCCATCGTCGTGCTTCCTTTCCACCGGCAGGGACGTGCCGGACGATCCGTAGTGGTGAGGACGGGCGGCATCGCCCGCAGGGACATCCTGGCACGTCAGCGGCCCGGTACCCTAGAGGACGGTGCGATCCCTCAGCGCCGACCGCCGACACATCCCGGCCGACCCCAGGACAGGACGCATGACCGAGAAGCTGACGAAGAACGAGCGTCGCGCCCAGGCGCGGGAGCAGGCCCGCAAGATGCAGGAGGAGCGCCAGCGGCGCGAACGCCTGAAGAAGGGCCTCACCGTGGGCGGCATCATCGTCGCCGCGGTGGCGATCGTCGCGATCGTGGCCGTCGTGATCGTCAACAGCATCCGGCCCGCCGGCCCCGGCCCCGAGAACATGGCCTCGAACGGCATCGTCATCGGCCAGGACTTCGTCGCCGAGCGCACCGCCGCGACGCCCGCCGACGCCGAGCCGACACCGACCGAGCCGCGCGACGACGTCGTGCAGATCGAGATCTACCAGGACTACATGTGCCCCGTGTGCGGCACGTTCGACGAGGCCAACCGCGCCACGCTCGAGCAGCTCATGCAGACGGGCGCCGCCACCGTCGAGATCCACCCGATCACGATCCTCGACCGCGCCTCGCTCGGCACGAAGTTCTCGACCCGCGCCGCGTCGGCCGCCGGCTGCGTCGCCGAGTTCGCGCCCGACCAGTTCTGGGCCTTCAACTCGGCCATGTACGACAACCAGCCGGCCGAGTCGACCGCGGGCCTCACCAACGAGGAGATCATCGGCCTCGCCCAGGGCGCCGGCATCGACACCGAGGGCGGCCTCGCCGACTGCATCAACGAGGGCCGCTTCATGAGCTGGGCCGAGGACGCCACCGTGCGCGCCGGTACGCAGCCGCTGCCGGGCACCGACGGCGTGGTCGCCGACCGCACGCCGACGGTCATCGTCAACGGCCAGAAGTACCCGGGCTCGCCCGCCGACGCCGCCGGCTTCCAGGCGTTCGTCACCGCGGCCGCCGGCCAGCAGGGCGGCGAGCCGACCGAGACGCCCGCCCCGAGCGAGGGCTGATGCGCCTGCGCACCCTGCTGGCAGGGGGCGCGGTCGCCGCGCTCGCACTGCTCGCAGGGTGCGCTGCGACGCCCCCGCCGCCGATCACCACGATCGGCGAGCTGGGCGCCGCCTACCTCGAGGCCGGCGGCGAGTGCGCCGAGCTCGTGGAGCAGTACCGCGCCGCCGAGGACGACCCGGTGGTCGCCGCGTGCGGCGCCGACACCGAGCTGATCCTCGCCGCCGACGCCGACGCCGCGCAGGCGATCGCCACGCAGCGCCAGCTGCAGGAGCAGACGGTGCTCGTGTCGGGTCGCTGGGTGATCCGCGACCCGGCGCTCGAGGCGCTGCAGCAGGAGCTCGGCGGCGAGATCGTCACGCTCGGCGCGGCCGACGGGCCCGCGAACATGGCCGACGCCATCGCCTTCGAGGCGGGCGGCGCGATCGAGGCCGACCCCGTGCCCGCCGACGGCGTCCCCGAGGCGCTGCCCGAGGCATCCGGGGTGCACGACATCCTCGTCGTGCTCGACGCGTCGTGCGAGTACTGCGCGCGGCTGCTGACCGCGAGCGGCGAGCAGCTGACGGCGATGGCGGATGCGGGGCAGGCCCGGGTGTCGTACCTGCCGGTGTCGCTCGGCGACCAGATCGAGAACGGCTACGCGTCGACGCTCGGGGCGAACGCGCTCGCGTGCGTCGCGGACGGCGCGCCCGAGGCGTACCGGCCCTTCCAGACGGCGCTCGTCGCCCACCTGCAGGAGCGGCCGTTCGAGGCGAGCGAGGTGACGGCGCTCGCCGCCGAGCACGGCGCCGACGTGGGCGCGTGCATCGACGGCGCCCACTTCGCCTGGTGGGTGCGGCAGGCGACCGTGCGCGCGATCGAGCAGCCGCTGCAGGGCGTCGAACCGCTGCGCGGGGTGCCGACGGTGATCGTCGACGGCGTCACCTTCGCCGGCGACGTGAGCGACCCCGCGGCGCTCGCCGCCTTCGTGGCGGAGCAGCAGCCCTCCTAGGCGCGCCGCGGCCCTGCGTGCCGCCTGCCGGCTGAGTGGCGCCTCCCGCGTCTGAGTGGCGCCTCCGGCGATCGAGTGGCGCGCTCGGCGATCGAGTGGCGCCACTGGATCGCGCAACGCGCCACTCGATCGCGCGCGGCGCCGGTCGATCGCAGGAGGCGCCTCTCGATCGCGCAAGGCGCTAGTCGGCGGGAGGCAGCGAGGGGACCAGGGAGCCCCCTGTCAGGATCGAACTGACGACCTACGCTTTACAAGAGCGTTGCTCTACCACTGAGCTAAGGAGGCGGGCCGGGCGGATTCGCCCGCGGCACCCCGCCATTCTAGGCTTGACCGGTGAGTCGACTGCGCCCGTCCAGCACCCAGCGCGACGCGGCGCCCGGCCTCGGCGGGCTGCTGTGGGTGCTCGCCTCGGTCACGGCCGGCACCGGCCTCGCCATCCAGAGCCGCATCAACGGCGAGCTCGGCGCCCGGCTCGAGCACGGCATGCTCGCCGCGCTCATCTCGTTCGGCGTGGGGCTCGCGGTGCTCGCGGCGCTGCTCGCCGTCTCGCCCGGCATCCGCGCCGGCGTGCGACGGCTTGTGGGCGTGCTCCGCGACGGCACGTTGCCGTGGTGGTTCGCCTCCACGGGCCTCTTCGGCGCGTTCCTCGTGGCGACGCAGGGCCTCGTCGTCGGCACGACCGGCGTCGCGCTCTACACGGTGGGGGTCGTCGCCGGCCAGACCGTCAGCGGTCTGCTCATCGACCGCCTGGGCATCGGCGGGCTCGCGCGCAAGCACATCACGCCGCAGCGCGTGCTCGGCGCGCTACTCGCCCTCGTCGCGGTCGGGGTGGCGCTCGTCGGCGCAGGCCGGCTCGAGGGCGCCTGGCTTGTCGTGCTGCCGTTCATCGCGGGCCTGCTGCAGTCGGTGCAGCAGGCGTTCGGCGGCATCGTGCAGCGCCGCTCGGGCTCGGCGATGGCGCAGACGGTCTCGAACTTCCTCGTCGGCACCATCGCGCTCGGCGCGATCGTGCTCGTGCAGACCGCGGCGGGCGTCACCGCGCAGCCGCTGCCGACCGAGCCGTGGCTCTACGCCGGCGGGCTGCTCGGCATCATGTTCATCGCGCTCATGTCGGTCGCGGTGCACCACCTGGGGGTGCTCACGATGGGCCTCGGCGTCATCTGCGGGCAGGTCGTCACGTCGCTCCTGCTCGACGCGCTGCTGCCCGCCGGTCACCCGGTGACGGTGTGGTCGCTCATCGGCGCCGCACTCACGATCGTCGCGGTCGCCGTGTCGGCGATGCGGCGCAGGAGGCCCCGGGTCAGTCCTCGGGCGTGAAGGTCATCGCGAGCGAGTTCATGCAGAACCGGTCGCCCGTCGGGGTCTGCGGCGCGTCCTTGAACACGTGGCCCAGGTGGCTGCCGCACTTCGCGCAGCGCACCTCGGTGCGCACCATGCCGAGCGAGCGGTCCTCGATGAGCTCGACCGCGTCGTCGCGCGCGTCGAAGAAGCTCGGCCAGCCGCAGCCGGAGTCGAACTTCGTCTCGTCGTCGAAGAGCTCGTTGCCGCACGCGCCGCAGGCGTAGACGCCCTGCCGCTGCTCGTCGAGCAGCGCGCCCGTCCAGGGGCGCTCGGTGCCGGCCTCGCGCAGCACCCGGTAGGCGTCGGGGGAGAGGGCCTCGCGCCACTCGGCGTCGGAGCGATCGATCGAAGGGGTCATGCCTCGATGCTACGCCCGCCCGGCTCGCGTTTCGCGGTGAGCGGACGCCTGCGCCGGTCGTAGGATCGAGGGCATGCCGACCGACCCTCGCCCGCGCAGGGAGGCCTCCGCCGACGAGGCGGCCGCCCTCGCGTTCGCGGCCGCGGACTCGCGGACCGAGCCCGCGTCGCCGGGCCCGGCGGCGGTGACGGATGCGTCGGCGCACGACCTGCAGGCGGCGCGCGAGGCGCGCATCCGCCGCCTCCTCGACTTCGAGGCCGGCTGGACGAGCCACGGCGGAGCGAAGGCGCGCGCGATCCGCGCCGAGTTCGGCTGGACGACGACCCGCTACTATCAGGTGCTCGACGGCGTGCTCGAGACGACCGAGGCGCTGCGCCACGACCCGATGCTCGTGCGGCGGCTGCTCAGCCTGCGCGAGGGCCGGTGAGCCGGCCGCACCGCGTCGGCGCCCACCGATCGGCGTCGACGCGCAGCTGGCCGCGCTGGGCGATCCTGCTGGGCGCGCTCGCGATCGCCGTCGTGCTGACGGCGGTCGGCCTCTTCGTGCTCGACCGGCTCCGGCCGCAGGCTCCGGTGCCGACCGAGACCGCGCCGGCCGTGGTGACCGACCCGAGCCAGATCGACCCGGCGCTCGACGCATCCATCACCGTGCTCGACGAGGACGGCGACGACCACGCCTTCGCGGCGGGCGTCGGCCAGGCGCTCGCGGACGCCGGCTGGCCGGTGGTGGCGACCGGCGGCAGCACGGGCGGCGACGACCGCACGGTCGTGTGGTTCGACGCGCCCGAGCTCGAGCCGGTCGCGCGCGGCATCACCCAGCAGCTGGGGGTCGGCGAGGCGCTGCAGTCGGACGGCCGCATCTCGGGCACGCCCATCACGGTGGTGCTCGGCACGGATGCGGTGGGCACCGCGCCGAGCACGGAGCCGGACGTCGACAGCGAGGTCTCGCGCGCGCCCGAGCCCTGAGCCTCGCGCGGCTTGCACTCGCATGGGTCGAGTGCCAGACTTGGCTACTGGCACTCCCTTCGTCGGAGTGCCAGTTGAACGTCCACAGCGTCCAGGAGGGACGAACTGCAATGGCAAAGATGATCGCATTCAACGAGGAGGCCCGTCGCGGGCTGGAGCGTGGACTCAACACGCTCGCCGACGCGGTGAAGGTGACCCTCGGCCCGCGCGGCCGCAACGTCGTGCTCGAGAAGAAGTGGGGCGCCCCCACCATCACGAACGACGGCGTCTCGATCGCCAAGGAGATCGAGCTCGAGGAGCCGTTCGAGAAGATCGGCGCCGAGCTCGTCAAGGAGGTCGCGAAGAAGACCGACGACGTCGCCGGCGACGGCACGACGACGGCCACCGTGCTCGCTCAGGCGCTCGTCCGCGAGGGCCTGCGCAACGTGGCTGCGGGCGCCGACCCGATCAGCCTCAAGCGCGGCATCGAGAAGGCCACCGCCGCGGTGAGCGAGCAGCTGCTCGCCAACGCCAAGGAGGTCGAGACCAAGGCGGAGATCGCCGCGACGGCATCGATCTCGGCCGCCGACCCGGAGATCGGCGAGCTCATCGCCGAGGCCATCGACAAGGTCGGCAAGGAGGGCGTCGTCACCGTCGAGGAGTCGAACACCTTCGGCACCGAGCTCGAGCTCACCGAGGGCATGCGCTTCGACAAGGGCTTCCTGTCGCAGTACTTCGTCACGGACCCCGAGCGCCAGGAGACGGTCTTCGAGGACCCGTACATCCTGATCGTCAACTCGAAGATCTCGAACATCAAGGACCTGCTCCCGATCGTCGACAAGGTGATCCAGGCGGGCAAGCAGCTCGTCATCATCGCCGAGGACGTCGAGGGCGAGGCCCTGGCCACGCTCGTCGTGAACAAGATCCGCGGCATCTTCAAGTCGGTCGCCGTCAAGGCCCCCGGCTTCGGCGACCGCCGCAAGGCGATGCTCGCCGACATGGCGATCCTCACGGGCGGCCAGGTGATCTCCGAGGAGGTCGGCCTCAAGCTCGAGAACGCCACGCTCGACCTGCTGGGCCGTGCGCGCAAGGTCGTCATCACGAAGGACGAGACGACCATCGTCGAGGGCGCCGGCGAGGCCGACGCGATCGCCGGTCGCGTGCGCCAGATCCGCTCGGAGATCGAGAACACCGACAGCGACTACGACCGCGAGAAGCTGCAGGAGCGGCTCGCGAAGCTCGCCGGCGGCGTGGCCGTCATCAAGGCGGGTGCCGCGACCGAGGTCGAGCTGAAGGAGCGCAAGCACCGCATCGAGGACGCCGTGCGCAACGCGAAGGCAGCCGTCGAGGAGGGCATCGTCGCCGGTGGTGGCGTCGCCCTCATCCAGGCCGCGAAGACCGCGTTCGAGGGCCTCGAGCTCACGGGCGACGAGGCGACGGGCGCGAACATCGTGCGCGTGGCCGTCGACGCTCCGCTGAAGCAGATCGCGCTCAACGCCGGCCTCGAGCCGGGCGTCGTCGCCGAGAAGGTGCGCGGCCTCCCGGTCGGCCACGGCCTCAACGCCGCCACGGGCGAGTACGTCGACATGCTCGCCGCGGGCATCGCCGACCCGGTGAAGGTGACGCGCTCCGCGCTCGCCAACGCCGCGTCGATCGCCGGCCTCTTCCTCACCACGGAGGCCGTCGTCGCCGACAAGCCCGAGAAGGCGCAGGCCATGCCGGCCGACCCGACGGGTGGCATGGACTTTTGAGTCCGCAGGCGTCAGGTCCGCGACGCGGACCTGACGCCGGAGGACTCAAGGTCGAGTAGCGGCCGCCGACGGCGGCCGCGTATCGAGACCCCGTCCACCGAGCGAAGGGCCCCAGCAGCAATGCTGGGGCCCTTCGCCGTGTCATGGTCTCGATACGCCGCCTGCGGCGGCTACTCGACCAGCGGGAGGGGTGAGCTCCTGCTCGACCAGCGGAGGACAGCCCCGCGGCGGTGGTCTCGATACGCCGCCTGCGGCGGCTACTCGACCAACGGGTGGGGTGAGGTCCTGCTCGACCAGCGGGAGGCGCCCCGCGGCGGTGGTCTCGACTCGCGGCCTGCGGCCGCGGCTCGACCACCGGAGGCAGCGAGGGTCAGCCGGCGAACATCCGCGCGTTGCCCTGCTCCACCTCCGCGTACTGCCTGCCCGCGTGCGCGAGCGCCTCGTTGATGCTCGCGAGCGACTCCTCCACCCGCAGCTGGGTGGCGCGCCAGTCCTGCAGCACGCCCTGGAACGCGACGGACGCCTGCCCCGTCCACGAGTCCTGGAGCGCCTGCAGCTGTCCGTGCATGGCGGCGGCCTCGGACTGCAGCCGCGAGGCGGTGCCGCGCACCGCCACGTGCGCGCCGTGGATGGCGTCGGCGTCGACGACGAACCTGCTCATGATGCCCTCTCTCCTGCGCGGCGCATCCGCGCTCGAGGGCACACCGTACGGAGTTCGGCGCCTCAGGCGAGCCCGCGCAGCGGCACCTGTGGATCGCGGGCGCCGCCGGTGGTGGTGCTCGCGTCGGGGCGCAGCCGCTCGCTGAGCGCCATGACGGCGCGGTCGTCGGCGAGCGGGATGGCGATGCGGAACGTCGCGCCGCCGCCCGGCGTGTCCACCACGTCGACCCGCCCGTGGTGGGCGCGCACGATGCCGCGCACGATCGCGAGGCCCAGCCCACTGCCGCCACTCTCGCGCGTGCGCGAGGGGTCGGCGCGGTAGAAGCGCTGGAAGATGCGGTCGCGGAGGTCGTCGGGCACGCCGGGCCCGTGGTCGATCACGAGCACGATCGCCTCGCGGCGGCGCGTCGCGACGCCGACGCCGAGCTCGATCGGGCTGCCCTCGGGCGTGTAGCGCAGCGCGTTGCCGATCAGGTTGGAGATCACCTGCCGCAGCGAGAGCTCGTCGCCCAGCACGATCGCGGGTGGCGTGAGCGGCGGCGGCGTGAAGAGCGCGGTCGGCGCGTCGTCCTCCGCGCCAGCGACCGGGCCGAGCGCGTCCGCGTCGACCGGCAGCACCTGCACGTGCCGCTCGGGGGCGCCGACGCGGGTGTCGCTCGCCGCGTCGTTGACGAGCGGCACGAGGTCGAGCGGCTGCAGGTCGAGCGGCCGGCGCTCGTCGAGGCGCGCGAGCTGCAGGAGGTCCTCCACGAGTCGCGCCATGCGCTTCGCCTCGCCCTCGATGCGCTCCATGGCGCTGCCGACATCCTCGGGCTTCGTGATCGCGCCCATCCGGTAGAGCTCGGCGTAGCCGCGCACCGACACGAGCGGCGTGCGCAGCTCGTGGCTCGCGTCGCCCACGAACTGCCGCATCTGCGCGACCGACTCGTCGCGCTGCTCGATCGCGGCCTCGATGCGGTCGAGCATGGCGTTGAGCGATTGCTGGAGCGAGCCCACCTCGGTGTGCGGGTGCTCGCCCGTCAGACGCGTGTCGTAGTCGCCGTCGGCGAAGCGCTGCGCCTCCGACGCGACGCGGCGCAGGCCGCGCAGGGTCGACACGGCGAGGATGCGCGTGAGCGCCGCGCCCAGCACGACCGCGAGCCCCGAGAACCCGGCGAACACGAGGGTGAAGGTGGCCGTCGACGTCTCGATCGAGGTCATGTCGGCGGCCACGATCGAGACCAGCAGCTCGCCCGAGCCCTCGACGGTCGTCGGCGCCACGAGCATCCGCCACCGGGTCTGGCCGTCGATCGACGGCACGGTGAACGCCTCCTCCTCGCTGACGACCGTGCCGATGTCGATGCCGCTCACGTCGGGGTTGGCCGGCCCCGGGAGCTTGTTGTCGCACAGGACGGTGCCGGATGCATCGGCGACGCCCAGGAAGTAGGTGTTCGGCATGCGCTGCGCCAGGTCGCACTGCTCGGGCGAGTCGGAGCGCGTCACCGGCTCGCTCGTGAACGCGCGCATCGCCTGCTCGATCTCGATGTCGCGCTCGGCGAGCTGCGCGTCGCGGATGATCGCGAGCGTGCCGACGCCGGCGAGCGCGAGGCCGAGCGCCATCACGAGCACCGTCAGCGCGCTGATGCGCCCGGCCAGCGACATGCGGCCGAGCAGGCTCCTGAGGCGCTCGACCACCTACGCCTTGGGGGACTTCAGCATGTAGCCGAAGCCGCGCTTCGTGACGATCATCGGGTCGCTGCTGCCGTCGTCGATCTTGCGGCGGAGGTACGAGATGTACGACTCGACGATGCCGACGTCGCCGTTGAAGTCGTACTCCCACACGTGGTCGAGGATCTGCGCCTTCGACAGCACGCGGTTCGCGTTGAGCATGAGGTAGCGCAGCAGCTTGAACTCGGTGGGGGAGAGCTCGATCTCGGCGCCGCGCACCGTCACCTCGTGCGTGTCCTGGTTCATCGCCAGCTCGCCGACGTGGATGGTCGCGTCGTCGGCCTCGGCCATCGTGCGGCGGAGGATCGCCTTGATGCGCGCGATGATCTCGTCGAGCGAGAAGGGCTTCGTGACGTAGTCGTCGCCGCCGACGGTGAGGCCGGTGATCTTGTCCTCCGTGTCGTCCTTCGCGGTGAGGAAGAGGATGGGCGAGGTGAAGCCCGATGCGCGGAGGCGCTTGGTCACGCCGAAGCCGCTGATGTCGGGGAGCATCACGTCGAGCAGGATGAGGTCGGGCTCGTCCTCGAGCACCGCCGAGATGGCGGCGGCGCCCGCGCCGACGGCGCGCACGTCGAAGCCCGAGAACCTCAGGCTCGTGGTCAGCAGGTCGCGGATGTGGGGCTCGTCGTCGACGACGAGGATCTTGGCGCTGGGTTCGGTCATGGGCAAAGTCTCTGGTCGTCCGCTGAGTGCTTCCTGAGAACCAGCGGGACGTCGGTGCACGCGATCAGACGATCGCGTGGTCGGCGACGCCGAGGTCGTGCTCGTCGAGGATCGTGTAGGCGTAGCCCTGCTCCGCGAGGAAGCGCTGCCGGCCGAGCGCGAACTCCTGGTCGACCGTGTCGCGCGCGACGACGGTGTAGAAGCTCGCGGTGCGGCCGCCCTTCGGTCGCAGCAGCCGGCCGAGGCGCTGCGCCTCCTCCTGCCGCGAGCCGAACGAGCCCGAGACCTGCACCGCGAGCGACGCATCCGGCAGGTCGACCGAGAAGTTGGCGACCTTCGACACCACGAGCACCCGCTCGCTGCCGTCGCGGAACGCCTGGAACAGCTGCTCGCGCTCGGAGACGGGCGTCTCGCCGGTGATGAGCGGCGCGTCGAGCGCGGCCGCGAGCTCCTCGAGCTGGTCGAGGTACTGGCCGATCACGAGCGTCGGCTCGTCGGGGTGCTGGTCGAGGATGCGCCGCACGGTCTGGATCTTGCGGGGGCTGGAGGCGGCGATCCGGTAGCGGTCGCGGTCGGTGGACGCGGCGTACTCGAGCCGCGCGTCCTCGTCGAGGTCGATGCGCACCTCGAAGCACGCGGCGGGCGCGATGAAGCCCTGCTGCTCGATCTCCTTCCAGGGCGCGTCGAACCGCTTCGGGCCGATGAGGCTGAAGACGTCGGACTCGCGGCCGTCCTCGCGCACGAGCGTCGCGGTGAGGCCGAGGCGGCGACGCGCCTGCAGGTCGGCGGTGAGCTTGAAGACCGGCGCCGGCAGCAGGTGCACCTCGTCGTAGACGATGAGGCCCCAGTCGAGCGCGTCGAGCACGCCGAGGTGGGCGTACTCGCCGCCGCGCTTGACGGTGAGGATCTGGTAGGTCGCGATCGTGACCGGCTTGATCTCCTTGCTCTGCCCGGAGTACTCGCCGATCTCGTCCTCGGTGAGGCTCGTGCGCGCGAGCAGCTCGCTGCGCCACTGCCTGGCCGACACGGTGTTCGTGACGAGGATGAGCGTGGTGGTGTCGGTCGCGGCCATGGCCGCAGCGCCGACGATCGTCTTGCCCGCGCCGCACGGGAGCACGACGACGCCCGAGCCGGCCTCGGAGAAGTGCGTCACCGCATCCGACTGGTACGGCCGCATGCTCCAGCCGTCCTCGACGAGGTCGATCTCGAGCGGGGTGCCGGGCGTGTAGCCGGCGAGGTCCTCGGCGGGCCAGCCGAGCTTCACGAGCTCCTGCTTCAGCTCGCCCCGGGCCCAGTCGACGACGCGGATGCCGTCGCCGGCGGGGCCGCCGAGCAGCGGCGCGATCTTGCGCGAGCGCCGCACCTCCTCGAGCACCGGGCGGTCCTGGCTGCGCAGCACGAGCCCCTCGTCGTCGCGCTCGATGACGAGGCGGCCGTAGCGGCCGATCGTCTCGCGGATGTCCTGCGCGACGCCGGCGGGCACGGGGAACTTCGCGTGCCGGTCGAGCGTGCCGATGATCTCGTCGGCGGTGTGGCCGGCGGCGCGCGCGTTCCACAGGCCGAGGCGCGTGACGCGGTAGGTGTGGATGTGCTCGGGCGCGCGCTCGAGCTCGGCGAACACCTGCAGCGCCTGCCTCGCGGCGGCGGCGTCGGGGTGTGCGACTTCGAGCAGCACAGTCCTGTCGGACTGGACGATGAGCGGGCCGGGCTGATCCATAGCGTTCCAGCCTACTGCCGCGCGGTGGAGCTGAGGCGACGACGCCTTCGCGTCGTCGCCGCGACCCCAGCGCTGACGTCCGTCCCGGACATCAGGAGGCGTCAGCTCAGCGCACCCAGCCCCGCGACCTTCGTGATCGCGCTGAGCGGCAGCGTGCGCTCGACGTCGCGGTTCGCGTCCCGCGCGCGGAGCCGGCCGTTCGCGACGGCGAGCGGCACGAGCTCGATGTCGACCGGATCGGTGGCGGTCATGAGCGTCAGCCGCACCGGCACGCGCTCGCGCACGGCCGTCTGCAGCTGCCGCTCGAGCCAGGCGCGCTCGTGCTCGCCCACCTCGAAGCCGGCGTCGCGCAGGCGCGCCACGAGCCGGTGCTGCTCGCGCTCGCGCCGCGGGGCGCGCTCGGGCACGCGCACGACCAGCTCGCCGTGCTCGTCCTCGAGCACCGCGGGGTAGCGCTCGTCGAGCAGCGCGTCGAGCGACTCCTCGGCGCTCGGGCGGAAGGTGACGCGGTGGGGCCCCGTCTGCGCGGGCCCGATCGCGGCGAGCGCCCGGTCGACGGCGATGGTGCGGATGAGCTGCGCGTCGTCGCTGCGCGCCTGCGAGCGCGCGCCGCCCTCGGCGACGGGGTCGACGGCGCGCACGCGCAGGCTGCCGAAGCGGGCGGCGGTGTCGCGCACGAGGTAGGCGACCGGCTGCGGGAGCCCCGTGAGCGAGGCGTCGGCGAGGAAGGCGAGCAGCCCCTCGGCGGTCTCGCCGCCCGCGAGGCCCGCGGTGATGCTCTGCGCCGTGATGCGCCACTGCGAGGCGATGCCGGCGCGCTCGATGCGGGCGATGCGGCGCAGGCGCGACTCGACCTCGGGCGTGAGCGGCCCGGGTGCGACGGCCGACAGGTCGGGCTGGAGGTAGACGGATGCGGTGGCCGGGGGCACGTGGGCGGCGAGCGCGGCGCGGGCGGCCGGCTCGCCCTCGACGGTGCGCCCGCCCTGCAGGTCGGCGGCGAGCGTCGTGAGCGAGCCGCGATCGACGAGGCCGAGCCGCTGCGCCTGCCGGTGCTGTCGCTCGCGCACCGCGCGCTCGGCGTCGCCGGCGAGCGGGAAGCCCGCGCGCGGGTCGCCCGCGACCGCCTCGACGTCGGGGGTGGCGGCGAGCCAGGCCTGCGCGAGCACGAGCCAGCGGTCGGGCACGGGGGCGGCGAGCCAGGCGTCGGCGTCGACGGTGGCGCGCAGCCGCCCGTCGGAGCGGTCGACGAGGCCGGCGAGGAGCGCGGGCTCGAGCCGCTCCTCGAGCTGCGCCGGGTCGGCGTCCACCGCCTCGGCGAGGTCGCGCGCGACGGCCGCGGGCAGCTGGGAGCGGCTGCGGAGCACGACGGGGTGGTCGGCGATGCGGTGCACGAGCTCGGCGACCTTGATCGCCTCGTCGATCGCGAGCTGCGGCGCGGTCGGGCTCTCGATGGGCTCGGTCGCGCGCGGGGCCGCCTCGTCGAGGCCGGCGGCTTCGAGCGCCGCCCGCGCGGCGGCCCGCACGGGCGCGAGCGCGACGCCGTCGACGGCGAGCAGCAGCGCGTCGAGCCTCGGCGTCGAGCCGCCCTCGGCGAGCGCGGCCAGCTCGGCCGCCGACCGCCACCGGAGCGCCTGCGCGATCGACGCATCCGACAGCAGGTGCTCGGCGAGGTCGAACGTGGAGGAGAGCTGCAGCGGCGCCTGCCGCTCGACCACGAGCGCGTCGAGCGCGTCGTCGGGCATCGCCTGGATGCGGGCGGCGAGCGCGACGACGTCCATCAGCGCCTGCGGGCCTTGCCGGCGGCGCTCACGATCACGAGGGCGACGAGGCAGACGATCATGAGCGGCAGCGCCACGAGCGGCAGCCAGAACGCCCACTGCCACAGCGTGGCGGCGAAGAGCTCGACCGAGTCGCGGAGGCCGACGTGGAGCATGGTGGCGGCGAAGCCGAGCAGGGCGATGGCGGCGAAGGCGACGACGCCGATCGCGAGCACGCGCTCGACGAGGCCGCGCGCGGAGCGCTCCTCGGTCGCGGTGCCGCGCTCCCGCTTCCTGGGGCGCTGCGTCGGGTTGCTGCTCGCCTTCGGCATCCGACCAGGATAACGCGGTCATCCGCCCATCCGGCGCCGACTACGCTGGGGCGCAAGCGGCAGGGCGCCGCAGTGCAGACGCTGGGGAGGGTGCCATGCCGACGGGCAGGGTGAAGTTCTTCGACGAGGCCAAGGGCTTCGGCTTCATCGCCGGGGACGACGGCGTCGAGGTGTTCCTGCACGCGTCCGCTGTGCCCGAGGGCGTCGTCATCAAGCCCGGCGCGAAGGTCGAGTACGGCATCGCCGAGGGCCGTCGCGGCCCGCAGGCGCTCTCGCTGCGCACGGTCGGCGGCGCCGCGGTGAAGGCCGCCCGCCGCGACACGGAGGACATGGCGATCATCGTCGAGGACCTCGTGCGCCTGCTCGACACCATCGGCAACGACCTCCGTCGCGGCCGCTACCCGAGCGCCGCGCACGGCTCGACCGTCGCGCAGATGCTCCGGAGGGTCGCCGATGACCTCGATGCCTGAGGCCGGCGCGCCCGCTGAGGCCGACACGGCCGCTGAGGCCCACGCGCCCGCTGACGCAGCGGTGGCCGCTGACGCCGAGGCGCCCGCCGAGGCCGACGCGCAGGCGGCCGCCCCGCAGGCCGAGTCGCCCGCGCCCGTGCCCGCGACGCCGACGCTCCAGGAGCTCGAGCTCGCGATCGCCGCGCTCGACGAGGTCGCGCCGAAGGGCGCCGTGGGCGAGGTGCAGGACGCCTTCGCCGAGGGCGACCACGTGCTCGCGATCCGCCACGCCTCGACGCTCGGCGGCTACCCCGACTGGTCGTGGACGGTGCTGCTCTCGCGCGGCCTCGAGGGCGGCCCCACCGTGCTCGAGGTGGCGCTGCTGCCCGGCGAGGGCTCCCTGCTCGCGCCCGCCTGGGTGCCGTGGGCCGACCGGCTCGCCGACTACCTGGCGGCCAAGGAGGCCTCGGGCGCCGAGGGCGCGGACGACGACGACGACTTCGTCGACGACGAGGAGCTGGAGTCGGATCTCGAGGCCGACCTCGAGGACGACTTCGACGACGACTTCGCGATCGACGACGAGCACGACCTCGGCGACGACGACGAGGCGGACGACGCCGACGACGAGGCGGTCGACGCCGACGACGAGGCCGCCGGCGCCGACCGCTGACTAGCGCTCGAGCAGGAAGTCGAGGCAGCGGGTCAGCTGCAGCACGTCGGCAGGCTCGATCGCGGCGAAGGTCGCGACGCGCAGCTGGTTGCGGCCGAGCTTGCGGTAGGGCTCCGTGTCGACCACGCCGTTGGCGCGCAGCGCCTTCGCGAGCGCGGCAGCATCGACCGACTCGTCGAAGTCGATCGTGACGACGACGTCGGAGCGGTGCGCCGGGTCGGCGACGAACGGCGTCGCCTCGGCGCGCGCCTCGGCCCAGGCGTACAGCGTCGACGCCGACTCGGCCGTGCGAGCCGCCATCGCGTCGAGGCCGCCGGAGGCGAGCATCCAGCGGATCTGCTCGTCGAGCAGCAGCAGCGTCGCGAGCGCGGGCGTGTTGAGGGTCTGGTCGAGGCGGGAGTTCGTCACCGCCTGCTGCAGCGACAGGAACTCCGGGATGTAGCGGCCGGAGCCGCCGATCCGCTCGATGCGCTCGATCGCCGCCGGGGAGGCGAGCGCGAGCCACAGGCCGCCGTCGGCGGCGAAGTTCTTCTGCGGCGCGAAGTAGTAGAGGTCGCTCTCGGCGACGTCGACGGCCAGGCCGCCCGCCGCGCTCGTGGCGTCCACGACCGTGAGCGCATCCGCCTGTCCCCGGACGACCGGGTGGAAGACGCCCGTGGAGGTCTCGTTGTGCGGGTAGGCGACGACGTCGACCCCCTCGACGTCCTCGAGCGCCGGGCGCGAGCCGGGCTCGGCGCTCGCGACGCTCGGCACCTCGAGCCACGGCGCGGCAGCGGCCTTCGCGAACTTCGCGCCGAACTCGCCGAAGGTGAGGTGGTGCGAGCGGCGCTCTATCAGGCTGAAGGCCGCGGCGTCCCAGAAGGCGGTCGAGCCGCCGTTGCCGAGCAGCACCTCGTAGCCGTCGGGCAGCGAGAAGAGCTCGGCGAGCCCCTCGCGCACCGAGCGCACGAGACCCTTCACCGGCGCCTGCCGGTGGCTCGTGCCGAGCAGGTCGAGGCTCGACTGCAGGCGCGCGACCTGCTCGGGCCGCACCTTGGACGGTCCGCAGCCGAATCGTCCGTCGGCGGGCAGGAGGTCGGCGGGGATGACGATGTCGCTCACGCTGACGATCCTACGAGCGCGGCGACAATAGGGTGGAGCCGGATGGCTGGCGGACGGGGCGAAGGAAGCGGGAGCTGCGGGTGACGGATCTCGTCGACACGACAGAGATGTACCTCCGCACGATCCTCGATCTCGAGGAGGAGGGCATCACGCCCCTGCGCGCCCGCATCTCGGAGCGGCTGCACCACTCGGGCCCGACGGTGTCGCAGACGATCGCGCGCATGGAGCGCGACGGGCTCGTCGTCGTCGCGCCGGACCGCCACCTCGAGCTCACCGAGGAGGGCCGCGCGCTCGCGATCCGGGTGCTGCGCAAGCACCGCCTCGCCGAGCGGCTGCTCGCCGACGTCATCGGGCTCGACTGGAGCCTCGTGCACGACGAGGCGTGCCGCTGGGAGCACGTCATGAGCGAGCAGGTCGAGCGCCGGCTGCTCGCGCTGCTCGGCAACCCGCGCGAGTCGCCGTACGGCACGCCCATCCCGGGCCTCGCCGAGCTGGGGCTCGAGCCCGCCGAGGCGTTCCTCGCGGGCGTCGTGCCGGCGACGGATGCGCGGGGCGAGCACGTGGTGCGCAGGCTCGGGGAGCCGGTGCAGCACGACATCGAGGGGCTCGCCGAGCTGCAGGCCGCCGGCGTGGTCCCCGGCGCGCGCGTCGCCGTGACCGACGTCGGCGCGCGCATCCGCCTCTCCGTGGTCGGCGGCGCCGCGATCGACCTGCCCGTCGAGCTCGCGCAGCACGTCTACCTCGAGGCGTGACGTCCAGGCTTCGTCCAGGCCCCTCAGAGGCTCGCCGACGGGCGTGGACGGATTGTGACGGATTGGTAACGGTCGGCTAGTCTCGCCGCGTCAGCCCTGCACCCGTGGTGCGGGGATCTGCACGCATCTGGGGGAACACCGAAGCATGGATCAGCAGCACTCGACGGCCATCGCCGTCCCGATGGCCGGACGACCTGCTCCGAGGGAGCGCGCGCTCGCGCCGCTCCGCCGCGGCGTGAAGAGCGTCGGCGTGGTCAGCATCGCGGCCGCCCTCGTCGGGGCGCTGTCGCTGCCCGCGGCGGCCTTCGGGCCGCAGGGCGAGCAGTTCTCCGCCGACGAGCTCGCGAGCATCGTCGCCGAGAACTCGCAGACCGTCACCGTCGCCGCCGACGCGCGCGTCGACCTCGTCGCGCGGGAGGGCATCGCCGGCACGACCGCCGAGCAGCTCGCCGAGCTGCAGGAGGCCGCCGCCGCCGCCGAGGAGGCGCGCCAGGCCGAGCTGGCCGAGGCGCGCGAGCAAGCGGCGGAGGTCGCCTCCGCTGCGGCGACGGGCGGCGCGGCCGTCAGCACGTCTGCGGCGGCGAGCATCCCCGCCAACGGCTCGATCGCCGCGATCGCGCAGTCGCAGCTCGGCGTTCCCTACGTCTGGGGCGGCTCGAGCCCGGCCACGGGCTTCGACTGCTCCGGCTTCACGGTGTGGGTGTACGGGCAGGCAGGGCACTACCTGCCGCACTCGTCCAACGCGCAGGCCGGCTACGGCACACCCGTGCCCGCGTCGCAGGTCGCTCCCGGCGACCTGCTGGTGTGGAACGGGCACGTCGCGGTGTTCGTCGGGGGAGGGCAGATCGTGCATGCAGCGACGAGTGGCAAGCCGGTGAAGTACTCCAACTATGCGGCCATGCTCGCCGCGTTCGGCACGCCCGAGGTCCGCCGGTTCGGCTGACCTGCACGCCGGGTGACAAAACGATAACGATTTGGTAACGTGGGTCGGAGTGCCGCTTGTCGGTGCTTCGTTCCACCGAGATTTTTGGAGTATCAGCCTGTGACGACCTCAACCGAGATGACCGGCTTCGAGTCCACTGACAAGAAGCGCTTCACCCGCGCGTCGGTGGCGCGCAACGCCCGTCGTGTGGGCGTGATCGCTGTCGCTGCGGCACTCGCCACGCCCCTCGCCCTCCCCGCCTTCGCCTCGAGCTCCAATGTCGACGCCGCCGACTCGTACTCGGCCATCGTCGCCCAGGATGCCCAGTCGGTCTCGGGCATCGTGACGGCTGGTGGCCCTGGCCTGGAGGCCCGCCTCGACGTGCAGGCGACGACGGCCGAGGAGCTCGAGCAGATCCGCGCGGAGCTCGAGGCTGCGGCGCAGGCCGAGCTCGAGCAGCAGCAGGCTGCGCAGGAGCAGGCTGCGCAGGAGCAGCAGGCTGAGCAGGCAACGGCCGGGGCGACGACGGGATCCTCGTCCTCGTCTTCCAGCACGACCTCCGCTGCAGCCTCGGCCGGAGCGTCCGGGAGCGTCATCGCCAACGCTGCGCTCGCGCAGGTGGGCGTCTCGCAGGACTGCGTGCAGCTGGTGCGCAAGGCCATCGGTGCTGCCGGGCTCCCGTACTCGGGCATGGGCTCGCTGTTCAACCTCGGCCCGACCATCCCGATGTCGCAGGCCTCGCCCGGCGACGTGATCTACTACGCCGACGGAGGCGTCGGTCGTGCGCACATCGCCATCTACATCGGTGGTGGACAGGCCGTGCACGGCGGCTGGTCGGGCTACAACACGGTGGTCGCAGGCGTCAACATCGGCGGCACGGCACCGGTGTTCATCGACATCACCTGATCTTGCATCACGAAGCGCCCGCCCCCTCGGGGCGGGCGCTTCGTCGTGCAGCGCGGTGAGGACGAGCCTCGCGGTCCTCCGGGTGCCGCCCATGCAGCACAAGGAGGCCCTGCACGCGAGTCCGGAGCGCGGTTAGCATGGGCTCGGACGGGAGGTCGCCCATGTCCATGCGGCGCTCGGTGGTGCAGGACCGGCTCGGTCGCCGGATGCGACGCGTTGCGATCGACGCTGCTCCGCGACGGGCCGCATGACCACCGCGCCGAGCACCGTGGTCCTCGAGGTCAGCGGCGTGCACTGGGCGTCCTCGAAGTCCGTCGCTGAAGCTGCGCTGCGGCGCCGCCCGGGGGTCGTCGCAGTGGACGCCAACCCGGTCGCGCAGACCGCCAACGTCACCTACGACCCCCGCGTCACCACCGTCGGGCAGCTCCGCGACTGGGTGATCGAGTGCGGCTATCACTGCTCCGGGCAGTCCGTGCCGGACCACATCTGCGATCCAGCCTCCGCCGTGCACGACACGCACGGGGGGCCTTCCGCCCCGGTCGACGACGGCGGCCGAAAGCACGAGGCCGCAGCTTCCGCGCAGGATGCCATGGGACATGGAGGCCACCACGCCGGCATGTCCATGGAGGCGATGACGCGCGACATGCGCAATCGCTTCGTGGTCGCTGCGCTGCTCTCGATCCCCATCACGCTCTGGTCGCCCATCGGTCGGGAGGTGATGGGGTTCGCGGTCCCGGCCCCGTTCGGGCTTCGCGACGACGTCTTCGCGCTGATCCTCTCGCTGCCGGTGATCTTCTACGCCGCCTGGATCTTCTTCGACGGTGCTTGGCGAGCACTGCGTGAGCGGACCCTCGACATGATGGTCCTGGTGGCCGTCGGCGTGGGTGCGGGCTGGCTGTACAGCCTGGTGGTCACGCTCACGGGCGGCGGCGAGGTCTTCTACGAGGCGGCATCCGTGCTCGCGACCTTCGTGCTCCTCGGCCACTGGGTCGAGATGCGCGCCCGAGGCGGGGCGAACGACGCGATCCGCCGGCTGCTGGAGCTCGCGCCGCCACGGGCGGTCGTCATCCGAGACGGCGTCGAAGTGGAGGTCTCCACGTCCGAGGTCATGCCCGGAGACCTCATGCTGGTGCGGCCCGGGGCGAAGATCCCGACCGACGGCGACGTCGAGGAGGGCGTCTCCGAGGTCGACGAGTCGATGGTGACGGGCGAGTCCATGCCGGTGGGCAAGGAGCCCGGATCCGAGGTGATCGGAGCGACGGTGAACACCGTGGGCACGCTGCGGGTGCGTGCGACCAAGATCGGTGCCGATACAGCGCTGGCGCAGATCGTGCAGCTCGTGCAGCGGGCACAGAACTCCAAGGCGCCCGGGCAGCGACTCGCGGACCGTGCCGCGTTCTGGCTCGTGCTCGTCGCGCTCATCGGCGGCTCCGCCACCTTCTTGGCCTGGTGGCTGGCCGGCGCCGACGTGCCGATGGCAATCCTGTTCGCGATCACCGTCGTCGTGATCACGTGCCCCGATGCGCTCGGGCTCGCGACGCCGACCGCCATCATGGTCGGCACGGGGCTCGGCGCGAAGCGCGGGGTCCTGTTCAAGAACGCGACCGGCATCGAGACCGCCGCACGCATCGATGCGGTCGTCCTCGACAAGACGGGCACCCTCACGAAGGGCCAGCCGGAGGTCACCGACTACGTCCCCGTCGGAGGTGACGCTCTCGAGCTGCTGGGGCTGGTGGCGGCCGCGGAGCGGGAGTCGGAGCACCCCCTCGCCCGTGCAATCGTGGACTACGCGGATCGACGCGGCGCGCCTCGCCGCAGCGCCAGCGCCTTCCGCAACATCACCGGCCAAGGAGCGGTCGCGACGGTGGAGGGCCGGACGGTGGTGCTCGGGAGCACGCGGCTCCTCACGGCGGAGGGAGTCGACTTCGCGGCCATCGCGGCCCAGCACCGCGCGTTCGCCGAGGGCGGCCGGACTGCCATCATGTTCGCCGTGGACGGTCAGGCCGCCGGCCTGATCGCGCTCGCGGACGCGCCGCGCGAGACTGCCAGGGCATCCATCGATGCCCTGCACGACGCCGGGATCGAGGTGGTGATGCTGACCGGAGACAACCAGCCGACGGCCGAGCGGATCGCATCCCTGCTGGGCATCGACACGGTGATCGCAGAGGTGCTGCCCGAGGACAAGAGCGCACGCATCGCCGAGCTCCAAGCCGCGGGCAAGAAGGTGGCGATGGTGGGCGACGGCGTCAACGATGCTCCTGCGCTGGCGCAGGCGGACCTCGGGATCGCGATCGGTGCGGGCACCGACGTCGCGATCGAGACGGCCGACGTCGTCCTCATGCGCTCGGATCCGCTGGATGTGGCAGTCGCGCTGCGGATCGGCAAGGGCACGCTACGCAAGATGCGACAGAACCTCGGATGGGCGATCGGATACAACGCCATCGCGCTGCCCGTCGCCGCAGGCGTGTTCTACCCGGCGTTCGGGCTGATGCTGAGCCCGGAGATCGCGGCGATCAGCATGTCGGGCTCGAGCGTCATCGTCGCCGTCAACGCGCTGCTGCTGAAGCGGCTCAGCCTGCCCGCGCAGGCAGCGCCCGCCGCTGAGCAGGTCGCGGCCGCGCCCCAGGTGCCGCGGCGATGACGACGGCCTGATCGGCGGCAGGCGGCGAGCGCGCGGTGGACGCAGTATCGGAGTCACCGGACCGGTCGACGAGGACGGGAGCGCCTCGCCGACGCCGCGCGAGCGGCGCACACGGCATGGACGCGGTCTACGACGCCGTGCTGTTCGACATGGACGGCGTCGTCACGGATACCGCTGTCGTCCACGCGGCGGCCTGGAAGCGCCTCTTCGACGAGGTGCTGCAGGACCCGCGAGCGCGAGCCCGCGATCCGGAGCGCCGCTTCGACGCAGAGGCCGACTATCGGCGCTACGTCGATGGCCGCAGCCGCGAGGACGGCGTCGCCGCCTACCTGGGCGCTCGCGGCATCTCCCTGCAGGCCGGGCGCGTCGGTGACCCGCCCGATGCGTGGACGGTCGCAGGTCTCGCGGCACGCAAGGATGCGCTCTTCATCGGCGAGCTCAGGGGCCGCGGGCTGCGGGTGTACCCCGGCACGCTGGCGTTGCTGCGACGCCTGCGAGAGGCGGGGGTGCCAACCGGCCTGGTCACGGCCAGCCGCAATGCGCATGCGCTGCTGGCTGCAGCCGGCCTGTCGGGCGCCTTCGACACCGTCGTCGACGGCGAGATCGCGTTGGCCGATAGGTTAGCGGGCAAGCCGCACCCCGCGCTCTTCCTGGAGGCTGCCGCTCGATTGGGCGTCGCGCCGGCACGCGCCGCGCTGATCGAGGATTCGGTCGCCGGCGTGGAGGCGGGGCGGCGAGGCGGCTTCGGGCTCGTCGTCGGCATCGCGAGGTCCGGGCAGCGGGAGGAGCTCGAGGCTGCTGGGGCCGATGTCGTGCTGCTGGATGTGGCGCAGCTCGACCTGGGTGCACGCGCTGGGGGCACTTGGTCGCTCCTCTACGAAGGGTTCGATCGTGAGCACGAAGGGCATCGAGAAGCCCTCACGGCGCTCGGCAACGGCCGCTTCGCGACGAGGGGAGCCCTCCCCGAGCACCGCGACGACGGCGTCCACTATCCGGGCACCTACCTCGCGGGCGTCTACAACCGCGTGCTGAGCGCCGTTCACGGAAGAGAGATCGCGGAGGAGCACCTCGTCAATGCCCCGAACTGGCTCCGGGTTGACCTGCGGGTCGGTGGGGGGCGCTGGCTCTCCAGCGGCGCGCTCGTCGCCTCCGACCGGCGGGAGCTCGACTTGCGTCGCGCTGTCGCGGTGCGGCGAGCGACGCTCGTCGGACCCGAGGCCGGGACTGTGGACCTGGTGCAGCGCTGCTTCGTCTCCATGGACGATCCGCACGTGGCTGTCCTGGAGACCACCCTCGCTGCACGCGGCTGGAGCGGTCCGCTCGAGCTCCGGGCCGGGATCGATGCGGATGTGCGCAACACCAACGTGCAGGCATCCATCGGCACCGATGCGACGCACCTGTCGTCCGTGGCCTTCCGGGAGCTCGACGATGTGCTGCTGTGCGAGGCGCAGACCAGCCAGAGCCGTGTGGAGATCGCGACTGCCGTGCGATGGCGCATGACCGGAGCCGATGGAGTCGAGGTGCTCGACGTGCCGTCGGGAGCCCTCCGGCGTGTCAAGGAGTTCAGGCTGCGGCTGGACGACGGCCGCCCGGTCACGTTCACCACGCTCACCGCGATCTTCACCTCCCGCGACCGCGCGATCAGCGAGCCGGGCGAGGCCGCGCTCGGGCGGGTGCGCGGGCTCGGCGACGTCGCCGTGCTCCGCGAGCGCCATAGCGAGGCATGGCGGCGGCTGTGGGAGCTGTTCGAGGTATCGGTGGACGCCGACCGCCAGAGCCGGCTGATCCTCAACCTGCACGTCTTCCACATCCTGCAGACGCTCTCCCCGCACACCGCCGAGCTGGACGCGGGAGTGCCGGCGCGGGGCCTCCACGGGGAGGGCTATCGGGGGCACGTGTTCTGGGATGAGGTCTTCGTCATGCCCGTCGTCGCGCTGCGGCTCCCCGACCTGAGCCGGGCGCTGCTGGAGTATCGCTGGCGACGGCTCGGCACCGCGCGCGCCGCGGCATCGCGCGCCGGGCTGGATGGTGCGCTGTTCCCGTGGCAGAGCGGCAGCGACGGGCGAGAGGAGACTCCGACTGCGCTCTACAACCCCCGGTCGGAGCGATGGATGCCGGACAACTCCCATAGGCAGCGCCATGTCGGGCTCGCGATCGGATACAACGCGTGGCTGTACTTCCAGGCGACCGGCGACCGCGAGTGGCTCGCGGATCGCGGTGCCGAGCTGATCGTCGAGGTCGTGCGTCTGTTCGCCTCGCTCGCCCAGCACGACCCGCTCACCGATCGGTTCCACATCGACGGGGTGATGGGGCCCGACGAGTTCCACGACGGTCCTCCTGACCGGCCGGGGACGGGCCTTCGCGACAACGCGTACACCAATGTCCTCGTGTCCTGGCTCGCCGCTCGAGCCGCGCAGTCGTTCACGGTGCTGCGCGGTCACCTCGCAGACTCCGTCCGAGAGCGCCTGGCCGTCACGGACGCCGAGGTCGAGCGGTGGCGGCATCTCAGCAGGCGGCTCTCCCTCAGCTTCCATCGCGATGGCGTGCTGGCCCAGTTCGATGGCTATGAGCAGCTCGAGGAGCTGGACTGGGCGGGCTACCGCGAGCGCTACGGCAACATCGGCCGGCTCGACCTCATCCTCGAGTCCGAGGACGACAGCACCAACCGCTACAAGCTCTCCAAGCAGCCCGATGTCGTCATGCTGGTGCATCTCCTCGGCTGCGAGACGGTCTGCCGCCAGGTCTCGTCGCTCGGCTACGCGTTCTCCCAGGGAGATCTGCTGCGGACCATGGACTACTACGTCGCACGGACGTCGCACGGCTCCACCCTCAGCCGCGTCGTGCATGCCTCGGCCCTCGCGTCCATCGATCCCGCGAGATCGTGGAGCGCGTTCCGGGAAGCGCTCGTCGCCGACCTGGACGACGCGCAGGGCGGCACGACCAGAGAGGGCGTGCACCTGGGCGCGATGGCGGGCACCGTCGACATCCCCGTCCGCGCGTTCGCGGGCCTGATGCTCGAAGACGGTCTCCTGGCGCTCGAACCGAGACTGCCGCCGCGCCTGTCGCGTCTCGCGTTCCGGATCCGGTTCCGGGGCCATCTGCTGGATGTCGCGGTCGAGCCCGACCGTGCCACGCTGCGCTCGCACGCGGGAACCGCTCCGCCCATCCGAGTGCGGGTTGCAGGGGTCGTAGCGCCGCTCGAAGCCGGCCAGGCTCGCGAGTTCTCGTACGGCGTCGGGCGCGACAGCTCCGACGCGGTGAAGCCGCAACCCGCGTGAGCGTCGGCGTCCGAGCCTAGCCGGCGGGACGGATGACTTCGACGCCGCTCGCATCGATGCGCACCAGGCCGCGGTCGTCGACGAGCAGCATCGAGCCTCCCTCACCGACGGCGAGCGTCTGCAGCGCTCCGCTGAAGCGCTCGCCGCTCGCCCAGCCGCCGCCCTCCTGCGCGCGCCAGAGCAGGCCGTCGACGCCTGCGCCGACCAGCGTGCCGTCGGCACCGGCGGCGATCTGGAACAGCAGCGGCGCGTCGGGCACCGGAGCGAACGTCGCAGCACCGTCGACGCTGACCTGCAGGCCGTCCTCGGTCGCCGCGTAGAGCTCGTCGCTCCCGCCGACGGCGAGGTCGGCGGCTGCCAGCTCCGCGCCTGCGGTCCAGGTGGTGCCGGCATCGCTGCTCGCCTGCACGCCGGGCGACGATGAGCCGATCCCGAAGAGGCTGCCGTCGGGTCCGCCGGTCAGCACGTGGAAGTCCTCGACGCCCGTCCGCGCGACAGGCTCCCACGTCGCTCCTCCGTCGACGCTGCGCACGATGCCCAGGTTGGGAGCGCCGAGCTCGGGAGACGTCGCGGCACCCGGATGCCCTGAGGCGAAGAGGGTGGCACCGGCGACGGTGAAGCCCATGGCGTCGAAGTCCTCGCCTCCGAGGGGCCCCTCCGCCTTGCCGGCGGAGTCGACGCGGTAGACGCCTGCGTGGGTGGCGACGAGGATGTCGGGGTCGCCCGGGAGCACGCCGATGCCGTGGACGTGTGCGAACGGATCGTCGTGCAGCGGAGCTGGGGCTGCTGCGTCCGGAGCGGGCTCCTGGGCGCATCCGGAGAGCAGGAGCGCGAGCACAGGGATGGCGAGCAGTGCTCGCGAGCGAGGGGTCTTCATCGTCGGCGCCTCCATAGCTGTCGAACCGGGGGTCGGGTGGGTGCCGGCATGGGGAGGCTCGGGCGCGCAGCCGCAGGCCTCCCCATGCCGGTCCGGGTCAGAGCTGCTCGAGCAGCTCCTGCATCGTCTCGATCTCCGAGGTCTGGTCCTCGATCACCTGCTCGGCCAGGGAGACCGCTTCCGCGTTCTGCCCCGTCTCCACCTGCACCTCGGCCATCTCCACGGCTCCTTCGTGGTGCACGACCATCTGCTCCAGGAACAGGCGGCTCGCCTCTGCGCCCTCGGCATCCTCGAGCTGGCGCATGTCGTCATCGGTCATCATGCCGTCGCCGTGATCCATGCCGCCCATAGAGCTGTCCTCGTACTCGACGCCCCATGCCTCGAGCCAACCCCGCATCGTCTCGATCTCGGGTCCCTGTGCGTCCTTGATCTGCTGCGCGAGATCTGCGACGCGCGGGTCGGCACCGTCCTTCGCGAGAAGGACGTCGGCCATCTCGACCGCCTGCTCGTGGTGGGGGATCATCATGGTGGCGAACATCTCGTCGGCGGCGTTGAAGTCCGCTACGGCTGCGCCCGAGGCGCTGGGCACGGGACTCTGCGAGGGGCTGGCGGTTCCGTCCTGGGCCGCGCACCCAGCGAGGAGGATGGCGGAGGCGACGACGCCGGAGACGATGGTCATGGTGCGGAAGTGCTTGTGCATGGCAATGCTGTCCTTCGATCAGGTTGGCTGGTGATGGCTTCAGCGCCGCGCAGGGCGCGGCGGTGCACCGGACGCATCCGGGGCACTGCAGAGCCCATCAGGTCCGGCTGATCGAGAGCAGGGTCAGCGAAGGCGGGCGAGGACGCGGCAGGGCTCGCGGCGCTCGTTCGAGGGTTGCCCCGGCGCGCGTCCACGGAGCGGAGTGGAGGTGACCACGACGCGGCGCGTGCAGCACCACGAGGCCGACCAGGAGGGCGAGCACGCATGCCATGAGCGCCATCGAGTGCTCCGGCGACGGCGACGCGCACTCGCACTCGGCTTCTTCATGGTGCTCCGCGGCGGGAGCCGCAGCCGAGGCGATGACCGGATCGTGGCTGTCGTGCCCGCTGAGGGTGTGCATCCCCAACAGGCCGATGATCAGGGCGGCGGCGATCAGGGCCGCGGACCGGAGGCGCCGCGAGATCGATCGCCTGGCATCGATCCAGCTGACCCGCACGTGCGCCCCCTCTCCTGGTCAAGCCTAGTCACGAGGCAGCAGCCGTCCCTCCCCGCGGCTCGGGGACCGCTCCGACGGCGCTAGAATCGGCGAGCCTGGCCTCTGTAGCTCAATGGAAGAGCATCTCCGTCCTAAGGAGCTGGTTGGGGGTTCGAGTCCCTCCAGGGGCACCGCGGTGCATCCGCACCGAAGACACCCATCGAGAGCGAGCGCATGAGCATCACCGCTGCGGCCGAGCCGAGGCCTGCGAAGGCCACCGACGGGGCCGCGTGGGACGCGCAGGTGCTCGAGGGGCAGCCGCGCGCCCACTACATGCAGTCGGATGCGTGGGCCCGCACTCGTGAGGAGAGCCCGTGGCGGGCGCTCCGCGACGTCGTGGCCGTGCCGGTGGCCGGCGGCGGGGAGCGCCAGCTGCCGATCCAGCTCTTCGAGCGCAGCGCGCCGCTCGCGGGCCGCATCCTCTTCCTGCCGCGCGTCGCCGGCATCGATGCCGCCGCGGTCGACGCGATCACCGCCCGCGCCAAGGCCTACCCCAAGCGCTGGTTCGGCCTCAAGATGGAGACCTTCCAGGCGGAGGATCCCGAACTCATCGCCGCGTTCGAGCGCAACGGCTGGGTGCGGGCGGCCTCGAGCCAGTACCAGCACGCCGTCGCCGTCGACCTCACCGGCTCGCTCGACGAGGTCGCCGCCCGCTTCAAGAAGCGCGCCCGCAACTCCTACCGCGCCGCCGAGAACAAGTTCGGCGTGACGGTCGAGAAGGTCGCGATGACGCCCGAGCACGAGGCCGAGATGCACCGGCTCATCGGCGAGACGAAGGAGCGCTCGGGCGGCTACTTCCGCCACCCCGAGTACTTCCAGCGCATCTGGGACGTCTACAAGACCGTCGGCCAGGGCCACTTCTACGTCGCGCACTACCAGGGCGAGGTGCAGTCGATGGCGTTCGTCATGCGCTTCGGCGACACGGCCTGGTACAAGGACGCCGGCAGCATCCGCGAGAACGCGAAGATCTTCGCGCCCTACCTCATGCAGTGGAAGATCATGCAGGACCTGCACGCGCAGGGCGTCACGCTCTACGAGCTCGCGAACATCCCCGACCCGGCCGAGTGGGAGACGAGCGACATCCGCGGCCTCTACACCTTCAAGACCGCCTGGGCGCCGGAGCCGGTCAAGTACATGCCCACCTTCGAGCTGCCGCTCACCGGCCGCTACGCGCTGTGGCAGAAGGCGGGCCGCTGGCTGCGCGCCGTCTACACGCGCCGCACGGGCGACGCCTGGTTCTGAGCGGCACGGCTCGTCCCGAAGCCTGCGCCCGACTGCCCTGGCGCGTCCAGGAAGACCCGCCAGGGCAGTCGGGACGTGCTCAGCCGAGCGACGCGAGCAGATCGGCGCAGGCGGCCTCGCACCGCCGGCACGCCTCGGCGCACACTCGGCAGTGCTCATGCATGTCGGCATGGCGCTCGCACTCGTCCGCGCACGCCTTGCACGCGGCCTGACAGGCCTCGAGCACCGCGCGCGTGACGGCGGCGTCGGCGCCGGTGCGCCGCGAGAGGATGCGGCCGGTCGCCTCGCACACATCCGCGCAGTCGAGGTTCGTGCGGATGCAGGCGGTCAGGTCTGCGACCATGTCCTCCGCCAGGCACGCGTCGGCGCACGCCGTGCAGGTCTGGGCGCACTCGAAGCATGCCTCGATGCATGCGGCGAGCTTGTCCCGGTCGACGCCTCCGAGGTCCTTGGGATAGGTGTCGAGCATCGACATGACGTGGTGGGTCATCGTTCTCTCTCCTTCTTCCGGTTCGGCTGCGACGGTCGCAGCCTGTCCGTCCGGTCCCGCGGCGCAGCTCGCGCCGCGGGACCGGACGACGTCAGTAGCGCTCGAGGATCCGCTCCATCTGCGCGATCTCCTCCTGCTGCGCTTCGACGATGTCGTCGCACAGCTGCACGATCTCGGGGTCGGTGATGTCGGACTCCTGGCACACGAGGATCGCCCGCGAGTGGTGCGGGATCATCGACTCCAGGAAGCCCTTGTCCCCGACGAAGGCCTCGCTCCTCCCCATCAGCAGCGCGACGACGAACAAGGCAGCGAACCCGACGACCATGGCGATGTTCGCCTTCTTGCTCGGGAACATCGACCACATGCCGATCGTCATGACGATCCCCATCGCCGCGACCATGATGAGCGCCATGTAGAAGTTGCTGATGTTGAAGGTGAAGTGCCCGAGCTCGCGGATCATCGACATCGAGAGCACCCACATCACCCCGAGGCTGACGAGCAGGATGGCGCCGAACTTCAGGTACATCTTCCCTGTCTGGTTGCCCGACGACTCGGTCTCGTGCTGTCCCTCTGCGTGTGTCATGGTGCCCTCCCGAGTGTCGATGCGATCTCGTGGGTCGGTGAGCGTGCACCCGCCGGTCCACGTGGGCCATGCAACGTCACCCACCTTGGAGGCGGCTCCATGCCACGGGCCGGCGCTGATCGGCGGTGTGGCACCCGCGCGGCTCCCGGCCGCGTGGCTATCGTGACGGTGTGCGTGAAGACGAGACCGAGATCCGGGGCGACGGGCCCGTCGACGAGGTGACGCACGAGAGGGCGGGCGCCCGCGGCGCCGCCGTCGACCGCGCAGCGCTGACCGACGCGGAGGCCGTGGCCGACGCCGCCGAGGACGCGATCCTCGACGCCCACGACGCCCCCGAGCCCGGCCCCGACCGCAGCCTCGCCCCCGAGCCGGCCGCCGCCGAGCCGGCGCCGCGCGTGCGCCGGCGCGAGGGGGAGTGGCAGGCGTGGGCGGATGCGCTCCGGCGCGTGGGCGGGCGGAGCCCGCTGACCGACTTCATCGACACCACCGCGACCCGCGTCGAGCTCTCGACGACGCATCCGGGCGGCCTCGCCCAGTTCATCACCGGCCGGCCGACCGCGCTGTCGAGCCTCATCCGCGACGACCTCGCGCTCCGCGCCGCCCGCTCGGCTGCCGCGGCGATCGCCTCGAAGGGCATCGAGCTCGCGGCCGCCCGCTCGATCGACGCCGTGCACCTCGGCATCGGCATGGCGCGGTTCCCGCACGCCGACGCCGGCGGCGGCCGCGGCGAGGTCTACGGCCCGGTGCTGCTGCGCCCGCTCGTCGTGCGACGCCGCGGGCGCGACTTCGAGCTGCAGCTGCTCGGCCGGCCCTTCGTCAACCCGCGCATCGCGAGCATCCTGCGCGGCCACCACGGCGTGCGGCTCGACGAGCGGCAGCTGATCGAGCTCGGCTCCGGCGAGGGCACCTTCACGCCCAACGCCGTGCTCGACGCGCTGCGCCAGGCGGCGGCGCACGTGCCCGGCTTCACCGTCGAGGCGCGACTGCTCGCCTCGACGTTCGCCGACGTCGGCGAGCCGATGGCCGCCGACCTGCAGCAGCAGCCGCACGACGTGCTCGACGCGGTGCGCGGCGACGAGCAGGCCGCGTGGCGCGTGCGCGAGGGCCGCGCGGGCGTCGACGAGACGCCGCAGGACAGCCGCGACCCCGAGGTCGACCGGCTCGTGCTCGACGCCGACGCCGAGCAGGACGCGGTGATCGCCGAAGCGGCCGCCGGCAACTCGCTCGTCGTCGAGGCGCTGCCCGGCACGGGCCTCACGCAGACGATCGTCAACGTCATCGCCGCGCTCGTCGGCGACGACCGCCGCGTGCTCGTCGTCAGCCCCCGCCGAGCGACGCTGCGCGACATCGGCGACCGGCTCGCGAGCACGAAGCTCGAGTCGCTCGCCGTCTCGGAGGCGACGCTCCGGCGCGACCTCATCGGCGCGATCCGCCGCATCGAGCAGTCCGAGCGCCCCGACACCGGCGAGATCGACGAGGCGATGCTGCGCCTGCGGAAGGTGCTGCTCGACTACCGCGCCGCGCTGCAGCGGGTCGACCCGAAGCTGCAGGTGTCGGTGCTCGACGCGCTCAAGGAGCTCTCGCGGCTCGCGATGCTGCCGACGCCGCCGTCGACGCGCGCGCGGCTGAGCGAGCAGGCGACGGTCGCGCTCGCGACCGACCGGCCTCGCGTGGCGGCGACGATGCGGAAGGCCGCGGCCTTGGGGCAGTTCCGCTACGGGCCGAGCGACACGCCCTGGTACGGGGCCTCCTTCGACTCCTCGGGCGACGCATCCGCCGCCCTCGCCGACTCGCAGGCGCTCGCCGGCTCGGCGACGACCGGGCCGGGCACCTCCGGCGGCGACCTCGAGGCGCTGCTCACCGAGGCGCGCCGCGTGATCGGCGACACGAAGCTGCGGCCCGCGGCGACGCTCGCCGAGCTCGGCATCCAGGTCGCGCTGCTCACCGATGTGCGGGCCACGCTCGACGTCATGACGCCGTCGCTCTACGACCGCCCGCTCGGCGAGCTCATCACCGCGACGGGCCCACGCCGCGAGGCGATCCAGTCGCTCGGCGCGATGCAGCGCCGGCGGCTCAAGAAGCTCGCCGAGGAGTACATCCGCCCCGGCAGCCACGTGCCCGACCTGCACGACGTGCTCGTCGCCGCGCAGCAGCAGCGGCGGCTGTGGGCGAAGTTCGCGCCCGACGGCTCGATCCCGTCGGTGCCCGCGGGCCTCGCCGCGCTCGACGCGCGCCTGCGCGACGTCGTCGTGCGGCTCGACCGCCTCGACGCGGCCCTCAAGCCCGAGGTGCGCAGCGTCGACCTGCCGATCGAGGAGCTCGAGGCGCGCATCGCCGAGCTCGCGGCTCCGAGCGACGCGCTGCAGAACATCCAGGAGCGGGCCGAGCTGATGAGCTCGGTCGAGCGCCTCGGCCTCGACGCGCTGCTGACCGACTTCGCCGACCGGCACGTCGCCGACGACCAGGTCGAGCACGAGCTCGACCTCGCGTGGTGGCAGTCGGCGCTGCAGTCGATGCTCGGCCGGGAGCGGGCGCTGCTGCGCGGCAACACCGACGTGCTGCGCCGCCTCGAGCAGGACTTCGCGCTCGTCGACGAGGCGCACGTCGACGCGTCGAGCGCGCGCCTCGCGCACCAGGTCGCGCAGGGCTGGCGGCTCGCGGTCGACGACCACCCGGACGAGGCGGATGCGCTGCGTCGCCTCATCAAGGCCGGTCCCGTCGACGCCGACGAGCTGCAGCGCCTCGCGCCGCACCTCACGCGCTCGGTGGCGCCCGTGTGGCTCGCCTCGCCGTACGACCTGCACCGGGTGCCCAAGCGCATCCCCTTCGACGCCGTGATCATCGCCGACGCCGGCGCCATCACGATCGCCGAGGCCGCTGGCGCCATCAGCCGCGCGCGGCAGGTGATCGCGCTCGGCGACTCGGCGACGCAGACGCCCGCGCCGTTCGACGTGGGCATCTCGACCCTCGGCATCCGCCCGAGCGAGGAGCTCGCGACGCCCGACGAGCTGCACGCCGAGTCGGCGCTGTCGCGGCTCGGGCAGGTGCTGCCGACGCTGCACCTGACCCGCTCGTACCGCACGGGCGGCGCCGACCTCGTCGCGGCCGTGAACGAGCGCTTCTACGAGGGCCGCATCGAGGCGCTGCCGTGGGCGGGCGCCTACCTCGGCCACGCCTCGCTCACCGCCTCGATCGTGCACGGCGCCCACGGGCTGCCCGAGCAGGGCGCGGCGACGGTCGAGAGCCCCGACGCCGAGGTCGACCGCGTCGTGCAGCTCGTCACGCAGCACGCGCGCTCGCGGCCGCAGGAGTCGCTCATGGTGGTGACCGCCAACGAGAAGCACGAGGTGCGCATCCAGCAGGCGGTCATGGCGGCGCTCGCGTCGTCGAACCAGCTGACCGACTTCGTGGTCGCCGACCGCGAGGAGCCGTTCGTCATCGTCGACGTCACGCACGCGAGCGCGCTCAGCCGCGACCGGGTGATCTTCTCGGTCGGCTACGGCCGCACGAAGCACGGCCGCAACGTCGACTTCGGCACGCTGGGGCAGCCGGGCGGCGAGCGCCTGCTCGCCGTGGCGATGACCCGCGCCCGCAAGGCGCTGCAGATCGTCACGTCGTTCGACGCGGCCGAGCTCGACCCCGAGCGGCTCGCGCACGGCGCGGCGATGCTGCGCGAGATCCTGCTCGACATCGCGGCAGAGGATCGCGCGCCGACGTTCTTCGGCGGCGACCCGCTCATGGTCGACCTCGCGACGCGGCTGCGCCGCCGGGGCCTCCGCGCCGACGTCTCCTACGACGACCAGCTGCCGCTCGTGGTGGCGAACGGCGGCATCTGCGCCGCGATCGAGGCCGACCACGACGACGGCGACCGCACGCTGCGCGAGGCGCTGCGGCTGCGGCCCGAGGTGCTGCGCCGGTTCGGCTGGCACACGATGCGCGTGCACGCCTTCGAGCTGTTCACCGACCCCGAGGGCGTCGCCGACCGCATCGCCGAGCTCGTCGGGGCGGATGCGTCGTCGTGACGCAGGAGGGCGGCCCGGCCGACCGTCCGTCGACCGGCTCCGCGGGCACTGGGCCGGATAGTCCGGTCGGCGAGACGCAGAGCCGGTCGAGCGACGGCATCGCGAGCGAGGCCGGCGCAGCGGATGCGGCGGAGGCCGCGGATGCGGCGGAGCCGCAGCCCGCGCCGCTCGTCATCCGCCGCCTCGGCAGGCGCGTCTCGACCGAGCCGTCGCCCGGGTACACGGGCGAGCCTCTGCTTGAGCGGCGGCAGCAGTCGAGCGAGAACGACGAGCAGCTGCGTCGTGACGTCCCGCCCCACTGGGGCTGACGCATCCGCCCGTCCTCCGCGTCGCAGATGCAGGGTCAGCGGCTGCCAGGGCGGCCCGATGGGAGCCGCTGGCCCTGCACCTGAGGATGCAGGGCGTCAGCCGCGCGGCGTGGAGCCGGGCGCGGCGCCCGGCGCCTGCTGCGCGCGCAGCAGGTCGCGGATGTCCTGCAGCACGTCGACGTCGGTCTCGGCCGGCTCCTCGGGCGAGACGCCGCGGCGGCGGTCCTGGCGCTCCTTGAGCTTCGCCATCGGCAGAACGAGCACGAAGTAGACGACGGCGGCGATGACGAGGAAGTTGATGATGGCCGCGATGAGCAGGCCGATCTTGAAGATGCCGACCGTCGCTCCGGCGAGGTCGTCCGCGTTGAAGGCCTGCGCCAGCAGTGGGTTGATGATCGCCTCGGTGAACGCGCCGACGATGGCCGTGAACGCCGTGCCGATGACGACGGCGACCGCGAGCTCGACGACGTTGCCTTGCATCAGGAACTTCTTGAAGCCCTCCATGGGGTCCTCCTCTGTGTGGGTGCGGGGAACCCGGCGCGGTCAGGTGGCCGAGCCGGCGCCGCCCGACGACGGAGTCGTCGATGCGGACGTCTTCGCCGTACCGGGCTGGGGGGATCCGGAGGCGGGTGCGCTCTTCGCGCGCGAGTCGGTGCGGTAGAAGCCGGAGCCGTTGAAGGTGACGCCGATGGTGCCGAACTGCTTCCGCAGCGCGCCGCCGCAGACCTCGCAGACGGTCAGCGACGGCTCGTCGAAGCTCTGGCGCGCATCGAAGGCGTGGCCGCAGGCGGTGCAGGCGTAGGCGTAGACGGGCACGGGGCGCTCCTCAGGACGTGTGGTGGATGCCGGACTGCGTGACGACGCCGTCGACCGGCTGGTCGTAGGCCGCGTGCGGCACGGAGTCGAACAGCTCCTCGTCGTGCACGACGGCATAGACCGGAGGACATTCTGCCATCGCGGCGATGGTCTTGTCGAAGAATCCGCGGCCGCCGCCGAGGCGCGAGCCGTCGCGGCCGACCGCCGTCGCGGGCACGAGCATGAGGTCGACCTCGTCGAGCGCGGTCGGCGGGAGGGCGTCGGCGGTGGGCTCGGGCATGCCGAGCGTGGCCTCGACGGTCTCGGTGCCGTCGTGCTCGGCCCAGTCGAGCAGGCCGTCGGGCCGGATGACCGGCAGCAGCACGCGGATGCCCTGGGTGTCGGCCCAGCGGAGGAAGGCGCGCGTGTCGGGCTCCTCCGGGAGCGAGAGGTAGGCCGAGATCGTGCGGGCGCCGAGCGCGCGGGTGAGCGCCTGCAGGTTGGCGGCGAGGCGGTCGGCGCGCTCGGCGGCGAACGCCGCGCCGCGCTCGGCCCGCTCGGTGCGCAGGCGTCGGCGCAGGGCGCGCTTGGCCTCCTCGACGTCGTGCTCCGGGTCGCTCACGCCCCGGAATCTAGCGCTTGCCGGTGAACGGGCCTCCGTCCCGCGCCGCCCAGCCCGAGGGTGCGCAGACGCTCTAGGCTCGACAGCGTGTTCGACAGCGCGCCCCGCCTCTCGCACGGGGCCGTCACCGTGCGGGGCATCCGCATGCGCGACGCGAAGACCCTCGAGGGCGAGCTGCTCGCCAATCGGCCCTGGCTCGAGCGCTGGGAGGCGACGCTGCCGGGCACGCGCCCGAGCGGCCGCTTCGACACCCGCTCGTCGATCCGCTCGCTGCTCGAGAGCGACCGCGACGGCAGCGGCCTCGCCTTCGCGATCGAGGTCGACGGCGAGTTCGCCGGCCAGCTGAACGTCGCCAACATCTCCGGCGGCGCGCTCGCCTCCTCGACGCTCGGCTACTGGATCGCGCGCCGCTTCGCGGGCCGCGGCGCGACGACCACGGCGGTCGCGCTCGTCACCGATCACCTCATGCTCGGCATGGGCCTCCACCGCGTCGAGATCTGCATCCGGCCCGAGAACGTCGCGAGCCTGCGCGTGGTCGAGAAGCTCGGCTTCCGCTACGAGGGCTGCCGCCGCCGCTACATCCACATCGACGGCGACTGGCGCGACCACCTGTGCTTCGCGCTCGTGCGCGAGGAGCTCGCCGAGCCGCTCCTGCAGCGCTTCGAGGCCGGTCGGGTGCCGCCGTTCGACCGCTCGGTCTACCCCGTGCCGGTCGGCGGCGACCCGCGCGCGGGAAGTTCGCCCCGCGCCTGATCGAACCGCCGCGCGCCCTCCCGTGATCGGGTGCGCCGCGCCACTACCGTGCAGGACATGCCAGAGTTCGCAGGTCTCGGGACGACCCTCATCCTCATCGTCGCCGTCGTGCTCTGGGTCGTCTACCTCGTGCCCGTGTGGACGCGGAAGCGTGAGTACCTGGCGACCGAGCGCAACGCCATCCGGCTGCAGCAGACGCTCCGCATCATGGCCGAGTCGGCCGAGTCGCCGGAGGAGGTGCGGCTCGAGGCCGACGCGCGCACCATCGCCGTGCAGCAGCGCGCGGTCGCGAAGGAGGCCCGCCTCAAGCAGGCGATGGAGCACGCGAAGGCTGTCGCCCGCGCCCGCGAGCTCGACGAGCAGATCAAGGCGGTGGAGCGCGAGGTGCGCGCCACCGTGAAGTCGTCGGTGTCGCGCGCGCAGCGGCTGCGCCGCACGCGCCTGGCGTGCTTCGCGCTCGTGCTCGTCGCGGTCGCCGCGATGGTCGTGGGCGCCGCGGTGCCGGGCATGCAGGTGCTGCTCGCGGTCGGCGGCGCGGTCGCCGTGCTCGGCGCTGCCGGACTCGTCGCGGTGAACGCGTCGTCGGCGCGCATGCGACGGGTCGCCGAGGCCACGGCGCCGCACGTGCGAACGCTCGTCGAGGCGCGGCAGGTCGCGGCCGAGGCGGTCGCGTCGGAGGCGCGCATGGCCGAGCAGGTCGTGGCGCGGCAGGCGTCGCGCACGGGCGAGGCGCCGCGGGTCGCCGCCGCCACGCCGGCCGCGCTCCGCACCGACGAGGTGCTGGCCTCGCGCGCATGGTCGCCGCAGCCGCTGCCCGAGCCGCGGGCGCGGGTGCAGTACCAGGCGCCGTCGCCGAGCGACGACCTGCTGCGGCGGGCGCGCCAGCAGCTGGCCGAGGACCGCAAGGCGATCTCCGGCCCGCTCGCGCGCGTCACGCGGCTCGAGCCGAGCTTCGAGGAGATCGTCACCGGCGAGCTCGCCCAGGTGCCGACCGAGACCGAGCGGCGCATGGCGCCGACCGCGCCCGCGGTGCCGATCCGCGAGGTGCAGCTGGACGCCGCGATCGGCGCGGCCGAGTCGCTCGACGTCGTGCGGTCGGATGCGCCGCTCGAGACGCAGGAGGACGAGCACGCGATCCGTCGCGAGGCTCCGGCCCGCCGCCCGGCGCCCGCAGGCGGCTCCCGATTCGCCGCCATGGGGCTCGTCGACGACGACCTCGACGGGCTCGACGTGCACGCCGCGTTCGCCCGCCGGGTCGTCTGAGCCGTCGGCCCGATTTCGCCGCTGGGGCGGGTGTCGGGTACTCTGAACCGGTCCGGGCCCGTGGCGCAGTTGGTAGCGCGTCTCGTTCGCAATGAGAAGGTCGGGGGTTCGATTCCCCCCGGGTCCACCACCAGCCGAGAGCCCCGCCCCCAGGCGGGGCTCTCGCCGTCTCGGAGGACGTGCCGCGGCCGCCGGTGCCACGCCCGCGAAGCCGCCGCGCCCGCAGGCGCAGGGTACCTATAACAGTGTTCCACTAATACCCTCAATCGGGTCGTCGCGGGCGTATCGTGCGAAGGTGGCGCACCTGCTCGTGACTGCGATGCCGTTCGCCGGACACGTCCGGCCGATGACGGCGATCGCCGCCGCGCTGCTGGCGCGGGGGCACCGGGTGACCGCCTACACGGGCGACCGCCACGTCGAGGCGTTCGACCGGCTCGGCTGCGAGACCCTCGTCTGGCGCGACGCGCTCGACTTCGACGAGCACCGCCTCGCCGAGGCGTTCCCCGGCGTCGCCCCTCCGGGGCCGCTCGGCACGCTCGCGAACCTCGGCGAGCTCTTCATCGGCACGGCGCCCGGCCAGGTGGGCGACATCCGCGCGGCGCACGAGCGCACGCCGTTCGACGCGCTGGTCGGCGACGTGATGGCCGTCGGCACCGGCCTCGCCGCCGAGCTGCTCGGGCTGCCGTGGGCGAGCGTGTCGCTCATGCCGCTCACGATGCGCAGCCGCGACCTGCCGCCGCCGGGGCTCGCGATGCAGCCGGCGCGCACCTGGTCGGCCCGGGCGCGCGACCGCTTCGTGCGCGCGCTCGGACGCAGGGCATCCGGCCCCCTCGACCGCTCGCTGCGCGCCGCCCGTGCCGAGTTCGGGCTGGGTGAGGGCCGCTCGTTCGACGAGGCGCTCTACTCGCCGCGGCTCGTGCTCGCGACGGGTGCGCCGTCGCTCGAGTACGACCCAGGCCACCTGCCCGCCTCGGTGCGGTTCGTCGGCTGGCTGCAGCCCGAGACCGGGCCGCTCGCGCCGCCGCCGCTCTGGGCCGAGACCCTCGCGGACGAGCCGCGCCAGGTCGTGTTCGTCACGCAGGGCACGGTCGACACCGAGCCGACCGCGCTGCTGCTGCCGACGATCGACGCGCTCGCCCAGGTGCCGGTGCGCGTCATCGGCACGACCGCCGGGCACGCGATCGACCGCGAGGTGCCCGCGAACGCGCGGCTGGTCGACTTCGTGCCGTACTCGGCGGTCGTGCCGCACAGCGACGTCGGGGTGACGAACGGCGGATGGGGCGGCGTGCTCGAGATGCTCGCGTGCGGCGTGCCGCTCGTCGTGGCGGGCGGCTCGGCCGACAAGCCCGAGGTCGCCGCGCGCGTCGCGTGGTCGGGAGCCGGCATCGACCTGCGCACCGGGCGGCCCCGGCCCCCGCGCGTGCTCGCAGCGGTGCGCAAGGTGCTGCGCGAGCCGCGCTACCGCACACGCGCCCGCCAGATCGCCGAGGAGTTCGCGGCGCTCGGCGGCGCGGCGCGGGCGGCCGAGCTCGTCGAGTCGCTGCTCGTGCCCACGCCGATGTCCGACTGACGCCGCCTGCCTGCGCGCATCCTCAGCCGCGCGCGAGAGGATCGTCGCCACGATCGGGACGGGGTGGGCATGGACGACGACGCGCGACCGGAGCAGGGACCGGCGGGGGAGGTGCGCCGCGACCGCTACGTGGGCGGGCGCGACCTCACGCACTGGACGACGCGCGTCGGTCGCGTGGTGGCGCGGCTCGTCGAGCAGATCGGGCGCAGGCTAGGCCCCCACGCCGCGCTGCTGCTGACGCTCGCGATCGGCCTGGCGGTCGCGGCCGGGCTCGCCGCGGGCGGTGCGGAGGTGTACGAGGCGGTCACCGACGAGGACGGCCTCGCCAACCTCGACATGCCCATCACGGCGTGGTTCGCCGACTGGCGGCCCGGGTGGTTCGGGCCGGCGGTGACGGCCTACACGGATGTCGCGGGCGTCATCGGCATGCCCGTGCTGGCGATCGCGGTGATGCTCCTCCTCGCGATCCGCCGCCGCTCGTGGACGCCGGTCATCCTCATGCTGTCGGCGGGCCTCGGCTCGCTGCTCATGACCATCGTCGCGAAGGGCTTCATCGGCCGCTCGCGGCCGCCGCTCGAGCTCGCGGTGCCGCCGTACGAGCACTCCGCCTCGTTCCCGAGCGGGCACACGCTCAACGCGACCGTGATCGCCGGCATCGTCGCGTACCTCATCGTGCTGCGGCTCGAGCGCCGCTGGCAGCGGGTGCTCACGATCGCGGTCGCCGCGGTGTTCGCGATCACGATCGGGCTGAGCCGCGTGGTGCTCGGCCACCACTGGCTCACCGACGTGGTCGCGGCGTGGGCGCTCGGGGCGGCGTGGCTCGTGCTCGTGATCACGGCGCACCGCCTCTACCTGACCGTCAGGCGCGCATCCGTCGAGCCCGACGGCGAGGCCGTGCCGGCGCCGTAGGGCTGGCCCGGCCTCGCGCGGCGGCGCCGCTCAGGCCTGCTGCTGCGGCACCACCGTCAGCACGCGGCGCACGAAGTCGTCGTACGCCTGCATGTAGGTGCTGAGGAACTCCTTCGTCGACGCGACGGTGACGTCGTCGTCGTCGTCGACGAGGCCGTCGGGGTACTGCACGTACGCCTCGATGTCGTTCATCATCGGGGCGTTGCAGAACGACAGGATCGTCTTCAGGTGCTGCTGGCCGACGGCCGTGCCGATGCCGCCGGGCGAGGCGCCGATGACGCCCACGGGCTTGCGCGTCAGGGCGTTCTCGCCGTACGGGCGCGACGCCCAGTCGATCGCGTTCTTGAGCGCGCCGGGGATCGAGCGGTTGTACTCGGGCGTGACGATGAGGATGCCGTCGGCGGCGAGGATCGCCTCCTTGAAGGCGGTCGCCTCGGGCGGGTACGCGTCGTCGCGATCGCGGTCGTAGAGGGCGAGCTGGTCGATCTCGATGAAGGAGCACTCGAGGTCGGCGGGCGCGAGCTTCATGAGCGCGCGGGCGAGGCGGCGGTTGATCGACGAGGCGGCGATGCTGCCGCAGATGACGCCGATCGTGTACGGGGGCTCGTGGCTGTAGGTCTCAGGCATGGCTCCACCCTGCACCCGCTTCCTGGATGCGTCGAGAGGGAGGGGCGGATGCGCGGGGCGCTACCGGGCGGCGAGCGCCCCGGTCTCCGAGATGGCGCGGTAGACCTCGGCCGCGACCCGCTGCTCCTTGGGGAGCGACAGCGCCGCGGTGAGGAGGCGCCGGGAGCTGAGCACCGGTGCGGGGATCGTCGCGAGGTCGTACTCGCTGTAGCCGCTGCCGCCCCACTTGGTCATGCGGTGCTCCCAGTGGAAGAAGTCGTAGAAGTCGTAGCCTCGCAGGGCGTCGTCGGAGAAGTCGGTGAAGTCCATCCAGCGGGCCAGCTCGTCGTGCAGCTCGGAGTCGTGCTGGAACGGCGATGCGGCGTACTTCGCGGCGAGCAGCTGCGGGGTGAGCTCGCGCACCGAGGTGTCCTTCCACATGCCGGTGACGATGGCGCCGCCGACCCCGAAGATCGTGGCCGCCCGCGCGGGCGCGTGCAGGTAGAGCGCGCCGGCGAGGTTGGCGTAGCGCTGCCAGGTGGGGAAGGTGGCGCGGTAGAGGCGCGACATTTCGGAGGTCGGCTTCAGGATGGGCACGTCGAGCCCGATGTGGGGCAGCCCGGCGGCGGCGGAGAGCCGCCCGGCGGTGAGGAAGTCGGCGTAGGTGCTCTTCGAGGCGACGTGGAACGGGTGGTAGGTGAGCGTCAGCGCACCCGCCCGCTGCAGGTCGACGAGCCCGGCCTCGAGCACGGCCCGCGAGTCACGGCCCGCGGTCAGCGACAGCACGGTGACGGGCGCGACCGAGATCCAGTTGCGCACCTGCTGTCGCAGGTCGTCCCGGAACCGCGCCGACGCATCCGCCGTGCTCAGCTCGACGCGGTCGGCGAGCGGGAAGAAGCGCTCGTTCGAGACGGTCGAGCCCTCGACGGTGAGCCGCCCGTTGGCGTAGAGCTGCCCGACCTCGTCGTGCGGCGTGATGAGACCCGGCAGCCAGCGGCCGGCGGGGGAGCGGTAGTGCGGGTGCTCGAGCACCCAGCGCATGCGGCTGCTGTCGAGCCCGCCGGCGATGTCGGCGAGGATCGCGCTGTGCGAGGCGAGCGCGACGCCCGCCGCGGAGCGGTGCCAGTAGAGCGAGCGGGTGGCGAGCGGGTCGCCCCAGGCGTCGAGCCGCTCGCCCCGGGCGACGAGCACGACGTAGCGGCCCGAGAGCCAGGCGATCGTCTCGTCGAGCGCGCGCGTCTGCGCGGCCGAGTCGGGATGCGCGGTGACCGCGCGCAGGATGCGCTCGGCCACGCGGTCGCGGGTCTTCGGGCCGCCGTCGTCGAACGCCTGCCCGAGCACGAGCACCTCGGCGCGCTCGGAGCGCGCAACCTGCCGGTCGAGCACGGGGTCGACGCGCACGTGCCAGGGCCCGACCGCGTCGTGCTCCCACGTCTCGACGGGCGCGTGGGTCGTTGGGCCGCGTGTGACGAGGAAGCCCTTGGCGAAGAGGTTCTTGTAGCCCCAGATCTTGTACGCGGGGCGCAGCTGCTGCTCGCGTCGGCGGAACGCCTGCATCGCCAGGCGCTGCCGGCGCTCGTGGCGGTCGCCGAGCAGCGCTTCCAGCATCGTCGGGCTCCCGTGGTCGGCGTCGTGCGCCGGTCGCGACCGGGTCGCTGCGGCTCGATCGAGCGTATCCGACGGCGGCCTGCGCGGCGCGGCTGGGCAGCGCTGCGCAAGCCGCATGCGGGACACGCTGCGCACGCCGGCGGCGGCGAGTGCCTACGCGGTGGGCTGCAGCTGCGGCGGGGCGCCGGTGATGCGGCGACCGAAGCCGCGGATGCGCCGGGCGCGCCTGGTCCTCGGCACGACGACCCAGCCTCCGGACGCCCACTGCACCTCGAGCGTGCCGCGATGGACCTCGTGATGATGGTGGGAGCAGAGGAGGATGCCGTTGTCGAGGTCGGTCGGGCCGCCTGCTTCCCACGGCACGATGTGGTGCGCCTCCGTCCAGCCGACGGGGAAGGTGCAGCCCGGGGCGCGGCAGCCGCCGTCGCGGATGGCGAGCGCGCGCCGCTGGGCACGGGAGAAGAGGCGGTCGGTGCGGCCGAGGTGGAGCGGGAGGCCGTCGGCGCCGGTCACGGCGCTCTGGATGCGGCCGTCGCACAGCATCGCGGCGGCGAGGTGCACGGGGATGCAGTCGCCCGTGCGCTCGACGGTCGCGGTGCAGCCCGGGGTGCCCGCTGCGGCGGCCTCGAGGCTCTGCTTGGCGACGTGCACGACGACGACCGGCGCCTCGCCGCCGACCCGCGGCACGTCGCGCTGCTCGACGGAGCGCCCGACCATGGCGATGAGCGCGTCGACCATCTGCTGCGGCCGCGAGCGATCATCGACCTCGAGCGCTGCTGCGGCGCGCTCGTCGTCGCTCTGGAAGCGCGGCTTCGTGCGTGGTCCGGTGAATGCGTCGAAGGCGGCGGCGAGCACGGCGCCCTGGTCGGGCGTGCAGATGAGCCGGCCCTGCACCATGCCATCGGGACGGGTGCCGAAGGTGAAGCCCCGCTCGGCCAGCTGCCGCTCGTAGCGGGGCTCGGCGCCATCCGGATCCATCGCGTCGCGCCACATGCGTGCGAGGCGCGCGAGCAGCTCGGGCGGCATCGGCGCGTCGGTGGCGGTGTCGTCGCGGTGGGTGCCGCGGTCGCCGATGGCGGATGCGACGAGCGCTTCCTCGGCGGCCGTGACGTCGTCGGCGTGCGCGCGATCGGGTGCATCGCCGAGCGCATCGAGCACCGCCCCGACCGCCTCGAGCGAGATGGCGCCGGACTCGAGCGCGCCGCCCAGGATCGGGAACCTCGCGGGCACGGTGGCCCCGGTGATGCCGATCGATGGTCGCGTGGCGCTCGCGGCCCGCAGCAGCTGCCGAGCCGTGCGCCGGGACGCGCCGAGCTCGGCAGTGAGCATCTCGAGCGGATCCTTGTAGCCGCAGCACAGCGGGAAGCGCTCGTCCTTCGGAAGGCCGTCGTGGCGCTTCGCGAGGTCGTCGGCGACGCGCACCTTGAGCGCGTCGCCTCCGCGGCCGATGTCGCCGACCCGGGCGACCACGTCGCGCCGCTGCGCGTCGTCGAGGTGCGGCAGCAGGGCGTCGAGGGTGCCCGCGGCGGCCGCGATGGCGTCGAGTGCGACGTCGAGGGAGCGCAGCGCATCGGAGGTGCGGCTGGTCGGCTGCGGTGCCATGGTCGCCCCCTCCAACGTTGGAATGCGGCTAGTCTATCGAACGTATCTACGACACGCGCGAACTTTCCACAATCTTGCCCGCACTTGCGAGGGGTGCCATTCAGGCATCCGATCGCTATAGAGTCGCAACATGCCCACCAGACTCGCGGCCACCCTCGTGCGGCTTGCCGAGAGCGGCCACCTACTCGGTCGCCTCGCGGGCGAGCACACTGCGCACCGCATGTCGCCCGTCACCGTGCGCGCGCTCGTCGTGCTGCAGCTCGAGGGCCCGATGGGTGTCACCGCCCTCGCACGCCGCTGCCACGTCGCGCAGCCGACGATGACGGCGCTCGTGCGGCAGGCGGAGGAGGCGGGCTGGATGCGCCGGCGCGGCTCAGCACGGACGGCCCGGCTGGAGCCGACGGCAGCGGGGATCGCCGCCCGGGACGCGCAGCGCGAGGCCGACGGCGTGCTGCTCGAGCCGCGCTTCACCCACCTCGGGCGGCGCGAGCGCTCGGCGCTGGAGCGGGCGGCGCTGATCCTCGCTTCGACGCTCGAGCGCGACCGGGCCTGACGGTCGCGGTCGCGGCGACTCGTGGGCGTCTCAGCCCGCGCTGGCTCGGCGCTGCGCCTCTGCGAGCGCCCCGCGACGCTGCACCGCCCGAACGACCGCCTCGGCGACGACGGCGAGCAGCGCCCCCAGCAGCGCACCGATGCCGTTCGCGACGATGTCGCGGACCGAGGCCACCCGCCCCGGCATGAAGTGCTGCACGACCTCGACGCCGAGGCTGAGCGCGACGCAGAGCGCGACCGCGATCCACCAGCGCCGCGCGCCGAGCACGAAGACGAGCAGGAGCGCGAGCGGCACGAACATCGCGACGTTGGCGAGCACCTCGAGCCGCGTCCAGCTCAGCCAGTCGGCGAGGTCGCGCGCCTGCAGCCATCCGATGCCGCGCACGACGCGCGGCTTCGCGCGCAGCAGGAAGTGCGTCGGCCACAGCGTCACGACGAGCACCACGGGGATGCCGAGGAGCAGTCCGACGACGCCCAGCCGCCGCAGCGGCGCACGTCGCGCGCGGGGCACGACGACGACGCGAGGCTCGGAGGACATGCGTCGAGTCTGTCGCGGAAGGCTATGCGCGACCTGACGCGGGGGACGCGGTCGGCACCGATCCTCAGCGCTGACCACACACATCCGCACCCAAGTGCCAGGCCTCGATCAGCCCTCGCCGAGCACCGCCCGCCGCGACGGCGCCGGGTCTACCGTTCGGATCATGACGGGACCTCGACACGCGATGATCCGGTCGACGGCGCCCGAGTTCCGCATCCTCACCGTCTGCACCGGCAACATCTGCCGCTCGCCGCAGGCCGAGCTGCTGCTGCGGCAGCGCCTGCCGAGCGCCTTCCCCGGGTGGGACCCGGCGGTGATCGAGGTGACGAGCGCCGGCACGATGGCGCTCGACGGCCACCGCATGGAGCCCCTAGCGGTGGCGGAGGCCGGCCGCCTCGGCCTGCACGGCGCCGACGGCCACCGCGCCCGGCGGCTGCAGCCCGCGCTCGTCGAGCGCGCAGACCTGGTGCTCGCCCTGGCGCGCGAGCATCGCAGCGCCGCCGTCGCCTCGGCGCCGACCGCGCATCGGCGCGCGTTCACGCTCGTCGAGTTCGCGTGCCTGGCGGAGCGGGTCGCCGCCGGCCATCGCGGTGCGCAGGTGCGGCCGCTCGGCGAGGACGGGATCCCCGCCTTCCTGTCGCGCGTCGTCGCAGCGTGCGCCGACCGCTCGATGATCGACCACGCGCAGCGGGCCGACCTCGACATCGAGGACCCCTATCGGCGCTCGGCCGCCGTCTACCGGCGGTCGGCGGATGCCGTGGCCCGGCAGGTCGACCGGCTGGTCGTCGCGCTCGCCTCGCTCGCGCGCGCGAACGCGGCCTGAGCCGAGCGCGACAGCCCGCGCGGGCCCAGGGCGCGTGGCCGCCCGCCGCCTAGGATGGCGGGCAGAGCACGACGCGACCGTGGATGGAGACCGTGAAGACGCTGCAGACCCTGAGGACCGGCCTGTGGCATCTGCGCAAGGGAGGCGTGCAGCAGCTGCGCTCGTGGCGCTTGCGCCGCGGAGCCGCGGCGCGCAACGGCGACCTCGCACCGGTCGCGGCGCGGAGCCTCACGGACGACATGCCGATCTGGCCCGTCGTCGACCGGCCGACGCGGCGCCCGAGCGTGCGTGTCGGCGTGATCATGGACACCTTCTCGGCGAGCGCGTGGGGCTACGAGTTCGCGGTCGTCGAGCTCACGCCCGACGGCTGGCGGCGGCAGCTCGGCGAGGCGCCGATCGACCTGCTGCTCGTCGAGTCTGCGTGGGCCGGCTCCGGCGGCGCCTGGCGCTACCAGCTGACGGGCTCGAAGGCCCCGAGCGAGCCCCTGCGAGCGCTCGTCGCGCACTGCCGCGAGCAGGGCATCCCGACCGCCTTCTGGAACAAGGAGGATCCGCCGCACTTCGAGGACTTCCTCGACACGGCGCGCATCTTCGACCAGGTGTTCACCACCGATGCGGCGCTCATCGACCGCTATCGCGAGGCGCTCGGCCACGACCGGGTCGAGGAGCTCGCGTTCGCGGCGCAGCCGGCGCTGCACCACCCGATGCGGCAGCAGGGCCTGCACCAGGTGCGCGACATCGGCTTCGGCGGCAGCTACTGGTCGCACAAGTTCCCCGAGCGCCAGGCGCAGATGGATCTGCTGCTGGGCGCGGCCGCCGACGTGGCCGAGCGGCGTGGGATCGGCTTCGACATCTACTCGCGCTTCGAGGACGACCCGAAGTACCGCTTCCCCGAGGCCTTCCTGCCGTACGTGCGCGGTTCGCTCGACTACGAGCGCATGCTGACCGCGTACCGCGCGCACAAGGTCATGCTCAACGTGAACTCGGTCGTCGACAGCCCCACGATGCTCGCCCGCCGCGTGTTCGAGATCCTCGCGAGCGGCACGCCCGTCGTGTCGACGCGCAGCGCCGCGGTGGAGCACTGGTTCCCGAGCGGCGAGGTGACGATCGTCGACGATCGGGAGGAGGCGGAGCTCATGCTGCGCGCCCTCGTGCGCAGCCCCGAGCTGCGCGACCGGCAGGTGCACCTGGCGCAGCGCCACATCTGGCGGCACCACACCTTCTCGCACCGAGCGACGCAGGTGCTCGGCGCGCTCGGGGTCGACGACCCTGCCGCGTGGCGGCGACCCAGCGTCAGCGTGATCGCCCCGACCATCCGCCCGCACCTCGTGCCCGGCATCATCCGCACCGCGGCCAAGCAGGTGGGCGTCGACGTGCAGCTGCTGCTGCTGCTGCACGGCTTCGACCAGGACGAGGCCGAGCTGCAGGCGCTCGCGCGCGAGGCGGGGCTCGCGGAGCTGGTCGTGCTGCGCGCAGGCATGGATCGCTCGCTCGGCGCCAACCTCAACGCGCTCGTCGCGGCGAGCGCCGGCGACGTGATCGCGAAGCTCGACGACGACGACCTCTACGGCGAGCACTACCTCGCCGACGCGTGCTTCGCGCTCGACTACTCGGGGGCAGAGCTGGTCGGCAAGGAGGCGCGATACCTGCACCTCGAGGCGGTCGGAGCGACCGTGCTGCAGAACCCGCACCGCGAGCATCGCTGGGTCGATCTCGTGGGCGGCCCGACGATGGTCGGCCCGCGCGCGACGTGGCTCGCCACGCCCTTCGAGGACCGCACGCTGGGGGAGGACACCACCTTCCAGCGCGGCATCCTCGCGGCAGGGGGCGGCATCTACAGCGCCGACCGCTTCGGCTTCATCCAGATGCGCGGCGCCCGGCACGGCCACACTTGGAGCACCGAGGACGAGCGGATCCTGGCGAACAGCCAGGTGCTGAGCTTCGGCCTGGCCGCGGAGCACGTGCTGGTCTGAAGCGCTCCGGGAAGGAAGGGGCGCTCAGGCGCCGGCGTCCTCGAGGCCTGCCACGCCGTGCACCTCGCGCAGCTGCCGCAGCACCTCGCGGTAGACCGCCGGCGTGTAGTGGAACGGGGCGAGGCCCCACTTGTGCTCGGGGTCGGCGAGCACGACCTCCTCAGGCAGCTCGACCATGCGGAAGCCGAGTGACCGCAGATGGTCGTAGTAGGGGCGGTAGCGCTTGTTCGCCTCGGCGGCGCGCACGCCCATGCTCCATGGCGAGGGCTTGCCCTCTGTCGTGAGCACCGCCCACGGCACCTCCAGCACGACGGTGCGCACGAAGAGGTCGAGCGCGCGCAGGCGCTGCACGAAGTCGTGGACGTGCGACGACCAGATGGCGAAGTGCGCATCGGTGCCGAACTCGATGTGCTCGGCCTCGGCGAAGCGCTCCTCGAGCTCGGGGATGCGGATGGTGTCGATGCTGCGGGTCGCGACGGTGCCGTCGGCGAAGCGGTAGATGCCGTGCCGCTCGTCGGCGAGATCCCACAGCAGCACGTCGACGTCGGCGGCGAGCGTCTCGAGCCGCGAGAAGAGTCCGCCGGAGAAGTCGGCGCGGATCATGCGCTCCTGGAACTTCGACGACACCGTCATGTGCTCCGGGAGATGCGTCGAGGCGTCGTTGCCCGCCGAGATGAGCGACTGGCGGGCGATGTAGCCGCGCAGGTCAACCGTGTCGCCTGCGGCGAACTCGACCGTGTCGCGGGCGACGCAGCTGCCGTACACGAGCACTCGGGTTGCGCGCTCGTCAGTGTCTGTCACAACGCTCCTGGTGCGAATCGGGGATCGACAGTCGTCGACGCAGGGAAGTGTCAAGGCTACCGGCGTCGACGGCAGTGCCGTCTTGGTGCAGTCAAGTGACTACATTGGGGATGGTGCGCGCGTAGAGCGTTGCGCCGACGCCGACACCGGCGCGCTCGCCGAAGGCGGGGCTAACGATCGATACTCGCGAGGACTAGCTCTATGGAACCCACTCAGACCGTCTGCGTCGTCGGGCTCGGATACATCGGGTTGCCGACCGCCGCGATCCTCGCGGCGAACGGCAACGAGGTGATCGGGGTCGACGTGAACCCCCGCCACGTCGACGAGATCAACGCTGGTCGAGTGCCCTTCATCGAGCCGGACCTCGAGTCGGTGGTAGCGGGTGTCGTAGCGCAGGGCCGTCTGAAAGCACAGGCAGAGGTGCCGCACGCCAACTCCTACATCGTCGCCGTCCCCACTCCGTTTACGGATGACTACGACGTCGACCCGAAGTACGTGCAGGCGGCGGCAGAGGCGATCGCACCGCAACTTCGTGGCGGCGAACTGATCATCTTGGAGTCCACCTCGCCTCCCGGCCTCACGGAGCGCATGGGCGAGTACATCCTCGCGGCTCGTCCCGACCTGACCGGTGCGCCGAACGAGCACAACAGCATCTACTTCGCGCACTGCCCCGAGCGAGTGCTGCCCGGTCGCATCATGATCGAGATCGTCGACAACGATCGCATCATCGGGGGCGTGACTGAGGAGGCTGCGGAGAGGGCGCGGCACCTCTACGCAACGTTCTGCAAGGGTCAGCTGCTCGTCACTGACGCTCGTACCGCCGAGATGGCGAAGCTGGTGGAGAATTCCTACCGCGACGTCAACATCGCCTTCGCGAATGAGCTCTCAGTCATCAGCGACCGCCTGGGCATCGACGTATGGAAGCTCATCGAACTCGCCAATCACCACCCGCGGGTTAACATCCTGCAGCCGGGCCCAGGCGTCGGCGGCCACTGCATCGCTGTCGACCCTTGGTTCATCGTCGCTGCGGCGCCTGAGGAGGCGAAGCTTGTGCGCCTCGCCCGCGAGGTCAATGACGCGAAGCCCGACTTCGTGCTCGAGAAGGTGATGGCGAAGGCCGCGAAGTTCCGTGAGCCCGTCATTGCAGCGCTCGGCATCGCCTTTAAGGCGGACATCGACGACTTGCGCGAGTCGCCGTCGAAGGCGATCGTGGAGCGGCTCTCCGCCGAGGTCGAGCACGCAAAGCTGCTCGTCGTTGAGCCCAACGTTGAGGAGCTGCCCGCTTCGCTGGCCGACCGGCCGAACGTCGAGCTCGCCGAGGTGCGCGAAGCGGTTTCCCGCGCCGACATCGTGGTCGTGCTCGTCGACCACCACGAGTTCAAGACGCTCGACCGCGAGATCCTCGCCGAGAAGATTGTCGTTGACACGAAGGGCCTGTGGCGATAGCCCGAACGATCCCTGCCCACGGCCACCCCGACGGACGAGAGCGCCCCATGACGTCGAACTTCCCCGATGAGTCCCGGCCCGAGGACCTAGCCCGCCGAGGCCAGATACTGCGGCTAACGCGCGACCCGGCCAGCACAGCGAAGAAACTCCTCGGCCTCCAAGCTCGAGCACGACGCGCGGAGACGGACCGGAAAGCGCTGGCGAAGCGCCTGGCGGAGGCAGAGAAGCGTGGACGCCGTTCGGCTGCGGTTGAAGCGGAGCTGCGGCGGAGCCAATCGCACGCGGCCGAGCTGGACCTCCAGCTCCGCGCTGCGCGCGAGCAGGCCGCGAAGCTGAGGGCGGATCTGCTTCGCGTCAGGGGCTCGCGCGCGATGCGACTCGGGAAGGGGATACTGGCACCCGCACGCCTCGCGAGGCGCGCCCTCGCTGGAAAAGAGGAGCAGACGCGCGACGCGGCTCGCGCGCCGGAAGCTCCGCCGACGCCGCCGCCCGCGGCCGACGCAGTCGTAGACGAAAGCCAGACACCGTCCCTCACCGACCTGCTTCACGCGCTCGATGACGCTCCGGAGGCGGGCGCGTTGCATCGTGCGCTCAACGCACTTTGGTTCCACGAAGGCGAGATCTCGCGACCGGCGCAGCTCCTAGCCACTCACGCTGACCTCCTCGAGGGCGCGCCGGAGAAGCTTCGGCTCCTCGCAGCCCAGGTCGCTTCCGCGGCGGCCCTGTTGGAGCGCGGCCCCTCGGTACCCCCTAGGGCCGAGGGCATCGCCTATCGAGCGGAGCCCGGGCGCGTGCTCTACTGCGTCCACTCCACACCCGCGTTCGGCACGAACGGCTATGCGATCCGCACTGGCGGCGTCGCGCGGGGTCTTCGCGCGAACGGCGCCGACGTCGTAGTCGTGGCGAGGGCCGGCTTCCCTTGGGACAGCGGGCACCGCGGACCGGAGAAGCGCACCGTCGTCAAGCGCGATGGTATCGAGTACGTGCATCATCCCGGGGCGCCGCTGAATGAGGCGACCACTGAGGAGGCTCTCGACGAGGCTGCGGATGCCTTCCTCCGCGAGGCACGGCGACAGCGGCCGGAGATCATCCACGCGGCCTCGAACTACTTGACCGCTCTGCCGGCGCTCCAGACCGCCCGCCGGCTCGGCGTGCCGTTCGTCTACGAGGTCCGCGGCATCTGGGAGCTGAGCGTCGCCTCGGAGCGGCCGGGCTGGGAGCGCTCTGAGCGGTTCCAGTTGCAGACTCAACTGGAAGACGTCGTGCTGCGTTCAGCGGATCGCGTGCTTGCGATTACTCGGCAGGTCGTCGAGCACCTCGTCGAGCGAGGCGTCGAGCGTTCGCGGATTGACGTGCTGCCCAACGCGGTCGACGTCGACGATCAGCTCCCGCTCCCGCGCGACGACGAGTACGCCCGGTCCCTCGCCCTCGACCCCGAGAAGCCTTGGATCGGGTTCGCCGGCAGCATGGTGCCGTACGAAGGGCTGGACGTGCTCCTGCGCGCGGTAGGCCTCCTCCGCGATCGCGGACTCGACTTCCAGGTGGTGTTGGCCGGCGGAGGCAGTCACGAGCCGGCCCTCAAGAAGCTGCGCGACGAGCTCGGGCTCGGTGCGATGGTGAAGTTCCTCGGTCGTCGACCCCATGAGGAGATGCCGCGACTTCTGTCGCTCATCGACATCGTCGCGTGCCCCAGGATCGACGAGACGGTGACAAGGCTCGTCTCCCCGCTGAAGCCGCTCGAAGCATTCGCAAACGGGAAGGCGGTGGTCCTCAGCGACCTGCCGCCCCACCGCGATCTCGCCGGAGCAGGCGAAGAGCGGGCGCTCCTCTGCAAGCCGGGCTCCGCCGGCGCGCTCGCGGACTCACTCGCAACACTGCTCGAGGATCCTGAGCGCCGTGCCGAACTGGCTCGAGGAGGCAGGCTGTGGGTCTCACGGGAGCGCCGGTGGGAGCGGGTGTGCCGAACGGCGGTCGCAGCGCACGCGGAGGCTCGGCGAGCCCCGGCCGCTCCGGGGCGTCCGCTCGCCGAGTTGCGCGTCGGTCTCATTGCTGACGAGTTCACTACGAAGACGATCGCAGGCGCGGTCGAGCTCGAACCGCTGGAAAGGGACGGCTGGCGCGCGCAGCTCGATGGCCTCGACCTCGTGCTCATCGAGTCCGCGTGGTCGGGCAATGGCGGCGCTTGGCACCGAGCCATCGGCGAATACTCCGCCGAGGAGCATGCGGACATCCGCGCTCTGCTCGGTGCCTGCCGGGCGGCCGGCATCCCGACGCTCTTCTGGAACAAGGAGGATCCCGTCCACACGGCGCGTTTCCTCCCCACCGCGGTGCTGTGCGACCACATCTTCACGGTCGACGCTGCCCTTATCCGGCACTACCGCCGGTCGGCGCCGAAGACGCTGCGCACAGTTTCGGGGATGCCCTTCTACGCGCAGCCCAAAATTCACAACCCGATCGCGACCTGCCCGGACCGCGACACCGTCGCATATGCGGGTACGTACTACGGCGACCGTTATCCCGAGCGGACGAAGGCGCTTGATCCGCTGCTCTTCGCCGCCAAGGAGGTCGGTCTCTCCATCTACGACCGTCAGGCGACGCTGGAGGACTCCCCTTATCGCTTCCCCGAGGCCTTCGAGGACGCGGTGCTCGGCGGACTGCCATACGACGAGGTCATCGAGACCTACCGCTCGCACATCGCGCACCTCAACGTCAACAGCGTGCCGCGGTCCCCGACGATGTTCTCGCGCCGTGTAGTTGAGATCGCGGCGAGCGGCGGCATCGTGCTCTCGGGACCGTCACGCGCGCTCACCGAGCTGTTCCCCGACGCTTTCCCCGTGGGGCTGCGCCAAGACGAGGTGCAGGGGTACATGCACCTCTGGAGCGAAGAGCCCGCCGAGCGGCGCGCCGAAGCGTGGCGTCAGATGCGCGCGGTGCTGCGCGCGCACCAGGTGGATGACGCCCTGGTGATCATGGCTCGCGCAGCCGGCATCCCGGCGATGCGGCGACCGCGCCCCGGCTACGGCATCGACGTCCGCGGCCTAGACCACGTTGCCGTGCTCTCGCAGTCGGTGCTGCCTTCCGCAGTGATCGGTGTCGATCGAGATGACGTCCGAAGACGCTACGAGTCGCGCGGAGTCGCGGTCCTCGAGGCATGGGACACCGCAGATCCGCGCCCCGAGTGGATCGCGATCGGGGTGCAGCTGTCCAGCAGGACGGCGGTCGAGGACCTTCTGATGGCCGCCGAGTTCGGCACGTGGGATCGCGTCCTCGCAGTTCCTGACGGGATACCCGGCACGCGCGCCCTCGCCGCAGTCGGAGGCGGTACTGCCTCTGCCGGCTCCATCGAGCGGGCCGACGTCGTACTGGGCGAGCGCGACGCTTCCGACGATGCCTTGGTCCGCATCGCCGTGCCCCCTGCCGCACCGGCGACCGAGACTCACACGCCGCTGGAGGTGCATCAGCCCGCTCGTCTGCTGGTCGCGGGCCATGACCTGAAGTTCATCGAGCCCGCCTTCGACGCACTCCGCGCTCGCGGGTTCATCGTCGATGTGGACCGCTGGGACTCCCACGTCGGTCATGACGAGGCACGTTCGCGAGACGCGCTCGAGAGAGCTGACGTTGTGCTCGCCGAATGGGCCCTTGGGAACGCCGTCTGGTTCGCGCAGCACCGCCGCACCTCGCAGCGTCTCGTCGTCCGGACGCACATGCAGGAGCTCCGGCGACCGTACCTCGCCCAGGCCGCGACGGCGGGCGTCGACCAGATGGTGTTCGTCAGCGAGGTCGTGCGGCGCTCCGCGATCCTGAGCCACGGCGTCATGCCGCAGCAGTCGGTGGTGATCCCGAACTTCGTGCGCACGGATGTCCTCAGGTTGCCGAAGCGCGAGGACGCCGCCCGACGCATTGGGTTCGTAGGTATCGTGCCGCAGATGAAACGACTCGACCGCGCCCTGGACGTGCTGGAGGGCGTGCTCGATGAAGACTCCTCCTACTCCCTAGTCGTGCGCGGCAGGATGCCGGACGAATATCCGTGGATGCAGCAGCGGCCCGAGGAGCTGCGCTACTACGAGGAGCAGTTGGCGCGCGCCGATGCGATCGCGGAACGGATCCCCGGGGCCGTCGTCTTCGAGGGCCACGGCGATGACATGGCCGATTGGTATCGAGGCATCGGCACGGTCCTGTCGACGAGCGACTTCGAGAGCTTCCACTACACCGTCGCGGACGGCGCGGCATCGGGCGCGCACCCGGTGGTCCTGGCATGGGGTGGGTCCGATCTGCTCTATCCCGACGAGTGGCTGCACGCGAGCGTCGCGGAAGCATCATCGGCGGTCCTGGCGCCGTGGGACGAGGATGACGGCCGTCGAGCGTCCGAGCGGATCGAACGCGATTACGGCATGGAGTCGGTGATCGACCGGTTGGCGGTCGTCCTCCGCGGCGGTGCCCGATGAGCGCCGAAGCGGACCAGCGCCGCACCAGGGCGTTCATCTACGGCAGCTGTGTCACGCGCGACACGATTGAGCACATGCGTGATCAGGTCGACATTGCCCACTACGTCGCGCGGCAGTCGTGGATCAGCGCCGGCACGGATGCGGGCGAGCGAGCATCGCGGCTACTGCCGATCGCCTCGACGTTCCAGCAGCGAGTGATCTCGGGTGACCTCCGGGGGAACGCTGTGGTGCAGCTCGAGCGCTACGCGGCTGACACCGACATCGTCATCGTCGACCTGGTCGACGAGCGCGGCGGCGTCATCGACTTCGGCGACGGCTTCGCAACGAAGCTCGCCGAGTATTGGTCGTCCGGCGGACGTGAGGCGTCGAGGGGGGCGACGCACATCGAGTTCGGCACGGATGAGCACTTCGCCCTGTGGGCGGAGGGGGCGAAGCGGTTGCTGCGGTCGCTGATCGCTCTGGAGCTCCTCCACCGGACAATCGTTATCAGGACGCCCTGGGCGGAGGTCGACGATGACGGCGACGCGCTCACCATCCCGGGGTGGATGATGCCGCCCAAGGAAGCGAATGAGCGATACGAGCGATACTTCTCGCTGCTCGCCGAGGCCGGGCTCCGCATCCTGGAACTGCCTGCTGAACTAGCCGTCAGCTCGAAGCAGCACCAGTGGGGGACGAGTCCCTTCCACTACGCCGAGGCTGCGTATGAGCACTTGGCCGCGGGGCTCAGAGCGTTCGCGGATGAGGTGGCGCGAGAACCATGGCCACTCGCGGAGGGGCGACGAGATGCTAAGCAATGGGGTCGTTTCACGTCGCTTGCATCGCCGGCGGCGCTGCGCGACGTCCCGGACCTCAGCGGACGTTTCACAATCGAGCACGGTGGTGTGCCGATCGACCTGATGGTCGAGGACAACGGCGCCGAGACTACGCTTGTGAGCTTCCACGCTGCGCTCGGGACCGACGAAATCCGGCCGCCGGTCTTCGTTGGCCGCGCGGTGTCCGATGGCCTTCCCGTGAACCGCGTCTTTGTTTCGGACCCCGGGCTGCTCACCTCACCCGAGCTCAGGCTCGCCTGGTTCCTGGGCACCGCGTCGCTCGACCTCCCGACCTTCCTCGCCCGATGTCTGACGCAGATCCAGGCACGTCTCGGCGCTCGGCACATCGCCCTATTCGGTATGTCGGGCGGCGGGTTCGCGGCGCTCAGCATTGCCCGCCTACTCCCCGGTTCTGTCGCTCTGCCGATCAATCCCCAGACCAGGGTGCTGGACTACCTGCCCGCCGCTTGGGAGCGAATGGCTCACCACTGCTACGGCACGACAACCCAGGACGGGGCTCGCCTGCTGCTTGAGGCGCACCCTCACGCGGATCAGCGACGTACGCACGCCTCGGATGTCGATCGTTGCCGCGTCATCTACCTGCAGAACGCGAGGGACGCGCACGTCTCCACCCAAATGATCCCGTGGTTCGAGGCAGTTGGGTGGGGCTCGGGCCCGGCGCTGCTCCTCGCCGATTGGGGCGAGGGGCACGTGCCTCCAGGCTCCTCGGAGTTGCGCGGCATCCTCGCCACGGTCGCGTCGGCAGATGGCGCATGGGACGCGCTCAGCAGGACGCTGGGTGCGGAGACGGCTCCGAGCAGGGCGTGGGTACGTGAGCGGACGGGCAGATAGCATCGGCGCCGTGGGACACCCCTGCGCCCACGCGAGCCCACCAGCGGGCACGGCGCAGTTGGCCGGACGAGCCACGTGCAGAAGAGGAGGGGATCGACGGGCGCGCAGTCACCGCGCCGACCGAGACGCCACATGCGCATCCTCCTCCTGACCCACTACTTCGAACCCGAGAACGGCGCTCCTCAGCGCCGCTGGTCTGCGCTGATCGAGCGCTTCGTCGACGCCGGGCACGTCGTGGACGTCCTCGCGCCCCCTCCGCACTATCCTTCTGGCCGGATCCGCTCGGAGCATCGCGAGCTCAGGCCAGGCACGGTCCAGCGGACACGGTCGGGCGGCCTTGTGCGGCGTGTCGGCTATCTCCAGCACTCCGGCGACCTTCTCACGCGGACTCTCGACCACGTGGCGACTGCCGCGGACAGCTACCGGCACGCGGCACGGGCAATCCGTGGCGGGCGTCGCCCCGACGTAGTCATCGCGACTGCCCCTGCACTCGAGTCGCTGATCGCCGGCCGGCTACTGGCGCATCGCTTCCGCGTCCCCCTCGTCGCGGAGATGCGCGACGCATGGCCGGACCTCGTCGCACACACTCCTGGCCTGGTCTCGCCGACCCGTCCTACCGCGTTCCTCAAGCGCGCCGTCCACGGCTTCGTCACACGCCTCCAGCGCCGCGCCGACGCGGTGGTCACCACGACCGCCACCTTCGCCGCGATCCTTGAGCGCCGGGGCATCGCGAGGGTAAGGGTGCTGCGCAACGGCACCGATCTGCAGCGGTACCGCGTCGTCGGTCCCGCCGAGCTCGCCCCCGGCGACGCCCTGCGCGCTCTCTACATCGGGACCATCGGGAGGAGCCAGGGGCTCGACTTGCTGATCCGCGCGGCGGCACGGCTACGGGCGGACGGCGTCGCCGTCGAACTGCGCATCGCCGGCCAGGGCGCCGACGTCGGTCGCCTCCGGCGGCTGAATCAGCGGCTAGGCGAACCGGCGGAGATCCTGGGCCAGATCGACGGCTCCGAGGTCATCGAACAGTACCAGTGGGCGCACACCACCGTCGTGTCGCTCCGAGACTGGGAGCCGTTCGCGTGGACGGTGCCCTCGAAGCTTTACGAGCTACTGGCGGCAGGCAAGCACATCACGGGCATCGTTGCGGGCGAGGCGGCCGATATCCTGCGCGAGGCCGCGGCGGGGCACATCGTCGCGCCGGGCGATGTCGAGGCGCTCGTGCGGCTGTGGGCGCGGCTTGCGGCCGATCGGGCGCTGCTCAGGATCGATGGCACAGGGCGTGAATGGGTCCAGGGTCACGCCGACTATGACCGGATCGCGGGGCAGTACATGCAGCTGCTGGACGCGGTCGTCGCGCCGACCGCGTGAGCGCGCGCAGTCGGCTCCTCACTCCCGCGCGATGATCGCCATCTCCTTCGCGAGCAACTCGTCCGCGCGCAGTTGCATGGTGACGCGCTCCACCGCGCCCCGCGAGAGCCGTAGGAAGCGCTCGGGGTCGTCGGCGAGCGCGCCCAGCGCCGAGGCTAGAGCTCCGGGATCCTCAGGCGGGACGAGCAGGCCCGATCGCTCGTCGACGAACTCCGGCACAGCGGCGACGTCCGACGCGACCGGGACGAGTCCCGACGCCATCGCCTCGCCTCGCGACACGCCTTGCGTATCCATGCGGCTCGGGGTCAGGAAGACGCCATGCAGCGCATGCTGCTCGACAATCTCCTCTCGGGTGAGGAAGCGCCGGTGGATCGCGACGTTCTCCAGGTCGGCTATGGGCGCGGTGACTTCCTCGAACAGCGGCCCGTCCCCGAAGAAGGAGAATCGGAACCGATCGAAGTCCGCCCTGGTCCGGCGAAGCTCGAGCACCGCGGCGACAGCGAGGTCGTTCGCGTAGACGTTCGAGGAGTACGGCCGGATAGAGAGGACCCGGAAGCGATCCTCCGGCGCCTTCTGCGTGGCGCGGAAGACCTCAATGTCGATCGGGTTGTGAACGACGGAGAAGTGCTCGTCCGGCAGACGGGCACCGACGTCCTCGAACGCCTGCTCGGCGAGGAAGCGCGAGACGAAGACGAAGTGCCAACCCTGTGGAGGCCGCTCGAAGAGCTCTTTCCACATGGCGGTCCGCGCCTCGGACCTCGCTGTAGCGGCGTCGATCTCGGCGTCGCTCGAGAACTGGAAGGCGCGGCGGTACCAGGGCTGGATCTCGAAGCCATGCACCCAGACCGTCACTGAGCGCAGCCCCCGTGCGCCCTGCAGCGCGGCCAGGATCGGTCGATCGAGGAAGTGCACGAGAGCGCGTCCGACTCGACCAGTGCGCAGCGTGCTGCCGAGGACGCGGGAGGAGCTGGAGACAACGTCGACGTCCCTGAATTCACGGTAGGACGGGCTCGCCACGCCGTCGTCGACCAGCGCTACCTCCACGTCGAGGCCACGCTCGGCATATGCACCGACACGCGAGGCCACGAATGCGTTGCGGTAGAGCCGCTCGTAGGACGGATAGATGTTGGTCACGACGAGCGTTTCCGACCGTAGCAGCACAGGCTGCGCCGCGGGCGTCCGAGCGACTCGGGAGAAGTGCTCGAGCCGGCTGCTCCCCGCGCCAGCCACGCGGAGGCCCATACGCACGCGCTGCGTGCCATCCGGCACGACGAACTCGACGTTCCGGGAGTTGGGCAGGATGGTATTTCCGATGCGCTCGCCCGCTGCGTCAAGGTAGAGGAAGACAAGCATGACGTCGAGGCCGGGGCTGATCGTGAAGTGCCCAATGCGTCCGGGGCCGTCGGGCAGCACTTCGGGCGGCTGCGTCGACCGCGAATAGAGGTAGCGGTGCTCGCCGACCGGGATGTCGGCGGAAACTTCGATCGGTGAACCCTCCTCGCGCGTGATCGTCACACCCGCGGCGTCGTGCAGTCCATCGAGTAGCAGTTCTAGGTCGACGCCTGCATCGTCGTCGGCCGCCTCCAAATCGGGGTCGAGCCCGTCCGCGAAGGCGCGCAGGGCTTCTAGCGACAGTCCTTGGTCGACCGAGAGCGAGGTCGCGGGCTCCACCGCTTCCGGCGGTGCCAGAGCGCCCCCTTCGCAATACTCGAGGGTTCCCACGGAAAAGCCGGTCATCTCCGCAGGCAGCGAGGCAAGACCCTCGAGCTCCACCAGGCCACGGTGGAAAGCGATGCGGTGGCGGAGCGTCCAGGCAGTGCCAGCGTCCCGTCGTTCCGGTCGGCCCTCCACTGCCGCCCAGCGCTCGCCGTGTCCGACCGCCCGCACGTCCGCCCATCGCAGGGCAGTGACCAGGTCGTGGAGGTAATCCGGCCCGTACCAGTCGTCGGCCGACCATCCACCGGCATGGGTTGCGCCCAAGCCCGCCGCGACGAGCCGCGCGTGCTCTGCGTCGCGCGCGCGATGGATCCTCGGGTCGCTCGCCGGTGCCGCCGACGCCCCGTCGCCCCAGACGACCATGCACCAGCGCGTGAGCGTCTGGGCGGCTGCCGAATCCGCGATCGTGCGCATCGACCCCGCGTCCGCCACGTCGACGAGGATCGCTGGCATTATCGACGAGGCTGGCCCCAACGGCAGGCCGCACTTCTCGACGATGTACTCGAGCCGCTCGGCGTACGTATGATCCCGCAAGACCTTGCGTAGCCCCTGCTCACGGAGCCGACGGAGACCGTCGGGCTCGGACTGGAGAGCCCGCATTCGTCTGTCGACTTCGCTCGCGGACCCGGCTGTGATGACAAGGTCCCCGAACAGCAGTCGGAGCCCTCGTGCGAAGTTGCTCACGACCGCGGTGTTCGACGCCAGGAGCTCGAACACGCGCCTGGCGAACATCGATTGGCTGTGCTGCACCGAGTTGAGGTTGAGGTTCGATGTATACCCCTTGTATGCGACGTGGATGTCGCCTGGCTCGAGGCTGCCGACTATGCGGTCGCGGTAGCGCGCGGGGAAGGCGTAGTCGGGGTTGTCACCTGCGAGGTTGCGGTCGAAGATGTCGAATGGCCCGCGGGTATCGAGCAGGGCCGCGAGGTCGTCGAAGGCCCGGTTCCGCTCGGGGTACTTCACGTAGTATGCGCCGGCGAAGGCACACCCCTCAACGCGATCGAACAGCTCAGCGGGATTGTGGAGCGCTGGCTGGGCCGCGAAGGGCAGGTAGTGGACGCGGTCGTGGCCGAGCCGGGCCTTGTAGCGGGGCACGCAGTCGACATCGGTCGTGAAGACGAGGTCGAACCGGCTCGCGAGATTGAGGAATGTCCCGAAGTGGACAGGGTCCTCCTTGTTCCAGAACGCGGTCGGGATTCCTCGCTGCTTGCACCACTCCAGGATCGCGAGGATCTCGGGTCCGCACTGATGCACAGCGTTCCACCAAGTCGCGCGGAAACCGCGCCAGGCCGACTCGACGAGTAGCAGATCAGGCTGCGTGGCGCTGAGCTCAACCTCCCAGTCTCGCATCGTCAGGGGCATGAACTCCGCCTCAGGCTCGAAGCTGCCATAAGAGAAGTCATCCAGGATGCACGCGATAGTGAGACCGCCAGCTCGGCCGCTGCGTCCGCGGCTCCGGACCGGCGGCACGCGGAGGCGTCGTTGCTGCAGATGATCGGGGACGATGCTGCCGGTGGTCAATCGAGCTCCTCGTTCGTGGCGGCGGGGCCGGTGGGGCCGGTCGTGCTCGACGGCCCGCGCAGGGCCGCGGCGAGCTCGGAGGGGAGCGCGAGGGCGCGGCGCGGCGACGCGCCGGCCCGACGCAGTGCCGCGCCGACTCGCACCGCGCGGCTGCTGCGCAGGGCCGCCAGCTGCGCGAGCGTGCGGTCAAGTTCAGACCGGAGCCGCTCGGCCTCAGCCGCCGCTCCTCGCGCGTTCCGCTCCGCGATCTCGCTGCGCGTCTGTTCGGCCGTAAGCCGCCGCTCGACAGCGCGGCGGATCGACTGCTCGCGGCGGACGCGCACGGCGGATTCGCGCTCAGCGGCTCGGAGCTGCCTAGCGCTCAGCAGGAGACTTCTCTCGCGAGCCGCCGCGTCCGCTACCACGCTCTCGAGCTTCTTGGCACGCTCGGCGAGCGTCGCGTGCTTCTCGATCGCGGGTTGCGCCGCGAGCAGCTGTGCCTCGAGCTCACGCTCTCGCTCTTGGGCCCGCCGAATCCAGCCGCGAATGACGGCAAGGTCGCTGTCGATAGTCGTCGAGCGCCGTCCACTGCGAACGATCGCGTGCTCGAGTCTCTCTTGCGCCGCTACGAGCGCGGCCGACCTGATGCGCTCCTCGCTCAGCGAGTGCTCGAGCTCCGCCGCGCGCGCGGTCACATCACGATACTTCGCGTTCGCCTTCCGCAACTGCTCGCGCGACGACTGAACACCGACCTCAGCGGCGTACAGGCGTCTTGCCATGGCGAGGATCGGGGCTACGTCGGGGCGATCTGCATGGTCGACCAGAGGCACGAAGAGGTGGGTCGGGGAGACGTTGAAGGTGGCTGCGTAGGCGTACCCGTGCTGATCGAGCCATAGGGCTGCAGCCTCGAAGTGATCGGCGTCGAGCAACTCGATATAGATGATGGGTCGATCTTGCGCGAGCAGCAGCTCTGCACCGCGGAGCGCCTCCAGTTCCATTCCCTCGACATCGATCTTGATCGCGGAGACAGGTCCGGGGTAGGCCTGCTGATCGAGCGTCAGCACGGCGACGCGCTGACCGCCGTCCTCGACCGCATCGTTCGTCTCGGTCACCATGTGCTGGGTGCCGAGGTTGGAGGGATCGGGCGTCATGAGCAGGCCGGCGCCGGATGACGCGCCGATCGCAACCGCACGGACGTCGATGCGGTCGTCGAACCCGTTGAGCGAGGCCGACTCGCGCAGCGCGTTCGCGAGGTGAAAGTCGGGCTCGAACGCGACGACTGCACGGCCGGTTGCGGCGAGATAGCAGGAGTGTCCGCCGATGTTCGCTCCGACGTCGAGGATCAGCGCGCGATCGTCGGTGCGCGCCACCATGTCCTCGAGGAGCGCGCGCTCGTAGACCTTGCCGGCCGCGAGCGTGCGCTGGATGTAGTCGTCGCTTGCGTCGGGCAGCACCATCTCGAAGCTCACGTCGCCAGCCGACACCCTGCCCACGAGAGGATCTTCCTGCAGACGATCAGTCACTGGGTGTCCTCCTCGAGGCGAGCCAGCTGCTGCAGCTGGGAGACATAGAGCCCGTCGACGTAGTGGAAAGGGCTTCGCCCCCACCGATGCTCGGCCGCTGCGACCAGCAACGACCGGTCGTAGGTGAGAAATCGTTCGATGCCGATCTCCTCAGCGGCTCGGTAGAAGCGATCGAGCAGTTCATTGTTCCGATCCGCTGTGCTGGCGTCGACTACCCGCTCGCCCTGGTCGTCGTACTCGCTCCAGTAAACGCGATTCACGATAATGCGCGAAGGATCGACCAGTGACAGCAGGTGCTGCAGGCCCAGCCGGAAGCCGGCGACGTGCGCGGGCGATCCGCTCTGGACGAGCTGGTGGGTCGGTGCGGGCGGCATGCAACGGAGGAGCTCCGGCGACTGGGTGACGAGGCTGCCACCGAGCATTCGGACGTCGAGCCGCTCGTCGATGAAGTCCAGCAGCACCGGTCCCTTCTCATGCGCCCTCAGCTGCTCCGCGAGGAGCTTGCGAAGGTCCGTCTCGACCATGCGTCGTTGGAAGGCAGACGGGTTCGCGGCCAGATCGACGCCGCGCACGTCCTGAGGCACAGGCGCGAAAGCGGAGGCGAGCGTCGAACGCGTGACATAGGCCGCGAGAGCTGGGGCGTCCTCGAACTCGAACGCGTCGCGGCTCACACAGGAGCCATAGACGAAGCAGCCGCTGCCAAGGCCACGGTCCTCATCGGAAGCGTGGAGGTGGGGGCCGGGTTCCGCATCTCGCGCGGGCGCACGACGGCTCGCCGCGGCCAGCAGCTCCTGCGAAGCGAGCCGCAGCCGCCCGGACTCCTCCACCGGGCCGAGCTGGCGGGCGAGGTGGAGAAGCGCCAGTCCGGCACGGGCCGCAGCAGAGGGTCCGAGCGTGATGGAGGTGGAGGTGAGCGCATCGGCATCCTGCAGTGCAGCTTCAATCAGGCGTGCGGCCTCCGGGATGTCATCGCTGCTCGCTCGCCGCAGCTCACGCAACCGGAGAAGCGCGTGCGCGACACCATCGCTCCGCGCGGCCAGCTCGTCGTCGGGGCGTAGCCGCTCGACCGTCGGTAGAGTGAAGGGCTCGACTTCCCGCTGGAGCGCCCTCGCGCCCAGCAGCATGCTGCGGACTGACGCGAGCACGGCGTCCGGCGCGATGCTCGGGTCGCTGGCGAGCAGGCCGAGCACCCGCTCGATGATTGGGCGCGGTAGCGGCGCATGACCGTCTCCCCAGTGGGAAACCGCCACAGAGAGCCGCGGGTCGACTGACACGGTGACGGATGCGACTAGCGAGTCCGCGTCGAGGTCGCTGCCGACCGCGCGCACGATTGGCAGGAGGTGGGATGCGACGTGCCAGTCGCTCTCCTCCTGGAAGCACATCGCCCGTCCCCGGTAGCCTTCCCAGGCGTCCGCTCTTGTGAGATCTGTCGAGGGCATGCCTGCGAAGGTCGTCCGCTCGTGATCGGCGACTGCGCGGAAAGCCCTTACCGCCGGTGCCGAGTAGGCGTCGATGCTGGTCTGAGGGTTCCAGACGAATGCGACTGACCCGTCGATGTCGCGCGCAATCCGCAGGGCCGCGTAGCCGCCGCCCGATCCGCCCCAGGCAACGATCCTCGGCGCTCGCGAGATCCGGCCGACGTGCTGGATGACCTCGAGGGCGAGCGAGTGCACATCGAGGCCGCGAGAGCCGATATGCCAGCCGAGCCTGATCGCGGCGTCGCGGTCGAGGATCGGGTCGGATGGGATAACGAGGGTTGCCGGCAGGCCGCCCGAGATCGGGATCCCGCTGATCTTAGGCACGTCATCAGGCTTCCGCGGAGTCGCGCCGTGGAAGTGCGCAAGCAGCGGAGCCCCATCCCGGATCCTGACGTAGAACTCGTAGTGGTACTCCGGAGCCGCGGGGAACGGAAACGCGTGGACGCCGTCCTCGAGGCGGTTCGAGCGCAGGAAGTGCGCGAGATCCTGCCAGCGGTGCTGCACGCCGAACACCGATGGGCGATGCCGACGCGCGGCAGGGTGCGCCGGCAGTGCTCCGATGTCGCTCACACCAGCCGACCGAGGATCAGCTCCTTGGCGGCCTGCACGCCGAGCGGTCCGTGTCCGAGGACCTGGTCCACAAGCCGGAGCTCATGGAGCGTGCCGTCGTCGCGAGGCGCACCCGCGCACACCCACTCGAAGAACTCAAGCTGCTCGCGATAGCCGCTGTCGCGGACGTTGCTGATGATCACGAACGACGGCACCTGACTTGCGTGCTCGAAGCGCGCCCTGATTCCGACCTGCTCAGGGTGCAGCAGCCGGTGCTGCTCTAGCTCGCGACCGAGGATGTGGGTCTCTACCGCAGTCCGAGCGCTCTGGAGCCACTTGCCGAAGTCAAGCTGCGGCACTTCGGCGATCGCGACAGCGCCGGGGAGGCATGCAGCAAGAGCCAAGGCGCCGAAGCCGCCGAGCGACGAGCCGTAGATCACGACACGGCGTGCGCCCAGGCGCACGATCAGGCGCTCGATCGCCACGGCCATCGCCGCGATGACGTCGTGGTCACGATGCATATACCAAGCACCGCGCAGCTCCTGCGCGATTCCCATGGACGGGTCGGCGACGGCGAGCACGTGGGCCTGGGGAAAGTGCGACTCCCACTGCCAGCGCGCGAACGACGGGTGCCGGTGGGCGACATTCCCTGCCGCGACGGCGCTCGGCATGAAGATCAGCAGGGAGTCGGACGACTCTCGCTCAAAGAGCTTTACGTGCAGGGGCAGTCCGTCGACGCCAATGTCGATCGTTGAGTCCATGGGTGGCTGTCCTGTGGTTGGTGGAGGCTGACGGCGCGGCGGCGCCGTCTCAGACGGAGAAGTCGGGGAGACGCTCGCCGACACCGAGCAGAGCGGCAATGGCGGCGACCGACCGAGCCGCCGCGCGGCCGTCGCCATAGGGATTCACAGCGGTCGCCATGGCCTTGTACGCCTTCTTGTCGGTGAGAAGGTGGTGCGCCTCGAATTCGATCCGCTCGCGGTCGGTGCCGACGAGCCGTACCGTGCCGGCGTCGACGGCCTCGGGGCGTTCAGTGTTCTCGCGCATCACCAGCACAGGCTTCCCAAGGCTCGGCGCCTCCTCCTGCACCCCGCCCGAGTCGGTGAGCACGATGGTCGACGCCGCCATCACCTTGGTGAAGTCGGCATAGCCGAGCGGCTCGGTGACGATGACGTTGTCGAGCGCCTCGAGCTCGGGGAGCACCGACTCGCGGACCGCCGGGTTGCGATGGATCGGCAGCACGATCGTGTGGTCGGTGTGGTGCTTGGCGATCCACGCAAGGGCTTTGCCGATGGCCTTCATCGAGCCGCCAAGGTTCTCGCGGCGGTGGGTGGTAGCGAGGATGAGTGGGCGGCCGCTCGCGATCGCTGCGGCGACGCGCTCGTCAGTCGGCGCGATGTCCCAGGAAGACGCCTCAAGCAGCGAGTCGATCACGGTGTTGCCGGTGACGACGATGCTGCTCGGATCGATGGACTCGTGGCGCAGGTTGTCGCGCGAGCCTGCGGTCGGCGCGAGGTGCAGCTTGGCGACCTGGCCGATGAGTTTGCGATTCGCCTCCTCGGGGAATGGGGAGTCGATGTCGCCAGTGCGTAGGCCCGCCTCGAGATGCACGACCGTCACCTGGCGGTTGAAGGCCGCGATCGCGGCCGCCATCGCGGTCGACGTGTCGCCCTGCACGATGACGACGTCGGGCTCCTCCTGCACAATCAGCTCGTCGAGACCGGCGATGGCGCGGGCCACGATCGAGTTCAGCGGCTGGCCCGTCTTCATCAGGTCGAGGTCGTGCTTGGGCTCGATGCCGAACATCGCGTTGACCTGATCGAGCATCTCGCGGTGCTGAGCCGTGACCACCGGTATCGACTCGAAGCGATCGTCCCGCTGTAGAGCCTCAATGACCGGCGCGACCTTGATGGCCTCGGGCCTCGTGCCGTAGACGGTCATGACCTTGAACTTGCGCATACGTGACTCCGCTCAGTGAAGGCTGGTGAGACTCGGGGGATGTGATGCCGTCGCGCTCAGCAGCGCGTTCTTCGCTGCGTCGTCCTTGCCTAGGGCGATGCTGTGCGCGTAGTAGCGATACATCGTGGCGACCTCGTCGGCGGGGCCGTCGGCGATCAGCGTGCCGGCGTCGAGCCAGATGGCTCGCGTGCACATGTCCTCGATCGTCTTTGCCGCGTGGCTGACCAAGAAGACCGTGCCCGCCCTGGTTATGAGCCCGTGCATGGCCTCCTTTGCGCGCTCGGAGAAGGATGCGTCTCCGGTTGAGAGCGCCTCGTCGATCATGAGGATCTCGGGGTCGGCAGCGACCGAGATCGCGAACCGCAGGCGCGCACCCATCCCGGAGGAGTAGGTGTTCATGGGCTGCCGGATGGCGTCGCCGAGGCCGGCGAGCTGCTCGATGCGCTCCTTCGCGAAGTACGCGTCGTCGGGCGTCATGCCCATCGCCAGCGTGCCCAGCCAGATGTTCTCCTCGCCGGAGAGCTCAGGCACCAGTGCGGCGCTGACACCGAGCAACTGCGGTTGCGCTGAGGCGACGACCGTGCCTGAGGTCGCGGGCTGCAGACCGGCGAGCACGCGAAGCAGCGAGCTCTTCCCAGAGCCGTTGAGGCCCACGATCCCGACCATCTCGCCTTCGCGCGCCGCCATCGTGATTCCCCGCAGCACCGGTCCGGTCACGGACTTGCTCGCGCCGCGCTTCCACCACGCGGCTCGCTTCGAGCGCTGCACGGAGTAGCGGAGGCGCACGTTCTCCGCCGCGATCGTCACCCGCGGATCGCCGCTCAGTCGCCAGCCCTGATCACTCGCGTCCATAGCGCTCCTCGCTCGCCCAGAAGAATGCGAAGCCGACGACCAGAGCCCCGACCGCCCACGCGCAGAGGATGATCCACTGTTCGGTGGGGGGCACTGCGCCCGCGATGAGCGCTGCCCGGTACATGTCGAGCACCACGTAGATGGGATTCGCCTGGATGATCGCCAGGAAGGTCGGGTGGTCGACGAAGCGCTCGATCGGGAAGATCACCGCCGATGCGTAGAGGAGCACGCGGCTCGCGAACGACATCGCCTGTGCCAGATCGGGCAGCACGGAGCCGAGCCAGCCGAAGAAGAGGGTCAGGCCGAGGTTGAGCACCGTGTGCAACACGAGCACCACGGGGAAGAGCGACCAGGCGGCAGTCGGCGCCTCGTGAGGCGGCACCGCCATGATCACGACAAACATGACACCGATGGCAGGCATGGAGGTCATCAGCTCTCGGACGACGTCGCTCACGGCTAGCGACGCTCGCGGGAACGCGAACGCCCTGATCATCGACTTCGAGTTCCTGATCAGCGACGCCCCGTTGGAGATGGCACGCGACGTGAGCTGAAACATGAAGACGCCGATGATGACGAAGGCGACGTAGTTCTGCATGTCGCGCGAGATCTGCAGGAGCAGTCCGAACACGACGCCGTAGAAGACCGCATCCAGCATCGGGCGGATGATGTGCCAGAGGATTCCAAGTCGCTCGTTGGAGTACCGCGTGATGGCCTGCCCGCGCGCTCCCGCCCAGATGAAGTGCCGGCGGTCCCAGAGCTCGGTGAAGTATTCCTGCAGAGGCGGACGGCTGCCGACGCGACGCAGGTGGGTGAGGTCGCCGTACTCCTGCTGCAACTGCCGCCGAAGTTCCGGGCTGAGGACGCTGGCCCCGGCTTGGCGGGTCGACCACGCCCGTCGCCATTGCGTCCGGAGTCCTCTGGACTCAGGTCGCTGCGACGTGGAGGTCATTCGCGTTCCTGAGCAATCTGAGTCGGGGGCATTGGAGCAACACGCATTACGCGCATCCGGTCAATGTTCCCACATCGACGCTTCCGCGCCGATATCGGCGAACACACGGCGGTACGTGGAGCCAGCAGACGCCCAGGTGCGCTCGGCGGCGCGGGCCAGACCGAGCGCGACGAAGCGAGCTACAGCCGTCGGATCGGAGATCAGGAGCTCGATGGCGTCAGCGAGCGCGGGCGCATCACCAGCTGGCACCGCCGCGCCAGCGTGCTCGAGCTCGGCGCCGATCGTCTCGAGCAGGGGAGGCAATGCGCTCACGATGAGTGGGCGACCGCTCGCCATAGCCTCGACCGGCTTGAGCGGCGACACGGTGCGCGTGACGTCGCGATCGTGCCGCGGAACCACGATGAGGTCGAGCGCGTCCCGATGGGCGTCCACGACATCGCGCGCGACTCGGCCGGTGAAGACCGCCACTTCCGCCAAGCCAGCAGCAGCGGCCTGCGCCTCGAGCGCTCGTCGCGCCGTGCCCTCGCCGATGAGCAGCACCCGCACGTCATAGCCCCGCGACCTCGCGATCCTCGTGGCCTCCAGCAGCACGTCGAAGCCCTCGTAGTCGACCAAGGAGGATGCGGAGCCCACCCAGAAGCCCTCGCGCGGCAAGCCGAGAGCCTCACGCGCCTCCTCAGCGGGTGGCGGGGTGCGGTCCAAGAGTGCGGCATCGATGCCGTTCGGCACCAGGTGCACGCGCTCCCGAGGGACAGCACGAGCCGCCAGGTCGTCCCGCATGCTGGCTGAGAGCGTGAACACCGCATCTGCTGCGGCGGCGAGCTCGGCCTCGCGCTCGCGGGTCAAGCGGAACCGCTCGCTCGCCAGCGCCCGCTGCCGAGCCTCCTCGCTGCCGAGCCCCGCGACCCAGGTCTGCTCGAGCATGCCCCGCACCTCGTACGCCCAGGGCACGTCGAGCGCCAGCGCGACCTCGCGGACGACGATCGCATTCGGGTAGTGCGTCGTGGTCTGCAGTGCCGCCGGCCGCACCCGCCCGGCCAACGAGAGCAGCGCATCCGCCTGCTGCGCGAGCCGTCCATCAGGAGTCGCGGCGAGATGGCGCGGCAGTGCGCGGTGGTACTCGATGCCGTCGACCACGTCGAGCGCCGCGGCGCCGATCCCGCCCACGACCACCGGGTAGCCGACGCGCGTCATCGCGGTCGGCGCGAGGCCCGCCTCGCGCTGCGCCATCAGCACCGCGTGCGACCGGACGGTGTAGCCGGACTGCGTATGGGGGAGGGAGTTCGTCAGGAGGTGGAGGATGCCCGACCGCGGCTCTCCGATGCGGACGTCGTCGCGCGGGCTCCAACGCAGCCGCGTCCCGGGCGTCATGAGCGCGAGCTCGGCACGCAGGACGCGATGGAGCCGCGTCCGCGGGGCGCCGTCGGCGAGGAGAGCGATCGCCTTAGAAGCCTCGCCCAGCTGCCAAGCGGCGCGCGCACGGGCGACCGGGTGGACTGCCGGATCGTCGGCGATCAGCTCCGGACGCCCCGATGCGTGCGCGATCTCGGCTGCCAGGCGGCCGAGCGAGCCTCTCGCCGAGAGCTCGTCGAGCATCGCTCGTGTGGCGGTGAGGTCGCCCGAGAGCCAAGTTCGGGCGAGCTCGCGCTCCGGGCCCCCCGCGGCACGAGCGAGCGACAGCAGGGCGGTGCGAGCGCGAGGGAAGCGCCGTGCGACCTGCACCCCGAAGGTGAGCGGGTCCTCCAGCAGTGAGCGTGACGCAGTGGTGCTCGCCATCGCGACGTTGTGCGCCAGGCGCGAGGCTCGACGGGCTCGACCCTCTCCATGCATCCCGTCACGCGCGCCGACCTCAGACATGACGGCAATTCTTCCACCCACTAGCCTGACCCCATGCCGCATTCCGTCACCAAGGTCGTGATTCCTGCTGCGGGCCTCGGCACGCGATTCCTCCCGGCGACCAAGGCGCTCCCGAAGGAGATGCTCCCGGTCGTCGACAAGCCAGCCATCCAGTACGTGGTCGAAGAGGCGGTGCGTGCCGGATTGCCCGATGTGCTGTTCGTGACCGGGCGGAACAAGAATGCGCTCGAGAACCATTTCGATCGCGCGACGGAACTTGAGGCCATCCTCATGAAGAAGGGCGATGAGGATCGCCTTTCGCGCGTCGCCGAGTCCACCGATCTGGCGAATGTGCATTATGTGCGGCAGGGCGACCCGAAGGGGCTCGGGCATGCTGTCCTCCGATCGAAGGCCCACGTGGGGGACAATTCGTTCGCCGTGCTGCTGGGCGATGACATCATCGACGGCCGCGACCACCTGCTCGAGCGCATGCTCGAGGTGCACGACGTGCGCGACACCTGCGTCGTGGCGCTCATGGAGGTCGACCCATCGCAGGCGCACCTCTACGGCATCGCGACGGTCGAGGCGACCGATGAGGACGACGTCGTGCGCGTCCGCGGCCTCGTCGAGAAGCCCGAGAGCGGTTCTGCGCCCTCGAATCTGGCGATCGTCGGGCGCTACGTGCTGAAGCCCGAGATCTACCCCGTGCTCGAGCAGACGCAGCCCGGCCGCGGCGGCGAGATCCAGCTGACAGATGCGCTGCTGACGATGGCCGAGGAAGACTCCGACGGCGGCGTGCACGGCGTCATCTTCCGCGGCCGCCGGTACGACACGGGCGACCGGCTCGACTACATCAAGGCGAATGTCGAGATGGCGACGGAGCGGGAGGACATCGGCCCCGGCCTGCGTTCCTGGCTCAAGGAATTCGCCGCTTCTCTCGACGACTGAGCCTTTCCTCATGTACCCCTATTCTTCGCCCACTGGGAATAGGTTCACAGGGTTGAATGCGCTACCTTTTGCGCATGGCAAAGAAGACCTTGGTCCAGCTCGTCGATGACTTCACGGGTGACGCGATCGACGACGGCGCAGGCCGCACCGTGCGCTTCGCATTCGATGGAGCCGAGTACGAGATCGATCTCAACAATGCGCACATCGAGGAGTTCGAGAACGACCTCGAGCGCTACATCCGCGCTTCGCGTCGCGTCTCGGGCCGTCGCAAGACGTCGAACGCGGCACCCAGCCGCCGCGGCGGCAGCAGCGAGACCGCAGACATCCGCGAGTGGGCGGAGTCGCAGGGGCTGAAGGTCGCGACGCGCGGTCGCATCCCGGCGGACATCGTGGAGCGGTACCGGAATCGGTGATGCTATGAGTGCCTGAGAAGGGCCGCCCGGTGGGCGGCCCTTCTTGGTGGTCTCGTGACGCGTGCCGGGCTGCGCCCGGCGCGCTCCTCGACCAAGCGGGGGGCGGGAGCAGTAGGGCTCACCTCAGGAGCTCGTCGATGCGGGCCGCGATGAGCGCGAGGCCCTCCTCGTCCGGATGGAGGTCGTCCGGCGCGATGAGGTCGGGACGGCCGGCGAAGAGGTCGCCGAGGTCGAGGTACTCGGCGCCAGCGGCCGTCGCCTCGCGCTCCACGAGGCGGCGCAGCTCCACGAGCGACTGCGGCGTGGGGGAGTCGTCCCAGAGCGGCGAGGTGACCACGAGGCGGGCGTCCGGCAGCTGCTGCCGCAGCTCGCGGTAGAAGGCGACCACCGCGGGCTCGAGGTGCTGCCGCGCCAGGTCGTTGCGCCCGCCCGACACGATGACGACGTCGGGATCGTGCGCCGCCGCATCCGCCAGCATCCCGATGTAGGCGGTGCAGCCGGCCGGCGGGCACAGGCCGTCGGCGCGGCCCGTCGCGTAGCCGGTGCCGGGGATCGCCAGGTTGACCACGCGCCAGCCGCGGCGCTCGCCGAGGATCGCGGGGAAGCCGCTGCCATCGAGCGACGTGCCGGTGCCGACGGTGTAGGAGTCGCCGATGAAGACGGCGACCGGGGCGTCGGGCGGGAGGGAGGCGTCGGGCATGCGGCTCGTCTGCGGGTCGGGGGACGCGGTGGGGCGCGGCCAGAGGGCGATGGCCAGCAGGAGGGCGAGGGCGGCGATCGCGGTGAGGGCGATGAGCCGAGTGCGGCGCTGCATGGTCTCGATACGGCGGCCTGCGGCCGCCTACTCGACCAGCGGGGGAGGAGTGACCAGCGGGGGAGGAGTGACCAGCGCGCGCACGGCCTCCTGCGGGACCGGCAGCCAGGTGGGGCGGTTGCGCACCTCGTAGACGACCTCGTAGAGCGCCTTGTCGAGCAGGAGGGCGCGCAGCACCGGGTCGTCGGGGTCGACCGGGCCCGCCTCATCGGCGTACCCGGCCAGGAACTCCGACTGCCGCTGGAAGACCCAGTCGCCGGCCGCCGCGCCGTCGGCATCCGGCAGCTCCTGCAGCGCCGAGCCCGCGGCGTAGTCGAACGAGCGCAGCATGCCGACCACGTCGCGCAGCGTCGGCTCGCGCACCGAGCGCTCGTGCATCGGGCGCAGCGGCTCTCCCTCGAAGTCGAGCAGCAGCCAGCCGCCGTCGGCGCCGCGCAGCACCTGCCCGAGGTGCAGGTCGCCGTGGATCTGCTGCAGCTCGCCGATCGAGGTGATCTCGCGCAGCCGCGCCGCCGCCGCGTCGAGGCCCTCGTCGAGTCCGGCGAGCGCGCCGGCGGCCTGCTCGCGCGCCCACGCGAGCCGCTGCTCGAGGCCCGTGACGAACCGCAGGGTGTCGGACTCCGTCGCCGCTGCCGTGCCGAGCGCATCCGCCAGGTCGTGGTGCACCGTCGCCACCGCGGCGCCGAGCGCTCGCGCGTCGGGCAGGTCGCGCTCCTCGCCGCGCAGTGTCCCGAGGGCGTGCTGGCGGAACAGCTCCCACGCGTCGTCGGCGCCCGCGACGAACTGCGAGACGGCCAGCAGGTGGCCGGTGACGAACGCGTCGCCGGCCGGCCAGGTGCCCGCGAGCGATGCGAGCAGGTGCGGCACGCGGCGGCAGCCGGCGCGGGTGAGCGCGCCCGTCACCACGACGTCGGGGTTGTCGCCGGGGGAGACGACGCGGAACACCTTCGCGATCCAGGTGCCGTCGCCGCCGATGATGGAGGTGTTCGACTGCTCGCCGGCGATGACGCGGATGTCGCCGGCCGGTGCGGGCACGGAGGTCGCGTCGCCCGAGAGGCCGTCGACCTCGCGCGCGCCGGCGGCCACGTCGAGGATCGCCTGCACCGCCCGCGGGTCGGCGCAGGCGTCGACGAGCCAGCGGCCGTCGAGCTGCGCGATCGGCGAGGCGCCCGGCTCGTCGCGCCAGGCGACCGGCACCTGCAGCAGCGTCTCGCCGGCGCGCAGCAGCAGGATGGCGGCGCCGGCCTCGGCGAGGTCGTAGCGCTGCTCGAGGGAGACGTCGAGCTGCTGGCCCTTTAACGGGTACCAGCGGGTCGTGGGCATCCACGCGGCGATCGCGTCGACGACCGCGGGGGCGTCGAAGCTCGGAGCGTCGGGCAGGGTGGTCGCGCTCATGCGGGCCATCATGCCGCGCGCACTTGGACGTGGGCTGGCCGTGCGCGGCGGATCCGGCTCGATCGGGACCGCCGACGAGCCGCCCGGAGTGCGTCGGATGTACCCCACTTGGGGTACACTCGTTGTCCATCAGCGAACTACTCGAACCCAGCACCACCTACAGCGACGCGCAGATCGATGAGATCCTCGCCGACCTGAACGCCAACGTCCGTGGGCTCCAGAGCCTGCACGTCTGGGCCTCCCAGCGGGACTTGGACATCGCCCGCCTGACGGCCGGAGCGACCTGACCTACATCCGCCTAGCCGGGCGCGACGAGCACGGTCATCCGATCGTGCTCATGCTGCTCGACCACGTCTGGGAGAGGCCATCTGAGATGCCCGAGCACCTCGACTGGACGTTCTACGTCACGATCGGCGCGGTTGCGCTCTTCCCGGCGCTCGTGGGGCTGCTCGTCTACGTGCTGCGGCGCGTGATCATCCGGCGGCATCCGGAGATCGACGAGGGGTAGCGAGGGCTCTCGTCTCGTGTCGTCTCGATACGGCCCTTCGGGCCTACTCGACGAGCGGGAGGGAGCGGGGGTTGCGGCGCTGCTCGACCAGCGGGGGAGCTGGGCTACTCGACGACCGGTGCCTTGGGTGCGGGGTTCGCGACCGCTGACGCCGGCGCGGCCGCCGGTGTCGGCAGGCGGCGCAGCAGCCGGCGGATGACGAGCCAGGCGACGAGCGCCAGGATCGCGAGCACGACGAGGGTCGGGATCGACTGGCCGAGCGCGTACAGCGCCGTCGCGCCCCAGGCGAGGAACGCGCTCCAGCCGGCCGCGAGGCCGTCCCAGAAGCTCGGCGTGCCCGTCGGCCCCTCGACCGTCGTCGAGCTGATGCGCACCTCGATCGTCGACATCGCCACCTGATCCTCGAGCGCCCGCTGCTCCGACAGCAGCTGCTCGAGCTCGCTCGTGCGCTGCGTCAGCTGCGCCTCGACCTCGAGCAGCGTCTCGGTGTCGGCCGCCGTCGCCAGCAGGTCGGTGAGGCGGTCGACGGATGCGCGGGACGCCTCCACCCGCACCTCGAGGTCGCGCACCTGATTCGTCACGACCTGCTCGCCGAGGTCCACGCTCGTCACCTCGCCGAGCCCGCGCAGCGCCGTGAGCAGATCCTCGACCTGCGCCGCCGGCACGCGGACGGTGAGCATCGCCCACGCCGGCTGGAAGTCGGTCGACGCGCCCTCGGCCCGCCGGTCGATCGAGCCGCCACGGGCCTCGGCGGCGTCGGCCACCGCATCCGCCATCGTGATCGGGTCGCCGACCCGCATGCTCATGGTGCCCGAGATGATGACGGCGCGATCCTCGTCGGGGGCCTCCTCGGGCTGGCCGCCGCCGCTCGCGCCCTGATCGCCGCCGGACTCCTCGGAGCCGGGCTGCGGGGCGAGGTCGGGCTGCTCGGCCCAGTCGGGCGCGCTGCCGTCGGTGACGGGGGCGCCGGGCTCGCCCGCGGACTGCTGACTGCCGAGGGCGCCGCAGCCGGTGAGGAGCACGCTGCCGGCGATGACGATGCCGGCCATCGAGAGGAGTCTGCGGGTCATGCTCTCACTGTGCGCCTGTTCGGCGGAAAGCACAGCCCAACCTTTTTGGGGAGTGGGGCGTCTCGGGCGTGGTTTCGACTCGCGGCCTGCGGGCGCGGCTCGGCCGGCGGGGCGAGGAGTGGGGAGCGTCGGGGGGTCTCGTCTCGATACGGCCCTGCGGGCCTACTCGACGAGCGGGACGGTGGGCGATCGTCTCGATACGGCCCTGCGGGCCTACTCGACGAGCGGGGTGGGGCGAGCGGGGTGGGGCGAGCGGGGTGGGGCGAGCGGGGAGGCGGCCTACTTGCGGGCCTTCGCCTCCGCCTTCGCGGCGCGCAGGTCGGCCTTCGCGGCCGCCCTCGCCGCGGCGGCCTCGGCCTTGGCCTCCTCCGCCCGCAGCCGCTCGACGGACTTCAGCAGCGCATCCGCAGCCTTCGACTCCGCCTGCCGCAGCTCGGCGCGCGCCTTCTCGACCGCCCGCGCCGTCTCGCGCACCTGCTTGTCCTGCAGCACGGCCGTGGGCAGGCGCTCGAACGGCCGATCCTCCTCGGTGCGCTCGAGCCAGCGCTCGATGCCGTCGAACAGTCGCGACAGGCCGAAGCCGAAGCCGCGCTCCGCGTCGGTCTCGCGGGCCTCGAACACGCCTTCGCGCACGGCCGGCGCCAGCAGCGGGAACCGCTCGTCGGTCACGAGCTGCGGCAGCGCCTGCCGCACCGCCTCGTCGACGCCCGCGTTGCTCGACGCCCGCGAGTAGAGCGCGATGTAGCCGAGCAGCAGCAGCAGCGTCGGCAGCTTCATGCGGTCGGGCGCCGGCACGCCCTCGAGCGCGGCGAGGCCGGCCTCGATGATCGCGAGCCGGTTGGGCGTGGTCGGGGTCGAGCTGGGCGGCAGGTCGGCGAGCCAGGGGTGCGCGTCGTAGGTCGCGCGCACGAACATCGCCCACTCCCGCAGCCGCTCCCGCCACGTGCTGCCGGTGCCGGGCACCGTCACCTCGCTCGCGGTGTCGTACATGAGCAGCAGGAGGTCGTCCTTGCCGGTGACGTACCGGTAGAGCGACATCGGCGCCACGCCCACCGCGGCCGCGACGCGGCCCATGCTCACCGCATCCAGCCCGTCGGTGTCGGCGATCTCGATCGCGGCCTCGACGATGCGCTCGGTCGTGAGCTCGCGCTTCGGCCCCCGGTGCGGGAGCGCGGCGACGCCCCACGTCACGGCGTGGGCGTGCGGGAGGTGCGGGGTGTCGTCGGGGGTGGGCGCGGGGTCGGTCTGGGTCACGTGGCTCGTCGCTGTCGGTGTCGGTCGTCGGTGTCGGTCAGTTGCGGTCGTCGGGATGCGTGCCGGTGCGCTCGCCGGTCTCGAGCGCCGCGATCGCGGCCATGTCGTCGTCGCCGAGGCGGAACCCGTCGACGTCGAGGTTCTCGCGCAGCCGGTGCGGATGCGTCGACTTGGGGATGAGGGCGCCACCGAGCTGCAGGTGCCACCGGATGATCGCCTGCGCGGGGCTCACGCCGTGCGCGGCGGCGATCCGCTGGATCGTCGGGTCGTGCAGCACCCGCGAGCGGCCGAGCGGGCTCCACGCCTGCGTGATGATGCCGTGATGGCGGTGGAACGCGCGCAGCTCGTGCTGCGGCAGCCACGGGTGCGACTCGACCTGGTTGATCGCGGGCGTCACGCCGGTCTCGTCGATGAGGCGGCGCAGATGCTCGTGCGTGAAGTTGCTGACGCCGATCGTGCGCACCCGGCCCTCGTCGCGCAGCTCGACGAGCGTGCGCCACACGTCGACGTAGCGATCGCGGGCCGGCCGGGGCCAGTGGATCATGTAGACGTCGATCGGCGTCCCGAGGGCTCGTTCGCTCTGGGCGAACGCCTCGCGCACCGCCGCGGGCTCCTGCGACGCCTCGCCCCAGAACTTGCTCGTCACGGTGAGGGCGTCCCGCGCGACGCCCTGCTGCTCGGCCCGCCGCAGCGCCTCGCCGAGCTCGCGCTCGTTGCCGTAGAACTCGGCGCCGTCGACGAGCCGGTAGCCGGCATCGAGCCCGGCGGCGACGACCTGGGCGGTCTGCTCGGCGGGCACCTTGTAGAGGCCGAAGCCGAGCGCCGGCAGCGCGAGGCCGTCGAGCATGGGCAGGTCGGCGGGCATGGCCTCGATTGTGTCAGGCCGCCCCGCCCGCCGGGGTGGCGGGCTCGTGACCGGCCCGCCCGGCGGCGCGACGCATCCGTGACCGGCCCTCTCGGGCCCGCGACGCATCCGTCTTCGGTGCCCGCGAGGCCGCCTCAGCGCGGCAGCTCGACCGGCGCCGTGTCGGGCGGATCGCCGATGCCGTGCCGCAGGTCGGGCTGGTGGCGGCGGAAGACGGCCGCGAGCAGCGCCGCGAGCGCCACCATCACGACCGCAACCCACACCGCGCCGACGCCGCCGACCGCGTCGATCGCGATGCCCGCGACCGCGGAACCCACCGCGGCGCCGAGCAGCTGGCCCGTGCCGATCCAGGCATAGGCCTCGGGGGTGTCGGCGAACTTCACCGTGCCGGCGATGATCGCCGAGAATGCGGCGAGCGCGGGCGCCGTGCCGAGGCCGGCGATGAAGAGGGCCGCCGACAGGCCGACCACCTCGGTCATCGGCAGCGCGAGCGCCATGCCGGCGAGCACGATCGTCAGCCGGATCGCCACCGACCACGGGCCGATGCCGCGGCTGCCGACCGCGAAGCCGCCGATGAGCGACCCGATCGCCGAGACCGCGAGCACGAGCCCCGCCTCGAGCGCGCCCTCGCCGAACGTGGCGATGACGCCCGCCTCGACCGCCGAGAATCCGCCGATGAACATGGCCGACACCGCCACCGCGAGCAGCACCGGGGGCTTCCGCAGCACGCGGCCGAGCTTGCGCGAGGTGGGCGGGATGCGCAGCCGGCGCACCTCGGGCGAGACGATGAACAGCGCCGCGCCGCCCGCCTGGATGGCGATCGTGACGAGCATCGTGGGCCCCGTGCCGAGCGCCGACACGAGCAGCGTCAGCAGCACCGGCCCGAACACCCAGATGATCTCCTGCAGCGCCGCGTCGAAAGAGAATAGCGGCGACAGCAGCCGCTGCGGCACCATGCGCGGGTAGAGCGTGCGCACCGTCGGCACGATCGGCGGCATGGCGGCGCCCGCGACGAGCCCCGCGGCCACGTCTGCCCACAGCGGCAGGCTGAGCGACGCGATCGACGAGAGCGCCGACACCGACACGACCGTCGTGACGACGAGCACCGTCACCGTGCCGAAGCGGCTCATCAGCCGCGAGACGAACGGTCCGGCCGCCGCCATGCCCACCGAGAAGGCGGCGAGCACGAGGCCGGCTGCTGTGTAGGAGCCGTGCTGGTGCTCCATGTGCATGAGGATGCCGAGCGAGTACATGCCCGCCGGCAGCCGCGCGATGAGCTGCGCGAGGATGATGCGCGCGAGCCCCGGGACCCTCAGCACCTCGCCGTATGCACGCACCAGGCAAGCCTAGGACTCGGGTCGGGCGGTGGGCGGCAGCATGCGAACGCTCCGCAGCATGACGCGGGGAGCGGGTCAGTCGCCCCACCGGACGGAGGTGGCGACCATCATGAGCTCGGAGGCGCGGTGCCCGAGCGCCATGGCGCCGTCAGGCATGAAGAGCCCGCTCGTCGCGAGGTGCGGCTGGCTGTTCGGGCCGGTCGTCCACTCGCCCTCGGCGTCGAGGTAGACCGGCATGCCTTCCGCCTCCACCGCCGCTGCGATCGCCGCCATCGCCTCGGCGGAGCGGGGCAGGATCGCGACCGATCCGCGCGTGCCGCCGTCGAGGATGAACGTGTCCGCGCAGAGCGCGTCGACCTCGTCGAGCACATCGACACCCACCCATCCGGCGAACGGATCGCGCGGGGCCCGTTCAGCGGGATGGATGCCGAAGAGGTCGTCGAGGTCGCAGGACGGCAGCCCGTGCATGTGGGCCGGCTCGGCCAGCGTCAGGAGCGGCACGAGCGGGGAGGAGCCGTCGACCGCGTCTCCTGCGGCCGACGCCGAGCAACCCGCGAGTGCGATGACCGGCACCGCGAGCACCGCCCACGACCGGTGCATGCCGGCATCGTACGCCCGTCGCGACCCGGTGTCACGGGGCCGGTTCAGCGCAGGACGGCGACCGCCTCCATGAACCACAGCGGTCCGGCCCAACCAGGCTCGAGCGTGGCCACCAGCTCCGGCCCCGGTCGCGACAGCAGCACCGTCGAGGTGAAGTCCGGCGCGTGCGCCGTCCACCCTCCGCCGGTGCCGAGGCGATCCTCCACGACCTGCAGCCCGACCGCGGCGCCTCGCACCTGGTCGGGGACGGCATCCCCTGTCAGCACGAGCAGCGTGTACGCCGCCGAGCCGTCGTCGAGCGTCGTGGCGCAGAGCACCTGGGCGCCGCCGAGCGGCAGCGGCAGCGGATGGTCGACGTCGCGGGCGCGCATCGCCTCGCCTGTCGCCGCGGGATCGCCGGTGAGCAGCCGCGAGTGCGCGTCGACCATCGCGGATGGGCAGCGGTCGGCGTCGAGCGTGCTCGTGGCGGTCGGCTCGTCGGTCGGCAGCGGCGGCGGCAGCGGCACGCAGCCCGCGAGGGCGAGGAGGGCGGACGCGACGACGCCGCTCGCGAGCGCGGCGCGGCCGGCGCGCAGCGCGGCCGCGTCACTGCGTGGCAACGGTGCCCTCGAGCAGGTAGCGATCCTCGGTCGACTCGATGCCGCCCTCGGTGAGCACGTCGGCGCCGGGCCGGTGCAGCACGTAGCGGGTCGCGGCGTCCTCGCTGACGAGGATGAGCGCCGCATCGCCCTCGGCGGGCTCCTCCTCGAAGCCCCGCTCGCCGGCGACCCCGGCGACGGTCTCGGGCACCGTGCCCGGGCCCTCGAGCACGCTGAGCGTGTGCGTCGCGGCGCCGGTCGGATCGGTGAGGGCGACCGAGCAGACGACGACGACCTCGCCGGTCGGCAGGTCGCCGGGTCCGTTCGGCACGGGCTCCAGGTCGGCGGCGGTCAGCGAGGGGTCGTCGCCGAGCCGCAGCCACGCGTCGATGAGGCTGTCGGGGCAGCGGTCGTAGGCGGTCGAGCCCTCGCCCTCGGTGCCGGGGTCGGATGCGGTCGCGGGCGGCGCGGAGTCGGGTGCCGGTGCCGCGGTTGTCGGGTCGTCGGCGCCGGGCGCCGTCGTCGCGTAGTTGGGGGGCGGCACGTTGCCGGAGCATGCGCTGAGGGCGAGCGCCGCGGCTGCCGCGACCGCGGCGAGGAGCGGGATGCGCGGCATGGCGGCTCCTCTGCTCGGCGGCGGTGGTCCTTTGGGGGAACGGTACGCCAGAGCGGGGGTGGAGTCACGGGGTGCCGCCCAGGGGGTGGTCTCGACTCGGTCGCTGCGCGACCGGCTCGACCAGCGGAGTGGGGAGTGGGAGTGGTCTCGACTCGGTCGCTGCGCGACCGGCTCGACCGGCGGGGAGCGGGGGTGGTCTCGACTCGGTCGCTGCGCGACCGGCTCGACCAGCGGAGTGGGGAGCGGGGGTGAGGTCAGGCCCGGTCGTCGTCGCGCGGTGCCTTGATGAGGGCGGCGGCGGTGAGCATGGCGAGCGCCGCCACCCAGTGCGCGCCGACCCAGACGGGGCCGGCGATGTCGAACGGCAGCACCGGGTTCCACGCCACCGCGATCGCGAGCATCACCGGCACCCACCACCAGTGCCGGGCCTGGAAGGCGAACCAGCCGACGATGAGCGCGAGCACCGCGATCACGAACCGCAGCGTGCCGAACCACTCGGTCTCGAGCAGCAGCTGCGCGACGATCAGCGCGAGCGCGCCGAGGAAGCCGGGTGCGAGGGCGTTGCGCTGCCAGGAGGGGCCGTAGCGGTCGGGGTCCATCGGCGTGTCCTTGTCGGGTGGGGTTCGTCTCGACGCGCCCGCGTCTCGGGCTGCTCGACGAGCGGGGAGGGTCAGGGCGTGAGGGCCTTGCGGATGCGCTGCAGCGAGACCGGGCCGGCGGTGCCCAGCTGCTGCGCGAAGAGGCTGACGCGCAGCTCCTCCAGCAGCCACCGTGCGGCGACAAGCCGCTCGGCCCTCGCCGACCCGTCGGCGCCCGCCGGCGCATCCGTCACCGACGCGGGCAGCGGCAGCGCGCCGCCCGCCTTGAGGAACAGCGCGGTCGCCTGCTCGACCTCGGTCATCCAGGCGCGGTCGCGGTTGGCGGTCTCGGGCAGGCGCTTGACGCGGTGCTCGATCGCGCGCACGTACACCTCGAGGCGGCCGAGCCGGTCGAGGCCCGTGCGGCTGACGAAGCCGTCGAAGACGAGCTGCTCGAGCTGCGCCCGGGCGTCGGCGAGCGCCGCCATGTGCGCGAGGCTCGCCCCGTCGCGGATCGCCCGGTCGGCCAGGCGCGCCGCGGTGAGGATGCGCGCCACCTGCGCGGCGAGCGCGAACATGCGGTCGACGAGCCCGTCGGCGACGCGGGCGCGCACCGCCTCGAACTCGGCGACCGTCGCGGGCGGCACCGCTCCCAGCTCGGCGTCGATGATCGCGAGCATCAGGTCGGCGAAGAGCCGGTCGGTCGACGGGTAGGGGCTCGCGCCGAGCGCGAGCTTCTCGGCGCTCGTCAGGCTCGACTGCACGTAGGGCGCGGGGCTCGGCACCTGCCGCAGCAGCAGCTGCCGCACCGCGGCCCGCTGGTCGCGCTGCTGCGCCTCGCGGGTCGACGCGAGCCGCACGCCGACGGTCGCTGCGCCGCCCGCGCCCTTGCCGGTGATGACGTAGCCCGGGTAGGCGCGCACGGTGTTGCCGCCCTGCCGCACGTCGATGTGCTCGGGCAGGTCGGTGTCGAAGCCGGGCACCTCGTCGCGCTCGAGGTCGCTCGTCACCTTCACCGCCGCCTTCGCGACCTGCGTGCGCGCCTGGCCGGCGAAGCGGCGCTTGAGCGCCTCGAGATCCTTGTCGCCGCCGAGCCGGCGGCCGCGAGCGTCCTCGACGGCGAACGTCGGCTTGAGGTGATCGGGGATGCGGTGCCAGTCGACGTCCTCGGCGGTGGACTGCACGTAGGCGGTGCGGGAGATGCGCGCGGCGAGCACCTCGGCGATCGAGCGCGCGCCGCCCCGCTCGTCGGACGGCGGCTCGTCGGGCAGCTCGGCGAGCATGCCGCGCGCCCAGTCGGCGGCCGGCACGACGTGCTTGCGCACGTGCTTCGGCAGGCTCTTGATCATCGCCGTCAGCAGCTCCTCGCGCATGCCCGGCACGAGCCAGTCGAACCCGGCGGGGCTGAGCCGCGGCAGCACGGCGAGCGGCACGTGCACGGTGAGCCCGTCGTCGGCGGCGCCCGGCTCGAAGCGGTAGCTGAGGCGCAGGCGCTGCTCGCCCTGCTGCCACCGGGTGGGGAACGCGGCGGTGTCGACGCGCGCATCCTCGCCCGTGAGGTCCTCGCGGGTCATCGTCAGCAGGTCGGGGGTCTCCTCGCGGGCCTTCCGCCACCACCCCTCGAATCCCCGCGTCGAGGCGACGTCGGCCGGGATGCGCGCGTCGAAGAAGTCGAAGACCGCCTCGTCGCCGACCAGCAGGTCGCGGCGCCGCTGGCGCTCCTCGAGCCGCTCGATCTCGCGCCGGAGCTCGCGGTTCCTGCGGTCGAAGTCCTGCGGGCTGTCCCACTCGCCCTCGACCAGCGCGTGGCGGATGAAGAGCTCGCGCGCGTGCGCCGGATCGATGCGCTGGAACTGCACGCGCCGCCGCTCGACGATCGTCACGCCGAAGAGCGTCACCTTCTCGTACGCGACGACCGCGCCCTGCTTGCGCTCCCAGTGCGGCTCGCTCACCTGGCGCTTCGCCAGGTCGCCCGCGAGCGGCTCGGCCCAGGCGAGGTCGATGGATGCGACGGTGCGGGCGAAGAGGCGGCTCGTCTCGACGAGCTCGGCGGCCATGACCGCGCGGGGCGGGCTCTTCGCGAGGCCGGAGCCGGGGAAGATCTGGAACCGCGCGCCGCGTGCGCCGACGTACTCGGCGCGGGCGCGCATCCGTCGCTTCGACTCGCCCGGGCGCGGCTGCTGCGGCTTCTGCGTCTCGTCGAGCACGCCGATGCGGCCGAGGAGGCCCGCGAGCAGCGCCTTGTGGACGGCGACCGCGTCGACGGCGACGGCGTCGACCCCCTCCGCCCCCTCCGCTGGTCGAGTAGCCGGCGAAGCCGGCGTACCGAGACCACTGCGCTGCGCGTCTCGATACGCGCCTGCGGCGCTACTCGACGAACGGGAGGTGGCGCTGCTCGACGAACGGGCGGCGCGACCGGTGGGGTCAGCCTTCAGCCCCATCGCCTTCGTGAGCTGCCGCACCACGTCCTGCCACTCGCGCACGCGCAGGAACGAGAGGTGCTCCGCCTTGCACGCCTTGCGGAACTGGTTGCCCGACAGCGCCGCCTGCTGCGCCTGCAGGTGCCGCCAGAGCGCGAGCAGCGTGATGAAGTCGCTCGTCGGGTCGACGAACCGCGCGTGCGAGCGGTCGGCCTCCTCGCGCCGCTCGAGCGGTCGCTCCCGCGGGTCCTGGATCGTCAGGCCCGCGACGATCGCGATGACCTCGTGGGCGACGCCCGCGTCCCTGCCGGCCAGGGCCATCCGCCCGAACCGCGGATCGACGGGCAGGCGCGCGAGCTCCCGGCCGATGCGCGTGATGTCGCCCTTCGGGGTGATGGCGCCGAGCTCGCGCAGCAGGTCGCGGCCGTCCTTGATGCCGCGCGGGTCGGGCGGCTGCAGGAACGGGAAGTCCTCGAGCGCCCCGAGCCCGAGCGACGCGGCCTGCAGGATGACCGCCGCGAGGTTGGTGCGGAGGATCTCGGGGTCGGTGAACGCGGGGCGCCTGTCGAAGTCGGCCTCGGCGTAGAGGCGGATGGCGATGCCCGGCGCGACGCGGCCCGCGCGGCCGGAGCGCTGGTTGGCGCTCGCCTGGCTGATCGCCTCGATCGGCAGCCGCTGCACCTTCGAGCGCGCCGAGTAGCGCGAGATGCGGGCCGTGCCGGTGTCGATCACGTGGCGGATGCCCGGCACGGTGAGGCTCGTCTCGGCGACGTTCGTGGCGAGCACGACGCGTCGCTTCGTGCCGGGGCGGGTGCTGCGCTCGAAGACGCGGTGCTGGTCGGCGGCGCTCAGGCGCCCGTAGAGCGGCAGGATCTCGGTCGCCTGGCCGAGCCGGCCCTGCAGCTGGTCCTGCGCGTCGCGGATGTCGGCCTCGCTCGGCAGGAACACCAGCACGTCGCCGGTGTCGTCGCGCGCGATCTCGGCGAGCGCCGACTCGATGCCGTCGATCGGGTCGAGGTCGGCGGCCGGCTCGTCGGCCTCGCCGTCGTCGTCCTCGTCCATCGCCTCGGCGACGAGCGGGCGGTAGCGGATGTCGACCGGGAACGTGCGGCCCGAGACCTCGATGATCGGCGCGCCGCCGAAGTGCCGGCTGAACGACTCCGGGTCGATCGTCGCGCTCGTGACGATCACCTTGAGGTCGGGCCGACGAGGGAGGAGCCGCTGCAGGTAGCCGATCAGGAAGTCGATCGTGAGGCTGCGCTCGTGCGCCTCGTCGATGATGATCGTGTCGTACTGCTTCAGGTCGCGGTCGCGGTGCATCTCGGCGAGCAGGATGCCGTCGGTCATCACCTTGATCTGCGTGTCGGCGCTCACCTGGTCGGTGAAGCGCACCTTGTAGCCGACGGCCGTGCCCAGCTCGACGTCGAACTCCTCGGCGATGCGCTCGGCGATCGTGCGGGCGGCGAGGCGCCGCGGCTGCGTGTGGCCGATGCTCGTGCGGCCCAGCTCGAGGCACATCTTCGGCAGCTGCGTCGTCTTGCCCGAGCCGGTCGCGCCGGCGACGATCACCACCTGGTGGTCGCGGATCGCCGCCATGATCTCGTCGCGCGCCTCGCTGACCGGGAGGTCGGCCGGATAGTCGATGCGCATCCCACCATTCTCCCGCAGTGCGCCCGTGCGCCTGTCCGCGTGCGCGCCCCGCGCATCCGCCGCCCTCGCAACGGGCGCATCCGCCACGGGGACCCCCTGTGCCGCGGAGGACCCGGTACACCGGGTCCCGTTCGGCAGTAAGGGTCCCGGTGCCGGGCCTCCACAGGGCGACGCGTACGCACCGCGCGGTCGCGGTCGCCTGTGCCACCGTGCGTCCATGACCGGCGACAGCGAGCCCTCCCAGCCGAGAGCGAGGCGAGAGCTCGTCGTCGCCGAGCCGGGGCTGCGCCCGGAGCGCGACGACCGCTTCACGCGGCTGCGGCGCGGTGTCTACGTCGACCGGCCGGTGGTCGACGCGTCGTGCGCGGATGGGTCCGCGCAAGGGGACGCGCGAGGTCGCGACGCGCGGTACCTGACGCGCATCCGCGCGGTGCAGATCGCCCGCTCGCGGCCGGTGTTCGCCCGGGAGTCGGCGCTCGCGCTCCACGGGGTGCCCTTCGGGACGGAGCCGCCCGCCGTCTACACGGCGGGCGGCGCACGGACGGCGAAGAAGAAGGCGGGCGTCGTGCACTCGCCGGTCCCGCTCGACGCGCGCGATGTGATCGAGGTCGGCGAGATGCGGGTGTGCTCGCTCCTCTACGCCCTCGCAGACGTCGCGCGGCGGCGGGGCCGACTCGTCGCAGTGTCGGCGATCGACGCGGCGCTGCACGCGGAGGCGGTGACGAAGGAAGCGATGCTCGAGGCCCTCGGCCGCCAGAGCGCTCGAGGCCGGGCGCGCGCCGAGTGGGCCATCGCCTTCGCTGACGGGGCCTCGGAATCGGTGGGCGAGTCGTGGAGCAGGGTGCGCGTGTTCGAGCTCGGGTTCGCAGCGCCCGAGCTGCAGCGGTGGGTGGAGGGGCCGACCGGCAGGCAGTGGCGGGTCGACATGCGCTTCGAACGCCCCGGGCAGAGGCCCGTCTACGGCGAGTTCGACGGCATGACGAAGTACGGCGAGCTCGCGACGCGCGCGGGCCGGACCGGGACGCAGGCGCTCGCGAGGGAGAAGCAGCGCGACGACGACCTGCTCTGGACGGGCGACCCGGCGCACTGGGTCTGGGACGACGTGCTGCATCCTGCACGCCTCGAGCGCATCCTCACCGCGTATCGAGTGCCGCGCGTGCGGAGCGCTCTGGCGATGCCGACGACCGCGGGTTGAGCAGTGACGGGGACCCGGTCGACCGACGGGGACCCGCTGTGCCAGGTCCTGTTCGGTAGAAGGGGTCCCGGTGGCGCGGGGCGGACGGGGCGCGCGCCGAGGGCGCGACGCGCGCTCTGGTGCTTCTCAGGAGCCGAGGTCAGGATGGCGCCATGGACATCCACGACAACGGACCCAAGCCGAACGTCTTCGACATCGAGACGGCGACGGTCGAGAACAGCAACTACCGAGCCGTCGCCTGGACGGGCAAGCACCTGCAGGTCACGCTCATGTCGATCGAGCCCGGCAAGACCATCGGGCTCGAGGTGCACAAGGGCACCGACCAGTTCCTGCGCATCGACCAGGGGAAGGGCGTCGCGAAGATCGGGCCCGCCGAGGACGACCTGCAGGAGTACGAGGTCGAGGACGGCTGGAGCATCCAGGTGCCGGAGGGCATGTGGCACGACGTCGAGAACACCGGCGACGAGCCGCTGCGCCTCTACGCCATCTACGCGCCGACGCACCACGCGAAGGGCATCGTGCAGGCGACGGCCGAGAAGGCCGAGCAGGACGAGGAGGCCGGCCGCGACGAGCCGCCGAAGTGGGTCGCCGAGGTCGACACGAAGGGCGAGGAGAAGGCCTGAGCCGCACCTCACCCCGCAGACGCGACGACGCCCGCCGACAGGATCGGCGGGCGTCGTCGCGTGCGGGGCGGATGCGTCAGGCGCGGCCGGTCTCGTCGGCTCGGGCCTCGTCGGCGCTGGTCCGGTCGGCGTGGGCGTCGTCCGCCCCACCCTCGGGCGCGGCCTCGACGTCGGTCTCGGCCGGCGGCGTCGCGATGTCGGGGTCGGCGCCGATGACCGCGGTGCCGTCCTGGGCGTCGGCGCTCGGGCCGGGACGGTCGGCCCCGCGCTCGTCGGCCGGCTCGTCGTGGCCCTGGTGGCCCTCTTCCGGGGCGGGGGAGTAGCCGCGGGGCGCGTCGTCGCCGGGGTAGGCGGGGGTCTCGGGCAGCGTGCCGCCCTCGGAGGCGTCGTGGTGCGGCCGCGAGCGCTCGTCGGCGCCGACGACCGTGTCGCCGGGCAGCGTGCCGCCGCGCGTGGCCGCGGGGTCGGCGCCGATCTCGTCGGCGGTCGGCACGACGCCGTCGCCGAAGGCGGCCGCGGTGGCGGCTGCCGCGCCGGCTCCGCCCGCGAGGCCGGCCGAGACGCCGGCGGCGCCCCGGGCCTCGGAGACCGCAGGCGCACCGCGCTCGCGTGCGCGCGCATCCGCCGCCTCGGCGTAGTCGGGGTGGGGCTGCCCGGGCGCGAGGTCGTCGTGGTCGGCCGCGTCGCCGTCGAGGGGGTTGTCGCCGATGAGCGGCGGCTGCTCCTCGCCGAACTCGCCGCGGCGCTCGAGCACGAACACCGACGCGAGCATGGTGATGAGCGAGAGGCCCACGAAGGTCCAGCCGAGCACGTTGTTGCCGACGATGCCGAGGCCGTCGGTGACGCGCGTGTAGCTGAGGATGGCGAGCAGCGCGCCGACGCCGACGAGCACGCTCGTCGTGACGACGAACCAGGTGGGCCGGGTGCGGCGCGTGGCGATCACGGCGCCGACGACGAGGGCTGCGAGACCGAGCAGGTAGTGCATGCGGTCAGCCTAGGGGCGATGGCTGGATCGGTGTCGAGCGAAGACGGTGGGCGCCAGGAACCGCTCGCGGCCGTGCCGCCGTCAGCCGCCCGCGCGCTCGACCGTGGCCATCATCCCGGCGTCCTCGTGGTCGAGGATGTGGCAGTGGTAGACCGTGACGCCGCTGAACCGCGTGAAGGCGATCCGCACGACCACGCGCCCCTGGGCGGGCACGTGCACGACGTCGCGCCATCGCACGTCGGCGACGGCGGCGCCGTCGGCCTCGACGACCTGCATCGGCCACACGTGCAGGTGGAAGGGATGGTCCATGGGCGTCGGGTTGGAGATCGTCCACTCCTCGACCGCGTCCGCCGCGACGCGCTGGTCGATGCGCGCCTCGTCGAACGCGCGGCCATCGAAGCCGAACGACCCCATGCCGCCGGGACCCATCCCGCCCGCGGGACCCATGCCCATCCCCATGCTCATGCTGAAGGAGATCGCGCGCCGCGCGTCGGGCTCGCGTCCGCGCAGATCGGCGTCGGCGGGTCGCGACGGCACGGCGGGCGCGGCGCCGGTGGCAGCGCTCGCCCCCTCAATCCTGACGTCGGCGAGCACGCCCGGACCGGAGACGTCTGCCGCGCCCGCCAGCATCCCCGCCATCGCCGACAGCCGGTCGTGCCCCAGGGTGCGCAGCTCCGAGGAGCCCGCGCGCATGGTGACGAGCAGGTCGATGCGGTTGCCGGGAGCGAGGAGCGCCTCCTCGATCTCCCGGGGAGCCGGCTCGTGGCCGGAGTCGGTGCCCAGCAGGTGCAGCTGCTGACCCGGCAGCGCGAGGCGCAGGTACCGCGAGGTGCAGGCGTTGACGACCCGCCAGCGCTCCCGCTCGCCCGGCCGCGCGGTGATCTGCGGTCGCAGCTGGCCGTTGACCAGCAGCAGCTCGCCCTCGCGGCCGAGCATGCGCTGCATCGCCCCGGCGGGTGCGATCGCACCGGCGGGCGTCAGCGTGGTGTCCGAGATCACCAGCACCCGCTCGCGCGCCCCCGGGACGTCGTCGTCGTCCTCGACGACGATCGCGCCGAACATCCCGGCGAAGACCTGATCGGCGACGCTGCCGTGCCGGTGCGGGTGGTACCAGAAGACCCCCGGCGGGTGGTCCTCCGGCAGGTCGAAGGCGTAGTCGAAGGCCTCGCCCGGCGCGATGCTGAGGAACGGGTTGTCGGAGCTGCCCGAGGGCGAGACGGAGAGGCCGTGGGTGTGGAGGTTGGTCGGCACGGCGAGCCGGTTCACGAGCCGGACCTCGATGCGGTCACCGGGCCGCACCCGCCACGTGGTCGCGGGCACGGCGCCGCTGTACGCGAGCACGCGTGCCCGGCGCCCCGCGAGCTCGACCTCCTCGCTCGCGGCGACGAGCTCGGTGCGCAGCACGCCGCCGGCGCTCCGCACCGCCGCGGGCTCGCGCAGCGCCGGCCCGCGACCGACGCCCGTCGCCGCCCAGGGCAGGCCCGTGCTCGCGAGGCCCACCCCGCCGACGGCGATCCCGAGCGCGCTCCACGCGCCGAGCGCGAGCGCCTGGCGACGGGTGATCGGCTCCATCAGCCGTCGCCGCGGATCCGCCCGAGGCGCTCGTCGTACTCGGCGGTGTCGATCTCGCCGCGGGCGTAGCGCTCGTCGAGGATCGCGCGCGCCTGCGCCTGCGCGTCACCGGGCGCCGGTCCTCGCCGGCGGGGGTCGACGCCGCCGACCGTGAGGCGCACGAGCAGGATCACGAGCGTCGCGATCCCCGCGAGCAGCAGCAGCAGGAAGACCCAGCTCCAGCCCGCGGCCATCCCTGCCCAGCCCCAGTCGCCCATCATGCTGCACCGTCCCTCCCCGCCGATGGCGGTTCGTGCAGCGCGCACGCGGTCGTGCGCACCGCTCCCCGGTGCCGGGAAGACGCCGCCAGGATACCCCCGGAGGTATCGGTGGACAAGGGCCTCGGCGCGCCGCGTGGGCGGTCTCGCCTACCCTTGATCCAGTGACGAGACCCGCGACCGAGACGCACGCCAGCAGCGCGCACTTCGGCTCGTGGGCGGCCGACCACCTCCCGCCGAACTACCCCGAGCGCGCCGCCTGGGGCACCGTGCAGCCGCTGCGCGCCTGGCAGGAGGAGGCGCTCACCCAGTACTTCACCACCGAGCCGCGCGACTTCCTCGCGGCCGCGACCCCGGGCGCCGGCAAGACGACCTTCGCGCTGCGCCTCGCCTCCGAGCTGCTGCGCCGCGGCACCGTCTCGCGCATCACCGTCGTGGCGCCCACCGAGCACCTGAAGCAGCAGTGGGCCGACGCCGCGCACCGCGCGGGCATCCGGCTCGACCCCGACTTCTCGAACGGCGACGGCGACTACCCCCGGCAGTACCACGGCGTCGTCGTGACGTACGCGCAGGTCGCGGCCCGCGCATCCGTGCACGAGCGCATCACCCGGTCGGCGCCGAGCCTCGTCATCCTCGACGAGGTGCACCACGCCGGCGACGCGCTCTCGTGGGGCGACGCGGTGCTCGAGGCGTTCGGCCCGGCCGCGCGCCGCCTGTCGCTGACGGGCACGCCGTTCCGCAGCGACACCTCGCCCATCCCGTTCGTCGAGTACATCCGCGACGAGCGGGGCGTGCGCGTCTCGAGCACCGACTACGCCTACGGCTACGACGCGGCGCTCCGCGACGGCGTCGTGCGCCCGGTCGTCTTCATGGCCTACGCGGGCACGATGCAGTGGCGCACCTCGATGGGCGACGAGATGAAGGCCACGCTCGGCCAGGGCGACACGAAGGACATCACGAACGGCGCCTGGCGCACCGCCCTCGACCCGGGCGGCGAGTGGATCCAGCAGGTGCTGCGCTCGGCCGACGTGCGGCTGACGCACGTGCGCCACTCGGTGCCGGATGCGGGCGGTCTCGTGATCGCGACCGACCAGGCCCAGGCCAGGCAGTACGCGCAGCTGCTGCGCGCCATCTCGGGGGAGGAGCCGACCGTCGTGCTCTCCGACGACGCGGGCGCCTCCGACCGGATCAGCGCGTTCTCGGCCGGCACGTCGCGGTGGATGGTGGCGGTGCGGATGGTCTCGGAGGGCGTCGACGTGCCGCGGCTCGCGGTCGGCGTCTACGCCACGAGCTCGGCGACGCCCCTGTTCTTCGCGCAGGTGATCGGCCGCTTCGTGCGCTCGCGGAAGCGCGGCGAGATCGCGACGGTGTTCCTGCCCTCGGTGACGCCGCTGCTCACCCTCGCCGCCGAGCTCGAGCGGCAGCGCGACCACGCGCTCGACAAGGAGCAGGCCGACGACCAGCTGCTCGACGACGACCTCATGGCCGCCGCCGAGCAGGGCGACAAGGACGACCGGGAGCCTGCGCCGTTCACGTGGGAGCCGCTCGAGTCGAGCGCGACCTTCGACCGGGTGCTCTTCGGCGACGCGGAGTTCGGCCAGCTGGTCGAGCCCGCGACCGAGGAGGAGATGGACTTCATCGGCATCCCCGGGCTGCTCGACGCCGAGGAGGTGTCCGACCTGCTGAAGCGGCGCCACGCGCGGCAGGCCGCGCGCATCCGCGACCGGCCGCCGAACCAGGAGGCGCCCGAGCCGCTCTACCGCAACATGCGCGAGGAGCGGCAGCTGCTCAACTCGCTCGTCGCGATCGTCGCCAAGCGCCGCGGCGAGGCGCACGCGCTCGTGCACGCCGAGGCGCGGCGCATCTGCGGCGGACCGCCGGTCGCGCAGGCGTCGATGCAGCAGCTGCGCGACCGCATCCACTACCTGCGACGGGTCGTCGACAAGCGCTGAGCGCGCGGGCGGCGTTCAGCCGCCGAGCGACCGCACGACCCGCGCCGGCGAACCGACTACGACCGTGCGCGGCGGGACGTCCTTCGTCACGACGGCGGCGGCCCCGACGACGGCGTCGTCGCCGATCGTCACGCCGGGCAGGAGCGTCGCGTTCGCGCCGATCCAGACATTGCGGCCGACGACCACCCGGGCCGGATGCATGTCGGCGCGCCTCGCGGGATCGAGGTCGTGGTCGAGCGTCGCGATGACGACGTTGTGGCCGATCAGGCAGTCGTCGCCGATCTCGATGCCGCCCTGGTCCTGGAACCTGCAGCCGGCGTTGATGAACACGCGCCGACCGATGCGGATGTTCCTGCCGAAGTCGGTCGTGAACGGCGGGAAGAGCGTGACCGAGTCGTCGACCGGCGCGCCGATGAGCTGCGACAGCAGCGCACGCACACGCGCCGGCTCGTGATACCCGCCGTTGAGCTCGCCCGTGACGCGCATCGCCTCCTGGCTCGCCCGGTGCATCGCGGCGTGCAGCGGGGAGTCGCCCGGGATGGTCTGGCCTGCCCGCAGCGCCGCGAGCAGCTCGTCGAGGTCCATGGGGTCCAGCGTGGCACAGCCGCCCTCGGCTCCAGCGGAGGCGTCGGCCCGGGACGGGCCGACGAGCTGGCGTCGCGGCTGAGACCCGAAAGGGTCTCCGCCCTCAGCTCCAGCGCTCAGTCGTGCTCGACCCAGCAGACGAGCACCGAGGATGCGACCGCGTAGGCGACCTCGGACTGCGTCATCGTGCCGTCGGCGAGCTGCTCGGGGAGGCCCGTCGCGTCGACCACGAGGGTCTTGCCGTCGCGGAGGAACGCGACCACGCCGTCGCCGGTCGAGAACGACGGCAGGCCGAGCCCGAGCATCCCCTCGATCTCCTCGGCGCCCGGGAGGCTGCCCTGCAGCTCGGCGAAGTGCGCCTCGCCGACCGCGGGATCGGTCGCGTCGTGCACCGAGAGCACGAGCGGTGCCCCGTCGACGTCGTAGGTGCAGGTGAAGTCGGGGGCGTCCCACGCGGTCGCGGGCGGCTCGGGGTCGCTCAGCCGCAGCATGGAGGCGACGGCGGTCTCGACCTGCCCGCCGCAGACCATCGCGGCCGCCTCGGACGGCCCGCCCGACGCATCCGCCGAGCCGTGGTCGCCGTGCTCGGCGCCGGGCATGACGCTGCCGTCGGGCATCGTGTGCGAGGCCTCGGGCGACGTCGCCGTCGTCGGCGCGGGCGCCGCTCCGGGATCCGCGGTCGCTGCGGCGCAGCCTGTGAGCATGAGCGCGGCGACGGCGAGGACGGCGAGCCGGTGCGAGCTGGTCATGCCGGTGGTTCGGCGCGACACGCGCGGCGGATTGCGTATCCGCCGCCGCGCCCGCCTGATCCAATCCGCCGTCGGGAGGGCGCCGAACCCCACACCACGAGAGCGCACGCCGTGTGCTCGACATCCTCCGGAAGAGGTCCACCCCATGAAGAACAAAGCAGTTCTGCTCGGCGCCCCGGCGCTGGGACTCGGCCTGGTCATGCTGGGCACCGCCCCCGCGATGGCCGCGCACGCCGAGGGCTCGTACTCGACGATGCTCGACGAGATCAACAACAGCGGCGCCTCCGGCGAGGTCTGGATCGACGTCGAGGGCACGACTGCCACGGTGACGCTGAACGCGACGGGCCTCGCGGCCGAGTTCGACGGCGCGCCCTACCCGCACGTGCAGCACATCCACATCGACGCGCAGGGCCTGTGCCCGAGCCCGGACGCCGACACGAACGGCGACGGCATCATCAGCACGACCGAGGGCGCTCCGTTCTACGGCGGCATCGGCACGACCCTCTCGGTCGGCGACGCCGACAAGAGCCCTGACGGCGGTCTCGACCTCGCGGCTGCGCCGGCGGGCGACACGATCTCCTACGAGGAGACGTTCGAGCTCGACCAGGCCACGCAGGACGCACTCGCCGCCGGCACCGCCGTCGTCGTCGTGCACGGCCTCGACCCGGCCACGCAGCCCGAGGCCGGCACGAGCGAGAGCGACCTCGTGCCCGAGCTGCCGCTGGCAGCGACCTCGCCCGCGCTCTGCGGCGCCCTCGCCATGGCTCCGGCCGGCGGCGTGGACACCGGCGTCGAGCAGGGCACCGACGGCTCGGCGATGGCCGTGACCGCGCTGGGCGGCCTGCTGGCCGTCGGCACCGTCGCCGGTGTCGTGATGCTCCGTCGCCGCGCGATCACGAACGACTGACCACCCGTCAGCTCGATGATCTCCACTGGAACGGGCCGTCGCCATCGCCTCACGGCGGTGGCGGCGGCCCTCCTGCTCTCGCTCACGGCCTGCGCCGGCACGGGAGCCGATGCCCCGCCCGAGGCGGCGCCGCCCGCCATGACGCAGTCGCCCGCGCCCGCCCCCTCCGAGAGCGCCGAGCAGCCGGCCGACGACGCGGCCCCCGCGGCCGCCCCCGCGATGGAGGCCTCGACGCCCGTCAGCGTCAGCATTCCCGCGATCGACCGCGAGGCCACGCTCATCCGCACCGGCATGCGCGACGACGGCACCCTCGAGGTGCCGCCCGACGCCGACGGGTCGCCCGCGAGCTGGTACGACGGCTCGCCCACGCCCGGCGAGGTCGGCGCGGCGGTGCTGCTCGGCCACGTCAACTCGCTCACCGACGACAGCGGCGTCTTCTACGACCTCGTCTCGCTCGAGATCGGCGACGAGGTGAGCGTCGCCCGCGAGGACGGCACCACGGCGACCTTCGAGATCTACCGCGTCGAGTCGTTCGCGAAGTCCGAGTTCCCGACGCGCGACGTCTACTACCCGGTGCCCGACCCCGAGCTGCGCCTCATCACGTGCGACGACCTCGGCGAGGCCGACGGCGAGTTCCCCAACAACCTCATCGTGTTCGCGCGGCTGGTGGCGACGGCGTAGCGGTCACGGCGCAGGCGGGGTCTCCCAGCCCTGCAGCGCCGGGCACACCTGCCACGAGACGACGACGTCGCCGCCGTCGAGCGGGATGCCCGCCATGTCGGCGTGCATCTGCACGCCGTCGGCGCCCTCGTGGCGGCTCACCGCATCCCACTGCAGGAGCGTCGTGAGGGCCCCGTCGGGGTGCACCGAGATGCCGTAGCTGTGGGTGTTGTCGCTCATCGAGATGCGCGTCTGCTCCATGCCGCGCTCGGTGGCCCACGCGACGAGCGCCTGGTCGATCTCGTCGAGCCGCGCGCCGTCGTCGCCGCCGTCGAGGTAGGCGCGGGCGAACCGCATCCGGCAGTCGTTCGTCAGCATCGTCCAGCTCGACGCGCACAGCACGTCGAAGCGGTCGAGCGCGCCCGGCAGGTCGAAGCCGCCGCGGTACTGGGCGTCGGCCGGCACCTCGTCGACCTTGTCCTCGGGGCCGCCCCAGAAGACGTCGTCGTGGCAGCGCGCCGACGGGCCCGGCATGTGGCCGATCGGCTCCGCAGGGGACGCGGTCGCGCCCGGGTCGGTGCGGTCGGGGCCGCCGCCGGCGGGCAGGCAGCCGCTCAGGGCGACCAGCGCGGCCGCGGCGGCGAGGCAGCGCAGCGCTCGTGCGCGGGAACGGCCGACGACCGCCATGACCGCCTCCTCATCGAGGCCTCCGCTTCGGGAGTCGAGCCGATCGTACGCCCGCACCCCGACGGCGGCCAGGGGCGTCGTGCGGCACGCGCCGACGGCGCGCATCGCTAGGCTCGGCACCATGCAGCACCATGATGTGAGAGCCCGCAAGAGCGCCGAGAACCTGCCCCGCGAGGAGCAGCTCGCCTGGAAGATCGCCCAGGTCGCCGTCGACCCGGTCGAGGTCGAGGCCGAGGTCGTCGAGATGATCGCGAACCGCATCATCGACAACGCGTCGGTGGCGATCGCGAGCCTCAACCGCCCGCCGGTCGTGTCGGCCCGCGAGCAGGCGCAGCGCCACCCGTACGAGCCCGGCGCCGCCGTCTACGGCATCGAGGACCGCGTGAGCCCCGAGTGGGCCGCCTGGGCGAACGGCGTCGCCGTGCGCGAGCTCGACTACCACGACACGTTCCTCGCCGCCGACTACTCCCACCCGGGCGACAACATCCCGCCGATCCTCGCGGTCGCGCAGCACGTCGGCTGCGACGGGCGCGCGCTCGTGCGCGGCATCGCGACGGGCTACGAGATCCAGGTCGACCTCGTGCGCGCGATCAGCCTCCACAAGCACAAGATCGACCACGTCGCCCACCTCGGGCCGTCGGCGGCCGCGGGCATCGGCACGATGCTCGGCCTCGAGGCCGAGACGATCTTCCAGGCGGTCGGCCAGGCACTGCACACCACGACGGCCACCCGCCAGTCGCGCAAGGGCGAGATCTCCACGTGGAAGGCACACGCCCCCGCGTTCGCCGGGAAGATGGCGGTCGAGTCGGTCGACCGCGCCATGCGCGGCCAGACGAGCCCCGTGCCGATCTACGAGGGCGAGGACGGCGTGATCGCCTGGCTGCTCGACGGCTGGGAGGGCGACTACCAGGTGCCGCTGCCCGCGCCGGGCGAGCCCAAGCGCGGCATCCTCGACACGTACACGAAGGAGCACTCGGCCGAGTACCAGGCGCAGGCCTGGATCGACCTCGCGCGCAAGCTCGGCGCCGAGCGCCCCGAGCTGCGCGATCCCGAGAACGTCGCGTCGATCGTGCTGCACACGAGCCACCACACCCACTACGTCATCGGCTCGGGCGCCAACGACCCGCAGAAGTACGACCCGACCGCCTCGCGCGAGACCCTCGACCACTCGATCCCGTACATCGTCGCGGTCGCGCTGCAGGACGGCGGCTGGCACCACGTCGACTCCTACGCGCCCGAGCGCGCCGCCCGGCCGGACACGGTCGAGCTGTGGAACAAGATCTCCACGCTCGAGGACCCAGTGTGGACCGAGCGCTACCACGACCCGGACCCCGACAAGAAGGCGTTCGGCGGCCGCATCGTCATCACGCTCACCTCGGGCGAGACGATCGAGGACGAGATCTCGGTGGCGGATGCGCACCCGGCGGGCGCGCGCCCGTTCGGCCGTGCGGAGTACGTGCAGAAGCTGCGCACGCTCGCGCAGGGCATCATCGACGACGCCGAGATCGACCGCTTCCTCGGGCTCGTCGAGCGCCTGCCCGAGCTCACGGCCGAGGAGGTGCGGCAGCTCAACGTCGTCGCGCCCGCGGGCACCGTCGACGCCGGCACGACGCAGGGCATCTTCTAGTGCTGTCGACCAGCGTCACGCCCAACGAGAAGCGCAAGGCGCTGCGGGCGGGCCTCGCCTCCGGCACGCTGCAGCGCTTCCCGGGCGCCTTCACGCCGCTGTCGGCGCCGCTCATCCAGCAGCTCGGCTTCGAGGGCGCCTACATCTCGGGCGCCGTCATGGCGGCCGAGCTGGGGCTGCCCGACATCGGCCTGACGACGCTCACCGAGGTCGCCCAGCGCGGCCGCGAGATCTCGCGCATGACCGACCTGCCCACGCTCATCGACGCCGACACGGGCTTCGGCGAGGCGATGAACGTCGCGCGCGCCGTGCACGAGCTCGAGGACGCGGGCGTCTCGGGCCTCCACCTCGAGGACCAGGTCAACCCCAAGCGGTGCGGCCACCTCGACGGCAAGGAGGTCGTGCCGCTCGACCAGGCGGTGCAGCGCATCGCGGCCGCGGTCGCCGCGCGCCGCGACAGCGACCTGCTCATCATGGCCCGCACCGACATCCGCGGCGTCGCGGGGCTCGAGGCCGCGAAGGACCGCGCGAAGGCGCTCGAGGCCGCCGGCGCCGACGCGATCTTCCCCGAGGCGATGGCCACGCTCGAGGAGTTCGCGGCGATCCGCGAGGCCGTCGACGTGCCGATCCTCGCCAACATGACCGAGTTCGGCAAGAGCGCGCTCTTCACGCACCAGCAGCTGCAGGACGTGGGGGTGAACATCGCCATCCACCCGGTGTCGCTGCTGCGCATCGCGATGGGCGCGATCGAGCGCGAGCTCGGCCTGCTGGCCGAGACGGGCACCCTCGACGGCGCGGTCGAGCGCATGCAGACGCGCGCGCGGCTCTACGAGCTCAACGACTACGCCGCCTACAGCGCCTTCGACGAGGGCGTGTTCGACTTCGAGGTGCCCGGTCGCCTCATCGGGGGCGCGCACGGATGAGCCTGCTCTTCTCGCCCGTCACGGTGGGCGCCGTCGAGGTGCGCAACCGCGCCTGGGTCTCGCCCATGTGCCAGTACTCGTGCGAGCAGCTCGACGGCGTGCCCGGCCAGTGGCACCTCGAGCACCTCGCCTCCTTCGCGCGCGGCGGCGCGGGCCTCGTCATGACCGAGGCCGCCGCGGTCGTGCCCGAGGGCCGCATCTCGCCGCAGGACGCCGGCATCTGGGACGACGAGCAGGGCGAGGCGTGGGCGGTGATCGCCGAGCGCATCCGCGCTCACGGCGCCGTGCCCGCCATCCAGCTCGCCCATGCCGGCCGCAAGGCATCCACGTACCGCCCGTGGAGCGGCCGCGGCAGCGTGCCGCAGGGCGAGGGCGGCTGGCAGACGGTCAGCGCGGGCGCGGATGCGTTCGGCCGGTTCGCGCCGCCGCGCGCGCTGGGTGCCGACGAGGTGGCGCAGCTGCCGGAGCGCTTCGCCGAGGGCGCCCGACGCGCCGCGGCTGCGGGCTTCGACGCGATCGAGGTCCACGCCGCGCACGGGTACCTGCTGCACCAGTTCCTCTCGCCGCTCACCAACCACCGCGACGACGAGTGGGGGCCCGACGCCGACGGCCTCCGCGTCGAGCTGCTGCGCCGCGTCGTCGCGGCCGTGCGCGAGGCGGCGCCGGACGCCGCGCTCATGGTGCGCCTCAGCGCCTCCGACTGGGTCGAGGGCGGCATCGACACGCGCCTCACGATCGAGCACGTGCGCGCCGCCGCCGATGCGGGCGCCGACTGGTTCGACCTCTCCTCCGGCGGGCTCGACCCGCGGCAGGAGATCCCGCTCGGGCCTGGCTACCAGGTGCACTTCGCCCGCGACGTGCGCGCCGCGACGGGCCTGCCCGTCAACGCCGTCGGGCTCATCGACGAGCCGTCGCACGCCGAGCAGCTGCTCGCCGAGGGCGACGCCGACGCGGTGATGCTTGCGCGCGCGTGGCTGCGCAACCCGCACTGGGCCCTCGCGGCCGAGGCCGCCCTCGACGGCGAGCCCGAGGCATCCGTCTGGCCTCCGCAGTACACGAGGGCGCGGCAGGCATAGTCGCACCCTCGGCCCCGCTCCGCGCCGAGCCGTTCGCCTCCGTGCCGTAAGGTGCAAGGCGACTGCTCAGCGCGGAGCGAGGCCGACTGATCCCGATCGGATCGCGGCATCCCGCGCGGATGGCGGCTCCCTAGACACAAGGAGACGGGATGACGATCGATCTGGCCACCTACGCCCTCAGCGACGACGAGCTGACGCTCGCGGAGACCATCCGCGACTTCGCCGACCGCGTCGTGGCACCCGTCTCGTACGAGGCCGACCGCACGAAGACGCTCCCGATGGACGTCGTCGCCCAGATGGGCGAGATGGGCCTGTTCGGGATCCCCTTCCCCGAGGAGCACGGCGGCCAGGGCGGCGACTACTTCGCGCTCTGCCTCGCCATCGAGGCGCTCGCGCGCGTCGACCAGTCGATCGCGATCACGCTCGAGGCGGGCGTGAGCCTCGGCGCCATGCCCGTGTTCCGCTTCGGCACGCCCGAGCAGCAGGCCGAGCTGCTGCCGCCGCTGCTCGAGGGCACCGCGCTCGCCGGCTTCGGCCTCACCGAGCCCGGCGCCGGCTCCGACGCGGGCGCGACCCGCACGACCGCGCGCCTCGACGACGACGAGTGGGTCATCAACGGCGCGAAGCAGTTCATCACCAACTCCGGCACGCCCATCACGAAGTTCGTCACCGTCACGGCTGTCACGGGCGAGCAGGACGGCCGCAAGGAGATCTCGACGATCATCGTGCCGAACGGCACCCCCGGCTTCACCGTGGACCCCGGCTACGACAAGGTCGGCTGGCACGCCTCCGACACGCATCCGCTCACCTTCTCCGACGCGCGCGTGCCCGCGGCGAACCTGCTGGGGGAGCGCGGCCGCGGCTTCGCCAACTTCCTGCACATCCTCGACGAGGGGCGCATCGCGATCGCGGCGCTCGCGACCGGCGCGGCCGAGGGCTGCCTCGAGGCCGCGGTCGACTACGCGAAGCAGCGCACGGTCTTCGGCGAGCCGCTGTCGACCCGCCAGAGCATCCAGTTCACGCTCGCGCGCATGCAGGCGCGCGTGCACAGCGCGCGCCTCGCGTGGCACCACGCGGCGCGCCTGCGCGACGCCGGCAAGCCGTTCAAGACCGAGGCGGCGATCGCCAAGCTCACCGCGAGCGACGCCGCGATGGACAATGCGCGCGAGGCGACGCAGATCTTCGGCGGCAACGGCTTCATGAACGAGTACCCGGTGGCGCGGCACTTCCGCGACTCGAAGATCCTCGAGATCGGCGAGGGCACGAGCGAGGTGCAGCTGCTGGTGGTGGCGCGGGCGCTCGGCGTGGCCTGAGCCGCACGCGCCGTTGGTCGAGTAGGCCGCGTGACCCCGTCGGTCGAGTAGGCCGCGCAGCGGCCGTATCGAGACCGCGCACCCCGTTGGTCGAGTAGGCCGCGGAGCGGCCGTATCGAGACCGCGCTCGGCCTCGTCTCGATACGGCCCTGCGGGCCTACTCGACGAACGGGGTGGGGAGCGGCCCTCACCCCGTTGGTCGAGTAGGCCGCGGAGCGGCCGTATCGAGACCGCGCTCGGCTTCGTCTCGATACGGCCCTGCGGGCCTACTCGACGAGCGGGTGGGGAGCGCCCGTGACCCCGTTGGTCGAGTAGGCCGCGGAGCGGCCGTATCGAGACTGCGCTACCCCGTTGGTCGAGTAGGCCGCGGAGCGGCCGTATCGAGACCGAGGCAGTTTCGTCTCGATACGGCCCTGCGGGCCTACTCGACGAACGGGGATGCGGGCCTACTCGACGAACGGGGGCTACTCGGCCGGGGGCTCGGCCCGGCGACGCCGCTCCCGCTCCTCCTCGCCGACGACGAGCGCGTTGTCGCCCGACGCGGTGTGGTCGGGGCGATCCGGGCCCTTCGGCTGGATGCGACCGGGGTCGAGGGTGCGCTGCACGCCCTGGGCGTCGATCGGCCCGGTCGTCGCATCCGTGTACCACTCGGTGAGCGCCGGGTCGTCGGTGTCGAGCCACGCGCCCGCGCCGTCGTCGGCGTGCACGCCGCTCGAGCCGAAGACGAAGTCGTCGCCGTGCTCCTCGATGCCGAGCCGCACGCCCTGCGCGATCGCGGCCTTCGCGTACTTGTGGCGCAGCATGTAGGGGTCCGTGCGCAGGTCCTTCGCCCAGGCGACCATGATGCCGATCACCACGAACGCGAAGGGCAGCGCCGTCACGACCATGAGCGACTGCACGCCGCTGAGCGCCTCCTCGCCGCCGGCGACGAGCAGCGTCGCCGCGGTCGCGCCGAGCAGCACGCCCCACGTGATGGTCACCCAGCGGCTCGGCTCGGGCTTGCCGCCCTGGCTCATCGACGCCATCACGATCGACGCCGAGTCGGCGGAGGTGACGAAGAAGATGACGATCGACACGAGCGCGAGGATCGACGTGATCACGCCGAAGGGCAGGTTGCCGAGCATCGCGAAGAGCATCGCCTCCGACGAGCCCGCCTCGCTGATGCCGAGCCCGGCCGCCTCCATCGACATCGACGTGCCGCCGACGATCGTGAACCAGACGAGGCAGACGGCCGACGGCACCACCACGACGACGGTGACGAACTCGCGCAGGGTGCGGCCGCGCGAGATCTTCGCGACGAACATCCCGACGAACGGCGTCCACGACACCCACCACGCCCAGTAGTAGGTGGTCCAGGCGGAGAGGAACGCGGCCGAGTCCTCGCTCTGCGCGGGGTTGCGCATGAGCATGGTGCCGAGGTCCTCGAAGAACGCGACCGTGACCGACGGCAGCAGGTTCAGCAGCAGGAGCGTCGGGCCGGCGACCAGCACGAAGACCCCGAGCACGCCGGCCACGACCATGTTGATGTTCGACAGGGCCCGGATGCCGCGCTTGATGCCCGAGACGGCCGAGACCACGAAGAGGGCCGTGAGCACCGCGATGGTGCCGATGAGGAAGGCGTTGCCGACCTCGCCGATCCCCGCGACCATCTCGAAGCCGCGGCCGATCTGCAGCGCGCCGATGCCGAGCGAGATGGCGGTGCCGCCGAGCGTCACGATGATCGCGAAGACGTCGACGAGCTGCCCGAGCCAGCCCTCGGTGCGCTGGCCGAAGATGGGCGTGAAGATCGCCGAGATCAGCGGCGAGCGCCCGCGGCGGTAGGCGCCGTAGGCGATCGCGCCGCCCACGAGCGCGTAGTACGCCCACGCCATCGGTCCCCAGTGGAGCAGCGTCTGCGCGAGCGCGGAGTGCATCGCGTCGACGGTGCCGGGCTCAGCGTCGAAGCCGTGCGGGGGAGCGAGGAAGTAGGTGAGCGGCTCCATGGGGCCGTAGAAGAGCAGGCCGATGCCGATGCCGGCCGAGAAGAGCATCGCGATCCACGACACGGTCGAGAACTCGGGCTCCTCGTCGTCGGAGCCGAGCCGCACGCCGCCGGTGCGGCCGTAGCCGACGAACATCATGAAGACGGTGATCGCGATCGTGAGCGCCCCGAAGAGCCAGCCGAAGTTCGTCGTCACCCAGCCGAGCGAGGCCGAGCCGGTCGCCTGGATGCTCGCCGGGTCGAGGATGCCCCAGACGATGACGGCGGCGATGAAGGCGCCGGCGATCGCGAACACGGCCCAGTTCGTGCCGAAGGTGCGGCCGGTGCGCTCGACGCCGATGCCGGGGATGAGCGCCGGATGCACGAGGCCGGGTTCCGTCACCTCCCGGATGACCTGCCGCACGGGGGTGCGGCGCGGATGCTCAGGGGTCGTGGGCGGCGTCTCGGCCATGGCGTCTCAGCTCGTCTCGTGTCGTTCGGTGTGGTCTCGTTCCAGCCCTCGCGGGCGACAGGCGACGCTATCGCGGGCCTCCGGCGCACCCTGCGAGCATCGGTGGATCGTTGCGGCATCGTGATCGCCCATGCCCGGGCACAGACGTCGTTCGCCGGGCGAACGATCTTCGGAGCGGCCGTGCCCTAGAGTCGGATCGCGCCCCACACCTGTTCACCGAGGAGCACCATGACCCAGCCCGAGGCCCAGCCCGAGATCAAGAAGGGGCTCGCCGGCGTCGTCGCCGACACCACCGAGATCTCGAAGGTCAACCCCGACACGAACTCGCTGCTCTACCGCGGCTACCCGGTGCAGGAGCTCGCCGCGACGCAGCCGTTCGAGGCGGTCGCCTACCTGCTCTGGCACGGCGAGCTGCCCGACGAGGCGCAGCTGGCCGAGTTCCGCGCGAAGGAGCGCGGGCTGCGGGCGCTGCCCGACAACGTCAGGACGGTCATGGATGCGCTGCCCACGAGCGCGCACCCGATGGACGTCGTGCGCACGGCCGTCAGCATCGTCGGGGCCAACGACCCCGACGCCGACGACGCATCCACCGACCTCGACAAGGCGTTCGCGCTCTTCGCCGTGCTGCCGGCGATCGTCAGCTACGAGCAGCGCCGCCGCCGCGGCGAGCAGCTCGTGCCCCCGCGCGACGACCTCGACTACGCCGCGAACTTCCTCTGGATGTCGTTCGGCGAGGAGGCCGACGAGGTCGTCGTCGATGCCTTCAACCAGTCGATGGTGCTCTACGCCGAGCACTCGTTCAACGCATCCACCTTCACCGCCCGCGTCGTCACCTCGACGCTCGCCGACCTCTACTCGGCGGTCACCGCGGCCGTCGGCGCGCTCAAGGGCCACCTGCACGGCGGCGCGAACGAGGCCGTGATGGAGGTCTTCCACGAGGTGGGCGAGCCGTCGAAGGCCGACGCGTGGATGCAGACCGCGCTCGACGAGAAGCGCAAGATCATGGGCTTCGGGCACCGGGTCTACAAGAACGGCGACTCGCGCGTGCCCACCATGCGCGCGGCGCTCGAGCGGCTCGTCGAGCACTACGACGCCCCCGAGACGCTCGAGATGTACACGGCGCTCGAGCAGGCGATGGCCGACCGCAAGCCCATCAAGCCCAACCTCGACTTCCCGTCGGGCCCCGCCTACGCGCTCATCGGCTTCGACGTGCCGATCTTCACGCCGCTGTTCGTCGCGGCGCGCGTCACCGGCTGGACCGCCCACATCATCGAGCAGCGCGCCAACAACGCGCTCATCCGCCCCCTCTCGGCGTACAGCGGCCCCGACGAGCGCCACGTGCCCGGCGTCGACACCGCAGCCCTGCCCGAGGACACGTCCACGATCGAGGAGACCGAATGACCACCATCCCCACCCTGCAGCTCAACGACGGCCGCACGATCCCGCAGCTCGGGTTCGGCGTCTTCAAGGTCGACCCGGCCGAGACCGAGCGCATCGTCACCGAGGCGCTCGAGGCGGGCTACCGCCACATCGACACCGCCACCATCTACGGCAACGAGGAGGGCGTCGGCCGCGCGCTCGCCGCGAGCGGCATCGCGCGCGACGAGCTCTACGTCACGACGAAGCTCTGGAACGACCGGCGCGGCGAGGCCGCGGCCCGCGAGGCGCTGGGCGCGAGCCTCGAGATGCTCGGCCTCGACCACGTCGACCTCTACCTCATCCACTGGCCGACGCCCGCGAACGGCAGCCCGGTCGAGACGTGGCAGACGCTCGCCGCGATGCGCGACGAGGGCCTCACCTCGTCGATCGGCGTCTCGAACTTCGACGAGCGCTACCTGCCCGAGATCCTCGAGACCGGCATCGTGCCCGCGGTCAACCAGATCGAGCTGCACCCGCAGTTCCAGCAGCGCGCCGCGGTCGAGCTCTCGGCGCAGCACGACATCAAGATCGAGGCCTGGGGCCCGCTCGGCCAGGGCAAGGTCGACTACTCGACCGGCGTCATCGGCGAGATCGCGCAGCGCCTCGGCGTCTCGTGGGCGCAGGTCACGCTGGCCTGGCACCTCGCCGAGGGCCGCATCGTCTTCCCCAAGTCGAGCAGCCCCGAGCGCATGGCCGAGAACCTCGCCGCCGCGTCGGTGCAGCTGACGCCCGAGGACATCGCGGCGATCGACGCGCTCGACCAGGGCGCGGCCGGCCGCGTCTCGGCCGACCCCGCCGAGGTGAGCTGACCCGACCCCGCCGGGCGGACGCATCCGCCCGCCCCGGTCGGAACCGATCCCGCTCGACGACCCGTTGCACCCGGCACGACCCGGTGCACCGGGTCGTCGCCGTTCGAGCGGGTCGTGCTGCCGGCCGTCGCCGCCGACGGGGTGGGCGGCCGTGCAGCGCGGCCCTCCACAGGCGGGCGGATGCGCCGCACGGGCCGGGCGGGAGGTCTGCGACCGTGCGCGGCATGGAGAGATCGATCAGCGACGAGGCCGAGGCCTACGTGCGCAGCCTGCTCGACGACTGGCTCGTGCCGCACCCCGGGGAGTGCGTCGCCTGCTTCCTCGACCGCGCGCTCGAGCGCTCGAGCTGCGACGGCGACCTGCGGTTCGCCGAGCTCTACCGCGACCTCGCGGCGCCGCGCGCGACGGCGCTGCTGCCGCGGCTGCGGGCAGCGGGCGGGCACTGCGACTGCGAGGTGCTGAGCAACGCGATGCAGCCGGCGTGGCACCTGTGGTCCACGAGCCGCGAGCTCGACCTCGACGGCCGGTCTATCGTGCTCGAGGCCGAGCCGCCCGAGGCGATGCCGCCCTGCACGGGCGTGCGGCGCGGCTCGACGCAGCCGTGCCGCAACTGGCACCGCATGCGGCGCCCCACGCGCTGGTGAGGCCCGGCGCCCGCTCGCCGGTGTGATCCGTTCCACCGAGCGGGACCCCTTCCACCGAGCGGGACCCGGTGCACCGGGTCCCCTGCGGTGGAACGGGTCCCGTTCGAGCGCACGGTGTTCGAGCGCACGGTGTTCGAGCGCACGGTGTTCGACCGCACCGGCGGGCGCTGAGGCGGCGGGCGTAGCGTGGGCGGATGGAGAGCGTCGACAACCGGCTCGCGGGCGCCGCGAGCGCGTACCTCAGGCTGCACGCCGACAACCCGGTCGACTGGCGGGAGTGGGGCGAGGCGGCGTTCGCCGAGGCGCGCGAGCGCGGCGTGCCCGTCTTCGCGTCGGTCGGCTACGCCACGTGCCACTGGTGCCACGTGATGGCGCGCGAGTCGTTCGCCGACGCCGAGGTCGGGGCGACGCTCCGGGCAGGCTTCGTCGCCGTGAAGGTCGACCGCGAGGAGCGCCCCGACGTCGACGCCGCGCTCATGGGCGCGGCATCGGCCTTCACGCGCCAGCTCGGCTGGCCGCTCAGCGTCTTCCTCACGCCCGAGGGGCAGCCGTTCTTCGCCGGCACCTACTACCCGCCCAGCGCCCGGCAGGGCGTGCCCGGCTTCCGCGACGTGCTCCGCGGGGTTGCCGCGGCTTGGCACGAGCAGCCGGATGCGGTGCTCGACACCGCGGGGCGCGTGCAGGAGGCGCTCCGCGCGGCGCGGGCCGGCTCCGGCGAGCGTGCCGAGGCGCTGCCGGACGCGGCCGAGATCCGGGCGGCGCTCGCCGGCGTCGCGGCGCAGGAGGACCAGGAGCACGGCGGGCTCGGCGAGGGGCAGAAGTTCCCGCAGGCGCCGCTCATCCTGGCGCTCGTCGACGTCGATCCGGCGCTCGCGGGCCGGCTGCTGGACGCGGCGGCCGGCGACGACGCGGTGGTCGCGGGCGGCGGCTACTCGCACCTGCGCGGCCGCGACGGCGGCTTCTTCCGCTACGCGACGCGCCGCGACTGGGCCGCGCCCCACTTCGAGCGGATGCTCATCGACAACGCGCAGCTGCTGCACGCCGCGACGCTGCTCGGGCGCGAGACCGTGGCGGCCGGCATCGTCGGCTTCCTCGACGACGTGCTGCGGCTGCCCGGCGGCGCGCTCGCGGTCGCCGAGGACGCCGAGTCGACCGTGCGTGGGCAGCGCGTCGAGGGCGGCTGGCACCTGGGCCCGCCGTCGCCCGAGCGCGAGCGGCCGCCGCTCGACCGGCTCGTCGTGACGGCCGCGAACGGGCTCGCGATCGAGGCGCTCAGCATCCGGGCGCTGCGCGACGGCGATGAGCGGGCGCTCACGCTCGCACGCGGCGCGGCGGAGCACCTGCTCGCGCATCACGTGCGACCTACGCCCGAGGGCGTGCAGCTCGTGCACGCGAGCCTCGACGGGCAGGCCTCCGACGCGGTCGCGACCGCGGCCGACGCCGGCTGCCTCGCGAGCGGCCTGCTTGCGCTCACCGCCGCGACCGGCGAAGCGCGCTGGGCCGTGGAGGCCCGCGCGATCCTCGAGGCGGCACCCGATCCCGTCGCCGTCGCGGGGCAGGGCCCGGCGCTCGAGCTCGGGCCGGCCTCCGACGGCGACGCGCCGTCGGGCGAGGCCGCGCTCGCGGGAGCGCTGCACGGGCTCTACGCGCTGAGCGGCGACGCCGAGCACCTCGAGCGCGCGACTCGCCTGCTCGACGCGACCCTGGCCATCCGCAATCCCTTCGCCGGCGCCGCGACGCTGCGGGTCGCGGCGCTCCTCGCCGAGCCGCCGCAGACGCTCGTGCTCGTCGGCGACCCGCCCGCGGCCCTGCGCCGCGAGCCCGGCGCCCTGGTCGTGAGCCCCGCGCAGGCGGCCGAGCTCGCGGATGCCGGCTTCGAACTGCTGGCCGGCAAGGAGGCGCCGGGCGCCTACCGCTGCCGCGGCTTCGTCTGCGACCTGCCCGAGCCGTTCTGACCTGTCAGCGGGGACCTCACCGGCCGGGCCACGTCGGCGGCCAGTAGCGCAGCCGCACGAGGTCGGAGGGCAGCTCGATGCCGTACCAGACGGGCAGGAACCAGAGCGCGACGGCGATGCTCGCGAGCACGAGCGCCGCGACCGTCAGCCAGCCCCACGCGCGGCGTTCGACGTCGTCGCGCGCGGTCCGCGTCGCAGCCCGCGCGGCCGGGCCGGGCACGGCGGCCGCGAGGTCGGCGTCGAGCCTTGCCGACGCATCCGCCGCGTCATCGACCGGCCGCGCGTCGTCCGCCGCATCGTCAGCCAGCCCGAGCCCGTCCGTCGACCGGCTCCGCGCGTCCCCGACCGGACTATCCGGCCCAGCCGACACAGAGCCGGTCGACGGAGGGCGCGGCGGCCCGACGAGCACCTGCAGCGCGTGCGCGAGCCCGATGACGAGGAACGGCAGGAAGACGATCGCGTAGAAGAAGAAGATCGTGCGCTCCGGGAACGCGAGCCACGGCACGTACCCGGCGGCGATCGCGACGAGCAGGAAGCCCACGCGCCGGTCGAGCGTGCGGCCGAAGCGGTAGAGTAGGAAGCCGAGCGCGACGATCCCGCCGTACCAGACGACGAGGTTCGGCAGCGCCGTCACCCACCAGGTGCCCGCATCACTGGACGCCATCTCGAAGCCCGTCGGGCGGCCGAGCCACAGCCACTCGTAGGCGGGCGACTGGTACGAGTGGTCGCCGGTCAGCCCGACGTGGAAGCCGAGCTGCTGCGCGTGGTACGCCCAGAGCGACTGCAGCCCGAGCGGCACCCACGCGAGCAGCCCGCCCCAGCGCAGGTCGGCGCGCTCGAGCATGAGCTGCGAGCCCCAGCCGCCGTCGAACCAGCCGGCGTAGCTCGCGACGTAGACGACGAGCGCGGGCCCGACGAGCAGCACGAAGCTCGCCGGCGCCTGCGACAGCAGCGTGCCGAGCCACGGCGATCGGTAGCCTGCGCGCCGCCGGTCGAGGGCGTCGAGCAGCACCGTCCAGAGCCCGAAGGCGGCGAGGAACACGGCGCCCGACCACTTCGTCGCGCACGCGGCGCCGAGCAGCACGCCCGCGATGACGAGCCAGGGCCGCGTCCACATGGCGGCGAGGATGCGCCGGGGCCGTTCGGCGAGGGCGCGCACGGTGCGCGCGGGGGAGCCGCGCCGGTCGACGAGCAGCGCGCCGGCCCCGGCCAGCACGAGGAGGGCGAGGATGCCGTCGAGCAGCGCCGTGCGGCTCATGACGATCGCGAAGCCGTCGATCGCCATCCACAGGCCCGCGAGCGAGGCGAACGCCACCGACCGCAGCAGGCCGCGCGCGATCGCGTAGGTGAGGCCGACGAGGGCGATGCCGGCGAGCGCGCTCGGCAGCCGCCACCAGAACGGGTCGGCCATGCCGAACACGGCCATCGCCATGCCGATGATCCATTTGCCGAGCGGCGGGTGCACGACGTAGTCGGCCTCGGTCGTGAGCCCGCCGGGGTCGCCCGCCTGGAAGCGCTCGTCGGAGCCCTCGGCCCACTCGCCCTCGTAGCCGAGCTGCCAGGTCGACCAGCCCTCCTTGACGTAGTACGTCTCGTCGAACACGAGGATGCCCGGATGGCCGAGCGCGGTGAGCCTCGCGACGGCGGCGATCGCGACGATGGCGACGGGCGCGCCGATCTCGATGCGGCGGCGGATGCGCGGCTCGGCGAGGCGGGCTTCGAGCGCCCCGTAGGCGCGCACGAACCGGCCCGGCCCACGCGTCGCGGGTGGCGCGGGCGCGGGCTCGTCGTCGACCGCGACGGCAGCGCCGGCGGGCGCGAGCGCGGATGCGCGCGCGCCGTCGTCGGGCTCGGCGGCGCGCGGGTCGGTCACCCGGCGATTGTCGCATCCGTCCGCTGCTCCTCCGCTGGTCGAGCCGCTCGGGCCCCACCTCCCTCCGCTGGTCGAGCCGCTCGGGCCCCACCTCCGCTGGTCGAGCCGTTGCGCGCCCGCAGGGCGCGGAACGAGTCGAGACCACTCGCTCGCCGCGCGCAGCAGTGGTCTCGACTCGGCCGGCCGCCTGCGGCGGCCGCCCGGCTCGACCAGCGGAGGGAGGCGGCCGCCCGGCTCGACCAGCGAGGGGGGAGCGGCGGCCGCCCGGCTCGACCAGCCGGGGGAGGCGGCGCAGTAGCGTGGGCCGCGTGATCATCCTCGGCGCGACGCCCATCGGCAACCTGGGCGACGCGAGCGGCAGGCTCCGCGAGGCGCTCGCGACGGCCCCCGTGATCGCCGCCGAGGACACCCGCACCACCCGCCAGCTCATCCGCGCGCTCGGCATCGACGCCCAGCCGCAGCTCGTCGCGCTCCACGAGCACAACGAGGAGGCCGCGTCGCCCGCGCTCGTCGAGCGCGCCCGCGACGAGGACGTGCTCGTGCTCACCGACGCCGGCATGCCGACGGTGAGCGACCCCGGCTTCCGGCTCGTGCAGGCGGCCGTCGCCGCCGGCGTCGCCGTCACGTGCCTGCCCGGGCCCTCGGCGGTGCTCACCGCGCTCGCGCTCTCGGGGCTGCCGACCGACCGGTTCGCCTTCGACGGCTTCCTGCCGCGGAAGGGCGGCGAGCGCGACCGCATGCTCGCCGCGCTCGCCCGCGAGGAGCGCACGGTCGTGCTCTTCGAGGCGCCGCACCGCCTCACCGACGCGCTCGAGGCGATCGACCGCGCGATGCCGGGCCGCCGCGTGGCCGTCTGCCGTGAGCTCACGAAGCGCTACGAGGAGGTGCGTCGCGGCACCGCCGCCGAGCTGCTGCCGTGGGCGCGCGAGGGCGTCAAGGGCGAGATCGTGCTCGTGCTCGAGGGCGCGGCGCCCGTGCTCGCCGACCTCGACGCGGCCGTGCAGCAGGTGCTGGGGCTCAAGGCGGCGGGGATGCGCCTCAAGGAGGCCGCGGCCGAGGTCGCGGAGGCGACCGGGCACCCGCGGAACGCGCTCTACCGGGCCGCCCTCACGCATCCGTCTGCCGGGTAGCGGTCTCGACGCGGGTCAGCCCTGCGAGCACGGACCGGCTCGGGCGGCGGGGGAGCGCGCCTAGGATTGACCCCATGCCCGAGCGCTTCACCGTCACGACGCCGATCTACTACGTCAACGACGTGCCGCACATCGGCCACGCCTACAACGAGGTCGCCACCGACGTGCTCGCCCGCTGGCACCGCATGCGCGGCGACGACACGTGGATGCTCACGGGCACCGACGAGCACGGCCAGAAGATCATGCGCACCGCGGCCGCGAACGGCGTGAGCCCGCAGGAGTGGACCGACCGGCTCGTCGAGAGCGCCTGGATCCCGCAGCTCGAGCTGCTGAACATCGCCAACGACGACTACATCCGCACCACGAGCGAGCGGCACAAGGTCGGCGTGCGCATCTTCCTCGAGAGACTCAAGGAGGCCGGGTACATCTACCACGGCGAGTTCGAGGGCCAGTACTGCGTCGGCTGCGAGGAGTACAAGACGGCGAACGACCTGGTGCCCGGCACCGGCGAGTTCGAGGGCCAGCTCGTCTGCGCCATCCACTCCCGCCCGATCGAGGTCGTGCGCGAGGCGAACTACTTCTTCAAGCTCAGCGAGTTCGGCGACCGCCTGCTCGCGCTCTACGAGGAGCGCCCCGACTACGTGCAGCCCGAGCACGTGCGCAACGAGGTGCGCCAGTTCGTGAAGCAGGGCCTCAACGACCTGTCGATCAGCCGCAACACCTTCGACTGGGGCATCAAGGTGCCGTGGGACGAGACGCACGTCGTCTACGTCTGGTTCGAGGCGCTGCTGAACTACATCACCGCCAACGGCTACGGCGTCGATGACGAGCTGTTCGCGCGCCGCTGGCCGGCCGTGCACATCGTCGGCAAGGACATCGCGCGCTTCCACGCGGTCATCTGGCCCGCGATGCAGATGGCGGCGGGCATCGAGATCTCGTCGCACGTCTTCGGCCACGGCTGGCTGCTCGTCGGCGGCGAGAAGATGTCGAAGTCGAAGGCGACGGGCATCGAGCCGAGGCAGATCACCGACGTCTTCGGCGTCGACGCCTTCCGCTACTACTTCATGTCGGCGATCGCGTTCGGCTCCGACGGCTCCTTCTCGTGGGAGGACCTCGACGCCCGATACCACGCCGAGCTCGCCAACGGCCTCGGCAACCTCGCCTCGCGCGTCATCGCGATGGTGCACAAGTACTGCGACGGCGTCGTGCCCGAGGTGGCCGTCGACGCCGACATCCTGGCGCTCACGACGGATGCGGTGGGTCGCGCCGAGCGGGCGATCGACCGGTTCGCGATCGACGAGGCCGTCGACGCGGCCATGTCGATCGTCGAGCGGCTGAACGGCTACATCACCGAGCAGGCGCCGTGGGTGCTCGCGAAGGATGAGGCGCAGCGCGACCGGCTGGCGGCGGTGCTCGCCTCGAACGTGCACGGCATCGGCACGGCCGCGATCCTGCTCGCGCCGGTCATGCCCGAGACGGCGCAGAAGCTGTGGGCGGCGGTCGGCGGCGAGGGCGACGTGCTCGCGCAGCGCATCCAGGCGGCGCACGAGTGGCAGGGCACGGGCCGCGTGACGACCGTGCCGCCGCTCTTCCCGCGCATCGAGCAGGCGCAGCCCGCGAGCTGAGCCCTCCCGCGCAGCCCGCGGCCCTGGCCGAACACCGGGCGCCGTGCGAGGGTGGGGGCATGAGCGAGACCACCCACGAGCGCACCGGCGAGCAGACCGTCGTGCATCGCCGCGAGTTCGACGCGCCCGCCGAGCGCGTGCAGCAGGCGCACACGGTCGCCGAGATCTTCTCGCAGTGGATGGGCCCGCGCGGCTCCCGCCTGCGCATCGAGCACTTCGAGCCGCGCACCGGCGGCGACTTCGACTACGTGGTCGAGGTCGGCGGCGGCGAGCATCGCTTCTGGGGCTCGTACCACGAGGTCGTCGAGGGCCGCATCGTGCACACCTGGGAGTACCAGGGGGAGCCCGGGCACCCGACGCTCGAGATCCTCGAGTTCCGCCAGCTGCCGGGCGAGCGGTGCGCGCTCGAGATCACCTCGGTCTACGCGTCGCGCGCCGACTGCGACGCGATGGTCGCCTCGGGCATCGACGGCGGCATGGACGAGGACTTCGAGCGGCTCGACGAGGCGCTCGCGCATCTCGCGCACTGAGCGCGCGCGGCGCCGTGCGCGGGTCGGCGGTCGTCGCTACGGTGCGGGCAGCGTGAGCACGAGCGGCTCCGGCAGGCCCGTGACCGTCAGCTGCAGCGCCGCATCCGCGTCGACGTCGGCGGGCACCTGCAGCACGTAGGTGCGCGCCGCGTCGGGAGCGCCGCAGACCTGCGGCTGCTCGACCTGCACGGCGAGCGCGGTCGCCGATTCCGCGGTCAGCGGCCCGGCCAGTGCCCAGCAGCCGCTCGACGCGGGGAGCGACAGCGCGATGCGGGCGGGCGGATCGATCCAGGTCGCGACGCCGCCGAGCCGCAGCACGTCGTCGACGGATGCGCCGCTGTGCTCGGGCAGGCCGTCCTCGCCGTCGTCGAGGCCGACCGACGGCTCCGGGGCGACCAGCGCCTCCGCCTCCGCAGCCTGCTCCTCGGCGGCCGCCGCATCGCGCGCGACCGACTGCTGCCCGGCCGCCTGCTGGTCGGCAGCGGTCTGCGTCGACCCCTCTGCCGACTCCGACGACGTGCCCGCCATCCCGGAGTCACCCGCGGTCGGCGGCGAGACGGCGCCGCCGGATGCGCACGCGGACATCGCGAGCGCGGTCGCGATCGCGAGGGGAAGAGCCAGGCGTCTGGGCATGCCGGGAGGACCTCCGTGGACGAAATCGCGGACAACGATAGCGGCTCTTCCCCGACGACCGCCTGGAAGGACCCTCGGCTGCGCCTATGGACGGCTCTCCTAGGCTGGGTGCATGCCCACGAGCCACGACGGCACCGTCCCTGCCCGCACGCCCTCCGAGCCCCTCGCCGAGGCGCCTCGCGGGACGACGCTGCCCGGTGGCGAGTACATCCGGGAGCGCTTCGACGATGGCAAGCGCGACCTCACGCGGCCCGAGGCGCCGGAGCCCCTCGGCGTGCCGATCTACGACAACCACACGCACCTCGAGATCAAGGACGGCGACGACTTCCCCTACTGGCGCGCCCTCGACGCGGCCGAGCGGGCGGGCGTCGCGGGCGTCATCCAGGTGGGCGGCGACGTCGAGTCGTCGGAGTGGTCGGCGGCGCTCGCGGCGCAGGACCGCCGCGTGCTCGCCGCGGTCGCGCTGCACCCGAACGAGGCGCCCGGCTACGCGGCGGCCGGCACGCTGCCCGACGCGCTCGCGACGATCGACGCGCTCGCCGCGCAGCCGCGCGTACGGGCGGTCGGCGAGACCGGCCTCGACTTCTTCCGCACCGGCGACGACGGCCGCCGCGCGCAGCACGAGTCGTTCGAGGCGCACATCGACATCGCGAAGCGGCACGGCATCGCGCTGCAGATCCACGACCGCGACGCGCACGACGCGGTCGTCGAGACGCTCCTGCGCGTCGGGGCCCCCGAGACGACGGTCTTCCACTGCTTCTCCGGCGACGAGGTGCTCGCCCGCATCGCGGCCGAGCACGGCTGGTACCTGTCGTTCGCGGGCACCGTGACGTTCTCGAGCGCGAAGAACCTGCACGCGGCGCTCGCGGTCGCCGATCGCAGCCGCATCCTGGTGGAGACCGATGCGCCGTTCCTCACCCCGACGCCCCATCGCGGCCGCCCGAACAGCCCGTACCTGACGCCGATCACCGTGCGGTCGATGGCGGAGCGCCTCGGCATGGACGCCGACGAGCTCGCGGCGCTCACCGCCGAGAACACGGTGCGCGCCTACGGCAGCTGGGACTGAAGCTCCGGCCGAGCCGGGTCAGCCCAGCTCGACCACGTCCTCCTGCGAGAGCTCGACGACGGCGTCGCCGCCATCCGGGCTCACGCCGGTCACGGTCACCTCGACGCCGAGGCCCGCGGGCACCTGCTCCGGCAGCGTGAAGATCCAGCCGTAGGGCACGGCGTCCGCCGTGCACGCGGTGTCCTCGCCGACCTCCGGGAAGCGGAACTCCACCGCGATCGTGCCCGGGCCGCGGCTCTCCGCAGCGACCGGCTCCGGCACGCACGCCGTCGAGCCGCTCGTGGTCAGGAAGACCGCGAGCGTGCGCCCGGGCTCGACCCAGGCCGCCTGGACCGGGACGCTCCCGCTCGCCGTCGGCAGCGCATCCAGGGCCGGCATCTCGTCGTCGGCGATCGGGGCGGGGTCCGCCGCCTCGCCCGAACCCGGGATGAGGCTCGGCTGCGGGTCGGCGGTCGGGCCGCTCTCGAGCCTGTCGTCGGGGCCGACCTGCAGCTCGAGCACCTCGTCGTCGCCCTGCAGGTTCACGAGCGACACCTGCAGCACCTGGTCGAGCTCGATCGCCGACGGGAGCGCGAGCTCCCAGCCGTGCAGGCGGAAATCGGCGGTGCACATCATCGCGGGGTCGGGCGGGTCGAAGCGGATGGTCGCCGCGGGCTCCGCCTCGTCGAGCTCGAGCGGCTGCGGCTGCGGGATGCACCCGCCGCCCCCGCCCGAGCCGCCGATGATCACCGCGAGCGTCTCGCCGGGCTCGGCCCAGGCGACGACGACGCCCTCGGACGAGACGCGGTCGAAGAGGTAGGAGTCGTTGAGGCGGTCGTCCTCGATCGGCACCGGGGCCGTGCCCGTCGCGCTCGGCGGAGCATCGGGCGCGGAGGGGGAGCCGGAGGGGGTGCCGGGCTGCGCCGTGCAGGCGGCGAGCAGCGCGGCGACGCCGGTGAGCGCCGCGGCCGCGAGCGCCCTCGCGGGCCTGCCCCGACGCATCCGCGATGCTGCGGTGCTGGCTCGGACGGTGCTGCCCATGCGGCCTCCTCGATCGGGGGCGGTGCCGCTTCGACGGCGCTGCCCGCACTCGCATCCTGACGCACGCCCCTGGGCGCCCGGTCAGCGGGCGCTCGGCATAGGCTCGACGCGTGAGCGAGAGCATCGAGGGCGTGTCGAGCGCCGCGACCCTGCTGGGCGGCGCCGAGATCCGCGCGCTCGCGGCGCGGCTCGACCTGACGCCCACGAAGCGGTGGGGCCAGAACTTCGTCGTCGACGCCAACACGGTGCGCCGCATCGTGCGGACCGCGGATGTGTCGGGGCTCGACGTCGTCGAGGTCGGGCCGGGCCTCGGATCGCTCACGCTCGGCCTCACCGAGGCGGGCGCCCGGGTGGCGGCCGTCGAGATCGACCCGCGGCTCGCCGAGCTGCTGCCGGAGACCGTGGCGCGCAAGCAGCCCGGGGCACGGCTCGAGGTCGTGCAGCACGACGCGCTCACCATCGACGCGCTGCCGTTCCCGCCGCAGGCGATCGTCGCGAACCTGCCGTACAACGTGTCGGTGCCGGTGCTCATCCACCTGCTCGAGCGCTTCCCGAGCATCGAGCGCGCGCTCGTGATGGTGCAGGCCGAGGTCGGGCACCGGCTCGCCGCGAAGCCGGGCTCGAAGACCTACGGCTCGCCGAGCGCGAAGGTCGCCTGGTGGGGGCCCTGGGCGCTCGAGGGCGACGTGTCGCGGCAGATCTTCTGGCCAATCCCGGGAGTCGACAGCGTGCTCGTCGGCTTCCGCCGCGGGCCGTCGCGCGGCGACGAGGCGCTGCGGACGCGCACCTTCCGGGTGATCGACGGCGCGTTCGGGCAGCGCCGCAAGATGCTCCGGCAGGCGCTCTCGGGCGTCTACGGCTCGTCGGCCGCCGCCACGGAGGTGCTCGAGCGGGCCGGCGTCGACCCGACGCTGCGCGGCGAGGCGCTCGCGCTCGACGACTTCATCCGCATCGCCGAGGCCGGGCCGACGGCGCCGGCCGCCGCCGACGCATCCGCCCCCGTCCTGCTGGAGGACTGAGTGGTCGAGCGCATCGACAAGAACATGGGGCCGGCCGCCCTCCAGGCGGCGACCGGGCGCACCCACGAGCAGTGGCGCGACCTCATCGAGGGCGCGGGCGGCCTCGAGTGGACGCACCGGGCGACCGTCGACTGGCTCGTCGGCGAGCACGGCGTCGACCCGTGGTGGGCGCAGGGCATCACCGTCGACTTCGAGCAGGACCGCAAGGGGCGGCTGCCCGGCCAGCAGGCCGACGGCACGTTCACGGTCGCGCGCACCCGCACGGTGCCGGGGGAGCGCCTCGCGGCGCTCGCCGCGGTGCGCGCCGCCGTCGAGGCGCGCCACGGCGCTCCCCACCGCGAGAGCCTCGCCGCGGCGCAGCCGGTCGTGCGCTGGCGGCTCGGCGACGGCACGCGGCTCGCGGCGGCGGCGCAGCAGCCGAACCGCTCGGGCACGCCCGTCAGCGTCACGATCGAGCGGCTGCCCGACGCCGAGGCGATGGCGGCCGCGAAAGCCGAGATCGACGCGATCTTCGCCGCCGTCGGCTGAGCGGGCAGGGACGGGCCGTGCAGGGACGACCGCGGCGGGCGCACTAGGTTGGATGCCGTGGTGTCGAGGAGCACGGTGCGGGCGAAAGCGCCCGGCAAGATCAACGTGCACCTCGGCGTGGGCGCGCTGCAGGACGACGGCTACCACGACGTCGCGACCGCCTACCAGGCCGTCAGCCTCTACGAGATCGTCGAGGCGACTGCCGCCCCCGACTTCTCGGTGCGCTTCTCGGGCCCCATCCCGCACGAGACGCTCTCGACCGGCGCCGACAACCTCGCGATCCGCGCCGCGATGGCGCTCGCCCGCCGTGGCCGCGTCTCGGGCGGCGTGGCGCTCTCGATCGAGAAGCACGTGCCGATCGCCGGCGGCATGGGCGGCGGCAGCGCCGACGCGGCCGCGACGCTCGTCGCGTGCGACGAGCTGTGGGGGCTGCACCTCGGCCGCGAGGCGCTGCATGAGATCGCCCGCGACCTCGGCGCCGACGTGCCCTTCGCGCTCGCCGGCGGCACGGCCGTCGGCACGGGCCGCGGCGACCGCCTCACGCCCGCGCTCGCTCGCGGCCAGTTCCACTGGGTGCTCGCCTACGCCGAGGCGGGCCTGTCGACGCCCGACGTGTACCGGGCGCTCGACGAGCACCGCGCGCTGCACGCGGCCGACATCGCGCCCGCCCACGACGTGCCGACGGTGGATGCGCGGGTGCTGCAGGCCCTGCGGGCCGGCGACGCGTCGATGCTCGCCGAGGTGCTGCAGAACGACCTGCAGGCGCCCGCGCTGCGCCTCATGCCGCGGCTCGCGGGCACGCTCGAGCTCGGCGAGCGCTCCGGCGCCCTCGCCGGCATCGTGTCGGGCTCCGGGCCGACCGTCGCGTTCCTCTGCGACGACCTCGAGTCGGCGCTCGAGCTGCAGGTGAGCCTCTCGGCGGCGCAGCTGCTCGCGGTGAAGGTGACCGGCCCCGTGCCCGGCGCTCGCCTGATCGACTGAGCCCGCCGCATCCGTGCGCCGAGTGGCGCCTCCCGCCACTGAGTGGCGCCTCCCGTCGTCGAGTGGCGCCTTGTGCGATCGAGTGGCGCCTTGTGCGATCGAGTGGCGCCACTCGATCGCCGGAGCCGCCACTCGATCGCCGGAGCCGCCACTCGATCGCCGGAGCCGCCACTCGATCGCCGGAGCCGCCACTCGGGGGAGAGGGCGGCTGGCGGATGCGCCGGGCCGCCCACGCCCGCGCGGTGCGGGATGATGGAGGCCATATGGCACATCTCCTGGGCGCCGAGCGCGTCGGCGTCGCGTTCCCGACCCGCACCGTGTTCGAGTCGATCTCCCTCGGCCTCGAGGACGGCGACCGCATCGGCATCGTCGGCCGCAACGGCGACGGCAAGTCGACGCTCCTGCGCGTGCTCGCCGGCAGCCTCGAGCCGACGAGCGGCCGCGTCACGCGCCGCGGCGGCATCCGCGTGGGCGTGCTCGACCAGCAGGACACGCTCGACGGCGCGCTGACGGTCGGCGAGGCGGTCGTCGGCGACCGCCCCGAGCACGAGTGGGCGGGCGACGCGCGCATCCGCGACCTGCTCGCCGGCCTCGTCGGCGACCTCGACTGGCACGCCGCCGTCGGCAGCCTCTCGGGCGGCCAGCGCCGCCGCGTGGCGCTCGCGAAGCTGCTCGCCGGCGACTGGGACGTGCTCTTCCTCGACGAGCCCACCAACCACCTCGACGTGCAGGGCATCGCCTGGCTCGCCGACCACCTGAACGCCCGCTACGCGACCGGCCGCGGCGCGTTCGTCGCGATCACGCACGACCGGTGGTTCCTGGATGCGGTGTGCACGGGCACGTGGGAGGTGCACGACGGCCTCGTCGAGCCCTTCGAGGGCGGCTACGCGGCCTACGTGCTGCAGCGCGTCGAGCGCGACCGGATGGCCGCCGCGACCGAGTCGAAGCGCCAGAACCTCATGAAGAAGGAGCTCGCGTGGCTGCGCCGCGGCGCGCCCGCCCGCACCGCGAAGCCGAAGTTCCGCATCGAGGCCGCCACACAGCTCATCGAGGACGAGCCGCCCGTGCGCGACCCGATCCAGCTCGCGCAGCTCGCCGCCACGCGGCTCGGCAAGGACGTCGTCGACATCGTCGACGCGTCGGTCGAGCTCGGCGGCCGCACGATCCTCGACGACGTCACCTGGCGCATCGCCCCCGGCGAGCGCGCTGGCGTGCTCGGCCGCAACGGCGCCGGCAAGTCGACCCTGCTCGCCCTCATCGCCGGGCGCATCCGCCCCACCTCGGGCCGCGTGAAGACGGGCAAGACGGTGAAGATCGCCGAGCTCACGCAGGAGCTCGCCGAGCTCGCCCAGCACGAGGACGACCCCGTGCGCACCGTCGTCGGCAGCCTGAAGTCGAGCTACGCCTCGGGCGGCAAGGAGCTGACGCCCGGGCAGCTGCTCGAGCGCCTCGGCTTCCGCTCCGGCGAGCTCTCGACGCTCGTCAAGGACCTCTCGGGCGGCCAGCGCCGCCGCCTGCAGCTGCTGCTCATCCTGCTCGACGAGCCCAACGTGCTCATCCTCGACGAACCGACGAACGACCTCGACACCGACATGCTCGCCGCGATGGAGGACGTGCTCGACTCGTGGGCGGGCTGCCTCATCGTCGTCAGCCACGACCGCTACCTCATCGAGCGCGTCACCGACCACCAGTACGCCGTCATCGACGGCGCGCTCGTGCACATGCCGGGGGGCGTGGATGCGTACCTCGAGCGATCGGGGCGCGGCTCGGTCGGGCGGGCCAAGGCGCGGCCGACCGACGCCTCGCCCGGCGACGCCGGCGCATCCGCCGGAGCCGGCGGCGCCGCGGGCGGCGGCCTCAGCGGCGCCGAGCGCCGCGCGCTCGAGAAGGAGGCGGCGAGCCTCGACCGCCGGCTCGCGAAGGCGACGCAGGAGCGCGCCGCGGTGCTCGCCCGCTTCGAGGCCGCCGACCACAGCGACTTCGACGCGCTCGCGGCGCTGCAGGGCGAGCTCGCCGACGTCGATGCCCGCATCGCCGAGCTCGAGGAGCAGTGGCTCGAGGCGCACGAGGGCCTCGAGGCGTAGCGCCCGAGCCGCCGGCTCAGCGCTGCTGCACGTCGGGGTGCGTGGCGATCATGAACGAGGTCGGGTCGCCGTCGGGGGAGTCGCGGGTGCGCAGCCACTCCATGAGCTCGACGGTGCGCCGGTCGAGCTCGGCGCGGTCCTCGGGGCTCAGCCGCACGCCGAGGCGGCCGATGTCGAGATCGCCCGGCTGCACGCCCTGGATCTCCTGCAGGAAGGTCTGCACGAGCACCGGGCCGACGAGCGGCGCCTCCGAGCCGTGCCAGGTCATGCCCGTGGCGCGGTAGGGGATCTCCCTCGCGCCGCGCGCCCCGACCCGGGGCTCCTCGGCGGCGAGGAAGCCGACATCGACGAGCGCCTGCACGTGGTGGTGCATGGTGCCGGCGTTCATCTGCAGGAGCCGCGCGAGCTCCTTGTTCGTGCGCGGCTCGTGCAGGCAGAGGCGCAGGATGCGCCAGCGCAGCGGCGACGAGAGCGCCTTCGCCTTGGCGGTCAGCTCGCTCGATGGCGGCGGCATCGCCTCGTCGGTCATGACCTCAGCGTAGCCGCTCGGAATCAGTGATTGGGAGAACCCAATCACTGCGCTACGCTTCCTGCATGACCACCGAGCCCGAGGCATCCGCGGCCCCCACGCCCGCCTCGACCATCCCCGACACCGTCCCCGCCTCCCCGGCCGCACCGCCGCCGGGCCACCGCGGCCTGTGGCGCGAGCGAGGGTTCCCCGCGTTCTGGCTCGGCCAGGGCCTCAGCCAGCTCGGCGCGCAGTTCGCGGCGCTCGCGATGCCGATCGTCGCGGTCGCGATCCTGCAGGCCGACGACGCGCAGATGGGCTATCTGCACGCCGCCGAGACCGCGGCGTTCCTGCTCGTCGGCCTGCCCGCCGGCGCGTGGCTCGACCGGATGCGCAAGCGCACCGTGATGATCGCGGCGGACCTCGTGCGCGTGGTCGCGGTGGCCGCCGTGCCGCTCCTGTGGCTCGCCGGGACGCTCGAGATGTGGCACCTGTTCGTCATCGGCGCCGTGGTCGGCGTCGCCACCGTCTTCTTCGACGTCGGCTACCAGTCGTTCGTCCCCGTGCTCGTGCGCGACGAGCACGTCGGGCCCGCGAACGGCGCGCTCGAGGCGACCGCGCAGACGATGCGGCTCGGCGGCCCCGCGGTCGCCGGCCTGCTGCTCAAGGTGCTCTCGGCGCCGCTGCTGCTCGCTGCCAACGCAGTCGGCTTCCTGCTGAGCGCCATCAGCCTCATGCTCGTGCGCGACGAGGAGGTCGTGAAGCCGAAGCACGAGCGGCAGCACCTCGTGCGCGAGATCGCCGAGGGGCTGCGGTTCGTCGCCCGCACCGACTTCCTCGTGCGGATCGTCGGCACCACGGCGCTCACCAACCTCGGCACGACGATCGCCATGACGCTCTCGCCCATCCTGATCCTGCGCATCCTCGGCCTCGACCCGGCCATCTACGGCGTGCTCATGACGCTCGGCGCCGTCGGCGGCCTCGTGGGCTCGGTGCTCGCGAACCGCATCGCCCGCTGGATCGGCGAGGGGCCGGCGCTGTCGGCCTCGACGCTGCTGTTCGTCGCCTCGGCGGCGCTGCTGCCCGCCGCGGCGCACTTCCCCGACGCGGCCATCGTGCTGCTCGTGCTGTTCGAGGCGCTGCTCGGCTTCTCGGTGCTCGTCTACAACATCGTGCAGGTCACCGCGCGGCAGCGCATCTGCCCGAAGCCGCTCCTCGGCCGCATGAACGCCTCCATCCGCTTCGTCGTCTGGGGCGTCATGCCCATCGGGGCGCTCGTCGCGGGCTGGCTCGGCACCGCCTTCGGCACGCTGTCGGCGATCTGGGTCGGCTCGATCATCGCGATGCTGGGAGCCCTGCCGCTGCTGCTGAGCCCCTACGCCCGCATGCGGGCGCTGCCGACGCGGGAGGACGCGACGCGGCAGGCCTGACCGGCCGCCACAGCCGACTCGGTTACCCTGGCGGGAGCCGCGCCGACGGGCGCGCGGCACGAGAGGGGGCGACGATGCAGACGATCCTGGTCGTCGACGACGACCCCGCGCTCGCCGAGATGATCGGCATCGTGCTCGCCGGGGAGGGCTACCAGCTCGAGTTCTGCGCCGACGGCGCGGAGGCGGTCGACCGGTTCCACGAGGTCCGTCCCGACCTCGTGCTCCTCGACCTGATGCTGCCGGGCAAGGACGGCATCCAGATCTGCACCGAGCTGCGCGCCGAGTCGGGCGTCCCCATCATCATGCTCACCGCGAAGGGCGACCCGACCGACATCGTCGTGGGGCTCGAGTCGGGCGCCGACGACTACGTCGTGAAGCCCTTCAACCCGAAGGAGCTCGTCGCCCGCGTGCGCACGCGCCTGCGCCCGCAGCGGCAGGAGGACGGCGGCACGCTGCGCGTCGCCGACCTCGAGATCGACGTCGAGGGCCACCAGGTGCGCCGCGCCGGCAGCGTCATCGGCCTCACGCCGCTCGAGTTCGAGCTGCTCGTCACGCTCGCCTCGAAGCCCAACCAGGTGTTCTCGCGCGAGATGCTGCTCGAGCAGGTGTGGGGCTACCACTACAAGGCCGACACGCGCCTCGTGAACGTGCACGTGCAGCGCCTGCGCTCCAAGGTCGAGCGCGACGTCGACAACCCCGTGGTCGTGACGACCGTGCGCGGCGTCGGCTACCGCGCCGGCGCACCCACCCCAAGCTGAGGCAGCGATGGCCGCACGGCGCCCGCCCGGCTGGGGCCGCCTGATCTGGGACCGGGCGACCCGGGTCGTCCGGCACTCGCTGCAGGCGCGCGTCGTCGCGGCCAGCATGGCGATGTCGACCTTCGCGCTCATCGGCGTGTTCGGCTACATGTCGGCGTCGGTGAGCCAGAACCTCTTCGAGACCCGCCGCGACGAGGCGCTCGTCGAGGCCGTGCGCGCGTCGACGGCGATGCAGCAGAGCTTCGACGAGGCCGTGACGCAGAACCTCACGAGCGGTGAGGTGGATGCGCTGCAGGACCGGGCGCTCGACGCCGTCACCGGGCTCATCTCGTCGCGGTCGAGCACCGAGTACGCGATGCTCCGCGCCGAGTCGCAGACCGCGACGCTGCTGCAGATGAACGACGTCCAGTCGCAGTCGTTCGACACCGACCTGCTCACCCCCGAGCTGCGCTCTGCCGTCGCCGCCGCATCCGACACGCCCTACTACCAGTCGGTGCGGCTCGAGGGGAGCGAGGGCTCGCAGCCGGGCATCATCGTCGGCAGCACCGTCGACGTGCCGCTCGCCGGCCGCTACGAGCTGTACCTGCTCACGAGCCTGCAGGCGACGCAGGAGACGCTCGGCTTCATGCAGCTGACGATGATGGCGGGCGGCCTCGCCCTCATCGCGCTCATCGGCGCGATCACGTGGTTCGTCGCCCGCATGGTCGTCGGGCCCGTGCAGACCGCCGCCGACTCGAGCGCCCGCATCGCCGCGGGCGAGCTCGACGTGCGCATCCCCGTCCGCGGCGACGACGAGATCGCGAAGCTCGGCCGCTCGTTCAACGACATGGCCGACTCGATCTCGCGGCAGATCAACGAGCTCGCGACCCTCTCGACCGTGCAGCAGCGGTTCGTCTCCGACGTCTCGCACGAGCTGCGCACGCCGCTCACCACCATCCGGCTCGCGGGCGACGTGCTGCACGACCGGCGGGAGTCGTTCGACCCGGTCACGAGCCGCACGGTCGAGCTGCTGCACGCGCAGATCCTGCGGTTCGAGCAGCTGCTCGCCGACCTGCTCGAGCTGAGCCGCTTCGACGCCGGCGCCGCGCAGCTCGACATCGAGCCGACCAACCTCGTGCGGCTCGCCGAGGCCGAGATCTCGGCCGTCGAGCCCCTCGCCGCGGAGCGCGGCACCGAGCTGCGCCTCGTCGCCCCCGGCGGGCACTTCGAGGCGGAGGTCGACCCGCGCCGCATCCGCCGGATCCTGCAGAACCTGCTCGGCAACGCCATCGACCACGGGGAGGGCCGCCCCGTGGTGGTCACCGTCGACTCGACCAGCGACGCCGCCGCGATCGCCGTGCGCGACCACGGCGTCGGCATGACCGAGGAGGAGGCGGCCCGCGTGTTCGACCGCTTCTGGCGCGCAGACCCGTCGCGGCAGCGCCGCACCGGCGGCACGGGCCTCGGCCTGTCGATCAGCCGCGACGACGCCGCGCTGCACGGCGGCTGGATCGACGTGTGGTCGCAGCCGGGCGAGGGCACCGCGTTCCGGCTCACGCTGCCGCGGGCCGGCGCGCACGCGGTCGCCTCGCCGATCGAGCTGCCGCCCGCCGACACGCAGGCGATCGTGCTGCCGCCGGCGGCGGAGGAGGCACCCGCGCCCGAGGCGATCGACGCCATGGAGATCACCCTCGTCGACCCGCCCGCCGCCTCGACGAAGGAGCCCGGCCGATGAAGCGCATCCTCGCCGCCGCGGCCGCCGTGCTCGTGCTCGCCGGCTGCGTCGCCATCCCCGACTCCGGCCCCGTCACCGAGGGCCACGTCGACGCGGGCGAGCAGGCCGACGACCTGATCTTCCTCGCGCAGGAGCCGCAGCCGGGCGCCACGCAGGAGGAGATCGTGCGCGGCTTCCTGAGCGCCGCGATCAGCCCCGGCGACGACTTCGCGATCGCCCGCGAGTACCTCGCCGGCGAAGCGGCCGAGCAGTGGGACCCGGGTGCGGGCGTGCTCGTGCGCTCGGGGCAGCCCGAGGTGTCGCTCGGCGGCGAGACGACCGCGACGGCCGTGACGACCGCCGTCTCCGAGCTCGACGGCTCGGGCGCCCTGCAGCTGCTCGACGCCGACCGCATGCTCGAGTTCCGGCTGCTGCAGGTGGCGGGGGAGTGGCGCATCTCGCAGGCGCCCGACGGCATCGTGCTGTCGAGCTTCCACTTCGCCCAGCTCTTCCGCCCGCACACCCTGCACTGGCTGACGCCCGACGGCACCCGCACGGTGCCGGAGGTGCGCTGGTTCGAGCGCACCGCGACCACGCTGCCGGGGCGGATGGTCGACGCGCTGCTCGCGGGGCCGTCGAGCTGGATCGCGCCCGCCGTCACGACCGCGGGCGCCCCGGACGCGCGCACCATCGGCGAGCCCGTCGTGTCGGGCACGATCGTCACCGTCACGCTCGACTTCGCGCAGGTCGAGCAGCTCGGCAGCGGCAGCCTCGAGCCGCTCTCGACGCAACTGGCGCTCTCGCTGCGCTCGATCGGCGCCCGCGAGGTGCGCATCCAGGTCGAGGGCCTCGACGGCTTCACCGCCTCGAGCGCGTCGGCGCAGCCCGTGGACGACGGCGACGTCGACCAGCGGCCGCTCGTGCTCGACGGCACGTCGCTGCGCTCGATCGGCGGCGGCGCCGCGGCGATCGAGGACGTCGGGCCGGCGCTCTCGGCCATCGGCGCCACGAGCTACACGGTCGGCGCCGCGGGCGGCGTCGCGACGACGGGCTCCACCGCCGCGTGGCTCGAGCCGGGCGCCGCGCCCGTGGTCATCTCGACGGGCTCGGCGATCGTGCCGACCGTCGACGACACGGGCTGGGTGCTGCTGCAGGAGCAGGGCACGCCGCAGGCGCTCGTCGCGTGGCGCGACGGCGAGCGCAGCGCCCTGCCGCTGCCGCCGGGCGGCACCGCGCGCCTCGCCGCGATGGAGCTCTCGCGCGACGGCGCGCGCCTCGCGGTCACGACCGTGGAGGGCAGCGAGAGCGAGGTGTGGGTCGCGGCCGTCATGCGCGACGCGTCCGGCCGGCCCGTCTCGCTCGGCGAGCCCTACCGGCTGCCGCGCGTCGACGGCGCGGCGACCGACATCACCTGGGTGAGCTCGACCGAGGTGGCGGTGCTGGCCGCGAACGGCGACGAGTCGCAGATCGTGATGCTCGCGGTCGGCGGCGCCGCCGAGCAGCTGCCGGCGCCGGGCGAGGCGGTGCGCGCGATCGTCGGCGGCAGCGAGGGCGCGTCGACGCTGCGGGCGCTCGGCGCCGACGGCTCGCTGCTGTCGCTCCGGGGCCGCGTCTGGACGGCGGCGACGGGGCTCGCGCCCATCACGCTCATCGCGACGCAGCAGTAGGGCCTGACCCGCTCTCCACAGGCGGCGGCGCTCGCGGCCCGCGCCGGCGCATCCGCCCGCCATCCTGCGCGCATGGGGATCGGGGGCGCGCTGCGCGAGGCGGCGAGCGTGCTGTGGCCCGTCGCGTGCGCGGGCTGCGGCGCGCCCGACGTCGCGGTGTGCGCGCCGTGCGCGGCGCTGCTCACCGGCGACCCCGTGCGCGGCGACGTCGACGGCGTGCCGCTTTTCGCGGCCGCCGCGTACGAGGGGGAGGTGCGGATGCTGGTGGCGGCCTGCAAGGAGCACGGCGGCCGGGGGGAGTCGCGGGCCCTCGGCGCGGGCCTGGCGCTCGCGATCGCGCAGGCCCCCGCCGCACCGCTCGTGCGCGTGCCCTCGAGCCGCGCGGGGCTGCGGCGGCGGGGGTTCGACCCGGTCGAGCTCGTGCTGCGGGGCGCGGGGCTGCGCGCCGTGCCGCTGCGCCGCGTCGCGGGCGGCGGCGCGCAGAAGGAGCGCTCGGTCGACGAGCGCGCGAGCGCCGCGCAGGGCACGCTCGCGCTGCCGTGCCGCGATGCGGAGCGCCTCGCGGGCGCGGCGGTGGTGCTCGTCGACGACGTCGTCACGAGCGGCGCGACGATGCGCGAGGCGGTGCGCGCGGTGCGCGCCGCGGGGTGCGATGCGGCCGCGATCGCCGCCGTCGCGCGGGTGCCGAGACGGGTTCCGGGAGCGCTCGGCTGAGCCCGGGGCGCCGGGGGTAGAGTGACGGCACGCAAGTCGGCGCAGCAGCCGCAAGCGCCGACGCCCTACCCATGGGAGGCCACTATGGAGATCACGTTCGGCGCCAAGGGCGCAGACATCACGGACCGCTTCCGCGCCTACGCGGAGGAGAAGCTGGCGAAGGTCACGCAGCTCCTGCCCCGTGCCACTGCCCTCGACGTCAAGCTCACCCGCCACGCGGATGCGCACTCCGCGATCGCCGGCGGACGGGTCGAGATCACCGTCCACGGGCCCGGCTCGATCATCCGTGCCGAGTCCGACGGGCCCGACAAGTACATGGCCTTCGACTCCGCCTACCACCGCATCATGGAGCGCGCGAGGCGCGCCCACGACAAGCGCCACGACCACAGCGCCCGCAAGCGCACCCCGCTGCGGGAGGCCGCTGCGAACGGCTTCGAGCAGGTCGCCATCACGCCCGCCGACCCCGCCGTCGTCGAGGCGGTCGCGACCGGCTCCGTGCCGACCATCGAGCCCGATCGCGAGCAGGAGCACGAGTGGTCGCCCGTGGTGATCCGCGAGAAGCGCTTCCCCGCGAAGCGCATGGGCGTGCGCGAGGCGGTCGACCAGATGGAGCTCGTCGGCCACCCCTTCTACCTCTTCGTCGACGAGGCGAGCGGCGAGTGCGCCGTCGTCTACCGGCGCAAGGGCTGGTCGTACGGCGTGATCTCCCTCGACGAGGAGCAGGCCGAGTCGGCGGCGAGCGCGGAGCGCGCCGCCTCCTGACCCCTCCGAACGGCGTCCCGGCACTGCCTGGGACGCCGTTCGGCGCGCGTTGCTACGATGGGCAGTCGGTTCCCGGACCGCCACCTCGCCCCGATGCACGGAAGGCTCACCTCGTGCCCAACTTCTTCGAGAACATGCTGCGCGCCGGCGAGGGCCGGCTGCGCCGCCGCCTGGAGCGCATCGCCGCCGATGTCGCCGCGCTCGAGGACGCGTTCGAGGAGCTCACCGACGAGGAGCTGGCCGGCGAGACGGCCGAGTTCCGCCAGCGCTACGCCGACGGCGAGGCGCTCGACGTGATGCTGCCCGAGGCCTTCGCGGCCGTCCGCGAGGCCGCGAAGCGCACGCTCGGCATGCGCCCCTACGGCGTGCAGGTGATGGGCGCCGCGGCGCTGCACCTGGGCAACATCGCCGAGATGAAGACCGGTGAGGGCAAGACGCTCGTCGCCCCCATCGCCGCGTACCTCAACGCGATCACCGGCGAGGGCGTGCACATCGTCACGGTCAACGACTACCTCGCGAGCTACCAGTCCGAGCTCATGGGCCGCGTCTTCCGGGCGCTCGGCATGACGACCGGATGCATCATCGCCGGCCAGACGCCGGAGGTGCGGCGCGAGCAGTACGCGGCCGACGTCACCTACGGCACGAACAACGAGTTCGGCTTCGACTACCTGCGCGACAACATGGCGCACTCGAAGGACGCCATGGTGCAGCGCGGCCACGGCTTCGCGATCGTCGACGAGGTCGACTCGATCCTCATCGACGAGGCCCGCACGCCGCTCATCATCTCCGGCCCCGCCGCCGGCGAGGCCAACCGCTGGTTCGGTGAGTTCGCGCGCATCGCGAAGCGCCTGCGCCCCGAGGTCGACTACGAGGTCGACGAGAAGAAGCGCACGGTCGGCGTGCTCGAGCCCGGCATCGAGCGGGTCGAGGACCTCCTCGGCATCGACAGCCTCTACGAGTCGGCGAACACGCCGCTCATCTCCTTCCTCAACACCGCGCTCAAGGCGAAGGCGCTCTTCAAGCGCGACAGCGACTACGTCGTCATGAACGGCGAGGTGCTCATCGTCGACGAGCACACCGGCCGCATCATGCAGGGCCGCCGCTTCAACGAGGGCATCCACCAGGCGATCGAGGCGAAGGAGGGGGTGCAGATCAAGGCCGAGAACCAGACGGTCGCGACGGTCACCCTGCAGAACTACTTCCGCCTCTACTCGAAGCTCGCGGGCATGACCGGCACCGCCGAGACCGAGGCCGCCGAGTTCATGTCGACCTACAAGCTCGGCGTCGTCCCCATCCCGACGAACAAGCCGGTGCAGCGCAAGGACCAGTCCGACCTCGTCTACGCGACCGTCGAGGGCAAGTTCAAGCACGTCGTCGACGACATCGTCGAGCGCCACGAGGCCGGCCAGCCGGTGCTGGTCGGCACGACGAGCGTCGAGAAGAGCGAGTACCTCTCGGGGCTGCTCGCGAAGGCCGGCGTCAAGCACGAGGTGCTGAACGCGAAGAACCACGCCCGCGAGGCCGCGATCGTCGCGCAGGCGGGCCGCCTCGGCGCCGTCACCGTCGCCACGAACATGGCCGGCCGCGGCACCGACATCATGCTCGGCGGCAACGCCGAGCACCTCGCCGTCACGCGCATGACCGAGCTGGGCCTCAGCCCCTCCGAGACGCCGGACGAGTACGAGGAGCGCTGGGACGAGGTCTTCGCCGAGGTGAAGGCCGCCGTCGAGGCGGAGGCGTCGAAGGTGATCGAGGCGGGCGGCCTGTACGTGCTCGGCACCGAGCGCCACGAGTCGCGCCGCATCGACAACCAGCTGCGCGGCCGCTCCGGCCGCCAGGGCGACCCTGGCGAGAGCCGCTTCTACCTGTCGATGCAGGACGACCTGCTGCGACTGTTCGGCGGCTCCGTCGCGCAGCGCTTCATGGCGGTCGACGCCGACGAGGACGAGATCCCGCTCGAGTCGAAGATCTTCACCCGCACCATCCGCTCGGCGCAGGCGCAGATCGAGGCGCGCAACGCCGAGATGCGCAAGAACGTGCTGAAGTACGACGACGTCATGAACCGCCAGCGCGAGGCGATCTACTCCGACCGCCGGCACATCCTCGACGGCGACGACCTCGCGGGGCGCGTGCAGGGCTTCCTCGAGGGCACGATCCGCGACCTCGTCGACGAGCACGCGGTCGGCAACGACAGCGACGAGTGGAACCTCGAGGCGCTCTGGACCGAGCTGCGCACGATCTACCCGGTCGGCATCACGATCGACGAGGTCGTCGCCGAGGCGCAGCCGCGCCTGACGGCCGACTTCCTCTACGAGCAGCTCGTCTCCGACGCGAAGATCGCCTACGCGAAGCGCGAGGAGGCGCTCGGCTCGCCCGCGATGCGCCTGCTCGAGCGCCGCGTCGTGCTGTCGGTCATCGACCGCAAGTGGCGCGACCACCTGTACGAGATGGACTACCTGCGCGAGGGCATCGGCCTGCGCACGATGGCGCAGCGCGACCCGGTGGTGGAGTACCAGAACGAGGGCTTCGCGCTCTACCAGCAGATGATGTCGGCGATCCGCGAGGAGTCGGTGCAGTTCCTCTTCAACCTCGAGGTCAAGGTGCAGCAGGGCGCGAGCCCCGAGGCGCCCGCGATCGAGGGCGGCGGCCTCGAGGAGGTCGAGGAGGACACCACGAGCCTCACCTACTCGGCCCCCGACGAGGACGGCGAGGCGTCGGTGCACGACGCCGCCGGCCACGAGCTCGGCGCCGAGACGGGCAAGGCGCGCGCGAAGAGCGGCAACCCGGCCGTCGCCGCGCAGGCGCGGGCCGCGAGCGGCAACCGCGAGCAGCGGCGCGCGGCCACGAAGCAGGCGAAGGCCGCGCCGAAGGTGGGCGCGTTCGGCCAGGTCGAGGACGACGAGGCGCGGTAGGCGGGTCTCGCCGGCTCAATCGATCGACTGCAGCCCGTTCCAGGCGGTGACGCCGAGCGGCGGTCCGTAGGCGCCGGTGTCGCCGCCATTGGAGTAGACGGCGGTGATGTGGCCGGCGCCGGTCGCCGGGTCGACGTTCGACACCCATCCGGAGCCCGAGGCGCCGTCGCCCATGACGCAGTCGGCGCCGTAGTTCGCGTCGCCGCCCGCGCCGTAGTTCAGCCGGTCCTCGGCGCAGTGCCGCAGCACCTCCGAGTCGAAGGGGTCGTTCCCCGGGTAGCCGGCGATCACGACGCCGTTCGTCTCGGCGGTGAAGCTGATGCCCTGGCCGCCGACGACCTGCTCGAGGGTCCGGCCGCCCTGCGGTGCGAAGCGGATGAAGCCGAAGTCGAAGCCCATCCAGCCGTCGTCGTCGGCGCCGTCGAGCCAGCGCGTGTTGGCCTCGAGGTACTGCTCGGGCACCCACCACCGCTCGGCCTCCCACACGCCGTACGGGGTGTCGCCGCGCTCGTAGCCCGGGGCGAAGAGGATGCGGTCGTACCAGTCGCGCGTCTCGTCGTCGAAGATGCAGTGGGCGGCGGTCGCGACGATGAGCCCCGAGTCGCTGTTGATCACGGTGCCGGTGCAGGTGAAGTCGCCCTCGGAGGTGCTGAGCTCGAGCCTGCCGACGGTGCTCAGCAGCAGGTTGCGGCTCGTGCCGTTGGCCTCCCCGGGCAGCAGCTCGTCGCCGCCGTCGTGCACGGGCAGCGCGATGCCGGGCTGCACGGCCGCCGTGCCGCGGGTCGGCTCGAGCACCATGTCGAACGCGGCGTCGGGCAGGTAGCCGTCGACGGTCTCGCCGCGCGAGCCCGCGTACAGCTCGCCGGTGTCGGCGCCGGTCTCGTCGGCGTCGGTGATGGGCTCGTCGGGCTCGACCGGCAGCGCCTCGCCCTGCTGCGGCTGCGTCGTCGGCGACGGCACCGGCAGCGGCGTGGTCGGCGGCAGCGTGATCTCGCCGGGGAGCGGCGGCGGCAGGATGACGCATCCGCCGACGGCGAGGACGGCGGCGAGAGCGGCGGCGGCTGCCGCGAGGCGGGTCGTGCGCATGGCCCTCCCACGCTAGGCGGATGCGGGCGGCGACGGCTGGGAGCGCGCCCCGAGCCGCGCGGGGATCAGGCGGGCGGCGCGACCGCGACGAGCAGGATGGCCGTCCAGTGGCAGAGGAACGCGATCACGGTGCAGACGTGGAAGATCTCGTGGAAGCCGAAGCGGCCGGGGAACGGGTTCGGCTTCTTCATGCCGTAGATCACGGCGCCCACCGAGTAGGCGAGCCCGCCCGCGATGACAAGCATCGCCGTGACCGCGTTCGCGGCCCAGATCTGCGGCAGGAACGCGACCGCCGCCCAGCCGAGCGCGAGGTAGATCGGCACGTAGAGCCAGCGCGGCGCGCCCAGCCAGAACACGCGGAAGGCGATGCCCACGATCGCGCCGCCCCAGACGACGCTCAGCAGGATCCAGTCGGTCGGCGACGGCAGCGTGAGCAGCGAGATCGGCGTGTAGCTGCCGGCGATGAGCAGGAAGATGTTGGCGTGGTCGAGGCGCTTCAGCAGCACGCGCGTGCGCTCCTGCCAGTGGAAGCGGTGGTAGACCGCCGAGATGCCGAACAGCAGCACGCTCGAGAGCGCGAAGACGGCGGATGCGGTCTTCGCGAGCGCGCCGTCGGCGACGATGACGAGCACGATGCCGGCGATGAGCGCGAGGGGAGCGGTGCCAGCGTGGATCCACCCGCGCCAGGTGGGCTTGTGCTCGATCGCGGCCTCGGCGATCGCGTCGCCCGCTGCCTCGATGAGCGGCAGGTGCGGGGTCTCGGGCTCGCTCGATCGCACCTCGTGGCGCTCGGGCTCGGTCGTGGATGCCATGCCTACAGCGTACGGCGTACGCAGTGCCGCGGCGAGCATCCTCGCGAGCGCAGCCGATAGATTGCGGTCTGTGCGACTCCGCAGCGCCCCAGGCTCCCGCCTCGTCTACCGCTACTACGAGCGGCGGCTGCGGCGCGACCTGCGGCGGGTCGCCGTGCCGCGCCACATCGCCATGATCATCGACGGCAACCGCCGGTGGGCGCGCGAGCAGAACCTCGCCACCGCCGGCCACGGGCACCGGGCCGGGGCCGCGCGGCTGCGCGAGTTCGTCGACTGGTGCGCCGAGATCGACGTGGAGGTCGTGACGCTCTACCTGCTCTCGCGCGACAACCTCACGGGCCGCGCGAGCGCCGAGCTCGGCGAGCTGTGCGAGATCATCGCCGAGCTCGCCGACGACCTCTCCCGCATCCCCGGCCGGCGCATCCGCCACGTCGGCGACACCGCGGGCCTGCCCGCGCCCCTCGTCGCGGCGCTCGAGGGCGCGGTCGCGCGCAGCGCCGACCAGCAGGGCATCTGCGTCAACCTCGCCGTCGGCTACGGCGGGCGCCACGAGCTGGTCGAGGCGGTGCGCCGCATCCTCTCGTCGGCCGGCGCGGCGACGCCCGCCGAGCTCGCCGAGCGGCTCACGCCCGAGCTCATCGCCGAGCACCTATCGACCGCGGGGCAGCCCGACCCCGATCTCGTCATCCGCACGTCCGGCGAGCAGCGGCTGAGCGACTTCATGCTCTGGCAGAGCGCCCACAGCGAGTTCTACTTCGTCGAGGCGCTCGGGCCCGACCTCCGCGAGGTCGACTTCCTGCGCGCGGTGCGCGCCTACGGGCTGCGCGAGCGGCGCTACGGGCGCTGACCGAACGGCACGTGACGATCGTGTGAACTCGCGGCGCGCATCCGTGTGTCGCCGCCGGTCCGCGGCGCCGCGCGAGCGTACATTCGGCGGTGTCGGGCATCTCCGCCCGGCGAGCGAGCGGCCTTCGCGCCAGCGAGCACCACGGGAGGCGACGGCCGCGTGAAATCCGACCCCGGTCGGAAGGGAGCGCCACGTGCCTGAGATCGCCACCACCCCCGCCAGCGGCTCCGTCGAGGTCGAGACGACCGACACCCGCCAGCGCACCTACGTGCTCGACACGAGCGTGCTGCTGTCCGACCCGGGGGCGATCCACCGCTTCGCCGAGCACTCCGTCGTGATCCCCGTGATCGTGATCGCCGAGCTCGAGAAGAAGCGGCACGATCCCGAGATCGGCTACTTCGCCCGCAAGGCCCTGCGCAACCTCGACGACCTGCGCGTCGCGCACGAGCGGCTCGACTTCCCGGTGCCGACCGAGGGCGGCGGCAGCCTGCGGGTCGAGCTCAACCACACGAACCAGCAGGTGCTGCCCAGCGGCCTGCAGCTGGGCGACAACGACTCGCGCATCCTCGCCGTCGCGTCGAACCTCGCCGGCGACGGCCTCGACGTCTGCGTCGTGTCGAAGGACATGCCGATGCGCGTCAAGGCGGCCTCGATCGGCCTCGCCGCCGAGGAGTACCTCGCCGAGCAGGCCGTCGACTCGGGCTGGATGGGCACGGCCGAGCTCGCGCTCTCGGGCGAGCAGATCAACCGGCTCTACGAGGACGAGCGGCTCGAGACGGATGCGGTGGCCGGCATGCCCGTCAACACGGGCCTCGTGATCTCCTCCGAGCGCGGCTCGGCGCTCGGCCGCGTCACCCGCGCGGGCGAGATCACGCTCGTGCGCGGCGACCGCGACGTCTTCGGCGTGCACGGCCGCTCGGCCGAGCAGCGCCTCGCGATCGACCTGCTGCTCGACGAGCAGGTCGGGATCGTCTCGCTCGGCGGCTCGGCCGGCACGGGCAAGTCGGCGCTCGCGCTCGCCGCGGGGCTCGAGGCGGTGCTCGAGCGGCGCCTGCACAAGAAGGTCATCGTCTTCCGCCCGCTGTACGCGGTCGGCGGCCAGGAGCTCGGCTACCTGCCCGGCGACAAGGACGAGAAGATGAACCCCTGGGGCCAGGCGATCTACGACACGCTGGGCGCGCTCGTGAGCGACAACGTGCTCGACGAGGTCGCCGATCGGGGCATGCTCGAGGTGCTGCCGCTCACGCACATCCGCGGGCGCTCGCTGCACGACGCGTTCGTGATCGTCGACGAGGCGCAGTCGCTCGAGCGCAACGTGCTGCTGACGGTGCTGAGCCGCATCGGCCAGAACTCGCGCGTCGTGCTCACGCACGACGTCGCGCAGCGCGACAACCTGCGGGTCGGCCGCCACGACGGCGTCGCGAGCGTCATCGAGACGCTCAAGGGCAACGAGCTCTTCGGGCACATCACGCTCACCCGCAGCGAGCGCTCGCGCATCGCCGCGCTCGTGACGAGCCTGCTGGAGGGCTGAGCGCCGCCCACGCCGACCCGTTCCACCCTGCTGGACCCGGTGCACCGGGTCGGCGGCGGTGGAACGGGTCGGCGGCGCGGGTGCACGGATGCGCGGGCGCGCGTGGGCGGGCACGGCTAGCGTGGCCGCATGGCCGCTCCGAGGTCGCTGACCGCAGCCCAGGCGCGCCGCATGCGGGTCGCCGCGCAGGAGGTGCGCGGCTCGCAGCGCGCGCCGGCCGACGCCGTGCGCCGCATGGTCGCGATGCAGGGGCAGGACCTGCCGCAGGTGCTGCGCGCGATCGCGATCCGCTCGGCACCCGGCACGGGGCTCGCCGTGGTGCGGGCCGCGTTCGACGCGGGCGAGCTCGTGCGATCGTGGGCGATGCGCGGCACGCTCTTCGTCGCGACCCCCGACGACCTCGCGGTGCTGCACGCCGCGACCGTCGATCGCCTGCGGCCTCAGGAGTGGCGCATGTGCGCGGCGCGCGGCATCGACGCGCCGACCGCCGACGCGGCCGCGGCCGTGCTGCGCGAGGTGCTCGCGCCGGGACCCGTCGCGCGACGCGCGCTGCTGGCGGCGTGGGAGGCGGCGGGCATCGCGACGGGCGGCGGGCGCGGCTACCACCTGCTGGCCCTCTCGGCCTACGACGGGCTCGTGCGCTTCGGGCCGTTCGAGGGCGCCGAGCAGCTGCTCGTCGGCGGGCCGCCGCCCGAGGTGCCCGAGCCCGCCGCCGCGCTCGACGAGGCGCTCGCCCGCTGGGCGGCGGCGCGCGGCCCCGCGCGGGCCGACGATGCGGCGTGGTGGACGGGACTGCCCAAGCGGCCCGTCCGCGCGGCGCTCGAGCGCGCATCCGACCCCGATCGCGGCCTGCTCGAGCACGTGCTGGTCGACGGGGTCGAGATGCTGGTGGCCGCCGGGGCCGCCGAGGCGCCGCGCTCCGGGGTCGTGCTCGTGCCGGGGTTCGACGAGTGGCTGCTGGGCTACGGCGACCGCTCGCTCGCGGTGAGCGCGGCGGCGATGCAGGCGATCGTGCCGGGCGGCAACGGCGTCTTCCGGCCGGTGGTGCTCGTCGACGGCGTGGCGGTCGGCACGTGGCGACTGCCCGCCGGCGGCCGCGGCGAGCCGGTGCTCGAGCTCGTCGCGCCCGTGCCGCCGCGCATGCTCGCGGCGATCGAATCGACGCTGCGGCGCTGGCCGCACCGCTGAGCGGGCTCAGCCGCCGAGCGCGCCCCGCCAGACGCTGTTGCCGCTGTGCGTCGGGTCGCCGTCGTACGGCTCGACCGACACGTCGACGATCGGGTAGGCGGCCAGGTCGAGGTCGGCCGGCAGCGCGAGCTGCGTCGTCTCGCGGTCCATGACGCCGAGGCTCACCATCTGCTGCGCGTCGGCGTCGAGCAGCCAGACGTCGAGGTAGCCGTCGACCTCGGGCAGCGCGTCGGCGTCGACGACGAGCAGGCGCTGGCCGTCCTGCTCGACGACCTCGGCGCGCGCGGGCGTCACGCTCGGGCCGAGCTCGCCGAGCGGGTCGAGCGTCGCCTCCGAGACGCCGATCGAGCGCGGCTCGCCGGTGAGCTGGGTCACGACGACGACGGCCGCGCTCGCCGCGACCGCGGCCGAGGCGGCGCAGGCCGCGATGAGCGCGCCGGCGCTGAACCGGCGGCGGCGGCGGCGGGCGACGTCGATCGACGTGACCTCCGCGCCCTCCTCGAGGCCTCGGGCCGCGCCGGACGATGGCGTGAAGGGCAGCGCCGGGGGCACGGCGGATGCGCCGGCCGTCGCGGGCGCGTCGGCGTCGGCGGGCAGGTCGGTCGCGATCTCGGCCGCGATGCGATCCCAGACGCCCGCCGGCGGCGGCAGCGCCGGCAGGTCGGCGAGCCGGAAGCGGTCGGCCGCGGAGCGCAGCGAGTCGACCTCGGACCGGCACGCGGGGCAGTCGTCGAGGTGCGGGGCGCCGTCGGCGGCCTCGCCGAGGGCGAGCGCGGCGAGCGTCTCGTCAGGCAGATGCTGCATGCGTCTCCTCCCATCGGTCCCTCAGCCGTCGCAGTGCCCGCGACAGGTGGCTCTTCACGGTGCCGACCGGCATCGCGAGCGAATCGGCGATCCAGGCGGTCGAGCGGTCCTCCAGCACGGCGAGCCGCACGATGGTGCGCTGGGGCTCGCCGATGTGCTCGAGCTCCTCCTGCACCGTCAGCGAATCCTGCACCGCGTCGAGCACCGGGTCCCCCTCACCTCGATCGAGCGCTCCGGCGAGCGTCTCGGGATCCACGGCCAGCTCGCTCGCCGAGCGCGCCTTCCAGTGGTCGGCGATCCGCCGCCGGGCGATCGTCACGATCCACGCCCCGAGCGGACCCGAGGCGGGGTCGTAGGACTGCCGCGACCGCCACACCGACACGAACGTCTGCTGCACGACATCCTCGGCGTCGTGCGCCGGCATCGCCCGGCACGCGAGCGCGTAGACCAGGCCGCCCCAGCGCTCGTACGCCTGCCGCAGCACCTCCGGCGAGGCGTCCTCGGCGAAGGCGCGTGACAGCACCTCGACCTCCGACGCCTCCTCGCTCGACACGGCCAGAACGTATCACCCTCTCCGCGCGGTCATGGGCCGCCACCCGGTCACGAGGCATCGGGCACGGCCGTGACGACGATGTTGTCCTCGTAGGCACCCGCCGCGGCGTCCCACTCGCCGCCGCACGTGATGAGGCGCAGCACGTGGTCGCCGTCGCGGGCGAAGATCGCGTCGAGCGGCAGCTCGTCCTTCGAGAGCTGCTCGACGGTCGTGATGCGGTAGCGCAGCTGCTCGCCCGACGCCGTCGTGATCTCGACCGACTCGCCCGGGACGGCATCCAGGATCTCCGACATGGGCGCCGGGCCCCGGTCGCTGTCGACGTGCGCGGCGAGCACCGAGGAGCCCTCGGTCGCGCCGGGCTCCGGCCCGAAGCGGTACCAGCCCACCTCGCGCACGAGCTCCGGCACATCCATCTGGCCGTCCTCGCGCACCCCGACCGGGATGACGTCGAGCGCGAGGCCCACGGAGGGCACGCGCACCTCGGTCGGCGCGTCGACCGCCGCTGCCGCGCCCGGGGAGGCGTCGCGCGTGCCGACGCCGGTCGGCACGGCCGCCGCCTGCGCCTCGCTCGACGCGTCGGGCGACGCGGCGGAGGTCGGCGCCGCCGTGGCCGGGGCGCCGACGGTCGACGCCGACGGCTCGACCGGCCGCGGGATCAGTTGCCAGATGCCGAAGGCCGCCGCGCCCACCGCGGCGACCGCCGCGACGAGCGCCACGGCGCGACGCCGCCGCGCGCGCCGAGCGGGCTCCCGCCGCGCGGTGCGCGGCGAGAGCCCGTCGGTGGTGCGCATGATCAGCCGCGCTCCTTGGCGAGGCGCTGCTGGCGCACCGCGACGGTGGCCAGGCCGAGCGCCGCCGCGAAGGCGAGCAGAGCGGTCAGCGCCGACTGCTGCGCGTTGCCGCCGAGGCCCGAGGGCACGCCGCTCGGGGCGCTGTGCGCCTCGACCGTCTGCACCGCGAGCGCCAGGTTGCCGTCCTCGGCGCTGCCCCACGCGGTCACGATGGTGTTGACGCCCTCGGCGAGCTCGAGGTCGGCCGGGCCGATCGCGACGTCGGAGGTGCCGGTGAGCACCACGTCGGCCGAGACGGTGCCGGCTGCGGTCTCGAGCGAGGCCTCATCCGGGTTCGACAGGCCCTCGACGACGACGCTCTCGTTCGCGCGGATGTCGACGGTCGGCGCGGCGGCCAGGTGGCGCACCGTGAGGCGGGCCTCGCCGGCGGCGACGGGCTCGGTGTCGTTCGCGAACGCGCCGAGGGTCGGCTCGCCGCTCTCGGTCAGGTGGGCGACGAGCGTCAGGTTGGCGCCGCCGGGCACCTCGACGCCCATGGCCTCGATGGCCGGCTCGCCCGAGTCGGGGGTCTCGCCGTCGGCGAAGACCTGGATGTCGTAGCTGCCTGCGGCGAGCATCATCGGGTCGGTGAGAGTGCCGGGCTCGAAGTCGCTGATGGCCTCCTCGCCATTGATGTAGACGTCGACCGTGAGCCCCGGGACGCCGTGCAGCACCGAGACGGTGGACTCGTGGTCGGCCGCGAACGCGGGCGCACCGCCGAGGGTCGCCAGAGCGAGAGCGGCGCCGGCGCCGATCGCGAGCTTGCGCTTCATGGTGATCTCCTTGCTGTCTGCGGCGCACCGTGCGCCGTCTGCCCCCATATCGGAGCGGCACCCCGGATCGGTTGCAGCGGCGCCGGCTTCGTGCATCCCGGGCGTGTCGCGAGCCCGCATGCTTGCCTCCGAGCCGGGCGTGCACGATGCTCTGAGCATGCTCGCCCGCATCCCCACCGGATGGCTCGCCACCGGCCTCGCCGCCCTGCTCGCGCTCGCCGTCGTCGGCATCCCGGTGCTCCGCGCGCAGGCGCTCGACGCCGCTGAGGGCGGGGCGCGCTGGGCCGACGCGGTGGGGGATGCGGTCGGCAGCCCGGGCATCGCGATCATCGCCGCGCTGTGCGCCGCGATCGCGCTGCTGACGGTCGTCGTCGCGCAGCAGCAGCTGCGCCGCGATGCGCTCGAGGAGGGCGGCGCGGAGGTCGTCGCCGCCTGGCGCCCCGTGGAGCGGGTCGCGTCGCTCGCCGTCGTCGGCGTGATGGGCGACATCGTCGCCGCGGTCGTCGGCATCGGCATGCAGCCGCTGTGGCTCACGTGGCCGGTCGAGGGGGAGTCGCCGCTCGTGGTGCTCCCGACGGTGCTCGTGCTGCTCGCCGGGCCCGTGCTCGGTGCGGTCTCGCTCGTGATGGCCCGCCGCGCCCGGCGCTCGCTGCACGACGCCGCGGAGGCGCGCGAGCTCGAGCGCCGCACGCGCCACGCGGTCACCGGCATGCGCCACCACGAGCCCACGCGCTGAGCCGACCCGGCCCGCTGTGGAGTGCGCGCGCGGCGGGCCGGGCGCCCTGGCTACGGTGGCCGCGTGCCGAGCACCCTGACAGCAGCAGCGGCAGCGCCGCCGCAGCTGCGGCCGCCGCTGCGGCTGCGCCCGTTCGACGCGCTGGGGCTGCCGCTCGCGGCGGCGACCGCGTGGGCGCTCGCTGCCGGGGGAGCGGATGCGGCGGCTGTCGTCGCGCTCGCGGCCGCGGCGCTCGTAGCACCGGCGCTCACCCGCACCGACCTCGCCCAGCGGCGGCTCCCCAACGCGCTCACGCTGCCGCTGCTCGCGGTCGCCGCGACCGCGTGCGCCGCGCGGCTCGCCGCCGGCGACCTCGCGCCGCTCGTGGGCCTCGCGTGCTGCACGCTCCTGCTCGGCATGGCTGTCGCCGGCGGCATGGGGATGGGCGACGTGAAGCTCGGCGGCGGGCTCGCGCTCGCGACCGCGGCGCTCGGGTGGGCCGCGCCGCTCGCCGGCCTCGGCGCATCCGTCGTCGTCGGGGGCATCGCGGGCGCGCTCGCGCTCGCGACCGGCCGGCGCACCGTCGCGTTCGGGCCGTGGCTGCTCGTCGGGCATGCGCTCGCCGTCGTCGCGGTGCTGCTCGACCCCCTGTGACGCCGAGGCAGATGCGGCCGCTGGGCGCCGGAGGCCTCTGTGACGTCGCGTGACGCGGTGATTCGCCGACCGCGGCGGCCGGTTCCTAGCGTGGGGGGCATCCCCCAGCACTTCTGAAGGAGCCCCACCATGCCCGCTCGTCGCATCCGCCCCATCGCCCTCGTCGGCACCCTCGGCCTCGCCGCGGCCCTCGTCGGCTGCAGCGCCTCCGGCGGCGAGGGCGCCGCGCTCGGCACCGCCGAGAACCCCGTCGACCTCGGCGTCGTCGGCGCGGCCGAGCCGTACTGGGCCGCTTTCGAGGAGGCCGTGGAGGCCGAGGGCATCGAGCTCGAGATCCACGACTTCACCGACTACAACCAGCCGAATCCCGCCACGAGCGAGGGCGAGCTCGACGTGAACCAGTTCCAGCACGTCATCTACCTCGCCAACTACAACGTGCAGTCGGGCGACGACCTGCAGCCGATCGGCTCCACCGCGATCTACCCGATCGGGCTCTACTCCGACAAGCACGAGTCGGTCGAGGAGATCCCCGACGGCGCCGAGGTGATCGTGCCCAACGACGACACCAACCAGGCGCGCGGCCTGCTCGTGCTGCAGTCGGCCGGGCTCATCGCCCTCGAGGACGGCGGCAGCCCCTACTCGACCGTCGAGGACGTCATCCAGGAGGAGTCGCGGGTCACGGTGCGCGCGGTCGACGCCGCGCTGACCGCGACGTCGCTGCCCGACGTCGCCGCGGCGATCATCAACAACGACTTCATCACCGACGCCGGCATCGACCCGGCCGACGCGATCGCGCAGGACGACCCGGCCGACCCCGCCGCGCAGCCCTACATCAACGTCTTCGCGGCGACGGCCGAGCTCGCCGACGACGAGGTGCTGCAGCGCCTGGTCGAGATCTACCAGACGAACGAGGAGGTCCAGGCCGGCGCGCTCGAGGCCTCCGGCGGCACCGCCGTGCTCGTGCAGACGCCCGCCGAGGAGCTGCAGGCGGCACTCGAGGCCGTCGAGGGCGAGCTGCAGTAGCGCGCTGGAGCGGAGGGCGGCGGCCATTGCTGGCCGCCGCCGCGACGCCAGCGCCGACGCCCGTCCCGGGCGTCGGACCACGTGCCAGCGAACGAGAGGAAGCGAAGTGGCCGACCACATCGTGATCGACCGGGTCTCGAAGCGCTTCCCGCCCGCCAAGCGGGGCGGGGACGAGATCGTCGCCGTCGACGACGTCTCGCTGCGCATCGAGCGCGGCGAGGTCTTCGGCATCATCGGCTACTCCGGTGCCGGCAAGTCGACGCTCGTGCGCCTCATCAACCAGCTCGAGCCGGTGAGCGCCGGCCGCATCACCGTCGACGACGTGCCCATCAGCGAGCTGCGGGGCAAGCGGCTGCGCGAGCAGCAGACCGGCATCGGCATGATCTTCCAGCGGTTCAACCTGCTCACCTCGCGCACGGTCGCCGGCAACGTCGCGTACCCGCTCGAGGTCGTGGGCGTGCCGCGCGCCGAGCGGCGGCGCCGCGTCGAGGAGCTGCTCGAGTTCGTGGGGCTCGGCGGTCGCGCCGACGCCTACCCCGAGCAGCTCTCGGGCGGTCAGCAGCAGCGCGTCGGCATCGCGCGGGCGCTCGCCGCGAACCCGCAGGTGCTGCTCGCCGACGAGGCGACGAGCGCGCTCGACCCCGAGACCACCGCCGAGGTGCTCGACCTGCTCGGGCGCATCAACCGCGAGCTCGGCGTCACCATCGTCGTCATCACGCACGAGATGGAGGTCATCACCCGCATCGCCGATCGCGTGGCGGTGATGGATGCGGGACGCGTCGTCGAGAGCGGCACCACGTACGACGTGTTCACGGCGCCGAAGACCGACACCGCGCGGCGCTTCGTGCAGACGGTCGTGCGTGCCCTGCCGGAGGGCGATGAGCTCGCGCAGCTGCGCGCGCAGCACGAGGGCCGCTTCTTCACGATCTCGTTCACCGACGCCGGCGCCTCGGAGGCCCGAGTGTTCGGGGCGCTCGCGCGTGCCGGCGTCGACTTCCACCTCGTGCACGGCGGGGTCGACGACATCCAGGGCCGCGTGTACGGCCTGCTGACGATCGCCGTGCGCGGCGACGACGACGCGATCGAGCGGGCGCTCTCGCAGATCGGACCCGGCGTGACGGTGGAGGAGCAGCGATGACCGACCTCACCTCGATCCTGCCCACGCTCGTCGAGCAGACGGGCATCATGCTCGGCATCGTCGCGCTCTCGCTCGCCTTCGGCGGCATCGGCGGGCTCGTGATCGGCACCGGGCTCTACGTCACGCGACGGGGCGGCATCCTGCAGCAGGGCGCGGTGTGGTGGGTGCTGAACGTGCTCGTCAACACGGTGCGGCCCATCCCCTTCATCATCCTGCTCGCCGCCGTGCAGCCGCTCGGCCGCATCGTGGTCGGCACCGGCATCGGCACCGAGTACGCGATCTTCGCGATCTCGCTCGCCGCGACCTTCGGCATCGCGCGCATCGTCGAGCAGAACCTCGTGTCGATCCCGACCGGCGTGATCGAGGCCGCGCGGGCGACGGGCGCGAGCCCGTGGCGCATCATCCGCACGGTGATCCTGCCCGAGGCACTCGGGCCGCTCGTGCTCGGCTTCACCTTCGCGGTGATCGCGATCGTCGACATGTCGGCGGTCGCGGGCCTCGTCGGCGGGGAGGGGCTCGGCAACTGGGCGGTGACCTACGGCTACCGGCAGTTCGACGAGGTCGTCACGTGGTCGGCGCTGATCGTCGTGGTCATCGTCGTGCAGCTCATCCAGGCGCTCGGCAACTGGCTCGCGCGCCGCATCATGCGGCGCTAGGGGGCGATCCGGCCGCTGCCTGTGACGTGGCTAGGATGCATCTGGGTAATACCCGTACGCATCCACACCCACAGGAAGAGCCGCCGATGGTCGACGTCGCCACATCGAAGCCCCAGCTGCCGCCCACGGCAGTCCCCGAGGCCACCAAGCGGTGGACGCCGCTGAAGATCGCGCTCTGGGCGGCGATCGCGCTGCTGGGCGGGCTCGCCTGGACGATGCTCGCCATCGTGCGCGGCGAGACGGTGAACGCCATCTGGTTCGTCTTCGCCGCGGTCTCGACGTACCTGATCTTCTACCGCTTCTACTCGAAGTACATCGAGCGCAAGCTCGTGCGCCCCGACGACACCCGGGCGACGCCCGCCGAGTACAAGGCGAACGGCCGCGACTTCGTCGCGACCGACCGCCGCGTGCTCTTCGGCCACCACTTCGCCGCCATCGCCGGCGCCGGTCCGCTCGTCGGCCCTGTGCTCGCCGCGCAGATGGGCTACCTGCCGGGCACGATCTGGATCATCGTCGGCGTCGTGCTCGCCGGCGCCGTGCAGGACTACCTCGTGATGTTCTTCTCGATGCGCCGCGGCGGGCGCTCGCTCGGCCAGATGGCCAAGGACGAGTTCGGCCGCTTCGGCGGCGCTGCCGCCATCGTCGCGACGCTGCTCATCATGGTGATCATCACCGCGATCCTCGCCCTCGTCGTCGTGAACGCCCTCGGCGAGAGCCCCTGGGGCGTGTTCTCGGTCGCGATGACCATCCCGATCGCGCTGTTCATGGGCGCGTACCTGCGCTGGATCCGCCCGGGCCGCGTGCTCGAGATCTCGATCATCGGCTTCGTGCTGCTCATGGCGGCCATCATCGGCGGCGGCATGGTCGCCGAGACCGCGTGGGGCCAGGAGCTGTTCACGCTCGACCGCGTCACGATCGCCTGGGGCATCGTGATCTACGGCTTCATCGCTGCCGTGCTGCCGGTGTGGATCCTGCTCACCCCGCGCGACTACCTCTCGACGTTCATGAAGATCGGCGTGATCGTGGCGCTCGCGGTCGCGATCATCGTGGTGCGGCCCGAGATCTCGGTGCCCGCGTTCACCGAGTTCGCCTCGGGCGACTCCGGTCCCGTCTGGCCCGGCTCGCTGTTCCCGTTCCTGTTCGTGACGATCGCGTGCGGCGCCCTCTCCGGCTTCCACGCGCTCATCTCCTCCGGCACCACGCCCAAGATGGTCGAGAAGGAGAAGCAGGTGCGCCTGCTCGGCTACGGCGGCATGCTCATGGAGTCGTTCGTCGCGGTCATGGCGCTCGTCGCCGCGATCTCGATCGACCAGGGCATCTACTACGCCATGAACTCCTCGGCGGCGAACACGCAGGGCACCATCGAGGGAGCGGCCGCCTTCGTGCAGTCGCTCGGCCTCACGGGCGTGAGCGTCACGCCCGACCAGCTCGCCCAGACCGCCGCGGCGGTCGGCGAGGAGTCGATCGTGAGCCGCACCGGCGGCGCCCCGACGCTCGCGCTGGGGCTCGCCCAGATCATGCAGCAGTGGATCGGCGGGCCCGGCATGATGGCGTTCTGGTACCACTTCGCGATCATGTTCGAGGCGCTGTTCATCCTCACCGCGGTCGATGCCGGCACCCGCGTGGCGCGCTTCATGCTGCAGGACTCGCTCGGCAACATCTTCCCGAAGTTCAAGGACACCTCCTGGACGCTCGGCGCCTGGATCTGCACCGCGATCATGGTCGCCGCGTGGGGCGCGGTGCTGATCATGGGCGTCACCGATCCGCTCGGCGGCATCAACACCCTGTTCCCGCTGTTCGGCATCGCGAACCAGCTGCTCGCGGCGATCGCGCTCGCCATCGTGCTGGCGATCGTCGCCAAGCGACGCACGTTCAGGCAGCTGTGGATCGTGGCGCTGCCGCTCGCGTTCATCGCCGTGGTGACCGTCACGGCATCCGCCTTCAAGGTGTTCTCGCCGGTGCCGGCCGTCGGCTACTGGGCCAACCACATCCGCTTCCGCGACGCGCTCGCCGCGGGCGAGACCTCGGTGGGCACGACCGAGGGCGTCGCCGCGCTCGAGGCCGTGGTGCGCAACACCTTCATCCAGGGCTCGCTCTCGGTGATCTTCGTGGTGCTGACGCTCATCGTGATCGGCTTCTCGGTCGCCAACGTCATCAAGGCGTTCCGCATCGACCACGTCGTCGACCAGGAGGACGAGCGCCACGAGTCGCGGATGTTCGCGCCGGCCGGCTTCATCGCCACGCCCGAGGAGCGCGAGCTCGAGAAGCAGTGGGATGCCGTGCCCGACGAGCACAAGACGGTCCGGTCGGGCCACTGATGATGGGTCGCATGCGTGCGAGCGAGGGGCGCCCGGCAGCCGCCGGAGCGCTGCTCGCGCGCGCTGCCGGCGGCATCGTCTGGTGGGCGAAGGGCGTCACCGGCGAGTCGAAGTACCAGGCCTACGTCGACCACGAGCGCCGCGCGCACCCCGATCGCCCGGTCATGACCGAGCGGGAGTTCTGGCGCGACGAGCACCGCAGGCAGGACGCGAACCCCGAGGGCCGCTGCTGCTGACGCCAGCACCGCGCGGGTTGCCGCAGAGATAGGGGCCAGTGGTTCCCACGACAGGGTCGGAGGAACCACTGGCCCTGCACTTGTGGCGCGGGTGCAGGCGTCAGGCGGGCGGATCCGTCAGCTCGGCCGCGTAGGCGAGCACCGATCGCCGGTAGAGCGGGAGCGTCGGCGCGAGGGCCTCGAGCGCGACCCGGAGCGCCTCATCGTGCCTGCCCGCACTGTGCAGCGCGAGCGCGAGGAACGCCTCGCGCGCGGCACCGGAGGGCTCGTGGCGCGGCGCCAGCTCGAGCATCGCGATGGCCTCGTCGACGCGCCCCAGGTTGCGCAGCGTCGACGCGTGCTGGATGCACCGGTACGCCTCGCGGGTCGGGTCGGCCTCGGCGAGCCCCGACTCGGCGGCGGCTCGGTAGAGCGGCTCCGCCTCGGCCTCGCGGCCCGCCGAGTCGTACGCGCCGGCGAGCTCGAAGTGCCCGACCGCGGGGTGCGGGGCATGCGCGACGAGCGCCTGCATGCGCTCGATCCGGTCGTCGTCGCCAATCGTCTCGTCGTCGAAGAGCGCCTCGACGCGGGCGTCCCACTCGGCGCTCACGCGTCGCGCTGCGCCGGCTCGAGGCCCGTGTGGTGCGCCGCGAACGCGAGCTGGTCGGCGAACTCGAGCGCGGCCGCATCCTTCGGCTTGCCCATCCCGTGCCCGGCGCGCGTGTCGACCGAGAGCAGCACGGGCGCATCCGCCCCCGCCGCCGCCTGCGCCCGCTGCAGCTCGGCCGCGAACTTGAACGAGTGGGCCGGCACGACGCGGTCGTCGTGGTCGCCGGTGGTGATGAGGGTCGGCGGATGCGCCGTCTCGCGCACGTTGTGGAGCGGCGAGTAGGCGCGCAGGTAGGCGTGCGCCGCTGCCTCGTCGGGGTCGCCGTAGTCGCTCGCCCATGCCCAGCCGATCGTGAAGCGGTGGTAGCGCAGCATGTCGAGCACGCCGACGCCCGGCAGCACCGCGGCCCACAGCTCGGGGCGCTGCGTGAGCGCCGCGCCGGCGAGCAGGCCGCCGTTCGAGCGGCCGTGCAGCGCGAGCTGCTCGCGGGTGGTGATGCCCGTCTCGAGCAGGTGCTCGGCGATCGCGTAGAGGTCGTCGAAGACCTGCTGCTTGCGCTCCTTCGTGCCACCCTTGTGCCACGCGGAGCCGAACTCGCCGCCGCCGCGCAGGTTCGGCACGACGAGCACGCCGCCCGCGTCGACCCACGCGGCGAGCACCGCGCGGAAGCCGGGGTTCATCGGGATGTTGAAGCCGCCGTAGCCCCAGATGAGCGTCGGGCGCGGCGCGGCGCCGTCGTCGCCAGCCGGGCGCACGAGGAACGCCGGCACCGTCTCGCCGTCGCTCGACGCGGCGCGGATGCGCGTGGTCGTCGCCGCGGGCGCGGCGGGGCCGGGCGCCGGGAGCGTGCGGTGCGCGACGAGCCGGGCGCCGTCGACCTCGACGACGTGGCGGGTGCCGCGGTCGACGAAGCTCGAGGTCGCGACGAGCACCGTGCCGCTCGTCGCGCTCGCCTCCGAGCCGGTGATCGAGATGCCCTCCCCGAGCGGCACGTCGTCGCCGAGGACGCCGTCGAAGGTCGCGAGCTGCATGCGGTGGCTCGCGTCGTGCGAGTACTCGAGCACGAGGCCCGCGGCGGTGAGGGAGGCGTCGAGCAGCACGTCCTCGGCGTGCTCGGGCACGATGGTGCGCTCGTGGGCCGTGGCCAGCTCGAACGCCGCGAGCCGGTAGCGCGGCGCATCCGCGTCGGTGACGGCGTAGAGCAGCCCCTCGTGCACGCCGATCGCGTTCCACTCGTGCTCGTGGCCGACGACCAGCTGGCGCAGCTCGTCGTCGCCGTGCCGGCGGGCGGCGAGGTCGTTGCCGCTCGAGGAGCCGGTGTCGGTCGAGAGCACGAACCACGTGTCGTCGCGCGGCCAGTGGCGCGCGAACAGCCGCGGCTCGTCCGGGCGGGCGAGGAGCACGGCGTCGTCGGCGACGTCGGTGCCGACCTCGTGCCGCATGAGGCGGCCCGCGCCCATCTCGTCGGTGAGCGCGTCGCCGCTGGGGGCGTCGTACGCCCAGTACGAGAACGCGCGACCGCCCGGCAGCCAGACGGGCAAGTTCCACTTCGTCCACGGGACCTCGTCGCCGAGATCCTCGCCGGTCGCGACGTCGCGCACCCGGATCGTGCGCCAGTCGGAGCCGCCGTCGGCGACGCCGTAGGCGAGCAGCGCGCCGTCGGGGGAGACGGATGCGACGGTGACGGCGACCGTGCCGTCGTCCGACAGCGCGTTCGGGTCGAGCAGCACCCGGGCGCCCTCGAGCTCGTCGACCGAGTCGGCGGTGACGAGCACCGGCTGGTTCTGGCCGTCGCTGTGCCAGGCGAAGACCCGACCGCCGCGGATCCACGGGCAGCCGCGCGTCGGCGCCTCGAGCAGCGCCGTCAGGCGCTCGCGGAACGCGGCGCGCGCGGGCAGCGCGGCGAGGATCGGCTCGGCGAACGCGTTCTGCGCCTCGATGAAGGCGCGCGTCTCGGCCGAGTCGCCGTCCTCCAGCCAGCGGTACGGGTCGGCGATCGCCTCCCCGTGGACCTGCTCGACCGTGCCGTCTCTCTTCACCTCGGGGTAGCGCATCCGCCCACACTACGTCGGCTGCGGCCCGACGTTCGATCGAGCAGGGTTGGCCGGGTCGCCGACGCGCCGGAGGCCCGCGCGGATGCCGGGCGCGCGTTCGCGCTCCGCGGTCGCGTCGGGAGCAGAGTCGAGCACGCTGCGGAGCGCCGCCTTCGCGCGCGCGTGCCGAGTGCTCGCCGTGGATGCGCGGATCCCCAGGTGGAGCGCGGCCTCCTGCAGGCTGAACCCGTCCCAGTGGACGAGCATCAGGAGCTCGCGGTCGCGCTGCGGGAGCGTCCGCACTGCGTCGCGCACGCGGCGGCGCAGGAGGTCGCGCTCCGAGCCCGGGTGGCCCGCCGCGTCGATCGCCGCGGCTCGGAGCGCGGCGCGTCGGTGCTCGTCGCGCTGCGCGCGCTGCACGTGCCGCCTGCGCCCGGCCAGCAGCGTGCGCCGAGCGACGCCGAACGCCCATCGTCGTGCGTCCTCTGCGTCGTCGGGGATGCGGTCGGCGCCGGCCGCGAGTGCGAGGAGCGTGTCGCCGAGCAGGTCGGCGGCGTCCTCCGGCGACGGGATCCGCCGGAGGAAGTAGCCGAGCAGGTCGTCCGCGACGTCGGCGGCGAGCGCGGCCAGGCGGCCGTCGCGCTCAGCCATCGGTGCCGCAGACCGTGCTGGTCATGAGGGCAGCCGAGGCTTCGGGCAGGACGCCCGCCGCGGTGCCGGCCTCGAGGAACCGGTCGCTGAGCGCGACCGCGAGCCGGTCGGTCGGGATGCCGGCCGCGACGAGCGCGTCCACCTCCGCGTCCCAGTCGCGGGCGGATGCCCAGGTGGCGACCCGGTCGAACGCCTGCTGGTCGAACGACGCGGGCGCGCCTTCGCCGAGCCACGTGTACGCGATGTGCTGCGGCTGTGCGCCGCCGCTCGCTCCGGTCAGCTGGACGAGGTCTGGCGACCAGGAGAACTCGAGGACGGCGCCATCGTCCCGGTCGGTGCGGGGTGTGAGCCAGGCGCCGACCGCGCAGCCCTCGCCCGTCGATGCCGTGCGCACCGTCGGGCTGGTGAGCGAGTCGGCGCCCAACCACTCGCCGAATGCGGCCTGCAGGCCGCCCGACGCCCATGCGATCCCGGCCGGCGCCGCGATGAGCACGGCGGCCATCGCGCCGATCGCGACCCGCCTCGAGCCGCGCCTCCGTGCTGCCGGAGCATCGGTCGCGCGGCGAGCCTCGTGCACGAGCGCGCTCGCGGCGGCACGGAGAGCACCGCCCTCGTGCGAGCGTTCGCGCACGGCTCGCCCGGGGTCGGCGTCGCGCAGCATCGTCTCGAGCTCATCCATGGTGGCCTCCAGCATCGTGGGTCACCCTGCACATGCGCGTGGCGACACGATCCGTCCCAAGCTCGATCGTGCGACCTCCGCACAACGCAAGCCCGAGCGCGCGCTCCGGCTGCGGATCGGCACGATCGGGCGGCCGCGCCGCGCGGAGACGCGCGCGGGCTTGCATCGTGCACGGCAGGCGCAGACGACGGAGGGGCACCCGCCGCGGCGGATGCCCCTCGTGGAGGGCGGCTACTTCGCGACGCCCGGGTGCGTCATCGAGAGCAGGTCGAGCGCCTTGTCGAGGTCGGCCTCGGTCAGCTCGCCGCGCTCGACGTAGCCGAGGTCGATCACGGCCTCGCGCACGGTGATGCCCTGGGCGACCGAGTGCTTCGCGATCTTCGCGGCGGCCTCGTAGCCGATGAGGCGGTTGAGCGGCGTGACGATCGACGGGCTCATGCCGGCGAGCGCCGCGGCGCGCTCGGTGTCGGCCTCGAGGCCCGCGATGGTCTTGTCGGCGAGCACGCGCGAGGCGTTCGAGAGCAGGCGGATCGACTCGAGCAGCGCCGTGCCCATCACCGGGATCTGCACGTTGAGCTCGAACGAGCCCGACGCGCCCGCCCACGCGACCGTCGCGTCGTTGCCGATGATGCGCGCGCACACCATGAGCACCGCCTCCGGCACGACCGGGTTGACCTTGCCGGGCATGATCGACGAGCCGGGCTGCAGGTCGGGGATGCGCAGCTCGCCGAGGCCCGTGTTGGGGCCCGAGCCCATCCAGCGCAGGTCGTTGTTGATCTTCGTGAGCGACACGGCGATGGTGCGGAGCGCCCCGGATGCCTCGACGAGGCCGTCGCGGTTGGCCTGCGCCTCGAAGTGGTTGCGCGCCTCGGTGATCGGCAGCCCGCTCGACGCGGCGATCTCGGCGATGACCTTCTCGGGGAAGCCGAGCGGGGTGTTGATGCCGGTGCCGACGGCCGTGCCGCCCTGCGGCACCTCGGCGACCCGGGGGAGCGCGGCCTGGATGCGCTCGATGCCGTAGCGCACCTGCGCGGCGTAGCCGCCGAACTCCTGGCCGAGCGTGACGGGCGTCGCGTCCATGAGGTGGGTGCGGCCGGGCTTCACGGCGTCGGCCCACAGCGTCGCCTTCTCCTCGAGCGCGCCCGCGAGGTGCTCGAGCGCGGGGATCGCCTGCTCGACGAGCGCGCCGGTGACCGCGATGTGCACCGAGGTGGGGAAGACGTCGTTCGACGACTGCGAGGCGTTCACGTGGTCGTTGGGGTGGACGGCCTCGCCCCGGTGCTTCGTCGCGAGCGTCGCGAGCACCTCGTTCATGTTCATGTTCGAGGAGGTGCCGGAGCCGGTCTGGTAGGTGTCGACCGGGAACTGGTCGTGGTGCGCGCCGCCGATGACCTCGTCGGCCGCGGCGACGATGGCGTCGGCGACGTCGGCCTCGAGGATGCCGAGCTCGCGGTTGGCGATGGCGGCGGCGCGCTTGATGCGTGCGAGGGCGACGATCTGCGCGGGCTCCAGGCCCGAGCCCGAGATGGGGAAGTTCTCGACCGCGCGCTGCGTCTGGGCGGCGTACAGCGCGTGCTTGGGCACGCGCACCTCGCCCATGGTGTCGTGCTCGATGCGGTACTCGGTCTCGGCGTTCACGTCGTCGTGCCTTCCTGTTGCTGCGTGGTCGTGCTTCGGGTGTGGGGGAGCGGGCGGCGGGCTCAGTCCGCGTCGGCGAGCGCGGCGCTCACGGCCTCGGCGAAGGCCTGCACCTCGGCGTCGTCGGCGGTGCCGGCGATGACGACGGTGGATGCGCCGGCCTCGGTCGTGAGGACGTAGGCGAGGTTGCCGGGATCCTCGGCGTCGCGCTGGTCGTGCTCGCGCCAGGTGAGGCCGCCGATCTCGCGCTCGCCGGTCTGCGGTGCCTCCTCGATGGCGGAGGCGAGCCAGGTCGGGTTCGCGTCGAGGGCCTGCGTGAAGGAGAGGAACTGCTCGCCGGGCGTGACGTAGCCGGCGTACCAGGTGGTGACGTCGTCGCCGCCGGTGCGGATCTCGGCGGCGTTCGACGCCCATCCCTCGGGCAGCTCGGGCGCGATGAGCGTCTCGTCGACGGTCGGCTGGGCCGCGGCGGCCGCGGCCGCGACGTCGATCGGCTCGCGCGGGGAGACGTCGGGGCGCAGCACGACGAGCACCATCACCAGCACGACCGCGAGGCACGCGACGACGGCGACGACGAGGTTGCTGAACGTCTGGTTCTCGCGGTGGCGGCGCGACGCGGCCGCCTTGCGGGCGGCGGTCTCCTCGGGCGTCTCGGGACGGCCGAGCTCGGCGACGACGCGGGGCGTGCGGGGCTGCTTGCGGCTCATGCCCGCTCGGCGCCGTCGGCGGTCGGGGCGGGCGCCGTGGCGCGCGCGGCGTCGAGCCGGGCCTTCGCGCCCTGGAGCCACTCCTCGCAGCGGTCGGCGAGGGCGCTGCCCCGCTCCCACAGCGCGAGCGACTCCTCGAGGGTCGCGCCGCCCGACTCGAGCGCCTGCACGACGCGCACGAGCTCGTCGCGCGCCTGCTCGTAGCCGAGCTCGGCGACTGGCGCGTCGGCGGGCGACTGGGGGTCGGGGGAGGTCACGGAGCCAGTCTAGACGCGGGCGCCGACGGCCGTCAGGCGGTCGCGGCGTCGTCGGGACGCACGGCGACGACGGATGCGTCGAGGCTGCCGGACGCGACGGTGACCAGCAGGCGGTCGCCGGGTCGGGCCGCGTCCGCAGCGCGCAGCACCGACCCGCCTTCCGCCTGCACGACCGCGTAGCCGCGGTCGAGCGTCGACTGCGGGCTGAGCGCGCGCAGCGTCTGCCGCAGGTGGCCGAGCTGCTGGCCGCCCAGCTCGACGACGCGCCCGGCGAGCTCGTCGGCGCGCGCCGTGAGGCGCGCGAGGTCGTCGGCGCGGGTCTCGATCATCGTCTCGGGCCGCGCGAGCGCCGGCCGCGAGCGGAACGACTCGAGCCGCTCGGCCTCGCGGGCGACGTGCTGCGTGACCCTCGCGCGCAGCATCGCCCGCGCCTGCGCGATGCGGGAGAGCTCGTCGGCGACGTCCGGCACGACCCGCTTCGCCGCATCCGTCGGCGTGGATGCGCGCAGGTCGGCGACGTCGTCGAGCAGCGGGCGGTCGTTCTCGTGGCCGATCGCCGACACGACCGGCGTCGTCGCGGCGGCCACCGCGCGCACGAGCGACTCGTCGCTGAAGCCGAGCAGGTTCTGGAAGTCGCCGCCGCCGCGCGCGATCACGATCACGTCGACCTCGGGGTCGGCCTCGAGCCGCGCGAGCGCGGCGAGCACCGTCGGCACGGTCTGGTCACCCTGCACCGCGGCGTGCTCGACCCGGAACCGCACGCCCGGCCAGCGCAGCTGGGCGTTGCGCAGCACGTCCTTCTCGGCGTCGGAGTCGCGCCCCGTGATGAGCCCGACCACGCCGGGCAGGAAGGGGAGGGGGCGCTTGCGCGCCGCGTCGAAGAGGCCCTCGGCGGCGAGCGACCGGCGCAGCGCCTCGAGGCGCGCGAGCAGGTCGCCGATGCCGACGTGCCGCAGCTGCGCCGTCACCATCGACAGCGTGCCGCCGCGCGGCCAGTAGTCGGGCTTCACGAGCGCGACGACGCGGTCGCCCTGCGAGAACTCGCCCTCGATGCGCGAGAGCGTCGACGACCAGACGTTGAAGGCGACCGTGGAGTCGCCCGCGACATCCTTCAGCTTGCCGAAGACGTTGCCGCGCGAGTTCGACCACTGCGTGATCTCGCCCTCGACCCACAGGTGCCCGAGCCGGCCGATGTACGACTTCAGCTCGGCGCCCAGCCGCTCGACGCTCCACGGCTCGTCGGGCGTGCCGGTGATCCGCTCGGCCATGCCGCTCCCGTCGTCGCGCCCCGCCGCCCAGGCGGCCCGTCGGAGACCAACGTAGACTGGACCGGTGACGATCACGAACGGACGAGTCCCGCTCGACGCCCCGCGTCCGGCGCTCCGCCGGGGTCGGCTCCAGGACCTCCCCGTCGAGGGCGGCAAGCGCATCCTGCTGGCCACCCCTCGCGGCTACTGCGCCGGCGTCGACCGCGCGGTGCTCGCGGTCGAGAAGGCGCTCGAGCAGCACGGCGCGCCGATCTACGTGCGCAAGCAGATCGTGCACAACAAGCACGTCGTCGCCGAGCTCGAGCGCGAGGGCGCGATCTTCGTCGACGAGGTGGATGCGGTGCCCGAGGGCGCGCGGGTCATCTTCAGCGCGCACGGGGTGAGCCCGGCCGTCGTGCAGGCCGCCGCCGACCGTGGCCTGTCGGCGATCGACGCGACGTGCCCGCTCGTGACGAAGGTGCACCGTGAGGCGATGCGCTTCGCGCGCGACGACTTCCAGATCCTGCTCGTCGGCCACGAGGGGCACGAGGAGGTCGAGGGCACCGCGGGCCACGCGCCCGATCGGGTCACGATCGTCAACAACCCCGACGAGGCCGACACCGTGCAGGTGCAGGATCCCGACCGGCTCGTCTGGCTCAGCCAGACCACGCTCTCGGTCGACGAGACGATGGAGACGGTGCGCCGGCTGCGCGCGCGGTTCCCCAACCTGCAGGACCCGCCGAGCGACGACATCTGCTACGCCACCCAGAACCGCCAGGTCGCGATCAAGAAGGTGGCGGCCGACGCCGACCTCGTGATCGTGGTCGGCAGCGCCAACTCCTCGAACTCGGTGCGCCTCGTCGAGGTCGCGCTCGAGTACGGGGCGAAGGCCGCCTACCGCGTCGACTTCTCGACCGAGATCCAGCAGGAGTGGCTCGAGGGCGTGCGCAGCGTCGGCGTGACGAGCGGAGCGAGCGTGCCCGAGGGCCTCGTGCGCGAGGTGCTCGCCGAGCTCGAGGACGCCGGCTACCGCGACGTCACCGAGGTGCGCACCGCCGAGGAGGACCTCATCTTCTCGCTCCCCAAGGAGCTGCGGCCCAGCCGCCAGCGCTGACCGGATCTCCTGGCGGACTCCCAGCGCCCGTCGATACGCTCGCGTCATGACTGATCAGCTTCGAGGCGAGGACACCGCCAACCCCACGGATGCCGTCCGTCAGGCGAGCGAGATCGACCGCGACCAGGTCGACGACGCCCCCGAGGCGAGCGGCGCCATCTCGACGACGCCGGTCGACGGCGGCGGCGACTCCGACCCCGACCAGTGGGCCGACCAGATGGCCGACGGCGAGGACTTCGACGAGTCGATGGGGGAGCCCGCCGACGACGACCGCGTGCTCGCGACCGACGAGCTCGACGAGATCGACGACGACGACGCCCCCGAGGGCTCCGAGGCGCGCGACGAGGAGTTCGAGGGCGACGACCCGGCCGACATCCCCGACGAGCACGGCGGCACGCAGGCGGGCGTCGACACCGACGACAACGGCGTCGACGACACCGTGCTGCCCGAGGGCACCGACCGCATCGTCGACACCGGCGACGACGACTGGGAGTGAGTCCCCGCTGACCGCATGAGCACCGCGCCCCGACGGGCGCGCGCAGAAGGGCCCCGCCGATCGACCGGCGGGGCCCTTCCCTGTCGCGGTGCGGGCCGCTACTTGCCCGACCAGCCGGCCGAGCCGAGCTGCTGCGTCGCCGACACCACGCGCGCGGCCATGGCCGTCTCGGCCGTCTTGCCCCACGAGCGGGGGTCGTAGACCTTCTTGTTGCCGACCTCGCCGTCGACCTTCAGCACGCCGTCGTAGTTGGAGAACATCGAGTGCGCGACCGAGCGCGTGTACGCGTACTGCGTGTCGGTGTCGATGTTCATCTTCACGACGCCGTTGCGCACGGCCTCGGCGATCTCCTCGTCGGTCGAGCCGGAGCCGCCGTGGAAGACGAGGTCGAGCGGCTTCGGGCCGGTGCCGTACTTCTCGGCGAGCCCCGCCTGGATCTGGCCGAGGAGCTCGGGGCGCAGGCGCACGTTGCCCGGCTTGTAGACGCCGTGCACGTTGCCGAAGGTGAGCGCCGCCATGTAGCGGCCCTGCTCGCCGAGGCCGAGCGCCTCGACGGTCGCGATCGCGTCGTCGAGGGTCGTGTAGAGCTGGTCGTTGATCTCGTGGCTCACGCCGTCCTCCTCGCCGCCGACGACGCCGATCTCGACCTCGAGGATCTGGTGGAGGGCCGCGGTGCGGGGGAGGATCTGCTTCGCGATCTCGAGGTTCTCCTCGAGCGGCACGGCCGAGCCGTCCCACATGTGCGACTGGAACAGGGGAGCGCGGCCCGCGCGCACCTCCTCCTCGCTCGCCTCGAGGAGCGGCATGACGAAGCCGTCGAGCGCGTCCTTCGGGCAGTGGTCGGTGTGCAGCGCGACGGTGATCGGGTAGGCCTTCGCGACCTCGGTGACGTAGCGGGCGAAGGCGATCGCGCCGCCGGCGCGGTTCTTGACGCTCTGGCCGGCGAAGAAGTCGGCGCCGCCGGTGGTGACCTGGATGATGCCGTCGGAGCCGGCCTCGGCGAGGCCCTGCAGCACGGCGTTGATCGTCGACGACGACGAGACGTTGATGGCGGGGTAGGCGAAGGCGTTGGCCTTCGCGCTGTCGAGCATCGCTGCGTACTGCTCTGGCGTTGCGACGGGCATTGCGGCTCCTGACTCGTCGGGTCGCGGACCGCCAGTCGCGGCCTCGCGGGAACATCGTCAGTCTAGGTCGCCGGGCATGCGGCCGCCCCGGCGGATGCGCACGGTCGGATGGGCCGACCGACGTGACAGGGAACCCAACTTCCTATAGGATTCCAAGGAGTGCCCGCCCCGCTCCGGGGTTCCTACGCGAGGAGAGCGCAATGACGCGACTGTTCAACGATCCGTCCCAGTTCGCCGACGAGATGATCGAGGGCTTCGCGGCCGCGGCATCCCGGTGGGTGCAGGCAGCCCCCGGCGGCGTCGTGCGCTCGACCAAGGCCGACGAGCCCACGGTGGCGCTCGTCGTCGGCGGCGGCAGCGGCCACTACCCGGCCTTCGGCGGCCTCGTCGGCCCCGGCCTCGCGCACGGCGCCGCGATGGGCAACCTCTTCGCCTCGCCGTCGGCGCAGCAGGTCTACGCCATCGCGAAGCAGGCCGACCAGGGCCAGGGCGTGCTGCTCAGCTACGGCAACTACGCCGGCGACGTGCTGCACTTCGACCAGGCCCAGGAGCGCCTGCGCGCCGAGGGCATCGACGTGCGCACCGTCACCGTCACCGACGACATCTGGAGCGCCCCGAAGGAGCGCCTCGAGCAGCGCCGCGGCATCGCGGGCGACCTCGCGGTCTTCAAGACCGCCGGCGCCGCCGCCGAGGCGGGCTACGACATCGACGGCGTCGAGCGCATCGCGCAGACCGCCAACGCCCGCACCCGCTCGTTCGGCGTCGCCTTCTCGGGCTGCACGCTGCCGGGCGCCTCCGAGCCGCTCTTCACCGTGCCCGAGGGCAAGATGGCGGTCGGCCTCGGCATCCACGGGGAGCCCGGCATCGACGAGGTCGACGTGCCCACCGCCGACGAGCTCGCGCAGCTGTTCGTCGACAAGCTGCTCGACGAGGTGCCCGACGGCGTCGAGGTCGAGGGCGCGCGCGTCGTGCCGCTGCTGAACGGCCTCGGCAGCGTCAAGTACGAGGAGATGTTCGTCGTCTACCGCCGCGTGCACGCGCTGCTCGAGGAGCGCGGGCTCACGATCGTCGAGCCCGAGGTGGGCGAGCTCTGCACGAGCTTCGACATGGCGGGCGTCTCGCTGACGCTGCTGTGGCTCGACGAGGAGCTCGAGCGCCTGTGGTGCGCGCCCGCCGACACCGCGGGCTTCCGCAAGGGCTCGGTCGCCCCGCAGCAGCAGGCCGACGCGGTCGACGCCTCGGTCGACGAGCAGGAGGTGCCCGAGTCGACGGCCGAGTCGCGCGACGCGGCCCACGTGATCGCCGCCTCGCTCGCCGCGGTCGCCGACGCGATCGACGACGCCGCCGAGGAGCTCGGCCACATGGACTCCGTCGCGGGCGACGGCGACCACGGCATCGGCATGCAGCGCGGCTCGCGCGCCGGCAGCGCCGCCGCGACCGCGGCCGTCCACGCCGGCGCCGGCGCGCAGACGACGCTCGAGCGGGCGGCGGATGCCTGGAGCGACCGGGCGGGCGGCACCTCCGGTGCGATCTGGGGCGAGATGCTCCGCACGCTCGGCAGGCACGTGGGCGACGACCGCCACGTGACGGCGCAGACCGTCGCCGACGGCGTGGTCGCCGCGAAGGACGCCGTGATGGCGTTCGGCAAGGCCAAGGTCGGCGACAAGACCATGGTCGACGCCATCGTGCCGTTCGCCGACGACCTCGCCCGCCGCATCGCCGACGGCCAGCGCCTGCGCGACGCGTGGGGGCACTCCGCCGGCGTCGCCGACGAGGCCGCGCAGGAGACCGCCGCGCTCGCCGCGACGCTCGGCCGCGCCAAGTCGCACGGCGACAAGTCGATCGGCACCCCCGACCCGGGCGCCGTCTCGTTCGCGCTCATCTGCAGCACCATCTACGACGTCCTCACCACAGACAGGGAGCAGTGACCATGGGCATCCGCCTCATCGTCGGCAGCGACAAGGCCGGCTTCGACTACAAGGAGATCCTGAAGCGCGACATGGAGGCGAACGAGCTCGTCGACTCCGTGGTCGACGTGGGCGTCGACGACGCAGAGGGCTCGACCTCGTACCCGAAGGTCGCCATCGAGGCGGCCGAGCGCGTGGCCCGCGGCGAGGCCGACCGCGCCCTGCTGCTGTGCGGCACGGGCCTCGGCGTCGCGATCGCGGCGAACAAGGTCTCGGGCATCCGCGCCGTCACCGCGCACGACTCGTTCTCGGTGGAGCGCTCGATCCTCTCGAACGACGCGCAGGTGCTCTGCATGGGCCAGCGCGTCGTGGGCATCGAGCTCGCGCGCCGGCTCGCCAAGGAGTGGCTGACCTACACCTTCGACCCCGCCAGCCACTCGCAGGCGAACGTCGACGACATCTGCGCCTACGAGGGCTGACCGGATGGCGGGGATGCTGATCGGCTCGAGCCTGAAGATGTACTTCGGGCGCGCCCGCACGCTCGAGTGGACGCGCGCGGTCGCCGCGATCTGCGCCGAGCACCCGGCCGTGCAGGGCGGGCTCGTGGAGCCGTTCGTCATCCCCACCTTCCCCTCGATCCCCGAGGTCGTGCCGATCGCCACCCACGCGGGCATGCTCGTCGGCGCGCAGGACCTCCACTGGGAGGACGCCGGCGCCTTCACGGGCGAGGTGTCGGCACCGGAGCTCGCCGAGCACGGCGTCGCGCTCGCGGAGATCGGCCACGCCGAACGCCGTGCGATGTTCGGCGAGACCGACGAGACGGTCGCGTGGAAGGTGGCTGCAGCCCTGCGGCACGGCATCGCGCCGGTGCTCTGCATCGGCGAGCCCGACCGGGGCGCACCGGACGCGGCCGCGGCCGCCTGCATCCGCCAGCTCGACGCATCCCTCGCCCTCGCTCGCGACGCGGGCGCGACCGGCCGGCTCGTGGTCGCCTACGAGCCCGTCTGGGCGATCGGCGCACCGGAGCCCGCCGGCGACGACCACATCCGCGCGGTCGGGGCGGCGCTGCGCGCGCACCTCGCCGACGACCCGCTCGACGCGCAGGTCATCTACGGCGGCAGCGCCGGCCCCGGGCTGCTGCCGCGCATCGCCGACAGCGTCGACGGCATGTTCCTCGGGCGCTTCGCGCACGACCCCGCGGCGTTCGGCCGCATCCTCGACGAGGCGCTCGCACTCCAGGAGACACGATGACCACCCAGCTGCCGTTCCGCGGCGTGCGCGAGCTCGAGCGCCGCGGCCTCCGCGATCGGGTCTACGACCTCATCCTCGAGCTGCTGCTCGAGGGCGACGTGGAGCCGGGCTCGCGGCTCTCGATCGACACGCTCGCGAAGCAGCTCGACGTCTCGCCCACGCCCGTGCGCGAGGCGATGGTGCAGCTCGAGCGCACCGGGCTCGTCACGCGCGAGGCGCTCAAGGGCTATCGGGTCGCGCCCCCGCTCGGGCCCGATCAGCTCGCCGAGCTGTTCGACGCGCGCCTCATGCTCGAGGTCGAGGCGACCCGGCTGGCCGCGCCGAAGGCCGCCCAGCTGCTCGAGCGGCTGCGCGTCGCGCACGAGCGGCACCAGGAGTGCGCCGACCGCATCGTCGAGGCGATGGATGCGGGGGCCGACGTGCCCGTGCGCACCACGGCCGAGTACTTCGACGCGGACTCCGCCTTCCACCGCGCGATCTTCGAGGCAGCGGGCAACCGCTACCTCATCTCGATGCACGACGACCTGGGCGCCATGACGCACCGCTTGCGGCAGGCCGTGCTGCGCGGCACGAGCGACGTGCGCGAGGCGCACGCCGAGCACGCGCGGGTGCTCGACGCCCTCGAGCGCGGCGACGCCGACGCCGCCACGGCGGCGATGCGCGCACACATCCAGGGCGTGCGCACGCGCTCGGTGCGCGACGAGGCCGCCGGGTCCTGAGCCGGCCGGCACTGGCGTGGGGGACACGCCCGGGCTCAGCGCGCGCTTGCGCCCGCCGCGTTATCTGACTAGTTTTCCTATAGGATATTTTCAAGGGCGAAGATCGCGCCCGCGGATTGCAACGGAGCAGACGAGATGGCAGAGCAGCCAGCATTCACCGCCGAGACCTGGCCGATCGCCACCTGCCTGCACGGCATCCCCGCCGTCTCGGCCGACGGCGTCGCCCTGCACGACGCGGACCCTGCGGTCTGGGACGACGCGTTCGCCCAGGTCGCCGACGTGGGCTTCTCGCTCGCGGAGCTCGCCGACAGCCACATCCGCCCCGCCGACCTCGAGGCGAGCCGCAAGGACGAGCTGTTCTCGATCCTCGACTCGCACGGCATCCGCATCCCCTCCGTGCACCTGCAGCGCCAGAGCGTGATCATGCCCGGCCACGAGGAGCGCAACCTCGCCTACGCCCACCGCACGATCGACGCCGCGGCGGAGTGGGGCATGGAGGTCTTCTCGACCGGCCTGCACGAGCCGTTCAGCGAGGCGCAGCGCAAGGCGCTGTGGTTCTGGACCGCGCAGGGCCCGACGAACGACCCGGATGACCCGGAGCTCTGGACCGCGGCGGTGACGCGCCTGCGCGAGCTCGGCCGGCACGCTGCCGAGGTGGGGCTCAAGATGTCGCTCGAGATGTACGAGGACACCTTCCTCGGCACCGCCGACTCGGCCGTGCGCCTCGTCGAGGAGATCGGGCTCGACAACGTCGGCCTCAACCCCGACATCGCCAACCTCATCCGCCTCCACCGGCCGATCGAGGACTGGCGCGAGATGCACGCGAAGACGCTGCCGTACGCCAACTACTGGCACGTCAAGAACTACACGCGCGACGAGGCGGCCGACGGCTCGTGGGCGACCAGCGTGCCCTCCACCATGGAGGGCGGGCTCATCAACTACCGCCAGGTCGTGCGCGACGCGCTCGCGCTCGGCTTCGACGGCATCTTCCTCATGGAGCACTACGGCGGCGACAGCCTCGGCAACTGCTCCACCAACCAGCGCTACCTGCGCTCGCTCCTCCCGAAGGGCTGAGACCATGACCACGAAGACCATCGCCGTCGTCGGCTCCGGCTACATGGGCGGCGGCATCGCCCAGGTGCTCGCGCTCGCCGGCTACGACGTGCAGATCGCCGACATCTCGGCCGAGATCGCGCAGCAGAACCGCGCCCGGCTGCTCGACGAGGCGGCGCAGTTCGCCGCCGACGGGCTGTTCCCCGCCGACGCGGTCGAGCGCATCGAGGCGCGCCTCACCGCCGCCGAGTCGATCGAGTCGGCCGTCGCCGACGCCGACTTCATCGAGGAGGCGGTGCCCGAGAAGATCGAGATCAAGCACGCGACGCTCGCGCGCATCTCGGCCGCCGCCCGCCCCGACGCGATCATCGGCTCCAACACGTCGACGATCCTGATCGGCAGCCTCGCCGAGGCCGTCGAGCACCCCGAGCGCTTCCTCGGCGTGCACTTCTCGAACCCGGCGCCGTTCATCCCGGGCGTCGAGCTCATCGCGCACGAGGGCACGGATGCCGCCATCCTCCCCGTGGTCGAGGAGATCGTCGCGGCGACCGGCAAGGAGACGGCACGCGTCGGCGACGCGACCGGCTTCGTGCTCAACCGCCTCCAGTACGCCCTCTTCCACGAGGCCACCCAGCTCGTGGAGGAGGGCGTGGCGACGCCCGACGACATCGACACGATCGTGCGCACGACGTTCGGCTTCCGGCTGCCCGTCTTCGGGCCGTTCGCGATCGCCGACATGGCCGGCCTCGACGTCTACGCGTTCTGCTACGCATCGCTGCAGACGCGCTGGCCCGAGCGCTTCGCGACGCCGGACTCCCTCAAGGAGCTCGTCGACGCCGGCAAGTTCGGCACCAAGTCGGGCGCCGGCTACCTCGAGGTGCCGGCGGAGCGCACCGCAGAGCTCATCGCCTACCGCAACAAGGCGTACGTGGCCATCAAGCAGCTCATGGACGAGCTCGGCCCGGCCCCCATCCACTGATCCACGAAAGGCATCGGCACATGGCCACCGCATTCCCCGAGTCCAAGACCGTCGTCCTCACCGGCGCGGCCTCGCCGCGCGGCATCGGCCGCGCATCCGCCCACTACCTCGCGGAGCACGGCTGGAACGTCGGCATCATCGACCTCGACGCCGACGCGGCCAAGGCGGTCGCCGCCGAGATCGCCGAGCAGCACGGCGTGCAGGCCGCCGGCGCCGGCGCGAACGTCGCCGACGAGGCGCAGGTGCGCGCCGCGTACGACGAGCTCGAGGCGGCCCTGCCGCAGATCGTCGCGCTCGTGAACCTCGCGGGTGTGTCGAGCCCCGTGCCCTACCTCGAGGTGACGGCCGACGAGTGGAACCGCGTCATGGGCATCAACATGAACGGCGTGCACTACGCCACCCGTCGCGCCGTCGAGTCGATGGTGCAGCACGGCGTCGGCCGCGTCGTGAGCCTCTCGTCGGTCTCGGCGCAGCGCGGAGGCGGCACGTTCTCGAAGACGGTGTACTCGGCCGCCAAGGCGGGCGTCATCGGCTTCACGCGCTCCGTCGCCCGCGAGCTCGGCCCGCAGGGCGTGACGGTCAACGCCATCTCGCCCGGCCCCATCGACACCGACATCATGGGCGGCACGCTCACCGAGGAGCGGAAGGCCGCCATGGCGGCCGACGGCGTGCTCCCGCGCATCGGCACGCCCCGCGACATCGCCGCCGCCATCGCCTACCTGATCTCCGAGGACGCCGGATTCGTGACGGGCCAGACCCTGAACGTCGACGGCGGCCTCTACATGCACTGATCGCCATGGGCTCCTGGTCGAAGTCGCGCATCCTCTTCCTCGCCCTGGGCGTCGTCCTCGTGGGCGTCGGCCTGTGGCTGATCCTCCCGTCCGTCCTCAACTGACCGAAACCGAAGCACCGCACTCGAAGGAGAGTCCCGTGTCCGATACGACACTGCAGCCGAAGTCGCAGGGCAACCCCGCCCTCGACTCGGCCATCAAGAAGGCCGCCAAGCACCTGATGCCGATGCTGGTGATCCTGTACTTCGTCGCCTTCCTCGACCGCACGAACGTCGGCTTCGCCGAGGACGCGCTCCAGATGGACCGCGGCATCTCGGCGGGCGCCTTCGCGCTCGGCGCCGGCATCTTCTTCATCGGCTACGCGATCTTCGAGATCCCGTCGAACCTGCTGCTGAAGAAGTTCGGCGCGCGCTTCTGGCTCGCGCGCATCGCGATCACGTGGGGCCTCGTCGCCTCGGCGTTCGCGTTCGTGACCGACGACACGTCGTTCATCGTGCTGCGCTTCCTGCTCGGCGTCACCGAGGCGGGCCTGTTCCCGGGCGTGATCCTCTTCCTCTCCGAGTGGTTCCCGAACAAGCACCGCGTGCAGATGTTCGCGATCTTCTACCTCGCGCAGCCGTTCTCGCAGATGCTCGGCGCCCCGCTCTCGGGCGGCCTGATCAGCTTCGGCGAGCAGGTGACCCCGTGGGCCGGCTGGCAGGTGATGTTCTTCGTCGAGGGCATGATGGCGGTCGCCGCCGGCATCGCGGCGATCTTCTTCCTCATCAACGGCCCGCAGGACGCGAAGTGGCTGAACCAGGAGGAGAAGGACGCCCTCATCGACGTGATGGCCAAGGAGGACTCCGTGCGCGAGTCCGACGGCCCGAGCGGCATCTGGCGCGCGATGGGCAACTGGAAGGTGTGGTACTTCACCATCATCTACTTCTGCCTGCAGATCGCGGTCTACGGCACCACCTTCTACCTGCCGCAGCAAGTCGCGAACCTGCTCGGCCAGGACGTCGGCTGGCAGGTCGGCCTCGTCGCCGCCATCCCGTGGCTCGTGGGCCTGTTCGCCTGCTACTTCTTCGGCAAGGCGGCGAACACGATCGCCCGTCGTCGCAACTGGGGCACGCTCTTCTACATCTCGACGGGCCTGTTCATCCTCGGCTCCGCCTGGGCGGGCGCGAACGGGCAGCCGATCCTCGGCATCCTGTTCATCACCCTCGCGGTCGCGAGCTTCCTCTCGGTGGGCCCGATCACCTGGTCGTACCCGACGGCGTTCCTCACGGGCACCGCTGCGGCCGCCGGCATCGGCCTCATCAACTCGCTCGGCAACCTGGGCGGCTTCGTCGCCCCGATCATGCGCACGGCGATCAACGAGGCCGTCCCGACCGACTCGGGGGCGTGGGGCGTGGTGTCGCTCGGCGTGTTCGCGTTCCTCGCGGCGGCGATGCTCTTCGGCACGAAGCTCTTCAGCGCGAAGGCGGATGCGCTGCTGGAGGCCGAGAAGGACGAGGACGTGGAGTCGGTGGCCCCGGGCCACTGACGCCGTTCCGGCCGACCGCGAGCGGGTCGGGAGCCTCGGCTCCCGGCCCGCTCCGTCGTTACCGGATCGATGCAGAACGCGCTTGCGATCACATCTGATATTTCCTATAGGATTCTGATGCGGTCGCCGATCGGGCGCCGAGGACACGACGGAGTGGACATGACGCAGCAGCACCCCCGCCCCCGCATTGCGCTCACGCTGGGCGACCCGGCAGGCGTCGGCCCCGAGCTGGTCGCGCGGCAGCTCGCCGACCCGGCGACGACCGAGGCGGCCGACATCCTCATCATCGGCGACGAGCAGGAGCTGCGCGACGCCATGGCCGACGCCGGCGTCGAGTTCGCATGGAGCCGCGAGGCCGGCGCCGGTGTGCCGCAGCTCGTCGACGGCGAGGGGGAGCGCCCCGAGGGCGGCTTCGTGCGCAAGCAGGCCACTCGCGAGGGCGGCCTCTGGGCGATGGCCAACCTGCGGCGCGCGCTCGAGCTGTCGAAGGCCGGCGAGGTCGACGCGATCGTCTTCGCGCCGCTCAACAAGTCGTCGCTGCACCTGGCCGGCATGGTCGAGAACGACGAGATGGCGTGGTTCGAGACGGTGCTCGACGACGGCACCGCCGCGACCGAGCTCAACATCCTGCCCGAGCTCGTCACCGGGCGCGTCACGAGCCACTGCTCGATCGCCGAGGTCGCAGGCCTCATCTCCTTCGACCTCATCGTCGAGCGCGGCGAGCTGCTCGAGCGCGTGCTGCAGGCGCGCGGCATCGAGCGGCCCCGCATCGGCGTCTGCGCGCTCAACCCGCACGCGGGGGAGTCGGGCAAGTTCGGCCGCCACGAGATCGCCATCATCGCCCCCGCCGTCGCCGAGCTCCAGGCTCGGGGCGTCGACGCATCCGGCCCCTTCCCGAGCGACACGATCTTCCTCAAGGCCCGCGACGGCGCGTTCGACGGCGTGCTGACGATGTACCACGACCAGGGCCAGATCGCCGTGAAGCTGCTCGGCTTCGACCGCGGCGTCACCATGGCCGGCGGCCTCAGCGTCGCCGTCTGCACCCCAGCCCACGGCACCGCGTTCGACGTCGTCGGCCAGCGCGTCGCCTCCACCGGCGCCTACGAGCACGCCTTCCGCACCGCCGTCGGCGTCGGTGCGCAGGCCCGCGCCGCCCGCCAGCCCTCCTGACCCCCACCCCATCCACAGCAAGGAACCGACAATGAAGTCACGCATCACCACGGCGGCCATCGGCGCCGTCGCCATCGCGGCCCTCGCCGGCTGCTCCTCCACCTCGGGCGCACCGGCGGCCAGCGGCGAGGCCGAGGGCGCGTTCGAGCCCTCGGACGTCCGCATGATCGTGCCGTTCGCCGCCGGCGGCGGCTCCGACGTCTCGGGCCGCGCCATCGCGAGCGGCCTCGAGGAGGCCACCGGCGCCACCATCACGGTCGAGAACCGCGAGGGCGGCTCCGGCGCCGTCGGCTACTCGCACTTCCTCGCGCAGGAGGGCAACGGCAACTACCTCCTGGCGTCCGAGACGGCGCTCCTCGCGCTGCCGCTCACGACCGACGTCGACTTCACCTACGAGTCGTTCACGCCGATCATGAAGCTCGGCGACGACTACACGCTCGTCGTCGTGCCCGGCGACAGCGAGTTCCAGACCTGCACCGACGTGGTGGATGCGGCGCGCGCCGACGGCGTCGTCGTCGCGGTCTCGGGCGCCGTGAGTCTCGACGAGGTCGTGTTCACACTCATCGAGCAGGACCAGGACGTCGAGTTCGACCGCGTGCCCTTCGAGGGCGGCAGCGAGGTCATCGCGGGCCTGCTCGGCGGCACCGTCGAGGTCGGCTCGCTGAACCCCTCCGAGGTGCTCGGCCAGCTCGAGTCCGGCGACCTGCGCGCCCTGTGCGCCCTGTCGGAGGACCGCTACGAGTACGAGCAGATCGCCGACATCCCCACGGCGACCGAGCAGGGCATCGACGTGGCCTTCGCCCAGTGGCGCGGCTTCATCGCGCCGGGCGGCATCAGCGACGAGGCGCGCGACTACTGGACGGCAGCAGCCGAGGAGTTCGCGGCCTCGGAGGCCTACACGGCCTACATCGAGGAGAACCTCATGCAGCCGAACGCCCTCTACGGCGACGAGTTCGTCGAGTACCTCGCCGAGAACTCGGCCGAGCTCGAAGCGGTCGTCGGACAGTGACCCTCTCGCCCCGGATCGCCAGGGCCGCGTTCAGCGCGGCCCTGGCCCTCCTGGGTGTCGGCGCTGCCATCGGCGGATGGGGCTACGGCGTCACCCAGGACAACGGCCAGATCGGCGCCGGCTTCCTGCCCTTCGCGCTGGGCATCGTGATGACGCTGCTCGCCGCGGTCGACGTGGCCGCCATCCTGCGGCGCCGCGAGCCGCAGGGCCTCGCGGAGGAGCTCACGGGCGTCGAGCACGAGGCCGACGCGGCGGCGATCGACACGGTCGCCGAGGCGCCCGACATCGACGCGCTCGGCCGCAGCCAGCGCCAGCGCAACCGCATGCTCGCGATCGTGGCAGGGATGCTCGTCGCGGCGCTGCTGCTCGTGCCCGTGCTGGGCCTGCTCATCTCGCTCGGCCTGCTCATCGTCGCCATCGCGACCGTGGTCGAGCGGCGAGGCATCATCCCCTCGCTCCTCGTCGCCGCCGTCTCGGTCGGCGTGATCCACCTCGTGTTCGCGGTGCTGCTGAAGGTGCCCATGCCCACCGGGCTGATCGGACTCATCTGATGCTCGACAACCTCATCCTGGGCTTCCAGACCGCCCTCACGCTCGAGAACGTGCTCTGGTGCTTCGTCGGCGTGCTGCTCGGCACCGTCATCGGCCTGCTGCCCGGCCTCGGCTCGACGACCGGCGTGGCGGTGCTGCTGCCGATCACGTTCACGCTCGAGCCCGTCACGGCGCTCATCATGCTCGCCGGCATCTACTACGGCGCGCAGTACGGCGGCACGATCACCTCGGTGCTCATCTCGACGCCGGGCGAGGCCGCGAGCGTCGTCACCACCCTCGACGGCTACCAGATGGCCAAGCGGGGGAGAGCGGGAGCCGCGCTCGCGATCAGCGCGATCGGCTCGTTCATCGCCGCGATCATCTCGCTCGCGCTGCTCATCGCGCTCGCGCCGCCGCTCGCCGACGTCGCGCTGCGGTTCGGGCCCGTCGAGATGTTCGCGATCATGATCCTCGGCCTCGTCATCGTGGTGACGTTCCAGGGCGGCGCCTTCGTGCGCGGCGCCATGATGGCCGTCGCCGGCCTGCTCGTCGCCACGGTCGGCATCTCGCCCGGCACGAGCGAGGAGCGCTTCACGTTCGGCAACGTCAACCTGCTCTCGGGCATCCCCTTCGTCGAGGTGATGATCGGCATCTTCGCCCTCGGCGAGGTGCTCTACCAGATCCGCATCGGCGCGGCCGAGCCCATCCGTGCCCGGTTCAAGGACATGGTCATCAAGCGCAAGGACGTCACCGACTCGATGCCGGCCATCCTGCGCGGCTCGGGCATCGGCTTCCTGCTCGGCATCCTGCCGGGCGCCGGGTCGACCCTCGCCTCGTTCATGTCGTACGGCATCGAGCGCCGCATCAGCAGGAACAGGGCCAACTTCGGCAAGGGCGCGATCGAGGGCGTCGCGAGCCCCGAGAGCGCGAACAACGCGGCCGCGAACGCCAACTTCGTGCCGACCCTCGCGCTCGGCATCCCCGGCGGCGCGACCACTGCCGTGCTGCTCGGCGCGTTCACGATCTTCGGCCTCCAGCCGGGACCGCTGCTGTTCGAGACGCAGCCCGAGCTCGTCTGGGGCCTGCTCGTGTCGTTCTTCATCGGCAACGTGCTGCTGCTCGTGCTCAACCTGCCGCTCGCGCCGGTGTTCGCGCAGATGCTGCGCATCCCGTACGGCTACATGTACCCGATCATCCTGCTGACGTCGCTCGTCGGCGCCTACTCGGTGAGCAACAACATGTTCAGCGTGTGGCTCGTGCTGATCTTCGGCATCCTCGGCTACCTCATGAAGGAGCTCGACCTGCCGATGGCGCCGTTCGTGCTGGGCCTCGTGCTCGGCCCGCTCTTCGAGAAGGCCCTCGTGCAGACGAGCGCCATCGGGCAGGGCGACCTCGGCGTGGTCCTCCAGAGCCCCATCTCGGTCGGCGTGCTCGCGCTCGCCGCCGCGATGATCGTGCTGCCGAAGCTCATCGGCGCGCTCCGCGCGCGCCGCAAGGAGACCGTCGGCGCCTGACGCCGGCGGACGACCGTCGCATCGCGACGACGCGCATCCGCCCGGATGCGCACCCAGACCGGGCCGGGACCCGCGACACCCCGGCCCGGTCTGTCGCGTCGGCACGCGTGCGGCCCGCGAAGGAACCGCCGGACTTTCGCCGCGCGCGGGGCGGGCCCACCGCATCCGCTCACTACGCTCGAAGCAGGCTCACCGATGGAGGACACCGTGGCGCAGCAGCCCGACGCTCAGAAGGCCCCGGTCTTCGACAACCCCGACCGCAACCTGGCGATGGAGCTGGTGCGCGCGACCGAGGCCGCCGCGATCCGCGCCGTGCCATTCATCGGCCGCGGCGACAAGAACGCCGCCGACGGCGCGGCGGTCGACGCGATGCGCACGTTCCTCTCGACGGTCGCCTTCGACGGCGTCATCGTCATCGGCGAGGGCGAGAAGGACGAGGCGCCGATGCTCTTCAACGGCGAGCACGTCGGCAACGGCCGCGGCCCCTCGGCCGACATCGCCGTCGACCCGATCGACGGCACCTCGCTCACCGCCGCCGGCCGGCAGAACGCGCTCAGCGTGATCGCCGTCGCCGACCGCGGCACGATGTACGACCCGATCGACGCGTTCTACATGGACAAGCTCGTCGCCGGCCCCGAGGCGATCGGCGTCATCTCGCTCGACCAGTCGATCGGCGACAACATCCGCGAGCTCGCGCGCGCCAAGGGCAAGGATGTCGGCGAGATCGTCGTCGCCGTGCTCGACCGCCCGCGGCACGCCGAGCTCATCGAGGAGATCCGCTCGGCCGGCGCCGGCACGCGCCTCATGCGCGACGGCGACGTGGCCGGCGGTATCAACGCGGCCCGCTGGGAGAGCCGCATCGACATCTGCGCCGGCGCCGGCGGCACGCCCGAGGGCGTCATCACCGCGTGCGCGATCAAGGCGCTCGGCGGCTTCATGGAGGGGCGCCTGTCGCCGCAGTCGGACGAGGAGCACCGCAAGGTCGTCGCCGCGGGCCACGACCTCGACCGGGTGCTGGGCCTCGACGACCTGGTCGCGAGCGACAACACCTACTTCGTCGCCACGGGCGTCACCGACGGGCAACTGCTCGACGGCGTGCGCCGCAAGGGCCCGCTCATCCGCACCGAGTCGCTCGTGCTGCGCTCGAAGACCGGCACCGCGCGCCGCGTGATCGCCGAGCACCGCGCCGAGAAGTGGCTGGAGCAGGGCTCGAGCCGAGGCTGACCGCTCCGGGGGCGTCCTGGGCGGATGCGTGGGGCGCGCCGAGGCCAGTGCGGCACGATGGTCGCGTGAGCGGCTCCGAGCGCCTGGTGGGCGTCGACCTCGCGCGGCTGCTGGCCGTGGTGGGGATGATGGCCGCGCACACGCTGCTCGTGGCCGAGCCGCCCCCGCCCGACGCGGTCGCAGCGCTCGTCGACGGGCCGCCGTCGACGCTCTTCGCGGTGCTCGGCGGCGTGAGCGTGGTGCTCGCCGCCCGCGCCCGGCTCGCCGCGGGCGACCGCTGGGGCGCGCTGCGCTCGACGCTCGTGCGGGGCGCGCTCGTCGCGCTGCTCGGCGCGATCATCGGGCCGTTCGCGGCCGCCGTCTACGTCGTGCTCGTGCCCTTCGGCGTCGCGATCATGCTGGCCGCGGTGCTCGTGCTGCTGCCGTCGTGGCTGCTCGCCGGGGTGACGACCGTGCTGTGGCTCGCCGGCGGCTCGCTGCTCGTCGCGGCGCGCGAGCGGCTGCCGAGCGCCGCGAGCATCGGCGACGGCGCGGCGCTGGGGGAGCGCCTCGCCGCCACTGCTGCCGACGTGCTGCTCACCGGCGTCTACCCGGTGCTCACCTGGGTGGCCTACCTGCTGGTCGGCGTGCTCGCCGCCCGCGCGCTGCTCGCCGCCCGCGCCCGCGATGCCGAGCGGGGCGCGCTCGTGCAGCTCGCGGCCGTCGGCGCCGCGCTCGTCGTCGCCGGCGTCGCCGCGAGCGAGCTCGGCATTCGGCTGCTCGCCGGCCCCCTCGACGACGCCGCGCGCGACGAGCTGCTGCGGAACGGCTACGGCGCCGCGCAGGGCTCGGCGACCGCCTGGCAGCTGGTGGCCGCCCCGCACACGGGCACGCCCGCCGACATGGCGCGCACGGTCGGCATCGCCCTGCTCGTCATCGCGCTGCTCGGGCTGCTGGCGGCGGCGCTGCCGCGCCCGGCGGTGCGCGCGCTCGAGCCGCTGCGGGCGGCGGGCGCGGCGCCGCTCACGATCTACGTGGTGCACGTGCTGCTGCTCACCGCGATGCTCGTGCCCCTGCAGGACGCGGCGCCGGCGCTCGGCGCCGGATGGGCCGCGTGGGCCGTGCAGGTCGTCGTCGCCCTCGCGATCGGGGCCGCGCTCGCCGCGGGCGACGGGCGCGGGCCGCTCGAGCGCGTCGTCGGCCGGGCGGCCGATCGCGCGGCGGGGGATCGCCCGCGGCCGGAGCAGCCGGCGGCCGACCGCGCGCACGGCTGAGGGGATCCTCAGCGATCCGGGCCCGCGCGGGGCGGGCCGTCGTGCAGGATGATGCCGTGGGCGGCGGCGCGCGAGCGGTGGGCATCGACCTCGCGTGGCTCGTCGCCATCGCGGGCCTCGTCGCGGCGCCCACGCTGCTGCGGAGCGGGGAGCACGCGGGCGCGCCGCTCGGCCTCCTGCTCGACGGCCCGCCGGTCGCCCTGCTCGCCGTGCTCGCCGGCTGCTGCGCGGTGCTCGCGGTGCGGCCACGCCTCGCCGCCCGCCACCGCGCGGCGGCCGCGCGCGAGACACTGACGCGAGGGCTGTGGCTCGGCCTCGTCGGCAGCGCCGCCCTCGCGCTCGGGGCGTGGCTCGAGCTCGTGCGCTCGGCCTACCTCGCCTTCGGCGGCTGGGGGACCCCGATCGACGCGTGGCTCTACGGCGCCGACCTGTGGGTGCTGCCGGTCGCGACCGCGCTGCAGGCGCCGCTCGCGCAGCTCGGCGTCGCGCTGGCGCTCGCGGCCGCCGCGCTGCTGCTGCCGGTGTGGGCGCTCGCGGCGCTCGCGGCGGCGTGGACGGCCTGCGGAGGGCTCCTGCTCGCGGCCGTCGGCGACGCGCTCCGCCCCGCGCCGCCCGGGTCGCCCTGGGGGCCGACGGCGGAGTCGGTGCGCGTGCTGCTCATCGGCGACCCGTGGGCGGCGCTCATGCTCCTGCCGTGGGTGCTCGTCGGCATGCTCGCCGGGCGGCTGCTGCTCTCGGCGCGCGAGCGCGGCCGGGAGCGGGCGCTGCACGGCGCGCTCCTGGTCGTGGGCCTCCTGCTGACCGCCGCCGCCATCGCGACGAGCGAGCTCGCGCTCGCGCACCTCGTGCCGGCGGTGCTGCCGCTCGGCGACGCGACCGCGGCGCGCGAGCTGCTCGGGATGCCGGGGGTGCTGCGTGCGATGGGCGGCGAGCCCGTGCTGCAGCTCGTCGCGATGCCCGGCTCCGGCACCGCCGCCGAGGCGGTGCGCGCCGGCGGCCTCGCGCTCGCCGTCGTCGGCGCCGCGGGGCTCGGCGGCGCCTCGGCCGGCCCGCGGGTGCGGCGCGCGCTCGCCCCCGCGCTCGCGGCCGGCGCCGCGCCGGTCACGGTGCTGCTCGCGACCGCCCTCGTGCACGCGCTGCTGCTCGCGGTCGCGCCGCAGGCGCCGGCGCTCGTCGAGGGATGGTCCGGCTGGGCGGTGCTCGTCGTCGCGGCGCTCGGGGTGGGCGCGCTCCTGGCGGCGCTGCGCGCCGACGCGCCGCTCGAGCGCTGGATGGACGCCGCGGCGCTGCGCGCCGGCGGCCCGCGCCGTGCTGCCGAGCCGCTCGCGGTCGCGCTGCCGGACGAGCGCTCGATCTCCTACGCGGTGCGCTTCCGGGCGCCGGCGGAGGCCGTGTGGCAAGCGCTGACCGACCCGCGCCTCGTGCCCTTGTGGCTGCCGGATCCTGGCATGCCGATGACCAGCTGCGCCATCGACGCGCGCACGGGCGGCGGCTACCGCTTCGAGCACCGCGGCGGCGTGCGCCGGCCGGTGGTGGTGGGCGAGTACCTGCGCGTCGAGCGGCCGGTGCGCATCGTCGAGCGGCAGTGGCAGGAGGGCGGGCGCCGGCCCCCGGTGACGGCGTCGACCGTGCTCGAGGAGCACGGGGGCGTGACGGTGCTGCACGGCCACGAGGTCTTCGAGTCGCAGCGCCTGCGCGACTCGGTGCTCCCGCAGCTGGGCATCCCGGCCGCCGCCTACGAGCGGCTCGCGGCGCTCGTGGAGCGCGGAGGAGGGGATGCGCCGGGTCACGATCCGGTCACGGTCGCGGCACCGGTTTGACACGGGCGGCGCGGGCTCGCATGCTGGAACCTGAAACCTGAACCACCTGTCAGGTTTGGTCAGTTCCCGACACCGTGAAGCCGCACGAGGACGTGCTCGCCCGCCGAGCTGCGCCCCAGGGGCTCCCACTGCTCGAAAGGCATCTCATGCGCAGGACAACGAAGTTCGCAGGCGTGGGCATCGCCATCGCGGCGCTCGCGCTCACGGCGTGCGCGCCGACGACGGCCACCCCCGAGGCATCCACCGACGGCTCGGAGGGCGCCGCCGAGTCGGTCGCCGTCAACGTCGGCATGATCACCTCGATCACCGGCCCGCTCGCCGCGTACGGCGAGACCTACCAGCAGGGCTTCGAGGCAGGCCTCGACTACGCCACCGACGGCACCGGCGAGATCGACGGCGTCGAGCTCACGATCGAGTGGGTCGACGACCAGGGCAACCCCGACACCGCCGTCACGCAGGCGAAGGACCTCATCGGCCAGGGCTTCCAGATCATCGGCGGCTCCGCAGCCTCGGGCGTCTCGCTCGCCGTCGCCGAGCAGGCCGCGCAGAACGACGTGCTCTTCCTCTCGGGCCCCGCCGCCGCCGACGCCATCACCGGCGTCAACGACCAGACCTTCCGCTCCGGCCGCCAGACGCTCCAGGACGTCGCCACCGCCGCGACCTTCCTCGACAGCGTCGAGGGCTCGAACATCGTCGTGTTCGCGCAGGACAACGCGTTCGGCCAGGGCAACGTCGCCTCGGTCGAGGCCGTGCTCGGCGCCGAGGGCGCGACGGTCACCCCGATCCTCGTCGCCGAGGACGCCACCGAGTTCACGCCGTTCGCGCAGCAGATCTCGGCCGCGTCGCCCGACCTCGTGTTCGTCGCGTGGGCCGGCGCCACGACGGGCGCCATGTGGGAGGCGCTCGCGCAGCAGCAGGTGCTCGCCGACACCACCGTCGTCACCGGCCTCGCCGACCGCGCGTCGTACCAGGCCTACGGCCCCGGCTCCGCCGACATCCAGTTCCTGAACCACTACTTCCCGGGCGCCACCGACACCGAGGCCGCCCAGGCGATGGATGCGTACCTCGAGGAGGCCGGGCACGAGGCCGACCTGTTCACGGTCGACGGCTTCGTGGGCGCGCAGATGCTCGTGCACGCCATCACCGAGGGCCAGGGCGACGTCGAGGCCATGATCGGGGCGCTCGAGGGCTGGACCTTCGAGTCGGTCAAGGGCGAGCTCACGATCCGCGCCGAGGACCACGCGCTCATCCAGCCGATGTTCCAGGTGCGCCTCGTCGACGAGGGCGGCACGTGGACGCCCGAGCTCATCGAGGTCGTCGACGCCGAGGCGGTCGCCCCGCCCGTCGCCGGCCAGCAGTAGGCACGGCCGATGGAAGACCGATCCGCGCTCGTCCTGGACGCCGTCGGCCTGCAGATCGGGGGCGCGCGCATCCTGCACGACGTCTCGTTCGAGGTCGCGACCGGTGAGATGGTCGGGGTCATCGGCCCCAACGGCGCGGGCAAGACCACGCTGTTCAACGTCATCTCGGGTGTGCTCATCCCCACGAGCGGCCGCGTGCTGCTCGCAGGGAAGGACGTCACCAGCCGGAAGGTGCACCAGCGGGCGCGGGTCGGTCTCGGCCGCACGTTCCAGACCTCCAGCGTCTTCCCGGGCCTGAGCGCCCGCGAGAACGTGCGCCTCGCGGCGCAGTCGAAGCTCGGCGGCGCGACGAGCCCGTGGCGCATGCCGCGGGCCGGTGACGAGGCCACCGCGGTCGCGATGCGCTGCCTCGACGAGGTCGAGCTCGCGCACCACGCGGGCACCGACGCCGGCGTGCTCTCGCACGGCGACAAGCGCAAGCTCGAGATCGCGATGCTCCTCGCGACCGAGCCCGAGGTGGTGCTCCTCGACGAGCCCATGGCGGGCGTCGGCTCCGGCGACGTCGCGGGGCTCGTCGAGGTCATCCGCCGCCTGCACCGCTCCGGCCGCACCGTGCTCATGGTCGAGCACCACATGGAGGTGCTGCTCGGCCTCGTCGACCGGGTCGCGGTCATGCACCACGGCGAGCTGCTCGCCATCGACACGCCCAAGGCCGTCATGGCCGACACCGCCGTCCAGCAGGCCTACCTCGGGGAGACCGTGTGACCGCCATCCTGTCCGTCCGCGGCCTCGAGGCCCGGATCGCCGGCCAGCAGGTCGTCGAGGACGTCTCGTTCGACGTGGCCGCCCACGGCGTCACCGCGCTCCTCGGCCGCAACGGCGTCGGCAAGTCGTCGACCATCAAGGCGCTGCTCGGCCTCTACGAGCGCACGGGCGAGGTGACCTTCGACGGCGAGCGCATCGACCGGCTCCTCACGCACCGCATCGTGCAGCGCGGCATCGCCTACGTGCCCGAGGACCGCGAGGTGTTCGGCGGCCTCACCGTGGAGGAGAACCTGCGGCTCGCCGAGCGCGGCGGCGCCCCGAACCGGGCGATCGTCGGCGAGCTCTTCCCGGAGCTCCTCCAGCGCGCGAAGCAGCAGGCGGGCACGCTCTCGGGCGGCCAGCAGCAGATGGTCTCGCTCTCGCGCGCGCTCATGAACGACAACCGGCTGCTGCTCGTCGACGAGCCCACCAAGGGCCTCGCGCCGCTCATCGTCGGCACCGTGACGAAGGCGCTCGAGGCCGCGGCCGAGCGCACGCCCATGCTGCTCGTCGAGCAGAACCTGCAGGTCGTGCGCGCGCTCGCCCACACCGTGGTCGTGCTCTCGGGCGGCCGCGTCGTGCACACGGGCCCCGCATCCGAGTTCCTCGACTCCGACCTCGTGCACCGGCACCTCGGCGTCTCGACCGACCAGGAGGCAGCGTGAGCACCGTCCTGCTCCTGCTCATCACCGGCGTCGGCCTCGGCGCCCTCTACTTCCTCGTCGCGAGCGGCCTCTCGCTCATCTACGGCCTGATGGGCGTGCTGAACTTCGCGCACGGCTCGTTCCTCACCCTCGCGGGCTTCCTGGGCTGGGAGGTCGGCCGCCGCGTCGGCGACGGCAGCTGGGGCGGACTGCTCGTCGGCATGCTCGTGGGCCTCGTGGTCGGCGCGCTCGTGGCGGCGATCACCGAGCTCGTCTTCATCCGGCCGCTCTACAACCGCCACATCGAGCAGGTGCTCGTCACCGTCGGCCTCGGCCTCGCCTCGGTCGCGCTCTTCGAGGGCATCTGGGGCACCGACCCGATCCAGATCCGGCTGCCGGAGTGGCTCGGCGGCACGACCGATGTGCTCGGCGCGAACATCCCGAACGACCGCTGGCTGCTCATCGGCACCGCGGCCGTCGTGCTCGTGCTCATCGTGCTCTTCCTGCAGCGCACGAGCTACGGCCTCGTCATCCGCGCCGGCGTCGAGAACCGCACGATGGTCACCGCGCTCGGCATCGACGTGCGCCGCGCCTTCACGATCGTCTTCGCCATCGGCGGCGCGGCCGCGGGCCTCGGCGGCGTGCTCGCCTCCGTCTACTACGGCCAGGTGGGCGCCCACCAGGGCACGTCGCTCCTCATCTACGCGTTCATCGTCACCGTCATCGGCGGCCTCGGCTCCCTCACGGGCGCGGCCATCGCCTCCGTGCTCGTGGCCGTCATCCAGCAGTTCGCGAACTTCTACCTCGGCGGCACGGGCGACATCGCCATCGTGCTCGCGCTCGCCGCGGTGCTGCTCGTCCGACCGACCGGCCTCATGGGCAAGGTCACGCACTAGGAGCGGATGATGCGCACATTCCTGCAGTCCACGTGGGGCCGGCTCGCGGTCGGCGCGGCCGTGGTCATCGCGGCGGCGATCCTGCCGCTGCTCGCCATCGACATCCCGGGCGTCCTCCCCGGGCCCACCTACACGCCCGGCACGCTCACGGTGCTCGCCTACGCGATGCTCATCGCCGCGCTCGCGCTCAGCTACCACCTGATCTTCGGGGTGGCGGGGATGCTCTCGTTCGGCCACGCGATGTTCTTCGCCGCGGGCGCGTACGGGCTCGGCATCATCCTGCGGCTGCTCGCGCCGACGGGCATGCCGAGCGAGGCGGTCTTCCTGCTCGCGATCGTGCTGACGCTCGTCATCGCGCTCGTGCTCGGCAACCTCGTCGGCGCGCTCGCGCTGCGGGTGAGCGGCATCTCGTTCGCGATGGTGACGCTCGCGGTCGCGCAGGCGATGAACGTCATGATCCGCCGCAACGTCGGCGGGCTCACGGGCGGCGAGGAGGGCGTGACGCTCGAGGTCGACGTCGTGCCCGACTTCCTCGTCGGCGTCGTCAACACGCGCAACCTCTACTGGATGGCGCTCGCGATCCTCGTGCTCGTCTACCTCGCGTGCGTGTGGGTCGAGCGCTCCCGCCTCGGCCACGTGGTCGCCGCGGCGCGCGAGAACGAGCTGCGCGTGACGGTGCTGGGGCTGCGCCCCTACCTCGTGCGGCTGTTCGTCTTCGCCGCGGCCGCGGTGCTCGCGGCGGTCGCCGGCATGGGCTTCATGATGCTGCAGTCGAGCGCGACGCCGCGCATCTCGACGAGCGACTTCACGCTCACGCTGCTCGTCATCGTCGTGCTCGGCGGCGTCGGCTACCGCTGGGGCGCGATCGTCGGCGGCATCATCTACACGCTGCTCGACCAGCGGCTCGCGGCGCTCGCCTCGGCCGAGTGGATCCAGGGCCTGCCCGACGTGCTGCGCATCCCGCTGTCGGAGCCGCTGTTCATCCTCGGCATGCTCTTCGTGCTCGTCGTCATGTTCGCGCCCGGCGGCATCGTGGGCCTCACGCACCGCGTGACGCGGCGGCGCGGCGGCGCGAAGGACGCCGAGCAGCCTGCCGCCCTGCAGGACGTGGAAGCCTAGGCGCATGGCAAGCAGGGCGACGGTGCACGGCGACGCGACGCCGGGCGCGCTCACGCTCGGCCGCTGGACGACCGACCGTGCCGCGACCGACCCGTCGCGGCCGGCGATCGTCGACCGCGGCGTGACCGTCTCGTACGGCGAGCTCGAGGCCCGCGCGACGGCGCTCGCGCACGCGCTCGTCGAGGCGGGGCACGGCCGCGGCGCCCGCATCGCCACGGTCACGGGCTCCACCGCCGACCAGGTCGTGCTGCTGTTCGCGTGCGCCAAGGCGGGCGCGATGCTCGTGCCGCTGTCGTGGCGGCTCACCGCGCGCGAGCTCGCCGAGCAGCTGCGCATCGCCGACCCCTCGCTGCTGCTCGTCGAGGACGACCACCGGCCCGTCGCCGAGGCCGCGCTCGAGCGCCTCGGCGACCACGGCATCCGCACGACCGCGCTCGGCGCCGCCGGCGCCGAGTCGCACGTGCCGGATGCGCCGGCGCCCGCCGAGCGGGCGGCCGGCGGTGCGGTGCAGGACGACGACGGCCTGCTGATGCTCTTCACCTCGGGCACGACGAGCGCGCCGAAGGCGGTCGTGCTCAGCCACGCCAACTGCGCGTGGGCCAACCTGTCGCTCTCGCGCGCGACGCCGATGACCCCCGACGACGTCGTGCTGCAGGTGCTGCCGCAGCACCACGTGGCCGGCTGGAACATCCAGCCGCTGCTCGCCTGGTGGGTGGGCGCGCAGGTGGTGCTCGAGCGCACCTTCGACGCGGGGCGCGCGCTCGCGCTCATCGAGCGGCACCGCGTCACCGCGACGATGGGCGTGCCGACCACGTTCCGCTCGCTCATCCAGCACCCCGACTTCGCGGTGCGCGACCTGTCGAGCCTGCGCACCGCCGTCGTCGGCGGCGGCATGCTCGACCCGCGCGCGGTGGAGCAGCTCGCGCGCCGCGGCGTGCCGGTGCAGCAGGGCTACGGGCTCACCGAGGCCGCGCCGAATGTCACGATCGCGCGCGACGCCTCCGACGCCGGCACCGTCGGCCGCCCCTACCCGCACGTGGACCTCGCGCTGCTCGTCGACGGGCGCGTCGTGCACGGCGCCGGCACCGGCGAGCTGCTCGTGCGGGGCCCCGCGGTCTTCCAGGGCTACTTCCGCGACCCCGAGGCGACGGCCGCGGCGACGATCGGGCCGTGGCTGCGCACCGGCGACCTCGTCGAGCGCGACCGGGCCGGCCGCATCCGCATCGTCGACCGCGTGAAGGACATCGTGCGCTCGGGCGGCGAGTCGATCGCGCCCATCGAGGTCGAGCTCGCGCTGCTCGAGCACCCGGCCGTCGCCGATGCCGCTGTCGCCGGCGTGCCGAGCGAGCGGTGGGGCGAGGAGCTCGTCGCGTGGCTCGTGCTCGCCGAGCCCGCCGACGAGCGGTCGCTGCGCGACCACCTCGACGGGCGCCTCGCGGGCTTCAAGCACCCGAAGCGCTTCGTCGAGGTCGACCAGATCCCGCGCACCACGAGCGGCAAGCCGCTGCGCCGGGCGCTCATCGCCGCCGTGCAGTCCGAGCGGGCGGAGGCGCGATGAACGAGCCGAGGACGAAGCGCGGCGAGCAGACCAAGGCCAAGCTGCTCGCGGCAGCCGAGGGCGTCTTCGCCGAGCAGGGCTACCAGGCCGCGTCGATCTCGCGCATCACCGAGCGCGCGAAGGTGGCCCAGGGCACCTTCTACCTGTACTTCGAGTCGAAGCTCGACCTGTTCGAGCAGCTCGTCGACGACCTCAACCGCCGCGTGCGGAAGGCCATGAGCGACGGCGCCGCGCGCGGCGCCAACCGCGCCGAGGCCGAGCGCGAGGGCTTCCGCGAGTTCTTCGCCTTCACCGCCGAGCACCCGGCGCTCTACCGCGTGGTGCGCGAGGCCGAGTACGTCTCGCCCGGCGCGATGCGCAGCCACTACGAGCGCATCGTCGAGGGCTACCGCGAGGGCCTCGAGCGGGCCCGCGCGAACGGCGAGATCGGCGAGGTCGACCCGGAGGTCGCCGCCTGGGCGCTCATGGGCGTCGGCGAGATGATCGGGATGCGCTACGTGCTCTGGCCGACGGCCGAGTCGGGGCCCTACGGCTCCGGCGCGACCCCCGTGCCCGACCACGTGTTCGACGAGATGGTGGCGTTCGTGCAGCGCGCGCTCGGCACCGCCCCACCCGCTCCCGCAGCATCCGCCCCCGCGGGCCGCACGCCCGCCACCGCAAGCCACCCCGCCGCGACCGCGGCGCACACCGAGGAGGACGCATGAGCACACTCGAGGGCCGCAGGGCCGTGATCACCGGCGGCGCCGCCGGCATCGGCGCCGCGATGGCGCGCTCGTTCGCCGCGGAGGGCGCGCACGTCGTCGTCGCCGACCGCGACGGGGCCGCGGCCGACGCGCTCGCGCGCGAGATCGGCGGCGAGGCGTGGGAGGTCGACCTGCTCGACGTCGCCTCGCTCGAGTCCCTCGAGCTGCGGGCCGACATCCTGGTGAACAACGCCGGCATCCAGCGCGTCGCGCCGATCGAGGAGTTCGAGCCCGAGATGTGGCGCCGCCTCCACACGCTCATGCTCGAGGCGCCGTTCCTGCTCATCCGCGCGGCGCTGCCGGGCATGTACGAGCGCGGCTTCGGCCGCATCATCAACCTCTCGAGCGTGCACGGCATCCGCGCATCCGCCTTCAAATCGGCCTACGTCGCCGCCAAGCACGGGCTCGAGGGCCTGTCGAAGGTGACCGCGCTCGAGGGCGGCCCGCACGGCGTCACCTCGAACTGCATCAACCCCGGCTACGTGCGCACGGGCCTCGTCGAGTCGCAGGTCGCCGACCAGGCGAAGCGCCACGGCATCCCCGAGAGCGAGGTGCTCGAGAAGGTCATGCTCACCGAGGCCGCGATCAAGCGGCTCGTCGAGCCCGAGGAGGTCGCTTCGCTCGCGACCTGGCTCGCCGGCCCGCACGCGGGCATGGTCACCGGCACCTCCTACGTCATGGACGGCGGGTGGAGCGCCCGATGACGACCGCCGCCACCGAGGCGCCGCTGCGGCTGCCCGTCGCGGGCGGCGAGCTCGTCGCGACCCTGTGGCGGGCGGATGCGGCGGGCACGCCCGTCGTCGCCGTCCACGGGATCACGGCGAACCACCGCTCCTTCTCGCCCCTCGCGGCGCGCGTCGACGGCCCGCTGCTCGCGGTCGACCTCCGCGGCCGCGGCGGCTCGCGCGCGCTGCCGGGCCCCTACGGCCTCGAGCAGCACGCCGAGGACGTCGCCGCCGCGATGGCCGCCGCCGGCATCGAGCGCGCCATCGTCGTCGGCCACTCGATGGGCGCGTACGTCGCGGTGCGCCTCGCCGACGCGCACCCCGAGCGCGTCGCCTCGCTCGTGCTCGTCGACGGCGGCCTGCCGCTGCGTCCCGCGCCCGCAGGCGAGGAGCGCAGCCCCGAGGAGGTGCTCGGCCCAGCCATCGACCGGCTGCGCATGACGTTCCCCTCCGGCGACGCCTACCGCGACTTCTGGCGCGAGCACCCCGCCTTCGGGCCCTACTGGAGCGCGGCGATCGAGGAGTACGTCGACTACGACCTCGTGCCCGTCGACGCGCACGCGGAGGTCGACGGGGCGCTCCGGCCCTCCGCGAACCCCGACGCGGTGGTCGCGAACCTCGTCGAGCTCGACGGCCGCGGCGGCTACGTGGAGGCCCTCGAGTCCCTCGAGGTGCCGGCGGTGCTGCTGCGCAGCCCGCGCGGCCTCTTCGACGAGGCTCCCGGCCTCTACGATGACGAGTGGCTCGCGACGTGGAGGTCGCGGCTGCCCGAGCTCGAGGTCCGGGACATCCCGGGCACGAACCACTACACGATCCTGCTGGGCGCGGGCGTGGATGCGGTGGCCGACGCGGTCGCCGAGGCCGCGCGCGCCGCCGGCGCACCCGCGCAGCAGGGAGAGGGACGCTGATGGCGATCGACAAGACCTACGCGTCCGCGGCCGAGGCGGTCGCGGACATCCCCGACGGAGCGACCCTCGCGGTCGGCGGCTTCGGCCTCTCCGGCAACCCGATGGAGCTCATCCGCGCCCTCGAGGCGCGCGGCGTGACGGGCCTCAAGGTGGTCTCGAACAACTGCGGCGTCGACGACTGGGGCCTCGGCCTGCTGCTGCGGAACGGCCAGATCGACAAGATGACCTCCTCCTACGTCGGCGAGAACAAGGAGTTCGAGCGCCGCTACCTCACCGGCGAGCTCGAGCTCGAGCTCACGCCCCAGGGCACGCTCGCCGAGAAGCTGCGCGCCGGCGGCTCCGGCATCGCCGCGTTCTACACCCGCACGGGCGTCGGCACGCAGGTCGCCGAGGGCGGCCTGCCGCAGCTCTACAACGCCGACGGCACGGTCGCGAAGGCCTCCGAGCCGAAGCCCACGGCGACGTTCGACGTCGACGGCGAGCCGCAGGAGTTCGTGCTCGAGGAGGCCATCACGACCGACTTCGCGCTCGTCCACGCGCTGCGCGGCGACCGGCACGGCAACCTCGTCTTCAACAAGGCCGCCCGGCAGTTCTCGCCGCCCGCGGCGATGGCGGGCCGCATCTGCATCGCGCAGGTCGAGGAGCTCGTCGAGCCGGGCGAGATCGACCCGGATGCGGTGCACCTGCCCGGCGTGTTCGTGCACCGGATCGTCGAGGTCGGCACGGAGATCGAGAAGCGCATCGAGCGCCGCACGGTTCGAGAGGAGTCCTGACATGGCACTGACCCGCAACGAGATGGCCGCGCGCGCGGCCGAGGAGCTCGAGGACGGCATGTACGTCAACCTCGGCATCGGGCTGCCCACGCTCGTGCCGAACTACGTGCCCGACGACGTGACCGTCGTGCTGCAGAGCGAGAACGGCATCCTCGGCGTCGGCCCGTACCCGACCGAGGACGCAGTCGATCCCGACCTCATCAACGCCGGCAAGGAGACCGTCACGACGCTCCCGGGCACGTCGTTCTTCGACTCGGCGACGTCGTTCGCGATGATCCGCGGCGGCAAGATCGACGCCGCGATCCTCGGTGCGATGCAGGTCTCGGCCTCGGGCGACATCGCCAACTGGATGATCCCCGGCAAGATGGTGAAGGGCCCCGGCGGCGCGATGGACCTCGTGCACGGCGCCGCGAAGGTGATCGTGCTCATGGAGCACGTCGCGAAGGACGGCTCGGCGAAGATCGTCGACGAGTGCTCGCTGCCGCTCACCGGCAAGGGCGTCGTCGACCGCATCATCACCGACCTCGCCGTGCTCGACGTCACGCCGGAGGGGCTGCGGCTCGTCGAGCTGGCCCCGGGCGTGACGCTCGACGAGGTGCGCGAGAAGACCGAGCCCGAGGTGCTGGCGTGACGACCCTGCTGGAGGGCATCGAGCGGCAGGTCGTCCACACCGACCGCCTGCGCGCATCCGTCCTCCGCCACGGCGGCGCCGGCCGGCCCGTCGTGCTCGTGCACGGCAACGTCTCGTCGTCGTCGTTCTTCCAGCCGCTCATGCTCGCGCTGCCGCGACCGACGGTCGCGATCGACCTGCGCGGCTACGGGGACAGCGAGGCGCTCCCGGTCGACGCGACGCGCGGCCTGCGCGACTTCGCCGACGACGTCGCGTCGGTGCTCGACGCGATGGGCGTCGCCGACGCGCACCTGCTCGGGTGGTCGATGGGCGGCGGGGTCGTGATGCAGCTCATGCTCGACCGCCCCGACCTCATCCGCTCGGTGACGCTCATGGCGCCGGTGCCGCCGCAGGGCTTCGGCACCCGGCTCGACGGCACGCTGTGCGCGCCCGACGGGGCGGGCACGGGCGGGCTCGCGGCGAACCCCGACTTCATCGCGCGCCTCGCGGCGGGCGACACGACCGATGACGAGCCGACGAGCCCCCGGAGCGTCTTCCGCAGCTCGTACGTCGCCCCCGGGTTCTCCGACGAGCACGAGGACCTCTGGGTCGAGTCGATGCTCTCGACGCGCACGGGCGAGGGCAACCAGCCCGGCGACGGCACGGCGTCGGATGCGTGGCCGGGCTTCGCGGCCGGCGGTCGCGGCGTGCTGAACACGATGTCGGGCGTGCACCTCGACCTCACCGGCATCGTCGACATCGAGCGGAAGCCGGCGATCCTGTGGATCCGCGGCGCGCACGACGCGATCGTGGGCGACGAGTCGTTCTTCGACCTCAACACGCTCGGCAAGCACGGCATCGTGCCGGGGTGGCCGGGGGAGGAGGCGGCGCCGCCGCAGCCGATGGTGTCGCAGACGCGCGCGGTGCTCGACGCCTACGCGGCGAAGGGCGGCTGGTACCAGGAGGTCGTCTTCGAGCACGCGGGCCACTCGCCGCACCTCGAGGACCCGGAGCGGTTCCGGCAGCTGCTGCTCGCGCACGTGACCGCGAACGACTGACCGCGCCCCCTCGCTGGTCGAGCCCAACTTCCGCTGGTCGAGCCGTCGGCCGCAGGCCGACGAGTCGAGACCACCCCTTCTCGCTGGTCGAGCCGTCGGCCGCAGGCCGACGAGTCGAGACCACCCCTTCCCGTTGGTCGAGCCGTCCGCCGCAGGCCGACGAGTCGAGACCACCCGCCCAGGCACGACGAAGGGGCCGCCCCCACCCGGGAGCGGCCCCTCCGCCGTCGCGTCACTCGCCCGCGGTGAGCGAGTCCACGTACTCCTGGTTCTCGGCGATCCACGCGTCGACGATCTCGGGGAAGTCGTCGGAGTCGGCGTCGCTGTTGAACATCTCGTTCTCGAGCGAGAAGAGCAGCTCCGAGTCCATCGTGAACGCCTGCAGCCACTCGGTGAGCTGCGGGAAGTCCTCCTCGAAGCCCGCGCGGGCGATCGAGTGGATGCCCTCGGCGGCGCCGAGCGTGCCCTCCGGGTCCTCGAGGTCGCGGATGGGGAACTCGTCGTAGGCCCAGTGCGGGCGCCACAGCGTGACGACGATGTTCTCGCCGGCGTCGATCGCGCCGCTCAGCTCGGCCAGCATGGCCGGCGTCGACGAGGTCGTGAACTCCATGCCCTCGAGCCCGTAGGTGGGGATGACGGAGTCCTGGGTCGCCGCGGTGAGGCCGGCGCCCGGCTCGATGCCGACGATGCGGTTGCCGAAGGCGTCGGCGTTCTCGGCGAGCTCCTCGATCGAGGTGATCGGCGCGTCCTCGTTGACGGCGAGGGTCAGCACCGCGTCGTCGTTCCACGAGCCGAGGTCGACGAGGTCGTCGCCGAACTCCTCCATGTACGACGCGTGGGTCATCGGCAGCCAGCCGTCGAGCGTGACGTCGTAGTCGCCGCCGGCGACGCCGGCGAACACGGGCCCCGCGTCGGCGTACTCGAGCTCGACGTCGTAGCCCTCCTCCTCGAGGATCGCGGCCCACAGGTAGGAGACGGCCTCGCCCTCGGGCCAGCCGTTGAAGACGCCGATCGTGAGGTCGGTCTGGTCGGCGGTGGCGGTCGCGTCGCCCTCGGGCGCCTCCGCCTCGGAGCCTCCCGCCGAGCACCCGGCCAGGGCCAGGGCTCCGACGGCGGCGACGGCCGCGCCGCGGATGAATCGCTTGTGCATGCTGTGTCCTCTCTCGTTCCGTGTCATTCGTCCGTCGGCGGCCGCGGGCTGCGGTCGCCGAAGTCTCATCGCCCGGTCAGGGCGGCCGGGTCGGTCTCGGCGGCCGCCGGGGCGACCGTGCCGGTTGCAGGCGTCGGCGCCCCCGCGGCGGCGGCGCGGCGCGAGCGCAGCCTCGCGAGCGGGCTGTGCCGCTGCAGGCTGCCGAGCGCGTTCGTGAGCCGGTCGAGGATGATCGCGAGGATCACCACCGACAGGCCGGCCTCGAAGCCGAGCCCCACGTCGATGCGCTGCAGCGCCTGCACGATGTCCTGGCCGAGCCCGCCGGCGCCGACCATCGCGGCGATCACCACCATCGACAGCGACAGCATGATGATCTGGTTGACGCCGGTCATGATCGTCGGCAGCGCGAGCGGCAGCTGGATCTGCCGCAGGATGCGCCCGGGCGACGCGCCGAACGCGGCGCCCGCCTCGACGATCTCTCGGTCGACGCCGCGGATGCCGAGCTCGGTGAGCCGCACGCCGGGCGCCATCGCGAAGGCGATGGTCGCGATGATGCCGGGCACGACGCCGATGCCGAACAGGATGATCGCGGGGATCAGGTAGACGAAGGCGGGCATCGTCTGCAGGAAGTCGAGGATCGGGCGCACGATCGCCGAGACGGTGTCGGAGCGCGCGGCCCAGATGCCGAGCGGGATCGCGATGAGCAGCGCGAAGAGCGCCGCGACCACCGTGAGCGCGAGGGTGCCCATCGCGTTGTCCCACTGGTCGACGAGCACGACGACCAGCAGCCCCACCACGGTGCCGACGCCCATCCGCCACCCCCGCACGGCGAAGGCGACGACGCCCAGGATCGCGATCATGACGAGCGCGGGCGGCTCGGTGAAGGCGACCTCGGCGGCCTCGAACATGCCGAGCACGATCGTGCGGATGAGGTCGAAGAGCACCGAGAGGTTGGCGGTGATCCATTCGACGCCGGTCTCGACCCATGCGCCGAGCGGCAGGCGGACGTCATCGAGCATCGGACACCTCCTGCGTGTCGTCGAGGGTCTGGGCGACGAGCCGCGGGTCGACCGCCGGGGGCAGGTCCACGATCGCGAGCTCGGAGGTGTCGGTGGGCACGTTGCCGAGCGCCGCGAGCAGCATCACCCGCGGGATCACGCCGAGCAGCCGGCCGCCGTCGCCGACGACGGCGATCGGCAGGCCGCTCGTGATGGCGAGCTCTGGCAGGTCGGCGAGGCTCGTGTCGGGGCCGACGCGGTGCACGTCGGCGTCGACGAGCGCGGCGAGGTCGCGGTCGCCGCGCTGCACCGCCCGCAGCACCTCCCGGTCGCGCACGGCGCCGAGCACGGTGCGGCCGGGGCCGGTGACGAGCAGCGTCGACGACTGCACGTCGCGCAGCGCCTTGAGCGCGCCGCGCGGCCCGACGGTGAGGGGCACGGATGCGGCGGGCGGCTCCATCACGCTCGCGGCGGTGAGCACGCGGGTGCGGTCGACGTCCTGCACGAACTGCGCCACGTAGTCGTTGGCCGGGTCGGTGAGGATCTCCTCGGGGCTGCCGATCTGCACGATGCGGCCGTCGCGCATCACGGCGATGCGGTCGCCGAGGAACATCGCCTCGTTGAGGTCGTGCGTGATGAAGACGATCGTCTTGCCGAGCTCGGCCTGCAGCTCGACGAGCTGCTCCTGCATCTCGCGGCGGATGAGCGGGTCGAGGGCGCTGAACGCCTCGTCCATGAGCAGCACGGGGGTGTCGGCGCACAGCGCGCGGGCGATGCCGACGCGCTGCTGCATGCCGCCGGAGAGCTCGCTCGGCAGGCGCTCCTCCCAGCCGGCGAGGCCGACGCGGTCGACGACGCGGCGCGCGAGCTCGAGCCGACGGTCGCGCTCGACGCCCTGGATCTCGAGGCCGTAGGCGACGTTCTCGAGCACCGTCCGGTGCGGCAGCAGGGCGAAGTGCTGGAACACCATCGACACCTGCGACCGCCGCACCGCGCGCAGCCGGCGCGGCTCGATGCCGGTGACGGGCTGGCCGTCGACCTCGACCGAGCCGCGGGTGGCGTCGAGCAGGCCGTTCAGCATGCGGATGAGCGTGGACTTGCCCGAGCCCGAGAGCCCCATCACCACGAAGATCTCGCCGCGGCGCACCTCGAACGAGGCGTCGATGACGGCCGCGGTGCCGAGCTTCGCGACCTCGTCGCGGCTCGCGCCCTCCGCCAGCCGGTCGGCGGCCTCGCCCGCGCGCCGTCCGAACACCTTGGTCAGATGCTCGACGCGCACGGCGATGTCGTCGGCGACGGTCTCGTCGCCGGTCACGCGCGGTTCGCTCATGTCGCTCCTGTCGCGCCCGGAGGGCGTTCAGTCGAGGACGGGTGCAGCCGCGCGAGCGGTCGTTCGTCTGCCGTGGATCGCTGACGAGAGGTCTGCGAAGCGGCACCATACGCTCGCCGGCAGGCGTGCTGCCGGCGGTCGCGTCCGTGGGGGTCCGGGACGGCCTGGGGAGCCGTCCGCGCTCTCCACGGTAACCATGGCCAGAAGTTGGCGTTCGAGCCCGTGAGGCAGGATTCCGCGTGATTCCGCGAAGTCAGGGGGACAGGATCGGCCCGATCGTGATGCTTTCGTTATGGCCGAGGTGCCCAGGCGGCGCTCACTGCCACTAGGGGCGCTCGCGCTGGGCCGCCCGGCGCGACGCCGCGAGCTCCTCCATCTGCTCGTGCCGCTCGCCGATCTCGTGCACCGCCGACGTGCAGCGCTGCACGAGCGACTCGAGGTCGTCGAGCTCGTGCCGCTTCGCCGCGCCGATCACGATCGCGGCGCACGCCTCCGCGTCGCCGGCGGCATCGTGGTGGCGGAAGTCGTCGAAGCCTGCCGCGAGCGCAGCGACCGGCAGCCGGTACGACTCGAGGGCGTACGTCTTGCGGGCGATGCGCAGCGAGTCGGTCCAGCGCATCTCGGGCACGGGCAGCCGCGCGGCCTTGGCCGCCGCGCGCATCACGCCCTTGTCGAAGCCGGCGTTGTGCGCGACGTACACGTCGTCGCCGCCGAAGCCGAGGATGCGCTCCTGCACCTCGACCCAGTCGGGCGCGCCCTGCACCTGGTGGGCCTGGATGCCGTGGATGCGCACGTTCCACTCCCAGAACTCGTCGTACGGGGCCGTGGGGCGGATGAGCGTGGCGAAGCGGTCGACGATGCGGCCGTCGCGCACCTTCACGAGGCCCACCGCGCAGGCGGAGGCGGCGTTGCCGTTGGCGGTCTCGAAATCGATCGCGGTGAAGTCGAGCGCCATGCCCCCAGTCTCCCAGAGGCCGCCGACACCGCCGGCCCCGCCGAGCATCCGTCTGCCACGATGGGAGCCATGGCCAACCCCATCCTCGACGCGCTGCGGGCGATCGACGCGACCGACCACGCGGGCTCCTGGGCGGTCGTGCGCGACGCCGAGCTCTTGGTGCCGGCGGTCGTGGAGAACCCCCGCGACCCGGGCTCCGGGCGCTTCCTCGTGCTGCCGCACGGCGACCTGCAGCTCGTCGTCGCGTTCACCGCGACGAGCCGCATCGGCGGCTTCGCGACGCGCACGCGCCGGCACCTGAAGATGACCGGCGCCGAGCTCGCGGCCGCGATCCCCGCGGGCCACGCGATCGTGCTCGACCCGGGCCACGACGACGGCCGCGTCTTCCTGCCCGACGTGCTGGCGGCCGACCCCGCGGGGCGCTGATCGGGGGCCCCGGCGCCGTCCAGCGCGCGACCAGCAGGGCTCGCTAGCCTGCCCGCATGATCGGCTTCCTCATCGCCCTGCTCGTCATCTGGGCCATCCTCGCCATCCTCGGCTTCGTGATCGAGGGGCTCTTCTGGCTCGCGGTGCTGGGCCTCGTGCTCTTCGTCGCGACGGCGGCGTGGGGCTGGATCAAGCGGAAGACGGGCAGCTCCGCCTGATCTCGCTGCAGCGCGTGCCGCTCAGGTGCAGGCGCCCGTGCGCTCGAGCCGGTCGACGGCGCTCGAGAGCGACTCCAGCGCGGTGACGGCGCTCACGACGCCCGTGTCGATGACGACCTCGGCTGCGGGGGAGCGGCCGTAGCTGACGAAGGTCCAGACGTCGTCCTCCTGCGCCACCTCGAGCCAGTCCACGGCGCCCACCTGGATGCAGCGGCTCGCCGACGGGGCGGGCTCCGGCATGCCGCAGCGCAGCGTCACCGCGCTCGGGTCGCCGTAGGCGGCGGTGCCCTGCGCGGTCGTCTCGCGGCGGTCGAGCGGCTGCGGCAGGCTCGCGTCGCCCAGCTCCTCCGGGAGCGAGACGATCACGCTCGCGCACCCCGGATCGGCCGCGTCCTCGGCCGGCGGCAGCGACACCGAGCGGGCGCAGCCGCTCAGTGCGACGAGGGCCGCGGCAGCGGCGGCGAGGGGGAGCAGGCGCACCCGACGAGCCTACCGAGGGTGCTGCGGTGAGCCCGATGTGCGCGGCGTCCCTCCGCGCGCTGCGGCTACCGTTGCGGCATGGACGACCCCACGTTGCACGAGGCGGGCGAGCTCGAGGCGCTGCGGCGCATCCTCCCGCTGCTGCCGGCAGGCGACGCGACCGAGCTCGGCCCCGGCGACGACGCGGCGGTCGTGCGCGCCCCCGACGGACGCGTCGTCGTCACGACCGACACGATGCTCGAGGGCGCCGACTTCCGGCTCGGCTGGTCGACCTGGCACGACCTCGGCTGGAAGGCCGTCGCGACGAACCTCATCGACGTCGCCGCGATGGGCGCGCGGCCCACGTCGCTCGTCGTGGCGCTCGCGGTGCCGCCGTCGACGCACGTGTCGTCGCTCGAGGACTTCGCCCGCGGCCTCGCCGACGCGGTCGCGTCGATGGCGCCCGGCTGCGGCGTCGTCGGCGGCGACCTCGGCACCGCTCCGCACGCGACCATCGCGGTGACGGCGTTCGGCGACCTCGAAGGTCGCGCGCCGGTGCTGCGCAGCGGCGCGCGGGAGGGGGATGCGGTGTGGTGCGTCGGCGGGCTGGGCCTCGCGGCCACGGGGCTGCGGCACCTCTTCGCGCAGGCCCTCGATGCGGCGGCGGAGCCCGTGCGCGCGGCGGCCGAGCGGCTCCGCGCCGGCGGCGACGGCGCCTCGATCGAGGCGCAGCTCGCGCCCGTCAGCCCGATCGCGGCGGGGACGCTGCTCGCCGACCTCGGCGCCACCGCGATGCTCGACGTCTCCGACGGCCTCGCGCTCGACGCCGCCCGCGTGGCCCGCGCCTCCGGCGTGCGCATCGCGCTCGAGGCGGCGGCCGTCGCCCGGGCGGCGCCCGGCGCGAGCCTCGAGGCGGCGCTGCACGGCGGCGAGGACCACGCGCTGCTCGTCACGCTGCCCGCCGGCGTGCGGCCGCCGGCCGAGCTCGCGGGCCACCCGGTGCGCCGCATCGGCGCCGTCGACGCGCTCGCGGCCGACGAGCGGCACGGCGTCACGCTCGACGGCGCTCCGCTCGAGCCGCGCGGCTGGGACCCCTACCGCGCCGGCTGACCCGCGGGCAGCACCCGCCCTGTCGCGCTTCCGGTACCGGTTCGCGCGTCGAGCCCACCGGCATCCGCGATCCGGTACCGGAGAGCCACCCGGCGCGCCCGCGCCCGAGCGGCAGCGCCCTCAGCGGTCGCCCGGCTCGCCCGTCGTCGCGAGGTAGTGCAGCGTCGTGTCGCCGTAGTCGCGGGTGCGCTCGACCTCGAGGTCGCCCGGCAGGTCGAGCGGCCCGGCGCGCCGCGCCTGCTCGACCACCACGACGGCCGGGTGCTGCAGCAGCGGCGCGAGGTCGGCGAGCGTCGCCGCGAGCTCGCCGCCGGGCAGGTCGTAGGGCGGGTCGATGAAGACGAGGTCGAAGCGGCGGCCGGAGCGGTGCAGGTACTGCGCGACCGCCACCTGCTCGACGATCGCGTGCGCGGCGCCCGAGCGGGCCACCGACTCGGCGTTGCGCTGCGCCACCTTCGCGGCGGCGCGGTCGCGCTCGACGAGCACGACCGACTCGGCCCCGCGGCTCGCCGCCTCGAGCCCGAGCGCGCCCGAGCCGGCGTAGAGGTCGAGCACCCGCGCGCCGTCGCAGAGGCTCCGCGCGTCGAGCGCGCCGAACAGCGCCTCGCGCACGCGCTCCGACGTGGGCCGCGTGCCCCGCAGCGGCACGTGCAGCCGCACCCCGCCCGCGAGGCCCCCGATGATGCGCGTCATGCGGCCCATCCTCGCGCATCCGACCCCCGCTCGCGCTGGGGGCGCCGCCCGCCGGGGGCGGCTCTCCACGAGGGCGGGCGGATGCGCCGCGCGCGTCGGCCGCTCCGCCTACGCTGGGCAGGTGGCGAAGCGGGAGGCGAGCGGGGCGAAGCCCGATCGCGCGGGCGGCGCGCGCGGCGGCGCGGGCTCCGGCGCCGCGACCCCGGAGGGCTTCGGCCGTCCGCTCGAGCGGGTCGTCGGCAAGGCCGCCGCCACGAAGCTCGAGCGCGCCTTCGGCATGACGACGCTCGGCGACCTCGTCTGGCACCTGCCGCGCCGCTACGCGAAGCGCGGGGAGCTCACCGACCTCGCGAGCCTCGTGCCGGGCGAGCACGTCACGGTGGTGGCGCGCGTGCGCGGCGTCGAGACGCGCGACCTGCAGCGCGATGCGAAGGGCCGCCCGCGCACCCTCACGACGATCACGATCACCGACGGCGAGTCGTCGCTCGAGACGGCGTTCTTCAACCAGCCGTGGCGCACGGGCGAGCTGCACCAGGGCGTCACGGCGCTCTTCTCGGGCACGGTCGGCGAGTACAAGGGCAAGCGGCAGCTCGCGCACCCGACGTACGAGGCGTTCGACGAGGCCGAGGGCGTCGACGCCGAGCAGTGGGCGGCGAAGCCGGTGCCCATCTACCCGGCTACGGCGAGCCTGACGACGATGAAGATCGAGGCGCTCGTCGCGCAGGCCCTCGACGCCCTCGGCGACGTGCCCGACCCGGTGCCCGACGAGGTGCGGCGCGAGCACCGGCTCATGCCGCTCGCCGAGGCGCTGCGGCTCGCGCACCAGCCGAAGGCCGAGCAGGACGCCTTCCGCGCGCGCCACACGCTCGCCTGGCACGAGGCGTTCCTGCTGCAGACCTACCTGCTGGCCACCCGCGACTGGTTCGACACGCTGCCGACGGCGCCCCGGCACGCAGGGGCACTGCTCGAGCGCTTCGACGCGGCGCTGCCGTGGCCGCTCACCGATGACCAGCAGTCGGCGGGCGCGGCGATCGCCGCCGACCTCGCGAGCGGCACGGCCATGCACCGGCTCGTGCAGGGCGAGGTGGGCTCCGGCAAGACGGTCGTCGCGACGCGCGCGATGCTCGCGGTCGCCGAGTCGGGCGGGCAGTCGGCGCTCCTCGCGCCCACCGAGGTGCTCGCCGTGCAGCACCTGCGCTCCATCACCCGCTCGCTCGGGCCCGAGCTCGCCGCCGAGCTGCAGCCGACGCTGCTCACGGGCCAGATGCCGGCCGCCGACCGCAAGCGCGCGCTGCTCGCGATCGCCGCGGGCTCGGCGCGCATCGTCGTCGGCACGCACGCGCTGCTCAGCGAGCGCACGACGTTCGCCGAGCTCGCCCTCGTCGTCATCGACGAGCAGCACCGCTTCGGCGTCGCCCAGCGCGAGGCGCTGCGCGCGAAGGGCCTCCACCCGCACACGCTCGTGCTCACCGCGACGCCCATCCCGCGCACCATCGCGATGACGGCCTTCGGCGACCTCGACGTCTCCACGATCCGCACCCTCCCGGCCGGCCGCAGCCCCATCCAGACCTTCGTCGTCGACCAGCTGCGCCAGCCCGCCGCCTTCCACCGCACCTGGGCGCGCATGAGCGAGGAGCTCGCCGCCGGCCGCCAGGCGTTCGTCGTCTGCCCGGCGATCGAGCCCGGCAGGCTCGAGGGCGTCGACGAGCCGGCAGCGGATGCGCCGGCCGTCGGCCCGGCGCCGCCGCCGGTCGCCGACGTGGTCACGACCCTCGCGAACCTGCGGCGCAGTCCCGCGCTCGCCGGCCGCGTCGTCGCCCCGCTCACGGGCGCGATGACGACCGACGACAAGGACCGCACGATGCGCGCGTTCCGCGACCGCGAGATCGACGTGGTCGTCGCGACGACCGTCATCGAGGTGGGCGTCGACGTGCCGAACGCGACGATGATGGTGGTGCTCTCGGCCGACCGCTTCGGCGTCTCGCAGCTGCACCAGCTGCGCGGCCGCGTCGGCCGCGGCGAGCACGCGGGCCTGTGCATGCTCGTCACGGGCGTCGACGAGCTGTCGGATGCGCGGGTGCGGCTCGACGCGGTCGCGAGCACGCTCGACGGCTTCGCGCTCGCCGAGGTCGACCTCGAGCAGCGCGGCGAGGGCGACGTGCTCGGCGTCGCGCAGTCGGGGGGCCGGAGCGGCCTCAAGGTGCTGCGGGTGGCCCGCGACGGCGCCATCATCGAGGCCGCGCGCACCGCCGCGCGCGACGTGCTCGACGCCGACCCGACCCTCGTCGCGCATCCGGCCCTGCGCCTCGCCGTGCACGCGCGGCTCGACCCCGACGCGCGCGCCGCGCTCGTCACCGCGTAGGGGGACAGCCGTTCCCTCGGGCCGGCGCCGATGAGCAAGGCTCATAGGGTCGGCGGTTAGGCTGGGCCGCATGCCTCGCATCGCCGTCGTGCCCGGTTCGTTCGACCCTGTGACCCTGGGTCACCTCGACGTCATCCAGCGCGCCGCCCGGATCTTCGACGAGGTGCACGTCGTCGTCACCCACAACCCCGACAAGGCGGCCTTCCTGCCGGTCGTCGAGCGCGAGCAGCTCATCGAGCGCGCGATCGCCGAGGCCCGCATCGAGGGCGAGATCCGCATCGCGAACTGGTCGATGGGCCTGCTCGTCGACTACTGCCAGCAGGTGGGCGCCGAGGTGCTCGTGAAGGGCATCCGCTCGTCGACCGACCTCTCGTACGAGACGCCGATGTCGATCGTGAACCGCAACCTCGCGGGCGTCGAGACGATCTTCATGCTCCCGAACCCCGAGAACGCGCACGTCTCGTCGAGCCTCGTGCGGCAGGTCTCGGAGCTCGGCGGCGACATCAGCCCGTACGTGCCGCGGGCCGTCGCCACCTTCCTGCAGCAGCGATGACCGATCCCGGCCGCAGCGCGGACCACGACCCGGGCCGGGGCGAGAGCCGAGGCCCCGACCTCGAGCTCCGCGCCGTGCGCGGCATGGGCGAGATCCGGCCGGGCGACGACCTGCCGGCGATCGTCGCCGACGCGCTCGCGCCGCTCGCGCCCCAGGACGGCGACATCGTCGTCGTCACGAGCAAGATCGTCTCGAAGGCCGAGGGGCGCATCCGCCCGGCCGCCGAGCGCGAGCAGGCCATCACCGAGGAGTCGGTGCGCCTCGTCGCGTCGCGCGCGCACCCGGGCGGCATCACCCGCATCGTCGAGCACCGCACGGGCCTCGTGCTCGCCGCGGCCGGCGTCGACGCCTCGAACACCGACGACGACACGATCCTGCTGCTGCCGGTCGACTCGGATGCGTCGGCGCGGGCGATCGCCGAGCGGCTGCGGTCGCGCTTCGGCGCGGCCATCGGCGTCGTCGTGAGCGACACGCTCGGGCGCGCCTGGCGCGTCGGGCAGACCGACGTCGCGATCGGCGCGGCCGGCGTGCGCGTGCTCGAGCCGGTCGGCACCGACGCCAACGGCCGGCCGCTGCTCGTCACCGCGCCCGCGATCGCCGACGAGATCGCCGGCGCCGCCGAGCTCGTCGCGGGCAAGGCCGACGGCGTGCCGGTGGTGCTCGTGCGCGGCCTCGGCCGGCACGTGACCGGCCTCGACGAGCCCGGCGCGCGGCGCCTGGTGCGCCCGCCGGGCGACGACATGTTCCGCCTCGGCAGCGACGAGGCCTACCGGGCCGGCCGCGAGGCGGGCAGGATCGACGCACTGGCAGAGGCGGGGGCGCAGCATGCAGGCTGACGAGCAGGTCGAGGAGGCGGTCGTCGAGAGCGCTCCCGGGCCGACGTCGACGCCCGGCTCCCGCATCGAGGACGCCGTCGCATCCGTCATCTCGGGCAAGGCCGAGGAGATCCGCACCGTGCTCACGGTGCTGCTCGCCGAGGGCCACGTGCTGCTCGAGGACGTGCCGGGCGTCGGCAAGACGCAGCTCGCGCGCGCCTTCGCCGCGGCCGTCGGCGGCACGGTGCGGCGCATCCAGTGCACGCCCGACCTGCTGCCGAGCGACATCACGGGCATGTCGGTGCTCGACCAGGGCACGGGCGAGCTGCGGTTCCAGCCCGGCCCGGTCTTCGCGAACATCGTCATCGCCGACGAGATCAACCGCGCGAGCCCCAAGACGCAGGCGGCGCTGCTCGAGTGCATGGCCGAGGGGCAGGTGACGGTCGACGGCGTCACGCACCGGCTGCCGACGCCGTTCCTCGTCGTCGCGACGCAGAACCCGATCGACATGGAGGGCACCTACGCGCTGCCCGAGGCGCAGCGCGACCGCTTCATGGTGCGGCTCGAGGTCGGCTACCCCGACGAGGCCGCCGAGCTCGCGATGGTGCAGGCGCGCGAGACGGCGCAGCCGCTCGACGCCGTGCGGCCGGTGACGACGCTCGACGAGTTCCGCGCCGACATCGCCGCGGCGCACGCGGTGCGCGCGCACGAGCTCGTCGAGCGCTACGCGGTGCGGCTCGCCCGCGCCACGCGCGAGCACGCCGACGTGCGGCTCGGTGCGAGCCCGCGCGCCACGCTGCAGCTCGTGCGGGCGGCGAAGGCGCGCGCGCACCTGCTGGGCCGCGACTGGCTCTCGCCCGACGACGTGAAGGCGCTCGCCGCGCACGTGCTGCCGCACCACCTGGTGCTGCACGACCCGCACGCGCGGCACGAGGACGCGCGCGCCGTCGTCGCCCAGGCGCTCGCCGGCACGGTCGCGCCCGTCATGCGCTGATGGCCGAGCGCGCCGCCGCGAGGGACCGCACGCGATCCAGGCCGACGGCGCGCGGCGTGGCGCTCACGCTCGTCGGAGCGGGCCTCGTGCTCGCCGCCTACTGGGAGCGGCAGGTCGTGCTGCTCGTGCCCGCTGCGCTGTGCCTCGCCGTCGTGCTGCTGGGCGCGTGGTGGTCGATCGGCGCGGTCGGCAGCCTGCGCCTCCTCGCGCCCGGCGTGCTGCCGGAGGGGCAGGATGCGGTGCTGCGCATCGCGGGCGACGTGCGGCACGCGGGCGCCGAGTGGGCGACGTGGGCGCCCGGCCCCGAGCGGTACCTGCACCTCGAGGGCGAGCTCGACGCGCAGGGGCGCGACGCGGTGCCGCTCGGCGCGCACCCGCGCGGCCGCTGGCGGCTCGCGCCGGTCGAGGTGAGCGCGCTCGACCCGTTCCGCGTGGTGCGCACGACGCGCACGATCGACCCGCGCGCGAGCCTCGTCGTGGGGCCCGAGGTGCTCGAGGTGCCGTCGGCGTCGCTGCGCTCCAACCGCGAGCAGGGCCGCATCGCCCAGTCGCGCACCGCCGACGACGTCGACGCGATGGTGCGCCCGTGGCGGCCGGGCGACCCGCAGCGGCGGGTGCACTGGCGGCAGAGCGCGAAGCGCGGCGAGCTCATGGTGCGGCAGGAGGCGAATCCTGCGACCGACGACGACGTGGTGCTCGTCGACACCGCCGGCGCCGCGGGCCTCGGCCGGGACGCGGAGGACCGGCTCGCGCGCGCGGCGTGCTCGATCGCGAGGGCGCTCGCCGGCCGCGACCGGGTGGTGCAGGTGCGCGAGACGGGCGAGCCGAGCATCCTCGCGGCCGACTGGCGCGATCTGCAGTCGGCGCTCGCGGCCTTCGCATCGCTGCGCGCGCGGGCGCCAGAGGCGCCGCCCGCCCGTGACGGCGCATCCGCCCACGTCGTCGCCCTCGAGGAGTCGGCGCCCGAGCAGTGGACGCTGACGCCGGGCTCGACGCTGTGGCTCGTGGCCGCGCGCGACGCGCCGCCGCGCCGCATCGCACCCGGGTCGCGGGTGCGCAGCGTGCGCTGGATCGACCGCGTCGGCCCGGTGCGGGAGCTGCCGTGAGCACCGTCGCGCGCGAGCGCCCCGCCGCCCGGTCCGCCGCCGGTCCGCCCACGGGCATCCCGCCCCGCGCCGAGCTGCCGGCCGAGCACGGCCGGCGACGGCTGCGGGCCGGGCCGGTCGAGACCGTCGCGCTCGCGGTGCTGCCCGTCGCGTGGCTGTGGTCGACGCAGGAGGTGCTGGGCCAGGACTGGCTCTGGCCCGTGGTCGGCGCCGTCGTCTCGATGGCCATCGTCGCCGGGCTCGTGCGCGCCGTCTGGCCGGCCTTCGCGGGCACCGCCGCGGCGGCGCTCGTGGGCGTCGGCTGGGTGACCGCCGTCTCGGCGCCCGACGAGGCCCTGCTCGGCGTGATCCCCACGCCCGAGGCGCTGCGCGCGACGATGGCGGTGCTCGGCGAGGGCGTGCAGTCGATCGCGTGGGCGCTCTCGACGCCGATCGACGCCGAGGGCGCGGTGCTCGCGGCCGTGGTCGCGGCCGCCGTGGTGCTCACGGTCTTCGTCGACCTGCTCGGGCACGGGCTGCGCGCGCCGGCGATCGCCGTGCTCTGCTGCGCGGTGGCGCTCGTGCTGCCGATCGCGTTCCGCATCGACGTGCCCTGGTTCCACGCGCTGCCGGGCGTCGCTGCCGCGGCGCTCGCGCTCGCCGCGCCGACGATCGACGACCGGGTCGCGCTCGGCCGCGGTTGGGTCGCCCCGGTCGCGCTCGTCGCGGTCGCGGCCGTGCTCGCGGCTGCCGTGCCGCTCGTCGCGCCGAGCCCGCGCGACAGCTCGCTCGACCTGCCGACGATCGAGGACCTCCTGCGGCCGACGACGCCGGTGCTGCGCACCGACATCGACCTCGGCGACGAGCTGCGCAGGCCGGAGGCGAGGCCCGTCTTCACGTACTCGACGACCGACGGCGGCCCGATCGTGACGCGGCTCATGACGCTGCCGCAAGCGGGCCCGGACGGCTTCCTCGCGCTGCCGCCCGAGGCGGCGCAGCCGAGCCCGCTCGTCGAGGGCGCCGACTACGGGCTCGCCATGCAGATGACGGTGCGGATGAGCGACGTGCGCGCCGAGGGGCTGCCGACGCCCGAGCGCGCCTCGGGTGTCGAGCCGCCGGACGGCGCCCGCTGGGACGACGCGAACGACGCGCTGCGCATCGAGGGCTCGCTCGAGACCGCCGGGCTCGAGTACGTCGCCGCGGGGACGCGCTCGACGCCGCTCGCCGAGCTGTCGGGCATCGCGTCGACGGGCCATGAGGAGCTCCTCGCGCTGCCCGACGCCGCCGCCGCGATCGGCCGGCAGGGCGCGGCGCTCGTGCAGCCCGGGATGACCGCCTCGGAGCGCGTCCGGGCCGTGCACGCATACATGACCGAGGGCGTCTGGGACTACTCCGAGCAGCTCGACCTGCCCGGCTTCGGCGGCGCGGGCGGCGACGGCTGGGCTGCGCTCGAGGGCTTCCTCGAGACGCGCAGCGGCTACTGCGTGCACTACGCGAGCGCCACGGCGGCGCTGCTGCGCGGCGCGGGCGTGCCGACCCGGGTGGTGGTCGGGTTCCTGCCCGGCAGCGAGATCAGCGGCGGCTTCGCCGTGTCGACGAACGACATGCACGCGTGGGCGGAGTCGTGGGTCGACGGGCACGGCTGGGTGCGCGTCGAGACGACGCCTGGCGCGGGCACGGGCGACGCCTCGCCGAGCCCGGAGGACGACGAGCAGACGCAGGCGCCGACGCCCACCCCGGAGCCGACGCCGACCGACGCGGCGCCGACGAGCACGCCCACGCCCTCGGCGGCCCCGAGCCCGGGCGCGCCGGAGCCGGGCGCCTCGGAGGCTCCCGGGCAGGGCGCCGGGCCTGGCGGCATCGACCCGGCGGCGCTGCGCGCCTGGCTGCTCGGCATCGGCGCGCTGCTGCTGCTCGCGCTCCCGTGGGCGGTGCGGCAGGCGCAGCGTGCCGTGCGGCTGCGGCGCGGCGCTCCCGGCGCCTGGCAGGAGCTGCGGGCGGCGCTCGCGGATGCGGGCGTGCGGCTGCCGGCGTCGGCCACGCCGGGCGACGTGCAGGGTGCCATCGCCGTGCGCGTGCCGCCCGATGCGGCCGCCGCGGCCGATCGCGTGCGGCTCGGCGCCGAGCGCGCCGTGTTCGCGGGCGGCCCGCGCGAGCCGGGGGCGTGCGACGTGGACGTCGCGCGCGTGCGCCGCGCCCTCGTCGCCTCGGTGCGCCCGGTGCGGAGGGTGCTCGCGGTGCTGCTGCCCGCGAGCCTCCTCCGCATCGATGCCCAGCTCTGACACCGGGGTCAGTCGAAGAGCGTCTCCCCGACGAACCCGCCGGGCTCGCAGCCCGGCGGCACCGCGAACACCGCGGAGCCGATCGGCGTCGTCCACAGGTTGAGCAGGTCGAGATCGGCCAGTCGCTGCTGGACGGGCACGAACTGCCGCAGCGGATCGGCCTGGAAGGCGACGAACGCGAGCGCGGGGTCGCCGTCGTCGACGTTCCACGAGCGCCGCAGCATCCGGTCCTCGGGGGCTGCGGCGCGGGCTCGCCGCACGTGCGCGCCCGGCTGCACCGTCGGCAGGCCGAGCTCCCCGCGGTGCTCCAGATCCACGTCGTCGCGCTCCCGGCCGCCGGTGATCGGCGCGCCGTCGCCCAGCCGCCTCCCGACGGCGAGCTCGCGGCTCCGCCGGTCCACCGCATCCCACGCCCCGAGGTCGAGGCGGATGCGCCGCACCACCATCGCCGTGCCGCCGGCGAGCGGCCCGTCGGCGATCCACACCGCCCGCTCGAGGTCGGGGTCGCCCGGCCGCAGGTTCGCGCTCTCGTCGACCTGGCCGAAGAGGTTGCGCATCGGGGTCCCCTCGGTGGCCGACCCGTGCGCCCGCCGGAAGCCGTCCATCCGCCAGCGCGGCGTGGCGAACGCGCGCGCGGTGCGCTCGAGCACGCGGCGCGCGTGCGCGAGCGCCATCGGGTCGTCGGAGCACAGCTGCAGCAGCACATCGCCGTCCGAGCGCGCGGGCTCGAGCCGGTCGATCGAGAACGCCGGCAGCGGAGCGAGCCACGCCGGCCGGGCGGCCGGCGCGATGCGCTCCACCGCGCCGGCGCCGAGCCCCACGGTGACGGTCAGCGCGGCGGGGCGCTCGCCGAGCTCGGGCTCGAGATCGGCGAGCACCGGCCGGCCTGCCATCAGCTGCGCGCCGTCGTCGCTCAGCAGCCGCAGCAGGCGCCGCATCGCGTCGCGGTCGACGCCGGCGCGGAGGTCGAGCGCGACGAGGCTCGCATGCGCCGGAGGAGGCGTGATGACGCCCGGCTGGTGCGGTCCGTGGAACGGGATGGTCGTGGAGCCGTGCGGTGGGTCGTCGACGGCGCCCAGGGCACGGGTGCCCAGCGCGCCGGCGCCGAGGCCGACGGCGCCGGCCCCCAGCGCCGCGCCCGCCCCGATGAGGAGCGAGCGACGGCTCACGAGTCCCGGGCGGTCGGGCTCGGATGCGGTCGGCGCCATCAGTGGTCGCTCCCGGCGTGCTCCTCGTCCGAGCCGTGGTCCGACGGGTCGCCGGACGGTGCGTAGTCCTCGTCGCCGGCAGCGGCCTCGCGGACGACGAAGTCGACCGACTCGGTCGAGCCGTCGGCGAACGCGAGCTCGATCGCGACCTCGTCGCCCGGCTCCATGGTCGAGCGCAGCTCGAGCAGCATGATGTGCAGGCCCCCGGGGGCGAGCTCGACGGGCTCGGCGGCGGGCAGGTCGATCGCGTCGACCGGAGTCATCCCGCCGTCGACGGTGTCGTGCAGCTCCGCCCTGGAGGCTGCCGTGCTCGACGCGCCGACGAGCCGGGCATCGGCATCGGCGGTGAGCTCGGCGAACGCGCCCGTCATGCCGCCGTCGGTCGCCCTGATCCATCCTCGGGCGACCTCGACCGCGTCGGCCTGGGTGGCGCCCTCAACGGGCGCGCCGGGCTGCGCGGCGCAGCCGGTCAGGAGCGCGACGGCGGCGGCGAGCGCGAGCGCGCCGCGGCGGGCGGAGCGGGGCGGCACGACGGGCGTCGCGGGGAGGGAGGTCTGGAAGGTGGTGGTGGATGCGCGCATGCGCTGCTCTTCTCTGTGCGGTGCGCCGGTCGGCGCGGCCTCTGCGGCGCGCCGACGGCACGGTGCGGTGGCGCACGCCGGTGGACGGGCGCGCCGGGTGGCCGAGCGAGGTTGCTCGCTCGGCAAGGGGTCGTCGGACGACGACGAGCCGCCGCGGCTGCGTCGCAGCGTCGCGGTCGGCGGAGGGCTCGACGCTCGCTAGGCGGGCGGGGCGCGCGAGCGAGCGCGGCGGCGGGGCGCCGTCGCCGGTGCGACGGCGAGCGCCGGCACGGCGAGCCGCACGGGGGCGGCGAGCTCGGTGGCGACGAGGACGGCGCGGGCGAGCCAGCGGTCGACGAGCCCGCGCCCGGCTGCCGCAAGGCGCGCGGCGCCGCGGAGGTAGGCGATCGTCGCCAGCGCGGCGATGAGGTGGAGCGCGGTCATGCCGGCATCCGCTGCCGAGGCTGCCGACGCTCCCGGTGCGACGACGCTCAGCGTCGCTGCGGCACCGTGGACGTGCTCGCCGGGAGCCGCGCTGCCTGTGGGCACGCCGAGCACGAACAGCGCGTGGAAGAGCGCCTGGCTGACGCCGACGCCGAGCGCCGTGCGCAGCAGCGGCAGCCGCCTCCCGACGAGGGCGACGGCGGCGGGCAGGGCGAGGATCCAGGGCACCGCGACGCCGAGCGGTCCCGGCATGGCGCCGCCCGCGGCGACGTGCGCGAGGAGCGCCGCGAAGGTCGCGAGCGAGGCGGTCGCACCGCCGCGCCAGAGCCGCGCGCCCCCGCTGGTCTGCATGCCTCCATCCTGCCGCATCGCCCACGCATCCGCGGGCCGGTCGAGCGTCGGGGGCATGGCGGAGCGGCCGTCGGCGGTGCTCTACCGTGGTGGCATGCGCTGGTCGATCGTGATCCCCGTCAAGGGCTCGGTCGGCAAGTCGCGCCTCGACGCGGGCGACGCCCGCGCGGCGCTCGCGATCGCCTTCGCGCGCGACGCCATCGCCGCCGCGCGCGCGTGCGACGCCGTCGACCTCGTGGTCGTCGTCAGCTGCGACCCGCAGGTGACCGACGGGCTCGACGGCATCCAGGTCGTCGACGACCCGTGCACGGGCCTCCACGCCGCGATCGCCGCCGGCCTCGCGACGCTCGACCCGGCCGCGCCCGCCGCGGTGCTGCTCGGCGACCTGCCCGCGCTCACCGCCGACGAGCTCGGCGCCGCGCTCGCGCTCGCAGCGGGGGAGCACCGCTCGTTCGTGCCCGACGCGATCGCCATGGGCACGACGATGCTCGCGGCGACGCGGGCGGATGCGCTCCGGCCGCGCTTCGGGCCGGGCTCGGCCGAGCTGCACCGCGACGCGGGGCACGTGGCGCTGCCGGTCGCACCGGGCTCGGGGCTGCGCCTCGACGTCGACGAGCTCGCCGACCTGCACGCGGCCGTCGACGTCGGCGTCGGCGCGCACACGCGCGCGGTGCTGCAGCAGGCGTCGCTCTCGGCGTAGCCGCTCCGCGCCGCGGCCCCGCTGGTCGAGCCGCGCGGCCGCTCTAGCCCCCGCCTCGCTGGTCGAGCCGCGCGGCCGCCGGAGGCGGCTGCGCGAGTCGAGACCACCCTCTCGCCGGCGTGCGCCATGGTCTCGACTCGGGCCGTGCCCTGCGGGCGCGGCCCGGCTCGACCAGCGAGGGCTCAGCCCGCGAGGCGCGCCGCGAGCGCGAGCGCGTCCGCCGCCACCTGCTGGGCGGGCGCGCCGGGGGTCAGCAGCAGAGGCCTCGCCTCCGCGACGATGCCGAGCTCCGCGAGCCGCGGGACGGCCGCCGCATCCTGCTCGGCCACGAGCCAGCCGTCGAGCAGCCCGTCATCGGACCGTGCCCCGTAGTGCGCGGCGACCGCCGCCGCATCCGTCTCGACGCCGATGGTGGCGAGGCACGCCGCCGCCATGCCGCGGAGCGCCTGCCCGCCGATGATGGGCGAGACCCCCACGACCGGCGCCCGCGCCGTCTCGATCGCGTCGCGCACGCCCGGGATGCCGACGATCGTCCCGATCGAGACGACCGGGTTCGACGGCGCGACGAGCAGCACGTCGGCCTCGGCGATCGCCGCCCGCGCGGCGTGCGAGATGCGCGAGCGCTCGAGGCCGTGCTGCACGAAGCGGCGCGCCGGCAGCTGCGCCCTCGTGCGCACCCACCACTCCTCGAAGTGCAGCACGCCCTCGTCGGTCACGACGTGCGTGGGCACCTCGTCGTTCGTGACCGGCAGCAGCGTCGCGCCGATCGGCCAGCGGGCCGCGAGCCGCGCGGTCGCCTCGGTGAGGTCGGCGCCGTCGCGCAGCAGCGCCGTGCGCGCGAGGTGGGTGCCGAGGTCGAGGTCGCCGAGCGTGAACCACGGCCAGCCCACCCCGTAGGCGGCGAGCTCGCCGGCGACGCGCTCGCTCTCGCCCGCGCGGCCCCAGCCCCGCTCGACGTCGCCGACGCCCGCGAGCGCGTAGAGGAGCGAGTCGAGGTCGGGGCAGACCTTCACGCCCGAGAGCCACATGTCGTCGCCGACGTTCGCGACGATCGTGATCTCGGCCGCGTCGCCGTGCGCGGCCCGCGCGGCGTCGCGCAGCCCGAGCGCGAAGCGCGCCCCGCCGACGCCGCCGGCCAGCACCGTGATCCTCACGGCTCCATCCTGCGGTAGCGGATCGCCACCCCGCCAGGGGCGGCGTCGATCTCGGCCTCCACGCCGTAGACGGCACGGATGCGCTCGGGCGTGAGCACCGCATCCGGCACCCCCTCCGCCACCACCCGGCCGCGGTCGACGAGCACCACGCGGTCGGCGTGCGTCGCCGCGAGCGCGAGGTCGTGCACGGTCATCACGACCGGGCGGTCGGCGGCGAGCCGCCGCACGAGCTGCAGCAGCTCGAGCTGCCAGGCGACGTCGAGGTGGTTCGTCGGCTCGTCGAGCAGCAGCAGGCGCGGCTGCTGCGCGAGCGCGCGGGCCACGTGCACGCGCTGCAGCTCGCCGCCCGAGAGCTCGCCGAGCGGCCGATCGGCGAGCCCGGCGGCGCCGGCGTCGGCGAGGGCCGCCTCGACGAGCCGCTCGTCGCCGAGCGAGAAGCCGAGCATGCGGTGGTGCGGCGTGCGGCCGAGCCGCACCGCCTCGCGCGCCGTCAACTGCGGCACCGCATCCGCCGTCTGCTCGACGAGCGCGACGCGGCGGGCGCGCTCGCGAGGCGGGAGTGCGCCGGGGCCCGCGAGCGCGGCGCCGTCGAGCAGCACGGCGCCCTCGCGCTGCGAGCGCTCGGGGAGCACCCCCGCGATCGCGCGGAGCATCGTCGACTTGCCCGCGCCGTTCGGGCCGACGAGCGCGGTGATGGCGCCCGCGGGCGCGTGCCAGGAGGCCGCGTCGACGAGCGCGCGGCCGCGCACGGCGACCGTCAGCCCGCGCACCGCGAGGCCCGCCGTCGCCGCCGTCGCGCCGCCCGCCGCCGCGGCGCTCACGTGCGCACCCGCCCGGTGAGCATGAGCGCGGCGAAGACGGGCGCGCCGAGCAGCGCCGTGACGATGCCCACCGGCAGCTCGCGCGGGTCGAACGCGGCGCGCGCGACGGTGTCGGCGACGAGCAGCACGATCGCGCCGGCGAGCCCCGACGCGGGCAGCAGCAGCGCGTGCGAGGCGCCCACGACGAGCCGCACCGCGTGCGGCACGACGAGCCCGACGAAGCCGATCGCGCCCGAGACCGACACGAGCACGCCGGTCACGAGCGCGCACGCGACGAGCAGCGCCCAGCGGGTGCGCCGCGCGTCGACGCCGAGCGCGCCCGCCGCGATGTCGCCGAGCGCGAGCGCGTCGAGCAGCCGCCCGCTCACGAGCAGCGGCAGCGCGAGCGCCGCCCCCACGAGCGCGATTGCGGCGGTCTGCCACGTCGAGGCGGCGAGCGAGCCGAGCAGCCACGCGAGGATCTCGCGGAACGCGTCGCCGTCGGCGCGCCAGAAGATCACGAGGCTCACGAGGGCGCCGGCGGCGGATGCGACCACGACGCCCGCGAGCACGGTGCGGGTGGGCGTCGCCCCGCCCGCGGCCCCGGCGAGCCCGAGCGTCGCGAGCAGCGCGAGCAGCGCGCCGGCGAACGCCGCGACCGGCAGCACGGCCGCGAGACCGGCGACGAGCACGAGCACGGCGCCGACCGAGGCTCCCGAGGAGACGCCCAGCAGGTAGGGGTCGGCGAGCGGGTTGCGCACGAGCGCCTGCATGACGGCGCCGACGATCGCGAGCCCGGCGCCGACGGCGCACGCCGCGACGATCCGGGGCAGGCGCAGGTCGACGACGATCGCGTCGCCGACCGCGTCGAGCGGGCTCGAGCCGATGCCGACGCGCGCGCCCACCGCGGCGAGCGCGTCGGCCGGGGCGACGCCGGCGGCGCCGATCGACGCGGCACCGAGCGCGAGCGCGAGCAGCAGCGCGGCGAGCAGCGGCAGCGCCACGAGGCGCCGCCCGCGTCGCGGCGCGGGCCCGGCCGCCTGCGCGGCCGCGGCGCGGCGCGGTGCCGTGCGGGTCATCCGAGCCCCATCTCCCGGGCCGCCTCGACGACCGCGTCGACCGCCGCGACGGAGCCGACGCCGGCCTCGGCCATCGGGAAGGGCACGACGACGAAGCGCTCCTCGCGCACCGCCTCGAGCTGCGCCGTCGCCGGATTGGCGCGCAGGCGCTCGACCTTCGACGCGGCCGTGTGCCACGCCGCGTCGACGAGCACGATGACGTCGGGGTCGCTCGCGGCGAGCGCCTCCCACGACATGGTCGTCCACGCCTCGTCGACGTCGGCGGCCACGTTCGTCAGCCCCGCCGACTCGAGCACGAGCTGCGGCGCGCCCGTGCCCCCGCCGACGTACGGGGCGTCCTCGCCGGAGGAGTACCAGAGCGCGGTCGCGCCGCCGTCGAGCGGCTCGATCGCCTCGAGCGCGGCGCGCTGCTCGTCCGCGAGCGCCTCGCCCGCCTCCGGCACGCCGAGCACCGCGCCCGCGTCGGCGAGCTCGCCGAGCAGCGCATCCCAGTCGAGCGGCGCGACGTCGACCGAGCGGCACGCGGCGGGGGAGACCCACGTCGTCACGCCGAGCTCGGCGAGCGTGGCGCGGTCGCCGGCCGCCTCGGGGGCGAAGGCCGACTCCCAGCCCGCCACCACCGCATCCGGCTCGAGCGCCAGCAGCGCCTCGCGCGACGGCATCCCCTCGATCGTGGGCGCGTCGGCGCCCTCGAGCGGCCCGTCGAGGAACGCCGTCGACACGAGCGCGTCGCCGAGCCCGAGCGCGACCACGAGCTCGGCCGCCGTCGACTTCACCGCGACGATGCGCTCGGCCGGCTGCGCCATCGGCGCGACGGCGACGCCGCAGTCGTCGATCGTCGCGGCCGCGGCGGCGCTCCCGCTCGCGCTCGCCGACGGCGCCGCCGGCTGCGCGGCGCAGCCCGCGAGCAGCGACAGCCCGACGAGGGCGGCGGCGGCAGAGGCGGCGCGGGCGGCCGTCGGGCGGCGCGTCGAGCGGCGGGGCAGAGCGGGCATCGGGTCTCCTGGGCATGCTGGCGCGAACGGTGTGCAGGGTCCGCGCGCGGAGATGATGCCCGGCGCAGCCTCGAGTGTACGCCCGGGATACGGTGGCGAGGCGGCCACGGCGGCCGGCGCACCGAGGAGGATCATGTCCGAGCACCAGCTCCACCCGGCCGACGGCGACCGCGCGCGCGAGCTCGACCGCCTCATCCTCCACTCCTGGTCGAAGCACGGCTCGACCAACCCGTTCACCGTCGCGCGCGGCGACGGCGTGCGGCTCTGGGACCACGACGGGCGCGAGTACCTCGACTTCTCGAGCCAGCTCGTCAACACCAACATCGGCCACGCGCACCCGCGGGTCGTCGAGGCCATCCAGCGCCAGGCGGCCGAGCTCGCCACCGTCGCCCCCGCCACCACGAACCTGCGCCGCGGCGAGGCGGCCGAGCGCATCCTCTCGACGATCGATGGCCTCGCGGCGGTCTTCTTCACGAACGGTGGGGCGGATGCGGTCGAGAACGCGATCCGGATGGCGCGCGTGCACACGGGCCGCACCAAGGTGCTCTCGCACTACCGGTCGTACCACGGCAACACCGGCGCCGCGATCAACGCGACCGGCGACCACCGCCGCCTCGGCAACGAGTTCGCGCTCGGCCACGTGCACTGCTTCGGGCCGTTCCTCTACCGCTCGGAGTTCTGGGCGACGAGCGAGGAGGAGGAGGGCGAGCGGGCGCTGCAGCACGCGCGCCGCGTGCTCGAGTCGGAGGGCCCGGAGACGTTCGCCGCGATCCTCGTCGAGCCTGTGCCCGGCACCGCCGGCATCCTCGTGCCGCCGCCCGGCTACCTCCAGGGGCTCCGCGAGCTCGCCGACCGCCACGGCATCGTGCTCATCCTCGACGAGGTGATGGCGGGCTTCGGCCGCACGGGGCACTGGTTCGCGCACCAGCACGACGGCGTGCGGCCCGACCTCGTCACCTTCGCGAAGGGCGTGAACTCGGGCTACGTGCCGGTCGGCGGCGTCATCATCGCCGAGCACATCCTCGACACCTTCCGCGAGCGGCCCATCCCCGGCGGCCTCACCTATGCGGGCCACCCGCTCGCCGCCGCCTCGATCGTCGCCACGATCGACGCGATGGTCGACGAGCGGATCGTCGAGCGCGCCGCCCACCTCGGCGCCGACGTGCTCGGCCCGGGCCTGCGCGCGCTCGCCGAGCGGCACCCGGTCATCGGCGAGGTGCGGGGCCGCGGCTGCTTCTGGGCCCTCGACCTCGTGGCCGACCGCGGCACCCGCGAGCCCGTCGACGCATCCGTCGTCGCGCGGTTGAAGTCCCTGCTGCTCGAGCGCGGGTACGTGCCGTTCACCGCCGACAACCGCATCCACGTGACGCCGCCGCTCGTGATGGGCGACGACGACGCGCGTGCGGGCCTCGGGATCCTCGACGAGGCGCTCGCGGCGCTCGGCTCGCCCTGACCCTCGTCCGTCGACCGGCTCCTGCGCTGCCGACCGGGTGGTCCGGTCGTGCACGCGGCTGACCGGTCGACGGACGCAGCTCCGCAGCGTGCGGCTGGCAGACTGGCCCGCATGAGCATCCACCTGCTGGGCGGCGGCTGGGCCGACGACGAGTCGCGCTGGACCGGCCGCTTCGTCGCCGAGGCCCGCGAGCGCGCCGAGGGCGCCCCCGTCATCGTCTGCGTGCTGTGGGCGAAGACCGAGTCGGAGGGCGCCGGCTGGCACGACGACTACGTCGACGACCTGACGAAGCTCGGCGCCGGCGAGGTGCGCATCGTGCAGCTGAGCCCCGAGCGGCAGCTGCAGCCGACCGACCTCGGCAACGCCGAGGGCATCTTCGTCGGCGGCGGGCTCACGCCCGGCTACCACGCCGCGATCATGCCGGCGGCCGACACGATCCGCGGCCTCGTCGCATCCGGCGTGCCCTACGCGGGCTTCTCGGCCGGCGCGATGATCGCCGGCGACGTGGCGCTGCTCGGCGGCTGGCGCATCGGCGGCGTGCCGGTGTGCGCCGAGACGAGCGGCGAGGGCCTCGACGAGGTGACGCTCGACGCGGGCCTCGGCCTCGTCGACCTCGTCGTCGACGTGCACGCCGCGCAGTACGGAACGCTCTCGCGGGCCGTCGCGATCGTGCACGCGGGGCTCGCCGAGCGGGTGGTGGCGATCGACGAGAACACCTCGCTCATCGTCGGCTCCGGCGGGCTGCAGGTCGCGGGCGACGGCTCCGTCTGGACCGCCGACCGCGCCGGCGACAGCGACCGCGTCGCCGTCGGCGTGCTGGCCGCATGACGGCGCGGCCGCTCGCCGAGCTCATCGACCCGGGGTGGGCGGATGCGCTCGCGGGCGTCGAGGAGGTCGTGCACGGGCTCGGCGACCGGCTGCGCGCGGAGGCTGCCGAGGGGCGGCCGTGGCTGCCCGCGGGCGACGCGGTGCTGCGCGCGTTCGCGCAGCCGATGGACGACGTCAAGGTGCTCATCGTCGGCCAGGACCCGTACCCGACGCCGGGGCACCCGATCGGGCTGGCGTTCGCGGTCGAGCGGCACGTGCGCCCGCTGCCGCGCTCGCTGCAGAACATCTACCGCGAGCTCCGCGACGACCTGGGCCACGAGCCGGCCGCCCACGGCGACCTGACCGCGTGGAGCGAGCAGGGCGTGCTGCTGCTCAACCGCGTGCTCACGGTCGGCGCGGGCGCGCCCGCCTCGCACCGGGGGTGGGGCTGGGAGCAGGTGACCGAGGCCGCGATCCGCGCGCTCGTCGCCCGCCGGCGCCCCGACGGCTCGCGCGCGCCACTCGTCGCGATCCTGTGGGGTGCGCAGGCGCAGTCGCTCGCACCCCTGCTCGACGACGTGCCGACGATCGCCTCCCCGCACCCGTCGCCGCTGAGCGCGAGCCGCGGCTTCTTCGGCTCGCGGCCCTTCTCGCGCGCCGATGCCGCGCTCGCGGCGCAGGGTGCGGCGCCGGTCGACTGGCGCATCCCGGCCGAGGCCGAGGCGGCCGGCTGATGCTGCCCGAGGAGTACGAGCGCCGCCGCCGCCTGCCCCGCCACCTGCGCGACCCCGAGCACCGCGACCCCGACTTCGCCTTCCGCATCCGGCCCGCCGAGGCGGCCGACCTGCCTGCGATCCGCGACATCTACCGCCACTTCGTGCTCAACTCGACGGTCACCTTCGACGAGCGGCCGAAGACGCTCGGCCAGTGGCGGCGCACGCTGCGGGAGGCGGGCGAGCTGCGGCTGCCGTTCCTCGTGGCTGAGAGCGCGACCGGCACGGTGCTCGGCTACGCGCTGACGCAGCCGTGGAAGCAGCGCAGCGCCTACCGCTACACGGTCGAGTCGTCGGTCTACCTCGCGCCGGCCGCCGCCGGCCGCGGCCTCGGCCGCGCGCTCATGGAGGCGCTCATCGAGGCGACGCGCGAGCGCGGCGTGCGCGAGATGATCGCGGTGATCGCCGATCAGGGGGCGGATGCGTCGATCGCGCTGCACGAGCGGCTCGGCTTCGAGGAGATCGGGCGGATGGGCCGCGTCGGCGTGAAGTTCGGGCGGGAGCTCGGGATCGTGCTGCTGCAGAAGTCGTTGCGCAAGCGGCGCTGAGGGTAGCCGCAGGGTTCCGTAACAGCGATTGCGAACGCCGGTCGCCGCGGTGGATGCTGACGCTGAGCGGCGGTGCACCACCGCTGCAGGAAGGTCGTCGCCATGGCCGTCGCGCAGCATCGAGCCCCCACCGTCTTCGCCGTGCCGACCGGGTGGGCGGTCGCCGCCGCACTCGGCGCGGGCGTGCTCATCGGCGTCCTGCTCGGGGTGCTGTTCTCGCCCGACGCGCAGGGCCTCCAGGTCGGCGTCACGTACGGCGCGATCCTCGGGCTGCCCGCGGCGGTCGCCGTGGTCTTCTCGCGCCGGTCGATGCAGCAGGGCACCCAGCTGTGGATGCTCGGCCTCGTCGCGGTGGCCTCGGTCGCGATCATGGCGGCGCTGCTGTTCGCGCTCTCGCAGCTGAGCCTCGCGATGGCGCCGGCCGGCCTCGTGCTCGGCGCCGCGACCGCGATCGTGGCGCTGCTGGTCGGGCTCTGGACGGCGCACCGGAGCGCGTAGGCGCGGCGGGGACCGCGCCCGCCGCGCCCGCACGCGCCTCGCCCGCGGGCATGGCCGCGCCACAGCGGCGCGCGGGAGACTGAGCGCACCATGCACCGCACCCTCGTCTGGCTCGCCGCGCTCGTGCTGGCGCTGCCGCCGCTCGTCATCGCCGCGAGCTGGGCGGTGCTCGCGCCGGAGCTGCCGAGCCGCATCGCGACCCACTGGTCCGACGCGGGGGTCGCCGACGGCGTCTCGGAGACGACGCCGATGGGCATCGGGCTGCTCGCCGCGACCGGGGCGATGCTCGTCGCGGCGCTCGTGCTCGCGGCGCTGCGCATCGACGACGGGGCGCGCGCCGTGGTGCTCTCGATCATGGCCGGCGTCAGCGCCATGCTCGCGGCCGCCTGGGTGATCTCGGCGGTGACGACGATCGAGGCCGGCAGCGCCGAGCAGGCGGTGCTCGGGCCGTGGCTCGCGCTGCTCGTGGGCTCGGTGCTGCTGCTCGTGGTGCCGTGGCTCATCCACCCGCGCGGCGAGATGCGCGTGCGCGACACCGATCCGCCGCTGCCGCTCGAGCCGACCGACGCCGAGCGGTGGAGCGCCGACGCGCAGTCGCCCGCGCTCGCCCTGCTCGGCATCGCGCTGCTCGTCGGCGGCGTGCTGGCAGCGCTGCTGCTGCCGCTCGGCGACGGCCCGGTGGCGCGGGTGCTGCTCGCGCTCGTGCTGCTGCTCGCGGCCGCGGTGGTGATCGGCATCGCCCGCATCCGCGTCGTCGTCGACGCCGACGGCCTGCGCGTGCGCAGCGCCCTGCTCGGCTTCCCGCTGCGGCGCATCCCGACCGCGCGCATCCGCGTCGCCGAGGCGCGGCTCGTCGAGCCGCTGCACTGGGGCGGATGGGGCTACCGGGGCCTGCCGGGGCACGTGGCGGTCGTGCTGCGGCGCGGCCCGGGCATCGTCGTCACCACGCGCGAGGGCGCGCGCTTCGCCGTCACCGTCGACGGCGCCCAGGTGGGCGCGGCGGTGCTGGCCGGCGTCGTCGCCCGGCATCGCGCGGAGGAGCGCGAGACCGACGACGGTCGGTGGGCGCAGCCCGAGCCGTGAGCGTCGGCGCGCCGTGTCGGTGCGCGGTGCCACGATGGAGGGCATGACGGAGTTCGAGGCCTGGCGGGCGTCGCGGGAGCAGGCAGACGTGAGCGCAGCGGCGGCGGCTGCGGCCGACGACGTGCGCGCGACGGTCACCGACCTCGGCCCCGGCTTCTGGATGGTGTCGGTCGCGGGCGCCACGCGCGGCTTCATCACGCAGATCGAGGTGAAGGGCGAGGTGCGCTTCGAGGCGCGCCTGCGGCACGTGAATCCCGGCCAGGGCACGCGCATCGGCGAGTACTGGGAGATCGAGAAGGCGGTGCTCGCGATCCTCGCCGAGCCGTCGCGGGTCGTCGGGCGCGACCCGTTCCGCGAGCTGACGAACTACGCGACCCGCGACGAGATGCGCGAGCGCACCGAGCGCAGGCGCCTGCAGCGCCGCGCGGGCCGGTACTTCGGGTGAGCGCGCTCCACGAGCAGGGCGCCCTCGACCTCTGGCGCCTCCTCCACGCGCGCGACGTGAGCGCCGTCGAGGTCGCGCAGCACTTCCTCGAGCGCATCGAGCGCGTCGACGACGCGCACGCCTTCGTCCACGTCGACGCCGAGCTCGCGCTCGCTCGCGCCCGAGCCGTCGACGACGCCGACGACCGCACCGGGCTCATCCACGGCCTGCCGTTCGCCGACAAGGACCTCACGCAGCGCGCCGGGCAGCCGGCGACCTTCGCGAGCCGCTGGATGGCCGGCAACGTCGCCGACGCGACCGATCCCGTCGCGCAGGTGCTCGACGACGCGGGCGGCGTCACGCTCGGCCGCACCGCCGCGCCCGAGCTGGGCTTCGCCGGCTACACCCGCTCGGCGCTGCACGGGGCGACGACGCTGCCCGGCCACCCCGGGCTCCACGCGGGCGGCTCCTCGGGCGGCGCCGCGGCGGCCGTCGCGCAGGGGCTGCTGCCGTTCGCGCCCGGCTCCGACGGCGGCGGCTCCATCCGCATCCCGGCCGCCACGTGCGGCCTCGTGGGGCTGAAGCCCACCCGCGGCCGCATCCCCGCGCAGGGCGGCGTCGGCACGATCGGCGGGCTCGTCACCGCCGGCGCGATCGCGCGCTCGGTCATCGACGTCGCGCTGCTGACCGACGCGCTCATCGGCCGCGTCAACGGGGTCGCGCCGCACGGGCTCACGCTCCGCGCGCCCGAGCGCGACGACGGCTCGCTGCTCGCCGCGGCGGTGCGCGGCCAGGGGCGCTACCGCATCGCGGTCATGACCGGCGGCACGCCCTGGGACGAGACCGACGACATCCGCATCTCGCCCGAGGCCACGGCCGCCGTCGACGCGACCGTCGCGGCGCTGACCGCCTTCGGGCACGAGGTGGGCGAGGTGGCGCTGCCGGATGCGTCGGGGTACCCCGAGGCCTTCACGGCGCTCTGGCGAGGCGGTGCGGCGGCAGCGCCCATCGCGCGCGAGCGCCGGCACCTGCTCGAGCCGCTCGCGCGCTGGATCGTCGAGACGAGCGACGGCCTCACCGCCGGCGGGCTCGCGCGGGCCCAGCTGTGGGCGACCGCCTTCGAGCGGCGCGTCCTGGCCGCGTTCGCGCCGTGGGACGCCGTGCTCACGCCGGCGACGGCGCTCACGCCGCGGCCCCTCGACTGGTACCCGGAGGACGGCGAGGCCGACTTCCGGCACCAGGTGCTCCACACGCCGCACACGTCGTTCGTCAACGTGACGGGGCTGCCGGCGATCGCGCTGCCGGTGCACCGCACCGCCGAGGGGCTGCCGATGGGCGTGCAGCTGATCGGCAGGCCGGGGGAGGAGGCGACGCTGCTCGCCATCGGCCGCCAGCTCGAGCGGCGCATCCCCTGGACGCAGCGCGTCGTCGACGCGATGCGGCCCTAGGCCGGGGGCTCGCCCGGGCGGCCGCCTGTGCGCCCGGCGGCGCGCACGCCAGCCCGTCGCGCGGGCTTCGGCAGGTAGCCGCCCTTCACGAGGTCCGCCTCGATCTCGAAGCGGTTGCGCAGCCCGTCCTGGCCGGCGGCGAGGTACATGGGGATGAACCACAGCCCGTAGCGCTCCCACTGGCGCCGGTGCACGTCCTCGTGCTCGAGGATCTCGGGTGAGAGGGCGCTGCGCGTGAGGAAGGTCGCGCCGATGGTGGTGCCGCCTCGGCCGAAGGCCCAAGTCGGCAGCCCCGAGATGACGGTCAGCTCGCCGACCTGCCGCTCCTCGCCGCCGAGCAGCCGGCCCCAGACGCGCGCCGCCCGCGTCGCGAAGCGGTGCCCGGCACGTGCCACCGGCGGCGCCGTGAGCGCCCGGAGCGCGGGCCCGGAGGCCGAGCGGCCGAGGGCGCCGATCGCGGTGCCGACCGCGCGGAGCGGGCCCGGTCGCGAATCTGCCATGCGGCCGACGATAGCGCCCGGATACGCTGGGTGCATGCGCCAGGAGCCGTACGGCCACACCCCTGGGACGCCCCTCAGGATCGCGATCGTGTCGATGCACACGTCGCCGGCCGACCGCCCGGGGAAGGGCGACGCGGGCGGGCTGAACGTGCTCGTGCTCGAGAGCGCGATGGCGCTCGCCGGCCGCGGCAACCACGTCGACGTCTTCACCCGCTCGGTCGGCGCCCCGCACGCGCACTCGCTCGCGCCCGGCGTCACGCTCTACGCGCTCGAGACGGGCGGCGGCATCGTGCGCAAGCACGAGCTGCCCAACCTCGCCGACGCCTTCGGCGACCAGCTGCAGCGCGCGGCGCTCGCGGCGACCGACCCGTACGACGTGATCCACGCGCACTACTGGCTCTCCGGCCTCGCGGCGCTGCCCGTCTCGCTCGCGCTCGGCATCCCGATCGTGCAGACGTTCCACACGCTCGCCGAGGAGAAGAACCGCCGCCTCGCCGACGGCGACCGGCCCGAGCCCGAGCGCCGCGTCCTCACCGAGCGGTACCTCGCGAGCGAGGTCGACGCGATCGCGGCCGTCTCGCGCGCCGAGATCGACGTGCTGTGCGACGGCGTCGGCGCGCCGGCCGAGCGCGTCTGGCTCGTGCCGCCCGCGGTCGACACGACCGTCTTCCACCCGGCGCCCGTCTCGTCGCGCGAGGCGGTGCGCGCGCGGCTCGGGGTGCGCGCCGACGACGGGCTCGTCGTGTGCGTCGGCCGCGTGCAGGCGGCGAAGGGCCAGGACCTCGCGGTGCGGATGCTGCCGCACCTGCCGGGCACGGTGCTCGTGCTCGCGGGCGACGCGACACCCGGCTCGGAGCGCTACCTCGAGTCGCTGCACGACCTCGCGCGCGAGCTCGGCGTCGCCGACCGCGTCCGTCACATCGGCAGCCTCGAGCGGCCGGCGCTCGCGCAGCTGCTCGACGCGGCCGACGTCGTCGTGGTGCCCAGCCGCACGGAGTCGTTCGGCCTCGTGCCGCTCGAGGCCGCCGCCAGCGGCACCCCGGTCGTCGCCGCGCGCGTGGGGGGCCTCATGGAGTCGGTCATCGACGGCGAGACGGGCGTGCTCGTCGACGGGCGCGACCCGGCCGAGTGGGCGGAGGCGGTGGGCGCGATCCTCGACGACGTCGACCTGCAGCTCGAGTTCGGCCTCGCCGGCCGCCGCGCCGCGAGCCGTCGCGACTGGCAGGACGTCGCGCACGAGCTCGAGGACGTCTACCGCGCGACCGCGGCGGCGCGGGCGCTGTAGGCGGCCCGGGCGCTGCAGCCGGCCCGCGCACTCGCCGCCCGGCGTCAGCTCCCCTCGAACGCGACGGGTGTCCCCGTCAGGTACGATTCCGCGGCGCGCCGCGCATCGCCGGTCGCCGCGAGCCGCTGCACGGCGGGCAGGAGCCCGGCCACCGCATCCGCCGTCTGCGGCTGCGCCGCCCGGGCGGCGGCGAGCGTCGCCTGCACGGCGAGCGGCGCCTGCGCCGCGACGCGCTCGGCGAGCGCGAGCGCGCGCTCGAGCTCGGTGCCGTGCGGCACGATCTCCTGCACGAGCCCGATCCGCAGCGCCTCGGCGGCGTCGAAGCGGTCGCCGGTGAGCATCCAGCGCATGGCGTCGCCCCAGCCGAGCCGCGGGAAGCGCACCGTCGCGCCGCCGAAGGGCATGATGCCTCGCGCCACCTCGAGCTGCGCGAAGACCGTCGAGTCGGCGGCCACGACCACGTCGCTCGCGAGCGCGAGCTCGATGCCGAGCGTGAAGCACGTGCCCTGCACCGCGAGCACGACGGGCTTCGACACCGGCCGCGTCTGCAGGCCCCACGGGTCGAGCCCGCCCTCGGGCACGAGCTCCGGCCTTCCGGTCGCGATCCGAGGCGCGATGTCGGCGAGGTCGAGGCCGGCGGTGAAGTGGTCGCCCGCGGCCGAGACGACGCCGACCCGCAGCGCCGGGTCGCGGTCGAGCTCGCCGTACGCGAGCGCGAGCTCGTGCAGCATGCGCTGGTCGGCGGCGTTGCGCTTGCCGACCCGGTCGAGCCGGATGTGGAGGATGGGTCCGCGCCGCTCGAGGGCGACGCGCGGTGTCGTGTCGGTCACGCCGTCAACCTAGCCCGGGCAGGCGAGGAGGGGGCGGACGGTCGTCCGCCCCCTCCAAGGCCGTGCGCGCGAGCGCGCGATCAGCGGTCGACGACCTCCGCCTCGACGTGGTCGCCTGCGCTCTGCGAGCCGCCCTGCGAGCCGCCGAGCGCCGCGTTGGCGCCGGAGCCCAGCTGCCCCTGCGCGCCGCCGTGCTTGAGCGCGGCGAGGCGCGCCTCGATCTCGGTCTCGCGGCCGACGTCCTCGAGCGCCTCGAACTGCGCGTCGAGCGTCGAGGCGGCGAGCTCCTGCTGGCCCATGACCTTGGCCTCCTCGCGACGGATCTTCTCCTCGAATCGGCCGATCTCGCTCGTGGGGTCGAGGATGTCGATCGACTTCACCGCGTCGTGCACCTGCGACTGCGCGTCGGCGACCTTGGCGCGCGCGATCAGCTCGGAGCGCTTCGACTTCAGCTGGTCGAGCTTGCCCTTCATCGTCTCGAGGCCGGTCTTCAGCTTGTCGACGACCTCGTTCTGCGACTGGATCGACGGCTCGGCCGCGCGGGCCTCCGACTCCGACTGCATCTGCTTGCCGATGGCAACCTTGGCGAGGTTGTCGAACTTCGCGGCGTCGGCCGGGTGTTCGGCGCGCATCTCGTCGGCGCGCTGCGAGGCGGCGAGCGCCTTGCGGCCCCAGTCCTCGGCGGCGCGCACGTCCTCCTGGTAGTCCTGCTCCTGCAGGCGCAGGTTGCCGATGGTCTGGGCGATGGCGGCCTCGGCCTCGGCGATCGAGTTCGTGTAGTCGCGAACCATCTGGTCGAGCATCTTCTCGGGGTCCTCGGCCTGGTCGAGGAGCGCGTTGATGTTGGCCTTCGCGAGCTGCGCGATGCGGCCGAGGATGGACTGCTTGGACATGGTGTTCCTTCCTGCGGGTGCCGCCGGAGCGGCCGGTCGTCGTGTGATGGACAGTGGTGTGGGATGCGCTGCGAGGCCCGGGCGGGCCGGCGTCAGTCGCCGAAGGAGCCGCCTCCGCCGCCGAAGCCGCCGCCTCCGCCGCCGAAGCCGCCCCCGAAGAAGCCGCCGCCTCCGCCGCCGAACGAGCCGCCGCCGCCGGAGAAGAGGTCGCCGAGGCCCCCGCCCCCGCCGCCGCCGGAGCCGCCCGCGAAGGGGTCGCTGTACTGGCCGGGCGCGGCGCCGCCGCCGTGGCCGCCGCCCGAGAGCATGTCGCCGAGGATGTAGCCGAGCAGGCCGCCCGTGAGCATGTCCTGCCCGCGCCCGCCCTGGCGGTAGTAGGGGTTGCGGGGCTGGCCGCCCCAGCCGCCGACGTCGCCCGAGGCGTCCTGCATCGCCTGCTCGGCGTGCTCGGAGGCCGCCTGCGCGTACTGCGCGGCCGTGTGCGGGTCGGCCTCGCGGAGCCGCAGCGCCTGCGCGAGCTCCTGCTGCGCGGTCGAGAGCAGCTGGCGCGCGTGCATGCCGACGCCGATGCGGCGGGTGTGGATGAAGTCCTCGGCGCGGTCGATGTTGGCGCGCGCCGACTCGATCCAGCGATCCAGCGTCATCTGCTGCCGCTGCACCTGCGCGCCGCCCTCGCGCAGCTGGCCGGCCGCCTCGTCGAGGCGCTGGTTGGCGCGCTGCAGGTTGCTCAGCACGGTGAGCGTGTCGGTGGGGCGCCGCTGGGCGATGGCCACCTGCTCCTCGACGTGGTGGATGAGCGGGGCCAGGTCGATCGTCGACGTGCTGCGGAGCGTCTTGGCCGCCGCGATGTCGCCGATGGAGTCCTGCACGAGCTCGCCGAGCTGCTGCCTCGAGTGCTCGAGGTCGCGCTCGGCGCGCTCGACGGCGGCGAGCAGCCCGGAGGCCTGCGCGAGGGCAGCCTCAGCGGCGTGCACGGCGAGCGCGGCGTTGGCGCCGTTGCCAGCCTGCACGGCGTCGCGGCCGGCCGCGAGCGACTGGTCGATGTTGGGCAGCTGCCGCTCGGCGCCGGCGATGTTCTCGCGCACGGGGTCGATCGAGGCGCCCGAGTGCAGGTCGTCGAGCCGGTCGAGGATCTGCCGCGCGCTCGCGATGCGGCCGTCCAGCGCCTGCCGCGACTGCGCGACCGTCTCGAGCACCTGGGGTGCGTTCTGCTCGAGGTTGCGCAGCTGCTCGAAGGAGGTGGCGTGGCTCGCGAGCTCGCGGCCCGCGCCCTCGGTGATCTGCAGGATGCGGCTCGACCAGTCGTGGCGCTCCTGGTCGCTGTCGGGGAAGGCGTCGTCGAGCTGCTGCTGCAGCCCGAAGGCCTCGGCGAGCCCGCCCTTGGCCTTCTCGAGCGCCTGCCGGTAGGGCGCGACGGCCTCCTCGCCGAACTGCGCGTTCGCGAACGCGAGCTCCTGCTCGCTCTGCTGCACCGTGTCGTCGAGCTGCACGAGCGCGATGTCGGCGCGCTGCTTGAGCTCCTCGAGGCTCAGCTGCTGCTGCTGCACGGCGGCCTGCTCGCCGCGGCGCTTGCGGTTCGCGCGCACGCCGCGCGTGATCGCCCACGCGCCGCCGCCGACGACGGCCGCGCCGCCGACGAGCGCGACGACCGGCCAGATGGCCGAGCCGTCGACGTTCACGTCGGTGCCCCCGTCGCCGCCGCCCTCGTTCGCGGCGATCTGGTCGCTGAACTGCGTGATGCCGCCGGCGAAGTCGCCCGAGTTGAGGGCCGGCAGCAGCACGCCCTGCAGCGCGTCGTTCACCTGGGAGGTGTCGCGCGGGAAGCCGTTCGCGACCGAGTAGGCGTACTGGCCGTCGTCGACCGCGATCGCGAGCAGCATCGACGACTGGTCGAGGCCGCTCTGCTCGGCGCTCGTGTTGGCCCACTCGTCGCGCGCCATGCCGTCGAAGGAGTCGACGAAGACCGCGTACACGTCGGCGTCGCTCTCGGCGTTGTTGCGCTCGAGGTGCTCGGCGATCTCGGCGGCGTCGGCCGAGAGCTGCCCGGTCGTGTCGACGAAGACGTCGCCGCCCAGGTCGACGGGCGCCTCGGTGGCGAGCGAGCCGGCAGAGAGCCCCAGGAGCCCGGCGGCACCGAGTGCCACCACCGCGAACGGGCGGACGATCCGGACCTGCATCTGCGCTCCCTTGCGGCCGGCCTGTCGGGCTGCCGACTCGGCGCGAGTCTAGCCAGCGGATCTGGCCGCGAGCCTGGGAGATCGCGCCGACGGTGGCGCTCTCAGCGAACGTCCTCCCAGGGCTCGCCCACGACCGCGACCGGCGCCGACCCGTCGACCGCGACGAGCGCGACGGGGGAGGGGGCGGATGGCGTCCCGGGCCCGCACGCGTCGGCCGGGAGCACGCCGGTGGTCACCCCGAGCACTCCCGCGGCGCCGCCCGCCAGGCGCGCGTCCTGCTCGGTGGTGCCGGCCGTCGCCCGCGCGACACCGCCGTCGACGACGAGCGCGTCGACGTCGACGAAGGTCGCGACGGCGGCCGTGAGCCCCGCGCCCCGCGCCTCGACCCGACCCGGGGGCACCACCGACGCATCCGCCGGGTCCTCGAGGAACCGGAGCGCCAGGCCGATGTCGCCGGCGCGCGTGAGGCCGCACAGCCCGATCGGCGCCGACTCCTCGGCTCCGGCACCGCTGTCGCCGCCCTCGACCGGCGCGCCCTCGGTCTCGGCGCTCGGCTGCGCCGCCTCGGGCGCCGTGCCGCCGTCGTCGCCCTCGCTGAGCACCGACGAGTCGCTCGAGGGCGACAGCGGCGTCAGCCCCGGCGTCACGAACGGCGCGACGATGAGCACGCCGGCGCCGGTCGCGGCGGCCGTCAGCGCCGCGACCTTGGGCCGGCGCCGCCGCTTCGCGCCGTCGATCGCGGCGGCCGCGTCGAGCCTCGCGCGCGGCGCGGGGATCTCCTGCAGCCGCCGCCGCAGCTCCTCGTCGCTCACGGCCTGCCCCTCTCGTCGCGCTGCCCGCGCTCCTGCTCGCGCTCGAGCATCCCGCGCAGCTTGCCGAGCGCATCCGACAGGTAGCGCTTCACCGCGCCCGCCGAGATGCCGAGCTCCGCGGCGACCTGCTCGACCGTGCGGTCCTCGTCGTAGCGCAGCACGACGCACGCGCGCTCGCGCGGCGTGAGCCGCTGCAGCCGGTGCGCCATGTCGAGCCGCTCTCCGGTGAGCGTCGAGCCCGAGTCGACCCGCTCGCGATCGACGACGAGCGGCGCGATCCGCCGCCACCGCTGGCCGCGCCGGGCGCGGTCGAGGAACCGGTTCGCGATCGCGCGCCGCACGTAGGCCTCGGCCTGCTCGACCTCGAAGCCGTTGCGCAGCCGGCCGAAGGTCGCCGTCAGGGCGTCCTGCACCATGTCGCGGGCCTCCTCCTCGTCACCGGTCAGGAGCATCGCGTAGCGCACGAGCGCCTCGCCGCGCTGGGCGACGAGCTCGGCGACGACCAGCTCCCAGCCGGCTGCCACGCGAGTCTCCCTCTGCTCTCTAGGACGAACGACGGCCGTCGACGGTTGGGGTCAGGCCTCGCGCGCCGGCGCGGCGTCGCGGTCGGCCACGCGCATGCGCTCGGCGAGGGCGGGGTGGGATGCGTCGAGGTGCGCGAGCACGGAGGCCCGGGTGTCGGCCGACTTGTTCTGGCTCATCTTCGACTTCGCGTCGAAGGAGCGCACGCGCAGCCGCAGCCCGACCGTCCCCATCGCCATGCCGCGATTGCCGTCGTCGTCGATGTCGAGCGCGACGCCGCCCTCGGGCGCGTACCGCGACTCGAAGTGCGCGACGAGCTTCCGGAGCGTGCGCATGTTCGCGTCCGCGTCGAGGACCTCCACGTCGCACGTCATGCTCGCCATCTCGAAGTTCCAGGTGGGGATCTGTCCCGCGTCGGCCCCGACGTACCACGACGGCGAGATGTACCCGTGCTCGCCCTGCGCGACCACGAGCATCCGGTGCTCGCCGGGCTCGAGCAGCCCGTGCAGGCGCGCGTCGGCGCGGCCGAGGTGCGTCACGAGCACGAGCCCGTCGCCCTCGTGCTCGTCGTCGAGCAGCACGGGGGAGGGGGATGCGACGGGTCCGGACGCGGGATGCGACACCAGCAGCATCCACGGCGCGCGCGCGACGAGGTCGCGCACCTCGGCCTCGCCGATGCGGTAGAGCGGATTCGGCTGCATGCGCCCCATCCTCCACCACCCATGCCCGCGTGCGCCGTCGCGCCGCGCCCGCCCTCTCTCCGCCCCTCCTCCGCCCATCCGCAGATATAGGGCCAACGGCTCGAATGCCGCCCCGATGAGCGCCACTGTCCCTGTATCTGCGCACGGTCTGCGCCGACGCAGGCATGCGCATCCGCCCGCGCCGCCGCGCGCGGCCGTCCACAGGTGCCGCCGCCCTCTGCTCGCGCTGCGCGGAGCGCGCGGCACCCTGCGCGGATGCGCCCCTCGACCCCGCTCCCCGAGCCGTTCGATCTCGGCGCGTTCCGCGTCGGCGACGCGCTCGCCGAGGGGCTCGGCCGCGGTCGGCTCCGCGGTGCCGATCTCGAGCAGCCGTTCCGCGGGGTGCGCTCGCGACCGATCACCGACGTCGCGGCGCTCGCGAGCGCGTACGCGACGATCATGCCTCCGCATCAGGTCTTCGGCGGCATCACCGCCGCCCGGCTCTGGGGCCTCCCCATCGCCGAGCGGTGGTCGCGCGGCGAGCCGCTCGTCGTCGCCCGACCGCACCGCACCGCGCCCAGCGTCGTGCCCGGCACGCGACACCTCGCGTTCGATCCGACGCGGCTGCGCACCACCGAGCTCGACGGGCTGCGGCTCCTGGGCCCGCTCGCGACCGCGCTGACGCTCGCGCGCGAGCTGTCGCACGAGGCGCTCGTGCAGGTCGCCGATGCGCTGCTCACGCCGTCGCGCTCCTTCCCGGGCCTGCGACTGGAGCGGAAGCCCGAGCGCGGCTATGCCACCCCACAGGAGCTCGACGACTTCATCGCTCGATGTGCGGGGCTGGCCGGGGTCGCGGCGCTGCGCGCTGCCGCGGCGGATGCGCGGGTCGGCGTCGACTCGAGGTTCGAGACGATCACGCGGCTCCTGATCGTCGAGGCGGGGCTGCCCGAGCCGGTCGTGCACCCGCCTGTCGTCGTCGACGGAGAGGAGTGGCACCCGGACCTCGGCTATCCGGAGCTGCGGATCGCGATCGAGTTCGAGGGCGACGGCCACCGCGACGAGCGGCAGTGGCACGTCGACATCGATCGCTACGCGCGCTTCGAGGCAGCCGGATGGACGACCGTGCGGGTCACGCGCAAGCACATGGCACGCCGTGGCGCGCACTTCGTGGAGCGCGTGCGCGCAGCGCGCGCCCGACGCGAGTGACGCATCCGCCCCCTCCGTGCTTCTCGGCCATCACAGATGTAGGGCCAGTGGCTCCGACCCTCGCGGGGTGGGAGCCACTGGCCCTACATCTGCAGCGGGCGGCGCGGCCCGCGCGGCTCAGACCGCGACGGGCTGCTGCTGCTGCGCGTGCTGCGCCTGCTGCACGTGCTCGAGGCGCCACCGCACGTGGTTCAGCTGGCGCACGAGGCCCGTGGGCAGCGCGCGGCCGAACTGGCCGAAGAAGGCCTCGACGTCGACGAGCTCCGACAGCCACGCCTTCGGGTCGATCTCGAAGAGCTCGTCCATCACGGCCTCGTCGATGTCGAGCCCGTCGAGGTTCAGCGCGCCCTCGGCGGGCAGCACGCCCACGGCGGTGTCGACGCCCGGCGCGGTGCCGGCCACGCGGCCCGCGATCCACTCGAGCACCCGCGCGTTCTCGCCGAAGCCCGGCCACAGGAATCCGCCGTCCTCGTCGCGACGGAACCAGTTGACCGAGAAGATCTTGGGCGCGTGGCGGCCGAGGCGGTGCCCCATGTCGATCCAGTGCGTGAAGTAGTCGCCCATGTTGTAGCCGCAGAAGGGCAGCATCGCGAACGGGTCGCGGCGGATCTCGCCCACCGGGCCCTCGGCGGCGGCCGTCTGCTGGCTCGAGACCGTCGCGCCGACGTAGACGCCGTGCTCCCAGTCGCGCGCCTGCAGCACGAGCGGCACCTGCGTGGGGCGGCGGCCGCCGAAGATGATCGCGTCGAGGGGCACGCCCGCGGGCGCGTCCCAATCGGGCGCGATCGACGGCGCCTGCTCGGCGCGCACGGTGAAGCGGGCGTTCGGGTGCGCCGCCGGGCCGTTGGCCGGGTCGTAGGGGCGGCCCTGCCAGTCGATGAGGCCCTCGGGGACCTCCTTCGTCATCCCCTCCCACCACACGTCGCCGTCGGGCGTCATCGCCACGTTGGTGAAGATCGTGTCGTGGTCCATCATCGCCATCGCGGTCGCGTTGGTGGCCTCGCTCGTGCCGGGGGCGACGCCGAAGAAGCCGTTCTCGGGGTTGATGGCCCACAGCCGCCCGTCGGGGCCAGGACGCATCCAGACGATGTCGTCGCCGAGCGTCTCGACGGTCCAACCGGGGATCGTCGGCTGCAGCATCGCGAGGTTGGTCTTGCCGCACGCGGAGGGGAAGGCGCCGGCCAGGTGGATCTGGCGGCCGTCGTCGTGCTTCATGCGCAGCAGCAGCATGTGCTCGGCGAGCCAGCCCTCGTCGCGCGCCTGCACCGACGCGATGCGCAGCGCGAAGCACTTCTTCGCGAGCAGCGCGTTGCCGCCGTAGGCCGAGCCGAACGACCAGATCTCGCGCGTCTCCGGGAAGTGCGAGATGTAGCGGGTCGGGTTGCACGGCCACGGCACGTCCTGCTGGCCGTCGGCGAGCGGCGCGCCGATCGAGTGCACCGCGGGCACCCAGTCGCTCGTGCCATGCATCGCCTCGAGCGCCGCCGTGCCGACGCGCGTCATGTAGTGCATGGATGCGACGACGTACGGCGAGTCGGTGATCTCGATGCCGAGCTTCGAGATGGGGCCGCCGACCGGGCCCATCGAGAACGGGATGACGTACATGGTGCGGCCGCGCATGGCGCCGTCGAAGAGGCCGCCGAGCACCTGCCGCATCGAGGTCGGGTCGCGCCAGTTGTTCGTGGGGCCGGCGTCCTCGGCATCGTCGGCGCAGATGAAGGTGCGGTCCTCCATGCGGGCGACGTCGTCGGGGTTCGAGCGGGCGAGGTAGCTGCCAGGCCGCTTCGGCACCGGCACGATCGTGCCCGCCTCGAGCATGGTGTCGATGAGGCGCTGCAGCTCCTCCTGCGAGCCGTCGCACCAGACGATGTCGCGGGGCTCGGTGAGCTCGGCGACGCTCGCGACCCACGAGACGACGCCCGGGTCGGCGCCCTCGGGCGCGCCGACGCGCTTGGGCTTCACGGGCTTGGCGGATGCGCGGGTCGGGGCGGCGGGGAGGATCGTCATGGTTCGAGTCTCACCCGCGCCCGACCGCCGAGGGCGAGCGAGAGCCAGAAGGAACCGCGCATTCTTCCTTTCGACGAAACTTGCGCCCCGAAGCGCCCCTCGCGGAGGCGATCGCGGCCGCGCGCGGCGCACATGGTGAAGATTCGCCAGAAGTTTCGTACACTGGTCGCATGGTCGACGCAGCAGTCCTTGGGCACCGCATCCGGCACTTCCGCACCGCCGCCGAGCTCACGCTCGACGCGCTGGGGGAGCGCATCGGGCTCGCGGGCAGCCAGCTCTCCCTCATCGAGAACGGGCACCGGGAGCCGAAGCTCAGCCACCTGCAGGCGATCGCCGAGGTGCTGCAGGTGCCCACCGCACAGCTGCTCGACCCCGAGCCGCCGAGCGAGCGCTCGCGGCTCGAGCTCGACCTGCAGCGGCTGCAGGAGGGCGCGAGCTACAAGCGGCTCGGCCTGCCGACCGTGCGCCCGACGCGCTCGATGGGCGACGACCAGCTGCGCGCGCTCGTCGGCCTGCACCGCGAGCTCGACCGCCGCGCCCGCGAGGCGATCGCCACCCCCGAGCAGGCACGGCGCGACGCGACCGCGCTGCGGCTGCGCATGCGCGAGCAGGCCAACTCGCTGCCGCACATCGACGAGCTCGCCGACGAGCAGCTGCGGGCCGTCGGCTACGAGGGCGGCAGCCTCACGCACCGCACGGTGAGCGAGATGGCGGCCCGCCTCGGCTTCGAGCTCGTCTACGTCACCGACCTGCCGCACTCGACGCGCTCGGTCACCGATCTCGAGAACGGCCGCATCTACCTGCCGCCGGCCTCGATCCCGGGTGGCCACGGGCTCCGCTCGATGGCGCTGCAGGCGCTCGCCCACCGGCTGCTCGGGCACCACGAGCCGCGCGACTACAGCGAGTTCCTGCAGCAGCGGCTCGAGATCAACTACTTCGCGGCCGCGACCCTCATGCCGCGCTCGCGCGCGATCGAGTACCTGCGCAAGGCGAAGAAGGAGCGGAACCTCGCGGTCGAGGACTTCCGCGACGCGTTCGGCGTCACGCACGAGACGGCGGCGATGCGCTTCACGAACCTCGCCACCACGCACCTCGACCTGCGCGTGCACTTCCTGCGCGTGGCCGAGGACGGCGCGCTCTCGCGCGTCTACGAGAACGACGGGATGCCCATCCCGGTCGACGCATCCGGCCACGCCGAGGGCCAGGTCGTGTGCCGCAAGTTCGCCGCCCGCAGCGCCTTCGAGCGCACGTCGCGGACGACGGAGTTCTACCAGTACACCGACACGCCCGCGGGCACCTTCTGGTGCTCGACGCAGATCGGCGCGGGCACCGACGGCGAGTTCTCGATCTCGTTCGGCGTGCGCTTCGACGACGCGAAGTACTTCCGCGGCGCCCAGACGGCGTTCCGCCAGACCTCGACCTGCCCCGACGAGCGGTGCTGCGCCCGCCCCGACGACGCGCTGCAGCGTCGCTGGCGCAACAACGCGTGGGCGTCGGCGCGCATGCACCAGCACACGCTCGCGCCGCTGCCGTCGGGCACCTACCCGGGCGTCGACGACGCGGAGCTCTACGAGTTCCTGGAGCGGCACGCACCGGTGCTCTGACCCGCGCCCCAGGCTCTTGGCACGGCATCCTGCCCGGCCGTAGCCTGGAGGCGCCACGTCGACCGGAGGAGCCGACATGACCCGCGAGCAGCACGGACTCGATTCGCCCGACGAGACGCTGCGCCGCGGCGCGGCCCACCTCGCGAAGCTCCATCCCGAGCTCGAGCCGACGCTCATCGAGCGCATCGTCTTCGAGTCGCACGCCACCCTCGCTCGCGGGGCGCGCGTGCGCACCCACCTGCCGGCGCTCGCGCTGAAGTTCGCTGCCGACCGCCTCAAGGCGCTCGAGGCGGGCGAGGGGCGGCGCGAGGCCGGCGCGCCGCTGCGCGTGCTCGTCGAGTCGATCCGCAACGACGGCATCTCGCAGATGGCCGCCGCCTACCTCAACGCGCTGAGCGACGGGCGCGTCGAGGCGCTCTCGGCTGCCCTCAACCCTGCCGACGAGGTGCTGCGCACGGTCGTCGGGGTGATGGAGGAGGATGGCGTGCCGCTCACCGAGAGCTACCCGAAGCCCGTCACCGACGACGTCGCGCGCGCGGCCGACGTCATCATCACGATGCTCATCGACCACCCGTTCGAGCTGCAGCCCGAGCAGCAGGTGCTCTCGTGGGACTTCGACGACCCGGCCGGGCTCTCGACCGACGAGGTGCGGCGCATCCGCGACCGCGTGCGGCGGCAGGTGCAGCAGTACCTCGACGCGCTGGACTGAGCGCGCCGCCCAGGGCGGGCGACGCGCTCGTGCGGCTACAGCGCCGCGACGATCGCCGCAGCGTACGCCCGCTGGCCCGGCCAGTTGAGGTGGAGGCTGCGATCGGACGTGCGCTGACCGTTGACGAGGCCGCTGACCCAGGGGCCGCTGGTGTCGCAGAGACCGTGCCCGTCGAACGCTGCGCCGATGTCGATGTAGGTGCCGCCGGCGGCCATCGCCCCTGCGCGGATCGCGAGGTTGATCTGCTCCACCCCGAGGTTGGCGAGCGCGGCCTGCGCCGGGCTCACGTCGATCGGCGTGCCCTGGAAGGAGCCGATCGAGCACGACGTCGCGAGGTCGCCGAAGAGCAACGGGTAGCCGCCGACCGCGATGCGCCCGTCGAAGCCTGGGACGGCCCGCACCGTCGCGACGATCGTGCCGATGCTCGTCGGCAGCGACTGCCCGAGGAGCATCGCCCGATCGAACGCCGTCTGGCATGCCGGCACGGTGCCCGAGCTGCTGCAGGCCAGCAGCACCGACTGCCATCCGACGTCGTTCATGCCGACGGTGATGGTCACGAGCTCCGTCGCGGCGCCGAGCCTGCCGGCGGCGATCGCCGTGCGCGCCTGCGTGAGCGCGTCGGCGCTGGTGGCACCGGCACAGGCGTGCGACGCGACGCCGCCGTAGGTCGGCGCGAGCACGATCGGGTAGGCCTTGATCGAGCGGAGGCAGTCCATCTGCACCGCCGGGAGCAGGCCCGTGCCTGCAGCCTCGGAGTCGCCGAGCGCCACGTATGCGTAGCCGCCGGGCGGAGGCGGCTCGGCTGCTGAGGCTGGCGCGGCTCCGAGCAGTGCGGTTGCGCCGAGCGCGACCGCGGCGGCGACTGCGAGCATGCGACGTTGCATGATGTCCTCTTTCGATCCGGCGATGGGAGATCGATTCCGTAACATCGTCGCGGAACGGTCTGCGGCTGATGCTAGACCCGCCGCCACGTCGCGGATAGCCCCCCATGTGATGCGAGAGCGCCGGCCCCGCAGGGCCGGCGCTCCCGGAGCGGATCGGGCTCAGACCAGCGAGTAGCCGGCCTCCGAGACCGCGGCGCGCACGTCCTCGACGCGCAGCGGGCTGTCGGATGCGACGGTGACGGTCGAGCGGCCGCCGGGCACGAGTGCCACGTCGACGCCCTCGACGCCGGCGAGGCCCGAGATCTCCTCGGTCACCGACGAGACGCAGTGGCCGCAGGTCATGCCCTCGACCTCGAAGGTCTGCGACGTCGCGGCCGACTGGGCCGACGCATCCGTCGTCGAGCAGGCGCCGCCGCCGCAGCAGCCGCCGGCCTGGGGCTCGGGGGTGGAGGTGATCTCGATGTCCTGCAGCATGGTGTCCTTCCGGTGGTGGATGCTTCGGGGTATCAGGAGCGCACGAGGCGCGCGATGGCGGCGCTCGCCTCGGCGAGCTTCGCCTCGGCGACCGGGCCGCCCGTGGAGGAGGCCTCGGCGACACAGTGCGCGAGGTGATCCTCGAGCAGCTGCAGCGCCACGGTCTCGAGCGCCTTCGTGGCGGCAGAGACCTGCGTGAGGATGTCGATGCAGTACTTGTCCTCGTCGACCATGCGGGCGACGCCGCGCACCTGGCCCTCGGCGCGACGGAGCCGCTTGAGGAGGGCGTCCTTGTCGGCCGTGTAGCCGTGGGTGGCGTGCGTGCTCATGATGGGACGATGATACCCCGGAGGGGTATCTCCCGGCAAGGGCTACGCGACGGCGCTGACGTGCTCGGGCGTGGCCCAGCTGCGCCAGATGGCCGCGAGCTGCGCGTCGAAGAGCGCGTCGGCCTGGTCAGCCGGGTAGAGGCCGAGCAGCTCGAGCGTGATGAAGCCGTGCACGCCGGCGAAGATGGTGCCGGTCGCGACGACCGGGTCGCCGTGCAGCACACCCGCCTCGGTGGCCTCCGTGACCGCGCGCAGCAGCGGCTCGGTCGTGCTGTCGCGCGCCTCGCCGACCGCGGGCGAGTCGGCGCTGCGGCCGAAGACGACCTGGAACATCGCGGCGTGCTCCTTGGCCCAGGCGCGGATCGCGTGGGCGAGGCCGGAGATGTGCTGCGCGGGGTCGTCGACCCGGGCGGCCTCCTGCGCGTCGACGAACGAGCGCGCGGCGCGGAGCGTGATCGCCTCGAGCAGCTCGCCGCGCGAGCCGAAGAGCGAGTAGACGGCCGACGTCGAGGTGCCGACGGAGGCGACCAGCGGGCGCAGCGAGAAGTCGGGCCCGTCCACCGCCATCAGGTCGGTGGCGGCCTCGAGCAGGCGCTGGCGCAGGTGCTCGTCGTGGAGTCGAGGTCGTCCCATGGCGGTAAGCGTACGCTGTTTCCGAGCGCCGTTTCGCGATCGACACGAGATTGCGATGCTCGCACACGTGCGATCCGGGAAGTTTGGTGCCCCCAGCAGGATTCGAACCTGCGGCCTTCTGCTCCGGAGGCAGACGCTCTATCCCCTGAGCTATGGGGGCCGGGCTGCCGAGGCAGCGTCGTCCAATCTACCACTGCGAGGGCTACGCCCCGACCGCCGCCCAGCCCAGGCCCGCCGCCGCCCCGAGGATCATCCAGGGGCCGAAGGCGAGGTCGGCGCGCAGCGACGTGCGGCGCAGCGCCAGCATCACCAGCGCCACGAGCGCGAAGACCAGGAACCCGCCCAGGATGCCCAGCAGCACCGCCTGCCAGCCGAACCACCCGAGCGTCAGCCCCAGCACGACCGAGAGCTTCACGTCGCCGAGGCCGAGGCTCGACGGGGCGAACCACGCGAGCGCGAAGTAGCCGACGCCGACGACGAGCATCGCCAGGAGCGCCGTGCCGAGCCGCCCCCAGTCGCCCGTGATCGCCGCGGCGACCACGAGCATCCCGAGCACGGCTCCCGTGGTCGGCCAGACGATCGCATCCGGGAGGCGGAAGACGGCGAGGTCGACCGCGATGAGCAGGCCGCAGCCCACGGCGAGGGCGCCGAGCGCGACCGCGACCGCCCAGTGGTCGGCCACGGCGGCGCCCGCGGCGCCGAGCAGCGCGGCGAGCGACGCGGGCACGGCGGGCCGCAGCCAGCGCGACCCGCTCTCGGCGATCCGGCGTGCGCGCGGCGTCAGCAGCCAGGCCGCGACGGCGCACAGCGCTGCCGCGATCGCGATCGCAAGGGGTGGCATCGAAGCGGTTGCTCTGGGTGACGCAAGGTTCTCCGGCGCCCTCAGGCGTCGGGGCTCAAGCCGGCCTCAAGGTCGTGAAACGCCTGCTCGACGAGGTCGGCGATCTTCGACGCCCCTCCGTCGGTGTTCACCCAGACGCGGATCGCGGTCTTGATGGCCGCGGCCGCGACGCCCGCGATGAGGCGGGGGAAGGCGGATGTCTCGGGGTCGACGCCGCTGCGCGCGGCGACCGCAAGGCGCACGGCGTCCTCGAACTCGTCGTACTGCGCCATGCGGTGGGGGAGCAGGGCCGGGAAGCGCTCGACGAGATCCTCCTTGGCCTTCAGCATCTTCAGCTGCTCCTTCGACCAGCCGCTGATCGAGGCGGTGAGCACCTCGCTCAGCGAGTGCAGCGGCGCCTCGTCGGCGGGCCGCTCCTCGAGGCCGGCGAGCATGTCGATCGGCGAGATGTCGCCGGCCGCCACGAGCGCCGCTTCCTTGGAGGGGAAGTAGTTCGACACTGTGCGCGGGGAGACGAAGGCGCGCTCGGCGATCTGGTCGATCGTGACGTCGTCGAGCCCCTTCTCCGAGACGAGCGCGAAGGCTGCGTCGGCGATGGTGCGACGGGTGAAGAGCTTCTTGCGCTCGCGCAGGCCGGGCTCAGGAGTGGGGGCGGATTCAGGCATGGGCGGCAACCGTAACAGCGTCGGCAATGAAGCGCGTCGGTGCGCCCGATGCGCTGGCTTCGCGCTTGATCGGGGCGGGGAGCTGCATGGCTCCTCCTGTCGTGCGTGGGGACCTCGTCCCGGTGGGCGAGCCGGCTCGTGCGGGGCTCTGTGGTGCAAGTCTGAGGCGTAACGACGTTACCGTCAAATCAACATGCCGTTTCGGGATTAATGCTGAGGTTGCAACTTCCAGGCTGAGGGAATCTTGAGACTCTGCAATGTTGCGCGATCCGCAACCCTTGTGTCACGATCTTCCTCGTTGGTTCACCTGGACTGACATCCCGAACAGCACCGGAACCCCAGCCCCGGGCCTGTCAAGTAAGGAACCCTCCATGTACGCATTCCTGAGCGCTGTCAGCGCTTTCGTCTCCGACCGCTTCGACAAGCAGGACCGCGGCGCGACCGCCGTCGAGTACGGCCTCATCGTCGCCGGCATCGCAGTCGCGATTGTCCTCATCGTCTTCACGCTGGGTGACGAGATCGCAGTCATGTTTGGCGACGTCCAGACTGCCATCGTTAACCGCTAGGACCTTCGAGAAGGCGCGGCGTCCAACGTGTTGGGCGCCGCGCAATCGTTTAGCAGCAGCTCTCGTAGGGAGGCGCCATGCCTGGAATAAGAGATAGAGGAGCGGCGGCAGTTGAGTTCGCACTTGTCCTGCCACTGCTCGCTCTGTTGACGTTCGGCATCATCGGCTTCGGCTACACCTTCCACGTCCAGACAACGATCGACAACGCGGCACGAGACGGCGTCAGGATCTTCGCCTTGACCGACGGCTCTACCGCGCCGGCCGACGCGCGCGCAGCTACACGAGCTGCAGCGGCACCGACGCTTGCACTGACAGACGCTCAGATCGCGGTCGGCCCGGCCGGCTGTCCCGCCGGCGAGACCGCTCGGGTCACCGTCACTTTGACGGACTTCGAGCCGCTCGGTGGCTTCTTCGGAACTCTGACTCTTACCGGAACCGGGAGCATGCGATGCAACGGTTGACATTCCTTCGCGAGGACCGCGGCGCCGTCGCCGTGTGGGTTGCGATCATGCTGATTCCCTTCATGGGATTCGCTGCGCTCGCCATCGACATCGGCGCGGCACACGCGGATCGGCAGCGACTCCAGATCGGCGCCGATGCAGCCGCTCTGGCGGTGGCCCAAGACTGCGCAGTGGGCGCCTGCGGCGACCCTGACGCCACTGCACAAGCGCTCGCTACGGCCAACGACCCGTTCGGCGGCCCCGCCACTGGCGAGGTGACCGATCAGTCGGATCTTGCCGGCGGCTATGTACACGTCGAGACGACCTCGCACCGCGACTACTGGTTCGCGCCGGCGATCACGCCCGCGCTGGCCGACGTCGAGCCGTGGGCCGAGTCGGCTGCCACCTGGGGGCCGCCGAGCGGCGGCCGCTCCTCGATCCCATTCGCGTTCGCGGCATGCGAGATGGCAGGCTTCGGCGTCCTGCAGCTCGGCGCCAATGGAGACCCCGTGGGGTTGAATGACGCGGCCGTGGGACAGCGATTCCGGCTCGAGCAATCGAAGGTGACGAATCCGACGACGTGCCCGCAGAAGCCGCAGAGCGGGAACTGGGCGCCGGGAGGGTTCGGATGGCTAGCACCTGACCTCGCTGCCAGCGAAGAGCCGTGCAGCGTGCAGACGGAGATCGGTCAACCGGTCGACTCCGCCAACGGCAACTCCCAGGGCAGTCACGACAGCGATTGCTACGTAGCTCTGCGCCGCGCCATCGACCTCGCTGATGCCGACCCGACCGCGGCCGCGCTGCTCCCGGTATTCCGATCGAACACGGCCGAATCGATCAACGATCCGAAGACGTACCTCGTCGTCGGTTACGTCGCTGTCACGCTCGAGGGGTACCACTTCCAGGGAAACCGGTGCTACGGCGAGACGGAGACCGGCGGAAGCGCCTGCGCTGCGTCTGCTGGTGGCAACGGCGGCTGGATCGTGATCGAGCCCCAGCGGTACATCGCGAGCGAAGCCGACTTCGAGACCAGTCCGAGCGCGCCCGACCTGGGCTCGGCCGTCGTCACCCTCACTCTCCCAAGAGAGGACTGAACGATGATCCGCAGACTGATCGTCGCGCTCGTCGCACTGCTGATAGCCGCCGTCGGGGGAGTGCTCACATACCTCTACGCTGCCGGAGCCGACTCCCGAGCGATGGCTCGGATGACCCCGACTCAGGTGCTTGTCGTGGCCGAACCCATCGAAGCCGGCACCGCGGCGGACGCGATCGCTCGATCGGTCGTGGTCTCCGAGATCCCGCAGGGAGTCGTGGTCCCCGGAGCGGTCACCGACCTGGCCGATGTCACGGGCTTGATCGCCAGCACCGACCTTCTGCCCGGGGAACAGCTACTCGCCTCTCGATTCGTGGAACCCGAGACCTTGGACGGCGAGTTCGAAGTTCCTCTTGACATGCATCAGCTCTCCATCCAGCTGGATCGGCAACGAGTCATCGGGGGTGAACTGCGCCCGGGCCAGACTGTCGCGGTGTTCGTCTCGGGCACGGTGACAGGAACTGGTCCAGACGGCGCGGACGCGGAGGCCGACATGACGCGACTGCTGCTCCACAAAGTCCTTGTTACCGCGGTGCACGGTGGCTCATCCATCACGACTGACGAGAGTGGCGAAGAGGTCGAGGAGGCAGCCGCGGACACCCTGATCGTCACTCTCGCGCTTTCCGCTGCCGACTCTGAGCTCGTGGTGTTCAGCCAGGAGTTCGGATCGGTCTGGCTGTCGCTCGAGGGCGCGGAGGTGCCCGAGGGCGGCACGCGCGTCGTCACGCCTGAGGAGGTCTTCGGATGAGCAATGTGCTCCTGTCATCGGACTCTAACGAGTTGCATGAGCGGGTTCTCGAAGCGTCTGACGGGGCCTGCGTGGCGCTAGCTGTCGGCGACGTGCTGGAGTCGGCGCCTGCGGATCTGATCGCGCGTGCGGGACAGTCGTCGCTGCCTGACGTAGTCGTGCTCGACGCCACCGACAACCCGGAGCACGCACTGGGCCTTGCTGCCAGGTTCGATCTGGAGCTGCCGGGCACCGGTGTCGTGCTCATCGGCGACCCCGACGCGCTCGCAATCGCGGCGCTGCGTGTGGGTGCTCGAGACGTGCTCCCGCCTGACGTTGATGCCGACCTGCTTCGGTCGACGCTGGAGCGCGTCCACGCGGCTGTGCGGGTGCGTCGCGGTGCCGCAGGGAACAGTGCGCCGCACACGATCGCGGCCGTTCCCGCCAAGGTGATCACTGTGCTGTCTCCCAAGGGGGGCGCAGGGAAGACTACGATCGCGACGAACCTCGCCGTCGGACTCGCGAGGACGGCGCCCGGCTCCACGGTGCTCGTCGATCTCGACGTGCAGTTCGGTGACGTCGCGACTGCGCTCGGTCTCGAGCCGGAGTTCACGCTCGAAGACGTCGTCCACGGTGCAGCGCTACGGGATCCGATCGCGCTCAAGACGCATCTCTCGCTCCACGACTCGGGGCTCTCGGTGGTCTGCGCTCCGGAAAGCCCAGTCGCTGCGGACTCCGTGACGCCGGACCAGGTGGGCGCCCTGCTCAGCATGCTGGCGATGCAGTTCCGCTATGTCGTGGTGGACACCGCAGCTGGACTGGAGCCGCGCACACTCGCGGCCCTCGATCAGACCACCGATCCGGTGCTGCTCACGACGTTCGACGTCACCGGTGCTCGTGGCCTGCGCAAGGAAGTCGATACCCTGCGTGAGCTGGGTATGCTGAACAACGCACGGCAGGTGCTGTTGAACTTCGCAGACTCCAAGTCCGGCCTGTCCGTCTCGGATGTCGAAGCGACGATTCGCACTCGAGTAGACATCACGGTGCCCTTCTCGAGAGCCGTCACCTCATCGCTCAACACCGGGACCCCCTTGGTCCTGCAGCGGCCGCGGGATCCCGTGGCGCGGCAACTGGGCCAGCTGATAGCGCACTTCTCAGGGATTCGCGCCTCCGGGAGCCGACGGTGAGCTCGCTCAGCGAGCGGCTGGCCGCCCAGAAGCCACAGCCCGCGACGCAGGTTGCGTCAGCCGGAACACGGCGGGCGGCCCGGGTCGCGTCGCCGCTGCCTGCAGAACCCGCTACGGAAGCGCCGGCGGACGCTGAGCCGACGGAGCCTCTTGTTCAGGCCGACGGTGAGAGCGATGGTCTCGCCCGAGTGAAGCAGCGCGCGGCGGTCGCTCTGTACGCGCGGATCGGCACGCGCCTCAACGACCCCAATCTCTCCGAGGAGCAGCTGCATCAGCTTGTACGGGACGAGCTGCATCGCGTGGTCGAGGCTGAACAGGCGCCTCTGACCGGCGAAGAGCGCCAGCGCCTGATCACCGAGGTTCGAGCCGACGTGCTCGGACTCGGACCTCTCCAGAAGCTGCTCGACGACGTCGCGGTGACCGAGATCATGGTGAACGGCCCGGATTACGTGTACGTCGAGCGCGACGGGAAGATCACGCGGGCCCCTGTCCGGTTCACCTCGGAGCAGCACCTGCGCCAGATCATCGAGCGTATCGTTACCAGGATCGGTCGCCGGATCGACGAGTCGTCGCCAATGGTCGACGCCCGGCTCGAGGACGGATCGCGCGTCAACGCGATCATCCCACCGCTGGCGTTCACCGGTTCGACTCTCACGATCCGCAAGTTCGCCAAGGACCCCTTTAAGGTCGCGGATCTCATCCGGTTCGGGACGTTGACCTCTCCGATGGCGCGACTGCTCGAAGCGTGCGTGCACGGAAAGCTCAACATCATCGTCTCGGGCGGTACCGGAACAGGAAAGACGACGCTGCTCAACGTGCTCTCGTCGTTCATCCCCGACCGCGAACGCATCATCACCATCGAGGATGCGGTGGAGCTGCAGCTGCAGCAGGATCACATCGTTCGTCTCGAGTCCCGCCCGCAGAACAGTGAGGGAAAGGGCGAGATCACGATCCGTGATCTCGTGCGCAACTCGCTCCGCATGAGACCCGATCGGATCGTCGTCGGCGAGGTTCGCGGCGGCGAGACGCTCGACATGCTGCAAGCCATGAACACGGGTCATGACGGCTCGCTGTCCACCGTCCACGCGAACAGCCCCCGCGACGCCATCTCGCGACTGGAGACACTGGTCCTCATGGCAGGGATGGATCTGCCACTCCGAGCGATCCGCGAGCAGATCGCTTCTGCTGTCGACCTGATCGTGCAGCTCGATCGACTCCGTGACGGCACTCGCCGAGTCGTCGCGGTCACGGAGGTGGTCGGCATGGAGGGGCAGGTGGTGACGCTCCAAGACGTCTTTGCCTTCGACTTCGCCGCGGGCACCGACGAGTCCGGCCGATTCCTGGGCGTACCGCGCCCGACGGGCGTACGCCCGAAGTTCTCGGAGCGTCTCCAGGACCTCGGGATCCGGCTTCCCGCGGACGCCTTCGAAGATCGCGCCCTGCGATGAGTCCGGCAGTCGTCGCGTTCGTCGTCGCCCTCGGTATGGCTGTCGCGGCATTCGTCGTCGCCGATCCGGGCCGCGTGCGGCTGCCCCGCAGCCGGCGCCGACCGTTCGAGCGTCATGATGACGGTGTGCTCGCGGAAGCGGCTGAGGCAGCGACGACGCTCATGGGCCGTCTGATCGGTCGACGCGGACACACGCTCGCGATGGTGCTCGACCTCGCGGGAGTGAAGAGTCGACCGCAGGACTTCGCCTTCTTGACGGCTGTCTGCGGCGTTGTCGCCGGGGCGCTCGTGCTCCTGATCGGGGGCGGTTGGCTCGCGCTCGTGGTCGTTGCGTCGGCGCCATTGGTGGCCGCGCTGGTGCTGCGCTTTCGCACCGAGCGTCGACGGAAGCAGTTCGGCCAGCAGCTCGACGGAACGCTGCAGCTCATGGCGTCGAACCTCCGGGCTGGCTACAGCACGATGCAGGCGCTCGCCTCGGTCACGCGCGACTCAGAGGAGCCCACGGCGACGGAGTTCGCGCGCGCGGTGAATGAGGCGCGCGTGGGCCGTCCCGTGGTGACCTCGCTTGAGGTCGTCGCAGACCGCATGAAGAGCGAAGATTTCGGGTGGGCCGTGCAGGCCATCGCAATCAACCGCGAGGTCGGTGGCAGCCTTGCCGAGGTGCTCGATGGCGTCGCAGCGACCATCCGTGAGCGCGGGCAGATCCGCCGCCACGTCGAGGGGCTGAGCGCTGAGGGGAAGCTTTCCGCGATGATCCTCATGTTCTTGCCGTTCGGAGTCGGGGCCCTGATGCTCCTGACGAATCCGGGATACCTTGCGCCCTTGCTGACCTCGCCGATCGGCATCGGCATGATGGTGGTGGGTGTCGTGCTGCTCATCATCGGTGGCCTCTGGATGAAGAAGACGGTCGAGGTGAAGTTCTGATGTCAGCCGAAGCGCTGCTACCAGCGCTGCTCGTCGCGACTGCGCTGGCCGCGCTTGCCTGGACGCTCGCGGTCTCTGTCAGCCCCACCCGCGCTCGTAGCCTTGCGAACCTGCGGCGAGGTGACAGCTCGGGCGCTGAGATGGCCTCAGCGCGCTCGGAGACCCTCTTGCAGCTCGCCCGGCGCCTCACGCCCCGTGCGCTCGTTGATCTGCTCGACCGCCAGCACGCGCGAGCGGGCCGACCGTCGGATTGGACCGTCGACCGCCTGCTGCTCGTGAAGCTCGGGCTAGTGCCTGCCGTGACAATCGTCGTCGTGTTGCTGATCGCGTCGCGCGCCGACAGACCGCTCGTGCTGCTCGCCGCTGGAGTGGGACTGGTCGGCTACTTCCTTCCCGATCTCTTGCTGTACAACCGGGGGTTGACGCGCGATCAGCAGATGGAACTGGAGCTGGCCGACACCCTGGATCAGATGACCATCGCCGTCGAGGCCGGCCTGGCCTTCGACGCTGCGATGTCGCGAGCGGCAAGCAACGGCAAGGGCGTGCTCGCACAGGAGCTGACTCGCACGTTGCAGGACATGAGGATGGGCAAGCCTCGAAGAGACGCTTTCGCGGACCTTGCGAGCCGGACCCGAGTGAGCGATCTGCGTCAGTTCGTGCGCGCGATCATGCAGGCGGACGCTAACGGCATCTCCGTCGGCGATGTGCTCCGGACGCAGGCGGCCGAGATGCGTCTGAAGCGACGACAGCGCGCGGAGATGAAGGCGCAGCAGGTGCCGGTGAAGGTCCTGATGCCGCTGATCCTGTGCATCATGCCCGTGCTCTTCATCGTCATCATCGGCCCCGCGATCCTTAGTATCATCGACACCTTCAGCAGTATGTGACGCCGATGGCGCTGTGGGAGGATCGCAGGCAAATGCGCACCGCCCACGCCACCTTCTCCATGTCCCTCGTGGGCGAGACCGACGTCAACCTGCTCGTCCTGCCTGCCGAGGCCTACGCATCCGATGACGTCATCTCGGTGAGCGTCGACGGCGCTCCGCTCGAGTGGCAGATCGCGGCCGCCGCGCACGACACGCGGCAGCTGCTGTTCATGGCGCCCGCGGGTCGGCTCGACGTCGACGTGCGCACGAGCCTCGAGGGCCTCACCCGGCCGCTCGACGACGGCGACCCGGCGCGCTACCTCGAGGACTCCCGCTACGTCGAGGCCAGTGCGCTCCGCGGCTTCGTCGACGAGCGGTTCGGCCGCGTCGCGGGCTTCGACGCGATCGCGGCGATGCGCCGGTGGATCGCGCGCGGCTTCACCTACTCGCCCGCGCTCTCGGGCATCGACGACACCGCGGTCACGTCGCTCGAGAAGAGCGGCGGCATGTGCCGCGACTACGCGCACGTCATGATCGGCCTCGCGCGCGCCGCGGGCATCCCCGCCCGCTACGTCGGCGTCTACGCGCCCGGGCTGCAGCCGCCCGACTTCCACGCGGTCGCCGAGGTGCACCTCGACGGCGAGTGGTGGGTCGTCGACGCGACCGGCCTCGCGCCGAGGCAGAGCCTCATCCGCATCGCGACCGGGGCGGATGCGCTCGAGACGGCCTGGGCGACGACCATGCGCAGCCCCGTGGTGCTGCAGTCGGTGATGGTGCGGGCGAGCGATGATGCGCTCGAGGAGGGCGCGGTCGACGACGTGGGCGCGCGGGTGCGGATCGCGTAGACGGGCGGGTGGTCTCGGCTCGACCGGCGGGGAGCTGGTGGTCTCGACTCGACGGCCTGCGGCCGTCGGCTCGACCAGCGGGGCCCAGCGGTCGCGGTGCTACTGCAGGTTCCCCGCGACGTCGTCGATGACCGGCTGCGCGTCCTGCGCGGCGCCGAAGTACTGCGAGGCGGCGGCGATCGCGAGGTCGCCCTCGATCGAGGTGGCGACGCCGAGGTCGCCGAAGCTCTGGAACTCGACCGCCGTGAAGCCGTCGGCCTGCTGCAGCACGCCGATCACGAGCCGGTCGGGGCCCGTGACGTGCTGGTACGCGCAGACGGTGCCGCCCGCGTCGGCGATGTCGCCGATCGCGCCTGGCAGCGTGCCCTCCTCGGCGGTGGCGGCGAAGTTGGGGTTGAACTCGTAGAGCTGCTCTGCGCTCAGCACGTCGGTGCACGGCAGCTCGCCCGCGATGGGCGGCGTGGTCGGCAGGTCGCTGCCCGTCGGCGCCGGCGTCGGCGTGGGCGTGGGCACGACCTCCGAGGCGGTCGGCGTGGGTGTCGGCTCGGCCGACTCGGTCGCCGTCTCCGAGGCGCCCGGCGTCTCGCTCGGCGCGAAGACGCCCGGCTCGCACCCCGTGAGCGCCAGCGCCGTCGCGGCCGCCACGACGACGGCGGGCAGGAGACGGCGGATGCGCGGGGCGGCCGGGGCCGACGGGCTCAGGGCAGACATGGCCCCAGGCTAGGGGTCGCCGCCGACCGGGCGCGGGCGGCGCGCGGACTACGATCGAGGCCATGCAGCCTTCTGAGATCTCCGCCATCGTGCACGCCGCCGTCCGCTCCGCGGTCGCGCGACGAGCGGCCGAGGTGGAGGTCGGCGCGGGCGACATCGTGCTCGAGCGGCCCCGCAACCGCGACCACGGCGACTGGGCGACGAACGCCGCGATGCGCTTCGCGAAGAAGGCCGGCGTCGCCCCGCGCGAGCTCGCCGAGGAGGTCGCCGCCGAGCTGGCCGCGGTCGACGGCATCGAGCGCGCCGACGTCGCCGGTCCCGGCTTCATCAACCTGACGCTCGCGGCCGGCGCGGCGGGCGAGCTGGCCCGCACGATCGTGGAGGCGGGCGACGCGTACGGTTCCGGCGAGACCCTCGCGGGCGTGCGCATCAACCTCGAGTTCGTCTCGGCCAACCCGACCGGGCCCATCCACATGGGCGGCACCCGCTGGGCCGCCGTCGGCGACAGCCTGGGCCGGGTGCTCGAGAAGCAGGGCGCGCTCGTCACCCGCGAGTACTACTTCAACGACCACGGCGCGCAGATCGACCGCTTCGCGAAGAGCCTCGTCGCGGCCTTCCGCGGCGAGCCGACCCCCGAGGACGGCTACGGCGGCGCCTACATCGCCGAGATCGCCAAGCGCGTCGACGACTCGTACGACGGCGACCTGCTCGACCTCGACGACCAGACGCTGCAGGAGACGTTCCGCGAGCGCGGCGTCGCGCTCATGTTCGCCGAGATCAAGCGCGACCTGCACGAGTTCGGCGTCGACTTCGACGTCTACTTCCACGAGCACCAGGTGCAGTCCGACGGCTCGGTGCAGCGCGCGATCGACGTGCTGCGCGAGCGCGGCCACGTCTTCGAGGAGGACGGCGCGCTCTGGCTGCGCACCACCGACTTCGGCGACGACAAGGATCGCGTGATCGTGCGCTCCAACGGCGCCCCCGCCTACTTCTCCGGCGACCTCGGCTACTACCAGAACAAGCGCGAGCGCGGCTTCGAGCAGAACATCATCATGCTCGGCGCCGACCACCACGGCTACGTCGGCCGAATGATGGCGATGTGCGCCGCCTTCGGCGACACCCCGCACCAGCACCTCGAGATCCTCATCGGGCAGATGGTCAACCTCATGCGCGAGGGCGTGCCGGTGCGCATGTCGAAGCGCGCGGGCACGATCGTGACGATGGAGGACCTCGTCGACGCGGTGGGCGTCGACGCGGCCCGCTACGCGCTCGTGCGCTCGAGCGCCGACACGCCCCTCGACATCGACCTCGAGCTGCTCACGCAGCGCACGAACGACAACCCCGTCTACTACGTGCAGTACGCGCACGCCCGCATGTCGGCGGTCGCGCGGAACGCCGTCGCGGCCGGCGTCGACCGCAGCGAGTTCGACCCGTCGCTGCTGACGCACGAGTCGGAGTCGGCGCTGCTCGGCGCCCTCGCCGACTTCCCGCGCGTGCTCGCGCAGGCCGCCGAGCTGCGCGAGCCGCACCGCGTCGCGCGCTTCGCCGAGGAGCTCGCGGGGCTGTACCACCGCTGGTACGACGCGTGCCGCGTCGCGCCGCAGGGCGACGAGGAGGTCACGGCGCTGCACCGCACGCGCCTGTGGCTGAACGACGCGACCGGTCAGGTGCTGCGCACGGCGCTGTCGACGGTGGGCGTGGGCGCGCCGGAGCGGATGTAGCGGAGCCGGCCGCCGCCGGTCGAGCCGCGCGGCGGCCGGAGGCCGCTGCGCGAGTCGAGACCAGGTGTCGCAGCGTGCGCCGGAGTGGTCTCGACTCGGGCCGCGCGCGGCGCGCACGGACCGGCTCGACCAGCGGAGTGGCGGCGACGGAGTGGTCTCGACTCGGTCCGCGCGCTGCGCGCACGGACCGGCTCGACCAGCGGAGCGGCGGCGGCGTCAGGCGCGACGCGTGCGCGGCGCCGCCGCGCGGTAGGCCGAGACGCTCGGCTCGCCCGGGATCCAGAAGCGCCAGGGGAAGGCGGATGCGTCGCCGCCGGGACCGCTGACGCCCACGCGCGGACCGGTGCGGAAGGCGGGCGGGGCGTCGGCGGGGGTGAACGACCAGGCGGCGGTCATCCCAGCGCGGGCCTCCGGCCCTGCTCGACGCGCGGGGGAGTCGTCGGCGAACGCCGCACCGTCGTCGGCGAGCGTCGCACCGAGCGCCTGGGCGACGTTGCCCGGGCCGCGCGCGAGCTCGCCCCCGATGCGCGTCGCCCGGCGCACGTGCCGCCGCTCGACCGCGAGCCCGGCGCCCTCGACGACCTCGCCGGCGCGCACGAGCACGCCCCAGCCGGAGCCCTCGGGTCCCGCGACGATGTTCACCGCGTGGTGCATGCCGTAGGTGAAGTAGCAGTACACGTGTCCGCCGGGGCCGAACATCGTGGCGTTCCTGGCCGTCTTCCCCCGGAACGTGTGGGCGCCCGGGTCGTCGCTGCCGCGGTAGGCCTCGACCTCGGTGAGGCGCAGCGCGACGGCACCCGACGCATCCGCCCGCCGCAGCACGCCGCCGAGCAGCAGCGGCGCGAGCTCGACGGGGTCGCGCTCGAACCAGGCGGGGTCGGGGGAGGGCACGCCAGCACGCTACCCGCCGGTCACCGGTCGAGGATGCGTCGCTGAACGAGCACGGCGCGTCCTCGGCTCGTGGGCGCAACCACGATCCGTCCTCGAACCGTGCCACCCGGCGCGCGCCGCACGAGGCGCCCGCGTCACGCGGCGTCACGCCCGCGCCGGAGCGCGCACGCGCGTTCCGTAGGATGGAGGGCAGCGCCACAAGCGCAGACGCCGCCTGCTCGTCAGGCCCACAGCAACCACCCGGACGGAGTCCCCGTGCCGCATCCGCTCGCCCCGCAGCTGCCCGACGCAGCCGACGCCGATGCCCTCGTCGAGGGGGTGTGGCCCGCCTCCGCCGAGCGCGTCGACGGCGCCCTGCGCGTCGGCGGCGCCGACGTGCGCGCGATCGCGGCCGAGCACGGCACCCCGTTCCTGCTCGTCGACGAGGCCGTCGTGCGCGACCGGGCCCGGCGCATCCGCCTCGCCTTCGAGGCCGCGTTCGGCGACGCGGGCGTCGACGTCTACTACGCCGGCAAGGCGCTGCTCACCGCCGACGTGGCGCGGTGGATGCGCGAGGAGGGCCTCGTGCTCGACGTGGCCACCGGCGGCGAGCTCGCCGTCGCGCTGCGCGCAGGCGTCGAGCCGGCCGCCATCGGGTTCCACGGCAACAACAAGAGCGAGGCCGAGATCGCGGCCGGCGTCGAGGCGGGCGTCGGCACCTTCGTGCTCGACTCGCCGATCGAGGCCGACCGCGTCGCCGCGGCCGCGGAGCGCGCGGGCCGCGTGCAGCGCGTGCGGCTGCGCATCTCGGTGGGCGTGCACGCCTCGACGCACGAGTTCCTCGCCACGAGCCACGAGGACCAGAAGTTCGGCGTGCCGCTCGACGAGGCGCCGGCGCTCGTCGCGCGCATCCGCGAGCTGCCGAGCCTCGAGCTCGTCGGCCTCCACACGCACATCGGCTCGCAGATCTTTGACGCCGACGGCTTCGCCGAGTCGGCCCGCCGCATGCTCGCCCTGCACGCGAGCCTCGGCGCCGACGGCCAGCTGCCCGAGCTCAACCTCGGCGGCGGCTTCGGCATCGCCTACACCGCGGCCGACAGCCCCGAGCCGATCGAGGCGATCGCCGCCGGGCTCGCCGACGCGGTGCGCACCGCCGCCGACGAGCTCGGCATCCCGGTCCCGCGCATCGCGATCGAGCCGGGCCGCTGGATCGTCGGCCCGGCGGGCATCACCGTCTACACCGTCGGCACCGTGAAGCCCGTGCGCCTCGGCGAGGGCACGCGCACGTACGTCTCGGTCGACGGAGGCATGGGCGACAACCCGCGCCCCGCGCTCTACGGCGCGCAGTACTCGGCCCGGATCGCCTCCCGCTCGAGCGACGCCGAGCCCGCGCTCGTGCGGGTCGCCGGACGCCACTGCGAGTCGGGCGACATCGTCGTCGACGCCGAGTGGCTGCCCGGCGACGTCGCCCCCGGCGACCTGCTCGCCGTCGCCGCGACCGGCGCCTACTGCCACTCGCTCGCCTCCAACTACAACCTCGCGCCGCGCCCGCCCGTGCTCGCCGTGCGCGACGGGGAGGTGCACGCGCTCGTGCGGCGCGAGTCGATCGACGACCTGCTCGCCCGCGACGCCGGCCTCGAGCGCCCCGCTGGACGCCACGCATCCGCCACCACCGACGACGGAGCCGCATGAACTCGTACCGCAGCCTCCGCATCGCGCTGCTCGGCGCCGGGAGCGTCGGCGCGCAGGTCGCGCGCATCCTGCTCGAGCACGGCGACGAGCTCGCCGCCCGCGTCGGCGCGCCGCTCGAGCTCGTCGGCATCGGCGTGCGCGACGTCGACGCGAAGCGCGACGTCGAGCTGCCGCGCGAGCTGCTCACGACCGACCTCGCGACGCTCGTCGCGGGCGCCGACGTCGTCGTCGAGCTGCTCGGCGGCATCGAGCCGGCGCGCACCCTGCTGCTCGACGCGCTCGCGGCCGGCGCCGACGTCGTCACCGCCAACAAGGCCCTCGTCGCCGCGCACGGCCCCGAGCTCTTCCAGGCGGCCGAGACCGTCGGCGCGCAGGTCGCGTACGAGGCGGCCGTCGGCGGCGCCATCCCCATCATCCGGCCGCTCGAGCAGTCGCTCGCCGGCGACCGCGTGCTGCGCGTGATGGGCATCGTCAACGGCACCACCAACTTCATCCTCGACCGCATGCACACCGAGGGCTCCACGCTCGAGGACGCGCTCGCGACCGCGACGGCGCTCGGCTACGCCGAGGCCGACCCGACCGCCGACATCGAGGGCTACGACGCCGCCTCGAAGGCGACGATCCTCGCCTCCCTCGCCTTCCACACCGAGGTGCCCGCCGCGTGCGTGCACCGCGAGGGCATCACCGGGGTGACGGATGCGATGGTGCAGCAGGCGGAGCGCACGGGCCGGGTGCTCAAGCTCGTCGCCATCTGCGAGCGCCTCGAGGGCGACGCGGGCGACCGCGTCTCGGCCCGCGTGCATCCCGTCTCGCTGCCGTCGACGCATCCGCTCGCCGCCGTGCACGAGGCGAAGAACGCGATCTTCGTCACCGCCGAGGCCGCCGGCGACCTCATGTTCTACGGCGCGGGCGCCGGCGGTCCCGAGACGGCGTCGGCGGTGCTCGGCGACCTCGTCTCGATCGCGCGCCGGCACGTGCTCGGCGGCCCGGGCGGCCCGGCGTCGACGCACGCCGACCTGGCGATCGCGCCCTTCGACGAGGTGCTCGCGCGGCACGAGCTCGGGCTCACCGTCGCCGACCGGCCGGGCGTGCTCGCCGCGGTCGCGGGCCTCTTCGCCGAGCACGACGTCTCGGTCGAGTCGGTGCGGCAGGATCCGGGCGACGGCTCGGCGTCGCTCGTGCTCGGCACCCACACCGCGACCGAGGGCCGCATCGCGGCCGTGCTCGAGGCGCTCGCGGCGCACACCGACGTGGAGCGGATCGACAGCGTGATCCGGCTCATCGACTAGGAGGCATCAAGATGGCGAAGCAGGGTTCACGCAACCAGTGGCGAGGCGTGCTGCACGAGTGGGCCGACGTGCTCGGCGTGACGGATGCGTCGACGGTCGTCACGCTCGGCGAGGGCGGCACGCCGCTCATCGAGTCGAAGGCGCTGTCGGCCATGACCGACGCGCGCGTGCTCGTGAAGTTCGAGGGGCTGAACCCGACCGGCTCGTTCAAGGACCGCGGCATGACCGTCGCCGTCTCCCGCGCCGTCGAGCGCGGCGCGAAGGCGATCGCCTGCGCGTCGACCGGCAACACCTCGGCCGCCGCGGCGGCCTACGCGGCGGCGGCCGGCATCCAGGCGATCGTGCTGGTGCCCGAGGGCAGGATCTCGATGGGCAAGCTCGCGCAGTCGGTCGTGCACGGCGCGCGCATCGTGCAGATCCGCGGCAACTTCGACGACTGCCTCGAGATCTCGAAGGAGCTCGCCGACAGCTACCCGGTGCACCTGGTGAACTCGGTGAACGACGACCGCATCGAGGGCCAGAAGACCGCGGCGCTCGAGATCGTCGACGTGCTCGGCGACGCCCCTGACATCCACTGCATCCCGGTCGGCAACGCCGGCAACATCACGAGCTACTGGCGCGGCTACTCGCTCGCCGAGACGACGGGCATGGCCACGAAGCGGCCCCGGATGCTCGGGTTCCAGGCGGCGGGCGCGGCCCCCATCGTGCGCGGCGAGGTCGTGCGCGAGCCCGACACGGTCGCCACGGCCATCCGGATCGGCAACCCCGCCTCGTGGCAGCAGGCGATCGACGCGCGCGACGAGTCGGGCGGCTTCATCGGCGCGATCGACGACGCGGCGATCCTGCGCGCGCAGCGGCTGCTCGCTTCGTCCACCGGCGTCTTCGTCGAGCCCGCCTCTGCGATCTCGGTCGCGGGCCTGCTCGAGCGGCACTCGGCCGGCGAGATCCCGGCCGGCTCGACCATCGCGCTCACGGTCACCGGCCACGGCCTGAAGGACGCCGCCTACGGGCTGCGGCTCGACGACGGCTCCGAGGCCCGGCCGGAGTCGGCCGACGCCGACACCGCGCAGGTCGCCCAGATGCTGGGCCTGGCATGACGGCGGCCGAGCCGGGGGCCCGGGTGCCGCTCGGCCGCAGCGTGCGCGTGCGCGTGCCGGCGACGAGCGCCAACCTCGGCCCGGGCTTCGACACGCTCGGCCTCGCGCTCAACGTGCACGACGAGCTCGAGGTGACCGCGACCGAGGCCGGCGTGCGCGTCGACGTGACGGGCGTCGGCGCCGAGGGCGAGCACGGCGTGCCCACCGACGAGACGAACCTCGTCGCGCGCTCGCTGCTGCACGTGCTCGACCGCGTCGGCGTCGAGGCGCCGGGGCTGCGCATCACCGCGACCAACGCCATCCCGCACGGCCGCGGCATGGGCTCCTCCGGCGCAGCGATCGTCTCCGGCGTGCTCGCCGCGAAGGGCCTCCTCGAGGGCGTCGTCGACGTCACCGACGAGGACGTGCTGCGCTGGGCCACCGAGCTCGAGGGCCACCCCGACAACGTCGCGCCCGCCATCTTCGGCGGCCTCACCATCGCGTGGGTCGACGAGACCGGCCCCCGGCACAAGCAGCTCGCCGTGCACCGCGGCGTCTCGCTGCTCGTCGCCGTGCCCGAGGCGACGATGTCGACGTCGCTCGCGCGCAGCCTGCAGCCCGACGCGGTGCCGCACGCCGACGCCGTCTTCAACCTCTCGCGCTCGGCGCTGCTCGTCGCGGCGCTCACGCAGAGCCCCGAGCTGCTCTTCGACGCGACCGAGGACCGCCTCCACCAGACCTACCGCGCGAGCGCGATGCCCGAGACGAGCGCGCTCGTGCGCGAGCTGCGCGCCGCGGGCCACGCGGCCGCCGTGTCGGGCGCGGGGCCCTCGGTGCTCGTGCTCGCGAGCGACCCGGCGGCCCGCCTCGAGGCGGCCAGGATCGTCGAGGAGCGGCCCGGCGGCGCGGCCGGCGGGTGGCACGCGCGCCTGCTCGCCGTCGACATCCGCGGTGGTACAGTGGAGCCCATCCCCAGCAGCGCCGTGGCCTAGCCCGGCGGGGGAGCATCTGACTCCTCTCTCCGCAATCTGATGCGCCCGACGACCGCTCCACGGCCGTGAGCGCAGCGGGAGACATGGTCCCACGCCCGCGAGCATCGCGCGCGGGCCGACATTGAAGGAGCGCTCGCGCAATGACCAGCGAGACCATCGACAGCATCCCCGCGACCGACGACGGCGCGACCGCCCCCGCCGCAGAGGCCCCCAAGCGCCGCTCGCGCCGCGCGACCTCCACGTCGGTCGCCGCCAAGGCCGAGGCCGCCGCCGAGGCGCCGGCCGAGCAGCCCGCGCCGCAGGCGACCGCAGAGGCCCCCGCCGAGCAGGCGACGGCCGACGCGCCCGCCGAGCAGGCGACCGCCGCCGCTCCCAAGCGCCGCGCCTCGACCCGCCGCACGAAGGCGCAGCAGGCCGAGGACGCCGCCGTCGAGCAGCCGCAGGCCGAGCCCGCCGAGGCCCAGCCGGCCCAGGTGGCCCAGCCCGCCGCCGACGAGGCGCCCGCCGCCGCGGAGGGCGACGACGCCCCCGCCAAGGCCGAGCGCCCCGCGCGCACCCGCGCGAGCCGCTCGCGCTCGAAGGCGAAGGACGCCGGCGCCGACGAGACGACGGCTGCGCCCGAGGGCGCCGCCGATCAGCCCGCCGCCGAGTCCGCCGAGCGCGGCTCGGCCGACGACGCGGGCCGTGCCGGCGAGTCCCGTGCCGACGAGCCCCGGGCCGACGAGTCCCGTGCAGACGACGCGCGCCAGGCCGACCGCCAGCGCGCCGACGAGCGCCAGGCCGACGACGCATCCGGCACCGACGCCGAGGGCGACGACCAGCAGCAGCGCGAGGGCACCTCGCGCCGCCGCCGCAGCCGCGGCAAGGGCGGCCAGAACGGCCAGCAGGCTGACGAGCAGCAGCAGGACGACGAGGACGGCTCGCGCCGCCGTCGCGGCCGCGGCCAGAACGACCGCCAGAACGACCGCCAGAACGACCGCGAGCAGGGCGGCCGCGCGCAGGGCGACCGCGACCGCGACCAGGGCGGCCAGCGCGCGCAGCAGCAGGCCGACGCCGACGGCTCGCGCCGCGGGCGCGGCCGCGAGCGCACCCGCGGGCGCAGCGGCCAGGACGCCGAGCTCGAGATCCACGAGGACGACGTGCTGCTGCCCGTCGCCGGCATCGTCGACCTGCTCGACAACTACGCGTTCGTGCGCACCTCCGGCTACCTGCCCGGCCAGAACGACGTCTACGTCTCGCTCGCCCAGGTCAAGAAGCACGGGCTGCGCAAGGGCGACGCCGTCGTCGGCGCCATCAAGCAGCCTCGCGAGGGCGAGCAGCAGTCGGGCCGCCAGAAGTTCAACGCGCTCGTGCGCGTCGACTCGGTGAACGGCCAGACAGTCGAGGAGTCGCTGAACCGCGTCGAGTTCTCGAAGCTCACGCCGCTCTACCCCCAGGAGCGCCTGCGCCTGGAGACGACGCCCAACAAGCTCTCGACGCGCGTGATCGACCTCGTCGCGCCGATCGGCAAGGGCCAGCGCGGCCTCATCGTCTCGCCGCCCAAGGCCGGCAAGACCCTCGTGATGCAGGCCATCGCCAACGCGATCGCCGAGAACAACCCCGAGGTGCACCTGATGATCGTGCTCGTCGACGAGCGCCCCGAGGAGGTCACCGACTTCCAGCGCACCGTCAAGGGCGAGGTCATCGCGTCGACCTTCGACCGGCCCGCCGAGGACCACACGATCGTCGCCGAGCTCGCGATCGAGCGCGCCAAGCGCCTCGTCGAGCTCGGGCACGACGTCGTCGTGCTGCTCGACGGCATCACCCGCCTCGGCCGCGCCTACAACCTGTCGGCGCCGGCCTCCGGCCGCATCCTCTCCGGCGGCGTCGACTCGAGCGCGCTCTACCCGCCGAAGAAGTTCTTCGGCGCCGCGCGCAACATCGAGCACGGCGGCTCGCTCACCATCCTCGCGACCGCGCTCGTCGAGACGGGCTCGAAGATGGACGAGGTGATCTTCGAGGAGTTCAAGGGCACCGGCAACATGGAGCTCCGCCTCTCGCGCCAGATGGCCGACAAGCGCATCTTCCCCGCCGTCGACGTCAACGCATCCGGCACCCGCCGCGAGGAGATGCTCATGGGCGTCGAGGAGACGAAGGTCATGTGGAAGCTCCGCAGGGCGCTCGCCGGCCTCGAGACGCAGCAGGCGCTCGAGCTCGTGCTCAAGCAGCTCAAGGAGACGCAGTCGAACGTCGAGTTCCTGATGAAGGTCTCGAAGTCGGTGCCCGGCCAGCACGACAAGGACTGACGTGTTCGAGTCGGTCTCGGGGCTCATCGCCGAGCACGCCGACCTCGAGCTGCAGCTCGCCGACCCGGCGCTGCACGCCGATGCGGGCCGTGCGCGCCGGGTGAACCGGCGCTACGCGGAGCTCAGCCAGATCAAGGCGGCGCACGAGCGCTGGGTGCAGTCGACCGACGACCTCGCCGCCGCGCGCGAGCTCGCCCGCGAGGACGAGGCGTTCGCCGAGGAGGTGCCCTCGCTCGAGGAGGCGGCGCACCAGGCCGAGGAGCGGCTGCGGCGCCTGCTGATCCCGCGCGACCCCGACGACGGGCGCGACGTGATCATGGAGGTCAAGGGCGGCGAGGGCGGCGAGGAGTCGGCGCTGTTCGCGGCCGACCTCGTGCGCATGTACACGCACTACGCCACCAGCCGCGGCTGGAAGGTCGAGATGCTCGAGTCGACGCCCTCCGACATGGGCGGCTTCAAGGACGTGCAGATCGCCGTGAAGGGCTCGTCGAGCGACCCGTCCGAGGGCGTCTGGGCGTCGCTCAAGTACGAGGGCGGCGTGCACCGCGTGCAGCGGGTGCCCGCGACCGAGACGCAGGGGCGCATCCACACCTCCACCACCGGCGTGCTCGTCTTCCCCGAGGTCGATGAGCCCGAGGAGGTGCAGATCGACCAGAACGACCTGAAGATCGACGTCTTCCGCTCGTCCGGCCCCGGCGGCCAGTCGGTCAACACCACCGACTCCGCCGTGCGCATCACGCACCTGCCCACCGGCATCACCGTCTCGATGCAGAACGAGAAGAGCCAGCTGCAGAACCGCGAGGCGGGCATGCGCGTGCTGCGCGCCCGGCTGCTCGCGCGGCAGCAGGAGGAGCTGGACGCGGCGGCGTCGGATGCGCGCAGGTCGCAGATCCGCGGCATGGACCGGTCGGAGCGCATCCGCACCTACAACTTCCCCGAGAACCGCATCGCCGACCACCGCACGGGCTTCAAGGCCTACAACCTCGACACCGTGCTCGACGGCGCGCTGCAGCCGGTGATCGACTCGTGCATCCAGGCCGACGAGGAGGCGCGGCTCGCGGCTCTCGGCGGCGACGCCTGAGCCCCGCGTGAGCGCGGGACCGGGGCGGATGCGTCCCGGTCGTGCGCGCGCCGACGCGCCGCCCGCCGCCCGCGAGCGGATGGGCGGCGCCTTCTGGCGCTTCTGGAGCGTCGAGGTCGCGACCGAGACCGGCATCGGGCTCGCGGTGATCGCGCTGCAGACGATGGTCGTGCTCGACCTCGGTGGCGGAGCGACCGAGGTCGGCTGGCTGTCGTCTGCGCGGTTCCTGCCCTACGTCGTGCTCGGGCTGCTCGTCGGCGCGCTCGTCGAGGGGATGCGCCGGCGCACGGTGATGCTGGTGAGCGACGTCGTGCGCGCGCTCGTGCTCGGCGGCCTCGCGGCGGTGTGGCTCGCGGGCGGCGGCGCGCTGTGGGTGCTGCTGCTGGCGGCGGTGCTGCTCGGCGCGGCGAGCCTCGTGAACGACGCCGCGTCGCAGGCGTTCGTGCCGCGGCTCGTCGACCGCGCCCGGCTGCTGCCGGCGCACCAGCGGCTCGACGCCGGCTCGAACGCGGCGCAGTCGGCGGGCCCGGCCGTCTCGGGCGCGGTGATCGCGTGGCTCGGCGCTCCGGTGTCGCTGCTGGCCGCCGCGGCCGCGCACCTCGTGTCGGCCGGGGTGCTCGCGACGCTCCCGGTCGACGAGCCCGCGCCGCGGCGGTCCGCCGGCCTCGGGCGCGCGATCGTCGGCGGGCTGCGCTTCGTGCACCGGCATCCGCGGCTCGGGCCCTTCGCGCGCTGGACGCACGCCTGGTTCCTCTGCAACGGCGCCGCGATGACGCTGCTCGTGCCCCTCGTGCTGCTCGAGCTCGACGCGGGACCGGCGGGCCTCGGGCTCGCGCTCGGCGTGCTGGGCGGCGCGACGCTCGTGGGCACGGCCCTCGCGGGCGTCGTCGCGGGGCGCCTCGGCATGGCGCGCACGGTGATCCTCGAGCACGCGACGATGCCGATCGGGTGGGGCATGGTCGCGGCTGCGGCGCTGCTGCCGCTGCCATCGGCGCCGCTCGCGGTCGGGCTCGTGCTCGCCGGGCTGGCGGTGACGGGCGTCGCCATGGGGCTCGCGAACCCGAGCGAGATGGCGCTCCGCCAGCGCGCGACGCCCGACCGGATGCAGTCGCGGATGAACGCGACGATGCGCACCGTCAACCGCGCCATGATCGTCGTCGCGGCGCCGCTCGGCGGGCTGCTGGGCGACGCGATCGGCATCGGTCCCGCGCTCATCGCGGTCTGCGCCGGCTTCGCGCTGACCGCGATCGGCATGGCGGCGTCGCCGCTCGCTCGCGGCCGCACCGCCGCGTAGCCGTCGGGCGCGGAAGGGACGCGGAAGACGGGGGCTTGTCCGCGCACCCGGCGTGCGGGATCTTTGGCGGCAGCGGCGCGGGCACCCGCCTGGCCGCACCTCGCGAAGGAGCGTCCCATGTCTCGCAGATCCCGGACGACAGCGACCGCGGCCACCGCCGCCCTCGTGCTCGGCCTGGCGGCCCTCGGCGGCCTGCCGGCGAGCGCCGCCCCGCCCGGCGAGCCCGTCACCGTGGCGACCGGGCTCAACAACCCCCGCCAGCTGTCGATCGGCCCCGGCCACACCCTGTACGTCGCCGAGGCGGGCAGTGCGGCCGCGTGCGAGGCGATCCCGGGCGTCGATCCCGCCTACGCGCTCTGCGGCATGACGGGGTCGGTGACCGAGGTCAGCCGCTCCGGCCAGCGTCGCGTCGTCACCGACCTGCCCGCCCTCGGCTTCAACGGCGAGGTGCTGGGCGCATCCGACGTCCAGGTGCGCGGCACGAGCATCGCGGTGCTCATCGGCGGCATGGCCGGCGCGGCGACGGCGCGCGACGGCCTCGCCGACGCGTTCGCCGACTTCGGCACGCTGCAGACGGGGTCGCTGCGCTCGGCGCCGCTCACCGCGGACGACCTCGCCCTCGTGGCGGACATCAACGCCTTCGAGGTCGCGAGCAACCCCGACGGCAACGACCCGCCCGACAGCAACGCCGTGGGCTTCGCCCCGCTCGGCGCGAAGCACTGGGCGGTCACCGACGCCGGCGGCAACACGCTGCTGACCGCCGGCGACGACGGCGTGAGCACGGTCGCGGTGTTCCCGAACGGCGACCCCGTGCCCAACCCGTTCGGTCCCGGGATGATCCCGCCGCAAGCGGTGCCCACGGATGTCGCGGTCGGGCCCGACGGCGCGTACTACGTGTCGCAGCTGACCGGCTTCCCCTTCCCGACAGGCGCCTCGACCATCTGGCGCGTCACGCCCGACGGGCAGGTGTCCGCCTACGCGACCGGGCTGACGATGGTGACGAGCCTCGCCTGGCGCGATGGCGTGCTCTACGCCGTGCAGCTCGACGACGGCAGCTTCTTCGACGGGCACGTCGGATCGCTGCGCGAGGTGACGCCGGGAGGCTCGATGCACGACGCGGTCGTCGACGGGCTGTCGGCGCCGTACGGCCTGGCGATCCGCGGCACCTCCGCCTTCGTCACCGTCGACTCGGTGTCGTCGGGCGGGGGCTCGGTGCTGCAGGTCGACCTGCGCTGAGCATCGATCGGGGGTCGCACGGCGCGTCTCGGGCGCGGGCGTAGGCTCGCGCCCATGGCCCAGGTGACGCTGCTGTGCGGCCCCTCGTGCGCGGGCAAGTCGACGCTCGCGCGCGAGCTCGAGGCCTCCGGCGCGCTCGTGCTGTCGTACGACCGCGAGGCCTGGGCGCGCGGCGTGCGCGACGGGCGGCCGTCGCAGGCGCTCATGGCGCGGATCGACGCCGACTTCCTCGAGCTGCTCGAGCGGGTGCTGCCCACCGGCCGCCCCGTGGTGCTCGACGCGTCGCTGTCGACGCGCGCGGTGCGCGATCGGTGGCGGATGCGGCTGGGCGCGATGGCGGTGGAGTGCGAGCTCGTGGTCGTGCGCGCGCCGCTGCCGACGCTGCTCGACCGGGCGCACGGTCGCGAGCCCGGGCCGGAGTCCGTGGTGCTCGACGACGCGGCGCTCACCGCCTACGTCGCGGGGTTCGAGTGGCCGGGGGAGCGCGAGGCGCACCGCCTGGTCGAGACCGGCTGACGCTGCCGGGCCCCGCGCATCCGCAACCCTCGGCCCCGTGCGTGCGGCCGCCCGCGTGCCAGGATGAGCGCATGGGACCGGTGCTCGCGATGTCGCTCGGCTCGCTCGCGCTCGCGCTCGCGGCGATCGCGATCGGCGTGGTCGTGCACCTCGCCGGGCTCGGGCGCATCGCGCCGGCCGGCCCGATCGGCCTGCCCGGCGGGCGGCTGCGGGCGGATGCGACGGCCTACGCGCGCTCGCACCGCGCGGCCACGCCGCTCACGTGGCTCGCGACCTCGGTCGCGGCGGTCGCGGCGCTCGGGTCGCTCGTCGCGGGCCTCCAGGCGGGGGTCGAGGAGTGGGCCGTGCTCGCCGTGCTCGCCGCGATCGTGCTCGTCGTCGGGCTCGCGCTCGCCACCTGGCGGGCGCACGCCTCGCTGCCCGACGCGGATGGCGCCGGGTAGCCTGGTGACGAGCCCGAGGGCGGGCTCGCGGACGAGGGAGCCGTACCCGCACAGCGACAAGACGGCCGGTGGGGACTCGTCATGTCGTGGGTGATCCTGATCGCGTCCGGCCTCCTCGAGGCCGTCTGGGCTGCCGCGATGCAGTCGTCGCAGGGCTTCCGGCGCTGGCGGCCGACCGTGCTCTTCGCCGTCGCCATGCTCGCCTCGATGGGCGGCCTCGCCTGGGCGATGCTCGAGATCCCGACCGGGACCGCGTACGCGGTCTGGGTAGGGGTCGGCGCCGTCGCGACGGTCGTGCTGCAGGTCGCGCGCGGCGCCGAGCGGCTCACGCTCGTGCGCGCGCTGCTGCTCGTGCTGCTCGTCGGCTGCCTCGTCGGCCTGAAGCTGGTGAGCTGAGGTGCGGCCCCGCACCGCCTGGGCCGTGCTGCTCGGCAGCGCCGTGCTCGAGGCCGTCTGGGCGACGGCGATGGGGGAGTCGGAGGGCTTCAGCCGACCGCTCCCGACCCTGGTGTTCGCCGTCGCCGCGGTCGCGAGCTTCATCGGCCTCGAGCGGGCCGTGCGGACCCTCCCGCTCGCCACCGGCTACGCCGTCTGGACGGGCGTCGGCGGAGCCCTCACCGTGCTCTGGGCGATCGCGACGGGAGCGCAGCCATGGAGCCCCCTGACGCTCCTCTTCCTCGTCGGGATCCTGGTCGCGGTGGCGGGCCTCGCGCTCACCGAGCGCCCGCATGTCGCACCCTCGCAGCCTGGCCGCCCCGCCGCATCCGACCCCGCCTGACGCGGGGGCGAGCGGCGCCGGGGCCGCCGCGGCTCAGATCGAGTACTCGATCTGCGGCAGCTCGGCGGGGGAGGTGCGCGCCACCGGCTTCGCTGGCACGCCCACGAGCGTCGTCCCCGATGGCGCGTCGTGCAGCACGACCGCGTTCGCGCCGACCCTGACGTCGTCGCCGAGCGCGATCGGCCCGAGGACCTTGGCGCCGGCGCCCACGAGCACGCGGTGCCCGAGCGTCGGGTGCCGCTTCACGGCCGCGTTCGCCGTGCCGCCGAGCGTCACGCCGTGGTAGAGCATCACGTCGTCACCGACCTCGGCGGTCTCGCCGATCACGACGCCCATGCCGTGGTCGATGAAGAACCGCCGCCCGAGCCGCGCGCCCGGGTGGATCTCGACGCCCGTCATGAAGCGCGCGAACTGGCTGCCCGCGCGCGCGATCGAGCGCGCGCCGGCGTGCCAGAGCCGGTGGTTGACGCGGTGGGCCCACACGGCGTGGAGGGTCGAGTAGGTGAGCGCGATCGACAGCGCGCCGCGGGCGGCAGGGTCGTGCCGCCGCGCGTTCTCGATGTCCTCCCGGACGTTGAGCAGGCCCATCCGTCCTCCGCTCAGGCCAGGTCGGCGTAGATCGGCATCGACAGGTAGCGCTCGCCGGTGTCGCAGACGATCGCGACGATCGTCTTGCCCGCCGACTCGGGACGGCGCGCGATCTCGAGCGCGGCCCAGACGATCGCGCCCGAGGAGATGCCCGCGAAGATGCCCTCCTTCGCGGCGAGCTCGCGGCCGACGCGCACGGCGTCGTCGAGCTCGACGTCGACGACCTCGTCGTAGATGCCGGTGTCGAGGATCTCGGGCACGAAGTTCGCGCCGAGGCCCTGGATCTTGTGCGGTCCGGCCTGGCCCTTCGTCAGCAGCGGCGAGTCGGCCGGCTCGACGGCGACGACGCGGATCTCGGGGTTCAGCTCCTTGAGGCGGCCGCCGGCGCCGGTGATGGTGCCCCCGGTGCCGATGCCCGCGATGAAGATGTCGACCTCGCCGTCGGTGTCGGCCCAGACCTCCTCGGCGGTGGTCTCGCGGTGCACGCGGATGTTCGCCTCGTTCTCGAACTGCCGGGCGAGGACGGCGCCGGGCGTCTCGGCGACGATCTGGCGGGCGCGCTCGACGGCGCCGCGCATGCCGTCGGGGCCGGGGGTGAGCACGAGCTCGGCGCCGTAGGCCTTGAGGATCGCGCGGCGCTCGACCGACATCGTCTCGGGCATCGAGAGGATCACGCGGTAGCCGCGGGCGGCGCCGACCATCGCGAGGGCGATGCCGGTGTTGCCGCTCGTGCCCTCGACGATCGTGCCGCCGGGCTTCAGGGAGCCGTCGGCCTCGGCGGCGTCGATGATCGCGCGGCCGATGCGGTCCTTGACGGATGCGCCGGGGTTGAAGGACTCGAGCTTCACCAGCACGGTCGCGTCGGTGTCGTCGAGCCGCTGGAGGCGCACGAGGGGCGTGCCGCCGATCGTGGCGGTGATGTCGTCGAAGATGCGCGCCATGCGGATTCCTTTCATCGGGTGGAAGCAGTGCTTCTCACCATACGGGACAGCACCCGAGCAAGCGCTCCGCGGCGGCTCCGCATTCCCGCAGGGCGCGGGCCCCTCGCGGCACTACCGTGGTGCCGTGACGGAACCGACGGTCGGCGATGCGGTGCGGCAGGCGCGCACGCGCCTCTCGGCCGCGGGCATCGAGGGCCCGGACGCCGAGCTGCTCGCCGCGTGGGCCGCAGGCAGCGGGCTCGGCGAGATCCGCGTCGACATGGCGATGGGCCGCTCGTTCGCGGCGGATGCGCTGGCCCGCTTCGCGCACGCGGTCGCGCGCAGGGAGGCGCGCGAGCCGCTGCAGCGCATCACGGGCCTCGCACCGTTCCGGCACGTCGACCTGCGGGTCGGGCCAGGCGTCTTCACCCCGCGGCCCGAGACCGAGCTGCTCGTCGACGTCGTGCTCGAGCACGTGCGCGGTACGGCCTCGCCGCTCGTGCTCGACGTGGGCACCGGCACGGGCGCCGTCGCGATCGCGCTCGCGCGCGAGGCCGGAGCCCGGGTCGTCGCCGTCGAGCAGAGCCCCGCCGCCTACGTCTGGGCCCGCCGCAACATCGCCGAGCTCGCGCCCGGCACCGTGCTGCTCCACGCCGACGCGCGCGACGTCGCGGCGCTCGCGGCCGTCGGGGTGCAGCCCGGCTCCCTCGACGCCCTCGTGTCGAACCCGCCCTACGTGCCGGCCGCATCCGTGCCCGCCGACCACGAGGTGCGGGCCTTCGACCCCCACGGCGCGCTCTACTCGGGCGCCGACGGGCTCGACCTCATCCGCGACCTCGCGCCGCTCGCGGCCGACCTCGTCGCCCCCGGCGGCATCGTCGCGGTCGAGCACGCCGAGCACCAGTCGGCCGCCGTGCGCGGCATGCTCGAGGACGCCGGGTTCACGGATGCGCGCACGCGGGTCGACCTGACGGGTCGCGACCGCGTCACCTCCGCCGTCCGCTGACGGCCCCGGCGGGCGCTCCCGGGCGGCACTACGATTGCGGGGTGGCCGCCACGATCTACGACTGCTCCGACCCCGCATCCCTGCTCGACGGGGTGCGCGCGGCGCGGACGGCGATCGCGGCCGGCCAGTGCATCGTGATGCCGACCGACACGGTCTACGGCATCGCCGCCGACGCGTTCTCGCACAGCGCCGTCGCGGGCCTGCTCGCGGCGAAGGGCAGGGACCGCGGCTTCCCGCCGCCCGTGCTCGTCGCCGACCGGCACATGGCCACCGCGCTCGCCGAGTCGGTGCCCGCGGCGATCGAGCCGCTGCTCGACGCGCACTGGCCTGGCCCCCTCACCGTCATCCTGCGCGCGCAGCCCTCGCTCACCTGGGACCTCGGCGACACCGGGGGCACCGTCGCGATCCGGGTGCCCGACCACCCGATCGCGATCGGCCTGCTGCGCGAGACGGGGCCGCTCGCGGTCTCGAGCGCCAACCTCCACGGCATGCCGGCGCCGACCGAGGCGGCAGCCGCGGCCGAGATGCTCGGCGACCGCGTCGCCGCGGTGCTCGACGCGGGCGCCGTGGGCGGCAGCGCGGCGCCGGGGGAGCAGAACGGCTCGACGATCCTCGACTGCTCCGCCGAGGGCGTCGTGCGCATCGTGCGCCAGGGCGTGCTGCCGCGGGAGACCGTCGCGGCCGCGCTCGGCGAGCTGCTCGCCCCGGAGTGACGCCGTGATCTTCCTGCTCATCACCGCGGTCGCGGCGGTCGTGACCTTCTTCGCGACCCGCGTGGTGCTGGCAGTGGCGCTCAAGCACGGCATCCACCCGCCGGTGCGCGACCGCGACGTGCACTCGCGGCCGACGCCGCGCCTCGGCGGGGTGGCGATGTGCATCGGCGTGCTCGGCGCGTTCGGCGTCGCCGCCCTCATCCCCGAGCTCTCGGGCGTCTTCGCCGAGCCCGCCCGCATCTGGACGCTGCTGGCCGGCGCGGTCGCGATCTGCGGCATCGGCGTGCTCGACGACCTCGTCGACCTCGACTGGATGCTGAAGCTCGGCGCGCAGATCCTCGTCGCCACCGGCGTCGCGCTCTTCGGCGTGCAGATCGTGAGCCTGCCGATCGCCGGCATCACGGTGCCGTCGGCGACCACCGCGATCATGTTGACGGTGCTCATCATCGTGCTCGTCATGAACGCGCTGAACTTCATCGACGGGCTCGACGGCCTCGTCGCGGGCACCACGATCATCGGCTCGACGGCGTTCTTCGGCTACATCTTCATCATCAGCCAGAACCTCGGGCAGCAGAACGCCTACTTCTCGCTCGCGAGCCTCATCACGTCGATCATCGTCGGCGTCTGCCTCGGCTTCCTGCCGGTGAACTGGCATCCCGCGCGCATGTTCATGGGCGACGGCGGCGCGCTCATGCTGGGCCTCCTCACCGCCGCGAGCGCCATCGCCGTCACCGGGCAGATCGACATCGGCACGATGGGCGGGCGCAGCCAGATCCTGCCCGCGTTCATCCCGGTGCTGCTGCCGCTCGCGATCCTGCTGCTGCCGCTGACGGACTTCGTGCTCGCGGTCGTGCGGCGCCTCCTCAACGGCTCGAGCCCGTTCACGGCCGACCGCAAGCACCTCCACCACCGGCTGCTCGACATGGGGCACTCGCACCTCGGCGCGGTGCTCATCTTCTACGGCTGGACCGGGGTCGTCTCGGTCGGCTGCCTCGTCTTCCTGATGCAGCCGTGGTGGGTGGCCGTCGCTATCATGGGCGTCGGGTTCATCGTGTGCGCCCTGCTGACGGCGGCGCCCGTCAGCCGCAGGGTGTGGCGCACGTTCCTGCGCGTGCTGCGCGAGCGCCGTGCAGCTCGCAGGGGACTCGAGCCGACCACGATCGACGCCCGCGTCGAGACCAGCATCGACCAGGGGGAATCCCGGTGACCACCAACCAGATCATGCAGCGCATCCTGCTGTGGGGCGGCATCCTCGCCGCCGCCGTGGCCGTCGTGGGCGGGATCGTCGGCTGGCTGCTCGCCGCCGGCGCCGGGGTCGCCTCGGCGCTCGTGGGCACCGCCCTCGCGATCGTCTTCTGCATGCTCACGGCCGCGAGCATCCTGCTCGCCTTCAAGGTCTCGAAGGGCGCCATGATCTCGGGCGCGTTCTTCGGCATCGTGCTGGGCGGCTGGCTCGTGAAGTTCGTGCTGTTCATCGTGCTCGTGTTCGTGCTCGGCGACCAGGACTGGCTGCACCGCGGCGTCGCCTTCGGCGCCCTCGTGGCGGCGGTCATCGGCTCGCTCGTCATCGACTGCGTCGTCATCATGACGAGCCGGCAGCCGACGATCGACAGCGACGCCGACGACGAGACCCAGGGCCGCCCGGCCCGCGGCGCGCAGGCCTGAGCGACGACCGGCGGGGCGCCGAGCCGCGCCGCGTTCTGGTAGTGTCGTTCCTGCTCCCCCCACTGCTCCGCTCACCATCGAGCGCGTCCGCGCGAGGGGGCGCACCGACGTCGAGACGGCGCCAGGCGCCATGAGGTTGAGGAAGAGACGCTGAACGCCCCTTTGTCGCTGCTGGCCTCTGCTGGAACCGAGCCCGAGCCGTTCCACCCGCCGTCGATCGCGGAGTTCTTCCCGCAGATCTTCCTGTTCGACGAGCCCACGATCGCGTGGCTCGGCGCAGAGGACCCGATCTTCGGCATCAACCGGATCATGCTCATCCGCCTCATCTCGGCGACGGCGATCATCCTCATCTTCGTGCTCGGCACGCGGCGGATGCGCCTGGTCCCGACGCGGGGGCAGAGCCTGGTCGAGATGGGCCTCGGCTTCGTCCGCGACGGCATCGCCTACGACCTGCTCGGCGAGAAGGACGGACGCCGCTTCCTCCCGCTCATCACCACCATCTTCTTCATGGTGCTGTCGATGAACGTGACCGGCATCATCCCCTTCTTCAACATCGCGGGCACCTCGGTGATCGGCGTGCCGCTGCTGCTGGCGCTCATCGCCTACGTCGCGTTCATCTACGCCGGCGTCAAGAAGCACCCGGGCGCCTTCTTCAAGAACGCGCTGTTCCCGCCCGGCGTGCCGTGGCCGCTCTACATCATCGTGACGCCGATCGAGTTCGTCTCGACCTTCGTGCTGCGCCCCATCACGCTGACGCTGCGACTCATGATGAACATGGTCGTCGGCCACCTGCTGCTCGTGCTGTTCTTCTCGGCCACGCACTTCTTCTTCTTCTCCGCCGGCGGCCTCTACACGCTGTTCGGCGCAGGCACCCTCGCCCTCGGCTTCGCGTTCACGCTCTTCGAGCTGCTGGTCGCGGTGCTGCAGGCCTACGTCTTCGCCCTCCTGACCACCGTCTACATCCAGCTCGCGCTGGCTGAAGAGCACTGACCCTCCGGGCAACCGGAACCGCAGAAAGGAAACACCGTGGACAACGCCACGACCGTTCTCGCCGAGATCAACGGCAACATCGCGACCGTCGGCTACGGCCTCGCGGCCATCGGCCCCGCCATCGGCGTGGGCATCGTCGTCGGCAAGACGATCGAGTCGGTCGCGCGCCAGCCGGAGCTGCAGGGCCGCCTGACGGTCCTCATGTACATCGGCATCGCGTTCACCGAGGCGCTCGCCTTCGTCGGCATCGCCACGTACTTCTTCATGGTCTGAGGCACTGATGCTCGCATCAGACCTCTTCCTGGCGGAGGAGGAGGGGGAGCAGAACATCCTCCTCCCCGCCTTCTACGACATCCTCTGGTCGGCGGTCATCTTCACCGTCCTCCTGCTGGTCTTCTGGAAGGTCGTCCTCCCGCGCATGCAGGCGCTGCTCGACGAGCGCGCCGCTGCCATCGAGGGCGGCATCAAGAAGGCCGAGGAGGCGCAGGCCGAGGCCGCTGCGGCGCTCGAGTCGTACAACACGCAGCTCGCCGCCGCGCGCGCTGAGGCCAGCCAGATCAAGGATCGTGCTCGCGCAGACGCCGCCAAGATCGAGGCCGACCTGAAGGCTCGTGCGAACGACGAGGCCGAGCGCATCACCGCGCAGGCGCACCAGCGCATCGAGGCCGAGCGCCAGGCAGCCTTCTCCTCCCTGAAGACCGAGGTCGGCACGCTCGCCCTCGACCTGTCGGAGAAGGTCGTCGGCGAGTCGATGGACGACAGCCGCTCGGCTGCGATCGTCGACCGCTTCCTGGCCGACCTCGAGCGCGACGGGGCGAACCGCTAGTGGGCAGCGCGACCAGCCAGGCGCGAGCCGGCATCGAGGGCGCCGTCAGCGCGCAGCCGCAGGCTGGGCTCGACGACGCGCGCGACCTGTTCCGGGCGTCGCGCGCCGTCGAGCGGAGCCCCCAGGTGCTCTCGTCGCTGGCCGACCCCGCCTCGACGCCCGACGCTCGCGCGGCTCTCGCAGCGCGCGTGCTCGGGCAGCTCGGCGCACCGGCGGTCGCGATCGTCGCGCACCTCGCGCGCCAGCGCTGGTCCGCTCCCGCCGACCTGCTCGCGGGCATCGACGACGCGGCCATCCGCATCGCCGTGCGCTCGTCGCACGCCGACGTCGCCGGCGAGATCGCCTCGTTCGAGCGCACCGTCGCCTCCGACGCGCACCTCGAGCTCGCGCTCGGCGGGCTGCTCGGCTCGGCCGACGCCAAGGCGGCGCTCGTCGAGCGGCTGCTCGGGGGCCGGGCGAGCGAGGCGACCGCCTCGATCCTCGACCACCTCGTGCGCGCGCCTCGCGGCCGTCGCATCGGCCAGCGGCTGCGCAGCACGGCGAAGCAGGTGGCCGAGGCCACCGGCAGCTCGCTCGCGACCGTCACGACGGCCCGCGAGATCCCCGCGGCGCAGCTCGACCGACTCCGCGTCGGCCTCGAGCGGCAGTACGGCCGCGCGCTGCAGCTCCAGCAGATCGTCGACCCGGCCGTCCTCGGCGGCCTGCGCGTCGCGATCGGCGACGACGTCATCGACGGCACCGTCCGTTCCAAGTTCACCGACCTGCGCCTGAAGCTCGGCTAGGTCGACAGCCCACCAGAGGAAGACACATGTCAGAGCTCACCATCAGCCCCGACGAGATCAAGGGCGCACTCGCCGACTTCGTCTCGTCCTACGAGGCGTCCGCCTCGACGACGGCCGAGGTCGGCACCGTCATCGACGCCGCCGACGGCATCGCGCACGTCGAGGGCCTCCCCGGCGTCATGGCCAACGAGCTCGTCCGCTTCGCGGACGGCACGCTGGGCCTCGCCCAGAACCTCGACGAGTCCGAGATCGGCGTCGTGGTGCTCGGTGAGTTCGCCGGCATCGAGGCCGGCATGGAGGTCACCCGCACCGGCGAGGTGCTCTCGGTCCCCGTGGGCGAGGGCTACCTGGGCCGCGTCGTCGACCCGCTCGGCAACCCGATCGACGGCCTCGGCCAGATCGCCTCGAGCGGCCGCCGCGCCCTCGAGCTGCAGGCGCCCGGCGTCATGCAGCGCAAGTCGGTGCACGAGCCGCTCCAGACCGGCATCAAGGCGATCGACGCGATGATCCCGGTCGGCCGCGGCCAGCGCCAGCTGATCATCGGCGACCGCCAGACCGGCAAGACGGCGATCGCGATCGACACGATCATCAACCAGAAGTCCAACTGGGACTCGGGCGATGTCAACAAGCAGGTGCGCTGCATCTACGTCGCCGTCGGCCAGAAGGGCTCGACCATCGCCTCGGTGAAGGGCGCCCTCGAGGAGGCCGGCGCGATGGAGTACACCACCATCGTCGCCTCGCCCGCGTCCGACCCGGCCGGCTTCAAGTACCTCGCCCCCTACGCCGGCTCGGCCATCGGTCAGCACTGGATGTACGAGGGCAAGCACGTCCTGATCATCTTCGACGACCTGTCGAAGCAGGCCGAGGCCTACCGCGCCGTGTCGCTGCTGCTCCGCCGCCCGCCGGGCCGCGAGGCATACCCGGGCGACGTGTTCTACCTGCACTCCCGCCTGCTCGAGCGCTGCGCGAAGCTCTCCGACGAGCTCGGCGCGGGCTCGATGACCGGCCTGCCGATCATCGAGACGAAGGCCAACGACGTCTCGGCGTACATCCCGACCAACGTGATCTCGATCACCGACGGCCAGATCTTCCTCCAGTCCGACCTGTTCAACGCCAACCAGCGCCCCGCGGTCGACGTCGGCATCTCGGTCTCGCGAGTCGGCGGCGACGCCCAGGTCAAGTCGATCAAGAAGGTCTCCGGCACGCTCAAGCTCGAGCTCGCCCAGTACCGCTCGCTCGAGGCGTTCGCGATGTTCGCCTCCGACCTCGACGCGGCCTCGCGCCGTCAGCTCGAGCGCGGCGCGCGCCTGACCGAGCTGCTGAAGCAGCCGCAGTACTCGCCGTACCCCGTCGAGGAGCAGGTCGTCTCGATCTGGGCCGGCACGAACGGCAAGCTCGACACGGTGCCCGTGAACCAGGTGCTGCAGTTCGAGTCCGAGCTGCTCGAGCACCTGCGAAGCAACAGCTCGGTGCTCGGCACGCTCCGCGAGACCAACGTGCTCGACGACGCGACGCTCGCGACGCTCGAGTCCGAGGTCGACGAGTTCGTGAAGAACTGGCAGGGCAAGCCGGAGTCGAGCATCACCGACCCGGGCACGGAGTCCGACAACCCCATGGTCGAGGACGTCAACCAGGAGCAGATCGTCAAGGGCCGTCGCTGACGCGAGCTCGCTGAGGAGGCGGAATGGGAGCCCAGCTCCGGGTCTACACGCAGAAGATCAAGTCTGCGCAGACGACCAAGAAGATCACGAAGGCGATGGAGCTCATCGCTGCATCGCGCATCCAGAAGGCGCTCGCACGCGTGCACGCGTCGACGCCGTACGCCAGGGCGCTGACGCGCGCCGTGAGCGCGGTCGCCACGTACTCCAACGAGGCGCACCCGCTCACGGTCGAGCGTCCGCAGCTCAAGCGCGCGGCGATCGTCGTGCTGACGAGCGACCGCGGCCTGGCCGGCGCGTTCAACTCGCAGATCATCCGCGAGGCGAGCGAGCTCCGGGCGAAGCTGGAGTCCGAGGGCAAGGAGGTCGACCACTACCTGGTCGGCAACAAGGCCGTCGGCTACTTCAAGTTCCGCAAGCGCGCGTCCATCCAGGCGTGGACGGGGCAGTCGGAGACGCCGAGCCCCGAGCTCGCGCAGGAGATCGCCGAGGCGGTGCTCGAGGCGTACGTCTCCGAGCAGGTCGATGAGATCCACATCGTCTACAACCGCTTCGTCAGCATGATGACGCAGGAGCCCACCTCGGTGCGGCTGCTGCCGCTGGAGGTCGTCGAGGCCGAGAGTGCCGAGAGCGCGGAGCACTTCCCGCTGTACGAGTTCGAGCCCGAGCCCGCACAGGTGCTCGACGCGCTCCTGCCGGTGTACGTCGAGAGCCGCATCTTCAACGCCCTGCTGCAGTCGGCCGCCGCGAAGCAGGCGGCGACGCAGAAGGCCATGAAGTCGGCCTCCGACAACGCCGACAAGCTCATCACCGACTACACCCGCCTGCGCAACAACGCGCGCCAGGCCGAGATCACGACGCAGATCTCCGAGATCGTGGGCGGCGCGGACGCCCTCGCCTCGGCGAAGTAGCCACGAAAGGCAAGCACCATGACCATCACTGACACCCCCGAGGTCTCGCAGCGGCAGGCCGGCGTCGGCCGCGTGGCCCGCGTGACCGGTCCCGTCGTCGACATCGAGTTCCCGCACGACGCGATCCCGCCCGTCTACAACGCGCTCAAGACGACCGTCGACTTCGGTGACGGCACCGAGCCGCAGGAGATCACGCTCGAGGTCGCGCAGCACCTCGGCGACGACCTCGTGCGCGCCATCGCGCTGAAGCCGACCGACGGCCTCGTCCGCGGCCAGGAGGTGCGCGACACCGGCGACCCGATCATGGTCCCCGTCGGCGACGTCACCAAGGGCAAGGTCTTCAACGTCATCGGCGAGGCGCTCAACCTCGGCGAGGGCGAGACGATCGAGGTCACCGAGCGCTGGTCGATCCACCGCAAGGCCCCCGCGTTCGACCAGCTCGAGTCGAAGACGCAGCTGTTCGAGACCGGCATCAAGGTCATCGACCTGCTGACCCCGTACGTGCAGGGCGGCAAGATCGGCCTGTTCGGCGGCGCCGGCGTCGGCAAGACCGTCCTCATCCAGGAGATGATCCAGCGCGTCGCGCAGGACCACGGCGGCGTCTCGGTGTTCGCCGGTGTCGGCGAGCGCACCCGTGAGGGCAACGACCTGATCCACGAGATGGAGGAGGCGGGCGTCTTCGACAAGACCGCCCTCGTCTTCGGCCAGATGGACGAGCCGCCGGGCACGCGTCTGCGCGTGGCCCTGTCGGCGCTGACGATGGCGGAGTACTTCCGCGACGTGCAGAAGCAGGACGTGCTGCTGTTCATCGACAACATCTTCCGCTTCACGCAGGCGGGCTCGGAGGTCTCGACGCTGCTCGGCCGCATGCCCAGCGCCGTCGGCTACCAGCCGAACCTCGCCGACGAGATGGGCATCCTGCAGGAGCGCATCACCTCGACGCGCGGCCACTCGATCACCTCGCTGCAGGCGATCTACGTGCCGGCCGACGACTACACCGACCCGGCCCCGGCCACGACGTTCGCGCACCTCGACGCGACGACCGAGCTGAGCCGCGAGATCGCGTCGAAGGGCCTCTACCCGGCCGTCGACCCGCTCACGTCGACCAGCCGCATCCTCGACCCCCGCTACCTGGGCGAGGACCACTACCGCGTCGCGACGACCGTCAAGCAGATCCTCCAGAAGAACAAGGAGCTGCAGGAGATCATCGCCATCCTCGGTGTCGACGAGCTCTCCGAGGAGGACAAGATCGTCGTGTCGCGTGCACGCCGCATCCAGCAGTTCCTCTCGCAGAACACCTACATGGCCAAGAAGTTCACGGGCGTCGAGGGCTCGACCGTGCCGCTCAAGGAGACCGTCGAGTCGTTCGACGCGATCGCCAAGGGCGAGTTCGACCACGTGGCCGAGCAGGCGTTCTTCAACGTCGGCGCGATCTCGGACGTCGAGGCCAAGTGGGCGCAGATCCAGAAGGAGAACGGCTGATGGCTCTGACCGTCAGCATCGTGTCGGCCGCCTCGGAGGTGTGGTCGGGTGAGGCCTCGCAGGTCATCGCCCGCACCACCGAGGGCGAGATCGGCATCCTGACGGGCCACGAGCCGGTGCTGGCCGTGCTCGCCGAGGGTCAGGTGCGCGTCACCGACTCGACCGGCACGGTGCACAGCGTCGAGGCCGAGGACGGCTTCCTGTCGGTCGACCACGACCGCGTCGAGATCGTCGCCAGGAACGCCAAGCTCGCGTGATCGTCCTGCTGCCGCCCAGCGAGACGAAGGCGGCAGGCGGGACGGCGGAGCCGCTGTCGACGGCCAGCCTGGGATTCCCCGGGCTGGCCGTCGCCCGTTCCCGGGCCCTCGCGGCCCTCGACCGCCTCGTCGCCGCCGGCCAGGGCGTCTCGACGCCCGCGAAGGCGCGCGCCGCCGCCGACAACGCCGCTGTGCGCGATGCGCCGACGATGCCGGCGATCGAGCGCTACACGGGCGTGCTCTACGACGCCCTCGACGCCGCATCCCTCGACGCCGATGCGCGCGACTGGGTCGACACCCACGTCGTGATCCAGTCGGCCCTGCTCGGCTTCGTGCGCGCATCCGACCGCATCCCCGCCTACAAGGTGTCGGAGCACACGCGCCTGCCGGGGGAGCGGATGCGCGACCTGTGGTCGGGAGCGGGCGACGCGATCGAGGGCTTCGCGCTCGACCTGCGCTCGAAGGCGTACGCGGCCTTGGCGCCGGTCGCCGGCGCCGTGCCCGTCGAGATCGTCTCGCCGGAGGGCAGGGCGCTCAACCACTGGAACAAGGCAGGGAAGGGCGCGCTCGTGCGCTCGCTCGCGGAGGCGACCGTGGAGGCGCCGTCGGTGGATGCGCTCGTGGCGTGGGCGGCGTCGGCCGGCGTGCCGCTCACGCGCGCCGAGGGCGGCCTGCGGCTCGTCGTCCAGGATCCGCGGCTCGTCGCCGCGCGCTGACGCGGGCCCGCGGTGCAGACCGTGATCAGCCGGCCGACCTAGCATCGCTGCATGCCTGTCCGCACCACCCGCGACGATGCCCGCCCCGACGCGGAGGAGGCGGTCGACGACCGGATCCTGGAGGCGGCGCGCGGCTACGGCTGGCCGAGCCTCCGGCCCGGGCAGGCCGAGGCCGTGCAGGCGCTGCTCGACGGCCAAGACGTGCTCGCCGTCATGCCGACCGGGCACGGCAAGTCGGCGATCTACCAGCTCGCCGCGAAGCTGCTCGATGGGCTCACGGTGGTCGTCTCACCGCTCATCGCCCTGCAGCACGACCAGGTCGAGCAGCTCGAGGGCCTCGGGGCCGACCCGGCGGTCGCCGTCAACTCGTCGCAGCGCGTCGGCGAGCACCGCGAGGCGTGGGAGGAGCTCGAGGCCGGCGAGGCCGAGTTCGTCTTCCTGGCCCCCGAGCAGCTCGCCCGCGACGAGGTGCTCGAGCGGCTCCGCGAGCTGCGGCCGTCGCTGCTCGTCGTCGACGAGGCGCACTGCGTGTCGGCGTGGGGCCACGACTTCCGTCCCGAGTACCTGCGGCTCGGGCACGTCGTCGAGGTGCTCGGGCATCCGACGACCGTCGCGCTGACGGCGACCGCCGCGCCGCCCGTGCGGGAGGAGATCGTCGAGCGGCTGCGCATGCGCGATCCGCGGCAGGTGGTGCGCGGGTTCGACCGCCCCAACATCTTCCTCGAGGTGCAGCGGCACAGCGACGACGACGAGCGGCGCGAGGCGCTCGTCGCGCGAGCGGTCGCCGAGGCGAAGCCGGGACTCGTGTACGTCGCGACGCGCAAGGACGCGGAGCGCTACGCGGCCGACCTGGTCGCGGCCGGCGTGCGTGCCGAGGCGTACCACGCCGGCATGGCGCGCGCCGAGCGCGAGCGGGTGCACGCCGCGTTCAGCGACGGCAGCGCCGAGGTCGTCGCCGCGACGTCGGCGTTCGGGATGGGCATCGACAAGCCCGACGTGCGGTTCGTGCTCCACGCCGCGCCGCCCGACTCGCTCGACGCCTACTACCAGGAGATCGGGCGCAGCGGCCGCGACGGCGAGCCGGCGCTCGCGGCGCTGCTGCACCGGCAGGAGGACTTCGGGCTGCACCGCTTCCGCACCGGCGGGACCGCCGACGAGGAGATGCTCTCGGCCGTTGCCTCGCGCGTGCGGCGAGCGAAGCAGCCCGTCCCGCCGGCGCGCCTGCGCGAGCGGCTCGAGGTCGGGGCGAGCCGGCTCACCGCGGCGGTGAACCTGCTCGAGCAGGTCGGCGCCGTCGAGACGACCGACGAGGGGGAGCTCGTCTGGAGCGCGGGGGCCGTGCGGCCAGCGGTCGAGGAGGCGGCGCAGATCGCCGACGCGCGGCGGCGCGTGGACCGGTCGCGGGTCGAGATGATGCGCGGCTACGTCGAGACCGGCGGATGTCGCCGTCGCTACCTGCTCGGCTACTTCGGCGAGGAGCTGCCGGAGCTGTGCGGCGCGTGCGACACGTGCCGCTCGGGCTCGGCGGCGCGGGTCGAGAAGGCGCGCGCGGCCGCCGACGAGGCCACCGGGGGAGCGGACGACTGGCACGTCGGCCAGCGCGTGAGGCATGAGGCGTGGGGCGAGGGCGCGATCGTGAGCGACGACGGCGACCGCATCACCGTGCTCTTCGACGAGGAGGGCTACAAGACGCTCGCGGTCGAGGTGCTCGCCCGCACCGGGGCGCTGCAGCCCCTCTGACCCCTTCCGCCGCTCCCGCTCCGCTGGTCGAGCCGAGGGGCCGCTGCCTCCTCCCCGCTGGTCGAGCAGCGCGGCCGCCGCCTCCTCCCCGCTGGTCGAGCCGCGGCGCCGCCGCTCCCCACCCCGCTGGTCGAGCCGCGGCGCCGCCGCAGGCGGCTCCGCGAGTCGAGACCACTCCGCAGCGTGCCCGCCCGCCTGCTCCCCTCCCCTTGGTCGAGGAGCGCGCGGGCGCAGCCCGCTCGCGTCACGAGACCACGTGCGGCCGGGCGTGAGTGGTCTCGAGACGGCCGGCTCCGCCGCCCTCCTCGACCAGCGGAGGGGGGGCGGATGCCATGTCAGTGCCCCGTGGTTCCATGCCTGCATGGACGGCGACTGGGGCCTCGACGCGGAGGACTACATCGCGTCGATCCGCGCCGGCGCGATCGACCCGTACGGCCGCACCGCGGCCGAGCTCGAGGACGAGCTCGCCGCGTTCGACCGCGACTGGGGCGAGCGGCTCGCGGCGCTCACGCCCGACGAGCTCGAGGCGGTCATCGAGGGCCGCATGCAGGTCCCGCCGCTGCCCGGCCCGGCCGAGTCCGAGCGCGCCGCCTGGCTGCGCCGCGAGGAGCAGTTCGCGGGCCGCATGAAGGCGCTGCAGGCGCAGCGGGCGCGACTCGAGGCGCAGGAGCGGGAGCTGCTCGCCGCGCGCTTCCAGCGCGTCCGCGACGACGGCGGCGAGGTCGTGACGGCGCTCAAGGAGGCCGCGTCGATCCTCGCCGCCGAGCTGCGCCAGTCCGACCGCGGCATCGAGCAGCGGATGGCCACCGCGTGGCAGATCGTCACCGAGCTGCCCGCCGCGCACGAGGCGCACAAGTCCGGCCGCATCTCCGCCGGCCACCTCCGGGTGATCGAGCAGGCGACGCACCCGTTGCGGATCGACGTGGACGCCGACCCGGCCGAGCGCGCCCGCGTCGAGCGGGAGCTCGTCGCGATCGCCGAGACGACCACGCCCGCCCGGCTGCGGTCCCGGTCGAAGCGGATCGTCGACCGGGTGCTCACGCAGCCGCTGCAGCAGCGGCACCGGGTGGCGATGGAGCGGCGCGACGTGTGGATGGTCGACGCCGGCGACGGGATGGTCGACATCGGCGCCCGCGTCCCCGCGGTCGTCGGCGCCGGCATCTTCGACCGGCTCACGCAAGCCGCCCGCGGCAAGCCCAAGGACGACCCGCGCACCTGGGACCAGTTCCGCGCCGACGCGTTCTGCGAGCTGCTCCTCACCGGCCAGACGCCCGACGACCTGCACGCGACCAACGCACTGACGGCGACCGTCGCGATCACCGTGCCCGCGACCGAGCTGCTGCGCGACACCGACGACGCGGACGAGCCGCAGCTGCGGTTCCCGGCGCTGCTCGACGGGACGATTCTCGTCGACCCGGCCACGGTGCGCGCGCTCGCCGCCGACACCGCCACGTGGGAACGGCTCTTCACCCACCCCGTCACCGGGCTGCCCGTCACCGTCGACACCTACACGCCCAACCGCGCCCAGCGCCGCTGGCTCCGCGCGCGCGACGGCCGCTGCCGCTGGCCCGGCTGCGCGAACCCCGTCGCCCGCGCCGACCTCGACCACACGATCGACCACGCTGCGGGCGGGCCGACGAGCATCGTGAACTTGGCGCACCTCTGCCGAAGGCACCACACCATGAAGCACGCGACACGATGGAGCGTCCGGCAGCTGCCCGACGGGGTGCTCGAGTGGACGACACCGCTCGGCAGGGTCATCCGCGACGAGCCAGAGCCGCAGGGGCCGCGCTTCGCCGAGACGGACGCGCCCTGGGGCGCGCTGCCGGACGACGGCGGACCGCCAGGCGAGCCCACACCCGAGTGGGCGCATCCGCCTGACCTCGTCCCGTCCTTGCCCTCGTCGGCGCCAGGCCGGAGCATCTGAGCATGCCGAACGCACCCGAGACGCTGGAGCGCATCCAGGACGCCTTCGACCCGCTGCCCGTGCGGCTGCGCGCGATGTTCGGCGAGCACGCCATCTACTGCGACGACCGGATCTTCGGCTTCATCTGCGACGACACGCTGCTGCTGAAGCTCGTCCCCGAGGCGGAGGAGCTCACCTCGGCGCTCCCGCGCGGCGAGGCATACCCCGGCTCGAAGCCCTACGGGATCGTCGACGACGATCGGCTGGGCGACGTCGAGTGGCTGCACGAGGTCGCGCAGACCATCGCGGCGACGCAGCCGCCGAAGCCCGCGCGAGGCCGTGGCGCGGGGCCGAGGTAGCGACCGGGGAGCGGCTGGCGCACACCGGCCTCGAGGCCGAGGCCGCCTAGGGTGGAGGGCATGACGCGCACACTGGGAAGCTCCGGCATCGAGGTCTCGACCATCGGCCTCGGCTGCAACAACTTCGGCCGCAAGGGCACCCGCACCGAGGACCAGGCCGGCACCGACGCCGTGATCCACGCGGCCATCGACCACGGCATCACGCTCTTCGACACCGCCGACATCTACGGCAACCCGGCCACCACCTCCGAGACCCTCATGGGTGTCGCCCTGCAGAAGGCCGGCAGCGCCGCGCGCGACAAGGTCGTGCTGGCGACGAAGTGGGGCCACAGCGGCCTCGCGATCGAGGGCACCGAGACGTGGGGCGCGAAGGGCGCTCGGCAGTACATCCGCAGCGCGGTCGAGGCATCGCTGCGCCGGCTCCAGGTCGAGCACATCGACCTCTACCAGATGCACACGCCCGACCCGTCGACGCCGATCGAGCAGACGGTCGCCGCGCTCGACGAGCTCGTCGCCGAGGGCAAGATCCGCGCCTACGGCCACTCCAACTTCTCGGCCGAGCAGATCGCAGCCGCCGCAGCCGTCGAGAGCCCGAACGGGTTCGTCTCGGCGCAGGACGAGTACTCGCTCGTCTCCCGCGGCGTCGAGCGCGAGGTGCTGCCGGCCGTGCGCGAGGCCGGCCTCGGCTTCCTGCCCTACTTCCCGCTCGCCAACGGGCTCCTGACGGGCAAGTACTCGCAGGGCTCCGGCCCCGACGACGCCCGCCTCACGCGCCTCAAGCCGCAGGTGCTCGAGGAGACCGACTGGAGCCGCATGGCCGAGTACGAGCGCATCGTCGCCCGCACCGGGTCGACGATGCTCGAGGTGACGTTCCAGTGGCTGCTCGCGCAGCCCGCGGTCACGAGCGTCATCGCCGGCGCCACGCGCCCCGAGCAGATCGCCCAGAACGCGGCGGCCGGCCGCGGCGAGCTCGACGCCGGCACCGTCGAGGAGATCTCCGAGCTCTTCGCCTGAGCCTAGGGTGCGTAGTCGTCGCCATGGGCGGCGACGTACGCGCGCACGTCGCCCGCGCGCAGCGCCTCGCCGAGTGCGGCGGTGCGCGGCTCGTCGACGATGTTCACGGATGCCCCGGCGCGGCCGGTGAACCCGGCCAGCGGGGCCATGAGGCTGAGGATGTCGTCGCGCTCGAGCTCCTGGCTGAGGGCCGCGAGCGCGACCATGTCGTCGACCTGCAGGTCGCCCGTGATGCGGACCGCCGAGGCGATGTGGACGAGCGCCGCCGTGAGCGCCGGCGGGTCGGCGGCCAGCTCGTCGAGGCGCTCGAGCAGCCCGATGATCGAGGCGCGCGCCCGCTCGGCGCGGTCGAGGTCGCCGTAGGGCAGGTCGATCCGCTGCCGCACGAAGTAGATGCCGTCGCCGTCGTCGAGCAGCAGGGGGTCGGCGGTGAAGTCGTAGTAGCGGCTCGCGCCCCCGTCGATCGCCCCGTCCACGAACCGGGCGACCGACGGGTTGCGGTTCTCGACCCAGAAGCCGTCGACCGCCTCGATGAGGCTGACGAAGCCCTCGTAGTTCGCCTGCACCACGTAGTCGATCTCGAGCCCGCCGAAGAGCTCCGACACCGTCGTCCGCATCAGCTCGGTGCCCCCGGCCGGGAACGCCGCGTTGATCTTCGCCTCGCCCACGCCCGGGATGCTCACCCACGAATCGCGCGTGACCGAGATCAGCGCGAGCGTCTGCCGGTCGGCGGAGAGCTGCGCGACGACGATCGTGTCGGGCCGGCCGCCCCAGCTGCCCGGCTCCTGCGCATCGGTGCCGAGCAGCAGGGCGGTGACCGGCCCCTCGGGGAGCGGATCGGCCGTCGCGGTCGCGGTCGGGGTCGGCGTCGGGGAGGGCTCGGAGGTGGGCGTCGGGGAGGCCGTCGGCGACTCCGTCGCGCGCGCGTCGGCGGTCGGCGCGGGGGAGGGCTCCGCGGGGCCGCAGCCCGTGGCGGCGACCACCGCGACGAGCGCGACCAGGCCGAGCCGGCGCATCCGCGCCCCTGCGCCGCGTGCTCGCATCGCCGCCCCCTGCCGAGTCCGCGCTCAGGCTAGCGGCGCCGCGGCAGGTTTGGGAACAGCGTTACATCAAGGGACGTACCCCGTGTCGTGCGCGTCGACGTAGGGCTGGATGTCGCCGGCGCGGAGCGCATCGCCGAGCGCGGCCGTCTGCGCGGTGTCGACGATGTTCACCGACTGCCCGCCCTGCGTGCCGAAGCCCGTGATCGGCGCCATGAGGCTCACCACGTCGTCCCGCTCGAGCTCCTGGCTCAGGCTCGCGAGCGCGATCATGTCCTCGATGCTCAGCTCGCCGGTGATCTTGAGCCGGCCGGCGAAGTGGCCGAAGAGCTCGGGGAGCGCAGCCGGGTCGGCGGTCGCGATCTCGTCGATGCGCTCGAGCATGCCGGCGACGGCGGCGCGCTGCCGCTCCGCGCGGTCGAGGTCGCCTGCGGGCAGGCCCTTGCGCTGGCGCACGTAGATGAGGCCGTCGGTGCCCGACAGGTGCACCGGGTCGGCGGTGAAGTCGACGATCCGGCCAGTGCTGTTGACCGTCACCTGGGTCGGGTGCTGGTTGGCCGCGTCGAAGCCGTCGAGCGCCCGGGTCAGCGCGATGAAGCCCTCGAAGTCGGCCTGCACGACGTAGTCGATCTCGAGCCCGCCGAAGAGCTGCGAGACGGTGTCGCGCATCATGGGCGTGCCGCCGATCGCGAACGCAGCGTTGATCTTGCCCGCGCCGGCACCGAGGATCTGCACCCACGAGTCGCGCGTGATCGACACGAGCGTCAGCGTGTCGCGGTCGGCCGAGATCTGGGCGACCATGATCGCGTCGGCGTTGCCGGTCATCGAGCCGGGCGTGCGCGAGTCGGTGCCGAGCAGCAGCGCGGTGACCGCGCCGTCGGGCAGCGGGTCGCCCGGCGCCGTGGGCGTCGGGCTCGGCGCGGCCGTCGGCGTCGGGGCGACCGCGCTCGGGCTCGGCGTCGCGGTCGGCGTCGGGAGCGGCTCCGACTGCGGCCCGCAGCCCGTGATCGCGAGCGTGGCGGCGAGCGCGACCGCCGCCCATCGCGCCGCCGCCGGCCCCGTGCGCGCTCGTCGGGTGCGTGCCTGCATCGTGTCGTCTCCTCGGGTCGTCGCGCTCCCGAGGCTAGCGGGCCGCCTCAGCGCAGCGCGGCGTAGCCCTGCTCGTCGCGTGCGTTCGACGCGGCGCGGATCGTGCCGTCGGGCTCGTGCGACGCGAACGAGAGCCGTCCGAGCGACCAGGCGCCCGCATCCGTGAGCACGTGCCCGCGGCGCGCGAGCTCGGCGAGCACGTCGTCGCCGAGCCGCGACTCGACGTGCAGCCCGCCCGGCTCCCACACCCGCGGCTCGAACGACGACACCAGGTGCGTCACGTGCCATGACGGGGCGTCGATGGCCGCCTGCGGGTCGAGCCCGAGCACCCGCATGCCGAGCAGCATCGTGAGCTGCCACTGGTCCTGCTGGTCGCCGCCCGGCGTGCCGAGCGCCGCGGTCGCGCCGTCGTCGTCGACCAGCATCGTCGGCGACAGGGTGGTGCGGGGGCGGATGCGCGGGGCGAGGCTCGTGGCGAGGCCGTCCTCGAGCCAGAGCATCTGGGCGCGCGTGCCGAGGCAGAAGCCGAGGTCGGCGATCGTCGGGCTCGACTGCAGCCAGCCGCCGGACGGCGTGGCCGAGATCACCATGCCGTCCTTGTCGACGACGTCGATGTGGCACGTGTCGCCGCGGGTGGGCTCGCCCGTGCCCGCCTCCTTCGGCGCCGCGCCCGCCGTGCCGACCACGGGCATCCGCGGCTCGCCGCGCAGCGCGCCGGGCCGCAGCTCGAGCGACGCCGCCTGCTCGATGAGGGCCCGCCGCTCGGCGAGGTAGGCGTCGTCGAGCAGGCCGGAGATGTCGGCGCCGTCGCCGAACCACGCGTCGCGGTCCGCGAGCGCCAGCTTCATCGCCTCGGCTGCGGCGTGCACGATGTCGGCGTCGAAGGCGTCCGCGCGCTCCGGCAGCAGCGGGTCGAGGATGCCGAGCGCCTCGAGCAGCGCCGGGCCCTGCGTCCACGCGCCGGCCTTGTGCACGGTCGTGCCGCGCCAGGGCATCGCGAGCGACGGCTCCCAGGCGGGCCGCCACGCCGCCATGTCGTCGCCGGTGAGGAGGCCCTGGTGCGCGTCGCCGGAGGAGTCCATCGCCGCCTCGCGCCCGTGCCGGTCGACGGCCTCGGCGACGAAGCCCTCGCTCCACGCCGAGATCGCCGCGTCGCACGCGGCCTCGCGCCCCATGCCGCGGCCGGCGTCGGCGAGGCGGCGGTACGTCTCGGCGAGCGCGGGGTTGCGCACCACGTCCCATGCCTCGGGGGCCGGGTCGGCCCAGAGCGCCGCGGAGGCGGCCCAGTGCTCGCGGAAGAAGTCGGCGCGGCCGGCGATGGTGCGCGCGACGCGCGGCAGCACGCGGTGGCCCCGCTCCGCGAGCTCGATCGCGAACGCGAGCACGTCGGCCGGCGCCCACGTGCCGTGGTCGCGCACGAGCGTGAGCCACGCGGGCACCGCGCCCGGTACGACGGCGGCGAGCAGGCCGGTGCCGGGGATGTGCGCGATGCCCTCGGCGCGCATCCGCTCGATCGTGGCGGCGCCGGGCGTCACGCCCTGGCCGCACAGCACCTGCGGCTCCTGCCCGGGCAGCCGCACGATCGCCGGCAGGTCGCCGCCGGGGCCGTTGAGGTGCGGCTCGACGACGTGCAGCACGAAGCCGGCGGCGGCGGCCGCGTCGGCGGCATTGCCGCCCCGCTCGAGCACGGCCATGCCGCTCGACGAGGCGAGCCAGTGCGTCGAGGCGACGGCTCCGAACGATCCCTGCAGCGGCGGTCTGGTGCGCATCATGCGCGACACGCTATCGGGCGGCGCTGGCTGCCGGGTCGAGGTCGAGCCGCCGCAGCAGCTGCGCGTTGACCGCCACGACGATCGTCGACAGCGACATGAGCACGGCGCCGACCGACATCGGCAGCACGAAGCCGACCGGCGCGAGCACGCCCGCGGCCAGCGGCACCGAGATGAGGTTGTAGCCCGCCGCCCACCACAGGTTCTGCACCATCTTGCGGGCGCTCGCGGTCGAGAGCTCGACCACCGACAGCACGCTGCGCGGGTCGGAGCTCGCGAGGATCACGTCGGCCGAGGCGATCGCCACGTCGGTGCCGGCGCCGATCGCGAGGCCCACGTCGGCGCGCGCGAGCGCGGGCGCGTCGTTGACGCCGTCGCCCACGAACGCGACGGTGCGCCCCTCCTCCTGCAGCCGCGCCACCTCTCGCTCCTTGTGCTCGGGGCGCACGTTGGCGGCGACGCGGTCGATGCCGAGCTCGGCGGCGACAGCCTGCGCGACGGCGTCGGCGTCGCCCGTGACCATCGCGACCTGGATGCCCCGCCGGTGGAGCGCATCCACCGCCTGCCGCGACTCGGCCCGGATCTCGTCGGCGAGCCGCAGGGCACCGGCGACGCGGCCGTCGACGACGACGTGGAGGATGATCGCGCCGGCGTCCCGCCACGGCTCGACCTCGGGCAGCTCGTCGGCGCCCTCCTCCTGCAGCATGTGCGGGCCGCCGACCCGCACCGTGCTGCCCTCGACCGCGGCGGTGACGCCGACGGCGGGGGAGGAGGTGAAGTCGGATGCGCCGGGCACGTCGAGCGCGCCGTGCTCGGCGGCGCGCACGATCGCTCGCGCCAGCGGGTGCTCGCTCTGCGACTCTGCGGCGGCCGCGAGCCGCAGCAGCTGGTCGACGTCGCCGTCGACCGCGTGCGCCTCGACGACCGCGGGCTCGCCGGCGGTGAGGGTGCCGGTCTTGTCGAAGAGCACGACGTCGACGCGGCGCATCGTCTCGAGGGCGAGCCGGTCGGCGATCAGCACGCCGCCGCGCGCCGCGCGCTCGGTGGCGATCGACACGACGAGCGGGATCGCGAGGCCGAGCGCGTGCGGGCAGGCGATCACGAGCACGGTGACCGCGCGCACGACCGCGTCGTCGGGCATGCCCGCGACCGACCAGACGACGGCGGTGATCGCCGCCGCGGCGAGCGCGAACCAGAACAGCCAGCCGGCCGCGCGGTCGGCGAGCCGCTGCGCCCGCGACGAGGAGGCCTGCGCCTCGGCGACGAGGCGGCGGATGCCGGCGAGCGCGGTCTCGTCGCCGGTCGCGTCGACCTCGACCCGCACGCCGGAGTCGGTCGCGACCGTGCCGGCGACGACGCGGTCGCCCACGCCGCGCTCGACCGGCCGGGACTCGCCCGTGATCATCGACTCGTCGAAGCTCGCGGCGCCGCCGACGATCGCGCCGTCGGCCGGCACGCGGGCGCCGGGGCGCACGACGATCACGTCGCCGACGCGCAGCGCATCGGGGGCGACGCGCTCGGTGCCGCCGTCGACCTCGCGCTCCGCCTCGTCGGGCAGGAGCGCGGCAAGCGAGTCGAGCGCGGAGGAGGTCTGCGCGAGCGAGCGCATCTCGAGCCAGTGGCCGAGCAGCATGATGGCGACGAGCAGCGCGAGCTCCCACCAGAAGTCGAGCTGGTGGTCGGCGATGCCGAGCGTGGCCGCCCACGACGCGACGAAGGCCACGGTGATCGCGAGGCCGATGAGCAGCATCATCCCGGGCTTCCGCGCGCGGAGCTCCTCGACGGCGCCGGTGAGGAAGGGTCGCCCGCCGACCACGTACATGACGGTGCCGAGCAGCGGCGAGACCCAGGCGAGCCACGGCCAGTCGGGCAGGTCGTAGCCGACGATCATCGCGAACATGCCGCTCAGCAGCACGGTCGGCACCGCGAGCACGAGCATCGCCCAGAAGAGCCGCCGGTAGGTGGCGACGTGGTCGCCGTGGCCGGCGTGCCCCATGTGGCCGTCGGCGTGGCCCTCGCTGTGGCCCTGGGTGTGGTCGCCGTGGTCGCCGCTCGCCGGCTGCGCGGGGTGGTCCGCGTGCTCGGCCGTGACGGCCGGCGTCGCGCCGTGCTGCCCGTGGTCCTGCCCGTGCTCGTGGCCCTGGCCGTGGTCGTGATGCTGGTGGTTCCCCTGCGTCCCGCTCATGCACGCACGATATACCCCTAGGGGGTATAGCGCAAGGGGCTGCGGACGGTGCTTCTCCACAGGGGCGTCGACCGGCGGCGCGCGCTGCCTGGCCCATGCCGCACTGTCCCGCCATGGAGACCCTCCGCATCCGCACCCCGCAGTCCCTGCTCCGCCTGCTGCCGCACCTCGTCGGCGCCCCTGAGCCCCCGTGCCTCGTCGCGCTGCCGTTCGCCGGCGGGCGCTCCGGCATGCCGATGGTGCTCGACCTGCCGGATCGCAGCGCGGTCGCCGCGACCGCGCGGGCGGTCCGCGGCGGTGCGCGCGGCGCCGACGCCGTCGTGCTCGTCGCATGCCTCGCCGACCCGCTCGGAACCGGCGCGCTGCCGCGGCGGCTCGAGCTCGCGCGCGTGGCCGAGCGGCTCGAGCGCGCCGGCCTCCGCGTGCTCGACGCGCTCGCGCTCGGTCCCGACTCGTGGGGCGACTACGCGGCGCCGGATGCGGCGAGGGGCCCGCTCGCCGAGCTCGACCTGCTCGACGACCCGGCGCCCGGCGTGCCGCTGCCGGCACCGATCCCCGGCGCTCCGGAGACGGGCGACGACCGCTCGATCGCCGCGGTGCTCGGCTGGATCGACGCGCTCGGTGCCGCCGAGGTCGATGCCGCGCGCGACGACCCGATCGCCGCGCTCGAGCTCGCCGTCGAGCTCGCGCCCGGGCTCGGCAGCGGGCCGGGCGCGCTCGGCGTCGACCCGGCGAGGGCCGCCGCGCTCGCGATCGGCCTCGTCTGGAGCCCGCCCGTGCGCGACCTCGCCATCGAGCTCGCGCTCGACGGCGTCGACGCGGCGCGGGCCACGCTCGCCGCGCTCGACCGCGACGGCGACGTCGCGGGCGATGCCGCCGCGGCCCGCTTCCTCGGCACCGGCCCGGCGCCCGACGCCGCGCGCCTGCTCGACCGGCTGCGCCGCTGGAGCGCGATCGCCGAGGCCGCCCCGCTCGAGCTGCGCGCCCCGGTGCTCGTCATCGTCGGCTTCCTGCACTTCTTCGCGGGCCGGGGCCGCACGGCCGGCCGCTGCGCCGAGCTCGCGATGGCGATCGACCCGACGCTCACGATGGCCCCGCTGCTGCGCGACATCGTCGACGCCAAGGGCGCACCCGACTGGGTGCTGCGCCCAGCCGACCCGGAGTAGCGTCGCGGCATGGCGAGCGAGCAGCGGCATGACGTCCTCATCATCGGCGGCGGCAACGGCGGGCTCTCCGCCGCGGCGCACCTGCTGCGGCGCGGCTGCCGCGACGTGGCGCTCATCGAGCCGGCCGAGCAGCACGTCTACAAGCCGCTGCAGCACTACCTGGGCACCGGCATCGCATCCGAGCGCGAGCTCTCCCGGCCGCAGGCGTCGCTCATCCCCGACGGCGTGCGCTGGTACCGCAGCGCCGCGGTCGCCGTCGACCCCGAGCGCCGTGCGGTGCGCTGCGCCGACGGCACCGAGGTGCGCGGCGCCGACCTCATCGTCGCGCCCGGCGCCCGCATCGACTGGTCGCGCCTGCCCGGTGCCGAGCGCGCGCTCGCCGAGGGCACGGCCGTCACGACGTTCGTCGACGACCTGCTGCCCCGCACGAGGCAGCGCCTCGACGCCCTCGACCGCGGCCGCGCCGTCTTCCAGGTGCACGAGCAGCCCGCCTCGGGCCGCGAGACGGCGTTCAAGCCGCTGCTCATCTCGTGCGACCGCTGGCGCGCCCGCGGCGTGCTCGACCGCATCGAGGTGGTGCTCGTGCACGAGGGCGCGCGCCTGCACCCGGTCGCCGCGATCGAGGCGGAGATCCGCCGCCACCTCGACGACTACGGCATCGACGTGCGGCTCGGCACGCGCATCCGCAGCATCGACGGCGACGCCGTCGAGCTCGAGGGGCCCGCGGGGGAGACGACGCTGCAGGCCGATCTGCTGCACCTGCACCCGCCCTACGCGGCGCCCGCCTTCCTCGCCGAGTCGGGGCTCGACGACGCGAGCTCCGGCGGCTTCGCCGCGGTCGACCCCGAGACGCTCCGGCACCGCCGCCACCCGCGCGTGTGGGCCGTCGGCGACGGCGCCGACCTCGGGGACGCCCGCACCGGCGGCGCGCTCCGCGAGCAGGTGAAGACGGTGGTCGAGAACATCCGCCGCAGCCGCGCCGGTCAGCCGCTCGAGCGCTACGACGGCTACACGGTGGCGCCGATCGCCACCGCGCGGCGCAGCCTCTCCTTCGGCGAGTACGACCGCGCGCTGCGGGTGCGGCGCTCGCTGCCGGTCCCCGACGAGATCCGGTCGAGGCTCGTGTGGCACGTGCTCGACCGCTACGGCCTCCCGCAGGTGTACTGGCACCGCATCCTCAAGGGGCGGCTGTGATCGCGCGGTGCGAGAGTCACCGGCCGAGCATGGGAGACTGGAGGACGTGACCCACATCGGAGCTGCGACCGGCGAGCACGCCACCCAGGGGCCGGAGGCCCGGCAGTTCGCCGTGCGCTGGGCGGGGATGACCGACACCGGCTTCCGCCGCCAGCACAACGAGGACTCGCTCGTGACGCAGCCGCCCGTGTTCGCGGTGGCCGACGGCATGGGCGGCCACTCGCACGGCGACCTCGCGAGCCGGGCCGTCGTCGAGCAGCTCGGCACGCTCTCGACGCTCGAGAGCGTCGAGCCGATCGACGTCGTCGAGGCGCTCCGCCGCGCGACCGACGAGATCGAGAAGCTCGGCGAGGGCGAGGGCGCCGCGGGCACCACCGTCACCGGCTGCGCCTTCGCGATGCACGAGGGCGCGCCGCACTTCGCCGTCTTCAACGTCGGCGACTCGCGCACGTACGCGATGCTCGGCGAGCGGCTGACGCGCATCACCATCGACCACTCCGTCGTGCAGGAGCTCATCGACGCCGGGCTCCTCACCGAGGAGGAGGCCGAGACGCACCCCGAGGCGAACGTCGTCACGCGCGGCGTCGGCGCCGGCATCGACCCGGTGCCCGACTACTTCCTGCTGCCGATCATGCCGCAGCTGCGCCTGCTCGTCTGCTCCGACGGCCTCACGAAGGAGGTGCCCGACATCGAGATCGAGCGCCTGCTCTGGGAGCACGCGGAGCCGGCGGCAGCCGCGAACGCGCTCGTCAGCGCCGCGCTCGACAGCGGAGGCCGCGACAACGTCTCGGTCATCGTCGTCGACGTCACGAAGGCGCCCTCGGTCGACGACGTCGACCGCACCGTGCCGCGGACGACGCTGCGCGACGAGGAGACGCGGCGGGCCTGATGGCGAGGCGGCTCCCCTCCGCGCCGCCGGTCCTGCCCGGCTTCTCGCACCTCCACGTGCTCGGCACGGGCGGGTACGCCGATGTCTTCCTCTACGAGCAGGCGCTCCCGCGCCGGCCCGTCGCCGTCAAGGTGCTGCTCGCCGAGCTCGTCGACGAGGACGTCCGCCGCTCGTTCCGCAGCGAGGTCAACCTCATGGGCCGCCTCTCGGCGCACCCCGGCATCCTCACCGTCCACAGCGCATCCGTCGCGAGCGACGGCCGCCCCTACCTCGTGATGGAGCTCGCGAACCCCGAGCTCGGCGAGCGGTTCCGCTCCGAGCCGCTCCAGCCCGAGGCGGCGCTGCGCGTCGCGATCCGCATCGGCGCGGCCGTCGAGACCGCCCACCGCGCGGGCGTGCTGCACCGCGACATCAAGCCCGCCAACATCCTCAGCACGGCCTTCGGGCACCCGGTGCTCAGCGACTTCGGCATCGCCGGCCTCCAGCACGATGCGACCGAGGCCGCCGGCGTCTCGGTGCCGTGGGCGGCGCCCGAGGTGCTCCGCGGCGAGACGGGCGGCACCGTCGCGACCGAGGTCTGGTCGCTCGCCGCCACGATCTTCTCGCTCATCGCCGGCCGCAGCCCCGCCGAGCACCCGGGGCGCGCCAACGACCACGCGGCGCTCACCGAGCGGATCCTGGCCCACGACCTGCTGCCGTCGCGCGCCATCCCGGCGCCGCTGCGGCGCGTGCTCGACAAGGGCCTCGCCGCCAAGCCCTCCGACCGCTACGCGCGCGTCGAGGACATGCTCGTCGACCTGCAGGCCGTGCAGCGCGAGCTCGGCTTCGAGGAGACGCCGATCGAGGTCGAGATCGACGCGTGGGCAGCCGAGGCGCCCGCGGCGGACGCGGGCATCGACGAGGACTCGGATGCGCTGCGGCTGCGCCAGCGCCGCTCCCGTCGGTCGGCGGGCATCACGGGCAGCCGGGTCGACATCTCGCAGTCGACGGGTCGGCGCGAGCCGCAGAAGCCCAAGCGCTTCGCGATCGGCCTCGGCATCGCCGTCGCGAGCGCGGTGGTGCTCGGCATCGTCGCGATCGCCGCGATCGCGCTGTCGAGCGTGTCGTCGCAGATCCCGCTCGTCGCCGAGATCGCCGTCGCGCCCGACTCGGGCCGGGTGTCGTTCAGCTGGGAGGACCCGGGCCTCGTCGACACCGACACGTACCACGTGCGCACGTCCACGGGCGACGCCCTCATCCAGGGCGGGCGCGAGTTCACCCTCACCGGCGAGCCCGGCGAGGAGCTGTGCATCGAGGTCGCGGTCAACCGCGACGGCGCGACCGGCGAGGCGACCGAGGCCTGCGGGGAGCCGCTGCCGTGAAGCGCGGCACCGCGGGCGCCGCGCTCGGCACGCTCCTCGTCGCCGGCGTCGTCGCCGGAGCGGTGCTCAGCCCCGGCTACGCCGCCGTGGAGCCGCAGCTCGACGGCTCGAGCGTGTGGATCGCCGACGGCGAGGCCGGCGCGATCGGCCTCGCGAACACCGCGAACGCGACCATCGAGCGCGTGGTCGACGTCGGCGGCGTCGACGAGGCCCACCAGGCGGCGAGCGGCACCGTCATCGTCGACCGCGACGCCTCGACCATCCGGGTCGTCCGCGACGGCGCCACCCGCGCGGGCGCGGCCGTGCCGATCGCCTCGGGCGCCGACGTGCACGTGCGCGACGACCGCATCCTCATCACCTCGCCCTCCACCGGCGACGTGTGGCGCACGACGGTCGGCGCGGTCGCCGAGGGCGCGCGGCTCGAGGAGGAGGTCGTGGCGCTCGGCCGCGGCGGCGTCGCCGTGCTCGGCGAGCGCAGCGTGCTCGCCGCCTCGCCGGGGCTCGGCCGGGTGCTGCGCATCGACAGCGCGGGCGAGGTCGTCGCGACCGAGCGCGCGCCCGTGTCGCCCTCGGCGCCCGACCTGCAGCTCACGGCGCTCGGCGACGACTGGGTGCTCTACGACGCCGGCTCCGGCGTGCTCTCGACGAGCACGTGGCAGACGTCGGTCGACGCGAGCGGGGTGCGGCTGCAGCAGCCGGGGCCTGCGGCGCCGGAGGTGCTGTACGCCGCCGACGGCACGCTCGTGCAGCAGGTGCTCGGCGTGCAGTCCTCCGAGGTGCTCGCCTCCGGGGCGAGCGGCCGAGCGGCGCGGCCGGTGGTGTCCGACGGATGCGTGTTCTCGGCGTGGCGGGACGGCACGGCCTGGCGCGCCTGCGACGGCCAGGAGCCGGTGGTGCTCGGCCTCGAGGGCGTCGGCGCCGAGGCCGACCTCCGCATCGTGCAGCGCGGCAGCGCGACGGCGCTCGTCGACCCTGCGAGCGGCGACGCGTGGGCGATCGACCGCGACGGCGAGCGCATCGAGGGGTGGCAGGTCGAGAGCGACGAGCCGACCCCCGAGCAGCCGACCGAGGGCGAGATGGTCGAGGAGACGGTCGAGGCCGCCCCGGCGCCCCCGGTCGCCGAGGACGACGAGCTCGGCGCCCGCCCCGGCGCCGTCACGGTGCTGCCGGTGCTGCTCAACGACAGCGACGCGAACGGCGACCCGATCGTGATCACCGACGTCACCGCGACGCCCGACGTGATCCCCGCCTCGATCACGCCCGACGGCCGCGGCATCCGCCTCGAGGCGCCGGAGGAGGGGGGCGTGCAGATCGCCTACCGGGTCTCCGACGGCACCGCCGGCGACGAGGCCGTCGCGACCGTCAGCATCCGCTCGGGCAACGAGCCGCCTGAGCTCGTGCGCCCGGCGCAGGCGACGCTCGAGGCCGGCGGCACGGTCGTGCTCGACGCCCTCGACGGCTGGCTCGACCCCGACGGCGACCAGCTCGCGGTCGTCGAGGCGACGGCTGCGGCGCCCGACCGCGTGAGCGTGCGCGCCGACGGGAGGCTCGAGTTCCGCGACGGCGGCGCGGGCGCGCAGCGCGAGGTGCAGGTGACCGTCACCGACGGGCGCACCACCGCGACCGCGCCCATCGCGCTCACCGTGCACGCCGGCGCCGTGCCGATCAGCGCGCAGCCCGTGACGGCCGTCACGCGCGTCGGCCAGCAGCTCGTGCTCGAGCCGCTGCTCGCCGCGCAGGGCGGCTCGGGCGAGCTGAGCCTGCACAACGTGGTCGCGACCGGCCTGCCCGTGGAGCCGAGCCTCACCGAGGGCACCATCGCGGTCACGCCCACGGAGCCGGGCCTGCTGCGCTTCACCTACGTCGTCTCCGACGGCACGGCCACGCAGGACGGGCTCGTGGCGGTGCGGGTGCTCGAGGGTGCCGACGCCTCGTCGCCGCCCGTGACGATGCCCTCGCGCGCCGCGCTGCCCTCGATCGGCTCCGTCGAGCTCGACGTCGACGACCTCGCGTTCGACCCCTCGGGCGGCGTGGTCGCCCTCTCGCTCGCCTCGAGCGGCTCCGATGCGGTGCGGGCGGAGGTCATCGACGGCGAGCGGCTGCGCCTCGGCCTCGCCGACGAGCTCGAGGGCGAGGCGACGGTGCGGTACACCGTCACCAACGGCATCCAGAGCTCCGCCGGCGAGCTGCGCATCTCCGCCGCGGGCGGCGCCTCGGTGCAGGCGCCCATCGCGCGCGACGACGCGGTCTCGGTGCGGCCGGGCGGCCTCGTCGAGATCCCCGTGCTCCTGAACGACGAGCATCCGGACGGCCTCGCGATCGCGCTCGAGCCGCAGGTGGTGGCGACGCCGGAGGCGGGCCTCCTCTTCGTCGACGGCGACCGGATGCGCTACGTCGCCGGCGAGGAGCCCGGCACGTTCACGGCCACCTACGCGGTGCGCGGGCCCGACGGGCAGACGGCCACGGCCGACATCGCCCTGCGGGTCGCGGCTGCGGCGCGCACGACGAACGCCGCGCCGGAGGCCCCGACCGTCGAGGCGCGCGTCGTCGCGGGCGCGAGCGTCGACCTCGAGCTGCCGATCTCGAACGCCGACCCGAACGGCGACCCGGTGCAGCTGCTCGGGCCCTCGACGGCGCCCGCGCTCGGGTTCGTGACGCAGGCCGGCCGGTCGACGCTGCGCTACCAGGCGGGCGACTACTCGGCGGGGACCGACGAGTTCCGCTACCGCGTCGTCGACGACCTCGGCGCGGTGGGCGAGGGGGTCGTGCGCGTCGCCGTGGTCGAGCCGTCGCCCGCGCTGCCGCCCGTGCTCGGCGCCGACGAGGCCGTCATGCGCCCCGACTCGACGCTCGTCGTGCCGGTGCTCGAGAACGACCGCGACCCGGCCGGGCTGCCGCTCGAGATCGTCGGGGTCGACACTGCCTCGCCGGGCGCCTCCGCCGAGGTGCGCGACGGCGCCGTGCACGTCGCAGCCGGCCCCGACAGCGCCGACATCGGCATCGTCGTCACCGTCGAGAACTCCGCCGGCACGTCCGCGGCGAGCTGGCTGCGCGTGGAGGTCGACCCGGCCGCGCCGCCGCCGCCGCCCGACGTCGAGGACGTGCAGGTGGCCATCCAGTCGATCGCCGACGCCGACGCCGTGCGCATCGACCCGCTCGCGTACGCGAGCGTGCGCGACGGGCGCACCGACGTGCTCGAGGCGACCCTGCCGATGGTGGCCGCCGGCGTCGAGCTGCGCGAGGACGGCACCGTCGAGATCCCCGTCGGCGAGCGCACGCGCTTCGTGCCGTTCACGGTCGTGCGCACCGACGACCCCTCTGCCGTCGCGACCGGCGTCATCGCGGTGCCCGGCAGGCTCGACGCCCTGCCGCAGCTGCGGCCCGGGGTGGCGCCGCTGTCGGTGCGCTCCGGCGAGACGCTCGAGATCGCGATCGACGACGTGGTCGACACCGTCGACGGCGACGGCGCGGTGCTCACCGACGCGAGCGCCGTGCGCGCGTCGCCGACGGACGGCTCGAACCCGGTGATCGACGAGCGCACGCTGCGCTTCGTGCCCCCGCCGGGCTACTACGGGCCGGCGAGCATCACCTTCGAGGTCACCGACGGCGACAGCCCGACCGATCCGGACGGGCGGGTCGGCACGATCGTGCTGCCGATCGAGGTGCTCGCGGGCGACGACGTGCCGCTCACGGTGCAGGGGGCGTACGTGCAGCTCGAGCCCGGCACCGAGCGCGTCATCGACCTGACACGCATCACCCGCGCGCCCGACCCGGGGCGCCTCGACGGCGCCGCCTGGGAGTTGCTCGGCGACGTGCCGGCCGGCTTCGAGACGTCGGTGTCGGGCGCCGAGCTGACGGTGCGCGCGCTCGAGACCACGCCGGCCGGCACCACCGCCGAGCTGCAGCTCGGCGTGAGCGACGGCGCCGGGGAGGGGGTGCCGGGCGGCATCGTGCTCTCGGTCATCTCGTCGACCGCCCCGCGGGTGGCGCCGCTGCCCGACGAGGTGACGGTGCAGCGCGGCTCGAGCGCGCAGGTGGCGCCGCTCGCCAACGACGAGTCGTCGAACCCGTTCCCGGGCACGCCGTTGCGGCTCGGCGACCTCCGCACCGCAGGTGCCGCCGAGCGCGGCGTCGAGGCAAGCCTCGACGACGGCACGGTGACGATCTCGGTCGGCGCGGGAGCCTCGATCGGCGCGACGATCGTGCAGGTGCTCGTGCTCGACGCCACCGGCGACCCCCGCCGCGGCGTGTGGAGCCCGATCACCGTGACCGTGCAGGACGTGCCGGATGCGCCGGCGCCGCCCGTGCAGGCGTTCGACGAGCACGTCGACGGCGTGGTCTTCATGACCATCGAGCCGCCCGCCGCGAACGGCAGCCCGATCACCGGGTACCGGATCGTCGGCGACGGCGTCGACGTCGCGTGCGGCGCGGAGCCGCGCTGCCGCATCGACGGCCTGCCGCTCGGCCGCGACGTGCGGCTGCGCGCGATCGCGACCAACGCGCTCGGCGCGAGCGAGGCATCCGCCCCCTCCGAGCCCGTGCACGCCGACCGGCTGCCCGGCGCCGTGCCGCGCATCACGGCGACCCCGGCCGCGCAGCCCGGCGCCGTGCGCGTGCAGTGGCAGGGCGTCGCGCAGCCGCAGGGCGGCACACCCGTCGAGGCCTACCTCGTGCGCATCACGGGCAGCGGCATCGACCAGGTCATCCGCGTCGGCGCGGCCGAGCGCACCGTGACGGTGCCCGACCTCACGCCCGGCCGCGCGTACGCGGTCGAGGTGGCCGCGACGAACGACGCGGGCGTGCCCGACGCAGCGTGGCGCTGGCCCGCCGCGCCGGTGCCCATCACGGCGGTGGGGGAGCCCGGCACGGCACCCGTGCTCATCACCGGCCGCTCCGGCGGCTCGGTCACGGTGCGCTGGTCGGCGGTCGACGCCGGCGGCGCGGCGGCGGTCGGCTACACCGCGCGGATCGTGCCGGTCGCCGACGCCGCCTCGCTCGACTGCGCGAGCACCGGCACCGGCACGCCCGCCGGCAGCGCGCAGCTGAGCGCCACGCTCTCGGTCGCCCAGGGCTCGCGGGTCGTCGTCGCGGTCACCGCCGACAACGGCTGGCACTGCTCGGTGTCGGTCTCCGATCCCGTCTTCGGCACGCCCGCGCCCATCGACGCCTCCCAGGTCGAGGTCGCCTCGGGTGACGCGCAGGTGCGCGACGACGCGCGCGACCTGCAGCTCACCCGCGCGCCCGCGGTGCCGGAGGGGCAGTGGATCGAGGCGCGCGTGCGCCAGTCGCCGCAGGCCACCGAGCCCGGCTGGCGCCAGGTCGCGCAGGGCGCGTGGCTCACGCCCACCACCACCTCGTTCGTCTACGGCCGCGACGCGAGCGTCGAGCTGCGCGCGTGCGCGCCGTCGGGCGCCGGCTCCGGCTCGGTGTGCTCGGCGCCCACGACCGTCGGCAGCGCCATGCCGCTGAGCCTGAGCGCGATCGTCACCGCCTGCCGGCCGCTCGTGCCGCTCGAGGCGACGGCGCCCCAGAATGCGACCCTGTCGGCGCGCGGCAGCGTCGTCGCCTCGTACCTCGTCGACGGCGCGTGGACGGCGGAGCAGCCCGCGAGCCAGCGCGTGCCCGCCGGGGCGACGCGGGTGCGGGCCACGGGCGTCGTAACCTATCTGGAGTCCGGGCCCCACAGGGACCCCGTGCCGACCGTGGCGGGATGCGGGCTGTGATCAAGAGTGAGGAGCCTGCCGTGAGCGTCGACGTCGCGAGCATCCAGGAGCTGGCGGAGCACGTCGTCGAGCGCGTCGAGCGGGTGCTGGTGGGCAAGCCGCACGTGGTGCAGCTCGCGCTCACCGCCATGCTCAGCCACGGCCACCTGCTCATCGAGGACAACCCGGGCACGGGCAAGACGTCGCTCGCCCGCGCGCTCGCGGCGTCCATCCACGGCACCGCGAGCCGCATCCAGTTCACCCCCGACCTGCTGCCGGGCGACATCACCGGCGTCAGCATCTGGAACCAGGGCACGCGCGACTTCGAGTACCGCCCGGGCCCGGTGTTCGCGAACGTGGTGCTCGCCGACGAGATCAACCGCGCGAGCCCGAAGACGCAGTCGGCGCTGCTCGAGGTGATGCAGGAGGGCCGGGTCACCGTCGACGGCATCACGCACCCGGTGCCGCAGCCGTTCATGGTGATCGCGACGCAGAACCCCATCGAGCACGCGGGCACCTACCAGCTGCCCGAGGCGCAGCTCGACCGCTTCGCGCTCAAGGCGTCGATCGGCTACCCCGACCACGCGTCGACGCTGCGCATCCTCGCCGACTCGGGCGACGAGCAGTCGCCCGACGAGATCGTGGCGGTGGCGGATGCGCGGGCCGTGCAGGAGATGGCGGCCAGGATCCGGCAGGTCCACGTCGAGGCGTCGATCGTCGACTACGTCGCGCGGCTCGTCGAGGCGACGCGCGAGGCCGACGAGGTGCGGCTCGGGGTCTCCGTGCGCGGCGCGCTCGCGCTCGTCCGCACGTCGCGGGCATGGGCGGCCATCCACGGCCGCGACTACGTGACGCCGGACGACGTGAAGGCGCTCACCGTGCCGGCGCTCGCGCACCGGCTCGTGCTGCAGCCCGAGGCCGAGTTCGACGACGTCCGGCCCGAGAGCATCGTGCAGCAGCTCATGCTCACGGTGGCGCCGCCCAGGCGCTGACGTGCGCTGGCTCGACGCCGCCACGCGAGCGATCACCCCGTGGGGGTGGGCGCTGCTGGCGACCGTCGCGATGGGCGTCGTGCTCGCGCGCTCGCTCGGCTGGACGGAGGCGCTCGTCGCCGCCGTCGCGGCCGCGGTGCTCGTGCTCGGCGCCATCCCGTGGATCGTCGGCGAGCGCTGGGCGCGCGCCCGCATCGGGCTGAGCGCCGAGCGCGTGCCGGTCGGCACCGAGGCGCTCGCGCTCGTCGAGGTGTCCCGCCCGACCCGCGCGGCGACGCCGCGGCAGGTCGACCTCGACATCGGCGACGAGGAGGCGGTGCTCGAGATCCCGCCGCTCGAGGTCGGCGGCCGGGTGCTGCGCAGCGTGCCGCTCGACACGAGCAGGCGCGGGCTGCGCTCCATCGGCCCGGCGACGATCATGCGCACCGACCCCTTCGGCGTGCTCGAGCGCCGGCACCGGCTGACCGAGACGCGCACGCTCGTCGTGCACCCGCGCGTCGTGCGGCTGCCGGGCGGCGCGGGCGGCATCGTGCGCGACCTCGACGGCGAGGCGGCCGCGGAGCGCACCGCCGACGACGTCTCCTTCCACAGCCTGCGCGAGTACGCGCCGGGCGACGACCGACGGCTCGTGCACTGGCGCTCGAGCGCCCGCCACGGGGCGCTGCTCGTGCGGCAGTTCGAGCCGTCGCGCCGCGCCGACACCCTGATCGTGCTCTCCACCGACCCCGCCGAGTACGACGGCGACGACTTCGAGCTCGCGCTGTCGCTCGTGGGCACGCTCGGCCTCGCGGCGATGGCCGACCGGCGCGCGCTCCGGGTCGTCGAGAGCCCGCGCACCGAGCGCGGAGCGGCGCAGCCGGTCGACTCGGCCACCCGCGAGCGCCTGCTCGACGCGCTCGCGGTGCTCGAGCCGCGCAGCGGCCACGGCATCGCCCAGGCGGCGCGCGCCTCGCGCGGCGCCGCGGCCGGCAGCGTCGCGTGGCTCATCACCGGCTCCACCGTGCCGCCGCGCACGCTCCGCACCGCGGCGAACGGCATGCCCGCGGGCGTCGTCTCGGTCGTCGTGCGGGCCGCGGTCGGCGCGCTGCCGTCGCGCTCGCGGCTCGGCGACGCCGACGTGGTCACGGTCGGCGCGATCGAGGACCTCTCGCGCGGCATGGGCTCGGCGGGCGGCACCCGATGATCGCGCGCGCCCCGAGCGTCGGGCTGCTGCTGCTCGCCATGGTCGCCGCGTGCCTGCCGATGTGGTGGATCTTCGGCACCCTGCAGCTCGTCGTGGCGCTCTCGGTCGCGCTGCTCGTCGGCACCGCCATCGCCTGGCTCGGCGCCGTGCGCCGCTGGAGCTCGCTGTCGATGCTGCTCACCGGGCTCGGGGCGCTCGCGCTGCTCGCCGTGCCGCTCACCGCCCCGCAGCGCATCGCGCGCGGCGAGTGGGCGCCGGCGCTGCTCGACGCGGGGGCGGCCGTCGTGCTCTCCTGGCGACGGCTGCTGACCATCGGGCTGCCCGTCGGCACCGACGACGCGCTGCTCATGGCGCCGGTGATCCTCGTGCTCTTCGGCGCGATCATCGGCGTCGCGATCGCGCTGCGCTCGCCGCGCGCCGAGGTGGCGGTGCTCGTGCCCTCGATGATCGCGACGTGGAGCATCCTCTGGGGGCCCCGCGACCTGCCGCTGCCCTGGCTCTCGGCGCTCGTGACGGTCGCGCCGCTCATCGCGTACGTCACGGTCGTCCGCCAGGCGCGTCGGCGCAGCCGGGCGCCCCGGGCGCTGTCCTCCCTCGCGCGCCGCGTCGGCGCGGGCACCGTCGTCGCGCTGCTCGCAGCCGGGGCGGCAGGCGCGGCCGGGGCGCTCGCCGACCTGCCGGAGCGCATCGTGCTGCGCGGCGACAGCCCCACGTCGGTGACGCTCGACGGCGCGTCGCCGATGGCCGCCTACCGCGGCTTCTGGGAGGCCGAGGCCCGCGACGCCGGACAGCTCACCGCCACCGGGCTCGAGGCCGGCGACCGCATCCGCCTCGCCGTGCTCGACCGCTACGACGGCGAGGTGCTGGGCGTCGCGCGCGCCGAGTTCGAGCGCGTCGCGAGCGCCGAGGAGGGCGAGGGCCGGCTGGTCGGCGTCACGGTCGGGCAGCTCGCGAGCCAGTGGCTGCCCGTCGTGGGCACGCCGTCGGCGATCCGCTTCGTCGGCGAGCGCTCCGACGTGCTCGCCGCCGGCCTGCACCGCGACGAGGCGCTCGACGCGCTGCTGGTCGAGCCCGGCATCCGGTCGGGTGACGGCTACCAGCTGCTCGTGCAGCCGGGCCCGGCGGTCGTCGGCGCCGAGGCGCTCGCGGCGCTCGAGCCCGCCGACCCGGTGCAGGGCGTGCCGGCGCTGCCCGACGACATGCTCGCCGCGCTCGCGGCGTGGACGGGCGACGCCGCCGCGCCGGGCGCGCGCCTCCAGGCGATGGTCGAGGGCCTGCGGGCCGACGGCTACGTGAGCCACGGCGTGCTCGAGGAGGAGGCGCCCTCGCGCCCCGGGCACTCGCTCGAGCGGCTCGACCGGCTCTTCGACGAGACGATGATCGGCGACGCCGAGCAGTACGCGACCGCCGCGATGCTGCTGGCGCGCCAGCTCGGCTTCGACTCGCGCGTCGTGCTCGGCTTCACGCCCGAGATCGTGCCCGGCCAGCCGACGACGGCCGTCGGGTCGGACGCGGATGCGTGGATCGAGGTGCGCACGGAGGCCGGCTGGGTGGGCGTCGACGTCGTGCCCGAGGAGCGACCGATCCCGGAGCAGGAGCAGGGCGCGCCCGCGGTGGTGGAGGAGCCGCCCGCGCAGCAGGCGCCCGCCCCGGCGCCGGGCGGGCAGGAGCAAGGCGCGGACCCGGCCGCGCCGAGCGCGCCGGAGGACACCGGTGCGGGCCTGTCGCGCCTGCTCGAGACGCTCGCCGCGATCGCGGCGGTGCTCGGCATGCTCGCGCTCATCGCCGCGCTGCCGGTCGGACTCATCGTCGCGAAGATCGTGCGCCGACGTCGGCGACGGCGCGCCGACGAGCCGCGCGACCGCGCGGTGGGCGCGTGGGCCGAGGTCGTCGACGGGCTGCGCGACCGCGGAGAGCTCGCCGAGGCCGAGGGCACGCGCGTCGAGCAGGCGGGGGCGGATCCCCGCATGCGCGAGCTCGCGCACCGGGTCGACCGCGCCGTGTTCGCCGCGCAGCCGCCGACCGAGCCCGAGATCGACGCGGCCTGGTCGCTGAGCGCCGCGGTGCTCGCCGCGCGCGACGAGGGCGGCAGGCGGCTGCGGCCGCTGCTCGCCCGGCTGAACCCCGCCTCGCTCGTGCGCCGGTAGCGCTCTCCACAGGTGCGGGCGCGCGCCGTGCGTGCCGGGGTCGCCGCGGCGCATCCTGCCGCCATGGAGACCCGCATCGACCTGCCGAGGCCGCCCGTCGACCCCGAGCCCGCCTCGTTCCCGGTGCTCGCGAGCCTCGCGCCGGTGCTCGGCGCCGGGGCGATGTGGCTGCTGCTGCAGACGCCCACGGTGCTGGTGTTCGCGCTGCTCGGCCCCGTGATCGCGCTCGCCTCGCTCGGCGACGGCCGGAGGGTGCGCCGCCGGCGCCAGCGCCGGGAGGCGGCGAGGTGGCGCGCCGAGATCGCCGACGCCGAGGCCCGCGTCGACGCGGCGCTCGACGAGCGGCGGCGCGAGCTCCGTGCTGCGAGCCCCGGCCCGCGCGCGGTCGCGGCGAGGCCGCCGCACGACCCCCACCGCTGGCGTCGCTCGGCGGATGCGCCGGTGCCCGTCGTGCTCGGCACGGGACCGCTGCCGAGCGGCATCGTCGTCGACGGCGCCGTGCCCGCCGCCGACCCCGCGGTGCGGCGCCTCGGCGCGGCCGAGCAGGCGGCGCGGCTGCGGTCGGCGGCCGCGGTCGTCGACGGACCTGTCGTCGCCGACGCGCGCGACGGTCTCGGGTTCGTCGGCCCGCTGCCGATCGCGACCGCGCTCGCGCGATCGGCGCTCGTGCAGGCGCTCGATGCGGTGCCGCCGGACGCCGCGGAGGTGATCGCGCCCGACGACGCCGCGTGGGACTGGCTCGACGGCGTCCCGCACCGGCTGCACCGCGAGCCCGGCACCGCGGTGCGCATCGTGGGCGACGGCGTGGAGGTGACGATCGCCGTCGCGCCGGACGCCTCGCTCCTGCCGCGCGAGTGCCGCACGGTCGTGCGCGCCGCGCTCGACGTGGCGCGCACGGGGGAGCGCTCATGCGCGCCGGCCGCCATCACGGCGCTCGAGGCGGCGCAGGCGGTCGGGACGCTCGCGGACGCCGCCGAGCACGCGGGCCTCAGGCGCTCCGGCGGGCTGCCGTCGCACGTCGAGCTCGAGGCGCTCCCGATCGCCGCGGGCGGGCTCGCGGCCGCGTTCCTCGCCGCCGAGGCTCCCATCGAGCTCGACCTCGTGCGCGACGGCCCGCACGCGGTGGTCGGCGGCACGACGGGCTCCGGCAAGAGCGAGCTGCTCATCGCCTGGGTCGCCGCGATGGCCGCGGGGCGCTCGACCGAGGAGGTCTCGTTCCTGCTCGTCGACTTCAAGGGCGGGGCCTCCTTCGCACCGCTCGAGGGCCTCGCGCACTGCGTCGGCGTCATGACCGACCTCGACGAGGGCGGGGCGCGTCGCGCGATCGAGAGCCTCCGCGCGGAGCTGCGCCGGCGGGAGCGCCTCCTCGCGGGGCAGGGGGCGCGCTCGATCGACGAGGCGGTCGGCGTGCCGCGCCTCGTGATCGTCGTCGACGAGTTCGCGGCGATGCTGCAGGAGCTGCCCGACCTGCACCGGCTGTTCGTCGACCTCGCCGCCCGCGGACGCTCGCTCGGCGTGCACCTCGTGCTCTGCACGCAGCGGCCGGCCGAGGCGGTGCGCGACGCGCTGCTCGCCAACTGCGGCATCCGCATCTCGCTGCGGGTCACCGACGAGCACGACGCCGTCGCCGTCACCGGCAGCGCCGAGCCGGCCGCGATCCCGCTCGATGCGCGCGGACGCTGCGTCGTGCGCGTCGCGGGCGGCGAGACCCGGGCGGCGCAGGCGGCGCTCGCGAGCCCCGCCCACCTCGAGCGGCTCGTCGCCGCGTCGGCGCGCATGCCCCGCCCCGCGAGGCCGTGGTGCGAGCCGCTGCCGGCGCGGCTGCCGCTCGCCGACGTGGATGCCGCAGCCGGGGCGAGCGCAGGTGCGAGCGACGCGGTGCGGCTCGGGCTCGTCGACCGGCCGGCCGAGCAGCGCGTCGCACCCGTGCGCTGGCGGCCGGCGCTCGACGGGCCGCTGCTCGCCGTCGGCGGCGCCGCGAGCGGCCGCTCCACCCTCGCCGAGCTCGTCGCGGCGCAGCTCGGCACCGCCGTCGTCGACCGCGAGGATGCGCTGTGGGACGCGCTCCACGAGCCCGGCCCGCTCGTCGTCGACGACCTCGACCTGCAGCTCGCGCGGCTCGGGGAGGAGCAGCAGGCGGTCGTCGTGCAGCTGCTGCAGCGGCGCATGCGCGAGGGAGTGCCCGTCGCGCTCACCGCCCGCCGCGTCTCGAGCGCGATGGCGCAGGTCGCGCCGCTCGCCGAGGTGCGCATCCTGCTGCGCATCGCGAGCAGGCAGGAGCACATCGTCGCCGGCGGCACCGGCCAGCTGCACGACGCCTCGCTGCCGCCCGGCGCCGGCTGGCTGCACGACGAGCGCGTGCAGCTCGCGCTGCCCGAGGCGCCGGTGCCGCGCCGTCGGCCGCGGTCGGTGCCGCTGCGCTCCGAGCGCGTGGCGGTGGTGCTGGGGGCGGGCGCCGACGTGCCGGCGGCGCTCGCCCGGGCGGCGGCGAGGCCGGGGGCGGATGCGTCGGCCGACGTCGTGCTCGGCACGGTCGGGGAGTGGGAGGCGGCCTGGGGCGAGCTCGACCGGCTGCGCGCCGAGCGCCCCGTGGTCGTCCTCGGCGTCGACGAGCGCCAGCTGCGGCAGGTGCTGCGGCACGCGCCCGCGCCGCCGCCGATGCGCACGGCGCCCGCCTGGGTGCTCGAGGGCGGTCGCTTCGAGCGGCTCCGCTACGCCAGCAGCGAGGCGACCGGTGCGGCCTGAGCGCCGAGCGCCGAGGCGACGCCCTCGTGAGCGACGCGGCCACCGGCCGTGTTCAGTCCCGCCGCCAGGCCCGCATCCGCTCGCAGCGCCTCGCGCCAGCCGAGGTCGGCGATCCGCACGGTGGCGTGCAGCGTGGCGTTCGTGAGCGCCTCGGTCGACGTGCGCGGCACCGCGCCGGGCAGGTTCGCGACGCACGCGAAGACCGTCCCGTGCACGCGGAAGCTCGGCTGCCGGTGCGTCGTGGGGCGGGAGTCGGCGAAGCAGCCGCCCTGGTCGATCGCGATGTCGACGAGCACGGAGCCCGGGCGCATGCGCGCGACGAGCTCGGTGGAGACGAGCTTCGGCGCCCGCGCGCCGGGGATGAGCACCGAGCCGATCACGAGGTCGGCGTCGGCGACCGCCTGGTCGACCGTGACGCGGTTGGAGTGCAGCGTCTGCACGCGTCCGCCGTAGAGGGCGTCGAACTGCCGCAGCCGCGGCAGCGACACGTCGAGCACCGTCACGCGCGAGCCGAGGCCGACGGCCATCTCGACCGCCGCCGTGCCCGCGACGCCGCCTCCGAGCACGACGGTGTGGCCGGCGCGCGTGCCCGGCACGCCGCCGAGCAGCAGCCCGGCGCCGCCGGCGGGCGCCGTCAGCAGCGAGGCGCCCTGCGTCACCGACAGGCGGCCGGCGACCTCGCTCATGGGCGCGAGCATCGGCAGCGACCCGTCCGGCGCCCGCACCGTCTCGTAGGCGATCGCGGTCGTGCCGCGCTCGAGCAGCGCCTGCGCGAGCTCCGGCGCCGCGGCCAGGTGCAGGTAGGCGAACAGCGTCAGGTCGTCGCGCAGCAGGCCCAGCTCGTGCTCGACCGGCTCCTTGACCTTGAGCACCAGCTCGGCCGACCACGCCTCCTCGGCCGTCGCGACGATCCGCGCGCCGGCAGCCTCGTAGGCCTCGTCGGGGATGCCGCTGCCGGCGCCCGCGCCCGTCTCGACCAGCACCTCGTGGCCGTGCGCCACGAGCTCCGTGGCGCCGGTCGCGGTGAGCGCGACCCGCGCCTCGTCGGTCTTGATCTCGCGCGGGACGCCGACGAGCATCAGGCCGTCTTCGACGACGCCATCGCGCGGTCGATCACCTCGACGGCCTCGCGCAGCTGGTCGTCGGTGATCGCGAGGCTCGGCAGGAACCGCAGCACGTTGTAGTCCGTGCCCGCGGTGAGCACGAGCACGCCGTCGAGGCCCGCCGCCTGCGAGATCGGCGCGGCGGGGATCGGCGCGCCCGACTCGGGGTCGATGAGCTCGACCGCGAGCATCGCGCCGCGGCCGCGCACCTCGATGATCTCGGGGTGGCGCTCGGCCAGCTCGTCGAGCAGGGGCCGCAGCACGCGCTCGATGCGCTGCGCCTCGCCGTTCAGGTCGTTCGCCTCGATCTGCTCGAAGACCGCGACGGCGGCGGCGCACGAGACGGGGTTGCCGCCGAAGGTGCCCCCGATGCCGCCGGTGTGCACGGAGTCCATGATCTCGGCGCGGCCGGTGACGCCCGCGAGCGGCATGCCGCCGGCGATGCCCTTCGCCGAGAGCACCATGTCGGGCACCCAGCCGAAGTGCTCGGAGGCGAACGTCGCGCCCGTGCGGCAGATGCCGGACTGCACCTCGTCGGCGATCATGACGACGCCGTTGGCCGTGCACCACTCCTGCATCGCGGGCAGGTAGCCGTCGGCGGGCACGATGAAGCCGCCCTCGCCCTGGATGGGCTCGATCACGAGGCAGGCGAGGTCGCTCACGCCCACGTGCTTCTCGAGGTAGTACTGCGTGCGCTCGGCCGCCTCGGCGCCGTCGAGGCCGTCGTGGAGCGGGTAGGAGCCCGGCGCGTGGAAGATGTCGGAGGCGAGCGGGCCCATGCCGGTGGCGTAGGGCGCGGGCTTGAAGTTCATCGTCATCGTCAGGTTCGTGCGGCCGTGGTAGCCGTGCTCGACGACGGCGACCGCGCGGCGGCCGGTGAACTTGCGGGCGATCTTCACGCCGTTCTCGACGGCCTCGGAGCCGGAGTTGACGAAGAACGACTTCTTGTCGTGGTCGCCGGGGGTGTGGGCGGCGAGGTACTCGGCGACGCGCACGTACGGCTCGTAGGGGGTCGTGCCGAACAGCGAGTGCGTGAGCTTGCCGACCTGCTCGCGCACGGCCGCGACGACCGCGTCGTTCGTGTGGCCGACGGTCGTGACGCCGATGCCGCAGCCGAGGTCGATGAAGCGGTTGCCGTCGACGTCGGTGATGATGGCGTCGTGCGCCTCCGCGATGAACACGGGGAGCTGGTGCGGGACGCCCTGGGGCACGGCGGCGGCCTTGCGCTCGAGGAGCGCGCGGCTGTTCGGGCCGGGGATCTCGGTGACGACGGAGCGGGACGGCGCGGAAACGGCGGTGTCGGTCATGTGCCCGATCCTACGCCGCCGTGCGGCCTACGCTGGGGCCATGCCGATGCGCCACGCCTACGCCGTCGATGTCGAGTGGACCGGTGCCGGTGCCGAGGGCACCAGCACCTACCGCTCCTACACCCGCGACCACGTGGTGCGGGTCGAGGGCCTGCCCGACATCCTCGGCTCCGCCGACCCGACCTTCCGCGGCGACCGCGGCCGGCACAACCCCGAGCAGCTGCTGCTCGCGGCGCTCGCGCAGTGCCACATGCTCAGCTACCTCCACCAGGCGGCGAGCCGCGGCATCGTCGTCACCGCCTACCGCGACGCGGCGACGGGCGAGATGGAGACCGCCGGCACCGGGGGCCGCTTCACGCGCGCGGTGCTGCACCCGGTGGTGACCATCGCGGATGCGGCCCGGGCGGCGGACGCGCTCGACGCGCACCTGCAGGCCGGCCGCGACTGCTTCATCGCCGCATCCGTCGCCTTCCCCGTGCTCCACGAGCCGACCATCGTCGTCGACGGCGAGGTCGTCGCCCGGCACGGCGCCGCGACGGGCGGGGAGCTCTGATGGCCGAGCGCGCGCCGAGCGGCGAGCGCCGCCGCATCCTGCTGCTCGGGTCGACCGGCTCGATCGGCACGCAGACGCTCGACGTCGTCCGCGCGAACCCGCGCCGGTTCGAGGTCGTCGGGCTCGTCGCGGGCAGCGACCGCGCGGGTCTCGAGGCACAGCAGGCCGAGTTCGGCGGCGAGGCGGCGCTCGGCGCCGACGCGGCCGTGACGATGATCGAGTCGGTCGAGTGCGACGTCGTCGTCAACGGCATCACCGGCTCCGTCGGCCTCGCCCCGACCCTCGCCGCCCTCGACGCCGGCCGCACGCTCGCGCTCGCCAACAAGGAGTCGCTCATCGCCGGCGGCGACCTCGTGATGTCGCGCGCGGCGCCCGGGCAGATCGTGCCGGTCGACTCCGAGCACTCCGCGATCGCGCAGTGCCTGCGCGCCGGCGACCACGGCGAGGTGCGCCGGCTCGTGCTCACCGCGTCGGGCGGCCCGTTCCGGGGCTGGAGCCGCGAGCGCATGGCGGCCGTGAACCCGGCGGATGCGCTGGCCCACCCGACGTGGGACATGGGCCCGATGGTCACGACCAACTCGGCGACGCTCGTGAACAAGGGGCTCGAGGTGATCGAGGCGCACCTGCTGTTCGACATCCCGCTCGACCGCATCGACGTGACCGTGCACCCGCAGTCGATCGTGCACTCGATGGTCGAGTTCGTCGACGGCTCGACGATCGCGCAGGCGTCGCCGCCCGACATGCGCCTGCCGATCTCGCTCGGCCTCGACTGGCCGCACCGCGTCGCCGGCGTCGGGGCGCCGCTCGACTGGACCCGCGCATCCGCCTGGACCTTCGAGCCGCTCGACGAGGCGGCGTTCCCGGCGGTGGCGCTCGCGAAGAGCGTCGGCCGCTCGGGCTCGACCTACCCGGCGGTCTTCAACGCCGCCAACGAGCAGGCGGTGCGCGCCTTCCACCTGGGCGAGATCGGCTTCCTCGACATCATCCCCGCGATCGAGCGCGTGCTCGAGCAGCACGAGCCGGGCGGGCTGACGCTCGAGGGCGTGCTGCATGCCGAGCGCTGGGCGCGCCGCACGGCCGACGAGATCTGCGGCGTCGGCCGCTAGGCCGCTCGGCCGCTAGGCGGGGTCGACGACCACCACGGCGTCGGAGGCGTCGATCGCCTCGACGACGGCGCCCGCGTCGTCCCACCAGCGGGCGTAGTGGTCGGGGTCGCGGTTGATCTGCACCGCGTGCGCGACGCGCGTCGGCGGGAGCGCGTCGCGCCCCTCGAGCTCGGCGAGCGCCCGGTAGAAGAGCACGGCCGAGCCGTACGCATCCATGCGCACCTCGTACGGCCCCCACGGGTCCCGCTGCTGGAAGAGGCCGCGCGAGTCGGGCCCGGCCCGGTCGCCTCGGTCGATGACGCGCAGGCTCGACTCGCCCATCGCGGTCATGACCGCGACGCGCACGTCGCGCTCCGACATCCCCAGGTCGCGCCCGGCCTGCATGACGATCGCGGCGTTCGCGAGCTGCTGGCCGCTCCACCCGGCGACCGCGGCCGGCAGCCTGCCCTCGACGGTCGCGCTCTGCTGCGCGGGGTCGGGCGCGGGGCGCGCGACGATCCACGCGAGGAGCACCACGAGCAGCAGCCCGATCGCGCCCAGCACGATGCCGCGGCCGTCGGAGGACGACCGGGGGACGCGCTCGGCGACGCGTGCAGGGCCAGCTGCCATGCGCGTCAGCGTAGGCACATCGGCTATGGGGCTAGCCTGAGCGGCGATGGAAGCCGTCCTCCTCTACATCCTGGGCGTGCTCGTCGTCGTGGTCGGCCTCGCCGTCTCGATCGGCCTGCACGAGCTGGGCCACCTGTGGCCCGCGAAGGCCTTCGGCGTGCGCGTCGGCCAGTGGATGATCGGCTTCGGCCCGACCCTGGTCTCCTTCCGCCGCGGCGAGACCGAGTACGGCGTGAAGGCCATCCCGCTCGGCGGCTACATCTCGATGTCGGGCATGTTCCCGCCGCTCAAGGCCGGCGGGGAGTCGAGGGATGCGTCGACGGGCTTCTTCGACACGCTCGTGCAGGATGCGCGGGCCACGAGCGCCGACTCCATCCACGAGGGCGAGGAGGGCAGGGCGTTCTGGCGCCTCGCCACCTGGAAGCGCATCGTGATCATGCTCGGCGGGCCGCTCATGAACCTGCTGCTCGCGATCGTGCTCTACGGCGTCGTGCTGAGCGGCTTCGGCATCGCGGTGCCGTCGACGACCGTCTCGACCGTCTCGGAGTGCGTGATCCCGGCATCGGAGGAGCGGCAGGAGTGCGAGGCTGCCGATCCGCTCGCGCCCGCAGCCGAGGCGGGCATGCTCCCGGGCGACACGATCGTCAGCATCGGCGGCGAGCCGGTCGCCGGGTGGGAGGACGTGCAGACCGCGATCCGCGAGCTCGCGGGCCGCGAGACGGCGTTCGTCGTCGAGCGCGACGGCGCCGAGCGGACGCTCCAGGTGACGCCGCTCGCGACAGAGCGCTACGTCTTCGACGACCGCGGCGAGCAGGTCGAGGTCGACGGGGAGCCCGTGACCGAGACGGTCGGCTTCGTGGGCGTCGGCCCGCAGTACGTCGTCGAGCAGCAGCCGCTCGGCGCGGTGCTGCCGGCGGTGGGCGACAACGTCGTGCGCGTGGGCGAGCTGATCCTCAACCTGCCCCAGCGGCTCGTCGACGTGGCCGAGGCGGCCTTCGGGCCGGGGGAGCGCGACCCGAACGGGCCCATGTCGGTCGTCGGCGTCGGCCGCATGGCGGGCGAGATCGCGGCGCTCGACCAGGTGCCGGTGCTCGAGCGCATGAGCGCGATGCTGCAGCTGCTCGCGAGCCTCAACGTGGCGCTGTTCGTCTTCAACCTCATCCCGCTCATGCCGCTCGACGGCGGGCACATCCTGGGCGCGATCATCGACGCGGTGCGGCGCGGATGGGCGAAGGTGCGCGGCACCGTGGCGCAGCCGCTCGACACCGCGAAGTGGGTGCCGGTGACGCTCGTCGTCACGGGCGTGCTCGGCGTGATGAGCGCGCTGCTCATCTACGCCGACATCGTGAAGCCCATCAGCCTCTTCGGCGGGTAGGGCTGCGGCTCAGCCGTTGCGCCGGCGCGCTGACTCGTCGCCGAGCAGGTCGAGGCCGTCGAAGAGGTCGGGGGCGGGCGCCGCGGGAGGCGCGGATGCGGCCGGCGCCGCCGACGGCACGGCGCGCGTCACGCCGCCGAACCCGGGCCCCGCATCCGGCACGAGGCCGCGCTGATACGCGGCGGCCGCGCCGTTCGCGAGCCGGTCGGCCGCCTCGTTGAGCGGGTGGCCCGCGTGGCCGCGCACCCACTCGAAGCGCACCACGCCGCCCTCGGCCTTCCGCGCAGCCATCAGCCGGTCGAGCTCCTCGAGCAGCTCGCGGTTCATCACCGGCTTGCCGTCGGCCTTCCGCCAGCCCTTGCGCTTCCAGCCCGCCATCCACTTCGTCACCGAGTTGATGACGTACTGGCTGTCGCAGAGGATGAGCAGCTCGTCGACGCCCGCGCTCTGGCGCAGCAGGTCGACGACCGCGGCCAGCTCGCCGATGTTGTTCGTGCCCTGCGGCTGCCCGCCCGCGGCCCAGCGCGCCTCGTCGACGTACCAGCCCCATCCGGTGGGGCCGGGGTTGCCGAGGGAGGAGCCGTCTGCTGCTGCGGTGATCACCCATCGAGTGTGCCAGCCGATCGCGGCGGTCCTGACAGGAGCGGAGCGTAGGCTTGCACCATGGCAGCCATCAACCTCGGGAGCCCCGCCCCGCTCACGCTCGCGCCGCGTCGCAAGACCCGGCAGATCAAGGTGGGGAAGGTGCTCGTCGGGGGCGACGCGCCCGTGTCGGTGCAGTCGATGACGACGACCAAGACCACCGACATCAACGCGACGCTGCAGCAGATCGCCGAGCTCACCGCCACCGGCTGCGACATCGTGCGCGTCGCGGTGCCGAGCCAGGACGATGCCGACGTGCTGCACATCATCGCCAAGAAGTCGCAGATCCCGGTGATCGCCGACATCCACTTCCAGCCGAAGTACGTGTACCAGGCCATCGACGCCGGCTGCGCGGCCGTGCGCGTCAACCCCGGCAACATCCGCAAGTTCGACGACCAGGTCGGCGAGATCGCCAAGCGCGCGAAGGCCGCGGGCGTGAGCCTCCGCATCGGCGTGAACGCGGGCAGCCTCGACCCGCGCCTGCTCGAGAAGTACGGCAAGGCGACGCCCGAGGCGCTCGTCGAGTCGGCGGTCTGGGAGGCGAGCCTGTTCGAGGAGCACGACTTCCACGACTTCAAGATCTCGGTCAAGCACAACGACCCGGTCGTGATGGTGAAGGCCTACCGCATGCTCTCCGAGCGCGGCGACTGGCCGCTGCACCTCGGCGTCACCGAGGCCGGCCCCGCCTTCCAGGGCACGATCAAGTCGGCGACGGCCTTCGGCATCCTGCTCTCCGAGGGCATCGGCGACACCGTCCGCGTCTCGCTCTCGGCGCCGCCCGCCGAGGAGGTCAAGGTGGGCCTGCAGATCCTGCAGTCGCTCAACCTGCGCGAGCGCAAGCTCGAGATCGTCTCCTGCCCCTCGTGCGGCCGCGCGCAGGTCGACGTCTACACGCTCGCCGACGACGTCACCGAGGGCCTGAAGGACGTGCAGGTGCCCCTGCGCGTCGCGGTCATGGGATGCGTCGTGAACGGCCCGGGCGAGGCGCGCGAGGCCGACCTCGGGGTCGCCTCGGGCAACGGCAAGGGCCAGATCTTCATCAAGGGCGAGGTCGTGAAGACCGTGCCCGAGTCGGAGATCGTCGCGACCCTCATCGAGGAGGCGCGCAAGCTCGCCGACGAGCAGGGCCTGCCCGCGGGCGAGGCCGAAGTCATCACCGTCTGACGTGACGGCCGCGCCGAAGGAGCAGCCGGCGGCGCATCCCGCGCAGCGCCGCACGCTCACCGTGCTGTCGATCGCGCAGGCGCTCGGCGGCCTCTCGAACGGCGTCGCGCTCGGCGTGGGCTCGCTGCTCGTCGCTCAGGTGACCGGGCGCGAGGAGCTCGCGGGCCTCGCCGCGACCCTGCTCACGCTCGGCGGGGCCGCGCTCGCGGTGCCGCTCGCGAAGCTCGCGCAGCGGCGCGGCCGCCGCGTCTCGCTCACCACCGGCGCCCTGCTCGCGCTCGCGGGCGCCGTGACGCTCGCCGTCGGCGGCGCGCTCGACGCGCCGTGGATCGTGCTGCCGGGCTTCTTCGTGCTCGGCGGCGCGATGGCCGTCAACCTGCAGTCGCGCTTCGCCGCCACCGACCTCTCGACGCCCGAGCGTCGCGGCCGCGACCTCGCGCTCGTCGTCTGGATGACGACCATCGGCGTGATCGTCGGCCCCAACCTCATCGGGCCGGGCGACGCGCTCGGCGTCTCGCTGGGGCTGCCGAGCCTCGTCGGGGCGTACGTCATCTCGGCCGCCGCGATGGCGGTGACGGCGGCGGTGCTGTGGTCGTCGCTGCGGCCCGACCCGCTGCTGGAGAGCCGCATGGGCGTGCCGGTCGAGGCCGAGGCTCCCCGCCTGCGCCTCGCGGCGCATCCGCGCGCCCTCGCCGCCGTCGTCGCGGTCGCCGCGGCGCACGCGACCATGGTGGGCGTCATGGCGCTCACGCCCGTGCACCTCGACCACGCCGGCCAGGCGCTCGGCGTGATCGGCTTCACGATGAGCGCCCACACGGCCGGCATGTACGCCCTCTCGCCCGTCTTCGGCTGGCTCACCGACCGCGTCGGGGCGCGGGCGACGGTGCTCGCTGGTGCGGGCATCCTGCTGCTGGCGGTGCTCGCCAACCTGCTGCTGCCCGTCGCGCTCGCGCCCGTCGGCCTCGCGCTGCTCGGCCTCGGCTGGAGCGCCTCGACGGTCGCCGGCTCGACGCTCGTCGCCGCCGCCGTCGAGCCGCGCCTGCGGCCCGCGCTCCAGGGCCGCAGCGACCTCGTGATGGGGCTCTCGGGCGCCGCAGCCGGCGCCGCCGCCGGCCCGCTGCTGGGCCTCGCGGGCTACGGCGGGCTCAACCTCGCGATGCTGCCGGTGATCGCGACGGTCGCCGTCGCGGCGGTGCTCGCCACCCGCTCAGCACGAGCAGATAGCGTGACCGGGGCGACAGCCCCCACGACCGACTGAAGGAGCGCCGCGTGTCCAATGCAGTCCCCGGCAGGGACCCGATCACGCCCGAGGAGCTCGAGCGCGCCAAGGCCATCGTGCGGTCGATCGAGCAGTCGTTCCAGTCGACCGTCGTCGGCCAGCACCAGCTGCTGCGCTCCCTGCTCGTCGCGCTCCTGACGGGCGGCCACGTGCTCATGGAGTCGGTGCCGGGCCTCGCGAAGACGACCGCGGCCGCGACCCTCGCGCGCTCGGTCTCGGCCTCCTTCCACCGCATCCAGTGCACGCCCGACCTGCTGCCGAGCGACATCGTCGGCACGCAGATCTACGACCAGCACTCGGGCGACTTCCGCACGCAGCTCGGCCCCGTGCACGCGAACTTCGTGCTGCTCGACGAGATCAACCGCTCGAGCGCCAAGACGCAGTCGGCGATGCTCGAGGCGATGCAGGAGCGGCAGACGTCGATCGGCGGCGAGACGCACGCGCTGCCGGAGCCGTTCCTCGTGCTCGCGACCCAGAACCCCATCGAGCAGGAGGGCACGTACACGCTGCCCGAGGCGCAGCTCGACCGCTTCCTGCTCAAGGAGGTGCTCACCTACCCGACGCCGACGGAGGAGGCCGAGATCGTGCGTCGCGCCGAGACCGGCGTGTTCGAGCGCGGCCACGACGGGCCGGTCGCGTCGCTCGACGACGTGCGATTCCTGCAGTCGCTCGTGAAGCGCGTCTACGTCGACCAGGCGATCACCAACTACGTCGTGCAGCTCATGTACGTCACGCGGCACGCCGAGGAGTACATCGGGGCGCAGCTCGCGGGCTACATCGAGTACGGCGCGAGCCCGCGCGGCTCGCTGTCGTTCTCGATGGCGTCGCGCGCGCTCGCGCTCGTGCAGGGCCGCGACTGGGTGATCCCGGAGGACGTCAAGGACCTGCGCCACGCCGTGCTGCGCCACCGCCTCATCCTCGGCTACGAGGCCGAGGCCGACGGCGTCGCGAGCGAGCAGATCATCGACGCCGTCTTCGGCGCCGTGCGCACGCCGTAGGAGCGGTCGATGGAGCGACGTCTGCGCAAGGTGAAGACCACCATGTCGATCCACGCGCACCGCCGCACCCTCGAGCTGCTCGACGGCGAGTACGCCTCGATCCACCACGGCCGCAGCCACGACTTCGACGACCTGCGCGAGTACCAGCCGGGCGACGAGGTCAAGGACATCGACTGGAAGGCGACGGCGCGCAGCCACGTGCCGCTCATCAAGCGCTACATCGCGTCGCGCCAGCACACGCTGCTGCTGGTGGTCGACTCCGGCCGCAACATGGCCGCGACCGCCGAGTCGGGGGAGTCGAAGCGCGAGATCGCCATCCTCGTCGCCGGCGTGCTCGGCTACCTCGCGACCCGGCACGGCGACCGCGTCGGGCTGCTGATGGGGGATGCGTCGCGCACCGAGAGCATGCAGGAGGGCGGCTCGGAGGCGCACCTGGAGCGCATGCTGCGCCGCGTCGACGACGCGATCGGCCTCGACGGCCCGCACTCGCACCTCGAGGGCGTGCTCGAGCACGCCGTGCGGCGCATGCGGCGGCGCTCGCTCATCGTCGTCATCGCCGACGACCTCGCGTACACGCACGACCTCGACGTGCACCTCGGCAGGCTGCACGCCCGCCACGAGGTGCTGTGGGTGTCGATCGGCGACGCCGACCTCATGGCGCGCGCCGGCGACCACCGCGACCTCGTCGGCGTCGACTCCGGCGTCGGGCTGCCGCCGTTCCTCCGCCGCGACCGGGGGCTCCGACGCGCGTTCGACGAGCAGACCGCGCTCCGCCGCGAGCGCCTCGAGGCGGGCCTGCGCTCGCTCGGCATCGCGTCGGTGCGCATCGGCTCCTCGGCGTCGGCGATCGGGAGCCTCTTCCGCCTGCTCGAGAGGCACCGCCGTGCGCGCCGCTGACGCGCAGGCGCTCGCGCTCCTGCCGGCGCCCGACACGTACGGCCCCTTCGGCTACGGGCCGTGGTGGGTGCTCGGCGGCGTGCTGCTGCTGCTCGTGCTCGCCGCCTACGCCTTCGCGTGGCTCTGGACCCGGCCGCGCGGCCTGCTCGAGCCGCCGCCGCCCCCGCCGGTGCCGATCGACGTGCGGAGCGTGAAGGAGAAGTACCTGGGCCTCATCGACGAGGTCGCCAAGGAGCACGCCGACGGAGAGCTCGACCCGCGGGCCCTCGCGCAGCGGCTGAGCCTCGTGCTGCGGTTCTTCGCCCACGAGTCGACGGGCGTGGTGGCCGAGGTGATGACGCTGCGCGACCTGCGCTCGGCCGACCTGCCGACCGTGCAGGGCGCGGTCGAGCAGTACTACCCGTCGTCGTTCCGGCGCGCGGCGAAGCACGACCCGGACGCGGCGATCGCCGCCGCCCGCCAGGTGGTGGCGACGTGGATGTGACGCTGCTGTGGCCGTGGGTGCTGCCGGTCGTGCTCGTGGTCGGCATCGCCCTCGTGGTGGTGGGGCTCGTGCTGCCGCGGCGCCGTCGCGACCGCGGCCTGCCCGTCGCCCACGTCGACCGCATGACGGGCCTCGCGGCCTTCCGCGGCGCGCTCCTGCGCTACCGGCTCTGGATCGCCGGCGCCCTCGTCGCTTCGATCGCCGGGCTCGCGGTCGCGGGCACGGTCGCGTCGCGGCCGTCGGGCGTGCACGCGAACCAGGAGGACGACTACAAGCGCGACATCGTGCTGTGCCTCGACGTGTCGGGCTCGATGGTCGACGTCGACGCCGAGATCCTGGGCGTCTACCAGCAGATCGCCGCGGAGCTCGACGGCGAGCGCGTCGGCATGCGCATCTTCGACGCGTCGAGCGTGATGGCGTTCCCGCTCACGAGCGACTACGACTACATCCAGGAGCAGCTGGGCCGCTACGTGCGGGCGCTGAACGGCACGCTCGGGCCCGACGAGCAGTTCAACTACCTCGCGGGCACCGCGAGCGGGCTGGGCGCGTCGCTCGTCGGCGACGGCCTCGCCTCCTGCGTGCTCGACTTCGCCGACCTCGAGGCGAGCGACCGGCCGCGATCGATCATCCTGGCCACCGACAACGTCGTGAACGGCCAGCAGATCTACTCGCTGCCGCAGGCCGGCCAGCTCGCGGTCGACAACGAGGTGCGCGTCTACGCGATCAACCCGTTCGACTTCGGCGGCGACCAGTACTCGCAGGAGCTGCGCGAGACGGCCGAGGGCACCGGCGGCGCGTACTTCGCGCTCGACTTCGCGCAGACGGTGCCGCAGATCGTCGACCGGGTGAACGCGATCGAGGCCGGCTACATCGAGACGCCGCCGCAGATCCAGGTCGTCGACCGGCCGGGCGCCCTGCCGCTCGTCGTGCTCGTGCTCGTGGCCGGCGTCTGCCTGATCGCCTGGAGGGTGCGGCTGTGATCACGTTCCATCCGACCCTGCCGGTGCTCGTCGCCGTCGTCGGCGTCGCGCTGCTGGCGCTGTGCGCGTGGCAGCTCGTCGCGGCGCGGGGCAGGCGCATGGCGTGGCTGCGCCGCACGCTGCTCGTGGCGCTCGCGGTCGCGATGGCCTTCCGGCCCGCGCTCCCCGGCGGCGAGGTGCCGACCGCGTCGATCCAGGCGCGCGTGTTCGTGATGGTCGACACGTCGCAGTCGGTCGCCGCCGAGGACTGGGGGAGCGAGCCGCGGCTCGTCGGCATGCAGGAGGACGTCGTCGAGATCGCGCGCTCCTTCGCGGGCGCCGACATCTCGGTGATCTCGTTCGACTCGACCGCGTCGCTGCGCGTGCCGCTCACCGACGACGGCTCCGCGGTGATCGAGATGGTGCGGGCGCTGCGGCCCGAGATCGCGCAGCAGTCGCGCGGCACGTCGGTCGCGGCCGCGCACGACCTGCTGCTCGCCGAGCTCGAGCGCAGCGCCGCCGAGGAGCCCGACTCGCCCGCGATCGTCTTCTACCTCGGCGACGGCGAGCACACCGCCGAGGAGCCGCCGCAGTCGTTCGACGACGCCGCCGGGCTCGTGGACCGCGGCTTCGTGCTCGGCTACGGCACCGAGGAGGGCGGGCGGATGCGCGTGTCGAGCTTCGACCCGACCGACGAGGCGTACCTGCAGGATCCGGCGGGCGGCGACGCGATCAGCCGCATCGACGAGCAGCAGCTGCAGTCGATCGCCGATGAGCTGGGCATCAGCTACCTCCACCGGCAGCCGGGCCTGCCGCTCGCCGACGCGCTCGGCCCCATGGCCGTGCTCGACGGGGAGGCCGACCTCGACCGCACGGAGGAGGCGCGGCTCGAGGTGGCGTGGGTGCTCGCCGGGCCCATCGCGCTGCTGCTCGCCTGGGAGGGGCTCAGCCTCGCCCGCTCGCTGCGCTCGACGCGCGGCATCCTGCGGGAGGAGGCGCGATGAGGCTCCCGGGGATCCGCCGCCGCGTGCTCACCGACCGGCAGCGCCGCACCCTGCGGTGGTGGCTCATGCTCGGGCTCATCCCCGTGGCGCTCGCCGTGCTCGTGCTGTCGACGAAGCTCATCAGCGTCAACGCGCTCTCGCAGACGGCGATCGACCGCTTCGAGGGCCGCGCCTACGGCCAGGCCGCGGAGGCCGCCCGCGGGCTCGAGCTGTGGAACTGGATCGAGCCGTGGAAGGCGCCGTTCGACCTGGGCGTCTCGCTCGTGATGGGCGGCTCGCTCGAGGAGGGCAGGGCCGAGATCGAGGAGTCGCTGCAGCTGCACGGCGAGCCGGAGACGCCCGTCCAGCTGCACGAGCACTGCATCATCGTCGCCTCGCTCGTCACGGCGATCGAGAAGCAGGGCGATGTCGCCCGGGAGGCCGACGACACGCAGGCCGCGAACGGCTTCTACGGCGAGGCGCTCGCCCTCATCGACGGCCTCCCCGAGGGGTGCCTCGACGAGCCGCGCGAGGGCGAGGCCGACACGCAGGCGCAGTTCGAGGCCGCCCAGCCGCGCATCGAGGAGAAGATCGAGGACGAGTCGTCCGACGAGGGCGACGGCGACGGCGAGGGCGAGGGCGAGGGCGAGGGCGAGCAGGAGCCGCAGACGCCCGAGGAGCAGCTCGAGGAGCAGAACCAGGACGCCCAGACCGAGCAGCAGCAGCAGGACCAGTACGACGAGGGCGGCGAGCAGGAGGGCGGCGGCTCGGGCGTCGAGCGGCCCTGGTGAGCCTCGCGCGCCGCCTAGACTCGCAAGGGTGATCCGCCTCTCCGAGCTCTTCTTCACCACGCTGCGCGAGGACCCGGCCGAAGCCGAGGTCGCGAGCCACCGGCTGCTGCTGCGCGCCGGCTACATCCGCCGCGCGGGTGCCGGGCTGTACTCGTGGCTGCCGCTGGGCCTGCGCGTGCGCCGCAACATCGAGCGCGTCATCCGCGAGGAGATGACGGCCGCAGGCGCCCAGGAGGTGCTGTTCCCGGGGCTGCTGCCGCGCGAGCCGTACGAGCGCACCGGCCGCTGGACGGAGTACGGCGACGGCATCTTCCGCCTCCAGGACCGCAAGGGCGCCGACCACCTGCTCGCGCCGACGCACGAGGAGGTCTTCACGCTGCTCGTGCAGGACCTCGTGTCGAGCTACAAGTCGCTGCCGCTGACGATCTACCAGATCCAGGACAAGTACCGCGACGAGGCGCGGCCGCGCGCGGGGCTCCTGCGCGCGCGCGAGTTCACGATGAAGGACGCCTACTCCTTCGACGTCGACGACGCCGGCCTCGACGCCTCGTACCAGCGCCAGCGCGACGCCTACGAGCGCATCTTCCGGCGGCTCGGGCTCGAGTACGTCATCGTCTCGGCCGACGCGGGCGCCATGGGCGGCTCGAAGTCGGAGGAGTTCCTGCACCCGACGCCCGTGGGCGAGGACACCATCGTGCGCTCGGCGGGCGGCTACGCGGCCAATGTCGAGGCGTTCGAGACCGTCGCCCCCGACCCGCTGCCCGTCGAGGGCCTGCCCGCCGCCGTCGTGCACGACACCCCGGACACGCCCACGATCGAGACGCTCGTCGCCGACGCGAACGCGCGCTTCCCCCGCGAGGACGGCCGCCCGTGGACGGCCGCCGACACGCTGAAGAACGTCGTGCTGCGCCTGACGCACCTCGACGGCTCGAAGGAGCTCGTCGTCGTCGGGCTCCCCGGCGACCGCGAGGTCGACGACAAGCGCGCCGAGGTGGCGTTCCAGCCCGCCGAGGTCACCGCCGCCGACGAGACCGACTTCGCCGCCAACCCGGGCCTCGTGAAGGGCTACATCGGCCCGTGGTCGGCCTCCGGCGCCGTGCTCGGCGAGCAGGGCTCCACGCGCATCCGCTACCTCCTCGACCGTCGCGTCGTCGACGGCACCGCCTGGATCACGGGCGCCAACGAGCCCGGCCGGCACGTGTTCGGCCTCGTCGCGGGCCGCGACTTCGCGGGCGACGGATGGGTCGAGGCAGCCGACGTGCGCGAGGGCGACCCCGCGCCCGACGGCTCCGGCCCGGTCACCCTCGAGCGGGGCATGGAGATCGGCCACGTCTTCCAGCTCGGCCGCAAGTACGCCGAGGCCCTCGGGCTCAAGGTGCTCGACCAGAACGGCAAGCTCGTCACGGTGACGATGGGCTCGTACGGCATCGGCGTGACGCGCAACCTCGCGGCCATCGTCGAGAAGTCGCACGACGAGAAGGGCATCATCTGGCCCCGGGAGATCGCGCCGTTCGACGTGCACGTGGTCGCCACCGGCAAGGACCAGGCTGCGTTCCGGGTCGCCGAGACGGTCGTCGCCGACCTCGAGGCGCGCGGGCTCGAGGTGCTCCTCGACGACCGGCCGAAGGTCTCACCCGGCGTGAAGTTCGGCGACGCCGAGATCATCGGCGTGCCGCAGATCGTGATCGTCGGCCGCGACGCCGTCGCAGGCCTCGTCGACGTCTGGGACCGCGCGACGGGCGACCGGCAGCAGGTGCGGATCGACGAGCTCGAGGCGGCGCTCGGCCGCTGACGGACTAGCGGCGCGGGTGCCGGCCGGCCTCGTCGGCCGGCAGCGCCTCCCACTGCCCGGTGACCGACTCCACGCTCTCCCACACCTCGACGCCCTGCACCTCGGGGAGCATGTCGCGGGTGAAGACCGGGTCCTTGCCGGCGCGTCGCTGCTCGTCGAAGTTCTTGAGCAGCTTGAACGCGACGCCAGAGAGCAGGCCGATCGCGATCAGGTTCACGATCGCCATGACGCCCATGAGCAGGTCGGCCGTGCTCCAGATGGTCGCGGTCGCCACGACCGAGCCGCCGAGCACCGCCGCCACCGCGAGCGCGCGGTAGGCGGTGAGGGCAGCGCGGCGCTCGGTGATGAACTCGATGTTCGACTCGCCGTAGTAGTAGTTGCCGATGATCGACGAGAACGCCAGCAGGAAGACGATCACCGAGAGCGCGACGCCCGCCCACGCGCCCAGCTGGCCGGTCACCGCGTCGAAGGTGAGCGCGATGCCGCCCTCGGCGCCGGTGAGGTCGGGGGTCGAGACGAGGATGATGAAGGCCGTGATCGAGCAGACCAGGAAGGTGTCGAAGTAGACGCCGAGCGTCTGCACGAGCCCCTGCTTGACCGGGTGGGTGACGGCGGCGGAGGCGCCCGCGTTCGGGGCGGAGCCGAGACCCGCCTCGTTCGAGAACATGCCGCGCTTGACGCCCTGCATGATGATCGTGCCGAGCGCGCCGCCCGCCACCTGCTGGAAGCCGAACGCGCCGGCGTAGATCTCGCCGAGCACCCGCGGCACCTCGGAGATGTTCATCGCGACGATGATGATGCCGAGGATCAGGTAGAGCAGCGCCATCGCGGGCACGAGCGACTCGGTCACCTTCGCGATGCGGCGCACGCCGCCGAAGACGATGAGGCCCGTGAGGGCGGCGACGAGGATGCCGACGACCCAGGGGAGCCACTCGGCGTCCGTGCCGATCGTGGACGAGACCGTCGCGACGATCGTGTTGGCCTGCAGCGACGAGAAGGCGAAGGGGAAGCAGATGATCAGGATGACGGCGAAGAGGACGCCCATCCACCGCTTCCCGAGGCCGCGCTGCATGTAGTACGCGGGGCCGCCGCGGAAGCCGTCGGCGTCGCGGTGCTTGTAGAGCTGCGCGAGCGACGACTCGATGAAGGCGGATGCGCCGCCGACGAACGCCATCGTCCACATCCAGAAGACGGCGCCGGGGCCGCCGAACGCGATGGCGGTCGCGACGCCGGCGATGTTGCCGACGCCGACGCGGCTCGCGGCCGAGATCGTGAACGCCTGGAAGGAGGAGACCGACTGCGCGTTGCCGTCGCGGTCCTTCGGCGTCCTGTCGGTCAGCACGCGGAACATCGCCGGGAGCAGCCGCAGCTGCACGACGCCCGAGCGGACGGTGAAGTAGATGCCGAGCACCGCCAGCACGGGCAGGACGATCCACGTCCACCAGAAGTCGCCGGCCGTCACGATCAGTTCGTCGAGTGCTTCCACGGGCGACCACACTAGCCGCCGGCGCGGTAGGATGGCCGGTCGGCATCCCGTGCCGTGAGCGAGCAGCAGAACAAGGAGTCCACAAGTGAAGATCGATCTGAGCGTGCTGAAGACCGTCGAGCGCGAGCGGGAGATCTCGTCGGACGACCTGATCCGCATCATCGAGCAGGCGATCCTCCAAGCCCACGTCCGCTCGGGCGAGAAGCACGACGCGACGGCGCCGCAGCCGCGCGTCGAGGTCGACCGGAAGACCGGCGAGGTCACCCTGTACGAGCCCGAGCTCGACGAGGACGGCAACCGCATCGGCGAGTCGATCGCCACGACCGACGACTTCAGCCGCATCGCCGCGACCGCCGCGAAGCAGGTCATCTTCCAGGCGCTGCGCGACAAGAGCGACGAGTCGGTGCTGGGCGCCTACAAGGATCGCGAGGGCGACATCATCGCCGGCGTCGTCCAGCAGGGCACGAACCCGCGCATGGTGCACGTCAAGCTCGGCGACGACATGGAGGCGCTGCTGCCGCCCGAGGAGCAGGTCCCGGGCGCCGAGTACAAGCACGGCCAGCGCCTGCGCGTCTACATCACGAAGGTCGAGCGAGGCCAGCGCGGCCCGCAGGTGACGGTGAGCCGCACGCATCCGTCGCTCGTCCGCCGCCTGTTCGCCCTCGAGGTGCCCGAGATCGCCTCGGGCGCTGTCGAGATCGTCGCCATCGCCCGCGAGGCCGGCCACCGGTCGAAGATCGCGGTGCGCGCGACGCAGCCGGGCATCAACGCCAAGGGCGCCTGCATCGGCGAGCTCGGCGCCCGCGTGCGCGCCGTGCAGGCCGAGCTCGGCGACGAGAAGATCGACATCGTCGACTTCTCCGAGGACCTGCCCGCGTTCGTCGCGAGCGCGCTGAGCCCGGCTCGGGTGTCGGATGCGTTCATGCTCGACGAGAAGACGAAGGCCGTGCGGGCGCTCGTGCCCGACTTCCAGCTCTCGCTCGCCATCGGCCGGGAGGGCCAGAACGCCCGCCTCGCGGCGAAGCTGACGGGGGCGAAGATCGACATCCAGCCCGACTCCGTCATGGAGGACTGAGCGATCTCCCTGCGTCCCGGGCGTGTCGTGCGGTACGATGGGGACATCCGAACGTGTCTTGGCTGTCGCGCGCGCACTGAACCCGCACATCTCGTGCGGATCGTCGCGCAGGGCGACGCGGCTGTCGTCGATCCCGATCGACGGCTTCCCGGCCGAGGCGCATGGGTGCATCCGACGCAGCAGTGCGCGGAACGCGCGCTCCGCGCGCTTCCCCGGGCGCTGCGCCATCCGCACCTGGACACCTCGCCCATCGCACGATGGGCACAGGACGGGCTCGACCCGAGCCCCGACCGAAGGAATGAACGGCACATGGACAACTGATGAGCAGCTCGAAATGAGACCCGTCAGCTAATCGTCCGCCCTGTCCTGGGCGGACCAGGACAGGAGAGAAGTGGCAAACCCACGCGTGCATGAGATCGCCGCCGAGATCGGCGTCGAGAGCAAGGTCGCCATGGCCAAGCTCAAGGAGATGGGCGAGTTCGTCAAGGGACCCGCCTCGGCGATCGCACCCCCGGTCGCCCGCAAGCTCAAGGCCGCCCTCGAGGCGGAGGGGCACACCGCTGCCCCCGCGGAGCCCGCGAAGGCGCCCGCAGCCAAGGCCCCGGCGACGAAGGCTCCGGCCGCGAAGCCGGCGGCAGCTGCTCCGGCACCCGCGCCGGCACCCGCCGAGCCCAAGGCCGACGCCGCCCCGGCGCCGTCGCCCGCCCCCGCAGCGGCGCCCGCGCCGCGCGCCGAGACGCCCGCACCTGCGGCGCCGGCAGCACCCGCGGCGCCTGCCGCGCCCGCTGAGGCCGCCCCCGGCGGCGACGCGTCGGGCAGCAGCATCCCGCGCCCGATGGCGCGCCCGGGCGCTCCCCGCCCCGGCAACAACCCGTTCGCCTCGAACCAGGGCATGGGCCGCCCCCGCGGCGGCAACAACCCGTTCACGAGCAAGCAGGGCGCCCCGCGCCCCGCGGCTCCGCGCCCCGGCGCACCTCGTCCCGGCGCACCGCGTCCCGGCGCCCCGCGCCCGGGCTCGCCCCGTCCGGGTGGCGCAGGCCGTCCCGGTGCCGGCGGCGGCGGCGCGTTCCAGCGTCCCGGTCAGGGCGCGCCCGGTCGTGGCGCTCCCGGTCGCGGCGGTCCCGCGTTCGCGGGTCGTCCCGGCCCCGGCGGCCGCGGCCGCGGCGGCACCGCCGGCGCGTTCGGCAAGGGCGGCGCCAAGGGCAAGTCCCGCAAGTCGAAGCGCACGAAGCGCCTCGAGTTCGAGATGCGCGAGGCGCCGTCGATCGGCGGCGTCAAGGTCCGGCGCGGCGACGGCACGACCGTCATCCGCATGCGTCGCGGCGCATCCATCGCCGACTTCGCCGAGAAGATCGACGCGAGCCCCGGCGACCTCGTCACCGTGCTGTTCCACCTCGGCGAGATGGCGACGGCGACGGAGTCGCTCGACGAGACCACGTTCGAGCTGCTCGGTGCCGAGCTGGGCTACAAGATCCAGATCGTCAGCCCCGAGGACGAGGACAAGGAGCTCCTGGAGGGCTTCGACATCGACCTCGAGCAGGAGCTCGAGGACGAGAGCGACGAGGACCTCGAGTACCGCTCGCCCGTCGTCACCGTCATGGGCCACGTCGACCACGGCAAGACGCGCCTGCTCGACGCGATCCGCGGCGCGAACGTCATCGACGGCGAGGCCGGCGGCATCACCCAGCACATCGGCGCCTACCAGGTCTGGCAGGAGCACGAGGGCGAGGACCGCGCGATCACGTTCATCGACACCCCGGGCCACGAGGCGTTCACCGCCATGCGCGCCCGAGGCGCTCGCGTCACCGACATCGCGATCCTCGTGGTCGCGGCGGACGACGGCATCATGCCGCAGACGATCGAGGCGCTGAACCACGCCCAGGCGGCCGACGTGCCGATCGTGGTCGCGGTGAACAAGGTCGACAAGGAGGGCGCGAACCCGGCGAAGGTCCGGCAGCAGCTCACCGAGTACGGCCTGGTGGCAGAGGAGTACGGCGGCGACACCATGTTCGTCGACGTCTCGGCGCTGGCCCGCACGGGCATCGAGGACCTCCTCGAGGCCGTGCTGCTCACGGCCGACGCCGGCCTCGACCTGCGCGCCAACCCGCACAAGGAGGCCCGCGGCGTCGCCATCGAGGCGAAGCTCGACAAGGGCCGCGGCTCGGTCGCGACCGTGCTCATCCAGTCCGGCACGCTCCGCGTCGGCGACGCGATCGTCGCGGGCACGGCCTACGGCCGCGTCCGTGCGATGGTCGACGACCGCGGCGAGCTGGTCGAGGAGGCCGGCCCGTCGATGCCCGTCCAGGTGCAGGGGCTCTCGAGCGTCCCGCGCGCCGGCGACACCTTCATCGTCACCGAGGAGGACCGCACGGCCCGGCAGATCGCCGAGAAGCGCGAGGCCGTCGAGCGCAACGCCATGCTGGCCAAGGCCCGCAAGCGCCTGTCGCTCGAGGACTTCAAGCTCGCCATGGAGCAGGGCAAGGTCGAGACGCTCAACCTCATCATCAAGGGCGACGTCTCGGGTGCCGTGGAGGCGCTCGAGGAGTCGCTGCTGAAGATCGAGATCGACGACACCGTCGACCTGCGCATCATCCACCGCGGCGTCGGCGCGATCACCGAGTCGGACGTGAACCTGGCGACGGTCGACTCGGCCGTCATCATCGGCTTCAACGTGCGCCCCGACACGAAGGCCCGCGAGCGCGCCGCCCGCGAGGGTGTCGACGTGCGGTTCTACAACGTGATCTACGCGGCGATCGAGGATGTCGAGAACTCGCTCAAGGGCATGCTGAAGCCCGAGTACGAGGAGATCCAGTCGGGCGTGGCCGAGATCCGCGAGGTGTTCCGCTCCTCGAAGTTCGGCAACATCGCGGGCTGCATCGTCCGCTCCGGCACGATCACCCGCAACGCCAAGGCTCGCGTCATCCGCGACGGCGTCGTGCTGGCCGATGGCCTCGCCATCGAGTCGCTGCGCCGCTTCAAGGACGACGTCACCGAGGTCCGCACCGACTTCGAGTGCGGCATCGGCCTCGGCAGGTTCAACGACCTGCAGATCGGCGACGAGATCGAGACCACCGAGATGGTGGAGAAGCCGCGCGTCTGACGTGCGGAACGAGGTGTGGGGCGGCTGCGGTCGCCCCACACCCGTCTGAAGCGAGAGGAAGTCCCATGGCCGAGAACCCCAGGGCGAGGAAGATCGCCGACCGCATCCGCGAGATCACCGTGCGCGCGCTCGAGCGCGAGGTGAAGGACCCGCGGCTCGGGTTCGTGACGATCACGGATGTGCGCGTCACCGGAGACCTGCAGCACGCGTCGATCTTCTACACGGTGTACGGCACCGACGAGGAGCGGGCCGACACCGAGACGGCGCTCGCGAGCGCCAAGGGCGTCGTGCGCCGCGAGATCGGCAAGGGCATCAGCCTGCGGCTGACGCCGTCGATCGAGTTCATCCTCGACGCGCTGCCCGAGAGCGCGGCGTCGATCGAGCACCTGCTCGACGAGGCGCGCCAGCGCGACCTCGCCGCCCAGCAGGCGGCCGCGGCGGCGCAGTTCGCCGGCGAGCCCGACCCGTACCGCAAGCCGCGCGAGGAGGACGAGGAGGCTTAGCGGGCCTCCTCGAAGCGCAGCCGCCGCGCCGCCAGGTCGGCCTCGACCAGGCGGGCGCGGATGCGCTCGCCCGGCTCCGCCGAGGTCGCGCACGCGGCCTCGGCGGGCGGGTCGAGCAGCTGCACCGTGGCGCCGTCCTTCCGGGTCTCCACGACGACCGCATCGAAGTCCTCGCCGATCCGGTGCCGCAGCATCGCGATCTCGACCGCGTCGATCGACTCCCGCTCGAGCCGGCTCGCGACCTGCCCCGACTCCTGCATGATCTCCGGCAGCCCGACGAGGCCCTTCGACGCCCACGCCGGGATGTCGCGGCCGTTCGCGATCGCCTCGCAGTGCGCGAGCACGTACCGGTCGACGAGGCGCCGCAGCGGCGCCGTCGTGTGCGCGTACGGCGCGCCGATGGCCGCCTGGATCAGCGACGCATCCGATCCGCCGCCCGGCGCCGTGCCGTCGAGCACGGTGTAGCCCGCGCCGCGGAACAGCCGCCGTGCGACCTGCAGGATCGCGAGCGTCGTCGGCTTCGAGCGGTCGAGGCGGCGCAGGAACGCGCCGTAGTGCTCGCCTTCGGCCCACTCCTCGCCGATCGCGCGCACCTCCTTGCGGAAGCGCCGCACGTCGCCCTTCGGGGGCCGCGGCATCGTGCGGAGGATGCCCCGCCCCGCGCCGAGCATGAGGTCCGCCGCCTCCATGCCCGTCATGAGCGAGACCTGGGCGTTCCAGCGCTCGACGGGCAGCAGCTCGCGGCGCTCGAGCCGGTAGTCGTCGCCGTGGCGGGCGATCTCCTCCTCGGGCATGTCGAGGCTCGCGCCGTCGCGCGCCTCCTCGAGCGTGATGCGCAGCTCGCCCACCTCGCGAAGCAGGCCCAGCATCGCGTCGCTGCCGTCGATGCGCGCCTGCGCCTCGCGGTAGGTGAGCTGCTCGCGCGAGCGCACCCGGGCGCGCTCGAGCGTCGTCCCCGTGACGTCGCCCGACGCATCCAGCCGCATCGTCCACACGTACGCGGCGCGCTCCTGCCCCTCGAGCAGGCTCGCGGCGCCCTCGCTCACGACGGGCGGGTGCAGCGGCACCCGGCCGTCGGGCGCGTACATCGTCTGGCCGCGGCGGCGCGCCTCGGCGTCGATCGCGCCGCCGGGTTCGACGAACGCTGCGACGTCGGCGATCGCGTAGTGCACGACGAAGCCGTCGCCGTCGCGCTCGAGGTGCAGCGCCTGGTCGAGGTCGGTCGAGCCCTCGGGGTCGATCGTCACGAACGGCACCTGCGTCCGGTCTGGCTCCGGCAGCCGCGGGTCGGCGGCGTACGCCGCGGCCTCGGCCTCGGCGGCGGGCGGGAACTCGGCGTCGAGGCCGAGCTCCTCGCGGATCGCGGCGAGGGCGGCGGCGAGCTCGTCGCTCGCGGCGGGACGGTCGATGAGGCGCTGGTGTCGTGCCGGCATGGCGCACAACCTAGTCGGGCAGCCTGACCGCCCCGTGCTCGCGCAGCACCAGGCCGTCGGCGGCGAGCGAGACGACGGCGCGCTCGAGCTGCGCCGCGTCGGGCCAGAGCGGCGCGAGATCGGCCTCGGCGAGCGGCACGTCGACGGCCCGGAGCGCCCGCAGCACCGTGCCGCGCGCCTGCCGGTCGCTGCCCGCGAACGCCGCCTGCCGAGGCGCGCGCCGGCCCTCGTAGGGCGGGTAGCCGGCCGCGCGCCACGCGCACGCGTCGGCGATGGGGCACGCGTCGCACCTCGGCGCCCGCGCGGTGCACACCAGGGCCCCGAGCTCCATGAGCGCGATGGAGACGACGGATGCGTCGGCGGGGGAGGCGGGCAGCAGGGCCTCGACGTCGGCCAGGTCGCGCTTCGCCGCCGGCGCCGCCTCGCCGCGGCCGTGCACGGCGCGGGCGACGAGGCGGCGCACGTTGGTGTCGACGACCGGGTGGCGGTCGCCGAAGTGGAAGACGGCGACGGCCCGCGCCGTGTAGTCGCCGATCCCCGGGAGCGCGAGCAGCGCATCCACGTCCCTCGGCACCTCGCCGCCGTGCCGCTCGACGATGGCGCGCGCGGTGTCCTGCAGGCGCAGCGCCCGCCTGGGGTAGCCGAGCGTGCCCCACTGCCGCAGCACCTCGTGGGTGGGCGCATCGGCGAGGTCGGCGGGCGTCGGCCAGCGCTCGAGCCAGCGGTCGATCTCGACCGCGACGCGCGCCGCCTGCGTCTGCTGCAGCATGATCTCGCTCACGAGCGTGCCCCACGCGTCGAACTCCGGCCGCCGCCACGGCAGGTCGCGGGCGCTCGCGCGATACCAGGCGGCGAGCGCGGGCAGCGAGCGGCCGTCGAGCATCCCGCCAGCGTACCCAGCGCCTAGGCTGGCGGCATGGTCGACCGCGCGCTCCTCATGAAGGCGGCCTCCTGGACGCCCGAGCAGAAGGCCCTATATACGAGCCTCGTCGAGCAGCTGCTGCGGCGGAACCCGCGCGGGCGGCGGCTCATCGCGGTCGAGGGGCGCGACGGCGTCGGCAAGACGCGGTTCGCGGATGCGCTCCAGGTGGCGTTCGCGCGCGCCGGCGTCGAGGCGTTCCGCGCGAGCGTCGACGACTTCCACCGGCCGCAGGCGTTCCGCTACCGCCAGGGGCGCGAGTCGTCGAAGGGCTACTACGAGGACGCGTTCGACATCGAGCTGCTCGACCGCGTGCTGCTGCAGCCGTTCCGCATGGGCGGCTCGACCGGCTTCCAGACGGCCGCCTTCGACCTCGCGACCGACCGCAGCATCGAGATGGAGTGGGAGACGGCAGGGCCGGATGCGGTGCTCATCGTCGACGGCGTCTTCCTGCAGCGGCCCGCGCTCGCGGGCAAGTGGCACGCGGTGCTGCTGCTCGAGGCCGACGACCGCGTGCGGGGAGCGCGGATGCGCGCGCGGGACGGCGCGCACCCCGACGTCGCGCACGAGTCGCACCGCCGCTACCGGGAGGCGCACGAGCACTACGAGCGCACGGTCGTGCCGCGCCGCCGGGCCGCGTTCATCGTCGACAACACCGACTGGCGGGCGCCCCGGCAGAGCTTCGCCGACAGCTGCTAGGCGAGCCGGCGCACCGCCGACGCCGGCAGGAAGCGGCCCGTCCGCTCGACCTCGTGCACGAGCTCGACGAGCGCGGCGTTGACGGGAGCCTCCCGCCCGAGGCGCGCCGCCGCATCCACCACCGCGCCGTTGATCAGGTCGACCTCGGTCGGCTGCCCGCGGCGGATCGACTGCTGCGTCGAGCCGAGGTTCGGCACGTCGCCGAGCCGGTCCTTGATGCGCAGCGGCACCTGCTGCGCGATGCGCCGCGGCGCGAAGGCCACGAGCCGCACGAGCAGCGGCGTGAGCCCCTGGAGCGGCTGGAAGCGCACGCCCGACGCGAGCCCGATGCGCGCCGTCTCGCGCATCGACGCGAGCATCACGCGCCGCAGCCCCGGGTCGCGGATGACGTCCTGCACCGAGTGGCCGACGATCGCCGGCAGGGCGTTGACCATGTTGATGAGCAGCTTCGTCCACTGCGCGCCCTCGATCGAGGGGGTGAGCGACGTGGGCAGCGCCTCGCCGAGCAGCGCCGCGAAGCGCTCGCCCTCGGCGCCGCCGACGATCGTGTCGCCGGCGGCGGTGACGGTGACGACGCCGGGCTCCATGGAGTTCGCGGCCATGAGCGCGATGCCGCCGGCGACCCGGTCGTGCCCGAGCAGTCGCGCGGCGGCCCGCTCGCCGCCGAGCCCGTTCTGCACGACGAGCAGCGGCACGTCCGCGAGGGCCGCCCGGCTCGCCTCGAGCGCCGCCGCCGTGCCCGTCGCCTTGGTGGCGAGGATCGCGACGTCCGGCGCCTCGGCGAGCGACTCGAGCGCGGTCACGCGCGCCGTGTGCGCGCCGTACGCGCCGCGCAGGCGCAGCCCGTGCTCGCGGATCGCGGCGAGGTTCTCGCCGCGCGCCGTGACCGTCACGTCGTGCCCGATCGCGTCGAGCCGCGCCGCGATCGTGCCGCCGATCGCCCCCGCGCCGATCACCGCGACGCGCTGCCGCGCCGTCGCATCCGCCGTGCCCTCATGCGCCATGTCGAGGAGGCTATCGGCGGCTAGGCTCGTCGGGTGCCCGACGCCCCACCCGCCCCCGACGGCATCCTGCTCGTCGACAAGCCGCAGGGCATCACGAGCCATACCGCCGTGAGCCGCGCGCGCCGCGCCCTCGGCACCCGCAAGGTCGGCCACGCCGGCACGCTCGACCCGATGGCGACGGGCCTGCTCATCCTGGGCGTCGGGCCCTCCACGCGCCTGCTGACCCACATGGTGGGCCTCGACAAGACCTACACCGCCACCATCGCGCTCGGCGCCGCCACGAGCACCGACGACGCCGAGGGCGACGTCACGAGCACGGCGGATGCGTCGCACCTGTCGGGCGACGACCTCGCGGCGCCGATGGCGCGCCTCACGGGCGACATCGAGCAGGTGCCGTCGAGCGTGAGCGCCATCAAGGTCGACGGCGAGCGCGCGTACGCCCGGGTGCGGGCGGGGGAGCAGGTCGAGCTGCGGGCCCGCCCGGTCACCGTCGCGCGCTTCGAGGCGCTCGCCTTCCGGCCGGGCCCCCTCGCCGAGGTCGACGTGGTCGTCGACTGCTCGAGCGGCACGTACATCCGCGCGCTCGCGCGCGACCTCGGCGCCGCGCTCGGGGTCGGCGGGCACCTGACGGCGCTGCGCCGCACGCGCATCGGGCCGTTCGACGTCGAGGGAGCGCCGATCGCCGACGCCCTCCCCGAGCAGGGCGCGAGCGATCTGCTGCTGACCCCGGCCGAGGCGGCGTCCCGCATCCTGCCCGTCGCGCGGCTCGACGACGAGCGCGCCGCGAACCTCGCGAGCGGCCGCCGCACCGTCGCGCTCGAGGGGGAGGCCGGCATCGTCGCCGCCGTCCACGGCGACCGCCTCGTCGGCATCGCGCGCATCGACGGCCGGCGCATGCTGCCGGTGACCAACTTCCCGACGGGCGCCGCGGCCGAGGGGGCACGATGATCAGCTGGGTGATGCTCGCGCAGGCGATCGGCCTGGGCGTGATCGGCGGCGTCGTCGCGATCGTCGGCCTCACGAGGCGGCCGTTCGGCGACGGGGTCCTCGCTGCCGCGGCGCTCACGCTCCTCACCCTCGTCGTGCAGACCGTCGCATCCGTCGTCGCCCCGATCATGGGCGCGGGCCCCACCGGCGACCTGCTCGAGTACTGGACCTACCTCATCACCGCGCTCGTCATCCCGCCGGCGGCGGTCATGTGGGCGCTCGTCGACAAGAAGGGGGAGTGGTCGACCCTCGTCGTGGGCGTCGGCATCCTCGCGGTCGCGGTGATGGTCTACCGGATGCACCAGATCTGGTTCGTGCAGCTGGCCTGATCGCGGCGATTAGACTCGCTTCCGATGAGCGAGCGCAAGCATGCCGGGATCGGGCGGGTCCTCATCGCGGTGTACGCGGTGCTGGCGATGGCGGCGACCGGTCGCTCGTTCGTGCAGATCGTGCAGCGCTTCGACGAGGCGCCGCTCGCCTACTCGCTGAGCGCCGTCGCCGCGGTCGTCTACCTGCTCGCGACGGTCGCGCTCGCGATGCGGGCGGATGCCTGGCGGCGCGTCGCGCTCGCGGCCGTCTGCTTCGAGCTCGTCGGGGTGCTGGTCGTCGGCACCCTCTCGCTCGTGGCGCCCGAGCTCTTCGCGCACGACACCGTCTGGAGCCGCTTCGGGATGGGCTACCTCTTCATCCCCGCCGTGCTGCCGTTCCTGGGCCTGTGGTGGCTGCGCGCGAGCCGCGAGCGGGTGGCGGCGTGAGCGGCGACCGCGGGGCCGGCATGGACTGGATCGACGCGCTCGAGGCCGTGCCGAGCGCGGTCACGATCGGCAAGTTCGACGGCGTGCACATCGGCCACCAGCGGATCATCGAGCAGCTGCGCGCGCTCGCCGAGCCCGCGGGCCTCGCGACCACCGTCGTCACCTTCGACCGCAACCCGCTCGAGATCGTGCGGCCCGACCGCGCGCCGCTGCCGCTCGTGTCGCTGCCGCACAAGGTGGAGCTGCTGCGCGCCGCGGGGGCCGACCGGGTCGTGGTGGTGCCGTTCACGGGCGAGACGGCGGCGCAGCCCGCGGAGGAGTTCGCCGAGCGCGTGCTGCTCGACGGGCTGGGCGCGCGCGTGCTGCTCGTCGGCGACGACTTCCGCTTCGGCCACCGCGGCGCCGGCGACGCGGCCATGCTGCGCGCGCTCGCCGAGCCGCGCGGCGCCCGCGTCGAGTCGATCGACGACATCTGCTTCGCCGACGGCCGGCGCGTGTCCTCCACGTGGATCCGCGAGGCGCTCGAGCTCGGCCGCGTGCAGGAGGCCAACGGCATGCTCGGCCGCCGCCACGTCCTGCGCGGCGACGTCGTGCGCGGCTTCCAGCGGGGGCGGGCGCTCGGCTTCCCGACCGCCAACCTCGGCGCGCCCGTCGAGGGCTTCGTGCCCGCCGACGGCGTCTACGCGGCCCTCGCCCACGTCGACGCCGGCACGTTCCCCGCCGCCGTCTCGATCGGCGACAACCCCACGTTCGACGGCGTCGCCGCGAAGACGGTCGAGGCGTACCTCCTCGACGTCGACCTCGACCTCTACGACCGGCCCATCAGCCTCGAGCTCGTCGACTTCGTGCGGCCCATGCACCGCTTCGAGAGCCTCGACCAGCTCATCGCCCAGATGTCGCGCGATGTGGACCGCACGCGCGAGCTCGTCGCGGCCGCCACGGCCTGACCTGTCCGGACAGGGCTCCCGCGGCCGGTAGACTGCCCAGCACCCCGTACGCCGCGACACACCTGGCGGACGACCGCACCGCGGCGGGAAGAAGGATCAGCGTGACCACACCCAGCGCAGCGCTCGCGCCCGCAGAGCGCGCCGTCCAGCTGCTCGGCGGCGACCTCTCCGAGGTCGCACTCCGCCGACACCTCGAGGGCCTGCCGGCCGTCGACGCCGTGGGCCTCGAGGCCCGCGCCGCATCGCTCGGCACCCGCTCCATCAAGACGAGCTCCAAGCAGGCGGCGCTCGACCTCACGATCCGCATGATCGACCTCACGACCCTCCAGGGCAACGACACCCGGGGCAAGGTGCACTCGCTCGTCGCGAAGGCGCTCGTGCCCGACGCATCCGACCCCTCGACGCCGCGCCCCGCGGCCGTCTGCGTCTACGGCGACATGGTCGGCAACGCGGTCGAGGCGCTCGGCTCGGCCTGGAGCAACGGCCGCGACGACGGCATCAACGTCGCCGCCGTCGCGACCGCGTTCCCGTCCGGGCGCGCGAGCCTGCCGGTCAAGCTGCAGGACACCCGCGACGCGGTCGCTGCCGGCGCCGACGAGATCGACATGGTCATCGACCGCGGCGCGTTCCTCGAGGGCAACTACGGCAAGGTCTTCGACGAGATCGTCGCCACCAAGGAGGCGTGCCGTCGCACCGACGGCACCTTCGCGCACCTCAAGGTCATCCTCGAGACGGGCGAGCTCGTGACGTACGACAACGTGCGCCGCGCCTCGTGGCTGTCGATCCTCGCCGGCGGCGACTTCATCAAGACCTCCACCGGCAAGGTGCAGCCCGCGGCCACGCTGCCGGTGACGCTGCTCATGCTGCAGGTCGTGCGCGACTGGGAGCGGCTGACGGGCGAGCGCATCGGCGTGAAGCCCGCGGGCGGCATCGCCACCGCGAAGGACGCCATGAAGTACCTCGTCACGGTCGCCGAGACCTGCGGCGAGGCGTGGCTCGACCCGCACCTGTTCCGCTTCGGCGCCTCGAGCCTGCTGAACGACGTGCTGCTGCAGCGCCAGAAGCTCACCACCGGCCGCTACTCCGGCCCCGACTACGTCACGATCGACTGAGGCTCCCCATGGCATTCCTCGACTACGCGCCGGCTCCCGAGTCGACGTCCATCCTCAACCTCCGCGACGAGTACCGGCTCTGGATCGGCGGCGAGTGGGTCGCCGGCGGCGGCGCGAGCTTCGCCTCCGTCTCGCCCTCGACCGAGCAGCCCATCGCCACGTTCGCGACCGCCGACGAGGGCGACGTGGATGCTGCGGTGCGGGCCGCGCGCACCGCGTTCCGCACCGTCTGGGGCCCGATGTCGGGCCGCGACCGCGGCAAGTTCCTCTTCCGCATCGCGCGCATCCTGCAGGAGCGCGCGCGCGAGCTCGCCGTCGCCGAGTCGCTCGACAACGGCAAGCCGATCAAGGAGACGCGCGACGCCGACGTGCCGCTCGTCGCCCAGTGGTTCTTCCACTGCGCCGGATGGGCCGACAAGCTCGACTACGTCGGTCTCGGCGCCGCGCCGCAGCCGCACGGCGTCGCCGCGCAGGTCATCCCGTGGAACTTCCCGCTGCTCATGCTCGCGTGGAAGGTCGCGCCGGCGCTCGCCGCCGGCAACACCGTCGTGCTGAAGCCGGCCGAGACGACGCCGCTCACGGCGATGCTCTTCGCCGAGGTGTGCGAGCAGGCGGGCCTGCCCGCCGGCGTCGTCAACCTCATCACGGGAGCGGGCGAGACGGGCGCGGCGCTCGTGCGCCACCCCGACGTCGACAAGGTCGCCTTCACGGGCTCCACCGCGGTCGGCCGCGAGATCGCGAAGGCGCTCGCCGGCACGCCGAAGCGGCTGACGCTCGAGCTGGGCGGCAAGGGCGCGAACATCGTCTTCGACGACGCGCCCCTCGACCAGGCGATCGAGGGCATCGTCAACGGCATCTTCTTCAACCAGGGCCAGGTGTGCTGCGCGGGCAGCCGCCTGCTCGTGCAGGAGAACGTGCACGACGCGGTGCTCGAGCGCCTCAAGGAGCGCATGGCGACGCTGCGCCTCGGCGACCCGCTCGACAAGAACACCGACATCGGCGCGATCAACTCCTCCGAGCAGCTCGCGCGCATCACGCGCCTCGTCGACCAGGGCGAGGCCGAGGGCGGCGAGCGCTGGGCGCCCGACTGCGAGCTGCCGGCGAAGGGCTACTGGTTCCCGCCGACCGTCGTCTCGGGCGTCGAGGCGTCGTCGACGATCGCCCGCGAGGAGATCTTCGGACCCGTGCTGTCGGTGCTCACCTTCCGCACGCCCGACGAGGCGATCGCGAAGGCGAACAACACCCCCTACGGCCTCTCGGCCGGCATCTGGAGCGACAAGGGCTCCCGCGTGCTCGCGGTCGCCGACAAGCTGCGCGCCGGCGTCGTCTGGGCGAACACGTTCAACAAGTTCGACCCCGCGAGCCCGTTCGGCGGCTACAAGGAGTCCGGCTACGGCCGCGAGGGCGGCGTGCAGGGCATGCAGGCGTACCTGAAGGCAGGCAAGTGATGGCGACCACGACGAAGACCCCGGCCCGCACGGCGACGCGCCTCGACGTGCCCAAGACCTACAAGCTCTTCATCGGCGGCGCGTTCCCGCGCAGCGAGTCCGGGCGCGTGACCGAGGTGCTCGACAAGCGCGGCGCGTTCGTCGCGAACGTCGCGAAGGCCTCCAGGAAGGATGCGCGCGACGCCGTCCGCGCGGCCCGCAAGGCCCAGCCCGGCTGGGCGGGCGCGACCGCGTACAACCGCGGCCAGGTGCTGTACCGGGTCGCCGAGGTGCTCGAGGGCCGCAAGGCGCAGTTCGTCGACGAGCTGCAGCGCACCGAGGGCCTGACCGCCGCGCGGGCGCAGCAGCAGGTCGAGGCCGCGATCGACCTGTGGGTGCTGCATGCCGGCTGGACCGACAAGGTCGCCCAGATCGGCGGCCACGCCAACCCCGTCGCCGGCCCCTACTTCAACCTGTCGGTGCCCGAGCCGACCGGCGTCGTCGCGATCATCGCGCCGCAGGAGCAGGGCCTCCTGGGCCTCACGTCGGTCGTCGCGCCGGCGCTCGTGACGGGCAACGCGGTCGTCGTGGTGCCCGCCGCGGCCTCGCCGCTCGTCGCGATCTCGCTCGCCGAGGTGCTCGCGACGAGCGACCTGCCTGGCGGCGTCGTGAACGTGCTGACGGGCGACCCGGCCGAGCTCGCGCCGTGGCTCGCGGGCCACGCCGACATCAACGCGCTCGACCTCACCGGCGCCGGCGACCTCGACTGGGTCGAGCTCGAGGTGATCGCGGCCGACACGCTGAAGCGCGTGCTGCGTCCCGAGCCGGGCCTCGCGCCCGAGACGCCGCAGCGCATCCTCGCCCTCACCGAGACGAAGACGGTCTGGCACACGAAGTCCCGCCTCTGACCGCCTGAGCGGCGCCCTGCGCAGGGCGCCGCTCGGCCGTCTGCGCCTCAGCCGAGCGCCGCGACGAACCCGCCCCACGGCATCCGCTCCACGACGCCCTCGGCGGCGGCCGCGAGCTCGGGGTCGTCGGTGACGAGCGCGTCGGCCTGCAGCGACGCGACCGCGAGCGGCTCCGCCCGCGTCGCGTCGTCCCAGCCGAGCCGCGCGGCGTGCCGCCAGGCGACCGAGCGCGAGACGCGGTCGGCGAGCAGCCGCACCTTGAGCGACGCGAGCGCCTCGAGCTGCGCGCGCCCCTCCGCCTCGGGCAGGTCGCCCGCGCGCACCTCGGCCCACAGCAGCTGCATGACCTGCGAGCGCAGCGCCCCCACGCCGACCAGCTGGTGCCCGCCCACGTCGACGCGCTCGCGCACGATCCGCAGCGCGGTGGGCGCGTCGATCGCGAACCGCGCCATCAGCAGCTCGACTCGATGAGGTCGGCGTACCAGCGGCAGCCGCCCAGCCACGTGTCGACGCGGATGCGCTCGTCGCGCGCGTGCAGGGTGAGGCGCTCGTCGCGGGTCATCGCGAAGGGCGCGAAGCGGTAGACGCGGTCGGTGATGCGATGCGCGTGCCGGCCGTCGGTGCCGCCGAGCATCACGTACGGCACGGTGAGCACGTCGGGCCGCAGCCGCGCGATCGCCGCCGCGACGTCGTCCCAGCCGGGGCCGGCCGAGGGGCTCTCGGGGCTCGGCCCGTGGCCGTGCAGCACCTCGAGCGACACCTGCGGGTCGGCGACCGCTCGCCGCACGTGCGCGACCGTCTCGTCGACGCTCGAGCCGAGCGCGATCCGTGCGTTCACGACCGCGACCGCCTCCTCCGCGAGCGCGTTGGGCGCGGCCGCGCCCGAGAGCTGCGTGACGACCGCGGTGGTCGAGAGCATCGCCCGCGTCTCGTCGCCGCGCGCCAGGATGCGCTCCACGAGCGGCCGCGCGCGCCGCACCCGCCGCAGCACCGCGCCCTGCGGCCCCGACGCATCCGCCCCCAGCAGCTCGAGCATGCGCAGCGCGGGCTCCGGCAGCGAGCGCGGAAAGGGGGCGCGGTCGAGCCGCCGGATCGCGCGCGCGAGCCGCGACGTCGCCGGCAGCCTCGGCGGGGTCGACGCGTGCCCGCCCACCTGCGCCACGCGCATCCGGATGTTCGCGAAGCCCTTCTCGGCCACGCCCACCACCGCCACGTCGCGCGCGACGCCCGCGACCGGCGGCTCGATGATCGCGCCGCCCTCGTCGAGCGCCCACGCGGGCCGCACGCCGCGGGCGTCGAGCTCGGCGATGGCCGACGCGGCGCCGGTCCCCATCGTCTCCTCGTCGTGGCCGAAGACGAGCCACACGTCGCGCGCGGGCGCGAAGCCCGCCGCGAGCAGCGCCTCGACGGCGACGCAGATGCCGACGAGCGAGCCCTTGTCGTCGAGCGTGCCGCGGCCCCACACGTGCGTCGCGTCGCGGTGCCCGGCGTAGGGCGGATGCGTCCACCCGGCGGGCGGGGCCGGCACGACGTCCTGGTGGGCCATGAGCAGCGCCGGCGCACCCGCGCCGCGCCCAGGCCACCGCGCGAGCAGCGTCGCCCCGATCGGCTCGACCTCGAGCGAGGCGAACAGCCGCGGGAAGCGCTCGCGGAGCGCCGCCTGGAAGGCGGGCAGCTGGGCCGCCTCCTCGGTCGGCACGCGCACGAGCGCGATCAGGTCGTCGACGGCCGCGTCCGGGATCTCCACCACGCCGCCAGCGTAGGGCGGCCGGGCCGACGGCGGGCACCGCGGCGCGTTACCGTGGAGGCGAGCCGAAGGAGGCCCCGTGCCCGTCGAGGACAACACCCGCGAGATCGAGTCGACGATCGTCACCGACCTGCGCGAGCGCATGAGCTACGGGTCGTACCTCGGGCTCGACACGCTGCTCGCCTCGCAGCACCCGCGCAGCGAGCCGGAGCACCACGACGAGCTGCTGTTCATCATCCAGCACCAGACGACCGAGCTGTGGCTCAAGCTCGTCATCCACGAGCTCGACGACGCCCGCCGGCTGCTCGCCGCCGACGACCTGGGCGCGGCCCTCAAGCGCATCGCGCGCGTGAAGCACATCCAGGAGGTGCTGACGCAGCAGTGGTCGGTGCTCGCGACGCTCACCCCCACCGAGTACGCGCAGTTCCGCGGCGCGCTCGCCAACGCCTCGGGCTTCCAGAGCGCGCAGTACCGGCTCGTCGAGTTCGCGCTCGGCAACAAGCACGAGCGCATGCTGAAGGTCTTCGAGTCGAGCCCCGACGACCACGCGGCGCTCGCGGCCGAGCTCGAGCGGCCGAGCCTCTACGACGAGTTCCTCCGGCATCTCGCCCGCCGCGGCCACGCCGTGCCGACGGCGGTGCTCGAGCGCGACGTGCGGAAGGCGCACGTCTACTCCGAGGAGCTCGTGCCGGTCTTCCAGCGCATCTACGAGGGCGCCGACGACAACTGGCGCGCCTACGAGACGTGCGAGGAGCTCGTCGACCTCGAGGACAACTTCCAGTTCTGGCGCTTCCGGCACCTGCGCACCGTCACCCGCACGATCGGGCGCAAGACCGGCACGGGAGGCTCGAGCGGCGTCGACTTCCTGCAGCGCGCGCTCGACCTGACGTTCTTCCCCGAGCTCTACGCGGTCCGCACGCGGATCGAGGAGTGAGCGCCCCGCGGCTCGTGCGCGTCGCGCACGCGCGCGTCGACGGCGCGTGGCATGCGGATGCGGTGCTGCGGCTCGGCGACGACGGGGTCGCCCTCGCGGGCGGCGACGAGGCCGCGGCCCGCGACCTGCCGAGGCTCGACCTCGCGCTGCTGGCGCCGCTCACCGACGCGCACGTGCACCTCGCGCTCGCCGACCTCGGCGGGCTCGAGGGGAGCCGCATCGCCCGGGTCCTCGACCTCGGCGCCGACCCGGCCGCCGTGCCGGGCCTCGCCGACGCGGCGCGGGCGACGCATCCGGCCCTCGACGTGCGCTTCGCGGGCGCGTTCCTCACCGCGCCGGGCGGCTACCCGTCGGACCGTGCGTGGGCGCCGCCCGGCGGCGTCGTCGAGGTCGCGGGCGGCGCGGCGGCGGCCGCGGCGGTGCGCGCCCAGGCGGCGGCAGGCGCGAGCCTCGTGAAGCTCGTGTCGAACACCGACGACGGGCCGGCCCTCGACGACGAGGCGCTCGCGGCGGCGGTGGCCGAGGCGCACGCGCTGGGGCTCCGCGTCGCGGTGCACGCGCAGGGCGCGGGCCAGCCGGAGCGCGCGATCGCCGCGGGCGCCGACGTGCTCGCGCACACGCCGTGGACGCATCCGCTCGCCGACGACGTCGTGCGTCGCGCCGCCGGGCGCACGGTGTGGATCTCGACCCTCGGCATGCACGCGCGCGACGGCGACGACGAGGCCTTCGCGCGCGCCACCGACAACCTCGCGCGCTTCGCGGCGGCCGGGGGAGCGGTCGCCTACGGCACCGACCTCGGCAACGGCTCGAGCCGCCTCGACCTCGACGAGGCGGAGGTCGCGGCGCTGCGGCAGGCCGGGGTCGAGGGGGCGGCGCTCGTCGACGCGCTCACCGCGGCCCGGCTGCTGCCCGGCGGCCCCGTCGCGAGCGCCTTCCCGCCCGACGTCGACGGCGACGCCGCCGCGCTCGCATCCCTGCACCGGTCGCGGCCCGTGCGCATCACCGACCTGGAGGCCCCTCGATGACCGACACCGCCCGTCTCGCCGCCGAGCTCGACGCCGCCGACCCGCTCGCCGCCCACACGGGCGCGTTCGTGCGCGACCCCGGCGTCGTCTCCTACCTCGACGGCAACTCGCTCGGCCGCCCGCTCGCGTCGCTCGAGGAGCGCTTCGCGCGCTTCGTCGGCCACGACTGGGGCAGCCGCCTCATCCGCGGCTGGGACGAGGGCTGGATGCGCCTGCCGTACGAGCTCGGCGACCGCATCGGCGCGCTCGTCGGCGCGGCGCCGGGCCAGACCGTCGTCGGCGACTCGACCACGGTGCTGCTCTACAAGCTCATCCGCGCCGCGGTCGACGCGCCGCGCAGCGCCGCCCGCACCGAGATCGTCATCGACGACGACAACTTCCCGACCGACCGCTTCATCGTCGAGGGGGTCGCCGCCGAGCGCGGCCTCACGATCCGGTGGATCGAGGTCGACCGCACGGCCGGCGCGACGCTCGAGCAGGTCGAGGCCGCCGTCGGCGAGCGCACGGCGCTCGTCGTGCTGAGCCACGTCGCCTACCGCTCGGGGTTCCTCGCCGACGTCGCTGGCGTCACGCGCGCCGTGCACGACGCGGGCGCGCTCGTGCTGTGGGACCTGTGCCACTCGGCGGGCGTCATCCCCACCGAGCTCGACGCGCACGGCGTCGACCTCGCGGTCGGCTGCACGTACAAGTACTTGAACGGCGGGCCCGGCTCGCCCGCCTTCGCCTACGTGCGGCGCGAGCTGCAGGGCGAGCTGCAGCAGCCGATCCAGGGCTGGATGGGCGCCGCCGACGTCTTCGCGATGGCGCCGAGCTACCGGCCCGCGCCCGACCTGGCCCGGTTCCTGAGCGGCACCCCGCCGGTGCTCGCGACCGTCGCGCTCGAGGCGATGGTCGAGCTCGTCGAGCAGGTGGGCGTCGCCGCCGTGCGCGAGAAGTCGATCGCCCTCACCGGCTTCGCCGAGCAGGCGCTCGCCGCGCACGTGCTGCCGCACGGGGCGGTGCTCGCGAGCCCGCCCGCCGGGCCGCGCCGGGGCAGCCACCTCACCGTCGCGCATCCGTCGTTCCGCGAGGTCAACGCGAGGCTCTGGGAGCGCGGCGTCATCCCCGACTTCCGGGCGCCCGACGGCATCCGCATCGGGCTGTCGCCGCTCAGCACGACGTTCGCCGAGGTCGAGCTCGGCGTCGCGGCGCTCGGGGAGGAGCTCGCGCGCGCTACTCGCGGATGAGGTCGTGCACGGCGACCGCGGCGTCGACCGCCTGCTGGCCCGTGAACGCCGCCTCGGCGCCGTCCCAGCCGACCGAGACGGTCTCGAACTGGTCGAAGGTGTTCACGGTGCCCGAGAACGTCTCGCTCAGCACCGGGGGCTCGCCAACGCCCATCACGAACAGGCCGCGCTCGTTGGCGCCCGGGTCGGCGACGGTGAGGCGCGAGCTCGCGAGCGCGATGAGCTCGTCTGGCGCGAACGTGATGCCGCTGAGCGTGAGGCGCAGCGTGCTGCCGCCGGCCGTCCACGCGCACTGGCGCTCGACGGCGATGTCCTCCTGGTCCTGCGCGTCGCTCGCGGCCTGGTCGAAGTCGAGGCCGCCGGTGAGCTCGGCGACCGCGCCCTCGAGCGCCGCGCACTCGGGGAACTCGGTCGGCGGCGCGATCGGGTAGCCCTCGGGGGCGTCCGGGTCGCCCTCGGCGGTCACGGGCGACTCGGATGCGGCGGGGTCGGATGCGGCCGGCTCGCTCGCGGTCGGCTGCGGGCCGGCGGCGGTGGGCTCGGGCGTCTCGTCGGGCGCGGCGGAGCCGCAGCCGGCGAGCGCGAGGGCGGAGACGACGGCGAGGGGGAGCAGGAGTCGGGGCACCAGGGCAGGGTACCGGCACCGCGGACCCTCCCCGGCTAGGCTCGTCAGCGGCGGGCGACCCCCGCATCCGCACACCTCCCAGGCCCACCAGGCGCTGGGCCACCGACGGCGATGGAGCCCGCATGACCGACACGCCCCAGTACAAGCTCGACCCGGCCCCGCAGGGCGAGCACCACTACACGGGTCCGACCCGCCTCGAGCGCGACTCGCTCGGCGAGCTGCCGGTCCCCGCCGACGCCTACTGGGGCATCCACACCGAGCGCGCGCTCATCAACTTCCCGATCACCGGCCGCTCGATCTCGGTCTACTCCGACCTCGTCAACGCGCTCGCGGTCGTCAAGCAGGCGTGCGCGCGCGCCAACCGCGAGATCGGGGTGCTCGACCCCGAGAAGGCCGACCTCATCGACCGCGTCTGCCGGCGCATCCGCGGCGGCGAGCTGCACGACCAGTTCAAGGTGGGCGTCATCCAGGGCGGCGCCGGCACCTCGACGAACATGAACACGAACGAGGTCATCGCCAACGCGTGCCTCGTCGAGCTCGGCTTCCCGAAGGGGTCGTACGAGCACTTCAGCCCCATCGACGACGTCAACCGCTCGCAGTCGACGAACGACACCTACCCGACCTCCATCAAGGTCGCGATGTCGTTCACGCTGCGCCGCCTGCTCGACGAGCTGACGCGGCTGACGGATGCGTTCGACGCGAAGGCCGACGAGTTCCGCGACGTGCTGAAGGTCGGCCGCACGCAGCTGCAGGACGCCGTGCCGATGACGCTCGGCCAGGAGTTCCACGGCTTCGCCGTGACGCTGCGCGAGGACCGCGACCGGCTCGAGGAGACCATCAAGTGGCTGAGCGAGGTCAACCTCGGCGCCACCGCGATCGGCACGGGCATCACCGCCGACCCGCGCTACGCCGAGGCCGCCTGCCGGCACCTCGCCGAGCTCACCGGCCTGCCGATCACGGCCGCCGCCGACCTCATCGAGGCGACGAGCGACACCGGCGTGTTCATGACGCTCTCGGGGACGCTCAAGCGCTGCGCGGCGAAGCTCTCCAAGATCTGCAACGACCTGCGGCTGCTCTCCTCCGGCCCGCAGGCGGGCTTCGGCGAGATCTCGCTGCCCGCGAAGCAGGCCGGGTCGTCGATCATGCCCGGCAAGGTCAACCCGGTCATCCCCGAGGTCGTGAACCAGGTCGCGTTCGCCGTCATCGGGTCGGATGCGACGGTGACGGCGGCGTCGGAGGCCGGGCAGCTGCAGCTCAACGCGTTCGAGCCCGTGATCGCCCACTCCATCCTGCAGAGCCTGCACTGGATGACGCAGGCGTGCCTGACGCTGCGGGTGAACTGCGTCGTCGGCATCGAGGCGAACCGCGAGCGGCTCGACCTCATGGTCGGCACGTCGGTCGGCGTCGTCACGGCGCTCACGCCGTACCTCGGCTACGCCGAGTCGGCGAAGCTCGCCCACGAGGCGCTCACGAGCAGCAAGTCGATCGCCGACCTCGTCGTCGAGGCGGGCCTCATGGAGCGCGAGCGGGTCGAGAAGCTGCTGCAGCCCGCGCGCCTGTCGGGCCTGCAGCCCGTGACGCAGGCGATCCCGGTCATCCCGCTGCCCGACGCCGAGCGCTGAGGCGCGGCACGGCACGGCTCGGTACGCTCCTCGGGTGACCGCCACCGCACCGCTCTCGCCGCTCGCGCGCCGACGGGAGGGCCCGAACGTCGGGCTGATCGTCGGCATCATCGGCATCGCGGTGCTCGCGCTCGCCTCGTTCGGCGTGATCTTCGTGCTCGGCGGCGCGATCGGCAACCCGCTGCTCGTCGCCGTCTCCGGCGTCATGGCGCTCGTGCCGCTCGGCTTCGTCATCTGGGCGGTCGTCGCGATCGACCGGTGGGAGCCTGAGCCGCGGGTGGCGATGTGGTTCGCGGGCCTCTGGGGCGGTGTCGCGGCGGTGCTGCTGACGCTCGCGCTCAACGAGTGGGTGCTGCAGCCGCTCGTCGTGCCGCTGCTGCGCTCGCAGGAGGAGTTCGAGTTCTACGCGACCGTCATCCAGGCGCCGGTGGTGGAGGAGCTCTGGAAGGCGATCCCGGTCGTCATCATGTTCCTGTTCTTCCGGCGCACGTTCGACGGGCCGGTCGACGGCGTCGTCTTCGCGGCGCTGTCGGCAGCGGGATTCGCGTTCACCGAGAACATCCTCTACTTCGGCACGTCGCTCGCCGAGTCGGGCGACGGCTCGTTCATCTTCTTCCTGCGCGGCATCATGAGCCCGCTCACGCACGCGATCTTCACGGCGGTCGGGATCGGGCTCGCGCTCGGCTTCGCGGCGAGGCTGCGCAGCCGGTGGTGGATCCTCGTCGCCTTCCCGGCGGGCTGGCTCGTGTCCGCCGCGCTGCACGCGCTGTGGAACTCGGCGAGCTGGTGGGTGCCTGGCGGCACCGTCGGCTTCTTCGTCTACTACCTCGTCGTGCAGGTGCCGCTGTGCGCGCTCGCCGCCGTCGCGGTCTGGCTCCTGCTGCGCCAGGAGGTGCGGCTCACGCGGCTCCGCCTCGACGACTACGGGCGCGCCGGCTGGTTCACGCGCGAAGAGGTCGAGCGGCTCTCGAGCGGCGACGGCCGCGCCTCGCTCATGGACTGGGCGAAGCGCCGCGGCGTGCGGCGGTCGATGCACCACTACATCCAGACCGCGACGAAGCTCGCCAACCACCGCCAGCGAGCGCTCGTCGGCCGCACGGGCTCCGGCCACGCCGCCGACGAGACGGCGCTGCTCGGCGACCTCATGCACCACCGCCGCTCGATGGCCGCCGCCGCGATGGGGCAGCCGGTGCAGCTGTCGCACGGCCAGGCTGTGGCAGCACCGGTCGGCGGCCGCGTGCAGCGCTTCGGCGAGCTCGACGCCCGATGGCCGGTGCGCCGCTGACCTGGTAGTCTTGGCCGGTTGCCGTACATCGGCCGCGGACAGAGAGCGCTCGTGCATCCCGCACGGGCACCGCGCTGTGAGCAGAGAGGGGTCCACATGAGCCTGAACGCAGAGGTCAAGAAGGCCATCATCGAGGAGTACGCCACGCACGAGGGCGACACCGGGAGCCCCGAGGTGCAGGTCGCGATGCTGTCGCGCCGCATCAAGGACCTCACGGAGCACCTGAAGGAGCACAAGCACGACCACCACTCGCGTCGTGGTCTGCTGCTGCTCGTCGGTCAGCGTCGTCGTCTGCTCGGCTACCTGTCCGACGTCGACATCGAGCGCTACCGCTCGCTGATCGAGCGCCTCGGCCTTCGCCGATAGCCTTCCCCAGCGTTCCCGAAGGGCCGTCCCGCGAGGGGCGGCCCTTCGTCATGCTCAGGGACCGCCCTTCGTCGTGCTCAGGGGCCGCCCTCCGTCGTCGCTGCGGTCGGCGACCGGTCACCCCGGGCGCACGAGCGCGAGCGCGAGCGCACCGGCGATCAGCGTGGCGACCGACAGCGCCGCCCACAGCCACTTGCCGCGCCGCCGCCGCCGCGACGCGGGGTCCTGGCTGTCGCCGAACGCGAGCGGTGCAGCCGACCGAGCCTCGGCCGCGGCGAGCGCCTCGTGCGAGCCGTAGAACAGGTGCGCCTGGATCGGCTGCATGCCCGAGGCGGCGACGAGCTCGCGCACGCGATGCACGAAGCGCTGCGTCTCCGGCTCCGTCAGGTCCCAGCCGCGCTCGGCGAGCACGGTGACGCTCGTGCCGCTGCAGTCGAGCGCGAGACGGCCCGGCTCTTCCGCGAGCAGCTCGAGCAGGCCGGCCGGCACCGCGCCCACCGTGGCGTCGATCGGCTCGCCGACGGTCTCAGCCGACAGCGTGACCTCCCAGCTGCCGCGCCGCTCGACGCGCGTCGCGAGGCCCGCCTGCTGCGCCCGCTCGGCGTCCTCGATCGCCAGGCGCCTGGTCACGGGCGTCGTCGAGCGCTCCGCGTCGAGCATCTGCACCCAGATCGCCCTGCCGGGTCGACGCTCGACGATGATCGTGAGGAAGCCCCAGCGCAGCCACGGGGCGCGCCCGAAGGACTCGCGCATGGCGAATCCGCCGAACATGGCCGAGCCGCCCAGCAGCGCGTGCTCGACGATCCGATCGACGCCCGACTGCAGCACGAGCGAGCCGGCTCGATGGTCGGTGCTGCGCGCGATCGCGCCGAGCGCGTTGTCGCGCGCGAAGCGCAGCAGCTTCGCCTGGCGTCGCACGGCCATCCGTCTCGTCACGACGATCCAGACCGCGAGCCCGAGGCAGAAGGCCCCGAACAGCCCGCAGACGATCGCCATCTCGGCGTCGCCGCTCGTGACGCCCATGAGCGAGACGAGCAGCATGAGCACCCCGATCGGGATGGTGACCCACAGCACCAGCCGCAGCCGCGGGTCGTGCTGGCCGGCGGCGGTGAGCCAGGCGCGGGTGCGACGCACGTCGTCGTCGGAGAGCGGTCGGTCGAGGGAGGACACGTCGAGCCGGGGCACCGTCTGCATCGGCTCATCGTACGAGGCAGCGTCTCCGGGTCTTCCGAGGCGCCGACTGCTACCATCGATCCGGTTGCTGTTCATCCATCGCAGCCATCGCGCGTCCGCAGACGAGACCCAGAGGCTGGTCGTTGGTGGAGGATGCCGAAGCGGAGCTTCGACCTCGCCCACTGATGACCACACCTCCTCGAGCAGGCGACGCGCGGAACCGCAGCGCGTCCTCGCGCCCACGAGAGGAGTGACCCTATGGAGGGTCCAGAGATCACATTCGCCGAAGCCGTCCTCGACAACGGCCGCTTCGGCACCCGCACCGTCCGCTTCGAGACCGGCCGCCTCGCGCAGCAGGCGCAGGGCGCCGCGGTCGCGTACATCGACGAGGAGACGATGCTGCTGAGCGCCACGAGCGTCTCCAAGCAGCCGAAGGACCACTTCGACTTCTTCCCGCTCACCGTCGACGTCGAGGAGCGCATGTACGCCGCGGGCCGCATCCCCGGCTCGTTCTTCCGCCGCGAGGGCCGCCCCTCGACCGACGCGATCCTCACGTGCCGCCTCATCGACCGGCCGCTGCGTCCGTCGTTCGTGGAGGGCATCCGCAACGAGGTGCAGGTCGTCGTCACCGTGCTCGCCATCGAGCCCGACGAGATCTACGATGCGCTCGCGATCAACGCCGCGTCCATGTCGACGCAGCTCTCGGGCCTGCCGTTCGACGGCCCGATCGGCGGCGTGCGCGTCGCGCTCATCGACGGCCAGTGGGTCGCCTTCCCCAAGCACTCGCAGCTCGAGCAGGCCGTGTTCAACATGGTCGTCGCCGGCCGCGTGGTCACCGACGCCGCCGGCGTCGAGGACGTCGCGATCATGATGGTCGAGGCCGAGGCCACTGACAACGCCTGGGAGCTCATCCAGGGCGGCGCCGTGAAGCCGACCGAGGAGATCGTCGCGCAGGGCCTCGAGGCCTCGAAGCCGTTCATCAAGCAGCTCGTCGCCGCGCAGGCCGAGGTCGCCAAGACCGCCGCCAAGGAGACGCAGCAGTACCCGCTGTTCCCGCCGTACTCGGAGGAGGCGCTCGTCGCCGTCCGCGAGGTCGCGCAGGAGCGCCTGTCGGAGGTCTACCGGATCGCCGGCAAGCTCGAGCGCCAGGACGCCGACGACCAGCTCAAGGAGCAGGTCAAGCAGGAGATCAACGGGCGCATCGAGCGCGGCGAGCTGGAGGCCGTCGTCGCGACGCAGGTCTCGGGCGCCTACAAGGCCGTGACGAAGGAGGTCGTCCGCGGACGCATCCTCTCCGAGCAGGTCCGCATGGACGGCCGCGGCCTCGCCGACATCCGTCCGCTCGACGCCGAGGTCGCGGTCGTGCCGCGCGTGCACGGCTCCGCGATCTTCCAGCGCGGCGAGACGCAGATCATGGGCATCACGACCCTGAACATGCTGAAGCTCGAGCAGCAGATCGACTCGCTGAGCCCGGTCACGTCGAAGCGCTACATGCACAACTACAACTTCCCGCCGTACTCGACGGGCGAGACGGGCCGCGTCGGCAGCCCGAAGCGCCGCGAGATCGGCCACGGCGCCCTGGCCGAGCGCGCGCTCGTGCCCGTGCTGCCGAGCCGCGAGGACTTCCCGTACGCGATCCGCCAGGTCTCGGAGGCGCTGGGCTCGAACGGCTCGACGTCGATGGGCTCGGTCTGCGCGTCGACCCTCGCGCTGCTGAACGCCGGCGTGCCGCTCAAGGCGCCCGTCGCGGGCATCGCCATGGGCCTCGTCAGCGACACGGTCGACGGCGAGACCCGCTACGCGGCGCTCACCGACATCCTCGGCGCCGAGGACGCGCTCGGCGACATGGACTTCAAGGTCGCCGGCACGCCGGAGTTCATCACGGCCATCCAGCTCGACACGAAGCTCTCGGGCCTGCCGGCCTCGGTGCTGACGAGCGCGCTGACGCAGGCGAAGGAGGCGCGCACGAAGATCCTCGAGGTCCTCAACGCCGCCATCGACGCCCCCGACGAGATGGCGCCCACTGCGCCGCGCGTCATCAGCGTGCAGATCCCGGTCGACAAGATCGGCGAGCTGATCGGCCCGAAGGGCAAGACGATCAACCAGATCCAGGACGACACGGGCGCCCAGATCTCGATCGAGGACAACGGCACCGTCTACATCGGCGCCGTCGACGGGCCGTCGGCCGAGGCCGCGCGCTCCGCGGTCAACGCGATCGCCAACCCCTCGAACCCCGAGGTCGGCGAGCGCTTCCTCGGCACCGTCGTGAAGATCGCGTCGTTCGGCGCGTTCGTCTCGCTGATGCCGGGCCGCGACGGCCTGCTGCACGTGACCGCCATGCGCGCGCTCAACGGCGGCAAGCGCATCGAGAGCGTCGAGGACGTCGTCTCGGTGGGTCAGAAGATCCAGGTCGAGATCACGAAGATCGACGACCGCGGCAAGCTCTCGCTCGAGGTCGTCGACGAGTCGGCGCCCGTCGCCCCCGTCGCCGCGGACGGCTCCGCGGAGTCGTCCGTCTCGGCAGACTCGGCCGAGTAGCGCACGACGACGGATGCCCCCACCCCGCCGGGTGGGGGCATCCGTCGTCTCCGGGCGGCTCGTAGACTGGACGGATGCCTGCCGTCGCCCTCCCGCTCGAGACCCCCGAGATCGCCATCGCCGCCGCCGGCGGTGCCGTCGTGCGCCGCAGCGTGCTGCCGAGCGGCGTGCGCGTGCTCACCGAGCAGGTGCCGGGCGCGCTGAGCGCGTCGGTCGGCTTCTGGGTGCCCGTCGGGTCGCGCGACGAGCCGGGCGACGCGCGCGGCGCGACGCACTTCCTCGAGCACCTGCTCTTCAAGGGCACCCCGACGCGCACCGCCTTCGACATCGCGGTGGCGTTCGACGAGGTCGGCGGCGAGCACAACGCGCTCACGGCCAAGGAGCACACCTGCTACTACGCGAAGGTGCGCGACCGCGACCTGCCGATGGCCATCGACGTGCTCGCCGACATGGTCACGTCGTCGCTGCTCGACGCCGACGAGTTCGAGCACGAGCGCGAGGTCATCCTCGAGGAGCTCGCGATGGCCGACGACGACCCGGGCGACGTCGCGGGGGAGCGCCTGAGCGAGCTCGTGCACGGCGAGCAGGCGCCGCTCGGCCGCCCCATCGGCGGCACGCCCGAGTCGATCCGGGCCGTCTCGCGCGACCGCGTGCACGAGCACTACCGCGAGCACTACGCGGCGCGCGACCTCGTCGTCACCATCGCGGGCGCCGTCGACCACGACGCGGTCGTCGAGCAGCTGCAGCTCGCGCTCACCCGCTACGGCTGGTCGCTCGCCGACGCCGCCCCGCGACCCCGGCGCACGGGCAGCGGCGAGGGCTACGCGGCCGGCGGGCTCGCCCTCGTGCAGCGCCCGCTCGAGCAGGTCAACCTCATGCTCGGCACGCCCGGCCTCGTGGCCACCGACGAGCGGCGCAGCGCCATGGCGGTGCTGAACGCGGTGCTCGGCGCCGGCATGTCGTCGCGGCTGTTCCAGGAGATCCGCGAGAAGCGCGGCCTCGCCTACTCGGTCTACTCGTTCGCCTCCGGCTACGCCGACGCGGGGCTCATGGGCATGGCCGCCGCGTGCGCGCCTCGCAAGACGCTCGAGGTGGCCGGCCTCATGGTGGGCGAGCTCGAGCGCCTCGCCGAGGGCGTCGACGACGACGAGCTGCGCCGCGCGAAGGGGCAGCTCGCGGGCGGCTCCGCGCTCGCGCTCGAGGACACCGACACGCGCATGTCGCGCCTCGGCCGGGCCGAGCTGACGCTCGGCGAGTTCCTCGACATCGACGCCACCCTCGAGCGCATCGAGCGCGTCACCGACGCCGACGTGCGCGCACTGGCCGCGCAGCTCGCATCCGGACCCCGCTCGATCGCGGCCGTAGGCCAGGTGCCGGACGGCCTCGACGCGCTCGCCGTGTCCCCCACGGCGGGTAGGGTGGACGGAGCGGCGGCGGCCGCTCACTGACAGCGAACGACGGCGCGTCCGCGCGCCCACGACGGGGCGCGATGCTGCGCCCGCCGGAGGAACGATGGCGCACCTGCTCTACCTGGTCCGACATGGGGAGCAGCTCGATGCGGAGCACGGCGTCGAGGACGGCCGGCTCTCCGGGCGCGGCGTGCGGCAGGCCCACGCGATCGCGCAGCGGCTCTCGGGCGTCGACTTCGACCACGCGTGGACCTCCCCGCTGCAGCGCGCCACCGAGACCGCCGCGATCATGGGGGAGCGGCTGCCCGCGGTCGAGTTCGAGCGGTCGTCGCTGCTGCTCGACTGCATCCCGTCGGGCCTCGAGCCCGACACGCCCGTGGGCTTCCACCGCTTCCTCGAGAGCGTGCGGCCCGCCGAGGCCGAGGCGGGCGCCGCGCAGATGCACGACGCCGCCGAGCACTGGCTGCGCCCGTCGCGCGGCGACCTCAACGAGCTGCTCATCACCCACAACTTCGTCATCGGCTGGTTCGTGCGCGAGGTCATGCAGTCGCCCAGCTGGCAGTGGATGGGCCTCAACCAGGCGAACTGCGGCCTGACGATCATCCGCCGCCGCTCGGGCAAGCCGCCGCAGCTCGTCGTGCACAACGACCTCGGCCACCTGCCGCCGGAGGACCGCACGGGCCTCCCGATCCCGCAGCCGTACTAGCCTCGGCGCCTCAGCCCAGGGGCTTCAGGAACCAGGTGGTCGCGTTCGGGTTGTCGTTGTAGGCGGGCACGGATGCGTAGCCTCGGGTCGTGTAGAGGCGGTTCGCCACCTCGAGCGCGCTGTTCGTGTCGAGCACGACCTCCGTCGCGCCGAGCTCGGCGGCGCGCGCCTCGAGCGCCGCGAGCAGCGCGGCGCCGGTGCCCTGCCCGCGGCCGGCGGGGGCGACGTAGAGGTGCTTGACCTCGAAGCGCGACGGTCCGAGCCGTCGCAGCGCACCGCATCCGACCGCCTCGTCGCCGCTCCAGGCGACGAGGAAGGCTCCGTCGGGGGCGAGGAGCGTCGCGGGGTCGGCCGGCTTCGGGCGGTACTGCCCGCCGACGAAGGTGATCGCCCGGTCGGCGAAGTAGGCGTCGAGCAGCCCCTGCGCGACGGCGGAGGCGGGGTCCTCGGGAGCGATCGTGACTGCCACGGTGCCACTCTACGGGCGGGCCGGGCACGCTCCTCGCCGTAGGCTGGAGGGCATGGCAGGCCCCACCCGCATCGGCATCGCAGGCTCCACCGGCAGGCTCGGATCGCTCGCGCTGCGGCTCGCCCAGGAGGCCGACGACCTCGAGCCGGTCGAGCTCGACGTGCGCGAGGGGCTCGACCTCGACGGGCTCGACGTCGTCTTCGACGCGACCGTGCTCGGCGCGAGCCAGCAGCTCGTCGAGGCGGCGGTCGCCGCGGGCGTGCCGGCGGTGGTCGGCACGAGCGGCTGGACCCATGAGCGCATCGAGGCGCTGCGCGCCCGCGGTGCCGAGCGCATCCGCATCGTCCCCAACTTCTCGCTCGGCAGCGTGCTCGAGACGCACCTCGCGACGATCGCGGCGCAGCACTTCGCCGCGGTCGAGGTCGTCGAGGCGCACCACGACCGCAAGCGCGACGCGCCGAGCGGCACCGCCACGCGCACCGCGGAGGCCATCGGCGCCGTGCGCGGCTTCCACCCCGCGACGCCCGACGAGCCGGGCCGTGGCGCGATCGTCGCGGGCGTGCCGGTCCATGCGATCCGGCTGCCGGGCGTCGTGGCGCGGCAGGAGGTCATCTTCGGCGGCGTCGGCGAGACCCTGACGATCCGTCATGACACGACCTCGAGCGACTCCTACTCGGCCGGCATCCTGCTGGCGCTGCGCGCCGACGCGCGACCCGGCGTCACCGTCGGCATCGGCGACCTGCTGGGGCTCGCGTGACCGAGCGCCCCGCGGCTCGCACCGCGACGCGCAAGTGGGCCGCGCTCGCGATGGCCGCCGTGCTCGCGCTCTACGTCGTGCTCGCCGGCGACCGCGCGGTGCGCTTCCTCGCCTCGGGCGAGCCCGTCGCGATCGCCGTCGGCGTCGCGCTCGTCGCGACGTTCCTCGTCGGCGCGTGGGCGCTCGTGCGCGAGGTGGTCTTCGGGCTGCAGCTCGAGCGCGCGACCCGGCAGCTCGCCGACGAGGGCGGCATGCCCGCGCCGCTGCCGGGCACGCCGTCGGGTCGCGCCGAGCGCGACGCCGCCGAGCAGGCGTTCCCGGTCGCGAAGGCCGACGTCGAGGCGCACCCGGAGTCGTGGCGCTCGTGGCTGCGCCTGTCGATGGCGTACGACGCGGCACGCGATCGGCGGCGCGCGCGCATGGCTGCGCGGAAGGCGATCGCGCTGCGGAAGACTGAGAGCCTGGAGGCACGATGACGCACCCCTACGAGGAGCTCCTCGCCGACGTGCTCGCGCACGGCGAGCACAAGAGCGACCGCACCGGCACCGGCACCCGCTCGGTGTTCGGCCGCCAGCTGCGCTACGACCTGTCGGAGGGCTTCCCGCTCATCACGACGAAGCGCGTGCACTTCAAGTCGATCGCGCTCGAGCTGCTGTGGTTCCTGCGCGGCGACTCCAACGTGCGCTGGCTGCAGAAGCGCGGCGTCACGATCTGGGACGAGTGGGCGGCTGCGGACGGCGAGCTGGGCCCCGTCTACGGCGTGCAGTGGCGCTCGTGGCCGACGCCCGACGGCGGCACCATCGACCAGATCCAGCAGGTGATCGACGAGATCCGCCGCAACCCCGACTCGCGGCGCCTCATCGTCTCCGCGTGGAACCCCGCCGACATCCCCGAGATGGCGCTCGCGCCGTGCCACGCCCTCTTCCAGTTCTCCGTCGCCGACGGCCGGCTCTCGTGCCAGCTGTACCAGCGCTCGGCCGACATGTTCCTCGGCGTGCCGTTCAACATCGCCAGCTACGCGCTGCTCACGCACCTCGTCGCCGACCAGACGGGCCTCGAGGTCGGCGACTTCATCTGGACCGGCGGCGACTGCCACATCTACGACAACCACGTCGAGCAGGTCGCCGAGCAGCTCTCGCGCGAGCCGTTCCCGCTCCCGACGCTGCGCCTGAAGACCCACCGCGCGTCGATCTTCGACGTCGAGTACGACGACCTCGAGGTGGTCGGCTACCAGCACCACCCGGCCATCAAGGCACCGGTCGCCGTCTGATGCTCGGCATGATCTGGGCCGAGGCGCGCGGCGGCGTCATCGGCGAGGCCGGCGACATGCCGTGGCGGCTGCCCGAGGACATGGCGCGCTTCAAGGCGATCACGATGGGCCACCCGGTGGTGATGGGGCGACGCACCTGGGAGTCCTTCCCCGAGCGCTTCCGCCCGCTGCCCGGCCGCGACAACATCGTCATCACCTCCGACCGCGACTACGTCGCTCCCGGCGCCCGCGTCGTGCCGAGCCTCGAGCGCGCGCTCGAGGTCGCCGCAGAGCTCGGCGACGAGGCGTGGGTCGTCGGCGGCGGACGCGTCTACCGCGATGCCATGCACCTCGCCGACCGGCTCGAGATCACCGACATCGACCTCGACGCATCCGGCGACACGACCGCGCCCGACGCCACGACGGAGGGTGCGGATGCGTCGTGGCGGCTGGTCGCGCGCGATCCGGCGGAGGGGTGGCACGTCAGCCGCACGGGCCTGCGCTACCGCTACCGCACGCTCGAGCGCGTCCGCTGACGCCGCTCAGCGGACGGAGAGCGCCCAGCTGCTGTCCGTCATGGCGCGCACGCCGATGACCGAGAGGCCGCCGGCGATCGGGGCCGAGCTCGGGAACTGCGTCCCCACGGCGAACGGCTCCTGCGACTGCCAGTAGCCGTACAGCTGACGGATGCCGGTCGTGCGGGTGGAGCCGCCGCTGCTCACCGTCAGCGTCGCCTCGGGTCCCATCCGCAGCAGCACGGCGTCGGAGGAGCCGGTTGCGGAGCCGGACAGCACCGGGGCGTTGGTCAGGTCCCGCACCTCGAGCGTCCACGACCCCTGCGCCTCGACGCGCAGGTACCGGGCGGGCGATGGGCCCCCGTACGGCGCCAGCAGCGACGTGCCCCGGTAGGGCGCCCAGCCCCCGCCGATGGTGTCGAGGTGCCCCCGGTCCCGGTCGAGCGCATGGATGAAGACCGAACCGCTGCCCTCGATGCGCGCGATCACCTGGGCGTAGCTGATGCTGCGGCCGAGGTCGATGACCCGGGGCCCGGTGCCGGAGTGCTGCTGTGCCGGGAAGGCCCCGTACACCTGCGCGATCTGCTGCCGCAGCGACGTAGTGCACGGCTCGAGCCGCAGGGCGGCGTCGCTGACCGTCGCCGAGCTTCCCAGGCCCACGACGGCCTCGACTCCCAGCTGGTCCGCGCGATCGCGCAGCATGGGCGTGATGGCCGCATGGCAGCCGTTCGGGGTGAGGAACATCGGGGCGTTCGACATCGCCGAGAGCGCCGCCCCGGCGAGGGCGTCCGGGAAGTCCTGCCCCGTGGCGAGCAGCATCACGGGCGACTGCTCGTCGCTCCACGCCGCGTTGATCTCGCGCGCGGTGTCGTAGCGATCGCGTCCCGCGAACCGCGCGACCGATGCCGCTCCCACGCGCTCGAGGCCGAGCGCATCCGCCGCACTGACAGAGGGCTCGCCGCCCGCGATGGCGAGGTGCCGGCCCTCGACCGACGACGCCACGGTCGCCAGCCACGCCTCGGCCGCGGCGGGAGTGCTGCCGTGGTGGTCGAGCACGACGGCCTGGTGGTGACGACCGGCGACGGACGCCGCGACGAGGGCGTCGGGGAACTTCGACCCGGACGCGATCCAGATCTCGTCCACCGGCCCGCTGCGCTCGAGCCGCTCGAGCAGCAGGAGCGACGTCTCCACGCGGCCGGCGCCGCCGAGCCGCGCCACCTCGGCGCGGCTTCCGCCGCGCTCGGCAGCGGCCACGGCCTGCTGGACGACCGCGTCGGAGATCGAGGCCTCGGAGCCGACGATCACGATCTCGCTGGGGGCGAGCTCGGCGATGCGCTCCGCGACCACGCCCGGCAGCGCCTGCTGGGCGGTGAGCAGCAGGTGGCCGCCCTCAGCGGCGACGACGGGGGCCGCGGAGAGGGCGTCCGGGAACTTCTGGCCGTTCGCGAGGAAGACCGGCCCGCCGGCAGCGTCCATGGCGCGGTCGACCTCGACCGCCGTCGTCCAGCGGTCCGGTCCCTCGAGGCGGTGCGCCTCGAACGCCTCGGCGGGCGCCGCCGCCGTGGTCAGGCCGGTCGCGACGAGCGCGAGGGAGGCGGCGAGGGCGACGAGAGCGCGCATGGCTGTCCTAGCTGCGAGGGGCAGCATGGGGGCTGCACGACGGGGGTCAGCGCGATCCTATGAAGAACCCTCAGCTGTGCGCGGCTCGGCACGGTAACGATTCGGTCACACCCAGCGTGGCGACGGCTGAGGCCCCTGCCGCCACCTGGGACGTGCACCCGATAGCCTGGGGGAGTGAACCCCAATCCCTTCGGCCAGGTGCTCGTCGCGCTCGTGACCCCGATGGGCGCCGACGGCGAGGTCGACTGGGACGACGTCGAGCGGCTCATCGACGACGTCGTCACCCACGGTGCCGACGGCATCGTCGTCTCCGGCACCACCGGCGAGACCTCCACGCTCACCGACCCCGAGAAGATCAAGCTCGTCGAGGTGGCGAAGGCCGTCGCCGGCGACCGGGCGAAGATCATCCAGGGCGGCGGTTCCAACGAGACCGCGCACGCGATGGACCTCTACCGGCAGGCGGAGCAGGCGGGCGCCGACGGCGTCATGATCGTCACGCCGTACTACAACAAGCCCACGCAGGCGGGCATCCTCACGCACTTCCGGATGATCGCCGACGCGACCGACCTGCCGGTCATCCTGTACGACATCCCCGGCCGCGCAGGCATCCCGATCCGCTACGAGACGCTGCTCCGCGCGGCGAAGCACCCGAACATCCTCGCCGTGAAGGACGCCAAGGGCGACTTCGCCGAGGTGAGCCGCGTGCTCAACCAGACCGACCTGCTCTACTTCTCGGGCGACGACGCCAACGTGCTGCCGCACCTCGCGATCGGCGCCTCCGGGCTCATCGGCGTCACCGCCAACATCGCCCCGCGCCCGTACCGCACCATGATCGACGCGGTGAACGAGGGCGACCTCGCGACGGCCCAGGCGCAGCACAAGGCGCTCGAGCCGCTCGTGCGTGCGACGATGACGCACGTGCCCGGCACCGTCGCGACGAAGTACATCCTCCACGGCCTCGGCCGCATCGGCAGCCCGCGCGTGCGCCTGCCGCTCGTCGGCCCCGAGGACACCGAGGCGGCCCTCATCGAGGACGAGATCGCCCTCGTCCGGGGCGTCGACGGCCTCGACCTGAGCCGCTTCCGGCCCGACCGCAACGCGGCGGCCGGCGGCGCGCTGCCCAAGGTGCACGGCACCACCCGATAGGGCCACGGCCCACGCAGACCACAGAGCGCGCGAGGTGCGCGCACCCCACCACATCCGCTCGACCCCGGCACACCGCGGGCGAGCCCCACATGAAGGAGGCCCATTGACGGCCATCACCCAGCCCGCCCCGCTCGAGGCAGGCACGCTCCGCATCTTCCCGCTCGGCGGCCTCGGCGAGGTCGGCCGCAACATGACGGTCTACGAGCTCGACGGCAAGCTGCTCATCGTCGACTGCGGCGTGCTCTTCCCCGAGGAGCACCAGCCCGGCGTCGACCTGATCCTGCCCGACTTCGGCCCCATCCGCGACCGCCTCGACGACGTGGTCGGCCTCGTGCTCACGCATGGCCACGAGGACCACATCGGCGCCGTGCCGTACCTCCTGCGCCTCAAGGCCGACATCCCCCTGCTCGGCTCGCAGCTCACGCTCGCGCTCGTCGAGGCGAAGCTCAAGGAGCACCGCATCAAGCCCTACACGCACACGGTGCGCGAGGGCGAGAAGGAGCAGCTCGGCCCGTTCGAGACCGAGTTCATCGCGGTCAACCACTCCATCCCCGACGCCCTCGCGGTCGCGATCCGCACCCGCGCGGGCCTCGTGCTCCACACGGGCGACTTCAAGATGGACCAGCTGCCGCTCGACGACCGCATCACCGACCTGCGCGCCTTCGCGCGCCTCGGCGAGGAGGGGGTGGATGCGTTCCTGGTCGACTCCACGAACGCCGACGTCCCCGGGTTCACGGCTCCCGAGCGCGAGATCGGCCCCGTCATCTCGCAGGTCATCGCGAAGACGACCGGTCTCGTCGTCGTCGCGTCGTTCTCGAGCCACGTGCACCGCGTGCAGCAGGTGCTCGACGCCGCCGCCGAGAACGGCCGCAAGGTCGCGTTCGTCGGCCGCTCGATGGTGCGCAACATGGGCATCGCCGCCGACCTCGGCTACCTGAAGGTGCCGGACGGCATCGTCGTCGACCAGAAGAAGGCCGAGGGGATGCCGCGCGAGCAGGTCGTCTTCATGTCGACCGGCTCGCAGGGCGAGCCGATGGCGGTCCTCAGCCGCATCGTCAACGGCGAGCACCGCATCGAGGTGGGGGAGGACGACACCGTCATCCTCGCCTCGAGCCTCATCCCCGGCAACGAGAACGCCGTCTTCCGCATCATCAACGGCCTCATGCAGCTCGGCGCGAAGGTCGTGCACAAGGGCTCGGCGAAGGTGCACGTCTCCGGCCACGCCTCCGCCGGCGAGCTGCTGTACTGCTACAACATCCTCGGCCCGCGCAACGTCATCCCCGTGCACGGCGAGTACCGCCACCTGCACGCGGCCGCGCAGCTCGCGATCGACACCGGCGTGCCGCGCGAGCGCGCGATGGTCGGCGAGAACGGCACCGTCTGGGATCTCAAGGACCACGAGATCCGCGTCGCCGGACAGCTCGAGATCGGCTTCGTCTACGTCGACGGCTCCTCCGTCGGCCGCATCGACGAGGCCGACCTGAAGGACCGCCGCATCCTCGCGGAGGAGGGCTTCATCTCGATCTTCATCGCGCTCGAGCCGCAGACGGGCAAGGTCATCGTCGGGCCCGAGATCCACGCGCGCGGCTTCGCCGAGGACGACAAGGTCTTCGACGACATCCGCCCCAAGATCATCAAGGCGCTCGCCGAGGCCGGCGAGCAGGGCGTGCGCGACCAGCACCAGTACCAGCAGGTCGTCCGTCGCACGGTCGGCCGCTGGGTCGGCACGCGCATCCGTCGCCGCCCGATGATCATCCCGGTCGTCATCGAGGCGTAGGCCGCGGGATCGGGGAGGCGCGGAGCGCCTCCCCGTCCCTGTCGCCGCCTCGATCTAGGGTGTGCGCATGTCCACGAGCACCAAGCCGACGCGCCCGCAGCCCAAGGGGAAGTCGACCGCGAGCACCGCCAAGACGCAGCGCCAGACGCGCGCGACGACGGTGCAGCCGACGTTCGAGGAGACCGGCCCGGGCGTCGGGCAGCGCGCCTGGATGGGGCTCGCGCACGCGACCGGCGCCGCCGCGCGCGTGTTCGGCCGCGAGTCGCTCGCCAAGGAGGAGCGCCGCGACGGCGTGCCCTTCTTCCTCACGATCCTCGCCGTGCTCGGCGCCGTGGTCGAGTGGATCCTGCCCGCGAACCCGGTCGCCCAGGCGATCTCGGCCTACACGTGGGGCGGGCTCTTCGGCCAGGTCGCGATCGCGCTGCCCGTCGTCTTCGTGCTGCTCGCGCTGTGGATGTTCCGCCACCCCGCCTCCGTCAGCGACAACGGCCGCGTCGGCGTGGGCCTCGCCCTGCTGCTGATCTCGGTGGCGGGCCTGTGCCACGTGGTGCTGGGCATGCCGGATGCGTCGCAGGGCATGCCGGCGCTCGCCGACGCGGGCGGCATCCTCGGCTGGGTCGCCTCGGCGCCGCTCGCCGCGCTGCTGACCCCGATCGGCGCGGGCATCGTCTGCGGCCTCGTGGCCCTCCTCGCCGTGCTCGTGATCACCCGCACGGCGCCCAACCGCATCCCCGAGCGCCTCGTCGAGCTCTACGGCTACCTCTTCGGCGTCGAGACCGCGAGCGCCGAGGAGCGCGAGGAGGCGCGCCGCGCGCGCAAGGAGGCGAAGGAGCTCGCCCGCGCCGAGGCGGCCGACGCCGCCGACGACGAGCCGGTCGACGACGATCCCGACGCGCTGCCGTTCTGGCGCCGCAACGCCACCGGGCGCGAGGTCGACCCGGCCTACGACACGCCGGTGCTCATCGACCGCGACCAGCCGACCACGCGCGTCGACGAGGTGCCGGCGGCGACGCCCGAGCCGCTGCCCGCGGCGACCCCGGCGCCCGACGAGCACGACGACTACGCGACCGCCGTGCTCGCCTCGCTCGAGCAGGCGGAGGAGGCGATGCGCCGCCACACCGGCGAGGTCGCCGAGGCGCCGGCGGCGCCGCCCGCCGCGGCCCCCGCCCCCGCGCGCGAGCGCCCCTACCGGCTTCCGTCGATCGCGTCGCTCGGCCAGGGCGATCCGCCCCGCGCGCGGTCGCAGGCCAACGACGACATCGTCGCCGCGATCACGCAGGTGCTCGGCTCGTTCAACGTCGACGCGAAGGTCACGGGCTTCTCGCGCGGCCCGACCGTCACCCGCTACGAGATCGAGGTCGCGCCGGGCGTCAAGGTGGAGCGCGTCACCGCGCTGTCGAAGAACCTCTCGTACGCCGTCGCCTCGAACGAGGTGCGCATCCTCTCGCCCATCCCCGGCAAGTCGGCGATCGGCATCGAGATCCCGAACCCCGACCGCGAGACCGTGAAGCTCGGCGACGTGCTGCGCTCGCGCGCGGCCGCCGACTCGAAGCACCCGATGACGATCGGCATCGGCAAGGACGTCGAGGGCGGCTACGTCGTCGCGAACCTCGCGAAGATGCCGCACCTGCTCGTGGCCGGCTCCACCGGCTCCGGCAAGTCGTCGTTCGTCAACTCGATGATCACGAGCCTGCTGATGCGGGCGAGCCCGGCCGACGTGCGGATGGTGCTCGTCGACCCGAAGCGCGTCGAGCTCACCGCGTACCAGGGCGTGCCGCACCTCATCACGCCCATCATCACGAACCCCAAGAAGGCAGCCGAGGCGCTGCAGTGGGTCGTGAAGGAGATGGACATGCGGTACGACGACCTCGCGTCGTTCGGCTACAAGCACATCGACGACTTCAACAAGGCGGTGCGCGCCGACGAGATCGTGCTGCCCGCCGGCAGCCAGCGCACGCTCAAGCCCTACCCGTACCTGCTGGTCGTCGTCGACGAGCTCGCCGACCTCATGATGGTGGCGCCGCGCGACGTCGAGGACTCCATCGTGCGCATCACGCAGCTCGCGCGCGCGGCCGGCATCCACCTCGTGCTCGCGACGCAGCGCCCCTCCGTCGACGTGGTGACCGGCCTCATCAAGGCCAACGTGCCCTCGCGCTTCGCGTTCGCGGTCTCCTCGGTGACCGACTCGCGCGTCATCCTCGACCAGCCGGGCGCCGACAAGCTCATCGGCCAGGGCGACGGGCTGTTCCTGCCCATGGGCGCGAACAAGGCGATGCGCGTGCAGGGCGCGTGGGTCGACGAGGCCGAGATCCAGCGCGTCGTGCAGCACGTCACCGGGCAGGCGCAGCCCGAGTACCGCGACGACGTCGCCGAGGTCGCCGAGAAGCGCGAGATCGACAGCGACATCGGCGACGATCTCGAGGACCTCTGCGCGGCCGCCGAGCTCGTCGTCTCGACGCAGTTCGGCTCCACCTCGATGCTGCAGCGCAAGCTGCGGGTCGGGTTCGCGAAGGCCGGTCGCCTCATGGACCTGCTCGAGTCCCGCGAGATCGTCGGCCCATCCGAGGGCTCGAAGGCGCGCGACGTGCTCGTGCCGCCGGACGGCCTCGCCGCCGTGCTCGCCTCGCTGCGCGGGGAGGGCCCGGCGCCGGCCGCCGCGCCGGCCGCACCCGCCGCGCCGCCCGTCGCGGCCGCCGCGCCTGCCGCGCCCGAGCCCGCCGACGCATCCGACGACGACGAGGGCGCGTGGGTCGAGACCGACGACCGGTACGCCGACCCCTTCGACGAGGCGAATCGCGACGGGCTCGAGGTCGTCGAGGCCGAGGGCGGCGACGACGACGCGTGGTCGCTCACGGGCCGCGACTGACGCGTTAGCCTGCCTCCATGGGGATCCTGAGCCCGTGGCGCGGTCGCGTCTGGCGCCGCGGCGACGAGCCTGCGAGCGTCGCCAGCGTGCCGAACATCATCTCGGTCGTGCGCATCCTGCTCACCCCGGTGTTCATCGCCGTTGCGCTCACCAACCCAGAGCCCGGCCTCGCGCGCACGATGGGCGCGCTGCTGTTCGCGGTGCTCATCGCCACCGACTTCGTCGACGGGCAGATCGCGCGCGGCCGCGGGCTCGTGACCGACTTCGGCAAGCTCATCGACCCGATCGCCGACAAGGCGATCACCGGCAGCGCCTTCGTGGTGCTGTCGATCCTCGGCGAGCTGCCGTGGTGGATCACCGCGGTCGTGCTGCTGCGCGAGTGGGGCATCACCGCCTACCGGCTCGTGGTCGCGAGCGACGTCGTGATCGCCGCCGACTGGGCGGGCAAGGCCAAGACCATGGCGCAGGCGATCGCGCTGCCGCTCGCGCTCCTGCCGCTGCAGGCGTGGCTCGGCGACTGGGCGGTCTGGGTGTGCGTCGTCACGATGACGGTTGCGGTCGCGCTCACCATCTACTCCGGGGTGGAGTTCGTCGTGCACGCGGTGAGGAGCCGGTGATGGATGCGGAGGCGGTCGCAGCGAGGATCGTCGCCAGGGCGGCGGCGAGGGGCGTGACCGTCGCGGTCGCCGAGTCGCTCACGGGCGGCCTCATCGCCGAGACGCTCGTGCGCACGCCGGGCGCGTCGTCGGTGCTGCGCCTCGGCGTCGTGGCGTACGCGACCGAGATGAAGCAGCAGGTGCTGCGGGTGCCGGCGCGACTGCTGCAGGAGCGCGGGCCGGTCGATCCCGAGGTGGCGATCTGGATGGCGCGCGGCGTGCGGCAGCTGGCGGCGATCGATCGCGGCGCCTGCACGATCGGCGTGGCGACCACTGGGGTCGCGGGCCCCGCGGCCCAGGACGACCACGCGCCGGGGGAGTTCCACATCGGCATCGAGCTCGACACCGTGGGCGGGCTCGTCGCCGAGTCGTCGTCGCACCTCGTGCGCGGCGATCGCGAGGAGGTGCGGCGCGCCGCGCTCGAGGCGGCCCTCGCGCACCTCGACGCTGCGCTCGAGCGCACCGACCTCCGGATGCACAGCGAATCCACACAGTGAGCAGTGCCCGCCGCGGAATGCCCGGTGTGACACTGGCGTTGTCCAGGTCGTGAGGGCTTCAGCAGGCGGCGGGATCGCTGCCACTAGGCTGATGCATCCGACCACGGTGAAGGGGGAGACCATGGTGCTGGTACGACAGGAGATCGGCGACGTGCTGCGCGACGTGCGCCTGCGACAGGGCAGGACGCTCCGCCAGGTCGCCTCGCGCGCCTCGGTCGCCCTCGGCTACCTCAGCGAGGTCGAGCGCGGCCAGAAGGAGGCCTCCAGCGAGATCCTCGCGTCGGTCGCCGACGCGCTCGAGGTGCCGCTGTCGAGCATCCTGCACCAGGTGGGCGACCGCCTGGCGGTGCTCGAGGGCCTCGGCTACAGCGAGCTCGAGCCGCTCGGCTCGACCGTGCCCGACACCCTGCCCGACGAGCTCGTGGCGGAGTTCGACTCGGCCGTGCGCTGAGGGCCCGCGGATGCGGACGAGCGAGCTGCAGATCGCGATCGAGGAGGAGTTCGGCGCCCTGGGCGCCGTGCTGATGACCGACACGACGCTCGGCAGCCTCGGCGGCCGCACCGGCGCCGAGGCACTGGCCGCCGGCGTCCCCGCGCGGGACGTCTGGCGCGCGCTGTGCGACGCGAAGGACGTCCCGGCGAGCCGCCGGCACGGGCGGGGGATGCGCGAGCCCCAGCGCTGAGGGCGGCGCGCGACACGCCGACGCGGCGTTCGAAGACTCGTTCGATCCGGGCGTAGGCTCGAGGTGCTCGTCGGGGCCGTCATCCACAGGTGACGACCCGAGCCGCACGCATGTCAGCGGCCGGACGTAGCGTGAGCGCACCACCAACGGAAAGGCCGGCAATGCCCACACCCGCAGACCGCGACAAGTCGCTCGAGGCGGCGCTCGCGCAGATCGACCGTCAGTTCGGCAAGGGGTCGGTGATGCGCCTCGGCAGCGAGGAGCGCGCACCGGTCGACACCATCCCCACCGGCTCGATCGCCCTCGACGTCGCACTCGGCATCGGCGGGCTCCCGCGCGGCCGCATCATCGAGATCTACGGCCCGGAGTCCTCGGGCAAGACCACGCTGACGCTGCACGCGATCGCCAACGCCCAGCGCAACGGCGGCATCGCCGCCTTCATCGACGCCGAGCACGCGCTCGACCCCGAGTACGCCAAGAAGCTCGGCGTCGACATCGACGCGCTCCTCGTCTCCCAGCCCGACACGGGCGAGCAGGCGCTCGAGATCGCCGACATGCTGATCCGCTCGGGCTCGATCGACCTGATCGTCATCGACTCCGTCGCGGCGCTGGTGCCGCGCGCCGAGATCGAGGGCGAGATGGGCGACAGCCACGTCGGCCTGCAGGCCCGCCTCATGTCGCAGGCGCTCCGCAAGCTGACCGGCGGCCTCAACCAGACGCAGACGACGATGATCTTCATCAACCAGCTGCGCGAGAAGATCGGCGTGTTCTTCGGTAGCCCCGAGACCACCGCGGGCGGCAAGGCGCTGAAGTTCTACGCGTCCGTGCGGCTCGACATCCGCCGCATCGAGACGCTGAAGGACGGCTCCGACGCGGTCGGCAACCGCACGCGCGTCAAGGTCGTCAAGAACAAGATGGCGCCGCCCTTCAAGCAGGCCGAGTTCGACATCCTCTACGGCGTCGGCATCTCCCGCGAGGGCAGCCTCATCGACTTCGGCGTCGAGCACGGCATCGTCCGCAAGTCGGGCGCCTGGTTCACGTACGACGGCGACCAGCTGGGGCAGGGCAAGGAGAAGGCCCGGCAGTTCCTCATCGACAACCCCGACATCGCGGCCGACATCGAGCGCCAGATCCTGACCAAGCTCGGCATCGGCGCGGGCAGGGCCGCCGCGGCCGACGCCAAGGGCAGCGTCGAGTCGCTCGACGCCCGCCGCCAGGAGCGCCAGGGCGCGTGAGCGATCGCGACCGGCTCGCCGCCATCACCGAGCTCTCCGCCTGGGTCGCCCAGCGCGACGAGCCCGAGGAGGCGGCTGAGCCGGGCGACGCGGCCCCGGTGGAGCGCGTCGACGAGGAGTCGGCGCGCTCCATCGCGCTGCGGGCGCTCGGGCGCAGGGCCGCCAGCCGGCAGGAGCTCGATCGCACCCTCGAGCGCCGCGACGTCGAGCCCGAGGTGCGCGCGAGCGTGCTCGATCGGCTCGCCGCCGAGGGACTCGTCGACGACGCGCAGCTGGCTCGCGACCTCGCCGACCGCCTGCGCGAGCGCAAGCAGCTGGGCGAGCGCGGCGTCTCGGCCGAGCTCCGCCGGCGCGGCCTCGACCCCGCGGTGCTCGACGACCCCGATCGCGACGACGAGCTGCAGCGGGCGATCGACGCCGCCGGCGAGCGACGGCGGCGCATGGGCTCGCTCGACGACGAGACCGCCGAGCGCCGCCTCGCCGGGTGGCTGCAGCGGCGGGGCTTCGGAGGCTCCGCCGTGCGCGTCGCGATCGAGCGCACGCGGCCGAAGGGCCCGCGCTTCCGGTGACCGCAGTGCGTCCGGGAGACCTCCAGGACGCATCCAGTCTCGGTTCCTGGGAGAGGGCTAGATTCGAGCCATGAAGAGCACCAGGATCCTCGCCTTCCCGGCCATCGCGGCCGCCTCCCTCCTCGCCCTCACGGGCTGCTTCCAGCTGCCCCCGATGGGCGGCGGCACCACGACCGAGACGCAGGCTCCCGCGCCCTCCGGCGACGGCGGCGACACCGGCTCGGCCTCGGTCGACCTCGCCGACACCGCCTGGTCGGGCGAGGACGCCGCGGGCAACACGATGGATCTCGTGCTCGAGGGCGACGGCACGGTGCTGCTCAACGACTGGAACGGGCAGAACTGGGACGAGGCCGGCGACACGTGGGAGGTCGCGGGCGACCAGATCACGATCTTCATCGGCGGCATCGAGAACATCCAGAGCCTCACGTACACCGGCACCGCGCAGCTCGAGACGATGGAGCTCACCGGCGTCGACGGCAACGGCGACAGCGGCTACGACGTCACCCTGACCCAGGGCTGATCGCCGCGCCGGCGGGAGTCGGCCGCGGCAGCACGAGCGGGGCGGGCCACGCGGTCCGCCCCGCTCGCGCGCTCGGTACGCTGAGGGCATGTCCGCGATCGCCCCGCAGCGCACCTACGAGGTGAAGACGTTCGGCTGCCAGATGAACGTGCACGACTCCGAGCGGCTGCGGGGCTCGCTCGAGGAGGCCGGCTACGCCGCCGCCGTCGACGGCGCCCCCGACGTCATCGTGATCAACACGTGCGCGGTGCGCGAGAACGCCGACCAGAAGCTCTACGGCCACCTGGGCCACCTGGCCAAGACGAAGCGCGAGCGGCCCGGGTTCCAGATCGCCGTCGGCGGCTGCCTCGCGCAGAAGGACCGCGCGACGATCGTCGAGCGCGCCCCCTGGGTCGACGTCGTCTTCGGCACCCACAACATCGGGTCGCTGCCGACGCTGCTCGAGCGCAGCCGCCACAACGGCGACGCCGAGGTCGAGATCCTCGAGGCCCTGGAGGTCTTCCCGTCGACGCTGCCGACGAAGCGCGAGTCGACGTACGCCGGCTGGGTCTCGATCTCGGTCGGCTGCAACAACACCTGCACGTTCTGCATCGTGCCGTCGCTGCGCGGCAAGGAGCGCGACCGGCGGCCCGGCGAGATCCTCGCCGAGGTGCAGGCGCTCGTCGACGACGGCGCGATCGAGGTGACGCTGCTGGGCCAGAACGTCAACTCCTACGGCGTCGAGTTCGGCGACCGGCTGGCCTTCGGCAAGCTCCTGCGCGCTGCGGGCGCGATCGACGGGCTCGAGCGCATCCGCTTCACGAGCCCGCACCCCGCGGCGTTCACCGACGACGTCATCGATGCGATGGCCGACACCGACGCGGTCATGCCCCAGCTGCACATGCCGCTGCAGTCGGGGTCCGACCGCGTGCTGCGCGCGATGCGCCGCTCCTACCGCTCCTCGAAGTTCCTCGGCATCCTCGACCGGGTGCGCGATCGCATCCCGCACGCGGCGATCACGACCGACATCATCGTCGGCTTCCCGGGCGAGACCGAGGAGGACTTCGCCGAGACGATGCGGGTCGTCGAGGCGTCGCGCTTCGCCTCCGCGTTCACCTTCCAGTACTCCATCCGCCCCGGCACCCCGGCCGCCACCATGCCCGACCAGGTGCCGAAGGCGGTCGTGCAGGAGCGCTTCGAGCGCCTCGTCGAGCTGCAGGACCGCATCGCGCACGAGGAGAACCGCGCGCAGGTCGGCCGCACGGCCGAGGTGCTCGTCTCGGTCGGCGAGGGCAAGAAGGATGCGCAGACCCACCGGCTGAGCGGGCGCGCCGAGGACAACCGCCTCGTGCACTTCGCTCCGGCGCCGGACGGCGAGCAGCCGCGGCCCGGCGACGTCGTCACCGTCGAGATCACCGAGGCGGCGCCGTTCCACCTCATCGCCGATCGCGGACCGCTCGCGCTCCGCCGCACGCGCGCCGGCGACGCCTGGGACCGCGCGCAGGCCGACTCGTGCGGCGTGCCCGCGCCCACCGGCGCATCCGCCGCCGCGGGCGCCGCCGGTCCGGTCCTGCTCGGCCTGCCCACGCTGCGCGTCGGCACGTGACCCTCATCGCCGTCGTCGGCGCCACCGGCACCGGCAAGACGGCGCTGTCGCTCGACATCGCCGACGCGGTGGTCGCGCTCGGCGCGCGCTGCGAGCTCGTCAACTGCGACGCGATGCAGCTGTACCGCGGCATGGACATCGGCACGGCGAAGGCGAGCGCCCACGAGCGGCGGGGGCACCCGCACCACCTGATCGACGTGCTCGACCCGTGGGAGGACGCCGCCGTCGCTGCCTACCGCGAGGCGGCCCTGGCGGCGATCGCCGGCATCGAGGCCCGGGGGGCGGTGCCGGTGCTCGTGGGCGGGAGCGGCCTCTACGCCTCGAGCGGCCTGTACGAGTTCGCCTTCCCGGCGACCGATGCGACGCTCCGCGCCGAGCTCGAGGCCGAGCTCGCCGAGCGGGGCCCGACCGCCATGCACGAGCGGCTCGCCGCCGTCGACCGGGCGGCCGCCGACGCCATAGGGCCGCACAACGGCAGGCGCCTCGTGCGCGCGCTCGAGGCGGTGACGCTCACCGGCGAGCCGTTCCGGGTGGGGCTGCCGCCCGAGGAGTCGCTGCTGCGGCCGACGATCATCCAGCACGTGCGCGTCGAGCGCGATCGGCTCGTCGCGCGGCTCGACGAGCGGGTGGAGCGGATGTGGCGGCTCGGCATCGTCGAGGAGGCGCGGGCGCTGCGCGCGGCCGGCATCGAGCGCGGCACGACCGCGCAGCAGGCCATCGGCTACCGCCAGGCGCTCGACCAGCTCGACGGCGCGATCGACGAGGCCGAGGCCATCGCGCGCACCCAGGCGCTCACCCGTCGGTACGCGCGGCGGCAGGTCTCGTGGTTCCAGCGCTACCCGGCGGCGCCGCCCGCCGACCCGGCAGCGCTCGCCGCGCGCGCGGTCGCTAGCCTGGAGGCATGACGCAGCGCGCGAGCGGCCCGTTCTCCAAGGGCCACGGCACCGGCAACGACTTCGTGCTCGTGGCCGATCCCGAGGGCGCGCATCCCCTCAGCGCGGCACGCGTGCGCGAGCTGGCCGACCGCCGCTTCGGCGTCGGCGGCGACGGCGTGATCCGCGCGGTGCCCGCGGGCGCGACCGGCGACGCGGTGCTCGACGCGCTGCCGGCCGGCACGTGGGCGATGGACTACTGGAACGCCGACGGCAGCCTGAGCGAGATGTGCGGCAACGGCGTGCGCGTCTTCGTGCGCTTCCTGCTCGAGTCCGGGCTCGCCGAGCTGCCGGAGGGCGGCGCGCTCGACGTGGCGACGCGGGCGGGCCTCAAGCGCGTCGTGCGGCGCGGCGGCCTGCTCTCGGCCGACCTCGGGCCGTTCGAGCTCGGCGGCACCCGACTCGTCGCATCCGCCGGCCTCGACGTTCCCCGCCCGGGCCAGGACGTCTCGACCGGCAACCCGCACGTCGTCGTCGCCCTCGCGAGCGAGGAGGAGCTCGCGGGCCTCGACCTGCACCGCGCGCCGGCGCTCGAGCCGGCGGCGGAGGACGGCGCGAACGTCGAGTTCGTCGTGCCGGGCACGATCGCCGACGGCGTGGGCTCGATCCGCATGCGGGTGCACGAGCGCGGGGTCGGCGAGACGCTCTCGTGCGGTACCGGCGCCGTCGCGGCCGCCATGGCGACGCGGCACTGGTCGGGGGATGCTGCCGACCGGTGGATCGTCGACGTGCCGGGCGGCAGGCTCGAGGTCGAGCTCGACGACCGCGGCCACGTGTGGCTCACCGGTCCGGCGGAGATCGTCTTCCGAGGAGAGACGCTCAGTCCGGTGCCGTGACGGCGATGATGCGATACGTCTTCCGCGAGTCCGCGCGCTCCACCTCGTACCCGGCGAAGCGCTCGGCCAGCCAGCGCAGCAGCGAATCGGCGCCGAGGTGCTTCTGCACCACGAGCCACGCGGTCGCCCCCGGCGCGAGCCGCGGGATCCAGGTCTCGAGCAGCGTGTGGAGCTGCGGCTTCCCGATGCGGATGGGCGGGTTCGACCAGATGGCGTCGAAGCGCACGTCGGCGGGCACGCGCTCGGGGAGCGCGGGGGTGATGTTCGATATGCTGAGCAGCTCGGCATTCCGCTCCACGAGCGAGAGCGCTCGGGCGTTGACGTCGACCGCCCACACGCGGGCGGCGGGGGAGCGGAGCGCGAGCGTCGCCGCGATCGGCCCCCAGCCGCAGCCGAGATCCAGCAGCTCACCGGTCTCGGGCGGCGCGGGCACGGCATCCAGCAGCACCGCCGTGCCGACGTCGAGGCGGTCGCCGGAGAAGACACCGGTCGCCGTGACCATCTCCCGCTCGCGACCGTCGAGCGGGACCCGGATGGTCCGGACCGCCTCGGGCGCGACGGGATCGGGTGAGAAGTAGTGGTCCGGCACGGACACGACAGTAGCGAAGGACGAAGCATGGCAGCACCGAACGAGGCAGACCCCACCCAGCCCGGCCCCGCCGAGGCCGAGGGTCACGGGCGCGCGACGGAGCGCATCCTGGCCTGGGCGGCCCCCGGCGAGCGCGAGCTGCTCGCCGCGCGCGCGCAGGCGCTCCAGGAGGGCGACGACGCCGTCGACCCCGACGGCGTCCAGCTCGACCGCGACGAGCGCGCGGCGCTCCGCCGCGTCGACGGCCTCCGCACCGAGCTCGAGGACGTCACCGAGGTCGAGTACCGGCAGCTGCGCCTCGAGAACGTCGTGCTCGTGGGCGTCTACTCGGGCTCGGCGGAGGACGCCGAGAACTCCCTCCGGGAGCTCGCGGCGCTCGCCGAGACCGCAGGCGCGCTCGTGCTCGACGGCATGCTGCAGCGCCGCCCCAATCCCGATCCCGCCACGTACGTGGGCCGCGGCAAGGCCGAGGAGCTCGCCGCGATCGTGAAGGAGCTGGGCGCCGACACCGTCATCGCCGACAGCGAGCTCTCGCCCAGCCAGCGGCGCGCGCTCGAGGACCGCGTCAAGGTGAAGGTCATCGACCGCACCGCCGTCATCCTCGACATCTTCAGCCAGCACGCCAAGAGCCGAGAGGGCAAGGCGCAGGTCGAGCTCGCGCAGCTCGAGTACCTGCTGCCGCGCCTGCGCGGCTGGGGCGAGTCCATGTCGCGCCAGGCCGGTGGCCAGGTCGGCGGCCAGGGCGCCGGCATGGGCTCCCGCGGCCCCGGTGAGACCAAGATCGAGCTCGACCGCCGTCGCATCCACTCGCGCATGGCGCGGCTGCGCAAGCAGATCAAGGGCTTCGCGCCGGCGCGGCAGGCGAAGCGCGCGAACCGCGACCGGTTCGAGGTGCCGGGCGTGGCGATCGCCGGCTACACGAACGCCGGCAAGTCGAGCCTGCTCAACCGCATCACCGGTGCCGGCGTGCTGGTCGAGAACGCGCTGTTCGCGACCCTCGACGCGACCGTGCGCCGCGCGCGCACGCCGGACGGCCGGGAGTTCACGATCGCCGACACCGTGGGCTTCGTGCGCAACCTGCCGCACCAGCTCGTGGAGGCGTTCCGCTCGACGCTCGAGGAGGTCGCGGAGTCGGAGGTCATCGTGCACGTCGTCGATGCGAGCCACCCGGATCCGGCCTCGCAGATCGCGACGGTGCGCGATGTGCTGGGCGAGACGGGCGCGCGCTCGATCCCCGAGATCGTCGTCTTCAACAAGGCCGACCTCGTGACCGCCGACGAGCGGCTCGTGCTGCGCGGCCTGCAGCCCGACGCGGTCTTCGCGTCGGCCCGCACCGGGGAGGGCGTCGACGAGCTGCTCGCGCGGATCGCCGAGCTGCTGCCGCGCCCGCAGGTCGCGGTGTCGCTGCTCGTGCCCTACGACCGCGGCGATGTCGTGGCCGACCTCCACGAGCGCTTCGAGGTGCTGCGCGAGACGCACGACGAGGCGGGCACGCGCATCGATGCGATGGTGACGGAGGCCGCGGCGGGCCAGCTGGCCGAGTTCCGGGCCTGATCGGGCGGCCCGGGCGGCCCGGGCGCCGCCCGGGCCGTCAGACCGACCGGAGCACGGCCACCACGCGGCCGAGCACGTCGGCCTCGTCGCCGAGGATCGGCTCGAACGCGGAGTTGCGCGGCAGCAGCCAGGTGTGGCCGTCGCGCTGGCGGAACACCTTGACCGTCGCCTCGCTGTCGAGCATCGCGGCGACGATGTCGCCGTTCTCGGCCGTCTGCTGCTGGCGCACGACCACCCAGTCGCCGTCGCAGATCGCGGCGTCGATCATGGAGTCGCCGACGACCTTCAGCATGAAGAGGTCGCCGGTGCCCACGAGCTGCCGGGGGAGCGGGAAGACGTCCTCGACCTGCTGCTCGGCCGTGATGGGCACGCCTGCGGCGATGCGGCCGACGAGGGGCACGAACGCGGCCTGGTCGATGCTGCCGGCGGTCTCGTCGACCTCGTCGTCGATGAGCACCTCGATCGTGCGCGGGCGGGAGGGGTCGCGGCGGATGCAGCCCGCGAGCTCGAGCTGGCCGAGCTGGTGCGTGACGCTCGAGAGCGACGAGAGCCCCACGGCGTCGCCGATCTCGCGGTAGCTCGGCGGGTAGCCGCGCTGGCGCACTGCCCGCTGGATGACCTGCAGGATCGCCTGCTGCTTCTCGGTCAGCTGCCTCGTCATGCCCGCTCCGCTCCCTCAGGTGCATCGCGTGTCAGTGGCCCGCGATTGACTCCTCGTGGTTCGAAAGCGTATCCGACAGGACGCCCGGATCAAACGGATGTTCGAGTGTGTCGTGGAGAAACTCCGCGACAGGGCTTGACGCATCCGGAGGATCGAAGATAGGTTCGAAACAGAGATTCGCGGCCGGTGCTCCCGGCCGAGCACCGGCCGCGGACTCCACCGAGAGGAACTGCGATGACTGCGATCACCACCACCACGCCGGGTGCCCGCGTGCGCCTGACCGCCCGCGGCCGCCGTGCCCTGGCACTGCTCGTCGCCGCGCCCGTGCTCGCCGCAGGCGCGCTCGCCGGCGCCGGCGTGCTCGGCGACGCCCTCGCCGGTGCCGTCGCCTCGTCGACGGCCGAGACGGCGCAGTTCGAGCACATCACCGTCATGCCGGGCCAGTCGCTGTGGCAGATCGCCGAGGCCGTCGCGCCTGAGGCCGACCCGCGCGACGTGGTCGCCGAGATCGAGCTGCTGAACGGCATCGCCGGAGCCATCCAGCCGGGCGAGCGGCTCGCGATCCCCGCGCACTACTCCGGCTGAGCCACGAGCGGCATCCGCGCCGGTCCTAGGCTGGTTCGGTGACGAGCCTCGACGACCTGCCCATCCGCGACGACCTGCGCGGCCTGACGCCCTACGGCGCGCCGCAGCTCGACGTGCCGGTGCGGCTCAACGTGAACGAGAACGCGTACCGCGTGCCGGAGGCCGTGGCGCTCGACATCGTGCAGGAGATCGCCCGCGCCCTGCCCGACGCCAACCGCTACCCCGATCGCGAGTTCGACGCGCTGCGCGCGGCCTTCGCCGGCTACCTCGGCCACGGCCTCCAGTCCGCGCAGATCTGGGCCGGCAACGGCTCCAACGAGGTGCTGCAGCACGTGCTCCAGGCATTCGGCGGCCCGGGGCGCTCCCTGCTGTCGTTCACGCCCACCTACTCGATGTACCCGCTGCTCGCGCAGGGCGTCGGCATGCGCTGGGTGCCCGTGCCCCGTGCCGACGACTTCACGCTCACGCCGCAGGCCGTGCGGGAGGCGATCGCCGAGCACGATCCCGACGTGGTGTTCCTCTGCTCGCCCAACAACCCCACCGGCACCGCCATCGACCTCGAGACGATCGAGGCAGCCGCCGAGGCCGCGCGCGGCATCGTGCTGGTCGACGAGGCCTACGCCGAGTTCGCCCACGACCGCAGCCGCACGGCGCTGACGCTCCTGGAGCGGCACCCCCGGCTGCTCGTCTCGCGCACGATGAGCAAGGCCTTCGCCTTCGCGGGCATCCGCGTGGGCTACCTCGCCGCCGATCCGGCGGTGATCGACGCGCTGCGGCTCGTGCGGCTGCCCTACCACCTGTCGGCGCTGACGCAGGCGGCTGCCGTGGCGGCGCTGCGCCACAGCGACGCGATGCTCTCGCGCGTCGACGAGCTGCGCACGCAGCGCGACCGCATCGTCGACGAGCTCACGGCGCTCGGCTACCGTCCCTACCCGTCCGACGCGAACTTCGTGCTCGTGGGCGGCATCGACGACCCCCGGGCGACGTTCGAGGCGCTGCTCGAGCGCGGCATCCTCGTGCGCGACGTCGGGCTGCCGCACACCCTCCGCATCACCGCCGGCACCGCCGCCGAGACGACCGTGCTGCTGTCGGCGATGGCAGCGCTGCGCGCGGAATAGGATCGAGGCCATGGCCCGCACCGCATCCATCGAGCGCACGACGAGCGAGTCGAGCATCCGCCTCTCGCTCGACCTCGACGGCACCGGCGCCTCGTCGATCTCGACGACGGTGCCGTTCTACGACCACATGCTGACGGCCTTCGCGAAGCACTCGCTCATCGACCTGCAGGTCGAGGCGAGCGGCGACACCGACATCGACGCGCACCACACGGTCGAGGACACCGCCATCTCGCTCGGCCTCGCGCTCGCCGAGGCCCTGGGCGACAAGGCCGGGGTGCGCCGCTACGGCGACGCGACCGTGCCGCTCGACGAGGCGCTCGCGCGCGCCGTCGTCGACCTCTCCGGCCGACCGTTCCTCGTGCACTCCGGCGAGCCCGCGGGCTTCGAGCTGCACCGCATCGGCGGGCACTTCACCGGCTCTCTCGTGCGGCACGTGCTCGAGGCGATCACCCTGAACGCCCGCATCACGGCGCACGTCGAGGTGCTCGCGGGCCGCGACCCGCACCACATCGCCGAGGCCGAGTTCAAGGCGCTCGCCCGCGCGATGCGCGTGGCGGTCGAGCCCGACCCGCGCGTCACCGGCGTGCCCTCGACGAAGGGCGCGCTGTGACGCGCTCCCCGCTCGCCCGGCCGCGCGTCGCGCTGCTCGACTACGGCCTCGGCAACGTGCACTCGGCGGCGAAGGCCCTCGAGGCGGCCGGCGCCGACGTCACGCTCACGGCCGACCGCACCGCGGTCATGGAGGCCGACGGCCTCGTCGTCCCCGGCGTCGGCTCGATGGCCTCCTGCATGGCCGGCATCCAGGCGATCCGCGGCGGCGAGCTCATCGGCCGGCGCCTCGCCGGCTCGCGCCCCGTGCTCGGCATCTGCGTCGGCATGCAGGTGCTGTTCTCGAGCGGCGAGGAGGGCGGCGGCACGACCGCGGGCCTCGACGAGTGGCCGGGCACCGTGCGGAGGCTCCGCGCCGACATCCTGCCCCACATGGGCTGGGCGCAGGTCGAGGCGCCCGAGGACTCCGTGCTCTTCGAGGGCCTGCGCGACGAGCGCTTCTACTTCGTGCACACCTACGCCGCCACCGAGTGGCACATCGACCCGCACCCGCGCATCCGCCCCCCGCGGGTGACGTGGGCCGAGCACGGCGAGCGGTTCATCGCCGCCGTCGAGAACGGCCCCCTCTCCGCCACGCAGTTCCACCCCGAGAAGTCGGGCGAGGCGGGCATCCGCCTGCTCGGCAACTGGGTGCGCGGCCTCTGAGCTGGCCGCCGCCGAGCGGCGGCAGTAGCATCGCCGTGGCCCCGACACCGGAAGGCATCCCCATCCCCATGACCGACTTCAACCAGTCGCCCAAGCTGCAGCTGCTGCCCGCGATCGACGTGGCGGGCGGCAAGGCCGTGCGGCTCACGCAGGGCAAGGCCGGCACCGAGACCTCGTTCGGCAGCCCCGTCGACGCCGCCGAGGACTGGGTGCGGCAGGGTGCCGAGTGGATCCACCTCGTCGACCTCGACGCCGCCTTCGGGCGCGGCGACAACCGCGCCGTCATCAAGAAGGTGATCAAGGCCAGCAGGGGTCGTGTGCAGGTCGAGCTCTCGGGCGGCATCCGCGACGAGGCCTCGCTCGAGTCGGCGCTCGCCACCGGCGTGAAGCGCATCAACCTCGGCACCGCGGCGCTCGAGAACCCCGAGTGGACGGCCTCCGTCATCGCCGAGTACGGCGACCAGATCGCGGTGGGCCTCGACGTGCGCGGCACGACGCTCGCCGCCCGCGGCTGGACGCAGGACGGCGGCGACCTGTGGGATGTGCTGGCGCGCCTCGAGGCCGCAGGCTGCAGCCGCTACGTGGTCACCGACGTGACGAAGGACGGCACCCTCCAGGGCCCGAACCTCACGCTCCTGCGCCAGGTCGCCGAGCGCACGCAGAAGCCGATCGTCGCCTCCGGCGGCGTCGCGAGCCTCGACGACATCGCCGCGCTCCGCGAGCTCGTGCCGTACGGTGTCGAGGGCGCCATCGTGGGCAAGGCGCTCTACGCCGGCGCGTTCACGCTCGCCGCCGCGCTCGACGTCGCCGGCCAGTAGGCCGGTGGCCGACGGGCAGCCGCGTCGCGCGGCCGACTCGGCGGGCCGGCCGTGGGAGGGGCGCTCCTTCGACCACCACGACACGGCCTACGCGCACGACGACGGCTCCGCGCCCGCGGGCTTCGTCGACGCGGTGCGCGCGCTCGCCGACGGCAGCGGCGGCCGCTCGGCCGTCGTGGACGCGCTGCGCGGCGCGCGGCTGCTCGTGCCGCTGCTCGCGGCGGCGGGGGAGACCAGCGTCGACGAGCGGGGCCGCACCGTCGACAAGACGCAGGAGCTCTCGATCGTGACCGTCCTCGGGCCCGACGGACGGCCCATCCTGCCCATGTTCTCGTCGGTCGACGGCATGCGCGGCTGGAACGCCGCCGCCCGCCCCGTGCCGACCGGCATCGACCGCGCCGCCGCGGCCGCGCTCGACGGCCCCGGCCGCATCGTCGTCGACCCGGGGGCCGCGACCGAGGTCGTGCTCACCCGCACGATGCTCGAGGCGCTGCTGACGGATGCGCCCTGGACGTGGGGCGTCGAGGACCCGGCCGTGCAGGGGGCCGTCGTCGACGCGATGCTCGCCCAGCCCGCGGTGCAGGCCGTCGTGCTCGCGACGGGGGACCCGCGCAGCACGCTCGCGGGCGCCGATCTCGAGGTGCACGCGCTCGTCGACGCGGCGCCCGACGCCGCCGAGCAGGTGCAGCGCGCAGCGGCGGCGCTCGCCGAGGCCGAGCTCGTGCGCGAGCGCATCGACAGCGTGGCCGTGCGCGTGCACCGCTGGGACGGGGGCGCGGCGCGGCTGCCGCTGTGCGCGCCAGCGGTGCTCGCCGTCACGCGCGCCGAGCGCGAGGCCGCGCGCTAGGCAGGCCCTCCGACTAGGAGACGGGGCCGGTGAACTTCTCGCCCGGGCCCTTGCCGGGGGCGTCGGGCATCGGGCTCGCCTCGCGGAACGCGAGCTGCACCGACCGCAGGCCGTCGCGCAGCGGCGCGGCGTGGATGCCGCCCACCTCGGGCGCGGCCGCGGTGACGAGGCCTGCGAGCGCGTTGATGAGCTTGCGCGCCTCGTCGAGGTCGAGCTGCTGCTCGGGGTCGTCGGCGAGGCCGACCTTCACCGCGGCGGCGCTCAGCAGGTGGATCGCGACGGTGTTGATCAGCTCGACCGCCGGGACGTCGGCGATGTCGCGCGCCTCGGTCAGCGCGTCGTCGTGGTGGTCGTGCTCGATCGGGTCAGTCATCGCGCTCTTCTCCTGGAGGCCGGTGTCTGGTAGAGTTCTGCAGGTTTCGGGCTTCCGCCCGGAGGTGAAAGAGGAGCAATCCCACCCGCAGCCGTTCCAGGCTATCGGGTCAGCAGCACCGGGCAGCGCGTCGTGAGGCGGGCACCGCGGTGCTGAGCCACGCAGGTCGATCCCGCGCTCTGGTTCCTCGTTCGCCGTGCACCAGCACACAGCACAGCAACGTGAAGGAGCCCGCGATCAGCGATCCCCGCACCAACGAGCGCATCCGCGTCCCCGAAGTCCGACTGGTCGGCCCTGCCGGCGAGCAGGTCGGCGTCGTCCGGGTCGAGGATGCCCTTCGTCTTGCCCGTGAGGCAGACCTCGACCTCGTCGAGGTCGCGCCGAACTCGCGCCCGCCCGTCGTCAAGATCATGGACTACGGCAAGTTCAAGTACGAGCAGGCGCAGAAGGCCAAGGAGGCCCGTCGCAACCAGGCGAACACCGTCCTCAAGGAGGTCCGGTTCCGCCTGAAGATCGACGATCACGACTACGAGACGAAGCGCAAGCGTGCACAGGGGTTCCTGGAGGCGGGCGACAAGGTCAAGGCGATGATCCTCTTCCGCGGCCGCGAGCAGTCGCGCCCCGAGATGGGCGTCAAGCTGCTGCAGCGCTTCGCGGAGGACATCCAGGAGTACGGCGCGGTCGAGTCGTCGCCGACCATCGACGGTCGCAACATGGTGATGATCGTCGGCCCCATGCGCTCGAAGTCGGACGCCAAGGCCGAGCTGAACGCGACCCGCACCGCGCAGCGCAAGGCCGACCAGGAGAAGCGCCGTGCCGAGGCCGAGCGGCAGGCGGCACGCCAGGCCGAGGTCGAGGCGTCGCGCCCCGCTCGCCCGACGCTGCCCGCGGGCAGCTCGACGAACGGCGACACCGAGCTCACCCGCTCGCCGCGCCCGGCCACGTCGCGCCCGTCGACCACGTCGCGCCCGGCCGGCTCGTCGCGGCCGTCCTCCGACAGCCGCGGCTCCGACGCGCGCCCGCCCCGCTCGTCCGAGCGCAGCTCGGAGCCGCGCTCCGACTCGCGCTCGTCCGAGCCGCGCAGCGACTCGCGTCCCCGCCAGGCGCCGCGCACCGTCCAGCCGACGCCCGCCCAGGCGCCCCGGCCGGCGTCCGCGCCCAAGCCCGCTGCCGCATCCGCCGCAGCCGCCCCCGCTGCACCCGCAGCCGCCAAGCCCGCCGCGACGCCCGCGACGCCGAAGCCCGCGGGTAAGCCCGCAGCGCCGGGGTCCGCGAAGCCCGCTGCGCCCAAGGCCAAGCCCGCAGGCTCGCCCGCGAGCAAGCCAGCATCCGAGTAGGAGACAAGAATGCCCAAGCAGAAGACGCACTCCGGTGCGAAGAAGCGCTTCAAGATCACCGGCACCGGCAAGATCCGCAAGCAGCAGGCCGGCATGCGCCACAACCTCGAGGTGAAGTCGTCGGTCCAGACGCGCCGCCTCAACAAGGACAAGGTCGTCGCGCCCGCCGACGCCAAGATCATCAAGAAGCTGCTCGCCCGCTGACGCGCGCGACGACGAAGAGATAGAGGGAACACACTCATGGCACGTGTCAAGAGGGCGGTCAACGCCCACAAGAAGCGTCGCGTCATCCTCGAGCAGGCAGCCGGCTACCGCGGGCAGCGCTCGCGCCTGTACCGCAAGGCCAAGGAGCAGCTGCTCCACTCGCACGTCTACGCCTTCCGCGACCGCAAGGCGAAGAAGGGCGAGTTCCGCCGCCTGTGGATCCAGCGCATCAACGCCGCTGCCCGTCAGAACGGCCTCACCTACAACCGCCTGATCCAGGGCCTCGGCCTCGCGGGCATCGAGGTCGACCGCCGCATGCTGGCCGAGCTCGCCGTGCACGAGCCCGCCACCTTCACGGCGCTGGTCGAGGCCGCGAAGGCGGCCCTGCCGACCGACACGTCGGCTCCGCAGAACGCGGCCTGACATGCTCGACAGCCCCCGCGCGCCCCGCGTGCGAGAGGCTGCGAGACTCCAGCAGCGAGCAGCCCGGTCATCGACCGGGCTGTTCCCGTTGGAGGGCCCCGCGGCGCTCGACGAGGCGGTGCGCTGGCAGCCCGCGCAGCTCGTCGACGTCTTCGTCACCGACGCGGCGCGGGAGCGCCACGCCGACCTCATCGACCGCGCCGCGCAGCACGCGCCGGTGACCGCCGCCTCCGAGCGCGCGCTCGCCGCCATCGCCGACACCGTGCATCCGCAGGGCATCGTCGCGGTCGCGAAGCAGACCCCCGTCCGGCTCGAGGACGCCATCGCGCGCGCCGCTGCCGCCGAGCACCCGCTCGTCGCGATCCTCCACGAGGTGCGCGACCCCGGCAACCTCGGCACGATCCTCCGCGCGGCCGACGCGGCCGGCGCATCCGCCGTCATCGTCACAGCCAACTCCGTCGACCCCTACGCGCCCAAGGTCGTGCGCTCGACCACGGGCTCGCTCTTCCACGTCGACATCGCCGTCGGCGCCGCCACGATCGACGCGGTCGAGGCCGCCGCCGCGGCTGGCCTCAGCGTGCTCGCTGCCGACGTGTCGGGCGAGGACCTCACGGCGCTGCGCGCCGAAGGCGTGCTCGCGCGGCCCGCCGCGTGGCTGTTCGGCAACGAGGCGCGCGGTCTCGACGCCGCGACCCTCGCGCTCGCCGACCGCGCGGCCAGGCTGCCCGTCTACGGGCGCGCCGAGTCGCTCAACCTGGCCACCGCGGCATCCGTCTGCCTCTACCAGAGCGCCTTCGCGCAGCGCGACGTGTAACCGTTTCGTTTCGATCCGAACGAGCGGCCACAGCGGGGCCATAGGTCGTGCTTTGATGAGCGCATGCAGCCCCTCGTCGAGCTCGATCACGTCAACAAGCACTACGGCGACCTGCACGTGCTGAACGACATCGACGTCGCCATCCCCAAGGGCCAGGTCGTGGTCGTCATCGGCCCCTCCGGCTCCGGCAAGTCGACCTTCTGCCGCGCGATCAACCGGCTCGAGACGATCGACGACGGCGAGATCCGCATCGACGGCGTGCCGCTGCCCGCCGAGGGCAAGGAGCTCGCGCAGCTGCGCGCCGACGTCGGCATGGTCTTCCAGTCGTTCAACCTCTTCGCCCACAAGTCGATCCTCGAGAACGTGACGCTCGGCCCCATGAAGGTGCGCGGCAAGAAGCGCAAGGAGGCCGAGGAGCACGCGATGGCGCTGCTCGAGCGCGTCGGCATCGCGAGCCAGGCGCACAAGATGCCGGCGCAGCTCTCGGGCGGTCAGCAGCAGCGCGTCGCGATCGCCCGCTCGCTCGCGATGGAGCCGAAGCTCATGCTCTTCGACGAGCCCACGAGCGCGCTCGACCCCGAGATGATCAACGAGGTGCTCGACGTGATGGTCGAGCTCGCGCACGGCGGCATGACGATGATCACGGTCACGCACGAGATGGGCTTCGCCCGCAAGGCGGCCGACCGCGTGCTCTTCATGGCCGACGGGCGGGTGATGGAGGACACCACTCCGGAGGAGTTCTTCTCGAACCCGCGCACCGAGCGGGCCAAGGACTTCCTGTCCAAGATCCTCAGCCACTGACCCGAACCACCCCACAGAAGGAGCAGCACCATGCGCAGCAAGCTCATGATCGGCGCGGCAGCGCTGTCGGTATTCGCGCTCACCGCCTGCGGCGGCCCCGCGGGCACGTCGTCCACCGGCGAGCCCGAGGAGCCCGGCGAGACCGGCGCCACCAGCGAGCACCCCTACGGCCTCGAGGTCGTCGAGTCGCCCGAGTTCGAGGAGGGCACCACGATGGCCGAGCTCGCCGAGGCGGGCTCCATCACGATCGGCACGAAGTTCGACCAGCCGCTGTTCGGCCTCGTCGGCCCGGACGGCGCTCCCGTCGGCTTCGACGTCGCCATCGGCTCGCTCATCGCGGCCGAGCTCGGCATCCCGTTCGAGAGCATCGAGTGGACCGAGACCGTATCGGCGAACCGCGAGCCCTTCATCGAGCAGGGCCAGGTCGACATCGTCGTCGCGACGTACACGATCAACGACACCCGCAAGGAGATCATCGACTTCGCCGGGCCGTACTTCATGGCCGGACAGGCGCTCATGGTGCAGGCGGGCAACCCCGAGGGCATCACGGGCCCGGAGGACGTCGAGGGCCAGCCGGTGTGCTCGGTCGAGGGCTCCACGCCCGCAGCGACCATCGTCGAGGAGTACGGCGCCGAGCTCGTCGCGACCGACGTCTACTCGAACTGCCTCGACCCGCTGCGCAACGGGCAGGTCGTCGCGGTCACGACCGACAACGTGATCCTGGGCGGCTTCGTCGACCAGAACGCCGGTGAGTTCGAGCTCGTCGCCGACGGCGAGACCTTCACGGAGGAGCCGTACGGCATCGGCCTGGCGAAGGGCGACGACGAGTTCCGCGCCTTCATCAACGACACGCTGGAGGCCGCCTTCGAGGACGGCCGCTACGAGTCGCTCTGGGAGCAGACGGCGGGCGCAGTGCTCCCGACGCCCGAGCCCCCGGCCGTCGACCGGTACTGATACCCGGCCGAACCGACCCTGACGGGCGGGGCCCGCGACGCGGGCCCCGCCTCGTCGAGACTGACGGAGACGCATGGAAGCCCTGCTCTCGAACGGACCGCTGTGGTGGGACGGCATGCGCAGCACGCTGCTGCTCGTGCTCGTGACCACCGCCATCGGCCTGCCTGCCGGCGCCATCATCGCCGGCATGCGCGTGTCGCCAGTGGCGGCACTGCGCGTGGCGGCGGCGGTCTACACCGAGCTCGCGCGCAACACCCCGCTGACGCTGGTGTTCTTCTTCGTGTTCTTCGTGCTGCCGCGCGTGGGCGTGACGCTCGACTTCTTCCTCTCCGGCGTCATCGCGCTCGCGTTCTACACGACCGCGTTCTTCGCCGAGGCGGTGCGCAGCGGCATCAACTCCGTCGCCTTCGGGCAGGCGGAGGCCGCGCGCTCCATCGGCCTCGGCTTCCGGCAGACCATGACCGAGGTCGTGCTGCCGCAGGCCATCCGCTCCGTCGTCCCGCCGATCATCAACGTGATCATCGCGCTCACGAAGAACACCTCGGTCGCGATGGGCTTCTTCATCTTCGTGCTCACCTCGGTCGCGCAGCGCCTGTCGAACACCAACGGCGACCAGACCCTCGAGATCTTCCTCGGCATCGCCCTGAGCTACCTGCTCATCACCGTGCCGCTCGGGCAGCTCGCCGACTGGCTCGAGCGCAAGTGGAGGGTGGTCCGATGAGCGCCAGCGTCCTGTACGACGAGCCCGGCCCGAAGGCGCGGCGCTTCTCCCGCATGCTCTCGGTCGTCTTCGCGGTCGTGTTCGCCGCGGTCATCGGCTGGGCGGTCTACCAGCTGTGGCTCGGCGGCACCTTCTACGCCGACCGCTGGGACATCTTCCTCGAGCCGGCCTACTGGACGGGCGCTCGCGGCCTGCTCTTCGGCCTCCAGACCACCCTCATCACCGCGGCGATCGCCTCGGTCGGGGCGATCGCGCTCGGCCTCGTCTTCGCCGTCGGCCGCAGCGCCCGCAGCCGTTGGGTGCGCATCCCCGTCACGATCGTGCTCGAGTTCTTCCGCGGCATGCCGGTGCTGCTGATGATCCTCTTCGTGCTGCTGGCCATGCGGATGGGCCCGATGATCTCCGTCATCATCGCGCTCATCGTCTACAACGGCGCGATCATCGGCGAGGCGATCCGCACAGGCGTCGCGGCCCTGCCCAAGGGCCAGCGCGAGAGCGGGCTGGCGATCGGGCTGAGCCCGCTGCGCACGCTCGCGCTCATCGAGCTGCCGCAGGCGATCCGCATCATGCTGCCGGTCATCATCGCCCAGCTCGTGGTGCTGCTGAAGGACACGGCGCTCGGCTACATCGTCTCGAGCCCCGAGCTCATCACCATCGGCCGCGACCTGGCGGAGTTCTACGGCGCGGGACAGTACGCGCTGTCGACCACGTTCGTGCTGCTGGCGATCTACCTGGCGCTCAACCTCTCGCTCACCTGGCTCGCGCACCGCACCGCCGCGTGGGCGTCGCGGCCGCGCACGAAGGGCAAGCGCCCGGACGGCACGCCGACCACGAGCATCCCCGTCTCGACGCGGGCCATCCGGCAGCAGCGGCAGCAGCCGGACCAGGATCCGACCGACCTCACCTGAGCAGGCGGGCCCGCCCCGCTCGATAGGATCGTCGGGTGCCAACCCCTGACGAGAACGCCGACCTCGGCGCGCGCGTCGACGCCGCGGTGGCCGCGGCGCTCGCCGCGATCGAGGCCGCGCAGACGACCGCCGACCTGCAGGCCGCGAAGGCCGCCCACAACGGGCAGGGCTCCGAGCTCGCCGGCCTCAACGCGAGCCTGCGCGACATCGCGCCACAGCAGCGCAAGGCCGCCGGCCAGACGATCGGCGCCGGTCGCGGCCGCGTCGCCGAGGCGATCGCCGCCCGCCAGCAGGAGCTCGCGGCGGCCGAGGAGGCGGCCCAGCTCGAGGCCGAGCGCGTCGACGTCACCGCGCTGCCGCGCATCCGCACCGCCGGTGGCCGCCACCCGCTGACGATGCTCATGGACGAGATGAGCGATGTCTTCGTCGGCATGGGCTGGGAGGTCGCGGAGGGCCCCGAGCTCGAGCACGAGTGGTACAACTTCGACGCGCTCAACGTCGACCCCGACCACCCCGCGCGCAGCGAGTCCGACACCTTCTACGTCGCGCCCGCAAACCGCCACATGGTGCTGCGCACCCAGACGAGCCCAGTGCAGGCGCGCTCGCTGCTCACGCGCGAGCTGCCGGTGTACATCGTCGCGCCCGGCCGCGTCTACCGCACCGACGACATCGACGCCACGCACCTGCCGGTCTTCACGCAGATGGAGGGCCTCGCCGTCGACAAGGGCATCACGATGGCCAACCTGCGCGGCACGCTCGAGCACCTCGCGCGCATCATGTTCGGCGACGAGGCGAGGATCCGCCTCCGCCCCAACTACTTCCCCTTCACCGAGCCGAGCGCCGAGATGGACGTCTGGCACCCCGGCATGCGCGGCGGCCCGCGCTGGGTCGAGTGGGGCGGCTGCGGCATGGTCAACCCCAACGTGCTGCGCGCGGCGGGCGTCGACCCGGAGGTCTACTCGGGCTTCGCGTTCGGCATGGGCGTCGAGCGCACCCTCCAGTTCCGGTACCAGCTCGACGACATGCGCGACATGATCGAGGGCGATGTGCGCTTCACCGAGCAGTTCGGGATGGTGATCTGATGCGGATCCCGCTGTCATGGCTGCGCGAGCACGTCGACGTGCCCGCCGACGACGCCGCCGACTGGCTGCACGCGACGCTCGTGCGCGTCGGCTTCGAGGAGGAGACGGTGCACGGCGGCGAGCTGCGCGGCCCGATCGTCGTCGGCCGCGTGCTCTCGTTCGTCGAAGAGCCCCAGAAGAACGGCAAGACCATCCGCTACGCGCAGGTCGACGTCGGCGAGGCGAACGGCGGCGTGCGCGGCATCGTCTGCGGCGCGCTCAACTTCGTCGAGGGCGACCGCGTCGTCGTGACGCTGCCTGGCGCGGCGCTCCCGGGCGGCTTCGAGATCGCCGCGCGCAAGACCTACGGCCACGTCTCCGACGGCATGATCGCGTCCGAGCGCGAGCTCGGCCTCGGCGACGACCACGACGGCATCATGCGCCTCGACCCGCTCGGCATCCCGGGCGAGGTCGGCGCGGATGCGCTGGCGCTGCTGGGCCTGGACGACCAGGCGGTCGAGATCAACGTGACGCCCGACCGCGGGTACGCGCTCTCCATCCGCGGCATCGCCCGCGAGGTGGCGTCCGCCACGGGGCAGGCGTTCGTCGACCCCGCAGACACCGCGCGCGCCGCGGTCGACGCGGGCCCCGCATCCGGCTTCCCGCTCGAGCTGCGCGACGACGCGCCCATCCGCGGCCGCGCCGGCTGCACCCGCTTCGTGGTGCGCGTGGTGCGCGGCATCGACCCGACCCGCGCGACGCCGTCGTGGATGGCCTCGCGGCTGCGGCTCGCGGGCATCCGCTCCATCTCGCTGCCGGTCGACATCACCAACTACGTGATGCTCGAGCTCGGGCAGCCGATCCACGGCTACGACCTCGCGAAGCTCCGCGGCGGCATCGTGGTGCGCCGCGCGCAGCCCGGGGAGCGGCTCACGACGCTCGACGACGTCGACCGCGCGCTCAGCCCCGAGGACCTCCTCATCACCGACGATCGCGGCGCGATCGGCCTCGCGGGCGTCATGGGCGGCGCCGAGACCGAGATCGACGCGACGACGACCGATGTCCTCATCGAGTCGGCAACCTTCGACGGCGTCACGATCGGGCGCTCGGCACGCCGGCACAAGCTGTTCTCCGAGGCGTCGAAGCGCTACGAGCGCGGCGTCGACCCGGCGGTGGCCGACGCGGCAGCCGCCCGCGTGGCCCAGCTGCTCGTCGACCTGGCGGGCGGCACGATCGACGCCCTCGGCGCCGACCAGGGCGAGGTGCCCGTGATGCGGCCGATCACGATCGGCGTCGGCTTCTGGAACGCGCTGCTCGGCACCGACTACCGCGTCGAGGAGGCGCGCGGCGCGCTCGAGCGCATCGGCGCTGTCGTCGTCGAGCAGGGCGCGGATGCGTGGACGGTCACGCCGCCCACGTGGCGCCGCGACCTCGTCGACCGCGAGGGCCTCGTCGAGGAGATCGCGCGCATCGTCGGCTTCGACCGCATCCCCTCCGTCCTGCCGGTCGCGCCGCCCGGGCGCGGCTACACGCGGCCGCAGCGCCTGCGGCGACGCGTCGCCGACGCGCTCGCCTCGGCCGGCCTGACCGAGGTGCTCGTGGCGCCCTTCGCCACCGAGCGCCAGGCGCGCATGACGGGCGCCGAGCCCGTGCGGCTCGAGAACCCGCTCGACGGCGAGCGCCCGTGGCTGCGCACCGCGCTGCTGCCGGGCATGCTCGACACAGCGCACCGCAACCTCGGCCGCGGCCTCACCGACCTCGCGCTGTTCGAGCTCGGCCGCGTGTTCGTCGCGGTCGACGGCCAGGGCACCGACGAGCTGCCGGCCGCCGACGCGCGCCCCGCCGACGACGTGCTCGCCGCGCTCGACGCGCTGCCCGCGCAGCCCGACCACGCGGCGGTGCTGCTGGTGGGCGAGCGGGTGCGCAAGCAGCCCGGCACTGCGCCGGCGCGCTACGGGATCGCCGACGCGATCGAGGCCGCGGAGCGCGTCGCGCGCACGCTCGGGCTCGAGCTCGACGTGCGCCAGGGGCAGCGGGAGTGGCTGCACCCGGGGCGCACCGCCGAGCTGCTCGTCGGCGCCGAGGTCGTCGGCGTGGCAGGCGAGCTGCTGCCGCAGGTGGCGGCCGACGCCGACCTCCCGCGGGTGGTGGCGGTCGCCGAGCTCGACCTCACCGCGATGATCGCCCGCGCCCGCGTCGGGCTCGACACCGCGCGCATCGCGCCGGTGCCGGCGGCCACACAGGACCTCTCGCTCGTGGTGCCCATCGGGGTGCCGGCGGGCGAGGTGCAGCGGGCGGTGCGCGACGGTGCAGGCACGCTCCTCGAGCACATCGCGCTCGTCGACGACTACCGCGGGCAGGGCCTCGGCGAGGGCGAGAAGTCGCTCACGTTCGCCCTCCGCTTCCGGGCGCCCGACCGCACGCTGACCGCGGCCGAGGCATCCGAGGCGAAGCTCGCGGGGCTGCGGGTCGCGACCGACCGGCACGGGGCGAGGCTGCGCGAGTAGCATCGCGGCCATGGTCGAGATCCTGGTCACCGGAGAGGCCGTCGAGCGAGCCGCCGCCGAGCGAGCGACCGTCACGGTGCAGTCGCGGTGGCAGGCGGATGCGCCGGAGGCGGCGATGACGCTCGTCGCGAAGGCGCACAGCCGGGTGAGCGCCGAGGCGCGCGCCTTCGCGGAGTCGGGGGCCGTCGACACCTGGCACGCCGACCGCGTGTGGGTCTCGCACCACCGCGAGTGGGTGGGGGAGGGCCAGCCGCAGCGGCTGGTCTTCACGGCTTCGGCCTCCGTCACCGCGACGTTCGTCGACGTCGAGGCGCTCGGCACCTGGATCGGCGAGCTGGGCGCCGAGCAGGTGCACGAGGTGGGCGGCATCGCCTGGTCGCTCGCCGAGGGCACCGAGCGCGAGCTCGCGAGCCGCGCCCGCTCGCGCGCGATCGCCGACGCGGTGGCGCGCGCGGCCGACTACGCCGAGGCCGCGGGCCTCGGCGCGCCGGTCGTGCGCAGCATCCGGGAGCCCGGGGCCGAGCCGCCCCGCCCGCTGCTCGCCAAGCGGCAGCGCGGCGTCGAGTCGATGGTGCTCGGCGCGGCCGACGCGGGCGGCGCGGTCGAGCTCGCGGCGGGCGACATCGAGGTGCAGGCGCTCGTCGAGGTGGGCTTCTCGGCGGAAGCCGCATCGCGCGGCGACTAGCCTGGAGGCATGAGCCTCTCCGTCGCCGTCGCAGGGGCGAGCGGGTACGCAGGGGGAGAGCTGCTGCGGCTGCTCGCCCACCACCCCGAGCTGGAGGTGCGCACCGTCACCGCGCACGCCAACGCCGGGCAGCCCCTCGTCTCCGTGCACCCCAACCTCCGCTCCTTCGCCTCGCTGACCTTCCAGGAGACGACCGCCGAGGTGCTCGCCGGCCACGACGTCGTCTTCCTCGCGCTGCCGCACGGGCACTCGGGCGGCATCGCAGCGCAGCTGCCCGAGTCGACGCTCGTCGTCGACGCCGGTGCCGACCACCGGCTCGAGCGCGCCGACGACTGGCAGGCGTTCTACGGCACCGAGCACGCGGGCACCTGGCCCTACGGGATGCCCGAGCTGATCCTCGCCGACGGCGGCCGCCAGCGCCGCGAGCTGCGCGCCGCGCGCCGCATCGCGGTGCCCGGCTGCAACGCGACCGCGGTCACGCTCGCCGCCGCCCCCGGCATCGCCGCGGGCCTCATCGACGCGACCGCGCTCACCTCCGTGCTGGCCGTGGGCTCCTCGGGCGCCGGCCGCGCCCCGAAGACGCAGCTGCTCGCGGCCGAGCTCACCGGCAGCGCCACGCCGTACGGCGTCGGCGGCAGCCACCGGCACCTGCCCGAGATCGCGCAGAACCTGCGCGCGGTCGGCGCGGCCGAGGTGCGCCACTCCTTCACGCCGGTGCTCGTGCCCATGACCCGCGGCATCCTCGCGACCGTCACCGCGCCGCTCATCGGCGAGGCGACGCCCGAGCAGGTGCGCAGCGCCTGGCTCACCGCCTACGGCGACGAGCGGTTCATCCACGTGCTGCCGACGGGCGAGTACCCGCGCACGGCCGACGTGCTCGGCTCCAACTCGGTGCACATCGGCGTCGGCCTCGACGAGGCGGCGGGCCGCGTCGTCATGATCGCCGCGATCGACAACCTCGGCAAGGGCACGGCGGGCGCGGCCGTGCAGTCGGCGAACATCGCGCTCGGCTTCGACGAGCAGCTCGGCCTCCCCGTCGACGGGGTCGCCCCGTGAGCGTGACGGCGGCGGCCGGCTTCCGCGCGGCCGGCGTCGCCGCAGGCGTCAAGGCGTCCGGCGGGCTCGACGTCGCGATGGTCGTGAACGACGGCCCGCTCTCGGCCGCGGCGGGCGTCTTCACGTCCAACCGCGCGAAGGCCAACCCGGTGCTGTGGAGCGAGCAGGCGCTCGCGGGCGGCAGCGCCCGCGCGGTCGTGCTCAACTCCGGCGGCGCCAACTGCTTCACCGGCGCATTCGGCTTCCAGACGACCCACCAGACCGCCGAGCGCGCCGCCGAGCGCCTCGGCATCGGCGCGATCGACGTGCAGGTGTGCTCGACCGGCCTCATCGGCGTCGGCGACGAGTCGTTCCGCGCGGCCGTGCTGCGCGGCGTCGACCTGGCGGCGGATGCGCTGGCCGGCGCGGGCGGGGACGCCGCGGCCGGGCTGACCGCCGCCCAGGCCATCATGACCACCGACTCGGTGCCGAAGCAGGCGGTCGCGCGCGGCGACGGCTTCACCGTCGGCGGCATGGCGAAGGGCGCGGGCATGCTCGCGCCGGGCCTCGCCACGATGCTCGTCGTGCTGACGACCGACGCCGCGTGCACCGCCGACGTGCTCGACCGGGCGCTGCGCGCCGCGACCCGCGTCACCTTCGACCGGCTCGACTCCGACGGCTGCATGTCGACGAACGACACCGTGCTGCTGCTCGCGAGCGGCGCCTCGGGCGTCGAGCCCGACGAGGCCGCCCTGGCGGCGGCGGTCGCCGCGGTCTGCGACGACCTCGCCCGGCAGCTGCAGGAGGACGCCGAGGGCGCGAGCCACGACATCGCGATCGAGGTGCGGCATGCCGCGACCGAGGACGAGGCGGTCGTCGTCGCGCGCTCGGTCGCGCGCTCCAACCTCTTCAAGGCGGCGATCTTCGGCAACGACCCGAACTGGGGCCGCGTGCTCGCGGCGATCGGCACGACGGATGCGTCCTTCGACCCGTACGCGGTCGACGTCCACTTCAACGGGGTGCGCGTCTGCCACGCCGGCGAGCCCGACCGCCCGCGCGACGAGGTCGACCTGACGCCGCGGGCGACGGCGATCGTGATCGACCTGTTCGCGGGCGAGGCGACCGCGACCATCCGCACCAACGACCTCACCCACGAGTACGTGCACGAGAACTCCGCATATGCCAGCTAGGGACGCGGCGCTGCTGGCGCAGAAGGCCGAGACGCTCATCGAGTCGCTGCCGTGGCTCGAGCGCTACCGCGGCGCGACGATGGTCGTGAAGTACGGCGGCAACGCGATGGTCTCGGCCGAGCTGCAGCGCGCCTTCGCCGAGGACATGGTGTACTTGCGCCACGTCGGCATCCGACCGGTCGTCGTGCACGGCGGCGGGCCGCAGATCAGCGAGGCGCTGCGCATCCACGGCATCGAGAGCGAGTTCCGCGGCGGCTACCGCGTCACGAGCCCCGCGGCGATGGACGTGGTGCGGATGGTGCTCACCGGTCAGGTGGCGCGCACGCTCGTGTCGCTCATCAACGCGCACGGCCCGCTCGCCGCGAGCATGTCCGGCGAGGACGCGGGGCTCTTCACGGGCCGGCGTCGCGGGACGGTCGTCGACGGCGAGGAGGTCGACCTCGGCCAGGTCGGCGACGTCGTCGCGGTCGACCCGGCGCCCGTCCAGCGGCTCGTCGAGGCGGGCCTCATCCCGGTGGTGTCGTCGATCGCGCCCGACGGCGACCGCCCGGGGGAGTCGCTCAACGTGAACGCCGACGCCGCCGCGGCGGCGCTCGCGGCTGCGCTCGGCGCGCAGAAGCTCGTCATCCTCACCGACGTCGAGGGCCTCTACCGCGACTGGCCCGACCGCGGCTCCCTCATCAGCGAGCTCACCGACCGCGAGCTCGAGGCGCTGCTGCCGTCGCTCGAGTCGGGCATGATCCCCAAGATGCAGGCGTGCCTCCACGCGGTGCGGGGCGGCGTGCCGAAGGCCGCCATCATCGACGGCCGCGCGCCCCACTCCATCCTCACCGAGATCTTCACGAGCGCCGGCTCGGGCACCGAGGTCGTGCCCGCCGACGCGCCGACCCAGGGCAAGGAGCCTGCATGACCCGCCACTTCCTCCGCGACGACGACCTGAGCCCGGCCGAGCAGCGCGAGGTGCTCGAGCGCGCGACGCGCATGAAGGCCGACCGCTTCGCGGAGCGGCCGCTCGAGGGCCCTCGTTCGGTGGCGGTCATCTTCGACAAGTCGTCGACCCGCACCCGCGTCTCGTTCCACGTCGGCATCTCGGACCTCGGCGGGTCGCCGCTCATCATCTCGACCGCGTCGAGCCAGCTCGGCGGCAAGGAGACCGCGGCCGACACCGCGCGCGTGCTCGAGCGCCAGGTGGCCGCGATCGTGTGGCGCACCTACGCGCAGGCGGGGCTCGAGGAGATGGCCGAGGGCACGACGGTGCCGGTCGTCAACGCGCTCTCCGACGACTTCCACCCCTGCCAGCTGCTCGCCGACCTGCTCACGATCCGCGAGCACAAGGGCGAGCTCGCCGGGCTCACCGTCGCGTTCGTCGGCGACGGGCGCTCGAACATGGCGCAGTCGTACCTCCTGGCGTGCGCGACCGCCGGCATGCACGTGCGCGTCGGCGCGCCGGCCGAGTACGCGCCGGACGCGCGGGTCGTCGCCGACGCGCAGCGCATCGCGAGCGGCACCGGCGGCAGCGCGTCGCTCACGACCAGCGCGTCCGAGGCGGTCGCGGGCGCCGACGTCGTCGTCACCGATACCTGGGTGTCGATGGGCAAGGAGGACGAGAAGGCCGAGCGGGTCGCGACCTTCGGCGGATTCAAGGTCGACGCGGCGCTCATGGCGCAGGCGAAGCCCGACGCGGTCTTCATGCACTGCCTGCCCGCCGACCGCGGCTTCGAGGTGACCGCCGACGTCATCGACGGACCGCAGTCGATCATCTGGGACGAGGCGGAGAACCGCCTGCACGCGCAGAAGGCGCTGCTGGCCTGGCTGCTCGAGCGGAGCGCGGCATGAGCGACCAGCACGGCACGAACGAGGGCTCCCTCTGGGGCGGCAGGTTCGCCGCGGGGCCGAGCCCCGAGATGGCACGGCTGTCGAAGTCGACGCAGTTCGACTGGCGGCTCGCGCAGCTCGACATCCGCGGCTCCAAGGCCCACGCGACCGCGCTGCACGCGGCCGGCCTGCTCTCGGACGACGAGCTGGCCGGCATGCGCGCCGCCCTCGACGAGCTCGCCGAGCGCGTGCGCACGGGGGCGTTCGTCGCCGCCGAGTCCGACGAGGACGTGCACGGCGCGCTCGAGCGCGGCCTCATCGAGGTGGCGGGCGCAGAGCTCGGCGGGCGGCTGCGCGCCGGCCGCTCCCGCAACGACCAGATCGCGACGCTCGTGCGGGTGTGGATGCTCGAGGAGAGCGTCGAGGTCGAGCGCGGCATCCGCGCGGTGATCGAGGCCCTGCGCCTGCAGGCCGACGCGCATCCGCACGCACCGATGCCCGGGCGCACGCACCTGCAGCACGCGCAGCCGGTGCTGCTCGCGCACCACCTGCTCGCGCACGCGTGGCCGCTCGTGCGCGACCTCGAGCGGCTCGCCGACTGGCGCGAGCGGGCGAGCGAGTCGCCCTACGGCTCGGGCGCGCTCGCCGGATCGACCCTCGGGCTCGACCCCGCGCTCGTGGCGCACGAGCTGGGGCTCGCGGCCCCGAGCCCGAACTCCATCGACGCGACCGCGGCGCGCGACGTCGTCGCCGAGCTCACCTTCGTGCTCACGATGACGGCGATCGACCTCTCGCGGCTCGCCGAGGAGGTCATCTTCTGGACCACGCGCGACGTCGGCTTCGCGCGCCTCCACGACGGCTTCTCGACGGGGTCGTCGATCATGCCGCAGAAGAAGAACCCCGACATCGCCGAGCTCGCCCGCGGCAAGGCCGGCCGGCTCATCGGCGACCACGCGGGCCTGCTCGCGACGCTCAAGGCGCTGCCGCTGGCCTACAACCGCGACCTGCAGGAGGACAAGGAGCCGGTCTTCGACGCGGTCGACCAGCTGCAGGTGCTGCTGCCGGCCTTCGCCGGCATGGTCGCGACCCTCGCGTTCGACGAGGAGCGGATGCGCGCGGGCGCGGCTGCGGGATACGCGCTCGCGACCGACGTGGCCGAGTGGCTCGTGCGGCGCCGCGTGCCGTTCCGGGAGGCGCACGAGATCGCGGGCAGCCTCGTGCGGCTGTGCGAGGAGCGCGGGATCGAGCTCGACGAGGCGACCGACGACGACTACCGCTCGGTGTCCGAGCACCTGCTGCCCGAGGTGCGCGAGGTGCTCACCGTCGACGGGGCGATCGCCGCGCGCGACGGCGTCGGCGGCACGGCGCGGTCGGCCGTCGACGTGCAGCTCGCCACGCTCGACGCGCGCCTCGCGCGCCTCGCGCGCCTCGCCGAGCGCTGACGTTCGATAGGTTCGACGGGTGACCGAACTCGCTCCCATCCAGCTCGACCCGGCGTTCCCGAATGTCTGGGACGAGCTGCAGTACCGCGGCAGCGTGCACGTGTCGACCGACCCGGAGGCGCTGCGGTTCCTCCTCGGCGGCGCGCCGATCACCTTCTACTGCGGCTTCGACCCGACCGCGCCGAGCCTGCACCTCGGCAACCTGGCGCAGCTCATCATCATGCGCCGCCTGCAGCTGGCCGGCCACCGGCCGCTCGCGCTGGTCGGAGGCTCGACGGGCCTCATCGGCGACCCGAAGCCGACCGCCGAGCGGCAGCTCAACGACCGCGAGACGGTCGCCGAGTGGGTCACCTACCTCGGCGAGCAGATGCTGCGGTTCCTCTCCGCCGAGGGCGACAACCCGGTCGAGCTCGTGAACAACCTCGACTGGACGGCGCCGATGTCGACCGTCGACTTCCTGCGCGAGATCGGCAAGCACTTCCGTGTCGGCACCATGCTGCGCAAGGACGCCGTCGCATCGCGGATGGAGTCCGAGGAGGGCATCTCCTACGCCGAGTTCAGCTACCAGGTGCTGCAGGGGCTCGACTTCCGCGAGCTCTTCCTCCGCTACGGCTGCATCATGCAGCTCGGCGGGAGCGATCAGTGGGGCAACCTCACCGCCGGCACCGAGCTGATCCGCAAGGCGGAGGGCGTGCACGCCCACGCGCTGGGCTCTCCGCTCGTCACCGACGCCGATGGGAAGAAGTTCGGCAAGAGCGAGGGCAACGCGGTCTGGCTCGACCCGCAGCTGACCACCCCGTACGCGATGTACCAGTTCTGGCTCAACCAGGACGACGCGATCGTGGTGCAGCTGCTCAAGACGTTCACGTTCCTGCCCTCGTCGCGCATCGAGGAGCTCGCGCAGGCGACGGCGGATGCGCCGTTCCGGCGCGAGGCGCAGAAGGAGCTCGCGCTCCAGGCGACGTCGTTCATCCATGGGGAGCCCGCGACGCAGCAGGCCATCGCCGCATCCCACGCGCTGTTCGGCGCCGGCGACCTCCAGGCGCTGGGGGAGGACACGCTCGCCGCAGCTGTCGCCTCGCTCGACAAGCAGGCGACCGCGACACCGGACGCCCCGGTGCTGCAGCTGCTGCAGGAGACCGGGCTCGTCGACTCGCTCTCGGATGCCCGGCGCGCGATCGCCCAGGGCGGCGTCTCCGTGAACAACCAGCGCATCGACGACCCGGCCGCCACGCTCGAGGGCCGGCTCCTGCACGGCCGGTACGCCGTGCTGCGGCGCGGCAAGAAGACGCTCGCGGGCGTCGATGCAGGGCTCGACGCGGCGCGAGCCTGACCACCCGGGCGCGCGCCCTGCTCCCCGGATCTCCGGGCGAGGAGCGAGACACGCCCGGGATGCGCGGGGTTTGGGATGCGGGCCCGGTTGCCGTGTAACGTGATCCCTCGTCACCCCATAGACGCCGGGCCGAGAGGCTGGCGGATCAAGAGGGACCAACACCTCCTCGTCTTCGGGTTCGTGCGCACGTTGTGCGCTGGCTCGTGGGGCGAGTATCGTGACTACTCCACTTCGATGATGAGTGTGCGGATGGCGCGCGGGCAGCTGAGGCTGCTGGCGGGCCGGCTTGAACAGGCGTTCCGGATCGTGTAACCTAGCGAGGTTGCCATGAGCCGGATCTGAAGGTCTGGTGTGAGCTGCGCTCCGCACGGTGTGTCGATTTGACACTCGTCGAGAAGTGGTTACGATTGAGAAGTTGCCTCGGCGCAGACCCGGAAGGGAATGCACGAGAGCGTCTGATCCTTGAGAACTCAACAGCGTGCACAATGTCAAATGCCAAATATTAACTCGTCGTGCCTGAGGGCACAACGAATTCCTTTGGATGAGACAGATTGTCAGTAGACAGTCTATTTTGTCAGTTTCAAACTCGCTGCCGACCGGTTTTCCCCGGCCGGCATGCAACATTTCTTTACGGAGAGTTTGATCCTGGCTCAGGACGAACGCTGGCGGCGTGCTTAACACATGCAAGTCGAACGATGAAGGAGGAGCTTGCTCCTCTGGATTAGTGGCGAACGGGTGAGTAATACGTGAGCAATGTGCCCTTGACTCTGGGATAAGCGCTGGAAACGGCGTCTAATACCGGATACGACCCTCGGAGGCATCTCCTGATGGTGGAAAGAACTTCGGTCAAGGATCAGCTCACGGCCTATCAGCTAGTTGGTGAGGTAACGGCTCACCAAGGCGACGACGGGTAGCCGGCCTGAGAGGGTGACCGGCCACACTGGGACTGAGACACGGCCCAGACTCCTACGGGAGGCAGCAGTGGGGAATATTGCACAATGGGCGCAAGCCTGATGCAGCAACGCCGCGTGAGGGACGAAGGCCTTCGGGTTGTAAACCTCTTTTAGCAGGGAAGAAGCGAAAGTGACGGTACCTGCAGAAAAAGCACCGGCTAACTACGTGCCAGCAGCCGCGGTAATACGTAGGGTGCAAGCGTTGTCCGGAATTATTGGGCGTAAAGAGCTCGTAGGCGGTTTGTCGCGTCTGCTGTGAAAACCCGAGGCTCAACCTCGGGCTTGCAGTGGGTACGGGCAGACTAGAGTGCGGTAGGGGAGATTGGAATTCCTGGTGTAGCGGTGGAATGCGCAGATATCAGGAGGAACACCGATGGCGAAGGCAGATCTCTGGGCCGTAACTGACGCTGAGGAGCGAAAGCATGGGGAGCAAACAGGCTTAGATACCCTGGTAGTCCATGCCGTAAACGTTGGGAACTAGATGTGGGGACCATTCCACGGTCTCCGTGTCGTAGCTAACGCATTAAGTTCCCCGCCTGGGGAGTACGGCCGCAAGGCTAAAACTCAAAGGAATTGACGGGGGCCCGCACAAGCGGCGGAGCATGCGGATTAATTCGATGCAACGCGAAGAACCTTACCAAGGCTTGACATATACCGGAAACGGCCAGAGATGGTCGCCCCGCAAGGTCGGTATACAGGTGGTGCATGGTTGTCGTCAGCTCGTGTCGTGAGATGTTGGGTTAAGTCCCGCAACGAGCGCAACCCTCGTCCTATGTTGCCAGCACGTAATGGTGGGAACTCATGGGATACTGCCGGGGTCAACTCGGAGGAAGGTGGGGATGAGGTCAAATCATCATGCCCCTTATGTCTTGGGCTTCACGCATGCTACAATGGCCGGTACAATGGGCTGCGATACCGCAAGGTGGAGCGAATCCCAAAAAGCCGGTCTCAGTTCGGATTGAGGTCTGCAACTCGACCTCATGAAGTCGGAGTCGCTAGTAATCGCAGATCAGCAACGCTGCGGTGAATACGTTCCCGGGCCTTGTACACACCGCCCGTCAAGTCATGAAAGTCGGTAACACCCGAAGCCAGTGGCCTAACCTTTTGGAGGGAGCTGTCGAAGGTGGGATCGGTGATTAGGACTAAGTCGTAACAAGGTAGCCGTACCGGAAGGTGCGGCTGGATCACCTCCTTTCTAAGGAGCATCTCGCCGGCTCAGCCGGCGCAGAGCCACTACGGTCGCACACGTCGACCGGTGGTCAGCTCAAGGGTGGAACATTGACATTGGTGCTCGAGGGATCGGGTCCAGCTCAGTACGACTGCTTGCAGTCAGGAACGGCGGGACGCGGGAGATCGAGCACATGCACGCTGTTGGGTCCTGAGGGACCAGACGGCGCCTTTTGGCGTCTTCGGAACCTCGGACCGGCCGGTCGCAGCGCAGGGCGCTGGGGCTGACGGTACCGACCGTAAGTTGAGAACTACACAGTGGACGCGAGCATCTTAGATTCGAGCTTCGGCTCGAGTCTTGATGATCTTTATAGATCATTGGTCGCCATCGCCTCGGCGGTGGTGTCCTAACCAAAATACTCATGTATGTGGTCAAGTTTCTAAGAGCAAACGGTGGATGCCTTGGCATCTGGAGCCGATGAAGGACGTAGTAATCTGCGATAAGCCTCGGGGAGCTGATAAACGAGCTTTGATCCGAGGATCTCCGAATGGGGAAACCCCGCTGGGCGGCGTGCCGACCCAGTGACTCCCGCCTGAATATATAGGGCGGGTAGAGGGAACGTGGGGAAGTGAAACATCTCAGTACCCACAGGAAGAGAAAACAACAGTGATTCCGTAAGTAGTGGCGAGCGAACGCGGAAGAGGCTAAACCGATCGTGTGTGATAGCCGGCAGGCGTTGCACGATCGGGGTTGTGGGACATCTCAGCTGCTCTGCCGAGCAGCAAGCGTTACAGACCGCGGTAGGCGAAGAGCTTGGAAAGGCTCATCGAAGAGGGTGACAATCCCGTAGCCGAAACCGCGCAATGGCGCGAGGTCCATCCCAAGTAGCACGGGGCCCGAGAAATCCCGTGTGAATCAGCCAGGACCACCTGGTAAGCCTAAATACTCCCAGATGACCGATAGCGGACAAGTACCGTGAGGGAAAGGTGAAAAGTACCCCGGGAGGGGAGTGAAATAGTACCTGAAACCGTTTGCTTACAAACCGTTGGAGCAGCCCTAGCAGCTGTGACAGCGTGCCTTTTGAAGAATGAGCCTGCGAGTTAGCGATATGTGGCGAGGTTAACCCGTGTGGGGTAGCCGTAGCGAAAGCGAGTCTGAATAGGGCGATTCAGTCGCATGTCCTAGACCCGAAGCGAAGTGATCTATCCATGGCCAGGTTGAAGCGAGGGTAAGACCTCGTGGAGGACCGAACCCACTTAGGTTGAAAACTGAGGGGATGAGCTGTGGATAGGGGTGAAAGGCCAATCAAACTTCGTGATAGCTGGTTCTCTCCGAAATGCATTTAGGTGCAGCGTTGCGTGTTTCTTGCCGGAGGTAGAGCTACTGGATGGCCGATGGGCCCCAAAAGGT